>JAYRMU010000055.1:0-60470 GCA_041912555.1 Thermoanaerobaculia bacterium
ATCACCGTCCTGACGATGCAGCAGGAGATCTCGACGCAGGCCCGCGGCGAGATGGACAAGTCGCAGCGCGAGTACTACCTGCGCCAGCAGCTGCGGGCGATCCAGCAGGAGCTCGGCGAGGGCGAGGAGATCTCCGAGGAGCTGGACGCCTACCGCAAGATCATCACCGACAAGAAGATCCCGCAGGAGGCCGCGTCCGAGGTCGAGAAGCAGATCAAGCGCCTCGAGCGCAGCCACCCCGACTCGGCCGAGACGGCGATCATCCGCACCTATCTCGACTGGATGACGGGCCTGCCCTGGAGCCTGACGTCGGAGGACTCGAAGGACATCGAGCGGGCGCGCAGGATCCTGGACGAGGACCACTACGACATCGAGAAGGTCAAGGAGCGCATCCTCGAGTTCCTGGCCGTCCATGCCCTCAAGCAGAGCCTGAAGGGGCCGATCCTGTGCTTCGTGGGCCCGCCCGGCGTCGGCAAGACGTCGCTCGGCCGGTCGATCGCCCGCGCCCTCGACCGCAAGTTCGTGCGCCTGTCGCTCGGCGGCGTGCGCGACGAGGCCGAGATCCGCGGCCACCGCCGCACCTACGTGGGCGCGATGCCGGGCCGGATCATCCAGGGCATCCATCAGGCCGGGACCTCGAACCCGGTCTTCATGCTCGACGAGATCGACAAGATCGGGGCCGACTACCGCGGCGATCCCTCCGCCGCGCTCCTCGAGGTCCTCGACCCCGAGCAGAACTTCTCCTTCCGCGACCATTACCTTTCCGTTCCCTACGACCTCTCCAAGGTCCTCTTCATCGCGACCGCCAACGTCCTCGATCCGATCCAGCCGGCGTTCCTCGACCGGATGGAGGTGATCCGCCTGTCGGGCTACACGGCCGAGGAGAAGAAGGCGATCGCGCGGCGGCACCTGATCCCCAAGCAGATGGAGGAGAACGGCGTCACCGAGGCGAACATCGAGTTCACCGACAGCGGGATCGAGAAGGTCATCGAGGGCTACACGCGCGAGGCCGGCCTGCGCAACCTCGAGCGCGAGATCGGCGCCCTCTGCCGCAAGGTCGCCGTCTCGGTGGCCAAGGGCAAGCAGCGCCGCTACCGGGTCAGCGCCGCCTCCGTCGAGAAGATGCTCGGCCCGGTCAAGCACTTCCGCGACGAGCAGCTCAAGAAGGACGAGGTCGGCGTCGCGACGGGGCTCGCGTGGACCTCCGTCGGGGGAGACATCCTGTTCGTCGAAGCGCTCGCCGTGCGCGGCAAGGGCGGCCTGCGCCTGACGGGACAGCTCGGCGACGTCATGAAGGAGTCGGCCCAGGCCGCCATGTCGTTCGCCCGGGCGCACGCGGCCGAGCTCCAGATCCCGCAGGATTTCTTCGAGACCCACGACGTCCACGTCCACGTCCCCGAGGGGGCGATCCCCAAGGACGGCCCGTCGGCGGGCATCACGATCGCTTCGGCGATGATCTCCGCCTTCACCCAGCGCCGGGTGCGCCGCGACGTCGCGATGACCGGCGAAATCACGCTGCGCGGCGAGGTGCTCCCCATCGGGGGCGTGAAGGAGAAGGTGCTCGCCGCGCGGGCGGCCAGGATCACGACCATCGTCCTTCCGAAGATGAACCGCCGCGACGCGGCCCAGATCTCGCCGCGCATCCTCCACGGGATCACCTTCCGGTACGTCGACAGCATGGACGAGGTCCTCGCGATCGCGCTGATGCCCCCCGAGGCGGCTCCCGCGCCGGAACCCCCGTCGGGGGCTGGCCGCGCCGCCGAAGCCCCGGGCCGCGAGATCCCGGTGACCGCTCCTCCCGCCCGCCGAAAAGCGCCCCCCGCGCCGCGCGCGTGAAGGCCGAAGACCGCTTCGTCGCGAAGCTCCGCGCGCTGCTGCCGCCGGACGGGTCGGTCCTGCTCGGTCCCGGCGACGACTCGGCCCTCGTCGATCGGAGAGCCGGGCTGCTGGCCGCGACGACCGACATGCTCGTCGAGGGCGTGGACTTCTTTGCCGACGAGGACCCGGAGCGCCTCGGGCGGCGGGCCGTCGCCGTCAACCTGTCGGACCTCGCCGCGATGGGCGCCGAGCCCGAGTGCTTCCTCCTGTCGATCGGGTTCGATCGCCGCAAGGGCGAGGACTTTCCCCTGGCCGTGGCGCGCGGGGCGATCGCCCGCGGCCGGGAGTTCGGGGCGGCGCTCGTGGGAGGCGACCTCTCCGACGCGTCCCAGACGGTCGTCTCGGTGGCGCTCTGGGGCAGGCCGGCCGGTCCGCCGCTGACGCGCGCCGGCGCCGCGCCGGGCGACCTCGTCTTCCTCTCGGGCCACCCCGGCGAGGCGGCGGCCGGCCTGCGCCTGACGCGGCGGATCGAGGCGTTCTCGGCGCACGGCTCGAGCCCGACGCCGCGCTTCCCGGAGATCTCGTTCGAGGCGGAACGGCGGCTCCTCGGCGCGTATCACGACCCCGTCCCCCGCGTCGCCCTCGGAGCCATCCTGGCGCGGGAGCGGCTCGCGAGCGCGGCCATCGACGTTTCCGACGGCGTCGGCATCGACGCCGGCCGCCTCGCGCGCGCCTCCGGGGCGCGGATCGTGCTCGAGCGCGAGCGCCTTCCCGTCTCCGCCCACCTGCGCTCCTTCGGCAGCATGGAGGAGCTCGACCCTCTCGAGCTCCTGCTCGCCGGGGGCGACGACTACGAGCTGCTCTTCACGGCCTCGCCCGGGCAGACCGCGCGGCTCGAGGAGCGCGCCTCCGCCTTCGACGTCCTCGTCACCCACGTCGGGCGCGTCGCAGCCGGCGCCGGGGCGGTCCTCTCCGACGGCCGCGGCGGGGAGAGGGACGTCGCGGAGCTCGGCCACGACCATCTCGAGGCTGCTCCGTGAGCCACGAGGACGGCCACCGCCCGGCGAGCACGACCCAGAAGCGCCGCCGGTCCCTCAAGCGCCGGAGGGTCCAGCTGCTGCTCGAGCTCATGGGCCGCGCGGAGGCGCCGCAGCGGGTCGCGGCCGCCGTCGCCCTCGGCGTGGGCGTCGGCCTTTCGCCGTTCATCGGATTTCATTTCATCCTGGCGATCGTGCTCGCCTTCGTGTTCCGCCTGAACAAGCTCGACACGGTGATCGGATCGTTTGCGGGGAATCCCTGGACCCTGCCCCCGGTGTACGCGATGGGCTACCGGCTCGGCCGCGCGATCCTCGGGTATCCGCCGGCGCGGGTCCCCCCTCTCAAGTGGCAACGGATCCTCCACCACGATTTCTGGGTGTCGTTTCGCGGGCCCGGACTCTCGCCCCGCCTCGCGTCGTTCCTGGTCGGCACGACCCTGCTCGCCGCGACGCTCGGGATCGCCACTTACCTGGCCGCCCGCGGTCTCCTGAAGCTCTATCACCGGCGCCACCCCCGCGTCGCCGCGCGCGCGGCCCGCCGCCGGGAGCTCGCCCACCACGTCCCGCCGAACGAGGTGGAGGTCCGGCCCGACGACCGGGTGCACTGACCCGCGCCCCTACGGCGTCGCGCGCTCGAGCTGCCGGCGCTTCTCGACCGCCGGCGTGTACCGGGGCGAAAGGCGCAGCGCCTCGTCGACTTGGGCGATCGCCTCCTCGCGCCGGCCGGCCCCCTCGAGCCAGGCCGCGTAGCCGAGACGCGTGGGCAGGGAGCCGGGCTCGATCGCGAGCGCCCGCCGCCACGCGAAGACCGCCTGCGGCCTGCCCTCGGCCGACAGGACGACGGCCATGCGGTACGCGAGCGGCAGCGACTGCGGATTCCATCGCAGACCCTTCCGGTACGTCTCGACGGCGCCGCCGGGATCCCCCCTCTCCTCGCGCGCGAGGCCGAGCCCGTAAAAGCCGTTCTCGTACGTCGGCACGAGGCGCAGCGACTCGGCATACGACTTCTCCGAGGCGGCGAGGTCGCCGAGGGCCCGCTCGGCGCGTCCCTTTCCGGCCCACGCGTCCCAGTAGCCGGGGTAGATCGCCACCGCCCGGCCGTAGTGCTCGAGGGCCCGGCGCGGGCGTCCGTTGTCGAGCGACATGTATGCGAAGTCGTAGTGCGCCTTGGCGCTGCCCGGAGACACGCGCACCATGTCCGTGAAGAGGGCCTCGTCGCCAGCCCACACGGGATTGCGGAGGACCGTGCGCGCCGCGAGAAGGAGGACGGCGGCGGTCAGCCCGAAGGCCCGCGCCGGGGAGAGGCGCGCGGCCTCGCGGGCGCCCCCCGCGATCCAGGCGGCCGCGATGAGACAGAAGCCCGCGGAGGGGAGGTAGGCCAGCCGTTCCCCGAAGATCGTGCCGGTCGGAAAGAGGAGGTTCGCGGTCGGAAGGCTCGCGAGGCACATCCAGAGAAACCCGAGCGCCGCGGGCGAGCGTCCGCGCAGCCGCGCGAGCGACAGGCCCGCGAGCGCGGCGAGCAGGACCGGGGCGGCCCAGAACAGGAGGTCGCGGGGGCCGAGCGGGCGGATGGACCAGGCCGATTCGTCGGAGGACAGCCTCAGCGGCAGGACCATCCGCCCGAGAGACCGGAAGAACAGCGCGCACGCGTTGGCCGCGCGCACGAGCGGCGGCAGGGGCGCCAGCGGGTTCTCGACCTCGAAGATGCCCGTCGCCGCCGAGCGGATGGGCCCGCCGAGGACCGCCGCGCGGGCGCGCAAGACCCCGAAGAGAACCGCCGCCGACCCGGCGTAAACCGGCAGGCCCCGCCGGAGAGCCGCCCGGAGGCGCGCACCGAGGGCGCCGTCGGCTTCGAAGGACAGCAGCAGGAAGAGGAGCGCGGGCGCGACCGACGCGCTCTCCTTCGTGAGGTTCGCCAGCGCATAGAGGGCGAGCGCGAAGGCCAGGGCCGGGGCGCGCCGGCCCCGGCCGTCGAGGGAGCGAAGCGCCGCGAGCAGGAAGCCCAGCACGAGCGCCGCCGCCTGGGTCTCGCCCCGGCCCACGATGCTCGTCACCGCCTCGACGTGGATCGGGTGCACCGCGAAGAGAAGCGCCGCGCCGATCGAGACCGGCGGGGCGAGGCCGATGCGCAGGAGGAGGCGGGCGAGCAGCAGCGTTGCCAGGACGTGGAAGAGCACGTTCACGACGTGAAACGGGACGACGCGCCCGCCGTGGATCCACCACTGGACGGCGTACGAGAGCAGGAGCACCGGCCGGTACGACGTCCCGGTCCCCTTGCGCCCTCCGAAATACTGGGTCGTGAAGATTTCGGCGACGCGACCGGGGGCCCGGATCCGGGGGTTGTCGCGGACGACGGCCTTGTCGTCGTAGCAGAACGCGCCGGTCAGGCCGTTCGCGTAGGACAGGAGGCAGGCGCCCGCCAGTAGTAGCGCCGCCGGGAGCCGGAGGCGTTCCGAGCTCACCGGATCTGGTAGAGCTCGTTGCGGATGCGGCAGCCCGTCGGCGTCATCGCCAGGCCGCCGTCGGCCGTCTCCTTGAGCGAGCGCGGCATCGCCTCCCCGATCTTCACCATCGCCTCGACGACCTCGTCCATGGGGATCACGCTCTCGACGCCCGCGAGCGCCGCCTGCGCGCCCGTCAGGGCGAGCATCGCCGTGAACCCGTTGCGCACCACGCAGGGGACCTCGACGAGGCCCGCGACCGGGTCGCACGCGAGACCCAGCGTGTTCTGCAGCGTCAGCGCCGCCGCGTGGACGGACGCCTCGGGCCCGCCGCCGAGCAGAAAGGTCAGCGCGCCGGCGGCCATCGCGGCGCCCACGCCCTGCTCGGCCTGGCAGCCGCCCGCCGCCCCGGAGAGCTCGGCCTTGCCGGCCACGAGCGCGCCGAAGCCGCCGGCGACGACGAGGCCGCGGGTCGTGAACGCGTCGTCGAAGCCCCTCTCCTCGGAAATCGCGAGCAGGGTCCCGGGCACCATCCCCGCGGCGCCGGCCGTCGGCGCGGCGACGATGATCCCCATGCGGGAGTTCTCCTCGAGAACCGCGATCGAATACGCGATGCACTTGGCCACGAGGCGGCCCCCGGCGATGTCGCCCCCCCGCGTGAAATCCATGACCTTCTTCGCGTCGCCGCCGACGAGGCCCGAAAAGGACTTGCCGCCGGCCAGCCCGCGCCGCACCGAGTCCTTCATGACCGCCCACCGCTCGAGAAACGTCTGAAAGACGCGCTCGGCGGGGACCTCCCGCTCGGCGGCCTCCTCGGCGAGGAAGATCTCGTCGAGCGGCCGGCCCGTGGCGCGCGCCACCGCGAGCAGGTCCGCGAAGCCGTTCAGGTGCGACATCGACTCCTCCTCCGGATCAGGTGATGGGCGCGCCGCCCGCGACGCGGTCGAGCACGTGGACGCGGCGCACGCCCGGGATCTGCTTCAAGGCCGCCACGTCCTCGTGGGGCAGCGGGTGATCGAGGTCGATCCGCATGAACGCCTGGTCTCCCTTGCCGCGCCGCAGGACCTCCATCGAGGCGATGTTGATCCCCCGCCGGCCGATGATCTCGGAAGCGCGCATGACCATGCCGGGGCGATCCTCGTAGAAGAGGAGCAGGCAGGGGTCCTTGGCCGAGAGCGACACCGGAAACCCGTCCACCTCGCGGATCTCGATCATCCCGCCTCCGATCGAGGCCCCGAGGATCGAGATGGAGTGGGTCGGGCCCTTCAGGTGGATCGCGACGCTGTTCGGGTGGGCCTCGGGTCCCATGTTCTTCGGCCGGAGCGCGTACGCGAGGCCGCGGCGCCCGGCGATCTCGAGGGCGTTCTTGAGATCCGCGTCGTCGACTTCCATCCCGAGCGCGCCGGCCACGAGCGCCCGGTCCGTGCCGTGGCCGCGCATCGTCTTCGCGAAGGCCGAGTGCAGCTCGAACCGCGCCTCGACCGGCTCCTCTTCGAGCAGGGCCCGGGCGACGCGGGCGAGCCGGCACGCCCCGGCCGTGTGCGACGAAGACGGGCCGACCATCACGGGTCCGACGATGTCGAGGAGCGAAATCACGCCGGGAGTATATGCAGCCTCACGGTTTGCCGCGCGCCGGCCTCGCCTCCACCTTGAGCTCCCGGATGAGGTACAGCAGCGCCTGCCGCGACAGGCCGAGCTCCCGCGCCGCGCGGCTGCGGTTGCCACCCGTGCGGTCGAGGGCGTCGGCGATGAGGTCTCGCCGGTGGGCGTCGACGCGCGTCCGGTAGTCGCCGGAGGGCGTCCCCGTCCCCGCCCGCCCCGCGCCGCGAATCGTCTCGGGCAGCAGGTCCGCGCCGATCGGGCCGCCGCCTTCGCCGAGCGCGACCGCCTGCGCCATCGCGTTCTGAAGCTCGCGCACGTTGCCGGGCCACCGGTATCGCATCAGGGCCGCCCCGGCCTCGGGCGACAGCCGCAGCGGCGCGCGCCCGTACTCGCGGGCGTATCGCTCCACGAAATGCCGCGCGAGCAGCAGCACGTCGCGCCCTCGCTCGCGCAGCGCGGGCAGCCGCACGACCGCGACGTGCAGGCGGTAGAAGAGGTCCTCGCGGAACCGGCCCGCCTCGACCTCGCGCGGCAGGTCGCGGGAGGTGGCGGAGACGACGCGCACGTCGACGGTCCGCGCCCGGTTCTCCCCGACCCGCCGGACCTCCCCTTCCTGGAGCGTCCGCAGCAGTTTCGACTGGAGCGGCGCCGCGAGGTCGCCGATCTCGTCGAGGAAGATGGTGCCGCCGCTGGCCTCCTCCAGGAGACCCCGCCGGTCGCGCTCGGCCCCGGTGAAGGCGCCCCGCGCGTGCCCGAAGAGCTCGCTCTCGGCCAGCGCCGGCGGGATGGCGGGAACGTTCACCGCGACGAACGGTCCCCCGTTGCGCGGCGACAGCCGGTGCACGGCCCGCGCGACGGCTTCCTTGCCCGAGCCCGACTCGCCGAGGACCAGAACGGTCACCGGCTGCGGCGCGAAGCGCACGAGCCGGCGGTATGGTTCCTCCATCGAGGCGTCGGCCGTGACGAGCCCGAGCCGGCTCCAGCCCTCGGAGAAGTCGGTGGCCGCGCCGCCGGCCGCCGCCCTGTAGAGGAGCGTCTCGAGGACGAGCGCGACCGCGGCGGCGGTCTCCTCGGGAACGTCGGGGCGCAGACCGAGTTCGAAGCGAAGGGCGCCGGCCTCGAGGGGCCGCCAGCGATCGGCCGGGACGTCCGCGGCGGCGCCCAGCCGGACGAGCTCCCGGCCGTCGGCCTCGCGCACGGCGAGGGCCTCGAGGCCGAGCGCGGGCAGCGTCCGCTCCCCTCCCGCGCCGTCGCCGGCCAGGGCGCCCGCGACGGCGCCCCGCAGCGCCCGCAGCGCCGCCTCGTCGAGGCGCGGCTTCGGCTCACCCACCCGGTCGGCCAGGCCCGCGGCCCCGCCCTCGCGAAGAACGCGCGCGGCGCGCTCGCGCAGCGGCGCGGACACCCGCTGCCGCCCGAGAAGGCCCGACCACCGCGCGACGGTCTCGGCCGCCGCGAACGCGTCCTCTCGAAACGCCTCGTCGAGATCCGCCTCGGCCACGGGCTGCGGCGAATCGCCCGTTGCCGCGTCGAGCTCCGCGAGCCGGCGCGCCGCGACCCGATCGGTGTCGCAACGGTCCGGCGGATCGGCCGCAGCCCGCTCCCAGGCCCGGCGCGCGCCGTCCCGGTCGCCCTCGTAGGCGCAACGGTCTCCTTCCTCCAGCCACAGCTCGCCGACTTCGAGCCGGTCGCCGAGGGAATCCGCCAGGCGCCTCGCCGAGGCGTTGGCCCGCGACGCCGCCTCGAGGTCGCCGCGCCGCAGGGCCAGCCGCGCCCGCTGGTGCAGCGCGACGAGCAGCCCCTGGTCGTCGCGGCCCCGCCGGGCGCGGCGCTCCTCCTCGTCGATCGCGCGCTCGGCGGCGGGGAACGCCCGGCGGTCGACGAGGAGCTCGATGCGGTTCCCGCGGGCGATGCGGGACAGGTCCTCGCGCCCGGCGGCCGCGGCGCAGGCGATCGCTTCGTCGAGCGCGGACTCGCTGCCCGCGCGGTCCCCCGCGTGGTAGAGCGTGGCGGCGAGGTCGATCGAGAGCGCGGCGCGTTCGGCCGGGTCGTCCTCGGCCGCCGCGAGGGCCTCCTCGAGGCGCAGCCGCGCCCGCGAGTACTCCCGCCGGTCGAGCAGCCCGCGCGCTTCCTGCGCGAGGAAGCGCGCCGCCAGGCGGTCGTCGCCCGCCTCGCGCGCGGCGGGGCGCAGCGCCTCGTAGAGCGCGTCCTCCTCCTCGAAGCGCCCCGCCAGCGCGAACACCTGGGCGCGCGTCATCGCGGTCTCGAGCCTCTCTCCCGCGCCCAATCGCGCCCCGAAGCCGTCCGCCTCCTCCAGGAGCGCGAGGGCGCAGTCGATCCGTCCCTCGCGCGCGAGTCCCGTGGCGCCCAGCCGCAGGGCGCGGACGTTCTCGTCGGGCGGAGCTCCGGGATGCTCGCGCCGCCAGGCGGCGGCGGCGCGAGCGGCCCCGACGAGGTCTCCCACCATCACCGCCGCTTCCGCCGCGCGCAGGCGGGCGCCGCGCCGCTCGTCGTCCGAAGCCGCCGCGTGCCGCGCGATCCGCTCGAGGCGCGCGCGCGCCTCGGCGGGACGCCCTCCGGCGATCTCCCGCTCGGCCTCGAGGGCTTCGAGCCACGGCACGAAGCGGCCTGCCGTCTCCGCCGCGAGCCGGGCGGACAGCGAGAACCATGCTTCGGGGCGGGTCGTCGGAGCGCCGCGGATCCAGCGCCGCGCCTCGTCGAGGGCGAGGTCCTTCCGGCCGAGGGCGAGCGCCCATTCGACGCGGCGGCCGGGGTCGTCGCCCGGCAACGGGGGCGCCGCCGGCCCCGCCCGGGCCGGCGCCTCGACGCGGACGACCGCGGGAAGCGGCGCGTCGCCCGTGGGATCGGCCGCGAAACGCGCGAACCCCGCGGCGCCGAGGAACTCGCGGGCCCGGTCCCGCGCCCGGGCCCCGGCCTCGAGCGTGGAGAACCATTCGAAGAACCGGACCGACGCCGTCAGGGTCCCGCACGGGATCCACAACGCGCGGCGCCAGCCGTCGGGCCCTTCCGGGGGCGCCGCCTCCGCGGGGACCTCGACGACCTCGACACGCTCGCCCAGGCGCAGCGCCGCCGCGTCGAAGGCCGAGCGCGAAAGAAGGTCCCACCCCTCCTTCGCCACCGCGATCCAGATGGGCCGCCGTTGCGACGCCTCGGCTTCGGCGCGCAGGCGGCGGCTCGCCTCCGCCGCGCTCCCGGGCGGCGCGCCCGGGCCGAGAGCCGAACCCGGCGCCATCGGCGACAGCGAGATCTCGAAGAGACGGGGACATCCTCCGCGCAGGATCGCGCGCGCCTTCTCCGCGAGCGCCCGGGCCCTGCAGGAGCGCAGCGACGGGCCGCTCACGCCGACGCAGCGCTGCCGGGCTCCGGCGGCGCCCGGTCCCGCGAGCTCGGGGAAGGCGCGCAGGACGGCGGCGAACCAGCCCTCGGGCCGGCGCGACGGCGCGTCGGCCGCGGCGAGCGCCTGGCCGAGCGTCCTCGCCCCGGCCGGCCCCAGGCGGCCGCCGCGGGAAAACAGCAGCTCGAGGAGGCCGGACAACGCGCCGGCGAGCGGCGGCGCCGGGTGCGCGCCCCGCGCGAGGCTCTCCGGAGTTTTCGCGAGCCAGAGGCACACGCCGTCGTCGCGGACCTCCCATCGAGCCTCCCGCAGGTCGCCGGGCGTCAGCGGGAATCCGCGCGACGCGAAGAAGGCCGCCGCTGCCGCGGCCTGGAGCAGCAGCGCGGGTCCGTGAGGGCGCGGGACCCCTCCGTCCGCGATCCGGCGGCCCCCGACGGCCTCCCTCCACACGAGCAGGTCATCCCCGTCGCGGCCGAACTCCACGGCCGGAGCGAGGACCTCGTGCTCGAGGTCGAGAAACTCGAGCCACCGCTCCCGGGACGCCGCGATCGCAAAGCGCTCGGGCGCGGGGGGAGCCGCCGGGGCCTCCCTCGAGGAAGTCATCGGGAAATCTCTGGTTCTGTATTGTCGCGAGGGACGG
Source organism: Thermoanaerobaculia bacterium (assembly GCA_041912555.1). Lineage (GTDB taxonomy): Bacteria > Acidobacteriota > Thermoanaerobaculia > UBA5066 > Gp7-AA6 > DAHUXD01. The sequence continues at coordinate 10,891 of JAYRMU010000055.1, forward strand.
ATGGATCAGCGTTGGGCGAGGGCCTCGAGGTCGCGGAAGAATCGCGGGTAGGACTTGGCCACGCAATCCGGGTCCTCGATGAGCAGGTCCGGAAGGCGCGACGCGAGGATGCCGGCGGCCATCGCGATGCGGTGGTCCCGGAACGTGGGCAGGCGCGCGGCGCCGGCGGAGGGCCGTGCCGGACCCGTGATCACGAGCGCGTCCTCGGTCGCCACCGCGCGGCCGCCCACCGCCGCCGCCAGGGCTTCGAGCGACGCGAGGCGGTCGCTCTCCTTCAGGCGGAGGGTCCCGACTCCCGTGAAGCGGCTTTCGCCATCGGCCAGGAGCGCGAGGGCGGCGAGCGAGGGCACCGCGTCCGGAAAGCCGCCGGCGTCGGCCGTGGCGGGGCGGGTCCCCTCTCGCGACGCCCGGACCCTCAGCCCTCCGGATGCGGCCGCCGCGGCTACGCCCATCCGCGCGAGCACCGGGAATGCGCCCGCGTCGGCGTCCCCGGAAGGCCACCGCAGCCCGGACAGCGTCGCCTCGCCGCCGGCGGCGCCCACGGCCGCCGCCAGAGGGACCGCCGAAGAATAGTCGCCGGGGACGGCGTAGCGGCCGGCGATTCGCTCGCCCCGCCGCACGGAGAGAGGCGGGCCCGCGTCCACGTGGTGCCCGAACTCCCGCAGCACCTCGAGCGTGGTGGCGACGTAGGGCATCGAGGCCACGGCGCCGGCCGTCCGGACGCGCAGGCCGCCCTCCACGGCGACCGCCGCGAGCAGCAGCGCGGAGACGAACTGGCTCGACCGCGAAGCGTCGACGACGATCTCTCCGGAGCGCAGCGTTCGACCCTCGACGGCCACCGGCAGACACCCCGCGCGGCCCCGGTCTTCGATGCGAGCCCCGGCGCCGCGAAGGGCCGCCACCAGCTCCCCCATGGGGCGCTCGCACAGCCGCGCGGATCCCCCGACGACGAAACGGCCCCGCGCGCCCGCGGCCGCCGCGGCGACGAGGAAGCGGGCCGCCGTGCCGGAATCCCCCGCATCCAGTTCGACCTCGACGGCCGGGTCGCCCGCGAGCGGGCCCTCCACGCGCAGTCCGTCCGCCCCGGTCCGGATCGACGCCCCCAACGCCGACAGGCACCGGAGGAGCGCCCGCGTGTCGTCGCTCTCGAGCGGCCGCTCGATTTCGACCGGCGCCGCGGTCAGCGCGGCGAGCAGGAGCGCGCGGTTGGTCGCGCTCTTCGACGGCGGGACGCGGACGGCGCCCCGGAGCGACCGCGCCGGGGGGAACGCGAGGAAGTTCGTCACGATTCCGGAAGTCGCACTTCGGATTTCGGCTCGGACCGGGCGACCCGGCTCCGACGTCCGGAATCCGGCATCCGCGGTTTCACAACCCGACCAGCTTCGTCGACCCGTCGTCGGCGATCTCCATCCAGCGGCGCTCTTCGACGAAGGCAGGCAGGATCTCGATGCGGCCGCCCGCAAACTCGTCCACCCACGGCTTGTGGAAGTGGCCGAGGAGCAGGACGTCCACGCCCTCGCGGAACCGGCGTGCCGCGAAGGACCGGATCATCTCGACGGGGAGCGTCGTCTTGTGCTTGAAGTTGGAACGGTAGAGGCGGGCCTCGACCTTCCAGACGAACCGGTTGGCCACGCCCCTCGGAACGAACCCGACCGCCACGCGCGAGGCCCGGTTCTTCGAAAGGAAGCGCCAGAACCGGTAGGACCGGTCCCGGTCGTTCAGCAGGTCGCCGTGCGTCGCGAGAAAGCGCCGCCCTCCCGCCTCGAAGGTCTCCTCGTCGCAGACCTCCCGGAACGCCCCCTCGGCATACGAGCCCTTCAGGAAGAAGTCGCGGTTGCCCTCGACGTAGGTCACCGGGGCGCCCGCGTCCCGCAGCCGCCGCGCCGCCGCGAGGAAGTTGGCGATCGCGGGCGTCTCGAACTTCGGGTGGGCGATGAAGAAGTGGAAGATGTCGCCCAGCAGCGTGATCGCCGTGGCGCCGTGCGCGCGGGCGGCCTCGAGCGCCTCCAGGAAGGGCCCCTCGTCCCCCGGCCGGCGCCCGACGTGGCTGTCGGCAAAGACGGCGTGCATCGCGCTCAAAGATAGCCGAGTTCGCCGGGGTGCGCGCGCCACGCGGGCTCCGCACTAAAATGGCGCCAATGAGCGCGAGCGCAACGCCGACGCCCCGGCCGGCCGGAGTCCTGGCCCCGTGGCAGCGCCGCCTCTACCGCATCCTGCTCGTCCCCCTGGGGCTGATCGCCGCCAACTCGATCTACCTCGCTGCCTTCACCCGCGACACGACCTTCTTCTACGCGATGCTGCTCCTCCACCTCGCGCTCGGCCTGCTCATCGCGGTGCCGTTCTTCGTCTTCGCCCTCACGCACGCCAAACGCATGATCCGCATGTGGAACAAGCGCGCGAAGTACGCCGGCCTCGCGATCGTCACCCTGGCGGTGGTCTGCGTGGGCACCGGGCTCTTCATGACCTTCCGGGGCGCCACCCTCAACAACCGCGCGGTGTGGCTGGCGCACGTCTCGGCGGTGCCGCTCGCGCTCGTCGCCTTCATCCTCCACCGCCGCGCCCACGTCCACAAGCTGCAGTTCCGCCGGCTCTTCGCGTGGGGCGGCGCGGTCGCCGTCTTCCTCGCCGCGATGACCGTCGTCGGAAAGCTCGAGAAGCCGCCCCGGCGGATCGTCAACGTGAACGGCGACACCGTCTTCTACCCGTCGTCGAGCGAGACGTTCGACCAGGGCCTGCTCGACGGCCGCAAGCTCGCCGACAACGCCTACTGCCAGGAGTGCCACCCCGACTCGTTCCACCAGTGGGAGCGCTCGGCGCACCGCTTCTCGTCCTTCAACAACCCGTTCTACCGCAAGAGCGTCGAGCTCATGGCCGATCGGGTCGGGCGCGAGCGGACCAAGTGGTGCTCGGGCTGCCACGACCCCGTCGTCCTCTTCACGGGGCAGATGGGCAAGGCCACGCAGGCGTCCTTCTCGTACGACTCCTGGGAGGCGCAGCAGGGCCTGACGTGCATGTCCTGCCACTCGATCGTCGAGGTCAAGGACGTCAAGGGCAACGGCGCCTACGTCATCGAGGAATCGAAGCAGTACCCGTTCGCCTTCTCGAAGGTGCCCGCCCTGCGCGCCGTGAACCGGCTCCTCATCCGCATGGAGCCGTCGCTCCACCGGAAGACGTTCCTGAAGCCGGTCCTGCGCACCCCCGAGTTCTGCTCGACCTGCCACAAGGTCGGCCTCATCCCCGCCCTGAACGGATACCGCTGGATGCGGGGCCAGAACCACTACGACGGCTGGTACGACTCGGGGGTCTCGGGACGCGCCGTCCGCTCCTTCTACGATCCCCCGAAGCCCAAGGCCTGCCGCGACTGCCACCTGCCGGACTACCGCTCGGACGAGTTCGGAAACAGGAAAGGCTTCCTCCACGACCACGTCTTCCCCGCCGCCAACACCGCCCTTCCCTTCGTGCGCCACGACGGGCCGACGCAGAAGAAGATCGAGGAGTTCCTCCAGAACAAGGTCCTCACCGTGGACCTCTTCGCGATCCGCCGCGGCCAAGAGCTCGTCGTGCTCGGCGACCCTCCTCCCGAAGTCCGGCCCGGCGAGACGCTCGACGTCGAGGTCGTCGTGCGCACGCGCGGCATCGGCCACCCGTACACCAACGGCACCGCCGACTCGAACGAGACCTGGGTCTCGCTGGAAGCCGCGGGGGACGCGGGGGCCTTCTTCCGCAGCGGCGTGCTCGACGACACGGGCCGCCTCGACGCCGGCGCCGACCGCCTCTCGACGCTCGTCATCGACCAGAACGGCGGGTACATGGACCGCCGGCAGCCGCAGGACATCCGCGTCCCTCTGTACAACAACGGGATCGGGCCGGGCGCGGCGCGGGTGGTGCACTACCGCGTGCGGGTGCCCGACGACGCGAAGGGCACGATCACGCTTTCGGCCGGCACGCACTACCGGAAGTTCTCGCGCGACTTCACGACGTTCTCCCTGGGAGCCGCGCACCCCTCGCTCCCGGTGACGACACTGGCGCGGGACGCCGTCACGCTGCCCGTCGCGGCGGGCGAGAGGGCGGCGATCGCAACGATCGAGAAGGCCGAGAAGGCAGCGATCGCAACGCCCCTCACCCCCGGCCCCTCTCGCGCAGGGAGAGGGGGGGGCGAGGGCGGCGCGCGCGGCAATCCGGACCCGCTCTGGCTGCGATGGAACGACTACGGCATCGGGCTCTTCCTCCAGGGGGACCTGAAGGGCGCCGCCCGCGCGTGGACGAGGGTCGCCGAGCTCGCCCCCGACAAGCCCGACGGGCCCCTGAACCGCGCCCGCGCCGAGATCGCCGAGGGCCGCCTCGCCGATGCGAAGGCCTCGCTCGCCGAAGCCGAGAAGCGACGCCCGGGATGGGGCAAGACCGCGTTCTTCCGCGCGACGGTCGCCAAGGACGAGGGCCGTCTCGACGACGCCGAGAAGGACCTGAAGGCGGTGCTCGAGGCGTTCCCGCTCGACCGCGTGGCCTGGAACAACCTCGGCCTGGTCTACTGGCTCGCCGGGCGGTTCCCCGACGCGGTCGCCGCCTACGGGCGAACGCTCGCGATCGACCCCGAGGACCTCAACGCGCACTACAACCTCATGCGCGTCTATCGCGCGATGGGCGACCGGAAGAACGCCGACCTCCACGACGCGGCGTACCGGAAGTACAAGGACGACGAGTCCATCCGGGCCGTCGCCGGGACGTTCCGGCTCGAGAACCCCTTCGCCAACCGCGAGTCGCTCCCGGTCCACGTCCACGCGGAGGCCGACCCGCCGGCGGCTGCGCCCGCTCCGTGGGTCGCCGGGATCGGGCCGAAGGGCTACGAGACCGACGGCGGCTACCTCACCCGGCAGCACCTGCCGGTGCCGTCGGAGGCCGCGCAGTGGTCTTATGCGACGGCGACCGCCGCCCCGCTCCCGGCCCCGGGAAACCCGCACGCGCCCTCCGCGCCCTGAGCCTCGACGTCCGCCCGCTCATGAACGCAAGCCGCCCGGAACGAGCCGGCCCCGCGCCGTTCGAACGGCCGAAAGCCGCGCGCCGTCCGGCCCTTGCCCTCGCGCTCCTGGCCCTCGCGGCCGCTCCCGCCCTCGCGCAATCCCCCGAATCCGAGCTCCCGGACGCCCCGGTCGCCCGACCGGGCTACCCGGAGGGCTACGCGATCCCCGAGGTGCCCGATCGCGTGCTCGACGCCCTCAACGTCGAGACGAAGGCCTTCACCCTCAAGTGGGGCCTCGCGGTCCTCGAGGACTACACCGACTTCCAGCAGAACCCGCAGAGCGTCGGCCAGGTGGGCGTCCAGGACGGCGGCTGGAACGTGCGGTCGTTCCGGCCCATGCTGCGCGGCCAGATCCGGGCGCTCGGCACCTGGGACTACATGGTCAGCGGCGAGTACAACGGCTTCGACCGCGACATCGGCGACCCGCTCTGGAACCTGACGGACCTGTGGGTCGCGACGAAGGTGGGCTCGCTCTTCACGCTCAAGCTCGGCAAGCAGAAGGAGGCGTTCGTCTACGAGATGGTGGGCGACGCCGCCAACCTCCCCCACGACGAGCGGTTCCTGTCGCCCTTCTTCACCTCGCGCAACGTCGGCGTTTCGCTGACGAACACCTGCCTCGGCGAGCGCGCGACCTGGACGCTCGGCTGGTTCAACGACTGGTGGACCAGCGGCCAGGTCTTCGCCAACAGCGGCAACGACTTCGCCGGGCGGCTCACGTTCCTCCCGGTCTTCGAGGACGAGGGCAAGCGCTACCTGCACCTGGCCGTCTCCGCCCGGTACCACGAGGGCGACGACGACGTGCAGCGCTTCCGCGGAAAGCCGCAGTCCGACGTGGCCTCGACCTACGTCGACACCGGCGACTTCCTCGCGGGCCACTCGACCGACGTCGGGTTCGAGGCGCTGTGGGCGGACGGGCCCTTCTCCGTCCTCGGCGAGTACGTCCAGGCCTGGGTCCCGTCGTCGGCCCTCGGGAACCCGTCCTTCTACGGCTGGTACGCCACGGCGAGCTGGGTCTTCACGGGCGTGCCCCGGCCCTACGACCGGAAGGCGGGGTACGCGCGGCGCGTGCCGGTCGTCGGGAACCGCTGGGGCGCCCTCGAGCTCTTCGCCCGCTACGGGCGCGTCGACCTGAACGGCGGCGCAGTCCGGGGCGGGGCGATGAACGAGTGGTACGGAGGCCTCAACTGGTTCGCGACGCGCCGCTGGAAGCTCGGCCTCGGCTACGGCAACGTGGACCTCGCCCGGTTCGGGACGCGCGGCCGGACCCAGATCTTCCTGGCGCGCCTCCAATGGATCCACTGACGCGCCGCGAGAGGCTAAACTACCGCGCCGTGCGGCGCTCGTTCGCCATCCTCGCTTACCTCGGCTTCGCGCTCGGCTGCCGCCGCGCGGAGGAGGCCGCCGTCCAGCCGGCCCCGACGCCCGCGCCGACGCCGCCCCCCGCGATCGCCTTCGAGGAGAAGGCCGCGGCGATGGGCATCGACTTCACGCACGTCACGGGCGCGCAGGGAAAGAAGTGGATGCCCGAGACGATGGGCGGCGGCGTCGCCGTCCTCGACTACGACGGCGACGGCCGGCCGGACCTCCTCTTCGTCTCGGGCTCCTGGTGGCCCGGCGACCCGCGCGCCGCGACCCGGAAGTCCTCGCTCGCCCTCTACCGCAACGAGGGCCCCGGCGCCGACGGCCTGCCGCGCTTTCGCGACGTCACGCGCGAAGCCGGGCTCGAGAAGGTGTTCTACGGGATGGGCGCCTCGGTCGCCGACTACGACAACGACGGCCGCGACGACGTCTACGTCACCGCCCTCGGCGGCAACCACCTCTTCCACAACCGGGGCGGCCGGTTCGAGGAGGTCACGAAGGCCGCCGGCGTCGCCGACGCGGGATGGGGCACGTCCTCGGCCTGGCTCGACTACGACGGCGACGGGCTGCCCGACCTCTACGTCGGCCGCTACGTGGACTGGAGCCCGGCCCGCGACCTCTACTGCAGCCTCGACGGCAAGACCAAGTCCTACTGCACGCCGGAGCGGTATCCGGGCACGTCCTCGCACCTCTACCGCAACCTCGGAGGCGGCCGGTTCGAAGACGTGACGAAGAAGGCGGGCCTCTTCAACGAGAACCAGAAGGCCCTCGGTGTCGCTCCCTGGGACTTCGACGGCGACGGCCGCGTCGACCTCTTCGTCTCCAACGACACGGCCCCGAACAACCTCTACCGCAACAAGGGCGACGGCACGTTCGAGGACGTCGGGATCCCCGCCGGAGTGGCCGTCGACGAGGCCGGCCGCGCGCGCGGCGCGATGGGCGCGGCCTGGGCCGACACCCGCAACGCGAAGGGCGCGACGCTGGCCGTCGGCAACTTCTCCAACGAGCTCAAGTCGCTCTACTGGACCGACACGGGCGAGGTCTTCCTCGACGACTCTCCCCGGAGCGGCGTCGGCCCGACCTCCTTCCTCGACCTGACCTTCGGCGTCCTCTTCCTCGACGCCGACCTCGACGGCCGCATGGACCTGCTGCTCGCCAACGGGCACGTCGAGCCGACGATCCAGGAGGTCCAGAAGGAGGTCGCGTACCGGCAGGCGCCCGTCCTCTACCTCAACGCCGGCGACGGCCGCTTCACGCCGCTCGGCGGGCGCTCGGGCGACCTCGCGAAGCCCCTCGTCGCGCGCGGCGCGGCGTATGCCGACCTCGACGGCGACGGCGACCTCGATCTCGTGATCGTCGAGAACGGCGGGCCCGCCCGCGTCTATCTCAACCCGACGAACGCCCCGGGCCGGAGCGTGCGCGTGCGGCTGGTGGGCGTGGGAAAGTCCAACCGCGACGCGATCGGCGCACGCGTGACCGCGAAGATCGGCGGCCGCACCCTGACCCAGCAGGTCGCGGGCGGACAGTCGTACCTCTCGGCCTCCGAGAAGACGCTGACGTTCGGGCTGGGCGGCGCGGCGAAGATCGACTCCCTCGAAATCCGGTGGCCCGACGGCGCCACGAAGACGCTCGAGAACGTCCCCGGAGGGGCGCGGCTGACCGTCACCGAGGGCGAGTGACGCGCCTCGCCCGGCCCGCGGACGCGGCCCGGCTGGCGGACCTCTCGGCCGAACTCGGCTATCCGATGACTCCCGACGAGGCCGCGCAGAGGCTCTCCGAGCTCGCGGGCCACGAGGACCACGCCCTCCTCGTCGCCGACTCGGACGGCCGCGTCGCGGGCTGGATCCAGGTCAGCCTGCCCCGCATCTTCGAGACGCCGCGCCGCGCCGAGATCGCCGGCCTCGTGGTGGACTCCGCCGCGAGGGGACGCGGGATCGGTCGGCAGCTCGTCGCCGCGGCCGAGGCCTGGGCGCGCGAACGGGGCTGCCTCGCCGTGCGCGTCCGCTCCAACGTCGTGCGCGAGCGCGCCCACGCGTTCTACCGGCGCGAGGGCTTCCGGGAGATCAAGACGCAGCAGGTCCTCGAGAAGGACCTCGGCGCGCCGCTTCCGGGGCGCGACCCCTGACTCAGGCCCGGCCGTACGCCGGCCGCCGGTCTCCGCCGAAGAGCTTCACGAGAAGGACGCCCGCGAGGAAGCCGCCGATGTGCGCCCCGTAGGCCACGCCGCCCATGGACCCGCCGAGCATTCCGGCGCCGCTGACGAGCTGGAACACGAACCACAGCCCGATCACGATCAGGGCCGGGACCTCCATCACGGAGTAGAGCCAGATCACGCGCACGCGCCTCCTCGGAAACAGCACGATGTAGCCGCCGAGGACGCCCGAGATCGCTCCCGAGGCGCCGAGGCACGGCACGAGCGGATCCGACCCGAGGGCCGCCGTCACGAAGACGTGGGTCAGCCCCGCGAGGACGCCGGTCACGAGGTAGAACGCCAGGTAACGCGCGTGGCCGAGCGCGTCCTCCAGATTGTCGCCGAAGATCCACAGGTAGAGCATGTTCCCGAAGAGATGGGCGAAGCCGCCGTGGAGGAACATCGCGGTGACGAGCGTCAGGTACACGGGGATCGGCGTCGGCTCGAGGTCGAGGTTGCCGACCGCGCGGCCGTAGGAATCCCGGACGGGGATCGCCTTCGCGATGTCGTGCCCCGAGAGGATCTCGGCCGGCACCGTCACGAACGCCATCGTGAAGCGCTGGTTCGCCCCCATGCCCTGGAGCGCCACGAAGACGAAGACGTTGGCCGCGATCAGCAGCCACGTGACGAAGGGCGTGCTGCGCCGGTCCGAGTCGTCGTCGCCGATGGGGATCATGCGCGGCCGATCATACGGCGGCCGTTCCGCGCGCGGGAACGCCTCAACGAACGGCGGCCGCGTCGAGCTCGCCGCCGGGCCGCACGCGGTACGTCGCGCGAGCCGGCACGTCCCGGAACGTCTGCGTCTTCCCGTCCGGCCAGCGCACCTCGATCTCGTCCGCCTTCCCGGCCGCGCCGAGGCCGAAGTGGAGCGGGACGAGGGTGCCGGACGCGTAGGACGGGGAGACGCGGTAGGCCTGCGTCTGGGTCCGGCCGCCCGCGGTGACTCGAACCCGGGTTCCGAGGACGGTCCGTCCGTCCGGGCCGGGCACGGGCTCGATCGCGATCCAGGCCGACCGGGCGCCGATCTCGTTGTGGAAGATCCGGACGGGGCCGTCCACGTCCACGATCACGAGATCGAGCGCTCCGTCGCCATCGAGGTCCGCGACCGCGGTCCCCCGCGCCGCCATGCGCAGGCCCGCGAGGTCGCCCGAGTCGGGCCAGGCCTCGAACCGGCCGGCGCCCAGGTTGTGCAGGAGCACCGTGAGCTGCGCGAAGGACTTGTCTCCCGCGTCCACGTAGGCGGCCCCGCCGCTCTTGTAGTGGCCGAGCGAGCGCGGCAGCCGGGGGGCCAGGTGGCCGCCGGCGGCGTACAGGTCGGGCCAGCCGTCGTTGTCGAAGTCGGCGAAGTGCGTGCCCCAGCGCACGAAGGGACTGCCGACGTCGGCGGCCCCCGAGGCCTTCCCCGCGTCCTCGAACAGGACGCCGTCGACGTTCTTGTAGAGGCTGTTGGGCTCGGCGCCGAAGTTCGTCACGAAGAGGCTCTCGCGCCCGGAGCCGAACGGGTCGCCGACCGCGACGCCCATGCCCGCCCGCGGGCGCTCTCCGAGAACGCCCGCGCCGGTCTCGGCGGTCGTCTCCTCGAACGTGCCGTCGCCGCGGTTGCGGAACAGGCGGTTGGAGGTGCGGTCGTTGACGAAGTAGAGGTCCTCGCGGCCGTCGCCGTCGTAGTCGAGGACGGCGATCCCGAGCGTCTTCATCTCCGAGGGCGGGACGGCGAGGCCCGCGTCCTTCGTGACGTCCCGGAACTTCCGCCCGCCGAGGTTCCGGAAGAGGTGCGAGGGCTGCCCCATGTAGTCCTCGGGCACGCGCAGCTCGAACTGCGGCTGCGCCGCCTCCCACTCGGGCGTCGAGTCGAGGTAGTTCGCGACCGCGACGTCGACCTTTCCGTCCCCGTCGTAGTCGAGGAAGGCCGCGCCCACGGAGAAGAGCGGGTCCTCGAGCCCGGTGTCCCGGCCCTCCTCGAAGGTCCCGTCGCCGCGGTTCCACCACACGGCGTTCGGCCCGACGTTCGTCAGGTAGAGGTCGAGCCGGCCGTCCCCGTCGAGGTCCGCCCAGAAGGCGCCCATCCCGAGCCCGCACGCGCGGATGCCGGCCTTTCCGGTGACGTCCTCGAACCGGCCGCCTCCGACGTTGCGGTAGAGACGCCCGCAGGAGTCCGTGTTCGGCTTTCCCCAGTGCGGAATGGAGTTGGTCACGTAGAGGTCGGGCAGCCCGTCGCCGTCGTAGTCTCCGACCGCGCAGGCGCCCACCATCGTGGGGATCAGCTTCAGGCGCATCAGGTCCGAGCCGAGCCGCATCTTCACGCCCGCCGACTTCGTCACGTCGCGAAAGACGCCCGTCTTCTCCCCCGACGCCGCCAGGACGAAGACGAGGGCGCCGAGCGCCGCCGCGACGAGGACCTTCTTCACGGTTTGCCGCTCAGGGTGGGCTGCCCGCCGCCCGCACCGCCTCCAGGAACTCCTCCGGCCCCCCGCGGCGCGTCAGGTAGACCCGGACGAACTCCCGGTGCGCCTCGCTGTCGGGGAACGCGAGCTCGCCGTACCGCCCGTCGTCCATCCCGTGGAAGGGAAGCGGCTCGACGGTCTGGCCGGCCACGGTGTTCTTGTCCGCGTCCTTGTCCCATCCGTCGAGGACGATCAGGTAGTCGCGCGCCCAGCCCGCGGGCAGCGGCGGAAGGCCCGACGCGTCGAACCGCAGCCGCACGGCGTCTCCGCCCTTCAGGACCACGTACCGGTCGTCGGCGGCGGTCAGCAGCTCCTTCACGTCGCCGAAGCGCGTGTAGAGGCCGGCCATGTCGGCCCAGCGGGCCTCCCGCGACACGTCGTCGTGGACGAAGACCTGCGGCCCGTCGGGCGACTCGCGGCGCATCCGCGAGAACCCGCGGAAGAAGAGCTCCGCCGAGGAGAGCGGCAGCGCCGTCCGGGTGACGGGCACGGCCGGATCGCCCACCGTGTACGCGATGCGGTCCCAGTAGATCGCGAGGTTCGTCCGGATCCGCACCCGCGGGTCCGCGCGGTCGAGGACGGCGGACAGGTCCACCGGCATGGTCTTCGTCTTGCCGGCCGGGTAGCCGAGAGCGGCGATGGCGGTCTTCCACCCGCCGCGGCCGTCCGGGACCTCCAGCGCGGGCGGCGAGGCCGCGAGGTCCGCGCGCTGCGAGAGCGAGACGTTGATGGACGTGTCCGCGTAGAAGATCCAGCCCGTGAGGTAGAGCACGACGCGACCGCCGCGGCGCGCCTCGGGCAGCTCGAGCACGAGATCGTGCGGCGCGACCAGGCCCTGGTACCGCGTCGGCGCGAAGCCGGCGAGGTACACGCCGTCCTCGTCCGCGATCTCGGCCGTGCGGTCGCGTCCGGTCTCGTCGGTCGCCCGGGGCGTCCAGGGCCGCGCCTCCGTGAAGATCTCCTTCGGCGGAAACGGCGGCGGCACCATCTTCTCGTTCGGCACGAGCCGCGCGCCGGCCGGATGGTCCACGGCGTAGAGCTCGGCCAGGTCGAAATACGCCGTCTCCCAGAGCTCCTCGGTGAAATCGAGCGTGAGCGTCCCGCCCGAAGGGGCGAGCCGGTCCCCCGGGACGACCAGCCACTCGCGCGTGTCGGCCGCCGCCTGGTGGACGCCGTCGAAGAGCAGGCCGGCGGGAGCGCGCCCGAGAACGTCGGTGAGGAAGTGCCACCGCGCCCCGTCGAAGGCGTAGAGGAACGGGCACGACCCCTTCAACTGCTGGACCTCGCGGACGGCCGTCCGGGCCGGCGGGTCGAGGGCGTTCTGCGGCACCCCGTTGGTCCACACGATCCGCAGGACGTCGGCGCGGCGGCGCGATCCGAGGCCCAGGCGCGTGACCGGGCGTGACGCCACGCGGTAGACGTAGAGGTCCTGCGCCCTGGCCTCGATCTCGGAGCCGTAGCCGAAGCGATTGACCTTGGCCGACCCCGTCGGGAGCCCCTCGAGCGCCACGTCGAGCCACCCGTTCGCGTTTCCGCCTCGGTTCTCGAGAAGGGCCACCGCGCCCGCGGGGGTCACGACCGCCAGGTCGAGATCCCCGTCGCCGTCGAAGTCCACGGCCTCGGCGTCGCGGGCGGCCGGCAGCGGCCCGACGGACGCCGCGGCGAAGCGACCGGTCCCGTCGTTGCGATAGAGCGCCGACGGCCCGGAGGGATTTCCGACGAAGAGGTCGAGGAAGCCGTCGTTGTCGTAGTCGAAGAGGAGGATCGAGGCCCCGGTCCCCACCGGCTCGGGCGGCAGGAAGGTCCCGTCGCCCCGGTTGAGGGCGACCTGCGCGCGCCCGTCGGCGACGAAGACGAGGTCGAGGCGGCCGTCCCCGTTCAGGTCGCCCGCCGCCGCCGCGGCGACCGCTCCCGACTTCGGCAGGCCGCTCTCGCGGACCGCAAGCCGGCCTCCCCGCAGGTTGTCGTACAGGACGAAGCCTCCCTCGGGGCGCGCGAGCAGGAGGTCGACGTCGCCGTCGCGGTCGAAGTCGGCGGCGACCGCCAGGAGCGACCGCGTCCCGGGCGCGAGGCCCGAGGCGGCCGTCACGTCGGTCCACGTGCCGTCGAGGTTGTTGCGCAGGAGCCGGTCGCCCGTCTTCGCGGAGACGTAGAGGTCCAGGTCGCCGTCGGCGTCCGCGTCGAAAGGCACGACGCGCTCCCCCGGGGCGATGGCGGTGCGCCGGTAGCCCTCGCCGTCCCGCGACCAGATGGCGCCGGGCGTGACGAGGTCGAGCGATCCGGAGTTCGCGACGTCCGCCACCGCCACGTCGGGGGCGCTCGAGCCCGGGATCGGCGCTTCGAGCCGGTAGCCGGCGGAGCCGGCGGCCGCGAGGCGCAGGCCCGCCTCGCCCGCGACGGCGAGATCGCGCGCGTCCTTCCCGGCGGCGCGCACGGCCGAGGTCCCGGTGAGGCTCGCCAGGGCGGCGTCGGCTCTCGGCGCGAAGGTCACGGGAATCGGGCTCCCGGCGCGGGCCCGGACGGCCGCCGCGACGGCGGGCCCCCAGTCTTCGAGAGGCAGCCCGACGACCCCCGGCTCGACGTCGCGGCGGGCCTGCTGGTAACGCGGCGTCGTGCGGAGGATGTTCTCCGCGACGCGGTACTTGAGCGAGGCGGCGCGCGTGTCGCCGGACTGGAGCGCCTGCCGCCCGTCGGCCAGGGCGGCATCGAGCTTGGCGTCGCCGGCCACGAGGGCCGCGAGACGGTCGGAGGCCGCGATCGCCGCGGCCGGGTCCAGCCCGGCGCGCAGGAGCTCGCCGAGCCGGACGAGCAGGAACACGTTGGCCGGCGCCTCCGAGAGCGCCGCCTCGATCGCGCGGACGGCCGCCGCGCGCCCGGCCGGGTCCCCGGGCTCGGCGAGCAGCCGCGCCGCGTTCCAGCGCGAGGCGACGTCCTTCGGCGACGCCGCGGCCGCCTTCTCGTACGCGGCGATCGCGCCCGTCCGATCCCCGGCGAGCTCGCGCCGCGCCGCGTCGAGGGCGAGCAGCCGGGCGTCCCCGGGAGAGAGGGCGAGCGCCTGGGAGAGCAGCGTCCCGGCCGTCGCGAGGTCCTTCGCCCGCATCGCGACGACCGCGCCGTCCGCGAACCCGAGGGGATCCCGGGGGGCGAGGCGCCGGATCGTCTCGAAGCGTTTGGACGCCTCGACGGCGTTGCCTTCCTCGAGCGCGGCGAGGCCGACGTTGCGGGCGGACTGGAGGGCCGCGGCGTCGGCGGGAGACGGGGTCGCGGGCCCGGCCCGGAAGAGGAGAAGCAGGAGGAAGGAGATCGCCACGCCCGGTTCAGCCGCGGATCCGAAACGAGAAATTCGGAATCCGAACGCTTCTCACGTCACTTCGCTTCGCCGAGCGCCTTCTCGAACGCCGCGTAAACGTCGTCGTCCGGAAGGCAGAGCACGATCTTCTGGACGTACTCCGCGCCGGGGGCGAACGAGCGGACCGCGGCGATCGTGATCTCGGCGGCCATCTCGAGGGGAACGCCGAACACGCCGGTGGAGATCGCGGGCAGCGCGACCGACGCCGCGCCCATGTCCTCGCCGCGGCGCAGGGCCTGGAGGACCGCGGAGGCGAGGAGCATCTCCTCGCCGAAGGTGCCTCCCTTCCAGACGGGCCCGACCGCGTGGATGATCCAGCGCGCCGGGAGCTTTCCCGCCTTGGTCACCACCGCCTGGCCGACCGCGCAGGTCCCGATCTGGTCGCACTCTTCCTGGATCGTCGGGCCGCCGTGCTGCCGGATCGCCCCGGCGACCCCCGAGCCGAGCTGCAGGGCCTCGTTGGCGGCGTTGACGATCGCATCCACGCGCATCCGCGTGATGTCCGTCTTCGCGAGCTCGATCGTGGCCGCCATGGCGCTGGCCCGCTAGGCGCCGGCCTCGAGGCGCCGGACGATCGTCTCGGCGATCCGCAGGTAGGACTCGGCGACGGCGGACTTCGGCTCGCCCGCCACGATGGGCCGGCCCGCGTCCCCGCCGACGGCGACCTTCGGGTCGAGCGGGATCTCGCCGAGGAACGGGACGCGGAGCTCCTCGGCCGTGCGGCGCCCGCCGCCGTGCTTGAAGATCTCCTCGCGGTGCCCGCAGCTCGGGCAGAGGTAGTAGGACATGTTCTCGACGATGCCGAGGACCGGCACGTTGACCTTCTGGAACATCGCCAGCCCCTTGCGGGCGTCGATGAGCGACACGTCCTGCGGCGTCGTGACGATGACGGCCCCCGACAGGTGGATCTTCTGCGTCAGCGTCAGCTGCGCGTCGCCGGTCCCGGGCGGCAGGTCGATCACCAGGAAGTCGAGCGCGCCCCACGCCACGTCCTGGAGGAACTGCTCGACGGCCTTCATGACCATGGGGCCGCGCCAGATGACCGGCTGGTCCACGTCCATGAGGAAGCCGAGGGACATGACCTTCACGCCGTAGCGCTCGATCGGGACGATCTGGTTGGCCTCGTCGACGTAGGGCTTCTCGTCGATGCCCATCATCATCTGCTGCGACGGGCCGTAGATGTCCGAGTCCATCAGCCCGACGCGGTGGCCGACGCGCTCGAGCGCGAGGGCGAGGTTCGCCGCCACCGTGGACTTGCCGACGCCCCCCTTCCCGGAGGCGACCGCGATCGTGAACCGGACGTCCTTCAGGATCGGCGTCGCCGCCGCCCCTCCGGCCGGCCGGGGCCCGGCCGGGGCCGGCGCCTTCACGTCGAGGCGGATCGTCACGGCGTTGACGCCGGGCAGGCTCCGCAGCTTCTCCGTCGCGTCGCGTCGGATTTCCTCGGCCGCGGCCGAGGACTCGGTCATGATCTCCAGGCGCATCGAGACGTTGCCGCCCCCGACCGCCAGGTCCTTGACGAAGCCGAAGGACACGATGTCGCGCGACAGGCCCGGGAACCGGACGGTTCGCAGGACCTCCAGCACCTTTTCCTCGCTCAGCTCCGCCGTGGCGCTCATGGATCCTCCCCGGCCGATTCTATGTCGGCGGCGGCCTCCTCGCGCAGAAGCGCCACGCTCGCCCGCAGCTCGTCGGTCAGCGCCGCCCGGTCCCGGGAGGACCGGCCGGCGACGGGGATCGGCTCGCCCACCGCCAGGCACACCCGCGAGGGCGTGATCGTGAACCCGCCGCGCTTCTGGATGCGGAGCGTCCCCGCGATCCCGATCGGCAGCAGCGGCAGGCCGGACTTCAGGGCGAGCAGTGCGGCCCCCGCCTTGAACGGAAGCAGCTCCCCCGTGCGGGTCCGCGTCTCCTCCGGGAACACCACGAGCGAGCGCCCGCCCTGCAGACGCGCCAGCGCGGATTCGACGAGCGCGAAGCTGCGCGACCGGCTCTCGCGGTCCACCGGGATGAACCCGGCCGCGGCCATCGACCAGCCGAGGAAGGGCAGCCGGAAGAGGTTCCGCTTGGCCAGGAAGCGGACGGACATGGGCAGCGCCGAGAGGAGCACGAGGATGTCGTAAAAGCTGGCGTGGTTGGCCGCGACGACGAAGCTCGTGCCCTCCACGAGACGTTCGCCGTGCCGCAGCCGGACCTCGACCCCCGAAACGGCCAGGATCAGGCGGGCCCATCCCCGGGCGAGCTTGAGGAACCACTCGCCCCGCGGGGGAACCAGGGCGAGCGGGATGGCGGGCAGGCCGAACGCGATCGTGGCGGCGCTGATGACGATCCAGACGCCCAGGGACCGAAGGAATCGCACGCGGGCAAGAGAGTAGCAGAGGCACAAGTCCCGCTTTCACCGGCATTTACAGGCTCCGCGGCGAGAGCGTAGAATGCGCCGTTCCCTCATGGCTCAACCCGAACCCTCTGCGACGGCGATCTTCTACCGCAACCTCGGGTGGTTGCGGTTCGTGGACCGTTTCGGCCGGAAGGGCTCGCAGACCGTCGACTACATCGGCGGCCTCTTCCAGATGATCGGCGAGTTCTTCGTGGCGTGCGTCACGCGCCCCTTCTATTCGGCCGAGATGGTCAACCAGATGGACGAGCTCGGCGTCAAGTCGGTGGCGATCACGGGCATCACCGCGTTCGTCACGGGCGGCGTGCTCGCGCTCCAGACCGCGTACTCGCTCGAGGCGTTCGGGGGAAAGAACTTCATCGGGCGGATCGTGTCGCTGTCCCTCGTCCGCGAGCTCGGCCCGATCCTGACGGCGCTCATGGTCGCCGGGCGCGTGGGCTCCGGCATCACCGCCGAGATCGGCTCCATGACGGTGACCGAGCAGGTGGACGCCCTGCGGGCGATGGCGGTCTCCCCCGTCCGGCGCCTCGTCGTGCCGCGCGTGCTCGCCGTCGTGATGATGATGCCGGTCCTGACCGCCATCGCCGACGTGCTCGGCATCCTCGGGGGCATGGGAATCGCCGTCCTCGAGATCCGCATGACGGCGCAGGACTACATCACCAGCATCTGGCAGCAGCTCGCGATCTCCGACATCTTCTCGGGCCTCGGCAAGACCGTCTTCTTCGGCCTCGAGATCGCCGCGATCGGCTGCTACAACGGCCTCCAGGTCGAGGGCGGTGCCGCCGCGGTCGGGCGGGCCACGACGCGCACCGTGGTGCTGGCGTCGATCAGCATCCTCATCTCCGACTTCTTCCTCACCAAGCTGTTCCTGGCGATCTGATGAGCACGGCCCAGGCGACCGAAGAGCGGCCCCACGGGCGCGCGCCGCGCGGCGAGACGATCGTCGAGTTCAAGGAGCTCTGGAAGAGCTACTCCGGCCGCGACATCCTGGCCGGCGTCAACCTCAAGATCCAGCGCGGCGAGGTGCTCTGCGTCCTCGGCCCCTCGGGCACGGGCAAGAGCGTCACGCTGCGCCACATCAACGGGCTCACCCGGCCCGACCGCGGCGACGTCAAGGTCTTCGGCGAATCCATCGTCGCGCTCTCGGAAGAGGAGCTCTCGCCCGTGCGCCGGCGCCTGGCCATGCTCTTCCAGGGAGGCGCCCTCTTCGACTCGATGAACGTCGAGGACAACATCGCCTTCCCCCTTCGCGAGCACACCGAGAAGTCCCCCTCCGAGGTCGCGGCCATCGTCGCGGAAAAGCTGAACATGGTTGGCCTGCCGGGCATCCAGCGCAAGATGCCGTCCGAGCTCTCGGGCGGCATGCGCAAGCGCGTCGCCCTGGCCCGCTCGATCGCGCTCGAGCCCGAGATCATCCTC
This sequence comes from Thermoanaerobaculia bacterium, assembly GCA_041912555.1. GTDB lineage: Bacteria > Acidobacteriota > Thermoanaerobaculia > UBA5066 > Gp7-AA6 > DAHUXD01. The sequence goes on from JAYRMU010000055.1 coordinate 29,065, forward strand.
TACGACGAGCCCACGACGGGCCTCGATCCGGTCTCCTCCGAGAAGATCGCGCAGCTCATCGTGGACGTGAACGTGCGCCTCCAGACGACCTCGGTCGTCGTGACCCACGACATCGTGACCGCCCGGACGGTCTCCGACCGCGTGGTCTTCCTGCACCAGGGCCGCTTCCAGTTCGTCGGCACCTTCGAAGAGGCGGCGAACAACGGTCACCCGGTTCTCAAGGATTATTTCCGCGCGATGGGCTTCCCCTGCGGGACGGGAGTCTTTCAAACGGTGTCGAAGGGAGAGTGAATCGTGGCTGGTGAACAACAGGTCCGGCGTCGCTTTCGCGTGGGGGTCGTGGTCCTCATCGCGCTGGCCGCCACGATGGTCGGGGTCTTCATGATCGGCCAGAGGGCGAACCTCTTCCGCAGCAAGTTCCCGTACGAGACGCACTTCGAGTCGGCCTCGGGGCTGATCTCCGGCAACAACGTCTCGCTCAACGGCGTCGTCGTCGGCAGCGTCATCGAGGTCAAGCTCTCGGGCGACCCGGCCGACCGCACCGTGCGCGTCGTCTACGACGTCGTCCGGCGCTGGGCGCCCATGATCCGCAAGGGAACGCGGGCCTCGATCAAGACGCGCGGCCTCCTCGGCGACAAGTACATCGAGCTCGAGGGCGGCAAGCCCGACGAGCCCGAGGTCCCGATTGGCAGCGAGATCCCGCCGGCCCAGGGCGCCGGCCTCGAGAAGCTCCTCGAGGGCAGCGGCGACCTCCTGACGGATCTGTCCGCCATCGCCAAGTCGCTCAAGAGCATCCTCGGGCGGACCGAAAAGGGCGAGGGCTTCCTCGGCGCGATCACCTCCAACAGCGAGGAGAGCGTCCAGCTCGGGAACAACTTCAACGCGACGCTCCACTCGCTCAACTCGATCCTCGCCAAGGTCGACCGCGGCCAGGGCCTCGTCGGGCGCCTGCTGATCGACGAGAAGTACGGCAAGGAGACGAGCGAGTCCCTGGCCGGAGCCATCCACTCGGTCCGGTCGCTCCTGGCGAAGATCGACGAGGGCGTCCGCACGGGCAACGGCGCGATCCCGGCGCTCCTGTCCGACCCCGAAGGCAAGAAGAAGATCTACGCCCTCGTGGACAGCCTGTCGCTCGCGGCGGCCGGCCTCGTCCGCATCACCGAGAACCTCGAGAAGGGCAACGGGGCGATCCCGATCCTGCTCCACGACCCGCAGTTCGGCAAGGCCTTCACCGGCAACCTCCGAAGCCTCTCCGAGCACCTGGACTCGATCTCGAAGAAGCTCGACGACGGCCAGGGCACGGCCGGGAAGCTCATCAACGACCCGTCCCTGTTCGACGCGGCGAACCGCCTCGCGGTCGGCGTCAACGAGTCCGCGATCCTGCGCTGGCTGATCAAGGACCGGCAGAAGTCGGGGATCCACAAGGAGTACGAGGGGTACGTGCGCGCCAAGACGGCGACCGCGACGGCCCCGGCCGAGGCGCCGACGCCCGCGCCGCCGCAGTGAAGCTCCTCATCACCGGCGGAGCGGGCTTCATCGGCTCGCACCTCGCGGACCGGCGCCTCGCGAAGGGGGACCGCGTCGTCGTCCTCGACGACTTCAACGACTATTACGACCCCCGCGTGAAGCGGGCCAACGTGGCCCCCCATCGCGCCGACCCGCGCTACCGCCTCGTCGAGGGGGACATCCGCGACCGCGCGCTCGTGTTCCGCCTCTTCGCCGAGGAAGGGTTCGACGCCGTCTTCCACCTCGCGGCGCGGGCGGGCGTGCGGCCCTCCCTCTCGCAGCCGGTCCTGTACGAGGAAGTCAACTGCGTGGCGACCTGGCATCTCCTCGAGGCCGCCGTCGCGCACGGGAAGCCGCGGTTCGTGTTCGCATCCTCCTCGTCCGTCTACGGGATCAACGCGAAGCTGCCGTTCTCCGAGGACGACCCGATCGACCGGCCCATCTCCCCCTACGCGACGACCAAGCGCGCCGGGGAGCTCCAGGTGTTCAACGCCCACCACCTCCACGGGCTGCCCGCCATGTGTCTGCGCTTCTTCACGGTGTACGGCCCCCGGCAGCGCCCCGAGATGGCGATCGCCCGCTTCATCCGCGATCTCGAGTCGGGGGCGCCGATCCCCTTCTACGGCGACGGGTCGTCACGGCGGGACTACACCTACATCGACGACATCGCCGACGGCGTCGAAGCGGCTCTCGAAAGCCGGATCCCGTTCGAGATCGTCAACCTCGGCGGCGCCCACCCCGTCACGCTCGCCGAGCTCGTCGCCGCGCTCGAGCGCGCGACCGGCCGGAGCGCGCGGCTCGACCGCCAGCCGATGCAGCCCGGCGACGTGCCCGTCACGTTCGCGTCGGTCGAGAAGGCCGAACGGCTTCTCGGGTTCCGGGCGCGCGTTCCCCTCGAGGAGGGGCTGCGGCGGGCGGTGGCGTGGTACCGCGAATCCGGAGGCGGGAGGCAGGAGGCAGGAGGCAGGGGTCCGGCAACGGAGGCATCGAAGAGCGCATGAACATCTGCATGGTCGGCACGGGGTACGTGGGGCTCGTCACGGGGGCTTGCCTCGCGGATTTCGGCATGAACGTCGTCTGCGTGGACAAGGACGCCGAGAAGATCGCGGCCCTCCAGCGCGGCGAGATCCCCATCTACGAGCCCGGGCTCGAGGCCGTCGTCTCGCGCAACGAGCGCGCCGGCCGGCTGCGCTTCACGACGGACCTGAAGACGGGGATCGAGGACGCCCTGGCGATCTTCATCGCCGTCGGCACGCCCCCGAAGGCCGACGGCTCGCCGGACCTGACCTTCGTGCGCCAGGTCGCCGAAGCCGTCGCCCTCCACATGAACGGCTACAAGGTGGTCGTCACGAAGTCCACCGTGCCGACCGGGACGGGCCGGATGATCGAGCAGATCCTCCGCGAGAAGAACGGCCAGCACGATTTCTCGGTCGTCTCCAATCCCGAGTTCCTCCGGGAGGGCTCGGCCGTGGCGGACTTCCTCCGGCCCGACCGCGTCGTCATCGGCGCCAACGACGCGCGGGCCGTCGAAGTCCTCAAGGAGATCTACAGTCCCCTCTACCTCATCGAGACGCCGTTCCTGATCACGGACGTCGCCTCGGCGGAGCTCATCAAGTACGCCTCGAACGGCTTCCTGGCGGTGAAGATCTCGTTCATCAACGAGGTGGCGCGGCTCTGCGAGCTCATGGGCGCCGACGTTCACGACGTCGCCAAGGGAATGGGGCTCGACCGCCGGATCGGCGGCAAGTTCCTCCACCCCGGCCCGGGGTTCGGCGGCTCCTGCTTCCCCAAGGACACGGCGGCCGTCGCCGACCTCGCCCGGCAGCACGGGTACGAGTTCCAGATCATCGAGGCCACGATGCGGGTCAACGCCGAGACGAAGGCGCGGATGATCGACAAGATCGCCGCCGCCGCCGGGCCCCTCGCGGGCAAGACCGCGGCCGTGCTCGGCCTCTCCTTCAAGCCCGAGACCGACGACATCCGCGAGTCCCCGGCCCTCGCCGTCGTCGCCGACCTCGAGCGCGCGGGCGCCTCGGTCCGCGCCTTCGACCCGGCCGCGATGGCCAACGCCCGGGCGCTCCATCCGCGCATCCACTTCGCCCGCGACGCCTACGACTGCGCGGCGGGCGCCGACTTCGTCGTCCTGGCGACCGAGTGGAACGAGTTCCGGGCCCTCGACCTGCCCCGCCTGGCCGGCCTCCTGCGCCAGCGGACGATGATCGACCTGCGCAACGTCTACGACCCGAAAGAGATGAAGGCCGCCGGCTGGAGCTACGCCTCCGTCGGCCGGGGATGACCGCAACGCGTGAGGACAGAACGATGAGAGTACTGGTCACCGGCGGCGCCGGGTTCCTGGGCAGCCACCTCTGCGAGCGCCTCCTCAAGGAGGGGCACGAGGTGATCGCGATGGACAACCTGCTGACCGGGAACGCCCGGAACATCGCGCACCTCGACGCCGACAAGCGCTTCCGCTTCGTGCGCCACGACGTCACCCACTACATCTTCGTGGACGGGCCGCTCGACGCGGTCCTGCACTTCGCCTCGCCCGCCTCCCCGATCGACTACCTCGAGCTGCCGATCCAGACCCTCAAGGTCGGATCGCTCGGGACGCACAACGCGCTCGGCCTCGCCCTCGAGAAGAAGGCCCGGTTCCTGCTGGCGTCGACGTCCGAAGTCTACGGAGACCCGCTCGTGCACCCGCAGCCCGAGACCTACTGGGGCAACGTCAACCCGATCGGGCCGCGCGGCGTCTACGACGAGGCCAAGCGGTTCGCCGAGGCCATCACGATGGCCTACCGCCGGGCCCGCGGCGTGGACACGCGCATCGTCCGGATCTTCAACACCTACGGGGAGCGCATGCGCCCGCGGGACGGCCGGGTCGTCCCGGCGCTCATCGGACAGGCCCTCGCGGGCGAGCCGATGACGGTGTTCGGCGACGGCTCGCAGACGCGGTCCTTCTGCTACGTCTCGGACCTGGTCGACGGCATCTACCGGCTCCTCCAGTCCGACGTGGCGGAGCCCACGAACATCGGCAACCCCGCGGAGCTCTCGGTGCTCGACTTCGCGCGCACCATCCGGACGCTGACGGGCGCCCGGAGCGAGATCGTCTTCAAGCCCCTCCCGGTCGACGACCCGAAGGTCCGCCAGCCGGACATCACGAACGCGAAGGCGAAGCTGGGCTGGGAGCCGAAGGTGAAGCTCGAGGACGGGTTGAAGCGGACGATCGACTACTTCAAGGGCCTGCGGGCCTCCTAGGGCCCTCCGCGTCGCGACAAGCGGCTACTGGTCGCCGTCGCACCCGATCGCCTCGACCGGACAGGAGTCCATCGCCTCCTGGCACTGGGCATTTTCCTCGGCCGACTCCGGCTGCCGGAACACGTACGAGTACCCCTTGTCCTCGCTGCGCTGGAAGTTCAGCGGCGCGGTGACGCGGCAGACGTCGCAGTCGATGCACTGCGAGTCCACGTAGTACTTGCCGGGGACGGTCTCGGGCACCCGGTCCTTGCGGTCCGCCATGAGGGCGGTGACCTTAGCACGGCGCCGCGCGGGCGCCAAACCGGCCGGACGCGCGGCTCCGGAGCCTCCCCGCGCCCGCGGAGTTACACTCGCCGCGTGCCCCGGCGTCTCTCGACCGCGCTCGTCCTCGTCCTCGCCCTCGCCGTCCCCGCGGCCTGCCGGCGGCCGCCGCTCCCGGACGTCGCCCGCGGCGACCGCGACGCCGCCGCCGGACGCCGCATCTTCGAGCGACGGTGCGCCTCCTGCCACAACACCAACGGCGACGGGAAGACCATCGCGGCCGGGCACTTCCCCTACGCGAACCTGATCGACGGCGTCTGGCGGTCGGACGGGAGCCTCGCCGCGATCGAGCGGCAGGTCCGCCTCGGGCACGACCCGATGCCGGCCTTCGAGCGCAAGCTCACGGGCGAGGAGGTCCGCCAGGTGGCGGCCTACGTCCTCGCCCTCGCGCACGCCGGCCACGACGCCGCGGGGGCCGGCGGGACGGCGGGGCGATGAGCCGACGCATCCCGCTCTTTCCGCTGCCGGAGGTCGTCCTCCTGCCGGGCACCCTGTTGCCGCTGCACATCTTCGAGCCGCGCTACCGCGCCATGGTCGCCGACGCGCTCGAGGCGGACCGGACGATCGGGATGACGATGCTCAAGCCGGGCGCCGACGCCTCGGCCGCGGCGCCGCCGATCCACCGCGTCGGGACGGCCGGCGAGATCGTCGACTCGGAGCTGCTGCCCGACGGCCGCTACAACATCCTCCTCGAGGCGCGGTTCCGTTTTCGGGTCCTCGACGAGGAGCTCCCCGGCCCCTACCGCGTGGCCCGGGTCGAAGAGATGGCGACCGCCTCGTTCCGGGAGCCGGCGGAGCAGGAGCGGCTGATCGAGTCCGCCGTCGGCCTCTTCGCGGACGTGGCCGGCGAGCTCGACCTGCCGCCGCTGCCGAGCGAGGCGATCTCGCCCGAGCGCCTCGCCTCCGAGATCGCCCTGCGCCTGCGCTACGCGCCGCCGGAGCTCCAGGCCCTCCTCGAGACCGACTCGCTGCCGACCCGATTCGAGACGCTGCGGGGGCGTCTGCTCGAGTGGAAGAGCCGCCTGCAGTTCCTGGCCCCGTTCCGCCCGACCGACCTCGATCCCCGGCGGAACTGACCCCGCCGGCCGCGGGCACGCGGGGCAGCGGCCGGAGCCCGGCTCTCCCCGCCCTACCGCGGCCGCGCCGGCCGGACGGTCAGGAACTCCGGCTTCCAGGCGGCGACGCGCCAGCCTTCGGCCGTCTTCTTCATGCGCGCGACGTGGCGGACCTCCGCCTCCGCCGCTCCCCCGATTCCGCTCGTGATCCCCGGAGGGTCGAAGCGGACGAACTGCAGGGCCGTCACGACGACCGTGCCGTCCTCCCCGGCCTCGCGCGATTCGATCACGCTGCGGTCGCCCCGCAGCGCCTCCATCGGGGCCCGCACGACGCCGCGCAGGATGCGGGACTCGACCTCCCGCCGGGCCGCGTCGCCGGCCGTCAGCGCCGCCGCCGCCGGCGTGTCCTCCGCCGCCCAGGCGCGGGCGAAACGCCGGTAGGCGCGGACCGGGGCCTCGAGGACGATCTGTCGGTAGGCGAAAAACGCGGCGGCGGCGAGGAGGAGGGCGAGGAGGAGCCGCTTCACGCGGACGCGTTGAGCGCCCGCTCGTGCGCCCAGCTGCGGATCTGCTTGATCTGCTCCTCCATCGTCACGGCCAGCGGCACGGTGGCGGCGATCATGCGGTAGAGGTCGTCCTCCGTGATCGCCCGGCTCTCCGCGTAGGCGTCGACGACGGCCGAGACCACGGCCTGCTCGATCTCCGCGCCGTTCCAGCCGTTGGTCGCCTTGGAGAGAAAGACGAGGTCGAAGCGCGCCACGTCGCACTTGTTCTTCTTGAGGTGGATCGCGAAGATCTGCTTGCGCTCCTCCTCGTTCGGCAGGTCCACGAAGAACACCTGGTCGAACCGGCCCTTGCGGATGATCTCGGCCGGCAGGAGGTGGATGCGGTTGGCCGTGGCGGCCACGAACACGAGCGCGCTCTTCTCCTGCATCCACGTCAGGAACCCCGAGAAGATGCGCGACATCGACGCGTCCTGGCCCTCCCGGTAGCCGCCCACGCCCATCTCGATCTCGTCGATCCAGAGCACCGCGGGCGAGACGGCCTCGACGGCGCGCAGGGCGCGCAGGAAGGTCATCTCCGGGTTGTCGGTCCCGAACACCGCGTTCATGTCGAGGCGGAAGAGCGGCAGGTTCCACAGCGTCGAGATGGTCTTGACGCAGAGGCTCTTTCCGCATCCCGAGATCCCCATCAGGAGAATGCCCTTCGGGATCGGGATGCCGGCGTCGAGCGCGTCCTTGGAGAACAGGGCCTGGCGCTTCAGCAGCCACGCCTTGAGGACCGCGTAGCCGCCGATGTCGTCGAGCGAGAAGCGCGGGGGGACGAACTCCAGCACGCCCTCCTTGCGCGACATCTGCTCCTTCTCGCCGAGGATCTCGAGGAAGCCCGCTTCGTCGAACGCCTTTCGCGAGGCGAAGACCTTCGAGACGACGTGGCCGATCTCGTCGGCCGTCAGGCCGCGCATGGCCAGCGACAGGCGGCGCATCTCCGGCTCCGAGATCGCGATGCCGAGGCGGCGGCGCAGGTGCGCGTCGAGGATCTTGGAGATCTCGTTGTCGTCGGGGAGCTCGTACTCGACGACGTAGATCTCCTTCTTCGCGTCCTCCGGGATCGCCAGCCGGGGCGAGACCAGCAGGACGTGCCGGCCCCGGTCCTTGAGCGCGCGGTAGAGGTCGCGCAGCCGCCGCACGATCTCGGGACGGCCGGCCGTCGGAAAGTCCTTGAAGAGGTAGAAGCCCTTGCCCGTCGCCGCGAGAACGGCTTCGAGCGCCAGCAGGGGGTCGCGCGTGTCCGGGACGGGAGCGCCGTCCACGACCAGGCCGTCCACGACCGACCAGACGCCGTACGGGCACGGCGCCCCGTAGAACGTCCTGGCCAGGTGCTGCGCCAGCCGCTCGACGCGCGTCTCTTCCCAGGTCAGGACGTAGATGAGGGGATGGCCGCCGAGAAGCGCCTTCCGGATGCGCTCCATCGCCCGGCTCGGGGCGGCGACGGGAGCCGCGACGGTGGTGCTCATCGCATGGATTGTAACGCGCCTTCCGCCGCCGGGCGGTTACAATGCCCGGCGATGGCAAATCCCGAGCACTGGAAGCTCCTCGGTTCGCCTGGCTGGAACGACTGGCGCGTCCAGAACGCGAACGTCACGCCCGACCTGACCGGCGCCGACCTCGCCGGCATGGACCTCTCGGGCAAGGACCTCAAGCGCGCGGACCTCACGCGGGCGGACCTTTCGCGCGCCAACCTCGCCGGCGCCGATTTCACGCGCGCGACCCTCCGGCATTCGAAGTGGGAGTCCGCGTCGGGCCCCGGCGCCATCTTCGAGCACTGCGACCTCGACTTCCTCGACTTTACGAAGGTGTTCTTCGCCGGCGCGCGGTTCCGGTCCGCCTCGCTGCAGAGCTGCACGCTCGTCGGGACGGAGCTGGCGGGCGCCGACCTCTCGTTCACGCGGCTGGAGGGCTCGGACCTTTCGGGGGCGAACCTCGCCGGGGCGACCCTGAAGGACGTCAATTTCCGGGGGGTCAAGCTCGCCGGCGCGCACTTCGACGGCGCCGACCTGTCGCGCGCCGTGCTCGAGGGGATCTCCGCCTCGCGCGGCTCGTTCCCGAACGCGAGCTTCGCGGGCGCGAACCTGAAGACCTGCGACCTGACCGGCGCCGACCTGCGCCGCGCGAAGTTCACGGGGACGAACCTGCGGCAGGCGGCCCTTTCCGCCGCGGACTGCGAGGGGGCCGAGTTCACCGACTGCGACCTCGAGCTCGTCACGGCCGTCGAAACCAACTTCACCGGAGCCGCCTTCGACCGGGCGCGGCTGCGCAAGGCCGACCTGCGCCGCGCGGTGTTCCTGGACGCCGGAGGCTCCGACGTCAGCTTCGCCGAGGCCAAGCTGACCGAGGTGGACCTGCGCTCGGCGCGCTTCGAGAAGGCGAACTTCCAGGGCGCCGACCTGTCGAAGGCCGTGCTCCGCCGGACCAACCTGAAACCCTACAGCTTCGTGGGCGCGTCGTTCTCGGGGGCGGACCTCTCGGAGGCGCAGGCCGAGGGCGTGAATTTCTCCCGCGCGGACCTCTCGCTCGGGAGCTTCCGCCTGGCCAACCTCAAGCGGGCCGACTTCTCCGGCTGCCGGGGCTTCGACGCCGACCTGTCGGGGTCGCTGCTCATCGGGGCGAACTTCGAGGGAGCGACGCTGCAGGACGCGGACCTGCGCTTCGCCCGCGCGATCGGCGCCAACTTCACCAACGCCGAGCTGAAGGGGGCGGACCTCGCGAACTCCGACTTCACCGAGGCGATCTTCAAGAAGACGAAGTTCTGGGGCGCCACGGCCCGCCGCGCGAAGGCCCCCGCCGGCCACGGAATGATGTTCTCCCTCTCCACGATGTTCTCGAAGGCCAAGGAAAAGAAGACGCGGGCCGCCGACGAGAAGGAATCCAAGCGCCAGAAGCGGATCGCCGAGCTCGAAGCCGAGGCCGGCAAGAAGCCGCCCCACCTGACGGGCCGGCGCTAACCTCCCGCCTCCCGCCTCCCGCCTCCTGCCTCCTGCCTCCTGCCTCCTAGGGCTTCCCGGTCTTCGCCGGCGCCGTGACCGCCTTCCGGAAGGCGGCTTCCAGCTTCTCGGGCGCGTCGCGGTCGAGCAGGAATCCGCCGGGCCGCGGGGCCAGGCGCGCGACCATCTCCCCCGTCCTCGGGTGCAGCGACAGCGTCCAGGGCGGCCCGCTCTTGAGCCGAACGGTCACGGTCGCCACAGGGAGCGCGAGGCCCTTTGCCTCGGCGTCGTCGAGAAAGGACTTGCTCTTCAACCCGAGGAGGGCCGACAGAACGTCGTCCGCGGGCGCGGCCAGCAGCGGCTTTCCGTCCGCCGTCCAGCCTCCGTCCTTCTGCGTCAGGACGTAGTTCGCCTTCGAGAAGGCCGCCTCGACGCCGACGACCTCGCTGCGGTTGAAGCCGAAGAGGGCGCGGCTGCGGAACGCCTCGGCCTCCTTCGAGAGCTCGTCCACGATGTCCCGATCCAGGGTCAGGACCTGCCCCTCGCGGCGCGCATAGACGGTGTTCCCGTCGGCCCGGGTGGCCCCGAAGTCCACCGCGGTGGCCGCGGTCTTGCCCGAAGTCAGCGAAACCCGGAAGAGCGGCGGGTTCAGGCCGAGCGCCGCGAGATCCTGGGCTCCGTGCAGGAAGTCCCGGGCGCGAAGGCCGGTGAGGGTCCCGACGAGCCGGTCGACTTCCGCCCCGTCGGCGAGGTCCGACAGGGGATCGACGAGCCACCAGGCCCCGTCCCTCCGCGCGAACGCGAGCTTGCCGCGGCCGCGAAGGATCTCGATGCGCGAGACGTCGGCGGCGCTGCCGCCGAAGACTTCGCGGCTCTCGAAATCGTCGGCGTTCTTCTTGAGGGCCGCGAGAACCGACGCCGGCACGAAGAGGACCTTCTGCGAGCCCTCGACGCGCGCGGCCACCACGTCGGTCCCCGGGACGGCCGCGCCGAACTCGACCGTCCGGGTCTTCCGGCTCTTCGGGTCCCCGGGATCGCTCCAGACGATCGTGGCTTTCGCGGCCGGTTTCTCGAGGCCGTAGTCGGCGGCCTTCGCATCGGCGGCGTCCTCGCCTCCGGCGCGCTTGAGCTCGGCCAGCTCGGAGACGACGCCGCCGACCGCGAAGCGGTCCGCGGGGTACTTCTCGGGCCGGACCATCTTCCATCCGGCGTCGCCCGCCCGCTGGAACTCGAGGATCTCGCCGCCGCGGTCGACCTCGACGCGCTCGATCCGGTCCTCCGGGATGTCCCAGTACAGGTCCCCCTTGCGCGACCGCTCCTCGGTCGTGGGCATCTTGCGCTCGAAGAAGAAGATGAAGAGGAAGAGCGCGACGACGACGGCGGACAGCGCGAGGAGCTTCTTCGGCGACATGCGGCCCGGCTCAATCCCTGCGTCGGTACCAGACCCAGATTCCGAGCAGGACGGCGAGCGCCGGCAGGCCGACGATCGCGGTCCAGCCGATCCGGCGCACCTGCGTGTCGGTCAGCGCCAGGGAGGTCTGCGCCGGGCTCTTCGGCGCGATGCCGACCTGCTTCTCGCTGCCGGCGAGCCAGTGCGCGGCATTCGCGAAGAACATGCCGTTGGCGGCGTTCTGGATCGCGCCGTTGGCGGCAAAGCGCGAGTTGCCCACGACGACCAGGCGCGGCGCCTTCGCCTCGGCCTTCTTCGAATCCCCCTTCGCCTCGACGGGCCCGAGCGCCACCGCGAGCGAGACCGGGCCCGGCGTGTCGCCCGGGTCCTTCTTGATGCCGGCGTCGAGGTCCTTCAGGTTCGTCTCGCCCCATCCGTCGGGCGACGTCTCGACGAGCATCGCCTCGGAGAGGCCCTCCGGCGCCTTCTCGGCCTTCGTGACCGAGCGGGCCAGCGGGAGGATCACCGGAAGGCCCTCGGCCGCGAGGGCGTTGACGATCGGGCTCGAGCCGTAGCGATTGGCCAGGACCGTCTCGGCGCCCACCATCGGCAGCGCGTTGGCCGGATCCACGACCAGGTCGTCGCCGAGCTTGATGCCGTACTTGCCGAGCAGCCCTCCGAATCCGAGGTCGAGGGGCGGCGCCCCGGGACCCGGGAGGATCGGATCGACCAGGAGGAGCACGCGGCCGCCTCCGGCGAGGTACTTCTCGAGGGCGCCCGTCTCGGGTTCCAGGAACGCCGTCCGGGGGCCGGCGACGACGACCAGGTCGGCGTCGCCCGGCAGGTTGTCCTTGCCGAGCGAGTCCCAGGTCGAAATCGTCATGTTGCTGCGCTCGAGGATCTGCTTGGCGTCGGCGAATCCCCGCCCGCGCTCGCCCGAGTCGACCGCCCCCTCGCCGTGGCCCTTCGTGAAGTAGACCTTCGGCTGCCGGTCCTCGGTCACCGCGAGGATCGCGGAGGTGAAGGCCTCCTCGGCCTTGAACGCCTTGACGCCCGGCGTCCCGCCCGCCTCCGCTCCCGCGAAGTCGAAGTCGGCGAGCTTGTCCTCCTCGACGTACTTCTTGCGGTCGCCGGAGCGGAAGACCACGGCGTTCTCGCGCACGCCGGACTCCTTGACCAGCGCCTCGGCGCGAGCCGGGTTGCGCTGGGGATCGAGGTATTCGACCTCGATCTTCGGGCTGACCGCCTGGTAGCGCGAAAGGAGCTCCTTGACCTCGGGAAGCACCCGGGAGCGGCCCGGCACCATGAACACGGTCACCTGGACGGGCTTCTTGAGGCCGGCCAGGATCTTCTTCGTCGTGTCGGACAGCGAGTAGATCTGCGCCCGCGTCCAGTCGAAGCGCTTCCAGTGGCGCAGCGACAGATAGTTGACGCCGACGAGCGCGGCCGCGGCGAGGAGGATGCCGGCCGCCGAGGCCCCGAGGCGCGACGTGCGGGCGCTCACGGCGTTTCCTTCTTGGAAGACAGGACGGTCGTCGCGAGCAGCAGGAAAAAGGCCGTGCCCGTCAGGTAGTACACGAGCCGCCGGCTGTCCACGACGCCGCGGGCGAACTCGTCCATGTGGTCCCAGATGTTCAGGTAACCGATCAGGCTCTGGCGCGCCGGGTCGGAGCCGGACTCGAAGAGACCCACCGAGAAGATCGGGATCAGGATCGCGAAGGCCAGGATGGCCGCGAGGATCTGGTTCTTCGTCACCGCCGAGGCGAACGTGCCGATCGCGAGGAAGTAGGAGCCGAGCAGCGCGATCCCCAGGTACCCCGAGGCGACCGAGCCGAGGTCCACCTCGGTCCTGGCCCGGATGTAGAGGATGAAGAGCAGGCTCGGCGCCCAGAGGACGAGGAAGAAGCCGAGCGCGCCGAGGAACTTTCCGAAGACGACGGTCGCCTCGGACACGGGGGACGTCAGCAGCACCTCGAGCGTCCCCGACCGCCGCTCCTCGGCCAGCAGGCGCATCGTGAGGATCGGCACGATGAAGAGCGTGAAGATCCAGAAGAAGGTGTTCGTGAACATGAGGCCCAGGAACCGCTCGCGCGGCGCGCCCGGCGAGGAAAGGAAGGCGACGATCCGCGAGAAGATCAGACCGTTCAGGAACATGTAGGCCGTCAGGATCACGTACGCGAGCGGCGAGAGGAAGTAGGCGCGCCACTCGCGTCCCACGATCGCGAAGAGCTTCTTCATGACGCCTGCTCCGGGGTTTCCGCCGGGGCCGCCGGCCCGCCCGGCTCGGCCGCCCCGGCCTCCTCGTGGCGCGTCAGGCGCACGAAGACGTCCTCGAGCGACAGCGCCTCGCGGGAGAGTTCCCGGAGGATCCAGCCCCGCTCGACGGCGAGGCGGAAGATCTCCTCGCGCGGCTCGCCGCCGGCCGCGCAGACGACGCGCGCGCGCGTCTCCCCCGGCGCCTCCTCGATGTCGACGGCCGACACTCCCGCGAGGCCCTGGAGCGCCTCCCGCGCCGGCACGTTGCCCCGGAATGCCACGCGCACGACCGGGGACCCCGACAGCTTGCCGCGCAGCTGCGCCGGCGTGCCCTCGGCCACGATCCGCCCCCGATCGATGATGAGCACGCGGTCGCAGACCGCCTCGACCTCGGGAAGGATGTGCGTCGAAAGGAGCACGGCGCGGTCCCGCCCGAGCTCGCGGATCGTCTCGCGGATCTTGATGATCTGGACGGGATCGAGCCCGATCGTGGGCTCGTCGAGGATCAGGACGGGCGGCTGGTGGACGAGCGCGCCGGCCAGCGCCGTGCGCTGCCGGAACCCCTTCGAGAGGTTTTCGATCCGGCGGTGGGCGACCTCTCCGAGCAGGCAGCGGTCGAGCGCGTCGCCGACCCGGCCCCGCACGGCGCCGCCCGGCACGCCCTCGAGGCGCGCCCGGAAGGCGAGGTACTCGGACACGCGCATCTCGGGATAGGTCGCCGCGGATTCGGGGAGATAGCCGAGGGAGGCCCGCGCGGCGGAGGACTGCGTCACCACGTCGTGTCCCGCGACGCGCGCGGCGCCGGAGCTCGGCGGAAGGAAGCCCGTGAGGACGCGCATCGTCGTCGTCTTGCCGGCGCCGTTGGGTCCGAGAAAGCCGACGATCTCGCCCCGCTTGACGGAGAACGTGACGTCGTCCACCGCGAGGCGGGTCGGGTACCGCTTCGAGAGCCCCTGCACTTCGATCATGCGAATCCGCGTTTAGAAATCGCGGAAGAATAAACCATATTCCCGGAATTGGAGTCGGTATCATGCCGGCGTGATTTCCGTGGCGGCCGTCTCGAAAACCTATGGAAGGTGGGGCAAACGCACCCGGGCCCTCGACGGCGTCTCGCTCGACGTCCGCCGCGGCGAGACCCTCGGGCTCATCGGCCCCAACGGCGCCGGCAAGACGACCCTGCTCTCGTGTCTGCTCGGATTCCTGCGTCCCGACGCCGGGCGGGTGACCGTCGACGGCCGCGAGGTGGACGACCTCTGGGTCCGGGCGCGGACCGGGTACATGCCCGAGCGCCTCGGGTTCGACCGGGACCTCTCCGGGGCGAGCTTCCTCGCCTTCCACTGGCGCCTGTCCGGGGGCGACCCGGCGCGCACGGCCGCCGAGGTGCAGGCCGCCGCCGACCGCGTGGGGCTCGACCGGTCCGCGCTGTGGAAGAAGCTCCGAGCGTACTCCCGCGGGATGCTGCAGCGCATCGGCGTCGCGCAGGCGACGCTCGGGCATCCGGAGCTCCTCTTTCTCGACGAGCCGGCCTCCGGCACCGATCCCCTCGGCGTCGCGATCGTGCGCGAGCAGATCCTCGCCGCCAAGGCCCGCGGCGCCACGATCGTCCTCAACTCGCACCAGCTGGCGGAGGTCGAGCGCGTCTGCGACCGCGTCGTCTTCATCGACCGCGGCCGGCTGACCCGCTCCGAGACCCTGACCGGCGACACGGCCTCGCGGCGGCGCGCGGTGGTGCGCGTCCCGGACGGGCGCGGCGACGAGGCGCGGGCGGCGCTGGCCGCCGCCGGAATCTCCGCCGAGGCCGGGCCGGGCGGCTCCGTGCGCCTGGCCGAGAGCGGCGACGCCGACGTCGCCCGGGCCGTCAAGGCCCTGGCCCTCGCCGACATCCCGGTCCTCGAGGTCCGCGCCTCGGCCGAGCTCGAAGAGCTCTTCCGGGAGGGAGCGCCTTCGTGATCGAGATCGCTCGCCGCGTGATGAGGCAGAAGTTCGAGACGCCGGGCGTTGCGGTGACCCTCGCCCTGCTCGCCGTCCTGGTCGCCTTCCCGCCGGCGCTGGCGCCCGGGCCCTCTCGCCTGATCGCCCTCTTCCTCGTGGCCGCGGCGTCCGTCTCGCGGGATGCGTCGAGCGGGGCGCTGCAGATGATCCTCTCGCGCCCGATCTCGCGCACGGACTACCTGCTGGGGCGGTTCGTCGGGGCGCTGGCGGCCTACGCGGCCTTTCTCGGGGCGGCGGCCGTCCTCTCCGTGCTCCTCGCGCGCGTGCTGCCCGGACCGCTGGGAGCCGGCGTCGAGGGGGCGGCCCTCGCGCGCGAGCTCGGCGCGGCCTTCTTCGACGGCGTGCTCATCGCGGCGACGCTTCTCTTCTTCTCGACGTTCCTGCCGGGCTACGGCGACGTCGTCGCCGTGGCGCTCCTTTGGATCGCGACGGGCACCGCCGTCGCGCTGGGAAAGAGCCTCGAGCGGCCGGCGCTCGCCGCGGCGGCCCGGATGATCCAGGACAACCTTCTTCCGGACGTGCCCTGGCGCGACGTCTTCGCCGGATCGCGCGGGGTTCCGACCGAGGCGCTCGGCCGATGGGCGCTGGCCGTCACGCTGTACTTCGTTCTCGCCGCGATCCTCTTCCGGCGCCGGGAGTTTGCCTATGGACAGGACTGACGCCTCGCAGCCTCCGCAGCCTCCGCAGCCTCCGCAGCCTCCGCCGGCGCTGGCGCCTCCGCCCCGCTCGCAAACGCGGCTGTCGCCGATCCTGCTCGCGGTCGTCCTCGCCGTGCTCGTCTTCCGACTGGTCTCCGCGGTCATGGACCGTCCCGCCGGCGCCGACGGCCCCGGCCTGGTGCGCTGGCAGCCCCGCGAAAAGGTCGCCGCCCTCGCGCAGGCGAGCGGCAAGCCGATCCTCTACGACTTCTCCGCAGCGTGGTGCGGGCCCTGCAAGCTGCTCGACCGCGACTGGGCCGACTCCTCCGTGGCCGACAAGGTCAATGGCGCCTTCGTTCCCGCGCGGATCATCGACCGGGTGAGCGAGGACGGGCGCAACCCCGAGGACATCGCCGAGCTCCAGCGCCGCTACGAGATCACGGGCTTCCCGGCGCTCGTGGCGGCCGCGCCGGACGGACGCCTGATCGGAAAGCTCGAGGGCTACGCCGGCCGCGACCGCCTCGTGCGCTTCCTGGAGAACCCGAAGGGGGAGTGACTCCCCTCAGTCCTCGTCCGCGTCGCCGGCCCCGGCGCCCGTCTTGATCGACACCGGGCCGTTCTCGGTCGAGAGCCGCACCACGACGGGGCCGTCGCCGAGCTCGAGCCGCTTGCGGTCGTCGTCCCAGCTGCGCCGCGCGGAGTCGCACGCGTCCCCGCGGCACCGGAACGGCGAGTGCCCGAGCGACTCGACACTGGTTCCCGACCGGTAGCCCGCCGGCACGGCCAGGCTCACCGGGCCGTTCACGGCGCGGGCCTCCAGGCCCGCCCCCTTCCACGACGCGCCCGACAGGGCCACGCCGATGGGGCCGTTCTCGGTCGTGAGCCGCAGGCGGCCGCCGTCGCCCCGGGCGTCGATCGGGCCGTTCTCCGCGTGCACTTCGATGTCGCCCGCCGAATCGCGGACGGAGATGGGGCCGTTCTCGGAGGTCACCGTGACCCGGCCGGAGAGTCCCGACAGCGAGATCGGGCCGTTCTCCCCGGACAGCTCCATCGCGGCGCCACGCGGCGCGGCGATCAGGAGGTAGCCGACCCAGTCCTCGCCCGCCGGGCCGCGGACCGAAACCGTGGCCCCGTCCCGGGACGCCGTGATCCGGTCGACGTCGGCCCGCGACGGCGCCGCCTTGCAGACCAGCACCTGGAAGTCGGCGCGGTCGGATCCCCACACGCGCACGCCCGAGTGCTCGGCGATGCGCACGGAGAGGGGCGCTCCGGCCTGGACGGGGATCGTCAGCGTGTCCTCGCCGCGGACGGCGGAACGCCCGTCGAACTCGATCGTGAGGTCCCCGCAGCTCTGGGCGTCGCGCCCGTCGTCGATCGAAACGCTGCGGCCCCGGTGGCCCGCCTGGGCCGCCGCCGGAATGAGCACGAGGGCCGTCGCGAGGGTCACCGCGGAAAGTGCGCCCGGGATCTTCATGTCGTCCTCCCCCTCCGGAGACGCCCCGCGGCGGAAGAGGTTTCCCGGAAAGATCAGTCTTCCGAGACGACGACCGGGCCCCCCGTGCGCACCAGCTGGACGGCGGAGCCCTCGGCTTCGGTCAGGGGCTTCTCCCACCACTCCCCGTTGCGGCTGCCGAGCTCGGAATAGAGGCCGGCGGGAAGGGCCCCGACCGACCGGTTGCGGCCCGACTGTTTGGCGAGATACATCGCCCGGTCGGCGAGCTTCAGGACCTCGGTGAAGGCGAACGTCCGCGTGGAATCCGGGTACCAGGGGAACGGCGCCCAGCCCACCGAGCAGGTCCGCCGCACCTTGCGCCCGTTGCCGAGCTCGAACGGCTCCGAGCCGACCGACTGCATGACCCGTCCGGCCAGGACGTCGCCGCGCGTGCGGTCGGCGTCGCGGGAGATGAGCAGGAACTCCTCCCCGCCCCACCGGATCAGCCGGTCCGAGTCGCGCACGACGTGCGTGAGGCGGTGCGCCACTTCGGCGAGGACGCCGTCGCCGCGATCGTGCCCGAACTCGTCGTTGATCTCCTTGAAGTGGTCGATGTCGACGATGTAGAAGATCAGGTCGCAGTTGCGGGGCCGGTTCTGGGCCGGCGTCGAGTGGACGCGCAGCGTGCGGTTGACGTCGTCCTCGATGACCGTCGAGAAGAACCGGCGGTTGCGCGCCCCCGTGAGGGCGTCCGTGAACGAAGCCTCGCGCAGCTCGCGGTTGGCCGCGGCGAGCTCGGCGCTGCGCGCCGCGACGGCCTCCTCGAGCCGCCGCCGCTCGGCCTCGAGATGCCGCGTCCGCCAGCGCACGACCGCCACGAGCGCGGCGGCCGCCAGCAGCGCCCACAGGATCCGGGCCCAGAGCGTCTGCCACCAGGCGGCGCGCACCTCGAGAGAGAAGACCGCCGGGACTTGAGACACCTTGCCCGCGGCCGACACGCACACGACCTCGAAGCGGTACGTCCCGGTCGGCAGCGCGGGGAATCGCGCCTCGGTCAGCTCCGTCTCGGTGTACTGGTCGACGAGGCCGACCATCCTGTGGCGGTACCGGACCTTCCTCGGCTCGAGGAACGTGAGTCCCGCCCACGAGACGCTGAAGTTGCGCTCTCCCGATCCGATCTCGGCCGGCCGCGTGGGGTCGAGCCGCCGGTCGCCGGCCTCGGCTTCCGTGATCACGATCGGCGGCGGGGGCTCCGGGGCGGGCGTGACGCCCGCCTGGAACCGGACGAGGCCGCGGCTCGAGCCGAGCCACACCGTTCCCCCGCTCTCCGCGAAGAACGCGTTCTGGTCGAGGTCGTCGCTGACCATTCCGTCCGGCTTGCCGTACCGGGCGACGTGCTTCCAGTCCGGCCCGAACACGTCGGCCCCGGTCCCCGTTCCGATCCAGACCGCTCCCGAATCGTCGCGGCCGAGCAGGACGACCTTGTTCGAGACGAGGCCGGTTGCCGTGTCGATCGGGCGGACGGTGATCCGGTCGCCCTCGACGAGAACCTTGGCGGCGCCGGTCGAAGCCCGGTAGGCCACGACGGCGCTGCCGTCGGACGCGAAGACGAGCGACGAGATGAAGTCCTCCTTCAGGCCGTCCCGCGCCGAGAACCGGCGGGGGGATGGGCCGGTCAGGCGCAGGATTCCCTGACGGCTGGCGGCGAAGAGCGTTCCGGACGGGTCCTCGGCGAAGGCCCGCACGCCGTCGGGCGCCTCGCCGCCGACCTGCACGCGCTCGAACGTCGTCCCCGGCGATCCCGCCGGCAACCGGTACAGGCCCTCGACGGCTCCGACCCACACCTCGCCGTCCGCGCGCACGTGGATCGCCCCGACCCGGAACTGTTCGGCCGAAAGACCGTTCGCGCCGTAGCGGCGCACCTTCCCGTCCGGCAGGAACCGCGTCACGCCCCCCGGCCAGGACCCGGCCCAGATGCTGCCGTCGTCGCCCGCGGCGAGCGCGTTGACCGTGTTTCCACCGAGACCGGCGGCGACGTCGAAGGTCTTGACGTCGCCCGTTCGCGGATCGATCCGGTTCAGCCCCTGCTCGGTGCCGACCCAGAGGGCCCCCGGCCCGGGCCGGGCCCTCTGGCGGACGATGGCCCAGACGACCTCCTGCGACAGGCCGTCCGAACGGGTCCAGTTGGTGAACTCGCCGCGCCCGAGCCGCCGGTCCAGGCCTCCCCCGAGAAGCCCGACCCAGAGAGAGCCTTCGCGGTCCACGAGCGCGCAGAGCGCCGTGTCGGACGCGAGGCCCTCCCGGCGGCCGATCAGCCGCCACGCTCCGCCGTCCTTCGTGGCGACGCCGCGCACCGTCGGCACGAGGAGCTCGCCGTGGTCGTCGAACGCGAGCCGGCCCACCTCGCTCGACTCGGGCAGCCCCTCGTCGTCGCGCTCGAACCGCTGGCCGCCGCGCGGCAGCAGGTAAAGGTGGCGGATGGTGCGAACCCAGAGCCGGCCGCGCGGGTCGGTCCGGACGTCGTCGAGGGTTTCGTCGGAGGGCAGGGACCGCGGCCTGCCGAACTCGACCACCCGGCCCGATTCCTTGCGGAAGAGCAGGCCTCCGCGGGCGAAGTAGAGGACACCCGAGGCGTCCACGTGGACGCCCCCGACGGCGCCCTCGCCGAACGCGTTGGCCTCCTTGTCCCACTCGTAGTGGTCGTTCTTGCCCGAGTAGAGGCCTCGGTCCGTGCCGACGTACACCGTGCCCGAGGAATCCGAGGCGAGCCCCTCGTGGGTGATGGCGAAGGGTCCGAGCCCCTCCCTCTCGCCGATGACCGCGAACCGCGTTCCGGTCCATCGGGCGAGCCCGGCTCCGGTGGCTGCGTAGAGGCGGCCGTCGGCCGTCTGGTGGATCTGGTAGATCCGCGTCTGCGGCAGGCCCTGCTGGCGGTTGAACTTCGTGAACTGGTGGCCGTCGAAGCGGAAGAGCCCGTCGTCGGTTCCGGCCCAGAGGTAGCCGACGCGGTCCTGCAGCACGCACTCGACGGACGCGTCGGACAGGCCGTCGTCCTGGGCGTAGGTCCGGAACATGAAACGCCCCAGAAACGGCGCGTCCCTCTCGGCGGACGGCGGCGCCGCGAGCGCGGAGGCGCCGGCGAGAAGCAGCCCGGCGGCGATGAGAGTCCGCCCGGGCAGAATGCGCTGCCGGGTGGCTCCGTGTTCGGTTGAATTAGGCACGGTTGTTCGAGAACCGGGTGTCCGCCCCATTATAGGGGCTGGTTCGGCGAGGGAGGGTTCGGGAACGGCCGGCGCCCCTCGAGTCAGAGGCCGGGGTCCGCGGATTCCCGCCGCGCCGCGCCCGGAGCGGGCCGCGCGCCGGACGGGTCGGCGAGAAACGGCCCGGTGACGCTGCGCGGGTGGACGCGGATGTCCTCGGGCGTGCCCTCGGCGACGAGGCGCCCGCCGGCGTCGCCGCCGCCGGGGCCGAGCTCGACGATCCAGTCGCAGGCCTCGAGGAAGCCCACGTTGTGCTCGACGGCGAGCACCGAGTGCCCGCGCGCGATCAGCCGCCGCAGGGTCGCCAGGAGCCGGTCCACGTCGCGGGCGTGGAGGCCGGTCGTCGGCTCGTCGAAGAGGAAGAGGACGCCCCGCGACGCGGCCGGACGGATCCCGAGGAAGGCCGCGAGTTTGAGCCTCTGCGCCTCTCCCCCCGAAAGGGTCGCGGTGGGCTGGCCGAGACGCACGTAACCGAGCCCCGCCTCGAGGAGGGGCTCGAGCCGGCGCACGATCTTCTCTTCGCCGGCGAAGAACGCCGCCGCGTCCTCGACGGTCATGTCGAGGACGTCGTCGATGTTCTTGCCCCGCAGCCGCACCGTCAGGACGCGCGCCTGGAAGCGCCGCCCGTCGCAGACGTCGCAGCGCACCGTCACGTCCGCCAGGAACTGCATGTCGATGGTCTGCCATCCGGTCCCGCGGCAGGCCTCGCACCGTCCGCCGACGGAGTTGAAGGAGAAGTCGCGCGCCGTGACGCCCCGCGAGACCGCGCGCGCCGAGCGGGCGAAGAGCTGGCGGATCTCGTCCCAGGCCTTCGTGTAGGTCACCGGGTTCGAGCGGGCGGAGCGCCCCAGGGGGCTCTGGTCCACGAGAAGCAGGTCGGAGATCGCGTCGAAGCCGTCGATCCGGTCGTGCTCCCCCACCTCGAACTGCGCGGCGCCCTTGATCCGGCGCGCGTAGGCGTTGTGCAGCACGTCGCGCACGAGGGTGGACTTCCCCGACCCCGACACGCCCGCCAGGGCCACGAGTCGCCCGAGGGGGATCCGCACGGTCAGGTCGCGGAGGTTGTGCTGCCGCGCCCCGACGACCGTGATCGCGCCCTCCGCGCGGCGAAACGGCACGACGCGCTTGCCGCGCGCCGCCTCGGCGCGGGCCGACGGCCGCTCCCCCGGGGCCGGGGCCTGGCGGCGCCGCAGCAGCTCGCCGGTCGCGGAATCGCGGACGCGCGCGAGCGCGCGCGGGGTCCCCGCGAAGAGCACCTGTCCCCCGTGGCTTCCCGCGCCGGGGCCGAGATCGATCACGTGGTCGGCCGATTCGATCGCCTCGGGGTCGTGCTCGACGACGACCACGGTGTTGCCGCGGTCGGCGAGCCTCCGGAGGATCCCGAGCAGCCGCCGCGTGTCCACGGCGTGGAGGCCGATCGTCGGCTCGTCGAGGACGTACAGGGTGCCCGTCAGCGCCCCGCCGAGCGCGGATGCCAGGCCGATCCGCTGCGATTCGCCGCCCGAGAGCGTCCGGGCGGGCCGGGAGAGCGTCAGGTAATCGAGGCCGACGTCGTTCATGTACCGCACGCGGGCCTTCAGCTCCGCGACGACCGACGAAAGGCGCGCTTCCTCCTCGGGCGAGAGCGCGAGCGTCTCGAAGAAGGCCTTCAGCTCGGCGAGCGACAGGTCGGAGAGCTCGACGATCGTCTTTCCCCGGAAGCGGACCCAGAGGGCGGGCGGCGCCAGGCGCGCCCCCCGGCACGCGTCGCACAGCGTGTACGCCCGGTACCGCGCGAGCAGGACCCGGACGTGGATCTTGTAGCGCTTGGTCTCGAGCCACTCGAAGAACCCCTGGACGCCGTAGAAGTCGCCCCGGCCCCGGAGCAGGACCTCGCGTTCGTGCGCGGAGAGGCGCGAGACCGGGACGTCGGTTCTCACCGAGTAGCGTCGGCACGCGCGGAAGAGGTCGTCGTACGCCGATTCGTATGCTGGCGTGTTCCAGGGCGCGACGGGGCGCTCGGACAGGCTCAGGCTGCGGTCGGGAATCGCCTTCTCGAGGTCCACGCCGATGACGCGGCCGAACCCCTGGCAGGCGGGGCACGCCCCGAGCGGCGAGTTGAACGCGAAGAGGGGCGGCGTGGGATCGCGGAACTCGCGCCCGCACCGCGGGCAGTGGAGCCCGCGGCGGAAGGTGCGCACGCGGCCCTCCATGCGCGCCTCGAGCGAGCCGGCCAGGCCGAAGGCCGTTTCCGCCGCCGCCGCGATCTCCGGCCGCGAGGGCGCGCCGACCACGAAGCGTCCGACGACCAGACGCAGGCGGCCCTCCGGATCGAGGAGCCCCTCGACCCCGTCGCCGAGCTCGACGATTTCGCCGTCGGGGCCGAGGGCCCGGAAAAACCCCGCCCGCTTGTACTCGGCCAGCCGGGCCGCATCGGAGGCCCCCCGCTTCCGTCGCGACGACGCGGGCGCCGCGGGGTCCTTCCAGACGAGGGGGGCGACGAGAACGGCCTTCGCTCCGTCCTCGGCGGCGCAGAGCTCTTCGACCGCGCGGTCCACGCCCCCGGGCACGGCGGCGACGCCGCAGTCGGGGCACGACGTCGTCCCGCCGTGGGCGAAGAGCAGGCGCAGCGAATCGAGGATCTCGGTCTGGGTGCCCACCGTCGAGCGGGCGTTGCGGACGCCGTTCTTCTGTTCGAGGGCGATCGCCGGGGGCACCGGCTCGATCGAGTCCACGTCGGGGCGGTCGAGCCTCTCGAGAAACTGGCGGGCGTACGTCGAGAGAGACTCGGCGTAGCGGCGCTGCCCCTCCGCGTAGAGCGTATCGAAGGCGAGCGACGACTTGCCCGAGCCCGAGACCCCGGTCACGACCGTGAGGCGCCCGAGCGGGATGTCGGCCGAGATGTTCTTCAGGTTGTGCGTGCGGGCGCCCCGGATCCGGATGGGAGAGGGGCGGAGGGGATTGGACTTCTTCACTGGGTCACCGAACCGCCAAACCTATCATCTTGTGACCGGCGAAGATCCGCCTCCTGCCTCCCGCCCCTACGGTCCTCCGCCATGCACCGGACAAACGCTCGTCGGCGCCGTCCCCTCGATGAACACCTCCGACAGCCTCTGCGGACATCCCGGCGCGGCGAGGTAGCCGGTCGTCGGATCGATCTCGGCCGTGACGATGTCGGAGGGCATCGGAAAATCCTCGGCGAAGAACTGAGCGGGCACGGACCGGGAAAAGTCCGCGAAGATCGGCACCGCCGCCTGCGTGCCGGAGAGGTTGAGGCCCCGGTTGTCGTCGTAGCCGACCCAGACCGCGGCCAGGAAACGCGGCGAGAAGCCCACGAACCACGCGTCGCGCCCGTCGTTGGTGGTGCCGGTCTTTCCGGCCAGCACCCCCGTCAGCCCCCGGCCGCGCGCGTTGGACGCCGTGCCGTGATCCACGGCGCCCTTGAGGATCGTGTTGACGAGGTAGACCGCGTCGGCCGGGAGGGCCGGCGAGAGCGTGGCGGCTTTGCGGTCGAGGACCGTGCCGTCGCCCGTCATGACGCCCACGATGGCGTTGGGCTCGACCCGGACCCCGCTGTTGGCGAAGGCCGCGTACGCCCCCGCGATCTCCATGGGCGAGATCTCGAAGGCCCCGAGCGCGACCGACGGATATCCGCGCAGGCGCGATCCGATCCCGGCTTCCCGCGCCGCGCCCAGGACGTAGTTCAGGCCCGCCTCGAGCGAGACGCGCACCGTCGGAATGTTGATCGAGCGCTCGAGCGCCTGGCGGGCCGACATCGGGCCGCGGTAGTCGCCGTCGTAGTTGCGCGGGGTCCACATCTCCTCGTCGGTCTTCTGCCCCCATTCCACCGTGATCGGGGAGTCGAGCAGAATCGTCGCGGGGGTGACGGGAGGGTCGAGGTCGCGCCGCGAGAACGCCGCCAGGTAGACGAAGGGCTTGAAGAGGCTGCCCGGCTGCCGGTGGGCCTGCGTGACGCGGTTGAACTGGGACAGGCGGTAGTCGCGGCCTCCGACGAGGGCCCGCACGCCGCCGGTCTGGGGCTCGAGCACGATCAGCGCGCCCTGCAGCGGCGCCTGCTTCGAAGCCGACGCCAGGCGCCGGTAGGCCTTCTCGAGCGCCTCGAGCCCCTGCGTCACGGCGCGCTGCGCCGCCTGCTGCAGGTCGACGTCGAGCGTGGTGTAGATCTGGAGGCCCTCCGTCTGCAGCTGCCGTCCGTAGCGCTCGGCGAGCTCGCCCTTCACGAAGTCCACGAAGTGGGGCGCGCGCGTCCGATCCTCGACGCGCGTTTTCGGGGTGATGGGCTCGGCGACGGCGGCGCGCAGGGTCGCCTCGTCGATCTTGCCCTCCTCGAACATCAGGCGCAGGACCAGGTCGCGCCGCTGCCGGGCGCGCTCGGGGTTGCGCAGGGGCGAGTACGCGTTGGGGGCGCGGATCATCCCCGCGAGCATCGCGGATTCCGCCAGGTCGAGGTCCGAGACCTCGGTGCCGAAGTAGTAGCGGGCCGCCTCGCCCACCCCGGTGACCGCGATGGCGCCGCGCCGGCCGAGGTAGATCTCGTTCAGGTACGCCTCCAGGATCTCGTCCTTGGAGTAGCGCGCGTCCAGGATCACGGCCATCACGGCCTCGGTCGCCTTGCGGCGGAGCGTCCGCTCCGGGGAGAGGTAGAGGTTCTTGACGAGCTGCTGGGTCAGCGTCGAACCGCCCTGCTTCATGCCGCCGGTGACCATCTTGAAGCCCGCGCCGATCAGGCGACGCACGGAGACGCCGGGATGCTTGTAGAAGTCCCGGTCCTCG
The DNA here is from genome assembly GCA_041912555.1 of Thermoanaerobaculia bacterium. Lineage (GTDB taxonomy): Bacteria > Acidobacteriota > Thermoanaerobaculia > UBA5066 > Gp7-AA6 > DAHUXD01. Next base: position 54,427 of record JAYRMU010000055.1, read on the forward strand.
GTCACGAGGATCGCGTCCACGAGCGACGGCGGCACGTCGGACAGGCGCACGACCGTGCGATCCTCGAGCTCGGCGCCGAAGACCGAGCCGAGCAGCTCGGGCTCCAGGATGAGCGCGGGCGCGGCGCCCCCCGACTCGTCGGTCAGGCTCCGCACGCGCCCTCCCGCGAAAAGGACGCGGACGCGCTGGCCCGCGAAGGTCCGGCCCGGATACCGGAAGCCGCGCGTGCGGATGTCGAGAGCGTCCTTCTCGCGGCGGAAATGGCCCGGGCGTTCCGGGGCCGCGTCCTGCTCCTGGTAGTAGAGGCGTCCGAGCTTGGCCGTCAGGCCCGCCATCGTCGCCGCGTCTCCGGGCCTCACGACGAGGAGGTCGGAGTAGATGCGCGACGGAAGGTTCCAGCGGCGCCCGTCGAAACGCCCGACGACGCGCGTCGTGAACGCGGCGAGCGCGACCACGCCGCCGACGAGCAATCCGCCGAAGACGGCCAGGATCGGCTTGCGGTGCCTGTACACCCAGAGCGGCAGGGACACCAGCCGCGCGCGGGGCGATTCCTCGTTCACGGCGGGAGGATAACGTCATAACATCCCGTCCGCTTGGCGAAGAAGCGGCGCAGACAGGAATCGACCGCCCCGCGCCGCGGCTCCGGCGCGGCCGCCGCGGTGGCCGCCGCGGCGCTCGCCGCGGTCCTCGTCGGAACCGCCCTCGTCGTCGACACCGGCACGGCCGCCGCCTTCGACGCCCCCAAGCGGCTGATCGCCCTCCTCGGCATCGCCCTGGCCGCCTCGGTGGCGTTCGCCTTCGGACGCCGGGATCCGTCGGCGCCGGACCTGCGGTCGGGGCCCCCCGCCCGCCGCGCCGCTTTCGTCCTCGCAACGGCGGCCCTGGCGCTGGCGGCGCTGGCGGCCCTCCTGTCGCCGCGCCGCGGCATCTCCCTCGACGCCCTGCGCGCACTCGCGCTCTTCGCGCTCCTCCTGCCGCTCGGCGCCTCGCAGGCGCTCGAGAGAGGCAGGCTCTGGCTCGTCGCGGCGTTTCTCGGAGCCACCTCGGTCAACGCCGTCGTGTCCCTGCTCGAGAGCCGCGGGCTCTTCCAGCCGTTTCCCCTCGAGACCTTCGGCGACCGCCAGGAGACCGGCGCGTACGCCGGCAACGTCGGCTACCTCGCCATCACGCTTTCCCTGGCGGTCGTCCTCGCGCTCGGCCTCGTCCTCACGGCGCGGAAGGCGGCCGCGCGCTGGGCCGCGGCGGGGGCGCTCGTGCTGTTCGGGGCGGCGCTCGTCGTGAACCAGAACCTGACCGCGATCACCTCGGCGCTCGCCGGGTCGGCCGTGCTCCTCGCGATCCTCCTGCGCCGCCGCGCCGTGCCGCTGATGGCGGCCGCGGTCGCGGTCCTCGCGATCGCCGTGATCGCCTATCCCCCCCTGCGCCACCGGGCCCTCGAATCCGCCTCCGCCGTCCGCCGCGGCAACTGGGACGCCCTCGTGTCGTTCCGCGGCGGCGCATGGGCCGCGGCGCTCGAGATGACGCGCGAGCGCCCCCTGACGGGCTACGGCCCGGGGACGTTCGCGGCGGAATACGTCCCGCACCGGCTCTCGGCCGAGATCCGCGACCGCCGCCGGTTCGTCGCGCCCCTCCTGACGAGCTCGTACGCCGAATCGCACTGCGACTACCTGCAGGTCTTCAGCGACGCCGGAGTGCCCGCGGGCCTCGCGGTCCTCGGCGCCGCCGTCTGTCTCTTCGTCGCTTCGGGCCGCGCCGCGCGGCGCCGGCGGACCGGCGAGGCGGTCGTCCTCCTCGCCGTCCTGGCGGCCGGCGCGACGGCGGCGCTGACGTGGTTCCCCCTCCAGCGGCCGGTCACCGCCGTTCCGATCCTGCTCGCGGCGGGCCGCGCCTGGAGGATCTCGGCCGACGAGCCGGAGACGGGCGCGGAGGATCCGGCGTGAGGCGGGCGCTCGTCGCCGCGGCGCTCGTGGCCGCGCTCGCCGCGCTCGTCGCGCCGGAGGTCCCCCGCTACCAGGCCGAGCGCAGGATCGGATACGCGACCAACGCGTTCCGCGCCCTCCTCGACCGCGCGGGCGACCCCGAGACGGGGAACAACATCGCGATGATCGGCGAGCTCGCCCTGAGGACGACCGGACAGCTGCCGGGAGACCCGCGCCCGTGGGTGCTCGCGGGCTCGTCCTGCCTGGTGACCGGGCGGCCCGAGCGCGCGCTCGAGTACTACCGCGAGGCCTTCGCGACCGGCGAGCGCGCCGAGATCGACCTGAACCTCGGCCGCGCCTACGGCCTCGCCCGCCGGCCCGACAGCGCGCGGGCGGCGTACCTGCGCGCCGGCTGGATCAACCCGGAGATCCTGGCCTCGCTGCCCGCCGACGCGCGGGACCCCGCGCTCGCCGAAATCGGCCGCCTCGAGGAGGAACTGCGCCAGGGCCGCCTCCTCGCGCCCCCGCCGGTGCCGCCGGAAGAACGGCGCTAGCCCTTCGGGTCGCGGAAGATCCGGCTCGACCAGACGCCCCAGACGTGGAGCTTGTAGAGGAGCATCGTCTTCAGGATGGCGAGGCCGTACCGCACGGACGGGCCGAACGCGATCTGCGAGGCCTCGTCGAAGTAGCGCGTCTCGATGGGGATCTCGCAGATCCGGAGCCCCCGGGCCATGCCCTGGGCGATGATCTCCGTGTCGAAGACGAAACCGTCCGAGTTGGCCTCGAGGTCGACGGACTCGAGGTACTTGCGGGTGTAGGCCCGGAAGCCGCTGTGGTACTCGGTCAGGTAGATCAGGAAGGTCGCGTTCTCGATCGCCGTCAACAGGATGTTGCCGAGGTACTTCCACTTCGGCATCCCGCCCTGGATCGGGCGGCCCCCGAGCATCCGGCTGCCGAAGGCCGCGTCGTGGCGGCCGTCGGCGAGAGCCTCGAGCAGGTGCGGGATGACCGTGGGGTCGTACTGGTGGTCGGGGTGCACCATGACGACGATGTCCGCGCCCCGCTCGAGCGCCGTGCGGTAGCAGGTCTTCTGGTTGCCCCCGTAGCCGCGGTTGCGGGGGTGGACGACGACGTGGATTCCGAGCCTGCGGGCGATCTCCACCGTCCGGTCGCGCGAGCCGTCGTCCACGAGGATGATGTCGTCCACGTGCGACTTCGGCACGTCGGCGTACGTGCGCTCGAGCGTCTGCTCCGCGTTGTACGCGGGCATGACGACCGCGACCCGGCGGCGGGCGGGCGCTTCAGATGCCACGGCGCGTGAGGACGACCGGCAGGGTGCGCAGCAGGATCGCCAGGTCGAGGAAGAAGGACCAGTTGTTCAAGTAGGCGAGATCGTAGCGCAACTTGATGTCGGGCTCGCTCGTGTACTCCCCCGAAATCTGCGCGAGCCCCGTCAGCCCGGGCCGCGCGGCCTGCCGCAGCGTGTACCCCGCGACGGTCTTCGCGAACCCCTCGGCGAACTCGGGGCGCTCGGGCCTCGGGCCCACGAGGCTCATGTCTCCGCGCAGCACGTTCCAGAGCTGCGGGATCTCGTCGATCCGCGCTCCCCGCAGCGCGCGGCCGATCGCGGTGATCCGGGGATCGTCCGGGGTGGCGAGCACGGCGCCGGTCTCGACCTCGGCGCCCTCCCGCATCGTCCGCAGCTTCCAGAGCTCGAACAGCCGTCCGTCGCGGCCCACGCGCGTCTGCCGGTAGAAGACGCCGCCCGGGGACGTCGCCGCCACGAGCACCGCGGCCACGCCGAGGCCGGGCGCGAGCAGAACCAGCGCTCCCGCCGACACGACCGCGTCGAAGGCCCGCTTGAAGAAACCCGCGGCGCCGTCGAGCGAGCGGACCCGCGCCTCAAGGAGCGGGAGGTCTCCCACGATCCGGAACCGCAGCCGTCCGATCATCGTCTCGAAGGGCGACGGCCACACGAGCAGATCCGCCCGCCACCCGGGCGGCACGCGCTCGGAGATCTCGTCGCGCCACCACGAAGCCTCGGGCGTGAGGATGACCTCGTCCACGCGGCGTTCCTCGACGATCGCGATCAGGCTCTCGACCGGCCCGAGCACCGGCAGGTTCGCGGGGCCGCCGTCCCCCTCCCCCACGATGCCGAGCAGCTCGACGCCGGTCCACGAGTGCCGGCGGATCGTGTCGGCGATGAGCGTCGCGGCGGGCCCGCCGCCCACGATCACGGCCCGCCGCCGCGGCTGCGGGAAGACGCGGTCGAGGGCCGCGCGCCAGATCGCCAGCGCGATCCCGTTTCCGGCGAGATAGATCACCAGGACCGAGCGCGGGAACGAGTAGGGCTGCGCGAGGAAGTACACCGAGGCGAGCGTCGCGAGCTCGATGAAGAGGGCCGGCAGCAGCAGGCGGCCGAGCGGCTCGCGGAAGCGCTCGTGGTCGCGGTAGAGGCCGAAGAACGACAGCGAGCCGGCCTGGACGGCGGCGACGATGACGATGTTCCAGAACGTGAAGCGGGCGCTGCCGGCGGGCAGCAGGCGCAGCGTGCCCGGGATCGCGACGTGCGTCCGCAGGAAAAACGCGAGGTACAGCACGCCGACAGCGATCGCGAGGTCGCCCGCGAGCGCGACGGCCCGGAACGGAGACGGGCGGCGAGGCGACATCAGGACCGCGCCGTCCGGGTCCAGACCGGGCGCGCGTAGCCGGCGAGCCCCGCCGCCACGCCGAGCGCGAGCGCGACGTTCAACACGGCGAAATAATAGAGCGTGCCGGCGGCGCCCCGGACGCGCGGCCGCAGGCGGGCCGCCGCGAGAAGGAGCGCCGCCCCGGCGAGGGCTCCCGCTCCCGCCGCGCGCAGGGACGGGGCTCCGAGCGCCGCCACGGCGGCCGCGAGCGCGAGGACGGGCGCGAGCCAGCGGGCCGCCTTGCGCGAGAGGAACGCGAGCGTCAGCAGCGGATGGCGCCGCGCCGCGTAGAGCCACCGCTCGCGCCGCAGGACCTGGCCGGCTCCGATGCCGATCCGGAAGCGGCGCGAGACCTCGGCCGCCACGTCGCGGGCCGCGTCCTCCCGCGCCACGGCATCCCCCGCGAAGACGACCCGGCGGCCGGCCCGAGCCACGCCCGCCGGCACGAGGAAATCGTCCATCGAGGTGGTGTCCGGGGGCAGCGGCGGGACGAGCGTTCGGCGCGCGGCGTAGATCGCGCCGTTGGCTCCGAGGCACACGCCGAGGGCGCCCTCGGCTTCCTTGAGCCTGGTCTCGCGGTCCCAGTATGCGGATTCCGGCGTGTCGCGCGCCCCCGGCGCCGTCTCGAACACGAGCCGCCCGCACGCGGCCCCGACCGCGGGGTCGTCGAGGGCCCGCACGAGGGCGCGCACGGCTCCCGGTTCGAACACGGTGTTCGCGTCGGTGAAGACCACGATGTCCGCGGCCGAGCCGCGGACGAGGTCGTTCAACACCGCGGCCTTTCCCCTCCGGGACGGGAACTCGACGATCCGGGCCTTTCCCGCTCCCGCGGCCCTCGCCGCGGCCGCCGTGGAATCGCCGCAGCCGTCGCAGCCGACGGTGACGGCGAGAGCGTCCACGCCCTCCTGCGCGAGCAGGTTCTCGACCCGCGCCCCGATGACCCGCTCCTCGTCCGCGGCCGACAGGACGACTTCGACCGCGCGCTTCCCCGCGCCGGCGTCCGGGGACGGGGCCGCCCGCGACCGCGCGGCCAGGCGCGCGATCAGCGGCGGGTAAACGAGGTACGACCAGGCGAAGAGCCCGACGGACGCCGCGCCGAGGCATCCGGCGACGATCGTCACGCCCGCGCCGTCCCGCGGCGCGCGAGCTCGGCCGCGAACTCCCGGCCGATCCGCTTCCAGTCGTAGAGCGCTTCGACGCGGGCGCGCGCCGCGGCGGCCTGGCGCCGCGCGGCCTCGCGGTCGGCCAGGAGTGCGACGACCGCGTCCGCGAACGGCTCGGGCTCGTCCTGCAGCCGGATGGCGGTCCCGGCCGCGAGCGCGAGGCCCGCCGCCCCCACCCAGGTCGAGACGACGGGAACCCCCCAGGCCGCCGCCTCCAGGATCTTGGGCCCCGTGCCCCCTCCCGCCCCCCGCGGGACGATCGCGACCCCCGC
>JAYRMU010000056.1:0-12634 GCA_041912555.1 Thermoanaerobaculia bacterium
AACAGCCGCAGGGCGGCTGAACGCTCGCGGCGCGAATAGTCTCCCGACCGAAGGGAGGGAGGAGGTTTGCGCCGCGGGAGCCGCAGCGCAGCGCGTGATCAGGTGTCCGGTCGAGCCCGCACCCGGGCGAGCGGGCCGGCGGTGCGCCCCGCAGGGGCGCACATCCCGCAACGCAGCGAAGGCGACGGTTACGAGCGAAGCGGAGACGACGCCGCCAGGTCCACGAGCTCGATCCCCGCGTCGCGCGCGACCTGGATCGAGCGCTCGTCGCGGTAGAACTCCCCGTAGTACACGCGGGCCAGGCTCGAGTTGGCGATCAGCTTGAAGCAGGGCCAGCACGGGCTCGCCGTCGTGTAGATCTCGGCGCCGTGGATCGCGACGCCGTTCTTCGCCGCCTGGATGATGGCGTTGGCCTCGGCGTGGACCGTGGCCACGCAGTGGCCGTCTTCCATGAGGCAACCCACGTCCGAGCAGTGCGGCAGTCCGCGGATCGAGCCGTTGTAGCCGGTCGAGAGGATCGTCCGGTCGCGGACGATGACCGCGCCCACGTGCTTGCGGGGGCAGGTCGACCGCGTGGCGACCTGCCGCGCGATGTTCATGAAGTACGTGTGCCAGTCGACGCGTTGCTCGGCCATGGGCGGATTATGCCTCGCCTGTCAACGCGGCCCGCGCCGGGCCTCGACAGCGCGCCGCCCCGGGGACCCGCCTATGTCAGAATCGAACCGTGAATCGCAGCCGCCGCGTCGTCGTCACGGGAATGGGTGCGGTGACCGCGCTCGGACCGACGCTCGAGCAGACCTGGAGGGGCCTGCTCGCCGGGGCCTGCGGGATCCGGCCCGTCTCGCTCTTCGATACGTCCTCCTACCGCACGCAGACGGCGGCGGAGGCGGGCGAGATCCCGGACGGGTTCCTGACCGCCGTCGAGCGGCGGCGGATGTCGCGCGCCGACCGGATGGGGGTGGCGGCCGCCCGGGAAGCCCTGGCCGCCTCGGGCCTCGACCTCTCGCGCGAAGACCCGACGCGGATGGGCGTCATCCTCGGGGGCGGCACCTCGGGGCTCATCGACTCGGAGGCCTTCTTCGAGCTGTACCTGCGGGGCCGCAAGGCGCGCCCGTCGAAGGTCCTGAACCATCTCCCCGATTCGATCACCGACCGGGTCGCCCAGCGCTTCGGCCTCGAGGGCATCAAGTCCACGATCACGACGGCGTGCTCGTCGTCGGCCAACGCGATGGGCTACGCCTTCGACGCGATCGCCGCGGGCCTGGCCGACGTCGTCGTCACGGGCGGCTCGGACGTCCTCGCCCGCCTGACCTACGGCGGCTTCAATTCCCTCCGCTCGGTCGATCCGGATCCCTGCCGCCCGTTCGACCGGGAACGCAAGGGCCTCTCGATCGGCGAGGCCGCCGGCATCCTCGTCCTGGAGGAAGAGGAGCGCGCCCGCCGCCGCGGCGCGCCCGTCGTCGCGGAGTTCCGGGGCTACGGCGTGACTTCCGACGCGTACCACATGACGGCGCCCGACCCGTCGGGCTCGGCCGGGGGCCGCACGATCGCCGCGGCCCTCGAGAACGCCGGCCTGAACGGGGAGGACGTCGACTACGTCAATGCCCACGGCACCGCCACGCCGCAGAACGACTCGGCCGAGACGGCGGCGCTCAAGGCCGCCCTCGGAGATCGCGCGCGCGGCATCCCGATCTCCTCGATCAAGTCCATGATCGGCCACTGCCTGTGCGCCTCCGGCGCGATCGAGGCCGTCGCAACCGCCCTGACCGTGCGCGACGGCAAGGTCCCCCCGACGATCCACTACGAGAACCCGGACCCGGCGTGCGACCTCGACTACGTTCCCAACGCGGCCCGCGACCACGAAGTCCGCGTGGCCCTCTCGAACTCGTTCGCGTTCGGCGGCAACAGCTCCGTCGTCGTGCTCGCGCGGTACGACGCGTAGCCGCGGCCGGGGAACGCTCAGACCCGTGGTTCACGCCCATCCCAACGCGAGCCGGGGCCGCGGCCTGATCACCGGCAGCGGGGCCGTCTCCTCGCTCGGACGCACGGCCCCCGAGTTCTTCCGGCGCCTCACGGCGGGCGAGACCGGCATCCGCCCCTTCTCCCCGGAGGAGAGGGGCGACCTCCAGGCGACCCACGTCGCGCGCCTGGACGGCTTCACGCCCCAGCCCGAGATCCCGGCGATGAAGGCGCGCCGCCTCGACCGCGGCAGCCAGTTCGCCCTCATCGCCTGCATGCAGGCCGTCGCCGAGGCCGGGTACCGCATCGCCGACGCTCCCGAGGAGATCGGGATCGCGATGGGGACCGGTTCGGCGGGAGCGGGGGCCCTCACCGAGTTCCTGCGCGTTCTCTTCCTCGAGTCTCCCGAGGCCGCGCCGCCGTTCCACTTCCCGAACACGGTGGCCAACGCGCCGGCCTCGCAGACGTCCATCGAGCTCAAGATCTTCGGCCCGAACGTGACGATCACGCAGAAGGACCCGTCTGCGCTCAACGCGCTGCTCTTCTCGACGCTCGCGCTCTCCTCGGGCCGCGCGAAGGCGATGCTGGCCGGCGCCGTGGACGAGTGGAACTTCTTCTACGCGATGGGCTTCGACCGCGTGGGCGCGCTGCGCGGCTCGCGGCGCGCCTCCGGGATCGTGCAGGGAGAAGGAGCCTTCGTCATCCTGCTCGAGGACGAACGGAGCGCGCTCGCCCGCGGCGCGAAGCCGCTCGCCCGGCTGGCGGGGATCGCGACGGCCGGCGTGGCCTCCGAGCCCTACCGCTTCGCCCCCGACGCCGGGGCGATCGGAAGGGCGATCCGCGGCGCCCTCGAGGACGCCGGCGCGCAGCCCTCCGACGTGGACCTCTGGCTCTCCTCGCGCGACGGCGTCGCGGAGATGGACCGCGCCGAAGCCGAGGTCATGCGCGCGATCTTCGGGGAAGGGCTGCCGCGCGAGCTCGCCGTCAAGGACGCGATCGGCGAGATGGCCGCGGCGGGCGGAGCGCAGCTCGTCGCCGCGGCCCGGGCCCTGGCCGGGGGCGAGGCCCGCCGGGCGCTCGTGAACTCGTTCGGCGCGGGAGGCAACTTCCTCGCTGCCGTGCTGGAGGCGGCATGACGGCCGTCATCGCTCCGCCCGCGCCCCTCAAGGGGCTGACCCTCGACGTCCCCGTGCGCTTCGCCGAGTGCGACCCGTACGGCGTCGTGTGGCACGGCCACTACGTCCTCTATCTCGAGCACGCGCGCGAGGCGCTGACCGGGCGCTTCGGGTTCTCGGCGGCTCGCGCGCTCGGCATGGGCTACAAGGTCCCCGTCACGCGGCTCGAGCTCAAGTACCGCGCCCCGGCCCTGCCCGACCAGGTCGTCCGGGTCACCGCAAGGCTTCGGCCGCCGACCGTGGCGCGCTTCGTGATGGACTACGAGATCCGCAGCGAGACCGGGAACCTGCTCGCCTCCGCGGTGACCGAGCAGGTCGTCCTCAACGCCCAGGGCGAGCTGCTCCTGACGCTGCCGGCGGGCCTGCGCGCCCTCTGCGCGTCCATCCTCGAATTCCAGGACTCCCTGGACGGGACGGCCCCGTGAAGCACGCCGAGCCCTCCCCGTCGGCCAACCGCCGGTCGCTGCTCTTCCTCGCGCGCTTCCTGGCGCTGCTCGTCGTGTTCTACGCGGTCGTCGCGTGGAACCCGGTCAACGACGCCGTGATCGTCCCGTTCACGTCGGCGATCGCCCGCGTGTCGGCGGTCCTTCTCAACGGGATCGGCGAGAAGGTCTCGGTCTCGGGGACCGAGATCCACTCCGGGAGCTTCGCGGTCCAGATCGAGAACGGCTGCAACGGGGTCGAGGCCGCGCTGCTCTTCGGCTCCGCGGTCCTCGCGTTTCCGGCCCCCTGGCGGCGCCGACTCCTCGGCCTGGTTGCGGGCTTCGCCGCGATCCAGGCCCTGAACCTCGTCCGCGTCGTGTCGCTCTTCTGGATCGGGGCGCACCGGCCGGCGCTCTTCTCCTCGTCGCACACGGTCCTCTGGCAGTCGGCCGTCGTCCTGGCGAGCGTCCTGCTCTTCCTCTTCTGGGCGTCGCGGGAACAGAAGGCGGCCGCCAGCCGGAGCGATGCGGGCTAAGCCCCCCGCGGGCCCGAGGCTGCGGCTCGACGGGCGCGCGGCCGCCCGGATGGCGGCCGGGTTCGCCGTGGGCCTCGCGATCTGGCTCGCGTTCGCGGCGCCCTACGAGCGGACTCTCGCCTCCGCGGCGGGGTTCCTCCTGCGCCTCTTCGAGGGCCCGGCGGTCACCACGCTCTCCGCCCCGGGAGGCGAGATCCGGGTGGACCGCGCCGACTTTCCGCCCGCTTCACCGAGGCCCGGCCTGCCGGCCGACGACCTCCACTTCAACTTCGTCCTGCTCGTCGCGCTGTTCGCGCTCGCGCCTCACCCGCTCGAGCCGAAGCGGTTCGCCCGCTTCTGGATCGCGGCGGCGGGGCTCTGGGTGATCCACGTCCTCGCGCTCATCTTCCAGGTGGAGGCGCTCTACGCGACGCGCCTCGGCGAGTGGAGCCAGGCGCACTACGGAGCGGTCGCCCGGAACGTCTGGGCGGGCGGATTCCACTTCTACCAGATCGCCGGGCGCTTCGCGGCGCCCTTCGCGCTGTGGCTGGGGTTCGGCAACGTCCAGTTTCGAAACTCGAAACTGGAGTTCGGCAGCTAGCCCCTCCGCCCCCGCTCCCGCCGCAGGTACCGGTAATCCGGGATCGCGAACTCCTTGAGCTTCGCGATCAGGGATCCGCGCGAGATGTTGAGGATCTGGGCGCCGCGGGACTGGTTGCCCTCGACGCGGCGCATCGCGCGGTCGATGACCTCGCGCTCGACGGTCTCGACGATCTTCTTCAGGTCGTCCGTGGACCGCAGCACCGTCTCCGCCAGGCTCGACTCGGCCGCCGGCCCGGGCGCCGCGACCGGCACCTCCTGCGTGTGGCGGACGGAAGGCTCGGAGCCCGCCCGTTCGCTGACGAGGCCCGCGAAGGCCACGCCGGCCAGCTGGGTGAGCTCCTCGAGGAACAGGATGGCGCGCGCGGCCAGGCGCGGAGACTCCCGGACCAGGATGCCGGCGCAGCCGTTGCCCTCGACGGGCGGCTCGACCACGAGGGTCAGGACGCCGGTCACGCTCTCCGAGCGCGCGAGGCGCTCGCCCGCGCGGATGTCCTGCACCATCTTCGGGGGAAGGGCCGGGTTCTCCCGGAACGTGGACGCGAGGGGCCGGAAGCCCGCGATCGCCGAGAACTCGCCCACCGCCCACTCCGACGGCGGCAGCTCTCGATCGAGAAAGTCGGTGAGCTCCATGGCCAGGTCCTCGGCCGAACGGGCCTGCCGGCAGATCCGATAGGCGGTCAGCCGCAACCCCCGGTACTCGACCTCGGTGACCGGAACGGCCGGGGCGGCGAGAGTCCCTGCTACGGCGGACGGAGCGAGCGTGGAAGACAGAGAGACCGGAGCCGGCGGCGTCGCCGTGTCTCCCTCCGGGAACTCGCCGACGGGGGTCGGGCGCATCGAGGGCGCGGCGTCCACGACCGTGATCGTGGCCTCGCCGATCGTGATGCGGTCCCCGGCGGCGATCGCGCCTCCGGAGAACTCGCGGCCGTTGACCTGGACGGCGGCGATGCCGCGGAAGAGGTCGAGGTGGTAGGCGCCGTCCTTCTCGAGCAGCCGCAGGTGGCGCCCGTACACGCCGCGGGCCCGGACGACGACCTCGTTGCCCGAGGAGGCGCCGACGGTCGCGCTCGGACCGGTAATGCGGAACATTTCCGCACCAGTGCCCGGACGCCTGCGAACTTCGAGGGTCAACATGACTTGTGGTTCTCCGTGGTTCATCGCGACACTACACACAGAGCGCGGGTCTGCGCAACATACGTTCAGGTCCGGGTTTCCGACCCCGGGTCACAAACCGGGCGGGGGCGCCGGACTAGAAGAGTCCCGACACCCGCCCCTGGTCGTCGACGTCGATCGTCTCCGCGGCGGGCTTCTTCGGAAGGCCCGGCATCGTCATGATGTCGCCGCAGATCGCGACCACGAAGCCGGCGCCCGCGAAGAGGCGGGTCTTGTCGACGTGCAGCGTGAACCCCGCAGGCCGGCCGCCCTTCTTCGGATCGTCCGAAAAAGAGTACGGCGTCTTGGCGATGACGATCGGGAGGTTGCCGAAGCCCTGCTTCTCGTACCGGGCCAGGCGGTTCTCGGCCTCCTTGGAGAAGGAGACGCCGCCGGCGCCGTAGAGCCGCCGCGCGATGATCTCGATCTTCTCCGCGAGCGGCCGGTCCCACGGATAGAGCGGGCGGTAGCGCGCGCTGCCCGACGCGATCTCGTCGAGGACCAGGCGGGCGAGGTCCTCTCCCCCGGCGCCGCCGCGGGTGAAGACCTCGGAGAGCGCGACCTTGACGTCGAGCTCGGCGCAGCGCTTCTCGACGAAGGCGATTTCGGCCGGTGTGTCGGAGGGAAACCGGTTGATGGCGACGACGGCGGGCAGGCCGAAGATCCGCACGTTGTCCAGGTGCCGCTCGAGGTTCACGATGCCGCGCGACAGCGCCGCGAGGTCCTCCACGGCCAGGACGTCCTTCGGGGCGCCGCCGTGCATCTTGAGGGCCCGGACCGTCGCGACCAGCACGACCACGGAGGGCCAGATGTCCCCGTACGCGCACTTGATGTCGAGGAACTTTTCGCCGCCGAGGTCGAAGCCGAACCCGGCCTCGGTGACCGCGATCTCGCCGTACCGCATCGCGATCCGGGTGGCCAGGATCGAGTTGCACCCGTGGGCGATGTTGGCGAACGGCCCGCCGTGGACGAGGGCGGGCGTCCCCTCCAGCGTCTGCACGAGGTTCGGGTGGATCGCGTCCTTCAGCAGGGCCGCCATCGCGCCATGGGCCTTGAGGTCGCGCGCGCGCACGGGCTCCCCGTCGCGGGTGTAGCCGGCGACGATCGCGCCGCACCGCTCCTTGAGATCCTTGAGATCGCGCGCGAGGCAGAGGATCGCCATGACCTCGGAGGCCACGGTGATGTCGAATCCCGTCTCGCGGGGCACGCCGTTGACCTTGCCGCCCAGGCCGATGACCGCGTCGCGCAGCGCGCGGTCGTTCATGTCGAGCACGCGCCGGAACGGAATGTCGCGCTGGTCGATGCCGAGCGCGTTGCCGTGGTGGAGGTGGTTGTCGATCATCGCGGCGAGCAGGTTGTGCGCCGCCGTGATCGCCGGAAAGTCGCCCGTGAAGTGGAGGTTGATGTCCTCCATCGGCACGACCTGGGAGTAGCCGCCGCCGGCCGCGCCGCCCTTGACTCCGAAGCAGGGCCCGAGCGAGGGCTCGCGCAGGGCGATGATCGCGCGCTTGCCGAGCCGGTTCAGGGCCTGGCCGAGGCCCACGGTCGTCGTCGACTTGCCCTCGCCGGCCGGCGTCGGCGTGATCGCCGACACGAGCACGAGGGGGGCCTCGGGGCGGCCCTCGGCGCGGCTGATCGCGTTGATCGAGATCTTGGCCTTGTCGCGGCCGTACGGGATGAAGTCGACGGGGTCGATGCCCACCGCGCGGGCGACCTCCTCGATCGGGCGCAGCGTGGCTTCCTGAGCGATTTCGATGTCGGATTTCATACGTGCCGCGATCGTAGCAGGACGCGCGTGGGGACTTTGAATCAGGAGGCGGGAGGCAGGAGGCAGGAGGCAGGCCAGCTCCTGCTCCTCTTCCGCTCGCCGACGCACGACCTTTCGCCCCTGCCACCGGCCTACTTCTCCCTGCCTCCCGCCTCCTGCCTCCTGCTCCCCAGCCCCCTGCCAGCCGCGCCCAGCCTCCCGCCACCCCCTGCCTCCTGCCTCGTGCCTCCTGCCTCCTGCCTCCTGCCTCCTGCCCCACCCTACCCCTTATTGCGTGCCGTCCACGAGATGCCCCAATAAGTTGTGGCACCTCCGACCCTCATTTGCTACATTCCCGCGAAGATGCTCAGACTCAAACGGGTCCAAATCTCGGGCTTCAAGTCCTTCTTCGAGAAGGTGGATCTGGCCTTCCCCGGCTCCGTGACGGCCGTCGTCGGCCCCAACGGCTGCGGAAAGTCGAACATCAGCGACGCCGTGGCCTGGGCCCTGGGCGAACAGAGCGCCAAGGTCCTGCGCGGCGAGAAGATGGACGACGTCATCTTCAACGGCTCGGCCAAGCGGCGGCCCCTCGGGATGGCCGAGGTCATCCTGACCCTGTCCGCCTCCAACGGCGACAGCGCCAAGGGGGACGCGGAGGGCGAGCTGCGCGTCGGCCGGCGGGTGTACCGCGACGGCGAAGGCGAATACTTCCTCAACGACAAGCAGGTGCGCCTGCGCGACATCCAGGACCAGCTGCTCGGCACCGGCCTCGGCGTGCGCGCGTACTCGGTCATCGAGCAGGGCCGCATCGACCAGGTCCTCTCGACCAAGCCCCAGGACCGCCGCCGCCTCATCGAGGAGGCCGCGGGCATCACGAAGTACAAGCTCAAGAAGCGCCTGGCGGAGGGCAAGCTCGAGGAAACGAAGGGAAACCTCCTCCGCCTGTCCGACATCATCTCGGAAATCGAGCGCAACGTGACGTCGCTGAAGCGCCAGGCCTCGCGCGCCGCGCGCTACAAGGAACAGTCCGAGCAGCTCAAGCTGCGCAAGGCGTCGCTGACCCGCGCCCGCGCCGACGTCCTGCGCGAGACGCTCGCGGCCGCCGAACGCCTGCGCGACGAGCGCCGGGACCGCGAGGCCGAAGCCGCGGCGTCGCTCGGCCGCGCGGAGGCCGAGCTCGCGACGGCCCGCCTGGCGGCCTCCGAGGCGGCGGCCGAGCGCGACGCCCTGCGGGAGGCCCTCGCCGCCCTCGAGGCGGCGATCGCCCGCGACGACGCCCTTCTCGAATCCAACAAGCGCGCGGCGCTCGATCTCGCCGCCCGCCGCGCCGCCCTCGAGCGGGAGGGCCGCGACTTCTCGGCCGAGCAGACCCGCGCCGCGCACGACCTCGCCGATCTCGAGGACCGGCTCGAGCGCGCCGTCGCCGAGGCGCGGGCCCGGTCGCTCGCGCGCGAAGAGGCCGACCGCAAGGCGGCCGAGGCGGCGTCGGCCTGCGCCATGCTCGAGCGCGAGCTCGAGGAGACGCGCGGCCACGCCCTCTCGGCGTCCGGCGAGCGGGGCGCGACCCGCAACGCCCGCCCCGAGGTGGACCTGGCCGCCGAGCGAGCGGCCGCCTCCCTGGGACGGCTCGGCCAGGCCGCCGCGAAGATCGCCGAGGACCTGGCCGTGCGCGAGCGCGAAGCCTCCGAAGCCGAGCGCGAGGCCGCGCGTCTCTTCGAGGCGGCCGCCGACGCGACGCGCCAGGTCGCCCGCGTCGAGGACGAGCTCGCGTCGCTCGCCGCCGCCCTCACCGAGGCCGAGGCCGCGCGCGAATCCGCGCGCGCGTCGGCGGGGTCGCTCGAGCACCGCCTCGCGGCGCTCGCCGAAACGCTGCGCGCGCGCGACATGAGCGTCAACGAGGTCCGGCAGGCGCTCCACGGCGCCGGGATCTCCGAGGACGGCGCCCTCTCCGACCGGATCCGGCCCCGCGCGGGATGGGAAGACGCCGTCGGGCTCGTGCTCGGCGCCGATACCGATGCCCTGCTCGCGACGGGCGACGTGGGCCGCGCCGTCGAGGCGATGCGCTCCCTCTCGGCCGGCCGTCTGGTTCGCGCCGACTGGCGCCTGGACACGCGGTCCGACCGTTTCGACGGCGCCCTCGGCTGGAACGACGTCCTCGACGGCTACGGCGCGCTCTCTCCCGCGGAGCACGCCGCGCTGCCCGCGACCGCCTTCGTCGAGGAGCTCGGGCAGGCGCTGTCCCTCGCCGAGCGCCATCCCGGCATGACGTTCGTCACGCGCCGCCGCGAGGTGGTGCGCGGTCCGATCGTCCGGGTCGCCGGCCCCGCCGCGGAGGCATCCGGCCTCTTCGCCCTGCGCCGCGAGGAAGAGTCGCTGCGCCGCCGTCTCGACGAGTCCCGCGAGGCGCTCGGCGCCGCGGATCGGCGCGTCGAGGACCTGCGGCATGCGCGCCAGCGCGCGGAGACCGGCCTTCCCCCGCTGCGCGAGGCCGAGCGCGAGGCGCGCGCCGCCCACAGCGCCTTTGCCGCCCGGCTCGAGGAGCGGCTCGCCGACCGCAACCGCCTCCGGCGGGAGCGCGACACGCTCGCCGAGGAGCAGCGCGCCCTGCTCGACGAAGCCGCCGGGCTCGACACGCGCCGGCGCGCGCTCGAGGAGCTCGAGCGCTCCCACGCCGCGGCCGAGGACGCCGCGCACCAGCGCATCGGCATGCTCTCGGCTACCCTTTCGGAGGCGCGCGCCTTCGCCGCGTCCGCCGCCGACGAGCTCTCGCACCGCCGCACGGAAGCCGAGGTCGCCGCCGAGCGCCGCCGCGCGATGGAGGCCGCCCGCGACACGCTGCGGGAAGCCCGCTCGACGCTCGAGCGCCGCCTGGCCGAGGCCACCGAGGAGGAAGCCCGCATCACGTCCCGGGCCGCCGAGCTCGCTCTCGAGGAGGCCGAGGCCCGCGAGCGGCAGAAGCAGAACCTCGCGTCGCGGGACGAGCGCGTCGCCGGCCACGCCGTTTCCGTCGAAACCGCCCGCACCGCGGCCGTTCGGGTCGAGGCCGCCGAGGCGGCGACCCGCGCCGACCGCGCCACGCTCGACGCCGCCCGCGAGGCCCGGTTCGAGGCCGAGGTGACCGCGACGCGCGGGGCCTCCGACCTCGAGCACCTCGTCGCCCAGGCGCGCGAGGAGTTCGGCGTCGAGCCCGACGCCCTCGAGCCTCCCGCCGACGCCTCCCCCGAGGCCCTCGCCGCCCTCGAAAACGAGGTCGCCGAGCTCGTCGCCTCCCTCGAGCGGCTGGGTCCGGTCAACGTGCTCGCCTTCGAGGAGCACAAGGAGATGTCCGAGAGGCTGACGTTCCTGACGGCGCAGCGCGACGACCTCCTCAAGTCGATCGCCGAGCTCCAGGACTCGATCCGCAAGATCAACGCCACCTCGTCCGAGCGCTTCGCCGAAGCGTTCGAGGCGATCAACGCCAATTTCAAGGCGATGTTCGAGCGGCTCTTCCAGGGCGGCACGGCCGAGATGAAGCTCCTCGACGAGAACGACATGCTCGAGTCCGGCATCGAGATCGACGCGCACCCGCCGGGCAAGCGCAACCAGTCGATCCTGCTGCTCTCGGGAGGCGAAAAGGCGCTCACCGCGATCGCGCTCCTCATGGCGATCTTCCGCTTCAAGCCGTCGCCCTTCTGCATCCTCGACGAGGTCGACGCCCCCCTCGACGAGGCGAACATCGACCGGTTCACCAAGCTCCTGCGCGACATGACGGAAGAGACGCAGTTCATCGCCATCACGCACAACAAGCGCACCATGGAGACGGCCGACGTCATGTACGGCGTGACCATGGAGGAGCCCGGCTGCTCCAAGATCGTTTCGGTCCGGTTCGACTGAGGCGGCGCCGTCACGCCGCCGCCGGCGTCAATCCCCGGAACGCCGCGCGTCCTACTCGAAGGACAAGCCGAGAGCCTTCGCGAGAAAGACCGCCATCTGCCCTCGCGTGACGCTGTTGTTCGGGCAGAAATTGCCGCCTCCGCAGCCGCCGGTGATGCCGGCCGCGGCGAGCGCCTCGACGTACTGGAAGAACGGGTGGTTCGTCGGAACGTCGCCGAACGTCGGCGTCGCGGGCGCCGGACTGACCTGGAGCTGGTAGTAGACGGCGACGCTCGCCAGCAGCAGGTCGTTCGAGTCGCTGACGTCGAAGCTGACGTCGATTTCGTAGATGTGGCCGAGGTTGTCGACGCGCAGGTCGTAGTTCGTCAGGTCATGGTAGAGGGTCTGCTGACCGGAGCTCCCGGACGTGCTGGGGCCGCCGTAGTTCAACCCGCCTCCATCCGCCGCGCTCCCGACGATGAAGAGAGCCGAAAGATCGCGGGTGACGTTGGTATCGACCCCGTCGAGCTCGAGTCCGAGGATCTTCGCGCCCGCGGGGAGCTGAACCGGAGCCACGAAGTCGCTGTCCCCGGCGGACATCCAGCGCGCCATCCCTTCGTAGGACCATTGCACCGTGCCGTCCTGATAATTCGGCAGGAAGGCCGACGCGGGAATGCGGAGGACACTGGTGTTGGTCGTGCCCCACGTCGTGGGGCGCTGCGTCACGCCCCGTTCCACGGTCGCCCCCGGCGCGAGCGGAAAGTGAGGCCGGGGGGCTCCAGCGGCAGCCGAGGCGCTCGCGCAGGCAAAGAGAACCAGAGTCGACAGGATCCTCACTGACGTCTTCATGGCTTTGCGACCTCCCCACCAGGATTCTATGGGAATGCCCCGCGTCGGACGGGGGCGCGACGCTTCCCGAAGACCCCATCCCCGTTCGCTCTCGAACGGTCTCGCGTCGCGCGCAGGAAAGACCGGGTCGTCGAGACGGAAGCCGCGAATTGACGAACTCTCTTCGATTCCGTAGGATGCGCCACTCGGGCCGATGTAGCTCAGTCGGTAGAGCAGCGGTTTCGTAAACCGCAGGTCACCGGTTCAAGTCCGGTCATCGGCTCCAATCCTTCTCCCACGAGAGAACCCGGCTGGTCCGCCTGCGATGACGGGCGCTCGTCCCCACGAACCGTGACGCCGCGGCCGGCGGACGCCGCGGGG
>JAYRMU010000057.1:0-29966 GCA_041912555.1 Thermoanaerobaculia bacterium
CCCGAAGGGCCGCGGACCCCGAACGGAGCGGAGGCGACGTGCAGCGGAGGCGACGGTCTAAACGGTCCTCGGGTCCTCGAGCGCGAACAGCCGGTCCATCCAGAGGTTGGTGAGCTTCTCGGAGACGGTGTTCTGGCGCAGGCGGGCGGCGAGGTTGCCCCAGTCCATGACATCCATCTTCTGGTCCTGGTTGAAGCAGGAGAACACGATCTCCTCGCGGCCGGTGTCCGGATCCACGTGCTTCTGCAGGCACTGGGCGCAGACCTCTTTCATCATGCACTGCATGGGCGAGTTGATCGACGCGATCCCGACGTGGTCGGGGCGGAGGAAGGGCGCGAGCACGGTCTTGCGGGAGCGGGCCACGGCCGCCATCATCCGGTCCGAACCGATGACGATGACGCGTTCGACGTCGGACAGGGGAATGGCGATCTCCCCGAGCTTTCCGCCGGCGTAGGCGACCATGGCCTCGACGATGTTGCCGACGAAGCTGCGGTCGGTGGGACGCCGGGCGGGGATCGCCTCGCCCCGGTCCACCGACAGGATCAGGGCGTCGGCCGCGGCCTCGAGCTCTTCGCGCTTGTAGAAATCCTCGGCCTTCTTGTAGCCGGCGAAGTAGACGACGCGGTTGCCGAGCTCGCGGGCCTTCTTGCCGATCGAGAAGAGCACGGCGTTGCCGAGGCCGCCGCCGCACAGCATCACCGTCGAGTTCTCGGGAAGCTCGGTCGCCGTGCCGGTCGGGCCCATCGCGACCACGGGCTCGCCGGGCGCGAGGACGGAGCACAGGCGCGTCGAGCCGCCGATCTCGAGGGCGATCATCGAGAGCAGGCCCTTCTCCTTGTCGACCCAGGCGCCGGTCAGGGCGCAGGGCTCGAGGAGCAGGGGCGTCCTGCCGGCGCGGGGCGCGCGGCCCTCCAGGTTCTGGAGGCGGAAGAACTGTCCCGGCTGGAAGTTGCGGGCGGCGGCCGGCGCGCGCACGACGACCTCCACGATCGTCGGCGTCAGGCGGTTCACGCCCACCACGCGGGCGGTGAGATCGTCCTCGAGGCGCGCGCGGAAGGCGTCCCACTCGGCGTCCGAAACGGCCGCGCGGCTCCGTTCGCCGAGGACCTCCGCGATCGCCCGGTAGCCATTGCGGGCCGAGGCCATGGCCTTGACGACGTTGCCGTTGTACGCCGGGTGGTTGTCGCCGAAGAACGTGACGAACTTCCCGCCGCGCGAGAACCCCGTGAAGAAGGCGCCCTCGTCCTCGGCCGGAGCCGGGACGAGCTTCCAGCCTCCCTGGTCCGGGACGGCGCGGTGGGGCGCGAAGAACCGCCGCTTCTGGTCGAGGGGAAGCGACTCGGGGAACTCCTTGGCGTAGGTGATGTTCGGCGTCGTTCCGGCCGCGACGAGCAGCGTGCGCGCGGGCAGCTCCACGACCTCGCCCGAGCCGCCCCGCAGGAAGCGGACGGCGCGCAGCTTGCCGTTCTCGTCGGGGACGGCCTCCTCGGGCTCGAGCGTCTCGATGAACGAGATTCCCTCCTCGAGGGCCTTGATGACCTCTTCGTGGTTCAGGCGGTAGGCGGGGGACTCTTCGAGGGAACGCCGGTAGGCGATCGACACCCCGCCCCATTCCCGGCAGAGCCGCGCGAGATCCGGCTTCTCGCCGGCCTCCCGGGCGCGCGCGCGCTCCTTGCGCACCGCCAGGCCGTGGGCCAGAAGCCGGTCGAGCGTCTCGCGCTCCTCGGGGTCGAAGGTGGCCCGGATGGCCTGCTCGCCCTTCTCGGCGGAGAGGGCCTCGTAGCGGGCGAGGGTCTTTTCCGCCTGGAGCGGGTAGTAGGCGAGCAGCTCCGTCGCGGTGTCGATGGCCGTGAGGCCGCCGCCGATGACGACCGCGGGCAGCTCGGCCTGGAGGTTGGCGAGGGCCTCGTCCTTGAAGGCGCCCGTGAGCTGGAGGGCCATCAGGAAGTCCGAGGCCTTGCGGACTCCCCGGATGATGTTGTTCTTCATCGGGATGATCGTGGGGCGGCCGGCGCCCGCGGCGATCGCGACGTGATCGAATCCGGCGTCGAAGGCCTGCTCGGCCGAGAGGGCCCCGCCGAACCGGACGCCGCCGAGGATCGCGAAGCGGCGCCGGCGGGCGAGGGTCAGGTGGATGAGCGTCAGGAAGTTCTTGTCCCACCGTACCGTGATGCCGTACTCGGAGACGCCGCCGAAGCCGGCGAGGGGCCGCTGGTCGAGCGGCCGGGCGATCTCGGCGTAGTCCCGGATGGGGCGGATGCCCCCGCCGTCGGCCCCCGTCCAGTCGGCGGGGAGGGCCTCGATTTTCAGCCCGTCCACGCCGGCCACGCCGCACCCCTCGTTGAGGAGGTAGTGCGCCAGCGTGTAGCCCGCGGGGCCGAGGCCGACGACGAGGACCTTGCGGCCGGCATACGGCAGGGGATGGGGCCGGTGCGGGTTGAGCGGGTTCCAGCGGGTCAGAAGCCCGTAGATCTCGACGCCCCACGGCAGGGACAGGACGTCGGTCAGGACGCCCGTCTCGATCTGCGGGATGTTGACCGGGTCCTGCTTCTGGAAGATGCAGCCCTTCATGCAGTCGTTGCAGATGCGGTGGCCGGTGCCCGGGCACATCGGGTTGTCGATGCACACCAGGGCGAGCGCGCCGATCGCGTCGCCCTCGCGGCGCAGCTCGTGCATCTCCGAGATCTTCTCGTCGAGGGGGCAGCCCTTGAGCGAGATGCCCAGCGGGTTCTTCTGCCACGAGGACGTCTTCGCGTCGTAAAAGCCCTTGGCGCAGGAGTCCTTCTCGCGCTCGTGGCAGAGCAGGCAGTAGTGCGTCTCGCCGAGGACCTCGCGCCGCGTCATGCGCGGGTCGGTCAGGACGAACCCCTCGCGGCGCCGCCGGTGGCCCGCGGGGCCGACGCGCTCCTCGGGCAGGTCCGGGTTGGGACGATCCGTTTGGACGAGGTGCTGGTAGTCGACGGCCTCGGGAAGCTTGAAGGAGATCCAGCCGCGGATGCCGGGCCGAAGGGCGGGGTGCTCGCGGCGCAGGTGGCACCAGAAGGCGTATTGCTCGAGCGTCTTCTCGAGGAAGCCGAGCAGCGCGTCGTCGCCGTCGCCGGCGGCGCGGAACAGGGGAGCGTTCGACGCGGCGGCCCGGCCGGCGAGCTCCGCGGCGCGGCGGCGGCCCTCGGCGGAGGGTTCGGGCTTCTTCTTCTGGCGCAGCGCCGCGAGGAAGTCGGATTCGAGGTCGAGCAGCCCGGCGACCATCCGGGAGGTCGCGAGCTCCGGATCGGCCGCCCAGGGCAGCTCCGAGTGGAGCCGTTCGAGCCCCTCGGCCGCCGCGCGAGCCGGGGCGAGGTCGAAGGCGGCGAGGTCCTCGGGCAGCTTCGTCTTGACCGCGCGGCGCAGCAGGAAGTCGCGGCGGAAGCGGAACAGGACGGCTTCGGGCGAGGCGGCGGCCTTCACCCGCTCCCTCTCCGTCTCGATGCCGAAGAGACGGGCCACGAAGGCCGACAGCGGCCGCGAGGCCTCGACGATGAGCCGGGAGCGCGAAAGGGGGTCGAGGGAGGCCGGGTCGGCGCGATAGGCGAGCAGGCGGTCGGCCAGCGCCGGGTCCTCGTCGCGGAGAGCCGCGAGGAAGGCCCGGTCGAGGTCGGCCAGGCGGTCGTCCCGGTGGAGATCCTGGTAGGTGAAGCCGGGCTCGCCGAGAGGGAAGTCCCTCCCGGCGGGGGTCGAGGTCGGGTCGGCCGTTATCAAGCGGGGCATTCTAACCCGGAGATTTCGGATTTCGGATTCCGGGTGTCGGAATTCTCGACGCGGGCTCTTCCGAATCGGAAAGCCGGAACTCGAAATCGAATTTTGATCCGTTCGGCTCTTGACACTCGCTCCGCTTTAGTAATAATAGGAATCCTTACTGATATGAGCACGCCGTCGCCCGCCCCGTCCCGCCGCTCCACGCGCCAGCGTCGCCTCGTCTTCGAGGCGGTCGCCGGCACCAAGAGCCATCCCACGGCCGAGTGGGTCTACGAGGCCGTCCGCCGCGAGCTGCCCCGCGTCTCGCTCGGCACGGTCTACCGCAACCTCCAGGTGCTGGCGGAAGAGGGGAAGATCCGGTCCTTCGAGAGAGGCGGGCGGATCCGCTACGACGCCGACCTCGAGCTGCACGACCACTTCTCGTGCGACGGGTGCGGCCTGCTGCTCGACATCCCGCGCGCCGCGGAGGCCATGCCGGCCGAGCGGCGGCTCCGGGCGCAGGGGTTCGCGATCGCGGGGAGAACGCTGGAGTTTCACGGGCTGTGCCGGAAGTGCCGGCGCAGCACGTAGCTCGAATTCACAGGAAAGAAAAGAGGAGAACGACCATGGCCAAGCTCGCCAACACCAAGACCCACGAGAACCTCAAGCACGCCTTCGCCGGAGAGTCCCAGGCGAACCGTCGCTACATGTATTTCGCCCGCCGCGCGGACATCGAGGGCTACCCGGAGATCGGCGGCCTGTTCCGCGACACCGCCGAGGCCGAGACGGGCCACGCGTTCGGCCACATGGACTTCCTCAAGGAGGTCGGCGACCCGGCGACGGGCTTCGCGATCGGCGCCACCGACGCGAACCTGAAGTCGGCCGTCGAGGGCGAGACGTACGAGTACACGCAGATGTACCCGGGCTTCGCCAAGTCCGCCCGCGAGGAGGGCTTCACCGAGATCGCGGAGTGGTTCGAGACCCTCGCGCGGGCCGAGAAGTCGCATGCGGGACGGTTCCAGAAGGGGCTCGACAACCTCGGAAAGTTCTGAGATCCGTGAGCGGCAGGCAGTAACCAGTCGACAGAAGGCAGGGTGGCGAGTGTTTGACCCCGCGGCGCACGATTTCTTCGACCGGACCGCGGTCGACAAGGAGCTGCGCCGCGTGGCCGACATCTGCCACACGTGCCGCCGCTGCTACAACCTCTGTCCGTCCTTCGACGTCCTCTTCCGGGCGCTCGATCGCCCGGAGGTGGACGGCGAGGTGGACCGCCTTCCGGCGGCCGACCTCGGCGAGTTCTCGGACCTGTGCTTCGAGTGCAAGCTCTGCATCCCGCACTGCCCGTATTACCCGCCGCACCGCTGGGAGGTGGACATCCCGCGGATCGTCCTGCGCGACCGGGCCGCCCGCGTCAAGAACGACGGCAAGCCGGGCCTGCGCGAGCGGATCCTGGCGTCCACCGACGCGATGGGCAAGCTCGCGACGGCCGCGGCCCCGCTCGTCAACGCGATGAGCGAGACGCGGGTCGCCCGCGTCCTCATGGAGAAGACCCTGGGCGTCCACCGCGACCGCCTGCTGCCGGCCTGGTCCTCGGAGACGTTCGTCGAGTGGTGGGCCCGGCGCGGCGGCGCCACCGAGCCTTCGGCCCGGGCTCCCCGCTCCGACCGGGTCGCCCTGTTCGTGACGTGCGCCGTCAACGCCAACAACCCCGAGATCGGCCGGGCCGCGGTCGCCGTGCTCGAGAAGAACGGGTGCGAGGTCGTCGTTCCGCCGCAGCGGTGCTGCGGCATGCCGTTCTTCGAGAGCGGAGACCTCGATTCGACCCGCGAGTGCCGGTGGGACAACGTGACCTCGCTGCTGCCGTACGCGCGGGCCGGCTACACGATCGTCGCTCCCGGCCCGACCTGCAGCCTCACGATCAAGAAGGAATACCCCGCCCTCGGGCCCGAGGAGGAAGCGAAGGAGGTCGCGGCGGCCACGCTCGATCTCTGCGAGTACCTCATGCGGCGCCACGCCGAGGGCAGGCTCTCGACGGACTTCCCCCGCTCGCCCCGCAAGGTCCTCTACCAGGTGCCCTGCCACCTCAAGGTCCAGGACATCGGGTTCAAGTCGCGGGACCTGCTCCAGCTGATTCCGGGCGCCGAGGTCGTCACCGTCGAGAAGTGCACGGGCCACGACGGCACCTGGAGCATGAAGACCGAGTACTTCCCGATGTCCATGAAGATCGGCGCGCCCGTCTTCGCGGCGGTCGCGGCCGAACGCCCCGACGTCATCGCGACCGACTGCCCGCTCGCCGGCGTCCAGATCCGCCAGGGAACCGGGCAGACGCCCCGGCATCCGATCCAGATCGTCGCGGAGGCCTACGGCCTGCGCGATCTGTGATTCTGCAGTCCAGAGTCCCAAACCCGGTTTCCGGAATCGAAATCCGAAATCCGAAATCCGAAAATGCGAAGTCCAACATGAACCTCCTGACCGCCGCCGACATCGCCAACCTCCACGAGTACGAGCTCGAGCGCGCCGACTTCCGGCGGCGAGTCATCGACCTCAAGAGCCGCCGCCGCGTGGCTCTCGGGCCCCTGATGACGCTCGTCTTCGAGAACCGCGACACGGTCCGCTTCCAGATCCAGGAGATGATCCGCGCCGAGCGCATCGTGCAGCCCGAGAAGGTGCAGCACGAGGTCGACGTCTACAACGAGCTGCTCCCGCGCCCCGGCGAGGTCGCCGCGACCCTCTTCATCGAGATCACGCAGCAGGAGAGGATCCAGGAGGTCCTCGACGGCTTCATCGGCCTCGAGGAGCCCGGCCATCTCGTCCTTGCCGTGGGCGGCCGGCGGACTCCCGCGCTCTTCGCGCCGGGGCAGAGCCGCGAGGACCGCATCTCGGCCGTGCATTACATCCGCTTTCCCCTCGGCGACGAGGGGCGGCGGGCGCTCGGGTCCGGCTCGGAGGCCGCGCTCGAGGTCGAGCACGGGCAGTACCGCGCGCGCCAGGTGCTTTCCCCGGAGACCGTCTCGGAGCTGGTCGCCGACCTCGCGGGCTAGCCGGGACGCTCGACCGCGGACCGGGACGTCAGCGCCGGATCCAGAAGGGAGCGCGAGCAGGCAGCAGCGCCCGACGGCCCTTCTTCGACCGGGCGAGCGCCGGCGTCGCGAAGACCGCGACGATCGAGACGGGCTCGAGGACGAACCACCGCACGCCGGCGCGGCCGAAGACCTCGAGGCTGCGGTCCGCGATGCGCACGCGCCCGGGCGCCTCGACGATCCAGGCCAGCGGGCCCGCGGCGGCCAGGGCCGCCCGCGCGCGCTCGGGATCGACCTCGCCCTCGAGAAGCAGCGCGGCGGCGACGCCCGTGCGGGATCGCGCCCCGAGCGGCCTGGAGCGGACGGGACGCGCGGGCTCCTCGGTGTTTCGCAGGCCGCCGATCGCGCGCCGGAACCGGGGAGGCGGCGCCGGCCAGAGCAGGCGGCGCGAGGCCCGGGTGAGAAAGGCGAGGTCCCCGGCGGCCGAGCGGCCGGCCGGGCCGAGCACGACGCGGGAGGGCGGAGAGTCCGCGGCCAGGTAGCCCGCCAGGGAGAAGGCCTCGAAGCGAGCCCGGGGCAGCCGGAGGGCCAGATCCCGCGCCAGCCTGCGGGCCAGTTCGGGTCCCGGCGCCACACAGGCGATCCTCGCATCGGCCATGCCGCCGATTTTATGGCCCCGCCCGACTCGATGGGTCCGGAGGGGGCCGAGGTCACGTAAACTCTCTCCACAAGCTTTCATGGCCACACAACCGTTCGCGCTGCTGGTTCAGGCCGCAGGCACGATCCTGCTGTTCGTCGTCCTGCTCCTGCTGTACCGGAAGTTCCGGCGGCCGGCCTTCCTCGACTGGATCGCCTCGTGGGGGTTCTTCCTGGCGGGGCTCGCCCTGCTCTGGGCGCTTCGTGCCGCCGGGGGACCGGCCGAGGGCCGGCAGATCTCGGTCTTCGCCCTCAACGTGGCGATGCTCGGCCACCTCTTCTTCCTCCTGCGCGGCGTCTACCGGTTCCGGAGCGAGCGGGCCGAGTCGCGGCCGGCGGAGATGCTGTGGGCGCTGCCGATCCTGGGTCTGGCCTGGCTTCTCTCGACTCCCTTCGCGCCGGTCGCCGCCGTGACCTTTCTGCGGGCCGTGGCCTACCTGGTGACGGCGGTGGCCTTCGCGCGCGCTCCGGGCTCCGCGGGGGGCCGGGTCCTGCTGTCCTCGTCGTTCTTCCTGTGGGCCATCGAGCGCAGCTTCATGGGCTGGGGCGAGTTGCGGTACGGGCACCCGACGGGCCTCGGGGACCTCTACGCCTATGCCCACTTCTTCGAGATGTTCCTCGAGATGACGGTCGCCGTCGGGATCATCATCCTCCTCTTCGAGGCGAGCCAGGCCGAGTTGAAGCGCGAGATGGAGCGGCTCGTCGAGTCGGACTCGCAGGCCAAGGAGATGGGGATCCGCGACCGCCTGACGGGCCTCTACAACCGGCACTACTTCAACGACGTCATCCGGCGCGAGCTCGCGCGCTCCCGGCGCCACGGCGGGGCCGTCTCCGTCCTTCTCGTGGACGTCGACCGGTTCAAGGAGATCAACGACGTCCGCGGCCACCAGATCGGGGACGAAGTCCTCCAGTTCGTCGCGAACTACCTGACGGCGTGCGTCCGCGAGTCGGACCTGGTCTTCCGCTGGGGCGGAGACGAGTTCCTGATCCTGCTGACCCAGGCCGACGAGGCTTCGGCCGCCCAGAAGGCGGAGGAGCTCGGGAGGAGCCTCCCGCACATTCCGGGCGCCGAGCACCTGCAGCCGACGCTCTCCGTCGGGTGGGCCACCCATCGCTCCAAGGCGGAGTTTCCCCGCACGCTGGCTGAGGCCGACGCCCGGATGTACGAGGCGAAGCTCAGCCGGAAGAAAGAGCGAGAAGCCCGAGAGCGGGGTCCGGCGCGTCCCTGAGCAGCTCGTAGACGGCGCGGGCGGGCAGGCCCATGACGTTGGTGAACGAGCCGTGGATCTCCGCGATGAACCGGGCTCCCAGGCCCTGCACGCCGTAGGCGCCGGCCTTGTCGCGGGGCTCCCCGGTCGAGACGTACCAGAGGATCTCGCGCTCGGTCATCGGTGCGAATCGGACGCGGCTCGTCTCGGCGACGCCGCGGCCGCGGTCCGGCCCCCGGCGCAGGTGGACCGCCGTCACGACGCCATGCTCGCGCCCCGCGAGCCTCCCGAGCATGGCCGCGGCTTCGCGGTCGTCGCGGGGCTTGCCGAGGACCTCGTCGCCGAGGACGACCAGGGTGTCGGCGGCGAGCACCCAGGACCCCGGGGCGCGCTCCGCGGCCCGCGCCGCCTTTCCGGCGGCGAGCCGCCGCGCGGCGGCATCCGCGCTCTCGCCGGGCAGGAGGTCTTCCGGAATGTCGGTCGGGGCGACCGTGAAGGGGATGCCGAGGGAGGTCAGGATCTCCGCGCGCCGCGGCGAGGCGGAAGCCAGGATCAGGCTCGGGAGTCGGACCTCGGATTTCGGATCGGAGGGCACGTGCGCAATCTAGCGCAAGTCCGAAATCCGAAATCCGAGCCTAGGGGTAGTACCCGCTGATCGTCCGCGCCGAGAGGTTCGTGGGCTCGACCTTGATCTCGACCTTGCGCCACTGGTCCTTGGCCTCGGTGTTCGTCGAGTAGTAGGTCAGCAGGTACTGGCTGCGCAGGTCCTCGTTGATCTGGCGGTAGACCGTCTCGAGGTTCTTGGCGGAATCGATGTAGAAGGTCTGGCCCCCGGTGGCCTGCGAGATCTTGTTGAGCTTGTACTTGACCTCGAGGTCGGCGCCCGAGATCTTCAGGCCGATGGCGTAGATGGCGAGGCCGGACTTCTTCACGTACTCGACGAGCGTGTCGTAGTCGAACTTCGAGGCCGTGTCCTTGCCGTCGGTCAGGATGACCAGGGCCTTCTTGCCCTTGACGCCGGTGAACTGGTACAGGCCGTAGATGATGGCGTCGTAGAGCGCCGTCGAGCCCTCGGCGCGCAGGCCGGACAGCGAGCGGATGAGCTTGTCCTTGCGGCCGGTGAGCTTGGAGAGCAGGTATGGCTCGTTGTCGAAGGAGACGACGAAGGCCCGGTCCTTCTCGCCCACCGTGTAGTCCAGGAACTTCAGGGCCGCCTGCTGGGCTTCCGGCAGCGACTCGAGCATGGAGGCCGAGGTGTCGATCATGAGGCCGACCGAGAGGGGCAGGTTCTTCACGTACTCGAAGCCCTCGATCTTCTGCGCGACGCCGTCCTCGAAGACCTTGAAGTTCGTGGCCTGGAGGTAGTTGACCGGGCGGCCCTTCTCGGTGACCGTCGTGTAGAGCTCGACCGCGTCCACGGTGACTTCCGAGACGAACTGGGGCGCGTTCACGTACCGCAGGTCCTCCGCGACGGCGCCGTCGTCCAGCGTGCCGATGACCCGAACGTACCCGAGGGACTTCGAGTCCTTGATGTTGATGGTCTGCTCGAAGGGCGCCTGGTAGAGCGTCGCGACCCGCGTTTCGTTGGAGTAGAACTCCATCTTCTGGAGCGTCTTGCCCTCCGGCACGACGACGGCGGCGACGACCTTGGTGGGGCCCGTGGCCTTCGAGCCCTTCTCGGGAGAGAGGATCCGGAGCTTGAACACCTCGCGCCCCTCGTTGACGATGTACTCGTCCTCGCCGACGGAGCGTCCGGCCGTCCCGTAGGCGACGACGCGGATGGTCTGTTTGCGGGGCAGCGGCCCGAGGTTCAGGTCGGCGTCGAAGGGCGCCTTGGTGCGCGTCATGACCTTCGATCCGTTCAGGTAGAAGTCCACGGCGCGCACGCCCTCGGAGACCCGGGTCTCGAACCGCTGCAGCCCCGTCACGATCTCCTTGGCGATCGGCTGGATCGAGACGGCCGAAGGCAGCAGGCCCTCGTCCTTCATCTTGCCGACGGCCGCCTTTCCCTCGGCCCGCGCCGCGGCGAGTTCGGGGGGCGGCGCGTCGGGCGTCTCGGGGACCGCGAGCGTCTCGGACAGGCGCCCCTCCGCGTTCTGGTTGCCGTCGGAGATCTTCAGGACCAGCTTGTACTGGCCGGGGTAGAGATACCGGCGCACGGTCAGCGGGATCTTCTCGCCGCCGATCTCCCCGACGGGGATGTCGAAGCGGTACTTGAAGTTGTCGATGAGGCGGTCGTCCTTGACGACCTCGCCGATGATGTCCACGTTGTAGAAGCTCTCCTCCCCGAGGGCGCGCGGCTTCAGCTCCGCCTTCGGGACGAGCAGCGACAGGTCCATGCCCATCTTGTTGCCGCGCATGTCGGGGAAGCGGACGAGCTTGGCGACCGCGAGGTCGGACGCGCCCTCGTGGAGGTCGGTCGTCATGGAGAGGATCTGGTCCACGCCCTCGGTTTCGACGACCGGAGGCTGGAAGAGCTTCGAGGACTCCATCATGCCGAAGGCGCCGCCGCCGAGCAGGGCCGTCGTGTACTGGATGGCCTGCTCGACCGTCCGCCACTCGAAGCACCGCTCGAGATCGACCGTGCGCGCGGCCGTGGCCTGGGACCCGACGCCGACGAGCAGGACGCCGCGGCCGTCGATCGGCAGCCAGAGCTTGTAGGGAGGCGTCCCGTAGGGCTCGTAGAAGATGAGGTAGCCCTTGGACTTGAGGACCTCGAGCCGCTCGTAGTACCAGATCTGCATCGGGACGTAGACGTCCGGGCAGTCGACCGGGATCACGGCGTCGGGCGGCCCGTTGAGGATGAACAGCTTCGCGCGGTCGTTGTGGATGTCCCCGAACTGCTCGACCGCGAGCTCGACGCGCCGCGTGTAGACGGCGCGGTAGTCGGTGCGGATCCCCGAGGAGTCGATCGTCCGGCGCTTCCAGAACCCGTCGATGAACTTGTCGCGCTGGTAGTCCTCCTTGATCTCGAGGAACACTTCGCGCTCGTCGGGCGTGATGATGATGTCCACGAGCGTCAGGAAGTCGTGGTACTTCTGGGGCAGGGCCTCCGTGAGCTGCCGGATCTCCTTCTTCGAGAGCTTGCGGTGCGCGGGAGCGGGCCCGGCCACGGGCGTCTGGTCGGTGACCTTGGCGGAGGGCGAGGCCGGCACGACCGCGTCGCCCTTCGGGCCTTCGACCGTGAGGGTCTTGGCGTTCGCGTCGCCGACGGTGGGGAAGCGCTCGGCCAGTTTCTCGAGGCCCTCGACGTCCACCTTCGGGGGCTCGGAGATCGCGGCCGCGACGGCGCCGTCGCCGCCCGCGCGGATGTTCTGGACGATGGAGACGATCGCGCAGGCGTCCTCGCACGTCTGCGGGACGGCGTTCTTCGGACAGAACGTGTCGGAGCCGGGAGGAGAGGGCTGCGCCGGGGAGCCCGCCGGCCGGCACGCCTGCGCGATCGTGCCGAGGCACGCCGCCGGAACGAGCAGCTCGCGGTCGGGCGTCATCGGCAGCCAGAGGTGCCAGAACCCGACGCCCGGCGAGGTCCGGTAGAAGAGGTACTGCGTCTCCCGATGGAGGCCCGAGTTGGACGCCCGGGCGTACGTCCACACCTGGATGTCGCGGAAGACGTTGGTGCACTCCCCGAACTCGCGGATGCCGGCGGGCTCGCCGTGGAGGACGACCATGCGTCCGGTGTCGGTGTTCAGTCCCCCGTAGACGGTCTGGGCGGCGTCGCGGAACGACTCGTAGCGGTGGCGGTAGCCCGGGCCGAGCGGCTCGGGCAGGCCCTGCTGCTCGCGGCGCTTCCAGAAGTCCTCCCGGAAGATCTCGCGCTGGTGCGGCTCGGTCAGCTGGAGGAAGAGGTTTCTCTCCTCGGGCAGGATGATGGGCGCGACGAAGTCCTCGAGCCACTTGCGGTCTTCCTCGGGCAGCGCCTTGAGGCGCTCGGCGGCCTCCTTCTTGGAGAGCTGCGTGAGGTGCTGGGGCGCCGAGGCTTTCGCGGCCGGCGCCGCGGCGGGCGCGGCCGGAGCGGTGGCCGCGGGCGCAGCGGCCGGCGTGGGGACCGGCGTGGGGGCCGGATCGGGCGCGGAGGCGCGAGCGGCGACAGGCCCCGAGAACGCGAGCATGGCCGCGAAGACGAGATGCATCCGGTTCGCCTTCATCGGACTATCGATCTTAACTCCCGGATTCCGTACGGCTATTCCTCGAAGATAGTTTTCACGCGCGGCTCCGGCGGAGCGATAATTTGAAGCCTGCTCCGGGATTCTGAACGCATGATCTACCTCGACAACAACGCGTCGACGCCGCTCGATCCCGAGGTCTGGGCCGCCATGGCCGGGGCCTCCGGGACCTTCGGAAACCCCTCGTCGGTCCACGCGGAGGGCCAGCGCGCGCGCCGCGCGGTCGAGGAGGCGCGCGAGGAGATCGCCGCGCTCCTGGGGAGTCCGGCCGGAGAGGTTCTCCTGACCTCGGGCGGCACCGAAGCCAACGCCCTGGCTGTCTTCGGCGCGGTGGGCGCGCGGCGCGGGCGCCTCGTTCTCTCGGCCGTCGAGCATCCTTCGGTCCGGGAGCCGGCCGCCCGGCTGGCCGCCAGCGGCCAGTGCGAGCTCGTCCTGGTCAAGCCCGAGCCCTCCGGGGCCCTCGAAGCCGGGCGCGTCCTCGACGCGGTCGTTCCGGGAACGGTCCTCGTGTCGGTCATGGCCGCCAACAACGAGTACGGCGGCGTGTTCCCGGTGGCGGAGATCGCCGAGGGCGCGAGGCGCCGCGGCGCGCTCTTCCACACCGACGCGATCCAGGCCGCGGGGCGCCTGCCGATCGAGCCGGGCGCGTGGGGCGCGGACCTCGTGTCGGTGTCGGCCCACAAGATGCATGGCCCCAAGGGCGCCGGCGCGCTGTTCGCGCGCCGGGGGGTCCGGCTCGAGGCCCACACCCCGGGCGGCGGACAGGAAAAGAGGCTGAGGGCGGGGACCGAGAACACCCTGGCGATCGTCGGGTTCGGAGTCGCCGCCCGGCTGGCCGCGCGGCGGCGGGCCGCCGAGGCGTCCGGGATCGAGAGGCTCAGGGATCGGCTGGAGCGGGGCATCCTCGAGCGCGTGCCGGGATCGGGGGTCGTGGGGGCCCGCGCGCCCCGCCTGCCGAACACGCTGGCGGCCTCGTTTCCGGGCGCGTCCGGGGAGGCGCTGCTCATCCGGCTCGACCTCGACGGCGTGGCCGTGTCGGTCGGAAGCGCCTGCTCGAGCGGCACGCTGGCCCCGTCGCCCTCGCTGCTCGCCCTCGGTCTCTCGCCCGACGAGGCGCGGGGGGTCGTGCGGTTCTCGCTCTCGCGCGCGACGACGCCGGAGGAGATCGACCGGGTGCTCGAGGTCCTCCCGGCCGCGGTCGAGGACGCGCGCGGCGCGTCCGCCGGCGCCCCGGCGGCGGGCGCTCCCGCGGGGGGGCCATCGTGATCGTCGAATGCGAACAGTGCCGGACGAAGTACAACTACAGCGAGTCGCGCTTCGGCGGCAAGGCCTCGAAGAAGCTCCGGTGCTCGAAGTGCCGCGCGATCTTCGAGGTGGTCAACACGCGCGCCTTCGAGGCCCGGCCCGCCCTGCGGCCGCCGGCGCCTCCGGACGAGACCGTGAACCGGCGTCCCGCCGACCGCGTGCGCCCGGCGCCCCGCCCGGAGCGGACGCCGGCGGCGCTCGCCCTGCCCGGCGACCTCAAGCTGTCTCTCGCCGTCATCGCCGGCCCCGACGCCGGGAGGATCTTCCCGATCGAGAAGCCCCGCGTGGTCATCGGGCGCGAGGGCGTGGATCTCGCGATCGACGATCCCGAAATCTCGCGCCAGCACGCGGCGATCGAAGTTTCCGGCGAGAGGGTGACGGTCGTCGATCTCGGCTCGTCCAACGGCACGCTGGTCGGAGACCAGGCGGTCGGGGAGGCCCCGCTCGAGAACCAGGGCGAGTTCACGGTCGGCGGCTCGACCCTGATGCTCATCGTCACGCCGGCCGTGTAGACGCGGCCTGCGTTAGGCTTCTCCCGTGCGCGTCGCCGTGGCCATGTCGGGGGGAGTCGACTCCTCGGTCGCCGCGCTTCTTCTGAAGGAAGCGGGGCACGAGGTCGTCGGCCTCTCCATGCAGCTCTGGGATCATTCCGGGGACGCCGGCCGGACGGGGCGATGCTGCACGCTCGACGACCTGTCCGACGCCCGCCGCGTCGCGTGGGCGCTCGGCATCCGCCACTACGTTCTCAACCTCGAGGAGGAGTTCCGCCGCGACGTCGTGCGGCCCTTCGTCGCCGCGTACCTCGGAGGCGACACGCCGATTCCGTGCACCGACTGCAACACGAAGGTCAAGTTCGCGACGCTGTGGGACCGCGCGCGAGCCCTGGGCTGCGGCGCCGTCGCGACGGGGCACTACGTCCGCGCGGAGCAGGACCCGGCCCGGGGGCGCGTGGTGCTGCGCAAGGGGATCGACCCCGACAAGGACCAGTCCTACTTCCTGTACGACCTGAACCCCGCGCAGCTCGCGGCGGCCCGTTTCCCGGTGGGCGGGCTCACCAAGGCCGAGGTCCGCGCCCACGCCCGGCGCGCGGGCCTGCCGACGGCGGACAAGGAAGAGAGCCAGGAGATCTGCTTCGTGCCTCCGGGAACGCGGGCCGGCGATTTCATCGCGTCCCATGCCGCTCCCCTCGGACTCGCGGCGCCTCCGTCGGGCCCCATCGAGGACACGGGCGGGCGGCGGGTCGGGACGCACGCGGGCCATTTCCGGTTCACGATCGGGCAGCGGCGCGGCCTCGGCGTGGCCGCGTCGGAGCGTCTCTACGTGCTTTCCGTGGACGCGGCGGCCAATCGCGTGGTCGTCGGCCCGGGGCGGGAGCTCGACTCCCATGGCGCGGCGCTCGAGGGCGTGCGCTTCCTGGCGGGAACGCCCGAAGGCCCGCTGCGCGTGAGCGCCCGCGTGCGGCACCGGGCGGCCGAGGTGCCGGCGACGGTGACGGCGTCCGGCGACGGCTCGGCCCGCGTCTCCTTCGACGCGCCGGTCCGGGCGGTCACTCCGGGCCAGTCGTGCGTCTTCTACGACGGGGACGTCGTCGTGGGCGGAGGGGTGATCCGGCGAGCGGCGGGCAGCGGGCAGTAGGCAGCCGGCCGTGGGCTAGTTGGTCGGCGTGTCGGTGGTCTCGAGCTGCGGGGACTGGAAGTCGGACCGGATGGGCCCGTACTGGCGCTCGTAGAGCTCGATGTTCTGCTGGAGCGCGCGCAGCAGCTGGCGCGCGTGGAACGGGGTGGTCAGGATCCGGCTGACCACCTTGACGTCGCCGCGGCCGGGGACCGCGCGGCCGAAATCGAAGACGAACTCGGTCGGGTTGTGGAGGATGTTCGCGAAGTTCGCGTAGTGGCCTTCCGCGGTGGCTTCGTCGATCGTGACCTTCACGGGGACGGGCTTGTCGTCGGTCATGTTGCCTCCGGCCCGGGAGTCTAGCGCGGCCGGCAGCGTGTACACTGGCGGCATGGGCCGGGCGTTGCGCATTGCCGTTCTCGCGGGGGCCTGCGCCGCGGCCATCGGCGCGCAGCAGGCTTCGGGCCCGTCGGCCGTGACCGACCGCCCGCCGCAGTACGCGTCCAACCCGCTCGTCGCCGACGGCGACCGTCTCTACCTGCGGCGCCAGGAGGGCCGCGTCGGCGCCAGGGCGAGCGCCGGCCCGATCAACCAGGCGATTGCCCTGTACGACAAGGCGACCGCGGACCCGCACTACGTGGAGGCCCGCTGGAAGCTCATGCGGGCCCTCTACTTCAAGGGCTGCTACACGGGCCTCGACGACGATTCCAAGAAGGCCGTCTTCGAGAAGGCCAAGCGCGTCGGCGAGGAAGCGATCGAGATCCTGGGATCGAGCCTCGAGGAGCGGGGTGTCAAGGGGTTCATCGAGTTCGGTCCCGAGGCGCTCGCGGGCCACCTGAAGGACCGCTCGGACGCCGCGCCCACGTACTACTGGGCGGCGGCCTGCTGGGGCCAGTGGGCCCTGGCCAGCGGCAAGCTCGAGGCGGCGCGCACCGGGGCCGCCGACAAGATCCGGGACTACGGCCTGACCGTGATCGGCCTCGACCCGCAGTTCGAAGAGGGCGGAGGCTACCGGATCGTCGGCCGGGTGCACGACCAGGCGCCGTGGATCCCGTTCATCACGGGCTGGGTCTCGCGGGAGGAGGCCTTGAAGTACCTGCGGCTGGCCTACCAGGTCAACGCCCGGAACTTCGCGAACCGCCTGTTCCTCGGCGAGGCCTTGTACCGCGGGGACGCGAAGGAGCAGGCCGAGGGCCTCGCGCTCGTCCAGGCGCTGGCCGCGGACTCGCCTTCGCCGCAGCGTCTCGTCGAGGAGCTGACGATGCAGGAGCTGGCGCGGCAGGACCTCGCGGCCTGGAAGAAAGCCTCCTAGCCCGGGGACGCGCCGGCAGGCGGGCGAGCAGCTCCGTGGCGCGCCGGCCCGACAGGGGATGGATCCACTCCGGGGCGATCTCCGCGAGCGGCGCCAGGACGAATCGGCGGCCGGAGAGCCTCGGGTGGGGCAGCACCGGGTCCCGCCCCGAACGGACGAGGCCGTCGAGGTCGAGGATGTCCACGTCGATCTCGCGCGGGCCGTTCGGAAAGGTGGGCCTCCGGCCGACGGACCGCTCGACCGACTGCGTCAGGCGCAGCAGCGCCGCGGGGCCCCGGCTCCACCGGATCGCGGCGACGGCGTTCCAGAAATCGGGCTGCGCCGCGAACCCGACGGGCTCCGTCCTGTAGAAGGACGAGACCGCGAGGACCGGCGCGGCGCGCCCGATCGCGGCGAGAGCCTTTTCGATGCGGGCGCGGCGGCCGCCGCGGTTGGATCCCAGGGAAAGGTAGGCGACCGGGGCGACGGGAGGCCTAGTACTCCTCTTCCTCGTCGTCGGCTTCGCGCGCTTCTTCGCCTTCCTCGAGCTCGTCGTCGTCGAGGTCGGCTTCCTCGGGCTCGGCCGGCGCCTCTTCACCGAACTCCGGCGGGTTCTCGTCGGGGATGGTCTCGAGGAGGGCCGAGCGGCGCGGCGGACGAGGCGCCGGCGGCGGCGCATCGTCGGCCTTCGCGTTCTTCTGGTTCGCACCGCACTTCGGGCAGATCGCCTCGGGTTTGCCGAGGTTGTAGAACTTCGTGTGGCAGTGGAAGCACTCGTACTTTTTTCCGAGATCGGGCATTTCCCCCTCGAAAGGCGGCCAAACCTAGCACGCGGGGTACCGGGGGTCAACCGCGCGCCGGATGCTAAGATCCGGAGCATGACGACGCGGCGATTTGGATCCCTTTCGCTGCTCGTTGCGGCCGTCTTCCTGGCTTCGGCGCGGCCCGCGATCGCGCAGTTTCCGTGGGCCGGGGCCCGCGCCACGGGCATGGGCGGCGCGGAAGTCGCGGCGGTGGACGACGCGACGGCGGCATGGGCCAACCCCGCTGCACTCGCCTCGCTCAAGGGCTGGAACTTCGAGGTCTTCGCCGGGGGCATCGCCCAGAATCGCAACAACCTCGTCGGGACGCTGACGACGCTCGGCCAGCTGCCGTACGACCAGATCGCCGCGGGGAACCGGCCCGACCTCGTCCCCGTCCTGGTCGGCGGCATCGCCAACCTCGCGCGGCCGGGCACGAGCGTCCTCTTCTCCGGCACGGCGGGGCTGGTCGCGGCCTACGACGGCTTCGCGCTGTCGATCGGCGACGTCCCGTACGCGGGCATCTACCCGGTGATCGACCTCGTGCACGTCGTCCCGGGCGGCGGACCCGACAACGGGCTCCCCTACAACGAGACCGGGCTCTACCTCTCGGGCCTTTCCGCGCGCGAGGCGCGGCTGTCCTACGGGCACGCGTTCCTGGGCGGTGCGCTCGAGGTCGGCGGCTCGGCCCGGTTCGTCTCCGGCGTCACGTACTTCGGCAGCTGCCGCATCGCCGACGCGAGCTGCCAGGGCCAGGACCTGTCGGAGATCGTCCACGACGCCTTCCAGCAGAATGCCGTCACCACGAACAAGTTCACGTTCGACCTCGGCGCGCGGCTGAACCTCGGCATCTTCAAGCTCGGCGTCGTCGGGGTCGCGCTCAACCAGCCGGGGTTCGACGTGGCCGACGTTCCGGGCAGCCCGGGAAGCGTGCCCCTGCCCCGGCAGGTCCGGGCGGGCGCGGCGGTGGACGTGTTCTCGTTCCTGACCCTCGCGGCCGACGGCGACCTCATCGCCAGCGACACGCTCGTGCCGGAGCGGACGAGCCTCGAGCTCGCCCCGGGGACCAAGAGCCAGCAGATGTCGCTCGGCGCCGAGATCAAGATCCCGCTGCTGGCCTTCCGCCTCGGCGCCTCCCGCGATTTCGCCGCGACGAATCCGACGTGGGCCTACTCCTTCGGCCTCGGCTTCGGGATCCCGGTCGTCTCCTTCGACGCCTCGGTCGTCTGGGGGCCGACGGGCGGCCTGAACTACAAGAACCCGAACCGCGAGGCCCTCGGCGGCGCCGCGAGCGTGCGGCTGCACTTCTGAGGTTTCGGGTTTCTGGTTTCAGGTGTCACGAAGGACCGGGGACCAGAGCCTGAAAACCGGGAACCTGAAACTTGAAACCCGATTTCTCCATCCTCGCCCGAGACCCCGCCTCTTCCGCCCGGAGGGCGGTTCTCCGGACCAATCACGCGTCGATCGAGACGCCCTGCTTCATGCCCGTGGGAACCCGCGGCGCGGTCAAGGGCGTCCCCTTCGACCGCCTCGAGGAGTGGGACTGCCGCGTCGTTCTCGCCAACACGTACCACCTCATGGCGCGGCCCGGCCTCGAGCTCATCGCGCGCGCCGGAGGGCTCCATGCGTTTCTCGGCTGGCCGCGCGCGATCCTGACCGACTCGGGCGGGTTCCAGGTCATGAGCCTCTCGGCGCGCCGGCGGATCACCGAGGAGGGCGTCGAGTTCCACGCGCCCGAGGACGGAACGAAGCACTTCCTGACGCCCGAGCGCGCGATGGAGCTCCAGTCGGGCTTCGGCGTGGACGTGGCCATGGTCCTCGACGTCTGCCCGCCGTTTCCCGCCGAGCGCGCCGAGATCGAGGAAGCCTGCCGGCTCACGCTTGCCTGGGCCGAGCGCTCGAAGAAGGCCTACCCCGGGCCGGGGCTGCTCTTCGGGATCCTGCAGGGGGGAACCCACGAGGACCTGCGGCGCCGCTCGGCCGGGCCGCTGACCGCGCTCGACTTCCCGGGCTACGCGATCGGCGGCGTCGCCGTGGGCGAGTCGAAGGCGGCGATCCGGGACGTCACGGAGCTCTCGGCGACGCTGCTGCCCGACGGGCGGCCGAGGTACCTGATGGGCGTCGGCACGCCCGCGGACCTGCTGGCGTCCGTCCGCGCCGGCGTGGACCTCTTCGACTGCGTCCTGCCGACCCGCAACGGGCGCATGGGCCACGTGTACACGTCGCGGGGAGAGGTCGCGATCAAGCACGAGCGGTTCAAGGAGGACCTCGCGCCGATCGACCCGGAGTGCGCGTGCCCGGTCTGCCGGCGCCACAGCCGCGCGTACCTGAGAAACCTGTTCGTGCTGAAGGATTTCTCGGCGCCGATGCTGCTGTCGCTCCACAACGTCTTCTTCTACCTCGCGTGGATGGAGAAGATCCGCGCCGCGATCGAGGCCGGGACGCTCGCGGCCCTCGCGGCGCCGCCCGAGGAGAAGCTCCCCGAGGGAGCCTGAGGGCTCGACGCGTTGCGCCGGGGCGCCTGGTTCGGGAGTAGGATCTCGTTCCAACCATGAAGCTCAAAGTGAACGGGACCGTTCGAGACGTCGAGGCTCCGGACGACATGCCGCTGCTCTGGGTGTTGCGCGACGTGCTCGGCCTGACCGGGACGAAGTACGGCTGCGGCATCGCCCAGTGCGGCGCCTGCACGGTGCACCTCGACGGCGAGGCCACGCGCTCGTGCGCGGTGCCCCTGTCCGAGGTGAAGGGACGGGCGGTGACGACGATCGAAGGCCTCGCCCCGGCCGGGACGCTGCATCCGGTGCAGAGCGCCTGGATCGAAGCCGACGTCGTGCAGTGCGGATACTGCCAGCCCGGCCAGATCATGGCGGCGGCGGCGCTGATCCGGATCACGCCCCGGCCGACCGACGCCCAGATCGACGCCGCGATGGGCATCTGCCGCTGCGGCACCTACGGCCGCATCCGCGAGGCCGTGCACCGCGCGGCCGGCTCTCCGGCGGCGGGGGTGAAGTCGTGAGCGGCCGCGGCGGCGTCAGCCGGCGGCGGTTCCTGAAGACCTCGGCGGGCCTGGTCGTCGGCTTCACGATCCTGCCGAAGTCGAGGCTCGCGGCCCTGCAGGGCGCGCCCGCGCCCGCCGCGCTGCCGCCTCCCAACGCGTTCCTGCGGATCGGCGAGGACGACACGATCACCGTGCTGCTGGCGCACTCCGAGATGGGCCAGGGCATCTGGACCACGCTGCCGATGATGGTCGCCGAGGAGCTCGAGTGCGACTGGGCGAAGATCCGCGTCGAAACCGCGCCGGCGGCTCCCGTGTACGCGCACCCCGCGTACGGGGCGCAGATGACGGGCGGCTCGACCTCCACGTGGTCCGAGTTCGACCGGTACCGGCAGGTCGGTGCGATGGCGCGCACGATGCTGGTCGCCGCCGCGGCGGCGCAGTGGGGCGTGAAGCCCTCCGAGTGCCGGGCCGAGACGGGCTACGTCGTGTCCGGCGCGCGCCGGGCCTCGTACGGCTCGCTCGCGAAGGCGGCCCAGGCGCAGAAGCCCCCCGCGTCGGTGACGCTCAAGGACCGGAAGGACTGGAAGATCCTCGGCAAGCCGACCAGGCGCCTCGACTCCCCGCAGAAGGTGAGCGGACGCGCGGAGTTCGGCATCGACGTCAAGATCCCGGGGATGAAGACGGCCCTGATCGCGCGGCCCCCGGTGTTCGGCGCGAAGGTGAAGGGCTTCCGCGCCGAGAAGGCGAAGGCCGTCCCGGGCGTGCGCGCCGTGGTCCAGGTCCCGTCGGGCGTGGCCGTCGTCGGCGACCACTTCTGGGCGGCCCGCGTCGGGCGCGAGGCGCTCGAGATCGACTGGGACCTCGGGCCGGGGGCCGCGCTCGACACGCCGAAGATGTTCGAGGAGTACCACGCCCTCGCCGTCAAGGACGGACTGAAGGCCGGGGCGGCCGGCGACGTCGGCCCGGCCCTCGCGGCCGCGGGGAAGAAGGTGGACGCCGAGTACGAGTTCCCCTTCCTCGCGCACGCCGCCATGGAGCCGCTCAACTGCACCGTCCGGCTCGGTCCGGACTCCTGCGAGATCTGGGCGGGGACGCAGTTCCAGACGGGAGACCAGGCCGTCGCCGCGAAGATCGCGGGGTTGAAGCCCGAACAGGTCTCGCTCCACACGACGTTTCTGGGCGGCGGCTTCGGACGGCGCGGCAACCCGATGAGCGACTTCGCCGCCGAGGCGGTCCACGTCGCGAAGGCCTCCGGCCTGCCCGTCAAGGTGGTGTGGACGCGCGAGGACGACATGACCGGCGGCTACTACCGGCCGATGTGGGTCCATCGCCTGGCGGTCGGCCTCGGCGCCGACGGGGCGCCCGTCGCGTGGAAGCACTCGATCGTGGGCCAGTCCATCCTGGAGGGCACGCCCTTCGCGATGATGATCAAGGACGGCATCGACGAGGCCTCGGTCGAGGGCGTGGTGGATTCGCCCTACGTCGCGGCAACGCCGCACCACTGGGTCGGCCTGCATTCGCCGAAATCCCCGGTCCCCGTCCTCTGGTGGCGCTCGGTCGGACACACCCACACCGCGTTCGTGATGGAGACGATGGTGGACGCCCTGGCGGAGAAGGCCGGGGAGGACCCGCTCGCCTACCGGCGGAGGCTGCTGAAGTCTTCGCCCCGCCACCTTGGCGTCCTCAACCTGGCCGCGGAGAAGGCCGGCTGGGGCAAGCCGCTTCCGGCGGGCCGCTTCCGGGGCCTCGCGGTCCACGCGTCCTTCGAGAGCTACGTCGCCGAGGTCGCCGAGGTCTCGGTCGAGAAGGGCAGGGTCCGCGTGCACCGCGTCGTCTGCGCGATCGACTGCGGCGTCTGCGTCAATCCCTCCGGGGTGAAGGCTCAGATGGAGTCGGGCATCGTGTTCGGCCTCTCGGCCGCGCTCTACGGACAGATCACGCTGAAGGACGGCCGCGTGCAGCAGACGAACTTCGACGCGTACCCGGTGCTCGAGGCCGGCGAGACGCCGCGCGTCGAGGTGTACGTGGTGGACAGCGCGGAGAAGTCGGGCGGGGCCGGGGAGCCCGGCACGCCCCCGATCGCCCCGGCCGTCGCCAACGCCGTCTTCGCCGCGACCGGAAAGCGCCTGCGCCGCCTGCCGTTCCAGCTCGCGTAGGAGCGGACGGCGGCGGCGCCTGGTGTAGCCTCTCGCGGATGAAAAAACTCGCCTGCGCGGCCGCCCTGGGCGCCGCCGCGTGCCTCGCGTCCGGCCAGGACCTCCACGAGCGCGCCCTCGCGCTGCAGAAGAGCGCGATCGTCGTGGACACGCACGAGGACGTTCCCGAGCAGCTCCAGAAGGAGTGGGTGGACCTCGGCGTCCGCGGAACGACCGGGCACATCGACATCCCGCGGTGGCGCGAGGGGGGGATGACGGGCGCCTTCCTCGCGGCCTACGTCAGCTCCGACTTCGCCAGGGCGGGCGGGTCCGCGAAGAAGGCGCTCGAGTTCATCGACCTCATCCACCGCCTCGTCGAGGCCCATCCCGGCGACCTCGTCTTCGCCGACTCCGCGGCCGGGATCCGCCGGGCCAAGAAGGACGGCAAGATCGCGATCCTCATCGGGATCGAGGGCGGGCACGCGATCGAGGACTCCCTGGGCGCCCTGTCGGCCTACGCGCGCCTCGGCGTGCGTTACATGACCCTCACGCACACGAACACCAACGGCTGGGCGGACTCGTCGGGGTCGTTCTTCGGAGCCGACCCGTACGACCCGAAGAAGACCGCGGTCCACGGCGGGCTGACGGAGCACGGCCGCGAGGTCGTCCTCGAGATGAACCGGCTGGGCATCCTCGTGGACGTCTCCCACGTCTCCGACCAGACGATGGCCGACGCGATCGCGGTGTCGAAGGCCCCGGTCTTCGCCTCGCACTCGTCCTGCCGCGCCCTCTCCAACATGCCCCGCAACGTGACCGACGACCAGATCCGGGCGATCGCGAAGAGCGGCGGCGTCGTCATGGTGAACGTGAGCTCTCTCTTCCTCGACCAGAAGGCGGTGGACGCCTACGTCGCCGCGAAGAAGGCCCTGCAACCGCAGATCGCCGAGGTCCGGGAGCGGCTGAAGGGCGACCCGCAGAAGCGCGACGAGGAGATCGGCAGGCTCCTAGGGTCGGTCCACTATCCCGACGCGAGCTGGACGGAGGTCGCGGACCACATCGAGCACGTGATGCGGGTCGGAGGCCCCGGCGCCGCGGGCCTGGGAACGGATTTCGACGGGATCGAGGATCCGCCGGCCGGGTTGGAGGACGTCTCGAAGCTGCCGAAGCTGACGGAGGAGCTCCTGCGGCGGGGCCACTCGGAGGAGGAGGTCCGCGGGGTGCTCGGGGAGAACTTCCTCAAGTTCTGGGACCGGGCCGAAGCCGCCCGGAAGGCCATGGCGCCCCGCACGGAGCCTTTGCCGTTCTCCCGGCCGGCCTCCTAGACGAGCGGTCTCCTGCCCGCCGCCCTCTTCCTATATGATCCGCCGGCTATGTTGACGCAACTGCTTCAGACCGCCCCCGCGCCGGGCGGCGCCGCGGGAGGGCTCGTCCAGTTCCTCCCGATGATCTTCATCTTCGTCATCTTCTACTTCCTCCTGATCGCCCCGATGCGCAAGAAGCAGAAGAAGACCCAGGAGATGCTCTCGAAGCTCAAGAAGGGCGACGAGGTCATCACGGGAGGCGGGATCTTCGGCCGCATCACGGCGCTCGACGAGGAGCGCGGGTTCGTGATCCTGCAGATTTCCGACAACACGAAGATCAAGGTGCTGCGCAGCGCGGTCGCCGGCCTGGCCGGCGAGCCCGAGGCAACTTCAACCCCGAGCGCGACTTAAGCCGGACGATCGAGTCGCCGGGATCCCGCTTCGGGTGGGCGCGAGGCCCAACCCGATGCTAGAAACCCGGGACCCGTTCCTGTAGACTCCGGCGTTCTTTTTTGGAGGGGGATTTGGGCAAAAAGCTCCGCTGGCGTGTCCTGTTGATCGTGCTGGTGGTCGCGGGGGCCGTTGCCGGCTACGTGTTCACGGGC
Organism: Thermoanaerobaculia bacterium; assembly: GCA_041912555.1. Lineage (GTDB taxonomy): Bacteria > Acidobacteriota > Thermoanaerobaculia > UBA5066 > Gp7-AA6 > DAHUXD01. The sequence goes on from JAYRMU010000057.1 coordinate 24,854, forward strand.
TACAGCCACGCGAAAAAGGAATGGACGGGCCCCGGCGGCCCGACCCTGAAGGACGCGCTCAAGAGCGCGATCAAGCTCGGCCTCGACCTGCGGGGAGGCATCCACCTCGTGCTCCAGGTCAACACGGGCGACGCCCTCAAGGCCGAGCGCGACGACGCCGTCGAGACGCTGAAGAACCAGACGAAGGACGCCGGGATCGGCGCCGTCGAGCTCCCGACCGACACGTCGTTCTCGATCGCGGTGACCCCCCAGACCGACCAGACGAAGCTCGAGGAGGCGGCCAAGCGCTTCCTGCCGGACTGGAACTACAGCACCGGCGGCGGCAAGTGGACGTTCGCGCTGAAGGACGCCGCGCGCCGCCAGATGGCGGACAACGCGGTCTCCCAGGCCGTGGAGACGATCCGCAACCGCGTCGACGAGTTCGGCGTCGCCGAGCCGCTCATCGCCCGCGAGGGCGGCGACCGGATCCTCGTGCAGCTGCCGGGCATCGACGACCCGAAGCGCGTGAAGGACCTCATCAAGAACACGGCGTTCCTCGAGCTCTCCCTCGTCGAGAACGGACCGTCCTCGGAGGCCGCCCTCAAGGCCCAGTACCAGGGCACGATCCCGCCGCAGTTCAAGCTCGTGGAGGGCAAGGCCGAGACCGGCAGCCGGGAGCGCACGTTCTACGTGGTCCGCAAGCAGGCGGTCATCACCGGCCGCGACCTGAAGAACGCCCGTCCGACGCAGGGCCAGTTCGGAGCCCACTCCGTCACGTTCTTCCTCACCGCGACCGGCTCCCAGAAGTTCGGGGAGGCGACCGGCGCCAACATTGGCAAGCGTCTGGCGATCGTCCTCGACAACCGGGTGCAGTCGGCGCCCAGCATCAAGGACCGGATCACGGAGACGGGCGTCATCGAGGGCACGTTCTCGCCCGAGGAGGCCAACGACCTCGCTCTCGTCCTGAGGGCGGGCGCGCTGCCGGCGGGCCTGACCTACCTCGAGGAGCGGACCGTCGGTCCGTCGCTCGGCCTCGACTCGATCCGCAAGGGCGTCACGGCCTCCGTCGCCGGGACGGTGCTCGTCTTCCTCGCGATGGCCATCTACTACCGCCGGGCGGGCTGGAACGCGATCCTCGCGCTGACCCTGAACGCCGTGCTTCTGGCGGCGGCGATGTCGCTTTTCGAGGCGACCCTCACCCTGCCCGGGATCGCCGGGTTCATCCTGACGATCGGCATGGCGGTCGACTCGAACGTGCTCGTCTTCGAGCGCATCCGGGAAGAGCTCCGCAACGGGCGGGCCCCGAAGGCCGCGATCGAGAACGGGTTTTCCAAGGCGTTCGCCACGATCGTCGACACGCACGCGACGACGATCATCTCGGCCCTCTTCCTCCTCCAGTTCGGGACGGGCCCCGTCAAGGGCTTCGCCGTCACGCTAATCATCGGCCTGCTCATCTCCATGTTCACGGCGGTCTTCGTGTCGCACACGATCTTCGAGCTCGAGTACGGGCGCCGCCAGCACATCGACTCGGTGTCGATCTAGAAAGCGAGCGTCATGGAGTTCTTCCGCCAGACCAACATCGATTTCCTGAAGTACAAGTGGTGGGCCATCGGCGCCTCCTGGGCGCTGATCGCCCTGGGCCTCTTCGCGATCTTCGTGCAGAAGGGCCTGAAGTTCGGCATCGACTTCTCGGGCGGCACGGCGATCGCCGTGCGCTTCTCCGACCGGCCCGACGTCGACCGCGTCCGCAAGGTGCTCGACGGCGCCGGGCTCGGCGAGATCGGGATCCAGCGCTACGAGGAAGCCGACAAGAACGAGGTCCTGATCCGCGTCCAGCAGCAGGCCAAGGAGGGCCGGGACGTGGCCGGCGACGTGCTCAAGGCGCTGCGCCAGGGCCTCGCCTCGCCCACCGACCCGGGCAAGATCGACCTGAACGCCGAGGGCAAGGGGACGCTGGCGGCGCGCCTGGCCGCTGCCGACCCCGATCACGTCGCGGGGCGGTCGGACCTCAACCCGGCCGACTACTACACGCAGGCGGCCGAACGCATCATCGCCCAGCGCTCGCGCGTCGGGCTCTTCCGCTCGCCGGCGGACGTCAACGCGGTCGAGGGCGTCTCGGGGCCGGTCAAGGCCTGGTTCCAGGCCAACGCGTTCACGGGGCCGTTCGTCCTCCTGTCGGCCGAGAACGTCGGACCCCAGGTCGGCGCGGACCTCCAGAAGAAGGCGCTGCTCGCCGTCATCTGGTCCACCGTCGGGATGCTCGCCTACGTGGCGTTCCGGTTCCGTTCCCTGCCGTTCGGCGTGGGCGCGGTCGTCGCCATCGTCCACGACACCCTGATCACCGTCGGGCTGCTCGCGCTCTTCGGCCGGGAGTTCAACCTCGTCGTCGTGGCGGCGCTGCTGACCCTCGTGGGCTACTCGATGAACGACACCGTCGTCGTCTACGACCGGGTGCGCGAGAACCAGAAGACGCCCAAGAAGGAAGCCCTCGAAGCGGTCATCAACCGGTCCATCAACCAGACCCTGTCGCGGACGATCCTGACCTCGGGGGCGACGATGCTGGTGGTCGTGGCCCTGTACTTCCTGGGCGGAGAGGTGCTCAACACCTTCGCGCTGACGCTGATCATCGGCATCATCGTCGGGACGTATTCGTCGATCTACGTCGCGGCCGCGATCGTCGTGATCTGGAAGGACTTCAAGGGGCGGCGCAACCTCGCCGTCGTGCCCGCGCCGGCGGCCCCGGCCGCGGCCGCGCCGGCCGCGCCCGCGAAGAAGAACTCGAAGCGCCGCTAGCGTCCCGCTGACAGGCGGGGAGATCCGGGTTACCCTTTCCGGGTGATCCACTTCGAGGAGATCCTCGAGAAGGTCGAGGCATACAACCCGGGCAGCGACCAGGACCTGCTGCGGCGGGCGTACGTCTTCTCGGCGCGCGAGCACAAGGGGCAGGTCCGGCGCTCGGGCGAGCCTTACCTCGTCCATCCCCTGAACGTCGCGGCCATCCTGGCGGACCTCAAGGCCGACGACATCTCGATCGTGGTCGGGCTCCTGCACGACGTCCTCGAGGACACGCTGACCACACGGGAGTCGATCGCCGGCCAGTTCGGCGAGGAGGTCGCCGAGCTCGTCGACGGCCTGACCAAGATCGGCAAGTTCTCCTACGTCTCCCGCGAGGAGGAGCAGGCCGAGACCTTCCGGAAGATGATCCTGGCGATGGTCTCCGACCTCCGGGTCGTGATGGTCAAGCTCGCCGACCGGCTCCACAACATGCGCACACTGGGCTTCCTGCCCGAGGCCCGGCGCCGCGAGATCGCCCGGGAGACCCTGGACATCTACGCCCCGATCGCGCACCGGCTGGGCATGGGCAGCGTCAAGGGGGAGCTCGAGGACCTGTCGTTCCTCTACCTCGAGCCGGAAGAGCACGAACGCGTCGCCCGCGAGGTCGCCCGGCGGATGAAGGTGTCCGAGGGGATGGTCAGCGACGTCCGCCGGCGCATCGAGGCGCGCCTGGCCGAAGCGGGCGTGGCGGCCGAGGTCTCGGGCCGCATGAAGCGCTACTACTCGATCTGGTCGAAGATGAAGCGCACGGGCGTGGACGCCGCCCAGCTCTACGACATCCTGGCGTTCCGGATCGTGGTCGCGGAGACGGGCGACTGCTACGAGACGCTCGGCATGGTCCACCAGCTCTGGCGCCCGGTCCCCGGGCGGATCAAGGACTACATCGCGATGCCCAAGCCCAACTTCTACCAGTCCCTCCACACGACGGTCATGGGCGAGACGGGGCAGCCCTTCGAGGTGCAGATCCGGACCCGCGAGATGGACCTGATCGCCGAGCGCGGCATCGCGGCCCACTGGAAGTACAAGGAGGGGCGCCTGGGTCCCCACGCCGACGACGCCCGATTCCAGTGGCTCCGGCAGCTCGTGGACTGGCAGAGCGACGTGTCCGACCCGCGGCAGTTCCTGTCCTCGCTCAAGGTGGACCTCTACCCGGACGAGGTTTACACGTTCACGCCCAAGGGCGAGGTCTTCGCCTTCCCCCGGGGCGCCACGCCGATCGACTTCGCCTACCGGATCCACACGGACGTCGGGCACCGGTGCGTGGGGGCCCGGGTCAACGGCAAGCTGGTGCCGCTGCGGACCCCTCTCGGCAGCGGGGACATCGTCGAGATCCTGACCGCCCCGAACCAGGCGCCTTCGCGGGACTGGCTGTCCTCGGTCGTGACGAGCCGGGCCCGCCACAAGATCCGCCACTTCATCCACGAGGAGGAGAAGCGGCAGTCGGTGGAGCTCGGGCGGCGCCTGCTCGAGCGCGAGCTCAAGAAGTTCAAGCGGACCGTGCGAAAGCTCGAGGCCGAGGGCAGCCTGGCCCGGGAGCTCAAGCAGTGGGGGTTCACGCGGCCCGACGACCTGTACGCCGCGATCGGCTACGGCAAGCTGGCGCCCAAGACGGCCCTCGAGCGGTTCGTCCCGGCCGACGAGCTCGCGCGGCAGGTGCCCGAGAAGAAGGAATCGGCCGTTTCGCGGGTGGTCCGGAAGATCCTGCCCTTCGGCGTCCCGGACATCGTCGTCGTCGGCCACAACGACCTCCTGGCGGCCCTGGCCAAGTGCTGCAACCCCGTGCCCGGCGAGAAGATCGTCGGGTACATCACCCGGGGCCGGGGCGTGTCGGTCCACTCGGAGAGCTGCCCGAACGTCCGCAACCTGCTCTACGACCCGGAGCGGCGCATCGACGTGGCCTGGGCGGGGGAGAAGAAGGCCTCGTACGCCATCGAGCTCGAGGTCGTCACGGAGGATCGGCCGGGCCTGCTCGCCGACGTGACCCAGGCCATCGCCGGAGAAGGCTCCAACATCCGGAGGATCGAGGCGCGGGTCGGAGAAATGCGGCAGGGCTACGTCAGCGTGTCGCTGGAGACCTCCGACCTGAAGCAGCTCGAGAAGATCCTGGGCCGGATCCGAGGCGTCGCCGGCGTGCGCGACGTGATCCGGAAGTACAACGTGCCGAGGGCGGGGGAGAGGGAGTAGACAGCAGGAGGCAGGAGGCAGGAGGCAGGAGGCAGGAGGCAGGAGGCAGGAGGCAGGAGGCAGGAGGCAGGAGGCAGGAGGCAGGAGGCAGGAGGCAGGAGGCAGGAGGCAGGAG
>JAYRMU010000058.1:0-7273 GCA_041912555.1 Thermoanaerobaculia bacterium
CAACTTCGGGCATTGTTGTGAAGCTCCATCTGGGCTCCTTCGGTTGGCCGTTGGCGTTAGACACCTCCAGCCTCACCGATCTGGGCCCAGATGGGCAACAGACCCTACCCGTGAACAACGTGTTGAGAAACGAGACCTAGGAGCGGGAGGCGGGAGGCGGGAGGCGGGAGGCAGGAGGCGGGAGGCGGGGACGGGGCGGGAGGCCCTCGCGTCAGGCCAGCCGCCGGGCCGCCAGCAGGAGGGCGTCCCGGGAGCCCGGCGAGAAGCCGGCCTTCTTCCAGTCGGAGACGAGCGCCGCGAAGCCGGCCGAGAGCGCCTGGGTCTCGGCGGCGCGCGCCAGCTTCTGGACGGCCTTCTCGACCGAGGCCGGCTTGCCGGGAGACGCGAGCTCCGACAGGCCTCGCGAGGCGATCACCAGCATGTCGCCCTTCGCCGTCTCGAGCTCGACCTCGCGCAGCGACTCGGATTCGCGGACCTCGAACGGAAGAGGCCGGCCGAAGCGCAGCAGGTGGGGCACGGGCGCCAGCCGGGACGCCAGCGCCAGGCGGTCTTCCTGCCAGCAGGCGGCGGTGACGGAGCACGCGGGCTCCGCCGCCGCGATCGCGAGCACGATCTCCGACGGAGACGACCCGTCGAGCAGGCGGTGGCCGAGGCCCGAGGCGCGCACGAGCGGCCCGATCGCTTCTTCGAGGCTGCCGTCGTGCTCGAGCAGGAGCAGGGCGAGTCGTCCCGGCGCGCCCGACACCGCGTAGAGGGCGACGTTGGGCGTCTCGGACCGCCAGCGCAGGGGCGCCGATTCGTACCCCGGCGTCTCGGGCCAGGCCGCGGGCAGGAGCAGGGGCATCACGCCGCGCGCGACCGCGGCGGCGCCCTCGAGCCGCGCCTGCCGGACCGCGGCCTCGTGCTCGCGCAGCCCCGCGACCGCCAGCGCCGCGTGGGTCGCGACCTCGGCCAGGAACTCCTCGTCCTCTCTGGTGAAGTTGCGGCGGCGCTTGTTGAGGATCTCGACGACGCCGACGATCTCCCCCCTCGGGGTCCGCATCGGCGCCGCGAGGATCGAGACCGTCTTGAATCCCGAGGACGCATCGGTGCGCTTGTCGAACCGCGCGTCCTGGTAGGCGTCCACGGTGTTGACGACCTGCCCCGACTGGGCTGCGGCGCCGGCGATCCCGGTCCCGATCGGCAGCCGGATGGGGTTGACTGAGCCGCCCTCGAGGATCTGGCTGACGAGCTCGTTCGAGTCGGGGTCCTTGAGGAAGATCGTGCCCCGTTCGGCGTCCGTCTCCGAGGTGGCGGCCCTCAGGATGATGCGCAGGGTCTCGGTCGGGTCGAACGTCGCGGCGAGCGACTTGTTGGCCTCGAGGATCACCATGAGCTTGACCATCCGGGCCTTCGTGACCGACACCTCGGCGAGGACGCGGTCGAGGACCTGTCCCTCGAAGGCGGCGATCGCGTCCGCGAGCGACGGCGCGTCGGGAAAGCGGGATTCCGGATCGCGCGCGATCGCGCGCTCGAGGATGTCGCGCAGCTCGGGGGGCAGGTCGGGCCGCAGCGTCTCGACCTTCGGAGCCTTTTCCGAGATGACGCGGCGCACGAGGCGCGCGGTGTCGTTGTCGTCGAAGGGGACGCGGCCCGTGAACATCTCGTAGAGGAGAATGCCCATCGCGTAAACGTCCGTGCGGGGGCTCGGCGCCTCGCCGAGGAGCAGCTCCGGGGCCAGGAACTGGGGCGTCCCCGGCACCGTCTCGCCCTGGTCGCCGCGGTAGCGGGCGGTCTCGACGGCGATGCCGAAATCCATGAGCTGCGGCTTGCCGTCGTCGGCCACGATCACGTTCTCGGGCTTGAGGTCCCGGTGGAGCACCCCGATCCGGTGGGCGGCGGCCAGGCCGTTGCAGATGCCCTTGGCGATCGAGAGGCCCCGGCCGAGGGGCAGGGTCTTCTCCCGCTCCTCGATTTCCTTGAGCGTCCGGCCGGGGAGGTACTCCATCGAGACGAACTCCTCGCCCTCGATCTCGACGAGGTCGTAGACGCGGCAGACGTTCTCGTGCGTGACCTTGCGGGCCAGGATGATCTCGCGCCGCAGCGTCTCGCGGCGCTCGGGCGAGACGCGGTCGGGCCGGACGCGTTTCAACGCGATCTCCTGGTCGAGCTTGAGATCCCTGGCGCGGTAGACGACGCCCATGCCCCCGAAGCCGAGGACCCCGTCGATGCGGTACCGGCCGCCGAGGATCGTTCCGACCGAGACCGGCGCTTCGCGGGAGCCCGACTTCAGGGCCGACCCGTCGCGCGTCGGCAGCTCGCTTTCGTGGGACAAGGTGACCCGATTGTAAGCGGGGCGGGGGAGCCGGGGGCCTTTGACTTTCCCCGGATCGGGGTCTAGATTGGCCGCACACGTGCGCAGCGAACATCCCGTCCGTTTCACCCTGCAGCCGACAATTGAGGGAGGAGAACCGTGAGACAGCGCGACCGCGTCCCCTTGCCACGCGTCTTTCTGGCCCTGGCCGTCGTCGGGTTCCTCGTCAGCAGCCCCGCCTTCCCGTCCGGATTCCAGGTCATGACCCAGGGCGCCAAGGCCACGGGCATGGGGCTCGCCTTCGCGGGCGTGGCGGACGATCCCTCCGCGATCTTCTACAACCCCGCCGGCATCGCGTTCCAGGATCACTTCTCGGTGCAGGGCGGCGGGGCGATTCTCGGCCGCGAGAGCGCCGACTTCGTCGGCACCAATCCCTATCCGGGCGTGGGCTCCGTGGGATCGGTCCAGAAGCAGGTCTTCGCCCTGCCGCAGCTCTACATGGTCGTGCCGCTGACGGCCGACCTGAAGTTCGGGCTCGGCATCGACGCGCCGTACGGCCTCGGCCTGCGCTGGAACGTGCCCGAGCTCTGGAGCGGCCGCTTCATCTCGCAGAACGTCATCATCAAGACCACCGACATCAACCCCGTGTTCTCCTACAAGCTCTTCCCGGAGCTGTCCATCGCCGCGGGCGCCGACTACCGGTTCTCGGGCCTCCAGCTCGAGCGCAACACGGCGGCCATCGATCCCTTCACCGGCGCCGAGGCCGACGTCGCCCACACCAAGCTCTACAGCGGCCTGACCTCCAACGGCGGCTGGGGCTACAACGCCGGCCTCCTGTGGAAGCCGACCCCCGCGATCGGCGTGGGCGCCTCCTACCGCAGCAAGATCACGGTCGACTACGAGGGGACGGCGACGATCATCCAGCGCCCGACGGGCGACCAGGTCTTCGACCAGCTCGTCGCCGCGCAGTTCCCGTTCGGCGTCCATCCGGTCGCGACGCAGATCGAGTTCCCGGCGTCCATCAACACGGGCGTCGGCATCGACTTCGGCGGCGGCTTCACGGTCGCGCTGGAGGCCGACTGGACCGAGTGGTCGAGCTTCAAGGCGCTGAACATCGTGTTCCCGGACGGCGCGGCGCCGGACATCGACCGCTCGACCGCCTGGAGCGATTCGTGGGCCTACCGCATCGGCCTCGAAAAGAAGTTCGGCGAATTCGCGATCCGCGTCGGCTACTACTACGACAACACCCCGCAGCCCACGCGGGACGTCGGCCCGCTGCTCGCGGACAACGACCGCAACGTCTACACCGCCGGCTTCGGCTACAACACGCCGCAGTGGGGGATCGACGTCGGCGGCGCGTACATCAAGCTGAAGAACCGCCAGGTCCTGACGGAGTCCACGGACAACTTCTTCGGCATTTACTCGGAGACGGCGTGGGCCGCGGTCGCCGACCTCCGGATCTCGTTTTAGGTGAGGAGGTAGAGCCATGAGCAGGATCAATCCCCGTTCCCTCGCGCTCGGCGCCGCGCTCGCGCTCCTCGCCGCGGTTCCGGTCGTCGCGCAGCCTTACTCCCAGTACGTCGCGCTCGGAGACAGCCTGACCGCCGGCTGGCAGAGCGGCTGCCTCGTCCAGCGCAATCAGGTGAACTCCTTCCCGGCCGTCATCGCGCGAACGCTCGCGGTGCCGGACTTCGAGATGCCCCTCGTGCAGGAGGTCGCGCTGTCGAATCCGCCGGGCACGGCGTGCCTGGGCGCGGTGTTCATCCCGCCCTCGACGGTCACGGTCGCCCCCGTGTCGCAGATGGGCGGCCCGCTCAACCTGACGCTGCAGCGCCCCTACAACGACCTGGGCATTCCGGGCGCGGAGGTGGCGGACCTGACGACGCTCACGCACGGAGACCCCAACGGGACGGACCTCGAGAAGCTGTCGGCCCTGATCCTCCGCAACGTCACCGGATCGCCGTTCGACGGAACGAGCGCCGTGCAGCAGGCCGGGCTGCTTCTCTCGGCCGCGCCCTCTTCGTCGCTGGCGACTCTCTGGATCGGCAACAACAACACGCTCGGCGCCTCGACGTCCGGAATCGTCGTGGACGGCGTGACCCTCGTCTCCCCGGCGTCGTTTCAGGCGAGCTACGAGGCGATCCTGGCGGGCATTCCGCCGGGGACGACCCTCGTGGTGGCCAACCTCCCGGACGTCACCGCGATCCCGTTCTCGTCCACGATCCCGCCGGTCCTCGTCAACCCCGCGACCCGGCAGCCCGTGATCATCAACGGCAACCTGGTGCCGCTGCTCGGACCCGGAGACTCGGCGTATCCCTGCACGCCGGTTCCCCCGGATCAGGGCTGCGGTCTCCCGAACGGGACCCTGGTGAACCTCCCCGCCTCGTCGCTGCTGGCCCAGGGCGTCGGCGTCCCGGTCGCCGCCGGAGGAACCGGATTGCCCTTGCCCCACGGCTTCATCGACGCCACGGGTCCGCACGGAGGAGTCCTCCTCTATCCGGACGAAGTCGCCCTGCTCCAGTCCCGGACCCAGGACTACAACAACATCCTCTTCTCCACGGCGCCGGCCGGGACGGTCAAGGTCGACGCCAACGCGATCTTCGCCGCGGTCTCGGCCCGCGGCTACGACATCGGGGGCATCACCCTCACGTCGGCCTTCCTGACCGGCGGGATCTTCTCCTACGACGGCGTCCACCCGTCGACCATCGGCTACACGATCGTGGCCGACGAGTTCATCAAGGCCATGAACGCGCAGATCCCGGCCGCCTATCCGAGCCCGAACTTCTCGGACGTTCTCTTCACGCCCAACGTCCCGCAGACGGGCGCGTCGGTCGTGGCCGGAGGGCCCTGGGGCTACTCGTTCGACATGTGGCGGGGGGTGCTCGCGTCGGTGTCGTCCCAGGCGGCGGCCGTCGCGCTTCCCTCCCTCCCCGCGGCCCGGGTCGTCCCGACCGGGCCCGGCCGGCCGACCCGGACGGTGTCCCGCGTCGTCGAGCCCTAGGCCCCACTTTCGGATACTCTCGGGCCCCGGGGGCGACCCCGGGGCTTTTTCTTTGGGCCCGCTTCTGCTAGATTTCGCCGTCTTTTTGGGGGACAGGTCTCATGATGATTCCGGCCACACAGCTTCGCAGCGGCATGCTCATCATCCACAACGGCGAGCTGCACCGCGTCCACGACATGGTCCACAAGACCCCGGGCAACCTCCGGGGCTTCGTCCAGGCCAAGATGCGCAACGTGCGCTCGGGGTCGATGAACGAGCATCGGTTCGGCTCGACCGACCGGGTCGAGAAGGCATCGCTGGACGAGCGCGAGATGGAGTACCTCTATTCCGACGCGGCCGGCCACCACTTCATGGACCAGACGAGCTACGACCAGATCACGCTGTCCGACGAGGTGATCGGCGAGCAGATGAAGTACCTGCTGCCGAACACCGCGATCCACGTGGACTTCTACGACGGGAACCCCGTCGGCATCGAGCTGCCCAACACCGTGACGCTCAAGGTCACGGAGACCCAGCCCGGGATGAAGGGCGCCACCGCGTCGGCCTCGTACAAGCCGGCCACGCTCGAGACGGGGCTGCAGGTGATGGTGCCGCAGTTTGTCGAAGCCGGGATCCGCATCAAGATCGACACGCGGGACAACAGCTACCTCGAGCGCGCGTAGATCGGGCCGTCGGCGGCGAAACGGGAGGCCGCCGGCGTATGCTGAATCAGCATAAATATCTCAGCCGATTGGCCTTTTCGGCTTGACGGCCCCTCCGAACCACCGGGATAATCCCCTCCGTGCGTAAGACGTCGGTCATCCCGGCGGCTGTTCTAGCCGCCGGTTTCGTTTTCGGGCTCGCGCCGGCGACGGAAGCGAAAACCACCCACCACAAGGCCGCGCCCGCCGGCTCGAAGGCGGCGAAGGCGAGCCCGGCCCCGTCCCAGAAGAAGAAGGCAGCGGCCCACCCGGCGTCCAAAAAGTCGGCGGCCAAGCCCTCCCGGAAGGCGCGGCACACGATTCGCCAGGACGGATCCGGGCAAGTCGTCGTCGAGCGGGTGGCCGTCCGGGTTCCGGAATCCTACGGGCCCAATCTTCCGGTCGAGGAATACAACTATCCCCAGCCGCTCTGCACGGAGTACGACGCCATCATCGAGGCGCACGAGCACGAGGCGGACGAGGAAACCCCGGAATCCGAGGACGTGGCCGGGTCCGTGCCCTCCGCGCCCGCCAACGCCCTGACGCGGATGGCCCGGACGCTCGGATCGCTGCTCCGGCCGAAATCGGCCCAGTCGACCCTCCGGCCCGAGGAAGTGGACCTCTCCGACCTGCTTTCGGCCGGCGTCCAGATCCCCGTCGAGGGGGTGGACGCGAGCCGGTTGAAGGACTCGTTCCTGAACTCCCGGGGCAAGCACCGCCAGCACCTGGCCATCGACATCGGCGCCCCGAAGGGAACCCCCGTGCTCGCGGCCGCCGACGGCGAAATCGTCCAGCTGCGGCGGGAGCCGCGGGGGGGCATCTCGCTCTACCAGAAGGACGCGACCGGCCGGTACCTCCTGTTCTACTGCCACCTGACCAAGTACCTCCAGGGCCTTCGGCCCGGCCGCAAGGTCAGCAAGGGAGACGTGATTGCCTACGTCGGCCGGACCGGCCACGTCATCGGCGGCCCGCACCTGCACTTCTCGATCACCCGGCTGCCCGAAGACGACGACAACTTCAAGGCCGGGGTCGCGGTCAACCCGTACCTGCTGTTCCTGGCGGCGGTTCCCTAAACGTCGCCTGCGCTGCGTTACGGGATCTGCGCCGTGCGGCGCGGAGCGCCGCTCGGCGCACCGGCGAACGGCTCGCCCAAAGGGGCTCGACCGTTCGCCTGATCCCTCCACTTCGCTCCGGCTCCCGCGGCGCGGGCCTCCTCCCTCCCTTCGGTCGGGAGACTTCCCGCGCCGCGAGCGATTGGAAGAGATGGGCGTAACGAGCCACGCTCCCCCCTCTCCCTCC
>JAYRMU010000059.1:0-40807 GCA_041912555.1 Thermoanaerobaculia bacterium
CACCTGTTCTACAAGGGCTTGAACGAGCTGCGCGACCAGATCATCGAGAAACAGAAGCGGCTGGGCGACATCCAGAAGGACGCCAAGATGACGCAGTGGCCGGACAAGCTCCTCAAGCGCTGGGAGCAGCTCACGCCCGACGAGAAGAAGATGTTCCTGCGGCAGGTGGACGTGTTCGCCGCGTACGTGGCCTACACGGACTACGAGATCGGCCGCGTCATCCAGGCCGTCGAGGACATGGGCAAGCTCGACAACACGCTCATCATCTACATCAACGGGGACAACGGGACGAGCGCCGAGGGCCAGCTGATCGGCACGCCGAACGAGGTCGCCATGTTCAACGGCGTCCAGGTCCCGGTCGCCGACCAGCTGAAGTACTTCTACGATGCCTGGGGCTCGGACAAGACCTACAACCACATGGCGGTCGGCTGGGCCTGGGCGTTCGACACGCCGTTCACCTGGACCAAGCAGATCGCCTCGCACTGGGGCGGCGTGCGCCAGGGCATGGCGGTCTCGTGGCCGGGCCACATCTCGGATCCGGGCGGCCTTCGCCACCAGTTCCACCACATCATCGACGTCGTTCCGACGATCCTCGAGGCGGCGGGCATCCACGCGCCCGATTACGTCGACGGCATCAAGCAGAGCCCGATCGAGGGGGTGAGCTTCGCCTACACCTTCGACAAGGCCAACGCGAACGCGCCTTCGACGCACCACACGCAGTACTTCGAGATGATGGGCGACCACGCGATCTACAGCGACGGCTGGATCGCCTCGACCAAGGTCATCCGCTCGCCGTGGGACGTCGTCGGGGCGGTCAACCCCGACCCGCTCAACAACGTGACCTGGGAGCTCTACGACGTCACGAAGGACTGGACGCAGGCCGACGACGTCGCCGCGAAGAACCCCGAGAAGCTCAAGCAGATGAAGGACCTCTTCCTGACCGAGGCCAGGAAGTACCAGGTCCTCCCGCTCGACGCGTCGGTGGCGACGCGCCTGGTCGCGCCGCGGCCGAACATCACCGCGGGCCGCAGCGAGTTCGTCTACACGACGCCGATGGTGGGGCTGCCGCAGGGAGACTCCCCGCTGCTGCTCAACTGCTCGTACACGATCACGGCCGACATCGACGTCCCGCAGGGCGGCGCCGAGGGCATGATCCTGACCTCGGGCGGGCGTTTCGGCGGCTACGGGTTCTATCTCCTCAAGGGCAAGCCCGTGTTTCTCTGGAACCTGGTGGACCTCAAGCGCATCCGCTGGGACGGACCGGACGCCCTGGCGCCGGGACGGCACACCGTCGAGTTCGACTTCAAGTACGACGGGCTCGGACCCGAGACGCTCGCGTTCAACAACATGAGCGGCATCGGCCAGAGCGGGACCGGAACCCTCAAGGTGGACGGGAAGGCGGTCGCGACGCAGAAGATGGACCACACGATCCCGCTGATCCTCCAGTGGGACGAGAGCTTCGACATCGGCTCGGACACCCTCACCGGCGTCAACGACGCGGACTACCAGCCCCCGTTCACGCTCACGGCGAAGCTCAACAAGCTGACGATCAAGATGGACCGCCCGCTGCTGTCTCCCGAGGACATCAAGAAGCTCGAGGCGGCCGCGCGCAACAACAAGTCGAGCGAGTAGATTCGATCTCCGGGGCGGGCGCCTCTCGCGGGGCGCCCGCTTTTCCTTTTCCGGCCCTTCCGGGTTCGGGACGCGTCAGCCGGCGGGGGCCGCGAGCTCCTTCGACGTGATCTCGTACTTGAAGTTCTCGAAGTCGAGGCAGTCGGGCCGGCCGTCGCTCGATTCCGCCTGCGGGTACATCAGGAATCCGACCGGCGCGCCCTTCGAGCCGGGCAGGACGACGTCGTGCCCGAAGTTGTACGCCATCCAGTTCATCTCCCAGGACCCGAAGAGTCGCGTGCGGGCTTTCTTGACCATGTCGTCGTCGAGGGTGCGGTTGCCCGGGGGCTCCTCGAGGACGACCTTCCGGACGTCGGCCGGATCGACGGGGACCCATCCGTATCCCGTCAGGTAGACCTCGGCTCGGCAGTGCTGGGCCTTCGTCACGTTTTCGGAGGAGGCGCCGAGGCTCTTGTAGCCGAGCTCCGACTTGGCCACGCGGATGCCGTAGACGTCGCGCGCGGGCAGGCCCGCCGCGCGCGCGAGGCCGACGTAAAGCGCGTTCAGGTCGGCGCACTTGCCGCCGAGGTCCTTCGTCTCGAGCATGGCCCGGATGTCGCCGACGCCGCAGCCGCGCGTCTTGGGATTGCGGAACGTGTTGTCCACGATCCATTCGTAGATGGCGCGCGCCTTTTCGACGTCCGTCGAGGCGCCGCGCGTGATCTCGATCGCCTGGGCCTTCACGATGCCGTCGGTCGGCTGGAGATTCGTGGGTTGGAGGAAGTTTTCGAGCTCCGACTTGTCCGCCTTCGGGGCGCGGCCGGGCGCCGAGAGGTCGACCGCATACGGACGGGTCGCGACCCGGCTCGTCAGCGTGAGGACGGGCTTGACGCCGGCGGGGAACGTCGCGCGGACGATCCCGAGGGCGTCCGCCTTGTTTGCGACGACGAGCTCGGCCGCGCCGCCCTCGGCGCGGAAGTCGTTCGCCAGCGTTTTCTGGAAGGGCGTCTCGCGAATGAGGGCCGCGGGAAGCCACACGGAGGTCGGCCCGGAGAACTTGAGGACCTCGACGCGCGTGGTGACTTCGAAGGTGCGCCACGCGGGCGGCACCTCCCCGAGGGCGAGCAGGTGCGACGCTTTCGGAAAGGTGAGGGTCGCGGACAGGGCGCCCGCGGAGCGAAGGAAGGTGCGACGGTTCATGCTTGCCCCCGCCGGAACGCCCTTTCGGCCTCCCGGAATGAGGAAAAACTACAACCGACCCGGCCGTTCTGCAACCGCTCCGGGACGGGAGCCGCGGGAGGCGGGATGGCGCCCCCCGCGGGCCTGGCGCTCGGCCGCCCCAGCCTGATGCGGTTGAATCTCGCGCCGGACGGGGCCCGAGCCTAGGCTGGTTCCATGGAAGTCATTTTTCCCGGGGGCGTCCGCGTGGACGCGCTCCATCACGGTCTTCGGATCCGGACGGACCAGCCGGCGATGCAGGGTGGGGAGGGGACCGCCCCGTCGCCCTTCGACCTCTTTCTCGCTTCGATCGGGACCTGCGCCGGCTTCTACGCCCTGCGGTTCTGCCAGCAGCGCAACCTCGACACCGACGGCCTGGGCGTGTCGCTCGAGTTCGAGAAGGAGGGCGAAGGCAAGAACGTGTCCGTCGTGCGGATCGCGATCGCGCTGCCGCCGGCGTTCCCCGAGCGCTACCGCGAGGCGCTCTTCCGCGCGGTCGACCAGTGCACCGTCAAGCGCCATCTCGCGCAGCCTCCGCGCTTCGAGGTGACGGCGGCCCCGGCCCTCGTGGGGGCCGGCATGCGCGAGGAATGAGCGCGGTGCCCGCGCCGGCGGAATTCGGCATCCGCAGGGTGGTCCGGCGCGGTTTCGACGAGACGCTGGCCCTGGTCCCGGCGGCGCTCCAGGCGGAAGGGTTCGGCGTCCTCACCGAGATCGACGTCCGCGACACGCTCAAGAAGAAGCTCGGCGTCGAGTTCCGGCGGTACAGGATTCTCGGCGCCTGCAACCCGCCCCTCGCCCACCGGGCCCTCGAAGCCGAGCTCGAGGTGGGGTTGATGCTCCCGTGCAACGTCCTCGTCTACGACGGCCTCGACGGCGGGACCGTCGTCTGCGCCGTCGATCCCCTGCAGACGGTGGCCGCGCGCGGGACGCCGGAGCTCGCCGCCGTGGCCGCGTCGGTCCGCGAGAAGCTGAAGCGGGCCCTCGATCGCCTGCCTTAGCGTCGCGCCCGGGGGCTTGACAGGGCGGTTTCAAAGTTCTATAGATATCGATATGTCAGAGAAGGGCCGCGACCTGGTCACGATCTGCAAGGCGCTGGGGGATCCCACCCGCCTCAGGATCCTGGAGCTCCTCAAGACGAAGGGCCGCTCGTGCTGCGATCGGATCGCCCGGGACGAGCGGGGGCTGTGCGCGTGCGACGTCGAGGAGGCGGTCGGACTGTCCCAGGCGGCGGTGTCGCACCACATGGGGCTGCTCCGTCGGGCCGGGCTCGTGAACGCGGAGAAGCGGGGGCGGTGGGTCTATTACTCGCGCAACGAGGGAGCGATCGCCGGGCTCGCGGAGCTCTTCGCGAAGACCGTCTGAAAAAAAATTGCGAACATTCATCGAAAGTTCTCGATTGATCGAAATGGAGGCCACCATGGCAAACGCCGTCCACGTCTCGCTGAACGTCTCGAACCTCGACCGGTCGGCCGAGTTCTACCGCCGCTTCTTCGGGGAGCCGACGAAGCGCAAGGCCGACTACGTGAAGTTCGTCGGCGCGCAGCCGGAGATCCACCTCGCGTTGCAGCCCGGCCGGAGCCAGGCCGGAGCCGGCGGCGCGCTGTCCCACCTGGGGATCCGCGTCGACACGTCGGATGCGGTGCGCGCGTGGAAGAGGACGCTGCTCGCGCGGGGGCTTCCGGCCGAGGAGGAGAAGCGCGAGTCCTGCTGTTACGCGCTCCAGGACAAGTTCTGGGTCTCCGACCCGGACGGGAACCGATGGGAGGTCTACAACGTGATCGAAGACGTCGAGGCGGACGCGGCCTGCGAGCCTCGGGCCTGCTGCGCCCGCTGAGCCGCCGAAAATGAAGGATCACGCCGCCGGCGGCGCGCCGAAGCGCCTGGGCGTCTTCGAGCGATCCCTGTCGCTCTGGGTCGCGGCCAGCATGGGCCTCGGCCTGCTCGCCGGGAAGGCCCTGCCCGGCCTGGCCGCGGCGCTCCGCGGCCGCGAGCTCTCGAAGGGCACGCACATCAACCTCCCGATTGCCGCCCTCATCTGGCTGATGATCTACCCGATGATGCTCCGGATCGACCTGCGGTCGGTCCGGAGCGTCGGGCGGCGGCCGCGCGGGCTGCTCGTGACGCTCTTCGTGAACTGGCTCGTCAAGCCGTTCTCGATGGCGTTCTTCGGCTGGCTCTTCTTCCGCCACGTCTTCTCCGGCTGGATCGGCCCCGAGCTCGCCGCCCAGTACACGGCGGGCGTCATCATCCTGGCCGCGGCCCCCTGCACGGCGATGGTGTTCGTCTGGTCCTCCCTCTCCGACGGCGACCCCGCGTACACGCTCGTGCAGGTCTCGGTCAACGACCTCGTCATGCTCGTCGCGTTCGCGCCCACGGTGAAGCTGCTCGTGACGGGGGCCGCGGGGCTCGAGGTCCCGTTCCGCGTTCTCCTCGTCTCGGTGCTCGTCTTCGTGGTGATCCCGCTGTCCGCCGGCGCCCTCAGCCGCGGCGTCCTGATCGCGCAGCGGGGGAAGGCCTGGTTCGACGATCGCTTCGTGCCCGCGCTCGCCCCCGTGACCGTCACGGCGCTGCTCGCGACGCTGACGCTGATCTTCGCGTTCCAGGCCGAGAACATCACCGGAAGGTGGATGCACGTCGGCCTGATCGCCGTCCCGATCCTCGTGCAGGTCTATTTCAACTCGTCGCTGACGTACGGCCTCATGAAGCTCGCGCGCGTCGAGTACGCGGTGGCGGCGCCGGGAGCGCTGATCGGAGCGTCGAACTTCTTCGAGCTCGCGGTCGCGACGGCGATCGCCCTCTACGGGCCGGGATCGGGGGCGGCGCTGGCCACGGTGGTCGGCGTCCTCGTCGAGGTGCCCGTGATGCTCTCGGTCTGCCGCATGTGCCTGGCGACGCGGCGCTGGTTCCCCGCGTCGGCGTCCTAGAGGAGAAACGAGATGGCGAATCCCGCCCCGGCGAAACGGTACCGCGTCCTCTTCCTGTGCACGGGAAACTCGGCCCGCAGCATCCTCGCCGAGGCCTTCCTGCGGCGCCTGGATCCGGTGCGCTTCGAGGCGTTCAGCGCGGGGGCGAGCCCGAAGGGCCGCGTGAATCCCCGGGTCCTGGAGCTCCTCCGGGACGGGTACCAGATCGACGCGAGCGGCGCGCGCAGCAAGTCGTGGGACGAGTTCCGGGGCCAGCCCGACTTCGACTTCGTCGTCACCGTCTGCGACAACGCGCGCGAGTCCTGCCCGGTCTGGCCGGGGCAGCCGATCGTCGCGCACTGGGGGTCGGAGGACCCGGACCATTTCCAGGGCACCGACGAGGAGAAGCAGAGGGCCCTGAAGCGCGTCGCCGGCGAGATCTACCGGCGGGTCCAGCTCTTCACCGCGCTCCCGCTGGAGAGCCTCGACCGGCTGCGGCTCCAGGAGCTGACGCGGGAAATCGGGAGCTCGTAGCGCCGGTCCGCGAGGGAGGGGGCCACCAGGTCCACGCTCGGAAGGCGTCGAGCGGTCGGGCGGGAGAAACAATGGGCGGACGGAATGCGTATTCACGACCTGTCCACCCATCGGGGGGCCTGGCGATGTTCACGGACCATCTGGAGGCGGCGTGATCGTCATCCTGTTTCGCTCGAAACTGACGGACGTCGCGGGTGAGGATTACTCCGGGATGAACCGGCAAATGGAGGATCTCGCCCGGTCGGCCCCCGGGTTCGTGGACGTCAAGGGCTACACGGCCGAGGACGGAGAACGCCTGACGGTCGTTCGCTGGCGGGACCTCGAGAGCCTCCGGCTCTGGCGCGAGGACCCGCGGCACCGCGTCGCGCAGGAGACCGGGCGGCGGCTGTGGTACGAGTTCTACGCGATGGAGGTAGCCGAGCTCGTCCGCGAGAGCCGGTTCGAGAGGTCTTCGGACCCGGCGGCGGGCGCGTGAGAATCGGAATCCTCGGGACGGGCACGATGGGTCGGGCGATCGCGCGGCTCTTCGCGCGATCCGGCCACGCCGTCGTGCTCGGCTCCCGCGACCCCGCGAGGGCTCGCTCGGCCGCGGCTTCCATCGCCGGCGCCGCGGGAAGCTCGTACGCCGGGGCCGCCGCGGGAAGCGACGTCGTCGCGCTCGCCGCGGTCTGGTCGGACGTCCCGGCGGTCCTGGACGCCGCGGCCCCGTGGGAGGGCCGCCTTCTCCTCGATTGCACGAACCCGGAACCCGAATCGGGGCGCGGCCTCCTGATCGGGCACGTCTCGTCGGGTGGTGAGGAGATCGCGCGGCGCGCCCCGGGCGCGCGCGTGGTCAAGGCGCTCAATCACATTTATGCCGAGGCGCTCGACGCGGCCGCGGCGGACTCCGCGCGGCCGTCGGCGTTCTACTGCGGGGACGATGCCGCGGCGAGGAAGGCCGTCGGCGGCCTGCTCGAGGGCGCGGGCCTGCGCGCGATCGACGCCGGGCCGCTCCGGTCGGCCCGGTACCTCGAGCCGCTCGCGGCCCTCATGGTCGAGTTGGTTCGCGGACAGGGCCTCAGCCCCGTCGAGGCGGCCGGTCTGGTGGTGGTGCGAGGAAGAGAAGGAGGAGCCGTCGATGCCGCTCCCTGAACCGATCGGCCCCCGCCCTCCCCGCGTCCTCCTCGGGGCCGCCGCCCTCCTCGCCGCCCTGGCCGCTCCGTGCGGCCTCGGCGCGCAGACGATGTCGATCGAAGAGTACGAGCCGAAGTCCACGCTCGTCGTGCCGGAACACAAGCCCCTGCGCGCGAAATACCCCTTCATCGACGTGCACAACCACCAGGACCGCGGGATGTCCGCGGAAGACGCCGCGCGGCTGGTTTCCGACATGGACCGGATCAACCTGCGGGTGATGGTGAACCTGAGCGGCTCGCAGGGCGCGGAGTTCGAGAAGGGATACGCGAACCTCGCGGGCCGGTATCCCGGCCGCTTCATCGTGTTCGCGAACCTCAACTACAAGGGCATCGAGACGCCGGGCTGGGGGGAGCGGGCGGCCGCGCAGCTCGCCGAGGACGTGCGCCACGGCGCGCGCGGCCTCAAGATCTTCAAGGACCTCGGCCTCAGCGTGACGGACGCCACGGGCCGGCGGGTTCCGGTCGACGACCCCCGCCTCGATCCGGTGTGGGACAAGTGCGCCGAGCTCGGGATCCCCGTCCTCATCCACTCCGGCGAACCGCGCTCCTTCTTCGAGCCGCAGGACAAGTACAACGAGCGCTGGCTGGAGCTCAAGCAGTTCCCGCAGCGGGCCCGCCCGCCCGACAAGTACCCGACCTTCGACCAGGTGATGGGCGAGCAGCACCGCCTCTTCGCCCGCCACCCGAAGACGCGCTTCATCGACGCCCACCTCGGCTGGCTCGGCGGCGACCTCGCGCAGCTCGGGCGCCTGTTCGACCAGATGCCGAACGTCTACACCGAGATCGGGGCCGTGCTCGCGGAGCTCGGCCGCCAGCCGCGCAACGCCCGCGCCTTCTTCGTGAAGTACCAGGACCGCGTCATGTTCGGCAAGGACGCCTGGGCCGCGGACGAGTACCCGTACTACTTCCGGGTCCTCGAGACCGACGACGAGTACTTCGACTACTACCGGAAGCGGCACGCCTTCTGGAAGATGTACGGGCTCGACCTGCCCGACGACGTGCTCCGGAAGGTCTACTACAGGAACGCCCTGAAGGTGATCCCGGGCATCGACGCGTCGGCGTTCCCGCCCTGAGTCTCGGCCGTTCGCGGGAGTATGATCCGCGCCCGTGAGCCCCAACGACCTCCTTTCCCTCCGGCGACCCCTCGCGGTCGCGGCCGTGGCGTCGCTCCTCCTCGCCGGCTGCGCGACGCCCCCGAGGCGCCAGGCGGTCCCGCACGACGCCGAGGACGAGGCCGAGGTCGTCGGCTTCCCGCCCGGCGTCCGGTACTTTCCGAGGGACGCGCAGCACGTCGCCGAATTCCAGAGGGACTTCGTGGCGTCCTGGGCGAAGGAGCGGGAAGCCCTCCACCTGCCGGCCGGGGAGCCCCTTCCACCGGCTTCCTACCTCGCCATTTCCGGGGGCGGCGACAACGGCGCCTTCGGGGCCGGGCTGCTCAACGGATGGACGAAGGCCGGCACCCGGCCCGAGTTCAAGCTCGTGACGGGCGTGAGCACCGGCGCGCTCATCGCGCCGTTCGCGTTCCTCGGCCCGGCCTACGACGAGAAGCTCAAGGCCCTGTACACGGGAATCTCGCTCCAGGACATCGCGGAGCAGCGGTGGGTCTTCTCGGCGTTCTTCGGCGACGCCCTGGCCGACACGGCGCCCCTCTACTCTCTGGTCAAGAAGTCCGTCACGCAGGAGATGCTCGACGCGATCGCCGCCGAGCGCGAGAAGGGGCGGATCCTCCTCGTCGGGACGACCAACCTCGACGCGCGCCGGCCGGTGATCTGGAACATCACGGAGATCGCGGCCAGCCGCCGGCCCGGGGCGCTCGAGCTCGTCCACAAGATCCTGCTCGCCTCGGCGGCGATCCCGGGGACGTTTCCCCCCGTCATGATCGAGGCGCACGTGGGCGACCGGAAGTACGAGGAGATGCACGTGGACGGCGGGACCTCGAACCAGGTCTTCGTCTACCCGGCGGCGTCGGACCTCGGCGAGCTCGCGAAGGAGAACGACGCGCATCGCCAGCGCACGCTCTTCATCATCCGCAACGCGCGCCTCGACCCGGAGTGGGCCCAGGTGGATCGCCGCACGCTGCCGATCGCGATGCGGGCGATCTCGTGCCTCATTCAGTACCAGGGGCTCGGGGACCTCTATCGCATCTACTCGATCACGCGGCGCGACCACGTCGACTACAACCTCGCCTACATCCCGGCGACGTTCGACACGCCGCACACGTCGGACTTCGACAAGGCGTACATGAAGGCGCTGTACGACCTCGCCTACCAGCTGGCGGCCGACGGGTACGGCTGGGCGAAGCACCCCCCGGTGCTGCTGTCCGGAGAGGGTGAGGACGCGCGGCTGCGTCCGCAGCCCGAGGCGCCCGCTCCCCCGAACTAGAGCTCGAGCCCGTGGAGGCCGCCGGCGCCGGCCGGCGCGGCCGCGGAGGCGCAGGTCGCGTGGAGGTTGACCATCTCCACGAAGAGCGCGAGGCGTTCCATGAACGTGTCGATGACCTTCGGCCCGTCGCTCGCGCGGCAGGTGAAGGAGACCAGGCCCTTGCTCGGCTCGAGCCGGTAGCGCTGGAAGGAGTCGGAGTCCCTGGCGACCTGCTCGTAGGAGTCGAGCCACTGGGCGTCGACGGTTCCGGCGAGGCTCACGACGTGGCGCTGGAAGAGGGGGCCCAGGATTTCCTGTCTCATGGCCGTCCGGTCGATCGTCACGTTGTACATCTTCGGTGCCTCTCTCCATCGGAAGAGAGCAAGCTTGGAGCCAGGAGGCTCAAAGCGTTTTCTCGCAGCAAGTTAGCGAAACCGGAGAGGGTCCGTGTGACGAGAAACGTCCCTCGATGCGCCGCGGACTGTCACCCAGGGTCAGGTGGCCGCGATCCGGTCTCTCGGACAGGTGTGCACGACTCGACTCGTTCTTTCAGCGAGTGAATTTGATTGATCGGCCTTTGCGCTTCGCCAACACTGTCCTCGTGACGTCGGAAACGGCCGAAAGATCCTCCGCAGAAGGAAAGCCGGGAACGTTCGTCTATTTCTCGGACCTGCTCTCCCGGACGGTCGTGGACGCCCAGGGGGCGCCGATCGGCCGGCTCTGGGACGTCTCGATCCGCCTTCCCGAGCCGTACCCGCCGGTCTCGCAGGTCTTCATCCGGCCGCCCGGACAGGCCGATCTGCTCCTCGTGGCCGAAGGGCCCCAGGTCCGCTCGTGGACGGAGAACCCGATTCCGCTGGTCGCGCGCGTGCCGGACCTGCGCCCGAGCCGGCGCCGGGACAAGACCGAGATCCTCCTGCGGGAGGCGCTCCTCGACAAGCAGGTCGTGGACGTGTCCGGCGCGAAGGTCGAGCGCGTGAACGACCTCCACTTCCTGGTCGCGCGCGAGGGGCAGCTCATCCTGGCGCACATCGACGTCGGGCTGAGGGGCCTCGTGCGGCGCCTCGGCTGGGAGCGGGGCCTTGAGGCGCTCCTGCGCGCCGTCCGTCCCCGCTCTCGGTTCCTGACGTCGGAGGACGGGCTCATCGGGTGGAAGTACGTGCTGCCGACCCTGGGGGACCCGGCGGGCCTGCGGCTGGCGTTCTCGCAGAAGTCGATCGGCCGCCTCCATCCGGCGGACCTCGCCGAGATCCTCGAGGACCTGCCCGTCGGCCCGCGGCGCACCGTGTTCGACGCGCTCGAGTTCCAGACCGCGGCGCGGGTGCTCCCCGAGGTGGACCCCAAGCTCCAGCAGGACCTCCTCCCCGCCGAGAGCGATCCCGAGCGCGCGGCGGACCTGCTCGAGAAGATGCCGCCCGACGCGGCGGCCGACGTCCTCGGCGAGCTCTCGGAGGAGGACGCCCGCGACCTGATCGACCGCATGCAGCCCGAGGACGCGCGGGCGGTGACGACGCTCCTGCGCCACGAGGAGGACACGGCGGGCGGCCTCATGACGACCGACCTCGTGACCTTCTCGGGGAGCATGACGGTCGCCGACGCGTTCCGGCGGCTGCGCGAGATCGCCCCGGACGTCGAGTTCCTCTACCAGTTCTACGTGGTGGACGAGCGGAACCGCCTGCTCGGCATCATCAACATGCGCCGGCTCTTCCTCGGCAAGGAGACCGACCTGCTGCAGGACGTGATGGCCCCGTGGACGATCCGCGTCCACCCCGAGGACTCCGCCTCGGACGTGGCCGGCGTCATCGAGAAGTACAACCAGGCCGCCGTGCCCGTCGTGGACCGCGACGGCGTTCTCGTCGGGATGATCACCGTGGACGACGTCCTGACCGAGGTCCTGCCTCTCGCATGGAAGAAAAAGCTCCAGCTCTGACGGCGGCCCGGCCGGCGGGGCGGCTCGGCGGGTGGAAGCAGGTCGTCCTCTTTCTCGGCGTCATCGGGCCGGGCCTGATCACGGCCAACGTCGACAACGACGCCGGGGGCATCACGACCTATTCGCTGGCGGGCGCCCAGTTCGGGACGCGCCTGCTCTGGACGCTGATCCCGATCACGGTCGCGCTCATCGTCGTCCAGGAGATGGCCGCCCGGATGGGCGCCGTCACGGGCAAGGGCCTCGCCGACCTGATCCGCGAGAACTTCGGCGTGAAGCTGACCTTCTACCTCATGCTGGCCCTGCTCGCGTCCAACTTCGGCAACACGGTCTCGGAGTTCGCGGGCGTCGCGGCGAGCATGGAGCTCTTCGGCGTGCCGAAGTGGATCTCGGTGCCGCTCGCGGCGGCCGCGATCTGGCTCCTCGTCGTGCGCGGAACGTACCGGCTCGTCGAGCGCGTCTTCCTCGTCGCCTGCGTCTTCTACTTCGTGTACCCCGTCTCGGCGTTCCTCGCGCACCCCGACTGGAAGAGCGTCCTGCACGACACGGTCGTCCCCTCGCGGATCTCCTTCGACTCGGGGTACGTCGGGATGCTCGTCGGCCTCGTCGGCACGACGATCGCGCCCTGGATGCAGTTCTACCTGCAATCGAGCGTGGTCGAGAAGGGGATCCGGAAGGACCGGTACTGGATGACGCGCTGGGACGTCGTCGTCGGCTGCATCGTGACCGACGTCGTGGCGTTCTTCATCATCGTGGCCTGCGCCGCGACGCTCTTCGCGCACGGCGTCGCGATCGAGAGCGCCTCGGACGCCGCGCGCTCGCTCGAGCCCCTGGCCGGACGCTACGCGGCGGGGCTCTTCGCCTTCGGCCTTCTCAACGCGTCGGTCTTCTCCGCGGCCATCCTGCCGCTGTCGACCGTGTACTACGTGTGCGAGGCCTTCGGCTGGGAGGCGGGCGTGGACAAGAAGTTCGGCGAGGCGCGCGCCTTCTACGGCATCTACACGGCGATGATCGTGGTCGGCGCCGCCGTCGTCCTCTGGCCGGGGTTCCCGCTGATCCGCGTGATGTTCCTGTCGCAGGTCGCCAACGGCATCGCGCTGCCTCTGGTGCTGGTCTTCATGCTGCTCCTCGTCAACCGCGAGGAGCTCATGGGCGACCAGGTCAACGGCCGCGCCTTCAACGCGGTCGCGTGGGTCACGACCGTGACCATGATCGCCCTGACGCTGCTGCTCGTCGCGAACGGGTTCGGGCTGAAGCTCGGGGCCTAGGGCTTGATGATGATGATCCGGCCGTTGAGCGGCTTGGAGATCGGGGTCGGCGTGGGGGTCGGCGCGTTCGACGTCGCCGCGTCGGAGTCCGTGAAGCCGGCGGTGTACCGGTATTCGGTGGTGCCGGACGGAACGCTGCCATTCGGAGGGCCCGCCGCGCAGTAGGGGCCCGAGCAGACGACGTCGAACGGAGCGGGCTTGTCGAACACGATGCTCAGCGTGCGGGTGCGGTCCGACGCCTGCCACGACACGCCGCTGCTGCCGTCCGTGCTGATCGTGGCCGCGTCGCACGACAGCTTGTCGGGGTAGACCGTGATGATGTGCTGGGTCGGCGCGTTGCAGGCGGTGGCGCCGGGAACGCCGCCGCCCCCGGACGGGGCGGGCTTGAGGACCCAGCCGAGCGCCGCGCCGATGACGAGGCCGGCGACGAGGGGAGCGATGCGCGAGGGCCCGGACGGTTCGTTGGCCATGGTCTCCTCCTTCAGCTTCCGGCCGCTTTCTGCGGCGCGGCGATGATCTTTCGGAATTCCGGATCGTCCCGCAGCCGGGCGAACTCGGGCTGCGCGGCGATGACCTCGCGGCAGTACCCGGCGCCGGCCGCCTTGCGGAGGGCGGCGAGGGCCTCGGCGTCACGGCCCGAGAGCGCGGCGACGATGGCGGCGTCGGCGAAGACGTCGGGCGTCTGCGGCTCGATGGCGAGGGCCTTCTTCATCTCCTCCGCGGCTTCGGCGGCATGGCCCGTCTTCGCGAGGCCGGTCGCGACGTAAGACTGGGCCGTCGAGTCGCTCGGGTTGAGGGCCAGCTGCTTCTGGGCGAGCTCGATCGAGCGGACGAAGGCGTCGCTCGCCTTGTCCCGCGCGCCCTGCGCCCGATACGCGTCGCCCAGATTGCCCCAGATCATGTAGCTGCCCGGCGATTCTTTGGCCGCTCGCTCGAGCGCGGCGACGGCCTCGGGCCCGTGTCCGGTCCAGAGCTCGGTCAAGCCGAGGTTCGACGCCGTCTCCGCGTTGGCCGGCTCGAGGGCGAGCGCTTTGCGGTACGCGACGAGCGCGGCGGGGAAGTTGCACCGCATGGTCTCCGCGCCTCCGAGGTTGTTGAGGGCCGACGCGCTGTCCGGGGCCGCCCGGACCGCGCGGCCGAACGTTTCCGACGCGTCCCCGTACCGGCCGAGGTCGAAGTAGAGCGAGGCGAGCTGGTTGTAGGCGGCAAAGGACGGCTCGAGCTCGATGGCCCGCCGCAGGGCGGCCTCCGCCCCGGCGACGTCGCCCGCCGCCTCGGTCGCGCGCCCGAGGCCGAGCAGCGCCTGGACGTCGCCGGGCTGCGCCGCGAGGGCGCGGTGGAACGCCTGGACGGCCTCGCGCGCCTTTCCGGTCGCGAGCAGAGTGTTGCCGACCGTGACGTCCACCTGGGGCAGGCCCGGGTCGAGGGCGCGGGCCGCGTCGGTCGCCGCGATCGCGCGGTCGGCCCAGGCGCGGTCGTTCGTGAAGTTGTACATCGCGAGGTCCGCGCGGGCGAGCGCCGCCTGGACGAGGGCCGAGTTCGGCTTTTCGTCGGCGAGCTTCTGCAGGATCCCGAGCGCCTGCTCGATGCCCTCGCGCCGGTCGTAGCGCTGCAGGAGTCCGATGGCCGCGAGGTACCGCTCCTGCAGCGCCGGCGTGTCGAGGCCCGAGGGTGTCGGCGTGCGCTGCGCGCCGCGGCGCAGCCGCAGGTCCTTCACGACGCTGTCGGCGACCCGGTCCTGGAGCACGAACAGCTCGGACCCGTCGATGGCGTTGGCCGCGATCTGGGCGCCGCTCGCGTCCACGAGGCGGTAGGTGATGCGGAACCGGTCGTTCTCGCGCTGCAGCGAGCCCGAGAGCAGGGTGTTCGCGCCGAGCCTCCGCGCCAGGCTCGGGATGTTGGCGTTCGGGTCGGCGGCCTCGGCCGGGGCACGCGGCGTCACGACCTGCAGGCCGTTGACGTTGGCCAGCCGCGCGATGACGGTTTCGGCCAGACCCGCGCCCCAGAGATCCCCCTCGGCGTTGCTCGTCAGGTTGCGGAAGGGCAGGATCGCGAGCTGGCGGATCGCGGGTGCGCCGGCGTCTTCGGCCTTCGGCCGCAGGAGAACGTACGCGCCGACGGCGAGGATCGCTCCGGCGGCGACGGCCGCGGCGATCCGCCACCGGCCGGAGGCCGGCGGGGGCGGCAGGGCCCCGGCGCCCGACATCCCCGCCATCGCGGATTCGATCTCGAGGCGGGCGTCGCCGGCGTCGCGCAGGCGCCGCCCGGGGTCCTTCTCGAGGCACTTGCGCATCAGCTCGCGGACGCGCTCGGGCGTGCGGGCGGGCAGGCTCGCCCAGTCCGGCTCGAGGTGGAGGATCGCGCCGATGGCGTCGGGCACGGTCTCGCCCGTGAACGCGCGCTTTCCCGAGAGCGATTCGAAGAGGATGCACCCGAACGCCCAGATGTCGGTCCGCCGGTCGGTCTCCTTGCCGCGGGCCTGCTCGGGGCTCATGAACTCGGGGGTCCCGAGGATCTCGCCCGGCCGCGAGTCGGACATCACGAGCGTGGGGGAGCGCGACATGTCGCCGGCGAAGGGCAGCTCCATCGCCTTCGCCAGGCCGAAGTCGAGGACCTTGACCTTGCCCTCCGGCGTGATCTTGATGTTCGCGGGCTTCAGGTCCCGGTGGATGACGCCCTTCTCGTGCGCGACCTCGAGCGCCTCGGCGACCTGGGCGGCGACCCGCAGCGACTCGGCGACCGTGAGGGGGCCGGTGGACAGGCGCTGGGCGAGCGTCTCCCCCTCGACGAGCTCCATGACGATGTACTTCGTGGCGCCGTCTTCTTCCGCGCCGTAGATCGCGGCGATCGTGGGGTGGTTGACGGCCGCGAGCATGCGCGCCTCGCGCTCGAAGCGGGACACGCGCGCCGGGTCGTTCGCGAACTCCTCCGGCAGGACCTTGATGGCCACGGCCCGCCCGAGCTTGCGGTCGGTGGCGCGGTAGACCTCGCCCATTCCGCCGACACCGAGAAGGTCGGCGATCTCGTAGGTCCCGAGGCGCGAGCCGGGCTGCAGGGTCATGAGGGAGTCCTGTCGAATTCTAGTTCGTTTCGCGGCGCGACCTTAGAATGCGCCCGTGAAGCCCGTCGGCGCGGTCTTCGGATTCGTCCTGGGGGCGCTCGGAGGGTGCGCCCCGGCCTCCGCGGCCGTGCCCGGGCTGGCCGAGACGGTCGAGCGGTTCGACCGCCTGGCGGTCGGGGAGGCGGTCGCCGTCGCGGCGCGCACGCTCTCGGCCGGCCGCTTCGCCTGCACGCTGAAGTCGGGGAGGGCCGCGCCGGTGCGCGCCGGCGGCGAGGTCGTCGGCCTCTTTTTCGAGGGAGAGGGGACGATGGAGTACGTCTCCACCGACCCGGTCGAGGCGCCGCTTGTCCTGTTCGACGTCCGCAAGGGATCCGGGCTCAAGGCGGAGAAGACGGAGCGCGGCGTCGTCGTGCGCGACGCGTTCCGCCAGCTCCTCTGGCTCGAGCAGGGCGCGCCGGTCCCCGAGCTCGCGGGCGCGCCCGCCGCGCCGCTCGCGGACTCCTTCCGGAAGGAGCGCGAGAGGTTCGGCCGCCTCCACGCCGCGCCGCTCTCCCACGATTTCGCGCTGCAGCGGTTGAACGCGCCGTCCGCGCGGCTCGTCTGGGCGGAGCTCGGCGGCGGCCGGGAGGACCTCGTCTACGAGCTCGACCACGTGGACCACCCCTCCGAGGCGCTGCTGCTGCTCCACCCGAGCGAGTCGCGGGACCCGGAGCTGCGCAAGTTCCTGTGGCCCGTCGCGCTCTCGCACCAGCCGATCGGCCGCGACGCCCGCGATCCGGCGCCGCCGCGCTTCCTGCTGACGGCCGTGGACGTGGACCTCGCCGCGACGGCCGGCAACGACGCGGCGATGACCGTCACCGAGACCGTCGTTCCCGCCGGCGCCCCCCTGAACGCGCTGCGCTTCGACCTGGTCGGCCTCTGGTACGCCGCGTCGGGCGCGAACCTCGGCACGCGGGCCGAACGCGTGCGCGCGGTGACCGACGAATCCGGCCGCTCCCTCGCGTTCGATCACCGCAACGACGAAATCGTGGTCCAGCTCGCCGAGACGGCCCCGCCGGATCGGCCCCTGCGGCTGCGCTTCGAGATCGAGGGCGACTTCCTCATCCGGCCGGGCGGCGACAACTACTGGGAGCTCGGCGTCTCGTCGTGGTTTCCCCAGCCCTATCTCGGGGAGCAGGCCTACACGTTCCACGCCGTCGTCCGCGTCCCGCCGCCGTTCGTCCCGTTCGCCTCCGGCGCGACCGTGCGCCGCGGGACGGAGGCGGGGCGGAACATCCTCGAGACGCGCGTGGATCACCCGGTCCAGTGCGCCGTGGTGCTCGCGGGCAAGTACGAGACGCGCGAGGAGGTCCGGGACGGCGTCACCATCCGCGTCTCGACCTACGCCCTCGAAAACGAGAGCTCGATGAAACAGCTCACGGGCGTCGCGGCCGAGATCATCGCCTTCTATCGCAGCTTTCTCGGGCCCTTCCCGTTCGACCAGTTCGACGTCATCGAGATCAACGACGTCGGATACGGCCAGGCCCCGCCCGGGATCCTCTTCATCACGACGGAGGCCTTCGACCCGCGCGTCGGCGACATGACGCAGCTCTCGGCCCGCGGCGTGGCGCGCACCTTTGCCCACGAGATCGCGCACCAGTACTGGGGCATCGCCGTGAGGATCCCGTCCTATGCCGAGCAGTGGCTCGGGGAGTCGTTCGCGGAGTACTGCGCGGCACTGTTCCTGAAGGAGCGGCGCGGCGCCGCGACGTACGACGCCCTCGTCGGCCAGTGGAAGCGCGCGGCCGCCTTCGCCGCCGACACCGCGCCGATCCCCATGGCCAGCCGCGTCTACGTGGCCGACGACGCCCTGCGCCGGTCCGAGATCCGCCGCGGGCTCCTCTACGGAAAGGGCCCCCTGGTCCTCGACGCGCTCCGGCGTGAGCTCGGGGATGCGGCCTTTCTCGACGCCCTGCGCGCCTACCAGGAGTCGCGCGCCTGGAGCTTCGGCTCGACGCGCGGCTTCGCCGGCCTGCTCGAGGCGCGGACGAAGAGGGACTTCCTGCCCTTCTTCGACCGGTATTTCTGGGGGATGGAGACGCCCAAGAACTAGCGGGCGGTATCATTTTCCCGCCGCGAGAGTGGCGGAACTGGCAGACGCGCGGGACTTAGGATCCCGTGGGTAAAACCGTGAGGGTTCGAGTCCCTCCTCTCGCACCAATAGCCTCGGTCCTCCTTCTGCCGGAGTGCGTGCGAGAGGAGAGGGCGAGAACCCTCAGGGGGGCGCGGGGGCCCGCCCCCGCCGACAAGGAGTGCCGGCCGCGGCCGGAACGGCGGCGGAGATAACCGGAGAGGCCCCTCCCGCCGCGGCCCGTGTCCACGAGATGTGCCTCCCGATCCCCGCGAGCGGATCCCGGGGCGCATGATGCAAGTGCATCAGACTCGCAGTTTTTGTTTTGCGCATCCGATGGTGCGAACGCATCACGGAGGGCGGAGCGCCGAATGGTTTCCTAGCCCCAGAGATGACCAGGGGGCAGGGGCAATTCCGGCAGACGGGGCTTCGGGGCGTGCTTCGGCTGGCGCTCGCTCTGGCGCCGCTGCTCTGGGTCTTCGCGCCGGGCCTCTTCGCCGTTCCGAAGACGATCGTGTCCAAGCCCTGCGTCGCCTGCCACGCCCCCGTGCAGAAGGAAGCGGCGAAGAAGTTCGTGCATGCGCCGTTCAAGGACGAGGCCAACTGCGAGTCGTGCCACAAGCGTCACGGCGTCGTCGGCGCGCTCGTGCTCAAGGAAGAAGAGCCGCAGCTGTGCCTGAGCTGCCATCCGAAGGAAGGCGCGGCCATGAAGGCCGCCCACGCCCACGCGCCGGTCAAGGACGGCAAGTGCACGTCGTGCCACGCGCCGCACGCCTCGGACTTCAAGGGGCTGCTCAAGGCCGGCGGCAACGAGGCCTGCTTCCAGTGCCACAAGAAGGAGCCGTTCCAGCTCGCCAACGTCCACAAGCCGGCCGCCGAGAACTGCGCGATCTGCCACAGCAGCCCGCACGGGGGCGCCGAGCCGAACCTCCTGTCGAAGCCCGAATCCGAGCTTTGCGCGAGCTGCCACAAGCAGGGCGGCAGCGCGAAGGCCCCGGTCCACGACGGCTACGACGTCAGCAAGCTCGCCTGCACGTCCTGCCACTCGCCGCACTCCTCGGAAGAGAAGGCGCTTCTTCGCAAGGTCGTCCACGCGCCCGCGACGGACTGCTCCAACTGCCACAAGCCCGCGGCCGCCGGCAAGCCGATCGAGCTGACCGCGGCCGAGCCGGACCTCTGCTTCGCCTGCCACTCCGACCGCCAGGACGATATGAAGAAGAAGGTCGTCCACGAGGCGTTCAAGGCGGGGACGTGCACGACCTGCCACACGCCGCATGCGTCCGACCAGAAGGCGCTGCTGACGGGATCGCAGAAGGACGTCTGCCTCGCCTGCCACGAGGACGTCTCGAAGCAGGTCGGGGCAAAGTCGCCGCACAAACCCGCCGCGAGGGGCGAGTGCACGGCGTGCCATACGCCGCACGCATCCGCCCTGCCGAAGCTCCTGAAGGCCGAGGGCGCGGCGCTTTGCGAGACCTGTCATCCGAAGATCAAAGAGGCGCTGGCCGCAAAGAACGTGCATCCGCCGGCAGCCTCCGGCGACTGCACGAGCTGCCACGCACCGCACGGCGGGGATCGCCCGAAGCTGCTTCTCTCCGCGGGCGCGGAAACCTGCTTCGCGTGCCACGAAGCGCAGAAGAAAGAGACGGCGAAGCCGTTCGTGCATGGGCCCGTCGCGGCCGGGGAGTGCGGCGCCTGCCACGATCCGCACGGCAGCGCCCAGGCCAAGCTCCTCGCTCGCCCGGCAGACCAGCTCTGCGTGCAGTGCCATGCGGAGATGATCGAAAAGCGCAAGGCCGGCAAGGCTCACAGCCCCTTCGTCGAGGGGACGTGCGACACCTGCCACGAGCCCCACGCTTCCGATCGGACGCGCTTGCTGAAGGCGAAGACGTCGGAACTGTGCGCGAGTTGCCACGACGTTTCGGAGAAGGCCGCCAAGGCGCGCTCCGAGCACCAGCCGGTTCGCGCCGGCAGCTGCGAGACCTGCCACGACCCGCACGGCTCCGCGCAGCCGGCCTTCCTGAAGACGAACCCCAGAACGCTGTGCCTCTCGTGCCATCCGGCGCTGGCGGCTCGGCTGAAGAAGGCCAAGGCGAACGTCCACAAGCCGGTCCTGGACGGCAAGTGCCTCGACTGCCACGGCGGGCATAGTTCGGCCCAGCCGGCGCTGCTCAACAAGCCCGTTCCCGAGCTCTGCGCCACCTGCCACGACCCGTCCAAGGACGACTTTCTGAAGAAGCACAGCGGCTATTCCGTGGCGAAAGCCGACTGCCTCTCCTGCCACGACCCTCACGTCTCGTCCAAGAAGGGCCTCTTCAACGCCGTCGGGCATCCCCCCTTCGTGGACGGGGACTGCGCCTCCTGCCACAAGCCGGCCGAGAAGGCCGCTGCGGCGCCCCAGCTCGTCGCGAAGACCGCCGAGGTCTGCGCAGCCTGTCACGGGGATTTCGCCGACAAGCTCAAGGGGAAGGCCTTCGTCCATCCGCCCGTCCGCCAGGGCGAATGCACCAACTGCCACTCGCCCCACGCCTCGAAGGAAAAGCACTTGCTCGCCGAGGCGGGCGCCGGCGTTTGCCTGCCCTGCCACGACTCGGTCGAGAAGGACCTCGCCAAGAAGGCCGTGCACACGCCCGTCAAGAACGGCGAGTGCGTGAAGTGTCACGACCCGCACGCCGCGGACAACAAGATGTCCCTGGTCCGCACGGGCAGCGATCTGTGCTTCGGCTGCCACCCGAAGGAGAAGACGCTCTCGACGGCGAAGGTCGTGCACTCGCCGTTCGGGAAGGGCAACTGTTCGGCCTGCCACGATGCGCATGCCTCGGCCAACCCCGACCAGCTCGTGGCTCCGCCCTCGGCGCTCTGCCAGAAGTGCCACGACGTCAAGACGGCGAAGGTCCAGCAGGCGCACAAGGGCTTCGCGATCGCGGGCGCCGACTGCCTGTCGTGCCACAACCCCCATGCCTCGAGCCAGGCCAGCCTCATCCGCTCGAAGCCGCACGAGGTCTTTGCGACCTGCGCTCGTTGCCACACGCCGAGCGCGGGCACGCCCCAGCAGATGGCCGCGAAGTCCACCGAGCTCTGCGTTCGTTGCCACTCGGCCGTCAAGCTCGCCGCGCAGAAGCCGGTTCCGCACAAGGCGATGGAGAAGGGCTGCGTCACCTGCCATACGCCCCACGCCGCCGACGAGCCGAACCTGAGCAAGCCGCCGAGCGAACGCGCCATCTGCCTCGGCTGCCACAAGGAGATGGCGAAGACCCTCGAGGCCTCGTACTCGAAGCATCCGCTCAAGGCGGAGAACGGCCGCTGCAGCATCTGCCACACCCCGCACGGCGGCGACCAGCCGCATCTGCTCAAGGCGAGCGAGGTGGACCTCTGCGCCGGCTGCCACAAGTCGCACAGCCAGTTCGGGCACCCCTACGGGCCCGGCGTCACCGACCCGCGGACGGGCCGCATGCTGACCTGCCTCTCGTGCCACTCGCCGCACGGATCGCCCTATGCGGCGCTCCTCGTGGATAACCCGCAGCGCGCGCTGTGCGTCCAGTGCCACAAGAGCGAGGGCGCGTCGCTCGGAACGGGCCAGAAGAAGCCCGGGACGGCGACGCCGCTGCCGCCGGAGGAGAAGCCATGACACGGCTCCTTCTCGCCGCGGGCGCGCTCCTTCTCGCCGCGAACGCCGTCGTCGCGCAGGAAGAATCCACGATCCCGCGGCCCGCGCTCCGGCCCCTCACGTCCTTCTGGCTGCACCTGTACGACGGGGCGTTCCGCGGACCGCGCGGCGTCTTCGTCGATCGCGCCACGGGGGAGATCTGGGTCGCCGATACGAACAACGACCTCGTCGGGACCTTTTCGGCGGACGGGATTCCTCTCTTTTCGTTTGGAGGCAAGGGCGTTCTGCGCGAGCCGGTCAAGGTCCTGGCGACGCCGGGGGGCGACCTCTACGTGCTCGACGACGACCGGGCCCATGTCAAGGCGTTCAGCTACCGCGGCGAGCCGAAGGGCGCGCTGGCGTTGCAGGGGTTGGGCCCCAAGTCCGTCATCGGAGCGATCGCCCTCGACGCCGACGGCAACCTGTACGTCGGCGAGAACGAGACGGGGCAGGTGCTGATGTACGGCCCCGATCTGAAACTGAAGCTGCGCTTCGGTTCCTACGGCGACGAGGAAGGGCAGTTCACGGCCATCGGCGGGATCGCGCCCGGAGCCGACCGGATCTACGTCACCGACCACCAGGGCATCGGCGTCCAGGTCTTCGATCGGAGGGGCAACTTCGTCAAGGGCTGGGGCCGTCACGAGATGGGCAGCCAGAACTTCTCCCTTCCCGAGGGCATCGCCGTGGATTCCAAGGGCCGCGTGTTCGTGATCGACGCGATTCGACACGAGCTGAAGATCTTCGACGGCGAGGGCAACGTGCTCGACATCTACGGAGGCGTCGGCAGGGGCCCGGGCTCGCTCACCTATCCCGAGGATGTCTCGGTCGACGATTCGGGCCGCATCTACGTGGTCGAGAAAGGCAATGCACGAGTCCAAGTGTTCGCCGAGGACCAGGCGCCGGCGAAACCACAGCAGAGCAAGCCATGAGTATCGAGAAGAGAAAGGAGGTGCCCTGGAGAACGCACCACACAGGTTTCCCGCACCGGAGTGTTTTTGTTGCAACAAAAACCTTGGAGGAGTCGATGAATCGCAAACTTCTGGCAGCTGTCGCGGTTTTCGCCGCGGCGGCTCTCCCGCTCGTCGCGGGTGAATACCACTCGGGCAACAACCTCGAGTGCTACGACTGCCACACGCCTCACCACAGCATGCAGCACAACTGGGACGGCTCGACGCCCGTGTCGAACACCGCGGCGCCGAACGGCAACTGGCTGGGTGTCGGCCTGGTCAACGGCGCCAACCCCTACCTGCTCAAGGCGCCTGCCAACCAGCTCTGTCTCGCCTGCCACGACCAGCAGACGTTCGCTCCCGACGTGATGAACACCAACACGGGCGGCGTCGAGACGCAGGGCCGGAATGCCGGCGCTCTGAACGACCTCGCGGGGAACGTCGGTGGTTACCAGACCTGGATGGGTCACACGCTGGACGACACGTCGACCCCGCCCGGATGGAATCCGGCCGCGGTCGGCGCTCCGGCCACCTGGTACAACCCGGCCGGCGGCCTCGAGTGCATCAGCTGCCACGCGCAGCACGGCCCGGCGACGTCCTACCGCAACCTCGGCTCGTACGGCCTCGGCGGCGCGGCAACCGCCGCGCGTCCGACCTACGTCATCGCCACGACCGACAACACGACCAAGGACGTCTGGATCAACCTGGCTTCCTACACCGCGGGGAGCGGCAACCCGGCGACGTTCAGCCCCTACTACGACTTCGCGAACATCTTCTACAACCGCAACGACGCCACGGTGGGCACGACGAAGACGTCCAACAGGCTGGACACCTTCTGCGGCACCTGCCACGGCAACTTCCACGGCGGCCCCGGTGACACGATGATTGGTGCCTCGACCACGGCCCTCGACGGCTTCCTCCGCCACCCGACCTCGCAGGAGACGATCGGCGCGGCGGCGGCCCAGGGCTACGGCGGCCACACCAGCCTCGCGGACTACACCTCGGGCGTCGCGAAGGTTCGCGTCTATGCCAGCGACCAGGTCGCCTTCACAGATGCCTCGCCTGGCTGCGTGAGCTGCCACAAGGCGCACGGCAACCTGAATCCCTTCGGCCTGATCTTCATGGCGCAGGGCAAGCCCCCGGCCACGCTCGCCGGCCCCATCACCGAGCAGGGTGTCTACGAGACCGGACAGGTCCAGGACACCGCCACCGGTCAGCGAAACCTGTGCGGCCAGTGCCACACTCAGGGCAACAACTGATCTCGGAACGATTCGTTTCGAGGAGGGGTCCCTCGGGACCCCTCCTCACTCTTTCCACCTGATGTCATGTGCGATCGCCGGCTGCCCCTCATGGCTCGGGTGTTGCTCGCGGTGATCGCTTTGAGCCTTTTGGTCGCCTCGCACGCACGCTCCCAGGAGCTCTACGGGCGGGCGATCGAGTCCTTCCAGCTCTTTTCGCTCGACGGCGCCGACTACCGGACCTTCCTTCAGCTCTACGACGCGAAGTTCGACCGGGAGGTCTCCGAGACGCTTCGCTTTCATCTCTTCTTCCGCGCCCAGGGAAGCAACTCGAGCTATCAGCTCCCGCTCTACACCCAGAAGACGAGCTTCTGGCGGCTCCAGCCGAGCGGCGAGATCGACTACGTGCTGCCCTACCTGCAGGCGATCGGGACCTACGACCTCTACGACACCACGTCGCGCCTGCAGGACGTGAAGTTCGAGCAGCTCTTTCAGAGAATCACCGAAAACGTCATGTGGGCCCCCGAGCGGGCGCCCTCCCTCACCGTGCAGGCGCAGCAGGTCGACAACCGCGAGCCGTCCGTGGGCATCGACCAGACCGAGAATTCGCTCTACCAGGCGCTCAACTACCGCTGGAAGGGCCTGAGCCTGGGGGAGGCGGTGTATCTCGACGACTTCCGCTTGAATCAGCCGGACTTCACCCGCAAGACGGCGGACGTTCAGGGACTCTTCAACTATCAGGGAGCGACCGCGGACGGCAGGTATTCGGCCCTCGTCAACGGCCTCGTCGGATGGAGCCGGATTCAGGAGTCCGCCGGGGCGCAGGGTGCTCGCGCACCGCAGATCGTCGCCATCGCGAGCGCCTCCTACGCGCACGACGAGACTCCGGCCGACGCCCGCGACGCCCGCCCGGTCGCGAACCCCGTCCTCATAGACAACAACCTGAGCCGGAGCTCCGGGATCGCGCTCGGACCCAATGGTTCGTCCTTCCAGAACATCGCGCTCGACATGGGCCGCTTCGTCGAGCTCGACACGATCCGGGTGTACGTTCGCGACGAGTCGGGCAATCCCATCCAGTTCGGAGGGCTCGTCTCGTGGGACGTCTACACGAGTGGCGAGGGACTGGACTGGCTCCCCGTGATCGGCGGAGACATCACGGTGACGTTCATCGCATCGCTCTCGGCCTACGAGATCGCGTTCCCGAAGACGACCTCCCGCTACTTCAAGATCGTCAGCTTCGGCACCAACACGATCGGAACCTCCGTCACCGAGCTCCAGGCCTTCTTCCACGTGACGCTCGGCGCGTCCCAGGACCGCGAGACCCGGCTGCGGTTCGTCAGCGCCAGCGCCCAGCTCTCGGGCACGCCCGTCAACTGGCTGAACCTCTCCTACTACGGGATCTTCAACGACTACAACGTCGCCGCCGGAGGCGCCCCGGAGTACGCGACGCTCGACAACGACCAGTACATCTCGGCGCTCTTCGGCCCTTCCTCGCCGCTCAACCTGACCGTCCGCTACGAGCGGCGCCGGGCGCAAAGCGTCGATTTCGAGGAGCGATTCGAGGGGGCCTGGGCCATCGCCCAGTATGCCTACAACGCGAACCTCATCACCTCGGTGGAGGCCGCCCGCACGACGGACACGAATTCGCTCGAGATCACGAGCGACATCCTGAGGTTTCACGAGTACGCGCGGTTCTTTCCGTCCCTCGACCTGACGGTCGATCTGGGAACGTCGAGCAGCAGCTTCCCTCGTCAGGGAACCTCGACGAAGACCCGATTCCTCAACGCCTACAGCAACGCTCAGTTGACCGAAGCGCTCCACTTGACGCTCTCGGCCAACCTGCAGACGCTGCGGAACCAGGGCGCCCTCCTGCCCGCGACGACCTTGAAGTACCTGAGTTACTACGGCGAGTTGTACTTCCGCCCGGGCCCCCAGCTCTACGTCACGGCTCGCTTCGGCCGGGTCACGGGCCAGGAGCTCTCGACGACGGCCCGGCGGTTCCGCGTCGAGTGGTACCCTTTCGCCGGCGGCACCATCGGGATCGGCACGATCTACGACGAGGACGTCGACATCGACGGCGGGATGCGCAAGTTCCGCCGCCTTCAGCTCCTCCCCCAGTGGATGATCAACCCGAACGTGAGCCTGAGCATCAACTACAACCTGCTGAACCTGGGAGGAACGGGCCCGAACGGGCGGCCGCTTCCCTCCTCGAGCAGCCGGCAGTTCTTCGCGACCCTGACGGTAACGCGGTAATGCCCGCGAGGAGGTGGATCGTGAGATTCGGTGGCCGATACATGGCGGGACGCGTCGCTCTCGCCGCCCTGCTTTGCGTGAGCGCGAGCTGCAAGAGCACCACGACGAAGTACGTTCATCCCAACGTGGACCTCGGCGCCATCAAGCGTGTCGCCATCCTGCCCTTCGAGAACCTCACGGCGGACCGGACCGCGGGCGAGAAGCTCCAGAAGCTCTTTCTGACGGAAGTGCTTTCTCTCGACGCCTTTCAGGTCGTCGAGCCCGGCCAGGTGAACCGCGAGCTCAAGGCGCTGCGCATCGAGTCGCTGGAAACGATCAGCGCGGCGGAAATCAAGCGCCTCGGCGAGGCGGTGAAAGCCGACGGGCTCTTCTTCGGCTCCGTCGTCGATTTCGCCGAGACGCGTTCGGGCGCGACACCGACTCCCCAGGTGACGATTGCGCTGCGCCTCGTGGAGTGTCAGTCCGGCGTGACCGTCTGGTCCGCAACCCGGACGACCAGCGGCGCGACCGCTTCGGCGCGGCTCTTCGGCATCGGCGGCCAGTCCCTGACGGAAGCGGCGCGCTCCGTGATGAGGGACGAGCTCTCGACGCTGGTGACGAAATAGATGAAGCGCGCTCTTGCGGCTCTCGCGATTGTCCTGGCGGCCGAGGCGTTCGCCTTCGCCGAAGGCCGGGCCGAGACGGTCGTCGTCCTTCCCTTCCTCGACTTGTCCGGCGTTCCGGACGGGGCCGCGATGGTCGCCCGGCGCGTCGAAGAGGGGTTCGTCTCGCGCGGATACCGCGTCGTAGACGGGGAGCCGGTCGAGCGCCTCCTTCAGGCATCGCGGGTCCGCTACGTCGACTCCCTCACGCCGGGGTTCCGGGAGCGAATGCTGGGGGACTTGAATGCGGGCTCCGCTCTTTTCGGAGTCCTCTTCCAGTTGCGCCCGGGCGACGATCCCTCGGCGGCGCTCCTGCTCCGGCTCGTCCGGGCCGACGGAACCACGGCCTGGGAGAGATTCGGCGCCCTGTCGGCCAGCGAGACGCAGGGGATGTTCGGGATGGGCCGGGTGACCTCGCTCGAGTTGCTCGTCGAGACGATGGTGTCCCGCCTCCAACGCTCCCTGCCGCGGCCGGGAGCCGTCGCCTCCGCGGCCTCGCCGGCCCGAGCGAAGCCCGTGGGCAGGGCCACACCCCGCACC
Organism: Thermoanaerobaculia bacterium; assembly: GCA_041912555.1. Taxonomy (GTDB): domain Bacteria; phylum Acidobacteriota; class Thermoanaerobaculia; order UBA5066; family Gp7-AA6; genus DAHUXD01. Next base: position 27,431 of record JAYRMU010000059.1, read on the forward strand.
TATCGCGCGGCGGCTCTGCCCGAAGGACCGACGCACCGCGTCGTGGTCCTTCCCTTCGCGAACAACAGCGTGGACCTCGCAGCGGGGCGCCTCGCCTCCATCCTGGCCGCCTTCCGGCTTCGGGCGCTCGGTTTCGAGGTGGTCGAGCCGGCCGATCTGCGCGCTGCGCTGCTCGCGGCGGGCGTCCACAGCGTAACGAACCCGGACCCGGAGGAGCTCAAGAAGCTCTCGGCGCAGCTCGGAACCGGGCTTTTCCTCAGCGGCACGGTCTTCGGCTACCAGCAGGCGGCTCCGGGGGTCGACGCGGAGGTCGAGGTCGATCTCACGCTGATCGACGTCCGCACGGGCCGGATCGTCGGGAGCGTCCACCACCAGCGCGAGGGTCGGGACTACTCGGGGCTGCTCGAGCTGGGCGCGATCGCCAACGGCTCCACGCTCATGGATCAAGTCCTCGCCGAAATGATCGGCGCCCTCCAGCATGCGAAACCGAAAGGACGGGAGGTCTCATGAAGAAATCAGGGATCCTCTTCGGCGCCACCGTGCTCTTCACCGGCGCCGCGCTTTCGACCCCCGCGGCGTCGGCGCCGACGCCCGCGGAGGCGCCGCTCGCGAAGGTCAACGGAGAAGCCATTACGGGGACCGATCTGCAGGCCGACTTCACGCGCCGCCACGGCGGTCACCAGAAGTTCCTGATGGGCGTCTCCGAGACTCGAAGCTTCCTCGAGATCGTCATCGACGACCGGCTCCTCGTGCAGGAGGCCTACCGCGTCGACCTCCAGGATTCTCCGTCCGTGAAGCAGCCGACGGCGGAGTTCGCCGAGCGAAAGGCGACCGAATACTTCGTCCGCAAGGAAATCGACGAAAAGTCCCGCCCCACGGAGAAGGACGTGCGCGACGCCTGGCAGGAACGCACGGGCACGCTCTACCTCGCTCGCCGCATCGTGATGGACTCGCGCGCCGAGGCGGATGGCGTCGCATACCTGCTTGCCGCCGGCGGCAATTTCGACGAGCTCGCGCGCCAGTGCTCGACCGACGAGTCCCGCGAACGCGGCGGTCAGACGGACTGGTTTGGATGGGGCGCGATGGAAGCGGGCTGGGAGGCGGTCGTTCTCGCTATGCGCCCCGGCGACACGGTCGGGCCCTTCGAGACGCCGGACGGGTGGGAGATCGTTCAGCTCGGAGCCGCCGAGCCCGTCGAGCTCGCCGACTACAGCAAGGCAGCCCCGAAGATCCAGGGGATCCTCAAGAAGCGCCAGCGCGATGCCGCGCGGGCGGCGCTCTCGGACCTGCTCTGGTCCAAGTACCACGTGCGCCTGGCCGACGTCGTCCTGACGCCGGAAGGCCTCCGGGACGCCGTGGTCAAGGACCCGCACGCAGCCATCGCCCGATGGGACGATGGGTCCCTCGCCGTCGGCCAGTTCGTCCGGGGAGTGGACTGGGCTGCGCTCTCGGCGCTTTCCCCCGCGCGGTTCCGCTGGGAGATCCTCGACCGTCTTCGGGACGCCGTCAACGCGGAGCTGGTCCGCCGGGAGGCCATGGCGAGAGGTCTCGACCGCGTGCCCGAAGTTGCGGATGCCGTCAAGCGCTATCGCGAAGATCGGATGCTCGCGGTGCTCTACGAGCAGTACGTCCTGAAGGGTCTCACCGTCGGCGAGGAGGAAGCCCGGAAGTACTACGAAGCGCATCAGAAGGAGCTGACCGCGCCCGGAAAGCGCAAGGTCTCGCACCTCGTCGTTCGGACGCAGGAGGAGGCCGCGGATCTTCGCGCGCAGATCGAAGCCGGCGCCGTCTTCGCCGACCTCGTCAAGGAACATTCCGTCGACAAGACGACCGCCGCCAAGGGCGGAGACCTCGGCTGGATCGCGCGGAGCGACGCCAAGGGCGAACTCGAAGCGGTCATGGCCCTGGAGCAGGGCGCAGTTTCCCAGCCGATCGAGTCCCGTTACGGATGGCACCTCTTCGTCGTCACGGCCATCGCGGCCCCGCAGCCGATGAGCTACGAGGAGGCCCGGCCCGAGATCCAGCGCAAGCTGCTCGAGAAGAAGCAGCGCGCCAAGCGGTCCGACTGGTGCTCGAAGCTCCGCAGCGAAGCGAAGATCACGATCAGCGACACCGCGATTCAGAAGTTCGTCGAAAGCAACACGCCGAAGTCATGACTCCAGGCAACTAAGGAGAAACCCATGAAACGCGTCCTGGTTCCCGCTCTTCTCGCCGCGGCCGCGATGGCCGCCGCCAGCATCTCTCCGGGCCCTCAGGCGGCCCGAACGCAGGCCTCCGCCGAGCAGGGTACGAGGGTCAGCGGCACCGTCCTCGAGACGATGGATGCGAGCAGCTACACCTATCTCAAGCTCAAGACGCCGTCGGGCGAGGTCTGGGCCGCCGTCAACAAGGCTTCCGTCAGGAAGGGCCAGAACGTGACGGTCGTCAACGGCGTCATGATGGATGGATTCGAGAGCAAGACGCTGAACCGGAAGTTCGACCACATCCTTTTCGGGACGCTGGCCTCGGGAAGCGAAGGAGGCTCTGCCGCGGCCGGCGCGGGCCCGGCGGGAATGCCGCCCGGACACCCGTCGACCACGGAAGGCGACGTGAAGAGCATGTCTGCCGCTCAGCATGCGGCGGCCGCGGCGGGGCCTGCCGACGTCGGTCCCATCAAGGTGTCGAAAGCCGGGGGAGCGAACGGCCGCACCATCGCCGAGATTTACGCGCAGAAGGCCTCCCTCAAGGGTAAGACCGTCGCCGTGCGCGGAAAGGTCGTCAAGTTCACGCCTCAGGTCATGGGCAAGAACTGGATCCACATTCGCGATGGCTCGGGATCGCACGCCAGCCAGGACGACGACATCACGGTCACGACCGCGGACGTCGTGGCGATCGGCGACGTCGTGCTCGTCACCGGCACCGTCGTCCTCGACAAGGATTTCGGCGCCGGATACGCCTACCCGGTGCTGATCGAGAGCGCGAAGACCTCGAAGTGAGCTCCCGGCGGGGTCCCCGGCCGCGCGACACGGGGCGGCCCCCGGGGCCCCGTCTCCGCGCCATCGCCACGGTGCTGCTGCCCTGGGTGGCGATGAGTGCGGCATTCGTCCAGGCGATCAGCGTGAGCTGGAGGCGCTGGGGAGACCTGATCGTGGACACCGGGCGGGAGCTCGAGTTGCCCCGCCGCCTCGCCGCGGGAGAGCTCCTCTATCGCGACGCCCGGTTCTATTACGGCCCGCTGGCACCCTACTTGAACGCCGCGCTCTACAAGATCTTCGGCGTCCACGCCGACGTCCTGATGTGGGCCGGGATCGTCTCGGCAGGACTCCTCTGCGTCGCGCTCTATGGCCTCGGTACTTCCTTCCTGCCTCGCTGGGCCGCGGCTACGGTCGTCGTGGCGTCGATCTATCTCTGCCTGTTTGCACACCTGTACGTCGGCGCGATCTTCAACTTCGCGCTTCCGTACACCTTCTCCGCGACGTATGGGATCGTGGCGGCGACCTGGAGCCTCGTCCTGCTCGTCCGCCACGTCCGGGCGCGCCGGCGCGCGACCTTCCTGCTCTCGCTCGTCTGCCTGGGACTGGCGGCGCTCTCGAAGCTCGAGCCATTCGGAGCGGCGGTGGGGGCTCACGCCGTCTTTCTCGGAGCGATGCTTCTCGAACGTCCTCGGCGCTGGCGCTTCTATCTCGGCGGTTACGGACTGGCCGCGGCGGCGGTGGCCGTGATCTATGGGTGTTTTCGCGTCGCGGCCGGACCAGACCTCTGGCAGAACAACCTGGCCGGCGTGGTCAACCGGGGCTCCAAGAAGTTCATCCTGGGCGTGATGGGGATTGGCGACGTTCCAGCCTCGCTCGCCGCGATGGGCGCCTCCGCGGCGCTGCTCGCAGCGGTCCTCATCCTCGGGTGGCTGGTCGCGCGCCGGCTCGCGAAGCCGAGCACGAGCGCGCCCTTGGGTTGGCTGAGCGTCGCCGCCTTCGGCGTCGCGACCTTTCTCGCCTATCGCCGCTGGGAGTTGCACGTGCACTTCCGCGCGTTGCCCGTCGTCATCGTCCTGGCGATCGCCATCTTGAGCGTCGCCTACGCGCGGCAGGAAGCCGGGCGGGACGAGCGGCTCGCACAGCTGCTCCTCTGGGTCTTTTCCTTAGGCTGTCTCTTGCGGATCCTCCTCAACAGCCGTCCCCATCACTACGGCTTCTATCTCCTGCCGGTTGGGCTGATGTGCATGGGCGTCCTGCTCTTCGACTATGGCCCGCGTGTGTCGGGAGCTGGACCGTGGCCGAGGCGCGTATTCGGCGCCGCGGGAATCGGCCTCTTCGCGGCGAGCATCACCATCGCCTACGTCGACTCGAGGCAGTTCGATGCGCTGCAGTCTCACGAGCTCGTAACGCCGCGCGGCCACCTGCGCGTTCTCGATCGATGGGGCCTGCAGATCGCCGCCGTACGCGCCCTGTCGAGTCTCCCTCCGGGCACACGCGCGATGGCCGTTCCCGAGGGCTCAGGCCTTCTGTTCTTCAGCGGCGTCGGAGAGGGAGACACGATGTTCTCTTATCTCCCGATGGAGATCGTCGGGCCTGCGGGCGACGCCGAGCTCCTCTCTCGTTGGAGGGGCAATCCCCCCGACGTCGCGGTCTGGGTCGGAGTGCCCCTGGAGGAGTTCGATTCCGAGGGTTTCGGCAAGGATTACGCGAACCGGTCCATGGCATGGTTCCTGTCCGAATATGCGCCAGTCACGGATCCGACCGACGCCATCGTCCTGCTCGCCCGCCGGGACCGCCTGCGGCGAAATCCGGAGCTCGCGAAGCTCACGCTCTCGCGCGATGAAGTCGACCAGGGCCGTACGGTAACGGGCAAGATTCTGGAATCCTTCGATTTCGCCGACGGGACATTCCTGCGCCTTGACACGGGAAGCGAGAAGCTCTGGGCCGGCGTCCGCAAGGCCCGAGTCACGAATGGCTCCAAGGTCACGGTGTTCGACGCCATGCCGGGAGGCATGGAAGCACGCGGGCTCCTTCGGAGGTTCGAGCAACTTCTCGTTGGCCGTCTCGACCCGCCGGTGATTCCGGTCGCCGGGCTTCGAGCCGAGAGCGAATCCTTCGCGGACGAGGACGTTGCGATCCGGGGCAAGGTGGTCGAGGTCCTCCCTTCGAACGGTCGCGTCCGCCGCGTTCGCGTGCGCGATGCCGCCGGCCTGGGCCCTGGGAACGACGAGATCGTCGTGTTGACACTCGAGGGCCTTAAGGTGGGGGACGACGTGCACGCTCGGGGGAGGCTCGGAGTCAATCGCGACTATGGAGCCGGCGACGCGGACGCGCTCGTTCTCGAAGCCTGGAACGTCAGCCGATGACCGACGCGGCGAGCCCGTTGCGCAGCCAGCGCCTCGTTCTCCTGGCGGTGGTCACGCTGGCAATTCTGATCCGGCTGGTCCCCTGGGGAATGACGTTTACCTCCGAAGGCGTGCGCTTCCGCAGCGATACGGATCCGTATTACCACGCACTGCGAGCTCAGCGAACGCTCGCACACTGGCCGCGGCCTCCCTGGGTCGATGGGCAAATGAACTATCCCTACGGCGCAGAGATCCCGTGGCCGCCGCTGTTCGACTTCGTGATTGCGGCGGCCGCCCGAATCGCGGGCGCGACCGGAAGCGAGACGCGGGAGGTTGCGGCAACCGCCGCGCTCCTCGCACCCGTGATCGGCGTTGCGCTTCTGCCGCTCGTCGCCGTCCTCGGACGCCGGCTTCTCGGGGGCGGACTGTGGGTGGACGCGGCGCTTTTCGTGGCCCTGCTCCCCGCCAACGCTCGCTTCGGCGCCGTGGGTGCGGCCGATCAGCACGGGTTGGAACTGCTGTTCTGCTGCGGGATCTTCGCCGCCTTCGTTTCGAGCTTCCAGGGCAGCTCGAGCGGGCCGCCGAGCCGCTGGGCGGCTCCCGTTCTTCTTGGCGTTCTTGCCGCCGGCGCGTTCTGGAACTGGCTCGGCAGCGCCCTGTACCTGCTCGTGCTCACGGCGGCAGTCGGGCTGTGGCGTCTGCTTGCGCCCGACGGAGACCCGGCGGCGCGGGCGATGACGCGGGCCCTGGCGATCGGGGGATCGATCGCCGCGTCGCTGCTCACCCTGACGATCGCGATGTTTGCCCCGCCCGGATCGCTCTCGAGCGGCGGGCTCAACGGGCTGACGGGCCTCCATGCCTCGATGTGCGGCGCGGTCGCGCTGTTTGCCCTTCTCCTCCTGTTCGGGGACGCGCGGTGGCGCCGACCGCGTTCCATCGGCCGCAGGCTCATGGAACTCGCTGCCGCCGCCTCGACCGCGCTCCTGCCCCTGCTCGTTCTTCCCTCGTTCCGCGCCGGCATGGGGCGCGGCCTCGTCGCCCTCTCCCGAGCCAATCCCTGGTACGACTCGATCGTCGAGTACCAGCCCGTCCTCCGATCCGGCATGCGCGCGCTCGGGGGCGACGTTGGCTCCGTGACGGGTGCGATGGGCCTCGGGCTGCTGGCCATGCCCGTCGCCGCCTTGGCGCTCCGAAAGCGCTGGGTGCGATCTCCCGAAGACCGTTCGGGCACGTTCTTCCTCTTTCTCTGGGGCCTGGTGTTCCTGATCCTGACCCTGAAGGCGGCGCGCTTCCAGCTCTACCTCGTCGTGCCCATGGCGTACTGGATCTGCGCAGGCCTGCGCGAAGTCGCATCCGCGAGGTTCTTCGGGCGTGTGCGCTGGGCGTCCGCGGCCCTTCCGTTCCTCGGCGTTCTCGTCGTCGCGGCTCCCACCTTCCCAAACACGATCTCCGGCGAGTACGCGCGCCAGGACCCTGGATTCGAGATGGACCTGATCCCGGCCATGCAATGGCTCAGGTCGGTACGACCGAGCGACCCCTCGCGGCCGGCCGTGATGGGCGAATGGGCGATCGGGCATCTGATCGAGTACTTCGCAGCCAAGCCCGTCATCGCCAACCCCTTCGGCACCGAGGCTCGGGAGCCCGAGCGCTCCGGTCCGCCACACCCTTCGGCCATGGAGGATTCGGCGGTGTTCTTCTTCGCTCCGACCGAGGAGGCGGCGGTAGCGGTCCTTTCGCGGCGGCGTGTCGGATTCGTCGTCCTGAGGAGCCCCAAGAACGAGCTTCTGACCGAAATCGGATTCGCGCCTCCCGGGACGGCACCCGTCGCGGAGGTGTCCTTCGACTGGCTCGAGGGACCGAGGCCGCGCGTTCTCGCAGGCTTCTTCCGGATGGTCCCCTCCCGGCTCTATTACTTCGACGGCATGCCCGAGCCGGCTCAGGCTGCGAAGGGCGAAGGGGCGCTCGGGAGCTTTCGCCTCCTCTACGAAAGCCCGTTCGCGGAGTCGATTCCCGGGTTCCCTTCGGCGCAGGTCTACAAGGTGTTCGGCGTCGTCCCGGGCGCCCCGGTGCTCCTGAAGGGAGGCCCTCCCGGCGCGCTCGCCTCGGCGCGGACCCGGATCCAAACCAATCAGAACCGCGTCTTCGAATGGAGCACGCAGGGGCGCCTGGACGACGCGGGCCGCGCGACCCTGCTTCTGCCGTACGTGACGGGCCGCAACGGCCTCGTGACGGCGGGTCCCTACTCCATCACCGACGGCGTGCACCGGGGAACGCTCACCCTGACCGAACAGGACCTGGCAGGGGCCGCCACCGACGTCGACCTCTCGCGCTGATTGATACGGGTGGAAAGCGCGTCGCTCAGGAGGGCGTCGACCGACGCGGCGGCGCCGCGACCAGTGACACCTGAGCCGTCAGACGGTGCGCCGGCCGCCCTCAGGGGGAGCGGCCGAAGAGAAACGGTACGTCTTTTCCCTGCTCCGACTCGAGCCCCGCGAGGGGAACCCAGCCCGCCGCCCGCGCCCCGGGAGGCTCTCCGTGATCGCTGTAGAGAAGGCAAGGCCAGGGGTCCGAGACGGACACGTGGTGGACCGTCGCTCCGAGCTGCATCGCCCGCCACGTCAGCGGGTAGTCGTAGCCGACTTCGCTCAGGGACAGGCCAAGCCTCAGGCAATTTCGAGAAGCCAAGAATCGGAGCGCGGTCTCCTGCGGCGCGAACTGCGAGTGAAAGCTGTCGTAGTAGGAGCGCTCGTAGGGCGCGGCAGGCCCGAAGGGTGGACTGAGCTCGTTGCGCACGGCGACAAAGAGAGCGTCGGCGAGGAGGAGGGCGCCCGCCGCGCCGACGGCGGCGAGGGCCCGCCGCGAGCGTGAGTTCGCCGTGCCTGGAAGGAGGACGCCCAGGGACATCGGCTGGAGCACGAAGAGCGGCAGTTCCAGTCGCTGAATCCAGGGGTTGTCCTGAAGCAGTCCGTGAAAGAGTAGCCACGCCGCGAGCAAGCAAGCGACCGCAAGCCGCGCCCGTCTCGGCGAGCCTCTTCGAAAAATGGCGAGTGCGACGGCTGCCACGGCCAGAATCGCCTGAACCGGATTCCCGACGAGGTCCTCGTGCGCGCGAAACTGGGTCGTTACGCACACTGCGGCGATTTCGGGCGAACAGTCCTTTCCGGTGAACTCCGAAAGCGCCCCCGCCCAGCGCCGCGGGGGAGGGATGTGGTGAGCAAGGCCCCGGAGGCTGTTGACGGTACGATCGGCCCACCGCCCGACGAGCGGGTACGAGAACTCTCTCGCCAGATCGGGAGCGTGCTCGTAGACGTTGCGGCGGATGATTTCGGGCAAGCAGACGGGCGCTACGAGCGCGAGCGCCAGCAGGGCGCCGAACGCATACGGCCGGAATCGGTCGAAGCCGCGCTTCAGCCGAACCGCCGTGGCAACTCCCACGAGGACCAGGAAGGGCGCCGCGGCAAAGAGCGCCGTCGGCTTGACGAGGACCCCCGCTGCCATCGTCGCGGCGAGAAGCAGGACGCGAGAAATCGGACGAGGGACGGGGTGTCCGGTATGCGCGAAGGAGAGGGACGCCCCCACCATTGCCACGGCCATCACGGAGGCTACGAGATCGTTCTGTGCCGACGAAGCCTGGAGGATCGACATCGGCAGCGTCGCCACGAGAATGGCCGCGAAGCCCGAGAGTCGCCGCGGAGTTCCCACCAGGCGCGCCAGCGTGGGCGCCGCAAGGACCACGAGGGCGTAACAGCCAAACTGAAGGAGGTTGGCCAGGCGGTCGGATTCCGAAACTTCCTGAAGCAGGAGCAGCAGATAGTCCGAGCCCGCGGGAAGGACGAGCTGTCGCTGGATGCCGGTTGGATAAGCCCCGACCGACCGGTGCTGGATCCAGTGCGCGACGCGCGCGAGGTGGTACGTCATGGCGTCGAAGTTGTTCGGGGCGTAACGAACCGCGCTCAGCGCAGCCAGGGCGGCGAGCGGGATGAGCACGAGGCCGAAGCGGCCTGGACTCCACGCAGTCCGTCCGGTGATCGCGCTTCGGATCTGGCCGAGCGCGGCGCGCGGCGCCGGTACCAGACAGGCCGCGACGAGCACGAGGTGACCCGCCAGGACGTCTCCTCGCGTGACGGCGTGGGTCAGGGAGAGCGCATTCACGAGGAGGGCTTCGAAACAGACGAGCAGGGCGAGGGCGATCGGCGCAGCCAGGGTGAGAGGAAGGCGTGCGGTGCGGCGAACGGGCCCGAGAAGCGCGGTGAGGCTCACCAGGAAGACGAGCGCTCCGAAAACCGATGGCCAGAAAGCTTCTCGCAAAGGCGTCCTGTGTTCCCGGCACCATACCTCAGTGGAACGTCGGGACGAGAGGGGACGTGCTGTAATGGGGCGGTGCCGGCCGGGTTCCTCGCAGCTCTCCTCGTCGCCTCGACGTCGGTCGCCTCGGCGAAGGCGCTCTCGGTCGACCCCCGGATCTTCGCCGGCAAGGCCCAAGGCGAGCGCGCCCCGTTTCTCGTCGTGCTGCGCGAGCGCGCGGACCTGTCGGCGGCGGCGGGTATCTCCGACCGGGCCGAGCGGCGCCGCTTCGTGTACGACGCGTTGCGGGCGGTCGCCGATCGGGCGCAGGCGCCTCTGAAGGACCGGCTCGCGGGCGAGGGGGTCCGCTTTCGCTCTCACTTTCTCGTCAACATGCTCGAGGTCGAGGGCGGCGCGGCCCTCGCGGGGGAGCTCGCCGCGCGCGGGGACGTGGCCGCCGTCGTCGGCAACCGCGGCGCCATGATGACCCGGCCCGATGCGCCGCCCCCGTCCCTCGCGCCCCGCGCGACCGCGGTCGGGATCGAGCCGAACATCGACCGGATCCACGCGCCCCTGCTCTGGGACCGGGGCTTCACCGGCCAGGGCATCGTGATCGGCGTCGCCGACACCGGATTCCAGTGGGACCACCCGGCCCTCATCTCCCATTACCGCGGCTCGGCGGCGTCGCACGACTACGCGTGGCACGACGCGGTCCACGACGCCGCGTCCGGCAACCCGTGCGGCTCGGACGTCCCGGCGCCCTGCGACGACGGCGCGCACGGCACCGGGACCGCCGGGCTAGCCCTCGGCGACGACGGCGGCGACAACCGGATCGGCGCGGCGCCGGGCGCGACCCTCATCGGCTGCCGGAACATGGACCGGGGCGCGGGGACCCCGGCGCGCTACACGGAGTGCTTCGAGTGGCTCCTGGCGCCGACGGACGCCTCGGGCGCGAACCCGCGCCCCGATCTCGGCGCCGACGTCATCAACAATTCGTGGACCTGTCCGCCGAGCGAGGGTTGCACCGACCCGGAAGTGCTCGAGGCGGTCGTCGCGAACGTCCGCGCCGCGGGGATCGCCGTGGTCTTTGCCGCCGGGAACGAGGGAGGCTCTGCCGGTTTGCCGCACTGCTTCACGGTGACCGAGCCGCCCGCGATCTATGCCGCCGCGCTCACGGTCGGGGCGACGACGGAAAGCGACACGATCGCGTCGTTCTCGAGCGTCGGCCCGGTCACGATCGACGGATCGAATCGGATGAAGCCCGACCTCACGGCGCCCGGCGTGCGGCTGCGGACCGCGGCCTCCGGAGGGGGCTGGGCCGAGTCGTTCAGCGGGACCTCCGGCGCGGCGCCCCAGGTGGCGGGAGTCGTGGCGCTCCTGTGGTCCGCCGTGCCCGGTCTCGCCGGCGACGTGGACCGCACCGAGGCGGCGCTCGAGCGGGGCGCCGTACCGCTCCGGGTCGCGCTCACCTGCGGGGGGTTCTCCGGCGAGGACGTCCCGAACCCCGTCTTCGGCTGGGGCCGGGCGGACGCCGAGGGAGCGTACGCGCGCCTGGTCCCCCAGCGCGCCGAGCCCGTTCCGCCCTCGGCCCGCCCGGCTCCGCGGACGGTTCCGCCGCGGCCCTGAGCTCGGAGTAAGATCCCCGCCCTATGGCCATTGTTGCGACGAAAGACGAGTCGTCCACGCGCACGGTCCTCGAGATCGAGGTGCCCGCGGAGGACGTGGAGAGGGCGTTCGAGGCGGTGACCCGGTCGTACGTCCAGAGGGCGGCGATCCCGGGCTTCCGGAAGGGCAAGGCGCCCGAATCGGTGGTCCGCCAGCGCTTCGCCGACGAGATCAAGGGCGACGTGCTCGAGGCGGTCCTTCCCGACGCGCTCGCCGCGGCGATCGAGGAACGCAAGCTGTCGGTCCTCGGCCGCCCCCACATCGAGGACCTCAAGTGGGACCCGCCCGGCCCGATGCGCTTCGCGGCGCGCCTGGACCTGAAGCCGGCCGTCGATCCCGGGGAGTACAAGGGCGTGCCCGTCGAGGACGTCCCGGTCGAGCCCGGCGAGGACGAGGTCTCCCGGGTCCTCGAGCGGATCCGCGAGGGCCACGCCGAGTTCCATCCGATCGAGGGACGGGCGGCCGCTCCCGGCGACTTCGCCGTCGCCGACATCTCGGGGTCGTTCGTCGAGATCCTGGCGCCGGGACAGAACCCGCGCACCTTCCGCGACGAGAAGATCACGCTCGAGGTCGGCCACGCTGACTCGATGCCGGAGATCAACGAGGCGCTGCGGGGCGCGGCGCCCGGCGAGACGCGCACCTTCCGCAAGACCTTCGCCGACGACTTTCCGAACGACGAGTTCCGCGGGAAGACGGTGGACTACCAGGTGACCCTGGCGGCCCTGAAGGAAAAGAAGCTTCCGGCGCTCGACGACGACTTCGCGAAGGCGCTCTCGGAAGGGGACACCGTCGAGACGCTGCGCGAAAAGGTCCGGACGCGGTTGCGCCACGAGAAGGAAGCCGACCGCCGCCGCCGGTTCCGGCGGTCGATCCTCGACACGCTCGTCGGCAAGCGCGAGATCCCGGCTCCCGAGGTCCTCGTCGAGTCGGAGACGATCGCGGCGCTGCGCGATTACGCCCGCTATCTCGCCCAGAGCGGGGTGGACCCGGAGAAGGAAGACTGGGAGAAGCTGCGCGGCGAGGCCCGGCCGGGCGCCGAGCGCCGGGTGCGGGAATATCTGCTGCTCGACGCGGTTGCCGAGCGCGAGGGCATCCAGGTGTCGGACACCGAGCTCGAGGCCGAGTTCAAGCGCGCCGCCGCCGAGCGCGGCGTGGAGCCGGCCGAGCTGCGCGAGCAGATGGCCAAGGCGGGAGGGATCGACGCCCTCCGCGACGAGATGCGGCTGGCCCGGGCGGCCGACCTCTTGATTGCGAGCGCCAAGGTGCTACCCTCGGGAATGCCGGTGGAAGTCAAGTGAGCTCCGGAATGGACGACGATTACGAGGGAGGCGGCATGGTTCTGGTACCCATGGTCATCGAGCAGACGAGCCGGGGAGAGCGCGCGTACGACATCTACTCGCGGCTCCTGAAGGACAACATCATTTTCCTCGGCCAGCCGGTCGACGACACGATCGCCAACCTGATCATTGCCCAGATGCTGTTCCTCGAGTCCGAGAACGCCGAGAAGGACATCGCGTTCTACATCAACTCGCCCGGCGGCTCGATCACGGCGGGCCTGGCGATCTACGACACGATGCAGTACGTCAAGAACGACGTGACCACGATCTGCGTCGGGCAGGCCGCTTCGATGGCGGCGGTCCTGATGGCCGCGGGCGCCCCCGGCAAGCGTTACTCGCTGCCGAACGCGCGCTTCCTGATCCACCAGCCGCTCGCCTACGGCATGCAGGGCCAGGCGACCGACATCGAGATCCACGCCCGCGACCTCATGCGGCTCAAGGACCGGCTCAACCAGATCATGGCGCACCACACGGGCCAGCCCCTGGAGAAGATCTCCAAGGACACCGACCGCGACTTCATCCTCGAAGCCGAGGACGCGAAGGCGTACGGCCTCGTGGATTCGATCTACCACCGGCGCGACGACCTGGCGCTGAAGGCGGCGGGGTAACCGTCGCCTCCGCTGCGTTCCGGGATCTGCGGGCGCGGCCGTAGGCCGCCGCCCGCACCGGCGAACGGCTCGCCCAAAGGGGCTCGACCGTTCGCCTGATCCCTCCACTTCGCTCCGGCTCCCGCGGCGTGAGCCTCCACCCTCGCTTCGCTCGGGTGACTTCTCACGCCGCGAGCGATTGAAA
>JAYRMU010000060.1:0-4474 GCA_041912555.1 Thermoanaerobaculia bacterium
CCCGCGGCGCGGGCCTCCACCCTCCCTTCGGTCGGGTGACTTCCCGCGCCGCGAGCGATGGGAAGAGATGGGCGTGACGAGCCACGTTGTACCCCCTCTCCCTCCGGGAGAGGGCCGGGGTGAGGGGCGCTGACTTCGCCACCCACCGTACTTCTCCCTCGCCCCCCGGAGGGGGGAGAGGGTCGGGTGAGGGGGGCCATTTGGTGCGGCTGCGCCGAGGATTTCCAGCAACGCGGCATCGAGTCGCACGCGGCGCGAGGAATCTCCGCGAGCGCAGCGGAGGACGCCTCGCGCCGCGGGAGCCGAAGCGGAGTGGAGGGATCAGCCGGGCGGTCGAGCCCCTTTGGGCGAGCCGCCCGGCGGTGCGCCCGCAGGGCGCAGATCCCGGAACGCAGCGTAGGCGACGGTGCCTACGCCTTCGCGGCTCCGGCCTTGGCGAGCGACTTCAGCAGCTCGTCGATCTCGGGCTGGGCCTTCTGGATCGTCGCGGCCGGGCCGACGCACTTGAAGAAGACGAGGCCCTCGGGCGCTTCGACGATCGCGCCGGAGAGGCTCCAGCCGGGCTTCTTTCCTCCGGACTGCATCATCGGCCCCGACGGCGAGAGGTACGTGCCGGACACCGAGACGAGATGGACCTTGAGCCCGTTGACGGTGCGCTCCGACTTCTTCGGGGCGCTCGCGCCCTCGAACTGCCCGACCCAGCGCTGGATGTTCTCCTCGACGCCCCCGCCCTGGCCGTTGCCGAAGTAGAAGACGCCGCACTCGCCGGCCTCGGCGCCCGTCGCCCCGGGGATCGTGTACGTCGCGGCGCGCATGGGCTTGGGCCCGGCGACCTGCCAGCGCGCCGGAACCGTCCAGCGCAATCCGCCCGACGATCCCTCGACCGCGGCGAGGAGAATTCCGGAGAGCAGGAGAGCGACCGAGAGGCAGAGAAGACCGGTTCGTGTGTGTCTCATGCGAAGAGAATATCCCCGGTCGGCCGGTCCGGACTTCCCGGATTGCGCCACAGGCGCCGTCCCCGGGGGGGGACGGGGCGGGGATCGGGCCGGATTGTGGGTATCATGTCCGCCGGTCGAGACGAGGAGGACCCCATGACCCGCAAAAGGATTCTGGCGGCGCTCGCGGCGGTGGGATTCGCGGCGTCGATGTTCGCGTCCGAGCCCGAGGCTCCCAAGCCCCCGGAGGGCCCCAAGCCCTCTCCCGAGGTCGAGAAGCTCGGCTATTTCCTGGGCCCGTGGACGTCCGAGGGCGAGATCCGTCCGGGTCCGATGGGTGCCGGCGGCGCGACCCAGGGGCGGGACATCTGCCGCTGGATGCCCGGCAAGTTCTTCATCGGCTGCATGATGGAGAGCAAGAGCCCGATGGGGCTCATGCAGGTCCAGGGGATCATGGGCTACGACACCGAGAAGAAGGTCTACCGCTGGTGGAGCTTCAACAACCTCGGCCAGTACGAGACCGCGACCGGCACACTCCAGGACGGAACGTGGACCTGGACGGGCGAGTCGAAGATGGGCGACAAGCTCTTCAAGACCCGCTACGTCATCAGCGACACGAAGCCCGAGGGGTATTCGTTCAAGTTCGAGAGCTCGACGGACGGAAAGGCCTGGACGCCGGTGATGACGGGCAAGACCACGAAGATGGCGCCCCGGGGCGTGGCGACGCCGGGCGCGAAGCCCCCGGGGACGCAGGAGAAGAAGAACTAGGAGTCGGCGAAGGGAGGGGGCCCATTCCCCGAAGGATCCGACTCGCGTGACGGTCTGCCCGCGGTGCGCCGCCGAGGTTCCGGCCTCGGCGCAGTTCTGCTCCACCTGCGGCGCCGAGGTGTCCTCCGTCTCGCGGATGCCGACGAACATGGCATCGCCGTCGGTCGCCGCGGCGGCTCGACGGCCGCCGTCGTCCTCGAAGGTCGGGCGCCTGGCCTCCTCCGACACGATCGAGACGGGCGGCTTCACTCCCGGACAGGTCCTGATCGAGCGCTACCGGGTCATCGGCCTGCTCGGCCGCGGTGGCATGGGCGAGGTTTATCGCGCCGACGACCTCAAACTCGGGCAGCCCGTCGCGCTGAAGTTCCTGCCGCGCCCCTTCGCGCGGGACGCCGACCGCATCGAGCGCTTCTACGCCGAGGTGCGCAACGCGCGCCAGGTTTCTCACCCGAACGTCTGCCGCGTCTACGACGTCGGCGAGATCGACGGGCAGCAGTACCTGTCGATGGAGTACGTGGACGGCGAGGACCTCGCCTCCCTGCTGAGGCGGATCGGACGGCTCCCGCCCGACAAGGCGCTCGAGATTTCCCGGGAGCTGTGCGCGGGGCTCGCCGCGGCGCACGACAAGGGCGTTCTCCACCGGGACCTCAAGCCCGCCAACGTCATGATCGACGGCCGGGGCCGCGCGCGCATCACGGATTTCGGGCTGGCGGTCGCGGCGGGCGACGTCCCGGAGGGCGAGGTCTCGGGGACGCCGGCCTACATGGCGCCCGAACAGCTCGCGGGGGGGAAGGCGTCGGTCCGCAGCGACGTGTACGCGCTCGGCCTCGTCCTCTACGAGCTGTCGACCGGGCGCAAGGCCTTCGACGGCGCGAGCTTCGAGGAGCTCCGGCGAAAGCACGGGGAAGACCCTCCGACGGCGCCGTCCGCGGTCGCGCCGGGCTTCGATCCCGTGGTCGAGCGCGTGATCCTGCGATGCCTCGAGAAGGACCCGGCCGCGCGGCCGGCGTCGGTGTCCCAGGTCGCGGCGGCGCTGCCGGGAGGGGATCCGCTGGCGGCGGCCCTGGCGGCCGGCGAGACGCCGTCGCCAGAGATGGTCGCCGCGGCGGGCGAGCGGGGCGTGATCTCGCCGGCGGCGGCGCGCCGGCTCCTCTTCGCCCTCGCGGCGGCGCTCGTTCTCTCGATCGTCCTGACGCCGCGCGCGAACATCGCCGCGTTCGTGGGCACGTTGAAGTCTCCGGAGGTCCTGCGCGAGCGCGCACAGGGGATCCTGGAGAGCGTCGGGCTCGGGAAGCCGGCCGATCACGCGAACTGGTTCCAGACGACCGCGGGATTCCTCGTGTGGGCCCGGGGCCATGGAGGCTACCGCGGCGATCTGGCGCGGGACGCCGTCGCCTTCGACTACCGGCAGGCCCCTGCGCCGCTCGTTCCGGGGCTGACCCTCACCGGACCGTATCCGTCGCCGTTCGTGGACGGTCTGAATCCTCCCCCGGTCGATCCGGGCATGGCCGAGGTCTGGCTCGACCCCCGAGGAAGGCTCGTCCGGCTCGCCGTCGTCCCGCCCGAGTTCCAGTCCGGCGCCGCGACGACGCCGGAGACGGACTGGGGACTCCTGTTTCGGGAGGCGGGCCTCGACATGAAGCTCTTCGTCCCGGTCGAGCCGCGCTGGTCGCCGCCTTCCTTCGCCACGGCGCGCGCCGCGTGGGAAGGGCCGCACCCGGAGCACCCCGGGGTGTCGATGCGGGTGGAGGCGGCGTCCTATCGGGGACGTCCCGTCTATTTCCGGTGGATCGGCCCCTGGACACGGCCGGCGGAGGATCCCGCCGGACGCGGCGCCGGGACGGGCGAGCTGGTGTTCGAAGGCCTGCTCGTGTTTCTCCTCCTCGCCAGCGCAGCGCTCGCCCGCCACAATCTCCGCGCCGGCCGGGGCGACCGCCGCGGCGCGACCCGGTTCGGCGCGGCCGTCTTCCTCTTCCAGTTCGGCTCGTGGGCTCTCGGAGGGCACCACGTCGCGAGCTCCGACGAGGGCTGGATCCTCATCACCGCCTTCTGCAACGCCGCCGGAATGGGGATCGCGGTCTGGATGCTCTACCTCGCGCTCGAGCCCTTCGCGCGGCGCAACTGGCCGCAGATGCTGATCTCGTGGACGAGGGCCCTGTCGGGGAGCTGGCGCGACCCGCTCGTGGGGAGGGACGTCCTGATCGGCACGGTCGCGGGGACGGCCGCGGGACTGATCCTTGGGCCCCTGCGGGTGCTGATTCCCCTGTGGCTCGGAATCCCCGGCCCGCCGCCGCACGCCGTCGACGTGCTCACGCCGCTCAACTTCGGGGGCGCGGTGGCCCAGATCCTGGGCATCGCGATCAACTCCGCGGTCTGGATTCTGGGGATCGTGTTTCTGCTGATCCTGGCTCGCCTCGTCGTGCGGCGCGGGTGGCTCGGCGGCCTGATCGTGACGCTCCTCTACGTGGGCATCTACCTGGGAGGGCCGTCGCCCGAGGTCACGCTGCCGCTGGCCGCGATCTCCGTGGGGATCGTCGTGGCGCTGACGGTACGGTTCGGGGTCCTCGCCGCGATCGCTGCCGAGACCTGCCGACGCGTCCTCGGCTACAACATCTACAGCAGCGATCCGTCGAGCTGGAACTTTTTTCCGGGGCTGATCGCCGTGGTCGCCGTGGTCGGGCTCGCCTACTGGGCGACAAACGTCGCCGCCCCGCCCGTGGGGGGTGATCGGGGGGCGGGGCGTTGAGGCCCCCCCCGTGGGGTGGCGGGCC
>JAYRMU010000061.1:0-30405 GCA_041912555.1 Thermoanaerobaculia bacterium
CGTGCGGCGCCGGAGGCGCCGCCGCGGCGCAGATCCCGTAACGCAGCGGAGGCGACGTTTACCAGACGTCGCACCGCTCCGCGTCCGCCCGCACCATCGGCGACCCGGGCTTGCAGCCGAAGGCCTTCTGGAACTCGGGCAGGTTCGACAGCGGGCCGATGACGCGGAACTTGCCGATCGGGTGGGGGTCGCCCTGCGCCATCGTCCTTGCCGCCTCGGGGCGGATCGCGTCGCCGCGGAACTGCCCCCACGCGATGAAGAACTGCTGGTCGGGCGTGAAACCGTCGATCGTCGGCAGCGGCGGCTTGCCCTTCTGCGAGATCTGGAACGCGCGGTAGGCGATCCGTGCGCCCGCGAGGTCCCCGATCGACTCTCCCACGACGAGCTTGCCGCGCTCGGGGACGCCGGGCTCGACCTCGTAGTGGTCGAACTGGTTCACGACGCAGGCGGTCTTCTCCTGGAACTTCTTGAGATCCTCGTCGGTCCACCAGTTCTGCAGGCGCCCCTGCGCGTCGAACTGAGCGCCCTGGTCGTCGAAGCCGTGGCTGATCTCGTGGCCGATGACGACGCCGATCGCCCCGTAGTTGACCGCGTCGTTGGCCGACATGCTGAAGGCCGGCGGCTGAAGGATCCCGGCCGGGAAGACGATCTCGTTGAGCAGCGGGTTGTAGTACGCGTTCGAGGTCGGCGGCGTCATGCCCCAGCGCCCGCGGTCCACGGGCTTGCCGATCGTCGCCAGGTTGTCCTCCACGTTGAACTTGCGGGCCGCGACGACGTCGTCCCAGTACGACGACCGGGTGACCGGGATCTTGCTGTAATCCTTCCACTTGTCCGGGTACCCGATCTTCGGGTTGAAGGTCGAGAGCTTCTCGAGCGCCTTCTTCTTGGTTTCCGCGCTCATCCAGTCCAGGCCCTCGATCGTCTGGCCCATCGCCAGGAGCAGGTTCTTGACGAGCTCCTGCATCCTCGCCTTGGCCTCGGGCGGAAAATACTTTTCGACGTATTTCTTGCCGAGAGCCTCGCCCAGGAGATTGTCGGTGGACTCCGCGCAGCGCTTCCAGCGGGGCTTGAGCTCCTTGGCGCCGTTCAGGTACGCGCCGTTGAAGGCCCAATCCTCCTGGACGAGCGCGTCCGAGAGCGACGGCGCGGCCGAGTCGAGCAGGTGCCACTTGAGGTACGTCTTCCAGTCGTCGAGCGAGACCGAGCCGAGCTGCGTGTTGACCTCTTCCAGGAACTTCGGCTCCGCGACGTTGACGTCGCCCGGCGCGATGCCGAGGGCCTTGAAGGACGCGGTCCAGTCGAAGCGCGGCGTCATCTTCTGGAGGGCGGCCATGGTCGTCTTGTGGTCGGTCGCCTTCGGATCGCGCAGCGCCACGTTGTCGAGCGACGCCTGGGCGAGCGCGGTCTCCATGCGCATCACGGTCGCGGCGGCGGCCTTCGCCTGCGCCTCGGTCGAGCCCGCGAGGCGGAACATGGTCTCGACGTGGGCGACGTACTTCTCGCGGGCCTCCACGAAGCGCTTGTCGGTCTTCACGTAATAGTCGCGGTCGGGCAGGCTGAGGCCGCTCGCGAAGATCTGCGCGATGACGTCGGTCGGGTTGTGGTTGTCGGAGCCGCCGGCGACCGCGAACGGGACCGGGATGGAGAGCTCCTGGAACCGGGTGATCATGCGCTCGACGTCGGCAGGGGTCTTCATCGCCGCGATCCGGGCGAAGAGCGGATCCAGCGGCTTGACGCCCAGGCGGTTGCGCTCAGCCTCGTTCATGCACGCGCCGTAGAAGTCCCCGATGAGCTGGTCGATGCTGCCCTTCGGCGGGTTCTTGACGGCCGCGGCCTCGTCGAGGAGCCCCTTCAACTGGTCCTTGGCTTCTTCCCCGGCCTGCCAGCGCCGGCTCCACCGGACCATCGAGGGGGGAATGGGGTTGATGGCCCGCCACGCGCCGTTGGAAAACTCGAAGAAGTCGGAGCAAGCCTCGACGTTGCGGTCCATGTCGGCGAGCTCGATGCCCTTCTGGGCCGGTTGCTGGGCGAGGACGGCGGTCGCGGCGAGAAACAGGCTCAACGAGGTTCTGGCGGCGCGCATGCGATCTCTCCTTGTGCAATCGGGTTCGTGTTCTCTTCTGGTACGGGAGGTCCGGCCCGAAGTTCAGGCCGTCATAAGATCCCGCCCGCGGCATGACTATAGATCGATCGCGCCTCGGGGCCCTCCTGCGGACCGAGCAGGAGCGCTTCACCGCCGCCCGCCCGCGCTCCCGCGAGCTCTTCGAACGAGCCAGCCGCAGCCTCCTCGGCGGCGTCCCCATGAACTGGATGGTGCGCTGGGCCGGCAGCTTCCCGATCTTCGTCCGGGAGGCCTCCGGCGCGCATTTCACGGACGCCGACGGCCTCCGTTACCTCGACCTCTGCCTCGGGGACACGGGCGCCATGACCGGCCACGCGCCGCCGGCGTCGGTCGAGGCCATCGCGGCGCAGGCGCGGCGCGGCATCACGTTCATGCTGCCCACCGAGGACGCGATCGCGGTGGGCGAGGAGCTCGCCAGGCGCTTCGGCCTCCCCTACTGGCAGACGACCCTCACGGCGACCGACGCCAACCGGTTCGTCATCCGCCTCGCGCGGCACGTGACCGGCCGCCCGAAGATCCTGGTCTTCAACTGGTGCTACCACGGCACGGTCGACGAGACGTTCGCGACGCTGCGCGCCGGCGCCGTCGGGCCGCGCGACGGCAACCTCGGGCCCCCGGTCGATCCCGCGGTCACCACGCGGGTGGTCGAGTTCAACGACGTCCCGGCGCTCGAGGCCGCGCTCGCGCACGGCGACGTCGCCTGCGTCCTGGCCGAGCCGGCCCTGACGAACATCGGCATCGTGCACCCCGAGCCCGGCTTCCACGACGCCCTCCGCGCGGCGACCCGGAGAACCGGGACGCTGCTCGTCCTCGACGAGACCCACACGATCTCGACCGGCCCCGGCGGGTACACGCGCGCGCACGGTCTTTCCCCCGACATCCTGACGATCGGCAAGCCGCTCGCCGGCGGCGTGCCGGCGGCCGTGTACGGACTGTCCGCCGAGGTCGCCGCGCGCATCCGGGCTTCCACGACCGTCGAGGGCGCGGACACGGGAGGAATCGGCGGGACGCTGGCCGGCAACGCCCTGTCGCTCGCCGCCATGCGCGCGACGCTCGAGCACGTCCTGACCGGGGAGGCGTACGCCCGGACGATCCCCCTGGCGAAGCGGTTCGCCGAAGGCGTCGAGACCGTCATCGCCGAGCACCGTCTCCCCTGGCACGTGACGCGGCTTGGCTGCCGCGCCGAGTACTGGTTCCGCGCGACGCCGCCGAGAAACGGCGCCGAGGCGGCCGCCGCGATCGACCCGGAGCTCGACCGGTACATGCACCTCGCGGCGCTGAATCGCGGCATCCTCATGACCCCCTTCCACAACATGGCCCTGATCGCCCCGGACACGACCGAGTCCGACATCGACTTCCACACGGGGGTCTTCCGCGAGAGCGTCGAGGCCCTGGTCGGGTAAGCGCCGCGCTCAGTCCGTCATTTCTCTGCGATGGGGTCACTGCGATGGGGTCTGCGATGGGGTCAGTCCTGAACTCCTGAAGTATTTCGGGCAGAGTTGAGGAGTTCAGGATTTCAGGACTGACCCCAGGAGACTCGATCCGCCGCCAGACGAGACGGCATAAGATCCCCCGCAAACATCCGGAGGCCACGATGAAGCTCGCATCCGTCCTGCTCGCCGCCGCCCTGTCTGCCGCGCTCGCCGCGCCCGCCTTCGCCCAGGGCCGCGACCCGCTCGAGTTCGCGCACCTCAAGGACTTCAAGGCCGAGCGCTCTTCCTCCAGCAACCCGGACCCCGCCTCCAACAACGACAGCAAGCACCCGATCCCGGGCGAGACCGTCACGCTGGCGGACGTCGAGGGGCCGGGCGTCATCACCCACCTCTGGATCACGGTGGCGGCCAACGAGTACGGGTGGCCGCGCCTGATGCGCCTGCGCGTGTACTACGACGGGAGCCCCGAGGCCTCGGTGGACGCGCCTCTGGGCGATTTCTTCGCCGTGGGCCACGGCTTCGAGCGCACGGTCGAGTCGTCCATGATCCGCGCGAGCTCCGACGGCCGGGCGCGCAACAGCTACTGGCCCATGCCCTTCCGCAAGTCGTGCCGCATCACGCTGACGAACGAGGGCCGCCGCCGCGTGGACCACCTCTACTACCACGTGGACTGGGAGAAGGTGCCCTCCCTGCCCCCCGGCACCGCGTACTTCCACGCGCGCTACCGCCAGGAGCTGCCCGCTCCGGACGACGGGAGCCCGTACGTGTTCCTCGACGTCAAGGGCCGCGGGTTCTACGTCGGGACCGTCCTCTCCGTCGTGCAGCCCTCGGCGGGCTGGTTCGGCGAGGGCGACGACCGCTTCTTCGTGGACGGCGAGAAGAAGCCCTCACTGATGGGCACGGGCTCCGAGGACTACTTCACCGACGCCTGGGGCCTGCACGTGACGAACGGCCTCTACGCCGGCGTGACGGTCGCCGACGGCACGGGCCTCGGCTCGCGCATGACCGGATACCGCTGGCACGTGCTCGATCCGATCCCGTTCGAGACGTCGCTCCATTTCGACATCGAGCACCTCGGGTGGACCTTCAACCAGGACGGGTCGATCAAGTCCGCCTTCGGCGTGCGCGACGACCTGATGTCGTCGGTCTCTTTCTGGTACCAGGACGGCATCGCGACGGGCCTGCCCCCCGTCCCGTACGGCTCGGCCCGGCTGCCCCAGGGCAACGCCCTGCAGTTCGAGGTCGAGACCGTCATGGACGCCATCGCCGCGGAGAAGGGCAAGGCCTCGGTCGTCCGGGACCTCTTCTGGTCCAAGGACGTCGTGGTCTTCGCGGGCGAGGGCCCCGGCTCGAAGCTGACGATCCCGTTCGACGTGGACGAGGCCGGCGACTACGAGCTCTCCACGCAGGTCGCCCAGGGCTCGGACTACGGCATCTACACGGTCCTGCTCGACGGGAAGCCCCCGGTCGCCCCCGTGCTCGAGCACGAGCCGGGCGCGGACGTGCGGCCGCAGCTCTCCTTCGACGGGTACGCGTACGAGACCTACGTGGGCCTGGACTACCAGATCGGCTGGCCGCGCCTGACGAAGGGCAAACACACGGTCACGTTCGTGTGCATGGGCAAGAACGCGGCGTCCACCGGGTACGTCCTCGGCGTGGACAACCTCATCCTCGCGCGCACGGGGCCCGACGGGTGGAAGAAGGCGAAGGAGACGCGGCCGCCCGCCGTCCCGTCGAGCGTCGCGGGCCTGACCGCGTCCCTCGCGGATCCCGACCCCGTCGTCCGCGGCCTCTGCGCGCTCGAGCTTTCAAAGAGAGGCCCCGCCGCCGCCCCCGCCCTGTCCGCGCTCACGGCGCGGCTGCAGGATCCCGACCCGGTCGTGCGGATGGCGGCGGCCATGGCCATCGGCGCGATCGGCCCGGACGCGGCCCCGGCCGTGCCCGCGCTCGTCGCCGCCTGCCGCGCCCCGGGCCAGCAGCTCGACGTCGTGCGCGAGTCCGCGGCGGCGCTCGGCGCGATCGGCCCGAAGGCCGCGCCGGCCCTGCAGGCCCTGAAGGAGATCGCGAGCAAGCCCATCCCGCACGTCGGCGGCGTCATCGACCTGACGCCCGCGTGGGCCGCGTCGCGCGCGATCAAGCAGATCGAGGCCGCGCCCGCACGGTGACGCGATGAGCCGGCGGGCGAAGTCGGCGTTCTGGGGGCTCTTCGCGGCCGAGACCGCGGGTCTCGCTGCCCTGCTCGGCCTCGGGATCCCGCTCTACCGCCGTCTGCTGTCGGGGCCCGGCGGAGAGCGGCCGGGCGGCCCCGTCGTCTGGCTCGTGCTTCCGCTCGTCGTGCTCATGCAGGCGGCCTGCTGGACGAAGCGGCGGTTCGCGCCCGCCGTGACCCTGCCCCGCCACGACGTCCTCGGCCACGTCGTCCTGTTCCTGGCGAGGTTGAGCTTCGTGTTCGCCGGGAGCTGGTTCTCGGTCGTCTTCTTCGTCCGCTCGTCGGACACGAAGGGCTCGGCCCTCGGCGTCGCCGTCCTGCTGGCGTCGCTCTTCTCGGTCTTCTGCTACGTCTTCGAGCTCGAGCGGCTCGCCCGGCTCTCCCCCGGCCTCGAGAGGGCCGGCGCGAAGTAGCGCAGCCGCTACTTCGCCGCCGCCAGGACTTCGGCCCGGCCCGGGACGTCCGCGTCGGCGCCGCGCCACTGCGCCGCCAGGCGCGCGTACGCGTCGCGGGAGAGCGCGGGGTCTCCGGACGCCGCCGCGGCGCGGGCGAGACCGAGCAGCGAGAGCGAGCGCCCGGGCGCGTGCGCGAGCGCCGTCTCGAACTCCCGGCGGGCATCGGCGGGGCGGCCTGCGGCCAGCAGGATCTCCCCCGACAGCTCGTGCGCGGGCTTGACCACGGCGGGGGGGCCGAACTCGAACGTCATCGCGTCCTCCGCCGCGGCCGCCTCGGCCGCGAGGCGCACGGCGGCGTCCTTGTCGCCCCGCGAGAGGGCGAGCAGCGCTTCGAGCTCGGTCCGGAGCACTCCGGCCACCGCGGCGGCCGCACGCTCCCGGCCGTAGGCGGTCATCGTCGGCCCTCCGCCGTGGGCGTGCCCGGCCTCCGGGGGCGGCGGCGGGGCCTTCATCGCGGAGAGGGCCGCCTCGGCGCCGGCCCGGTCGCCCGCGTCGAGCGCGCAGAGGCCGCGCACGAAATGGTCGCGCGCCGCGGCGGCCTCCGCCGGGGGCTGCACGCCCTCGCCGCACCGCCGCGTCTCGACGATCCAGGACGCGCGCATCCCGGACAGCGCGTCCGAGGTCCGGCTCGTCGGCGCGGCTTTCTCGTCCGCCTCCATCGTCGCGAGGTTCGCGCGGGCGTCGCGCCAGCGTCCGAGCTGGAGGTTCGCGTACTCGAGCCAGGAGAGGGCGTGAAAGCTGTGGTCTCCGGGCCCGAGCGACTTGCGCTCGGCGCGGGCCACCGACGCCTGCCACGAGGCGACGTTGGAGTCGACCGCCGCCTCCCACATCCCGGAGGCGAAGAAGATGTGGGAGGGCATGTGGAGCGCGTGCACGGCCGCGGGCGCGATCGTCGCGTACACGCGCGCCGGCCGCATCCCGAGGGGCGCGTGGGCCGGGTCGTCGTAGCAGTGGATCAGGTAGTGCGCGGCGCCCGGGTGCTGCGGGTTCTTCGCGAAGACCTCCTCGACGACCGCGGCGGCCTGCATGTAGGTCGCGACGTCGCGCTTGTCCTCGCAGGTCCCCATGA
Organism: Thermoanaerobaculia bacterium; assembly: GCA_041912555.1. Taxonomy (GTDB): domain Bacteria; phylum Acidobacteriota; class Thermoanaerobaculia; order UBA5066; family Gp7-AA6; genus DAHUXD01. Next base: position 7,289 of record JAYRMU010000061.1, read on the forward strand.
GGGCGAGGCCGTAGAAGGCGGCCGCGTCCAGGTCCTCCGGAAACTTCTCGTGCAGCCGGCGCATGGCGTCCGCGTAGGCGCGGTCCCGGTCCGCCTTCTCGCCCTCGGCGTAGAGCTCCTCGACGGCCGCGAGGTACATCTTCTCGCGCTCCGTCGGGGCCTTCGCCAGGCGCTGCGCCCTGGTCGGCGCGAGACGCCCGAGGGCCTTGCGCGCGGCGTCCGCGTCGCGCTCCATCCAGAGCGGGTGGTTGTACGTCATCGCCTCGCCCCAGTACGCCATCGCGAACCCCGGGTCCGCGGCCTGGGCCCTGCGGAAGGCCTCGGCCGCGTCGGCGTATTCGAAGCTGTGAAGGAGCAGCAGCCCCTCGAGAAAAGCCGGCTGGGCCGCGGCCGATCCCGACGTCGGAAAATCCGTCCGCCCGAGCGCCGGCTGCTGGGCGGCGGCGGGGACGGCGCGGGCCGCGAGCGCCAGCGCCGCCGCCAGAACGAGGGAGGTCTTCCGGCGCGCGCTCATGGCGTCGACACGACCGGCATTTCGACGAAGCTCGCGCTGCCGGCCGACGTGTAGATCCGCTGCGTGGCGACCCTGTAGTCGCCGGGCTTGGCCCAGAAGATGTTCGGCACGAAGGTCTGCGGGTTGCGGTCGTAGAGCGGGAACCAGCTCGACTGCACCTGGACCATGATCCGGTGGCCCGGCAGGAAGACGTGGTTCGCCGTCGGGAGCGCGAAGCGGTAGAGCAGCGGCTTGCCGGCCTCGATCGGTTTCGGCGTCTCGAGGCTCTCCCGGTAGCGGCCCCGGAAGATGTCGGCCGCGATCATGAGCTGGTAGCCGCCCATCCCGGCGTCTCCGGCGACCTCGGGCGGGTACACGTCGATGAGCTTGACGACCCAGTCCGAATCCGTCCCGCTCGTCGACGCGACGAGGTTGGCCATGGGCTGGCCGCTGATCTTGACGGGGGCCGTCAGGACGTCCGAGGTGAAGACGGCGACGTCGGTGCGTCCCGAGGCCTCGCGCTGGTCGTCGGCGAGCCACTTCGACCACCGGGCGCTGCTCATCGCGACCGGCCGGGAGATGAACGGAATGGGTTTGGCCGGGTCCGAGACGTACTCCGCGAACTCGGCGCCGCCCGCCGCCGGGGCCGCGAACGCGAGCTTCGCGCCCGGGGAGAGGTAGAGCGGGGACGGCTTGACCGTGCAGCCGCTGGCGCAGCCGGCGGGCCAGGACGGCAGCCGGCGCCACGTGTTGGTTCCGGTCTCGAACGCGGTCACCGGCGAGACGTCGGCCTTCGGGGCGCCGTCCTTCAGGTACTGGGCGAGAAACGGGCCGAGCACGTCGCGGCGGAACGCGAGGGCCGTGTCGCTGTTGAACCGCAGCGCGCCGAGCGTGCTGCCGTCGAGGATGGACTGGCCGTGGTGCCACGGCCCGAGGACGAGATAGACCATGTCGTTGCCCGTGTCCTTCGGCTTGATGGCCCGGTACACGGCGGGCGCGCCGTAGATGTCCTCCTGGTCCCAGAGGCTGTGCACGAGCAGCACCGGCACCTTCAGCGGCTCCTTCGCCAGGAGCTTGTCGACGGCCTGGTCGCGCCAGAACGCGTCGTAGCTCGGGTGATCCAGGATCTTGCGCCAGAAGCCCATCTGCTCGAGCCCGTGCAGGCGGCCGAGCTCGCCCGCGGACACCGACTGCAGGAACTCGTCGTAGTCGTCGTAGTTCCCCTTCCACCACTTCGCGTCGTTCTTGCGCGTCGCCTCCTGCTCGTAGATGTACTGCATGCCCTGCTCGCGGAACGCGCCGTTGTGGAACCAGTCGTCGCCCATCCAGCCGTCCACCATCGGGTTCATCGGCACCGAGACCTTGAGCGCCGGATGGGGGTTGACGAGGGCCATCAGCGGCAGGAACCCGTCGTAGGAGATGCCGATGATCCCGACCTTGCCGTTGGTCTCGGGCACGTTCTTCACGAGCCAGTCGATCGTGTCGTACGTGTCGGTCGCATGGTCCACGGCCGTCGGGTTCTGGGGGCCCCGCAGCGGCCGGTTCATCACGTAGTCGCCTTCGGACCCGTACTTGCCGCGCACGTCCTGGACGACGCGGATGTAGCCCCCGTTCACGATCACGTCGGTCGCGTTGTCGTAGCCGTAGAGCGACGGCCCGAGGTGCGGGCTCTCGAGATGGGTCGTCAGCGCGCTCGCGTCGTAGGGCGTGCGGGTCAACAGGATCGGTGCCCCCTTCGCGCCTTTCGGCACGAGGAGGACGGTGTGGAGCTTGACGCCGTCGCGCATCGGGATCATGAGGTCGCGCCGGACGTAGTCGAACGCCGCGGCCGACGTCTTGAGCGTGGCCGGCGTCTCGCTCGGAAAGTCGGGGTACTTCGGCGCCGGCGCCTGCGCGTGGAGGACGGCCGCGGACGCGAGCAGGGCGAGCAGGGGCGCGACGCGGGTCCGGTCGAACGGCTTCATGAAGACTCCTCGTTTGTGCTGCGTTGCGGTTGCGTGGAGCGAATTCTACAGGCGTCCGCTCCGCCGGCGCTCCCCCGCGTAAGATCTCCCCGTGAGGCACCGGAGCGCGCTCGCCGCGATCGCCCTCGGGACCGCCGCCCTGGCGCTCGCTGCGGGCGCGCGCGCCGAAACGTCGCGCACCGTTCCCTGCGAAGGCGCCTCGTACTCGTACCGCCTCGAAACGCCGCCCGGAAACCGCCCGAGGCCCGCAATCCTGCTGCTCCACGGCTCGGGGGACGTCTCGGGCAGCTTCTTCGCGGCCTGGAAGCAGTTCGGGGCAGCCAACGGCATCGTCCTGATCGCTCCCCGGCTGCCCCGGGAGACCGCGTTCGAAGCCGTGGCGCCGGCGGTCTTCCGGTGCGTCGTGGAGGATGCGAAGACGGCGGCGAAGATCGACCCGAAGCGCGTCTACGTCGTCGGCCACTCGATGGGCGGCTACCTCGCGTACGACGCGGCGATGTTCGACTCGGAATACTTCGCCGCGGCGGTCGTCCATGCCGCGGCCATCGACCCGGACTACGACGGGATCCTGGGCCACGCCCGGCGCAAGATCCCCATCGCCATCTTCATCGGCGACCGCGACGCTCTCGTGCCGATCGCCGCGGTCCGCCGGACGCGCGACCTGCTGACGGCCGCGGGTTTCCCGGTCGAGTACACGGAGCTCGCGGGGCACGACCACTTCTACGAGGGCCTCGCCGGCCCGCTCGACGCCGCGGCGTGGAAGTTCCTCGAGGCCCACGCGCTGCCGTAGGGGCCCCGCCGGCCGGCTCGCCCCGGCTTGATTCATTCACATCATGCGCCGCTCCGGCCGGCATCCGAAACTCGATCCCGCGCGCGTCCGCGCCGGAAGGGGCAGCATGGCCAAGAGAGACGTCACGGTCGGGATCGTCGGGTCGGGGGGTGACGGCGTCGTCACGCTGGGCGACCTGATCGCCCAGGTCGCCGCGCAGGAGGGGCTCCACGTCGTCAAGACCGAGGCGTACGGGCCCCAGATCCGCGGCGGGGAGTCGTCCTGCACCGTCCGCGTCGCCGCCGAAGAGGTCCACGCGCAGGGGGCGAGCGTGGACGTGCTCGTCGTCTTCGGGTGGGCCGACTACGGCCGGTTCCGGGGCGAGATCTCCGTCGCCCCCGACGCCCTCGTGCTCTGCGAGGCGGCGGAGGAGCACCCCTCGGGCGAAGACCTGGGCCTCGTCAGCGGAGAAGGGCTGACGTGGATCCCCGTTCCGTTCGCCGCCATCTCGAAGGCCTCCGCCGGCGCGACCGGCTCGAAGAACGTCGTCACGCTCGGGATCCTCGGAGACCTCCTGGGCCTTCCGGCGGAGACCCTGAAGCGCGCGATGGCCCGCCGCTTCGGCCGCAAGAAGGCCACGGTCCTCGAGGCCAACACGCGGGCCTTCGAGGCCGGGCGGGAGTTCGCGGCCTCGCAGAAGGGCCCCTTCGCGCCCAAGCGGCTCGACTACGCGCCGTCGGCGCCGCGCCTGCTGCTCTCCGGAAACGAGGCCGCGGCGATCGGCGCCCTCCACGCGGGCTGCCGCTTCTTCGCCGGATATCCGATCACCCCGTCCTCCGAGATCCTCCACTTCCTCACCGAGTGGATGCCGCGCGCCGGCGGGGCCTTCCTGCAGACCGAGGACGAGCTCGCCGCGATCGGCGCCGTCATCGGCGCGTCCTTTTCCGGCGTGAAGTCCATGACGGCGACCTCGGGCCCCGGCCTGTCGCTGATGATCGAGATGATCGGCCTCGCGTCGATGGCGGAAGTCCCCGTGGTCATCATCGACGTGCAGCGCGGCGGCCCCTCGACGGGCAACCCGACCAAGAGCGAGCAGTCCGACCTCCTCCAGGCCCTCTTCGGCACCCACGGGGACGCGCCGCGTGTCGTGCTCGCGTGCTCCGACGTCGAGGACTGCTTCCACGCGACCGTCGAGGCGTTCAACATCTCGGAGGAGTTCCAGATCCCGGTGCTCGTCCTGTCCGACCAGGCCGTCGGGCAGCGCAAGGAGACGATCGCGGTCGACGCCTTCCGCCACGAGGTCCGCGATCGGGTCAAGCCGTCGGATGCGGAGCTCGAGCACTACGAGCGCTACCGCGAGACGCCCGACGGCGTGTCGCCGATGGCCGTGCCCGGCATGAGGAAGGGGATGTACCAGACCAACGGCCTCGAGCACGACGCCGAGGGCCGGCCGAACTCCCTCTACCTCACGCACGAGACCATGAACGCCAAGCGCTACCGCAAGATGTGGCCGATCCGCGAGCGCTACCACGCGTTCCGCCGGTTCGGCCCGCCCCGCGCCGACGTCGGCGTGCTCTGCTGGGGGTCTTCGAAGGGCCCGGTGCAGGAAGCGGTCCACGCCGCCAACGCGCGCGGGGAGTCGGTCGCGGCCTTCGTGCCGCAGACCCTGTATCCGTTCCCGAAACGCGACTTCGAGGAGTTCCTCGGGAGCGTCCGGGAGCTCGTGATCGTCGAGCTGTCCTACACGGCCCAGTTCTACAAGTACCTGAGGACGTTCCTGGACCTGCCCGCGGGGCGCACGCACGTCTTCAAGCGCTCGGGCGGCAAGGACCTGACGGGCGCCGAGGTCCTCGAGGCGATCCTGAAGGCGAGAGACGCCGCGTCGCGGCGGGAGAAGGTGGCCGTATGAGCACGACCCTCGACCTGCCGGCCTTCGAGCCGGCCGACTACAAATCGGACCTGAAGCCCGTCTGGTGCGCCGGGTGCGGCGACTTCGGAGCGCTCGCCGCGCTCCACCGGGCAATGGCCCGTCTCCAGCTCGCGCCGTGGGACACGGTCGTCATCTCGGGCATCGGGTGCTCCTCGAGGCTTCCGGGGTACGTGTCGACGTTCGGCTTCAACGGCGTCCACGGCCGCGCCCTCACGCTCGCGAGCGGAGTCAAGGTCGCCCGGCCGGAGCTCAACGTCATCGCCGTGGGCGGCGACGGCGACGGCCTCGCGATCGGCGGCAACCATTTCCTCCACGCCGCGCGGCGCAACCTCGACATCGCGTACTTCATGATGGACAACGAGATCTACGGCCTGACGAAGGGCCAGGCGGCGCCGACGACGCCCGCCGGCGACAAGACCAAGTCCACCTACTGGGGCAACCCCGAGCCCTCCGTGGACCCGTGCGAGCTCGCGATCTCCTTCGGCGCGACGTGGGTCGGCCGCGGTTTCTCGGGCGACCCGAAGACCCTCGTGGACCTCATGACGTCCGCCATGCAGCACAAGGGGTTCGCGTTCCTCAACGTGATGTCCCCGTGCGTGACCTGGCGCGGCGACGAGCAGTTCAAGCTGCTCAAGGCCAAGCTCGCCTTCCTCCCGCCCGACCACGACCCGACGGACCGAAAGGCCGCCCTGCGCTACACGCGCGAGACCGACGTCCTCACCACGGGCGTCCTCTTCGAGGTCCGGGAGCCCTCTCTCTGCCAGCGGATGGACGAGGTCCGGCAGAAGGCCCGCCACGCCGGCAAGGTCGCCAGCACCGCCGAGATCCTGGCGGCGCTGGCTCCCCCGCCGATCTGACGCCCGCGGCCTAGGAGGCGCGCCGGACGCCGGGCCGCGTCGCCGGCCGGCCCGGGAACTGCTCCCGGGACGCCTGCGCGACGAGGCAGTTCCAGCACACCGGCTTGTGGGTCGCCAGCACGCCCGGCAGGTCCACGGGCCGCACCGAGCGCCACTCGATCGCGCGCCGGTCGGGCGTGAGCAGGCCGGGCTGCTTCTCCGAGCGGCTCATCCGGACCGGCTGGCCGCAGAGCGCGCAGTCCGCGCCCCGGTACCAGTCCCTGGCGATGTTGCGGGCGAGGCAGCCTTCCGGAGCGGCCTCGATCTGGCTGAGGCATTCCTGGCCGCAGCTCTCGTGGGCGGGCCACTCCGAACACGACGTCAGGCGGAGGTCCGTCTCGCCGTGCGCTGCGGACGCCGCCGCGTGCCCCCGGTCGACCTGGACGGCCGCCGCCTGACCCGTCTTTGGACAGGTCACGACGCGCGCCTCCTTGAACCGGCGATACGCGCGCAGCGAAACCCAGCCGAGAGGAATGAAGGAAAGCAGGACGAGGACGCCGAACCCGATGAGAGCACCGGTCATGGCCCACCTCCGAACTTCAAGCTAGCGCCGGGGGCGGCGGCCTTCATGATTCGGTTGCATCAAATCGGGCGCGCCGCCGCGCCGGGCGCGCGATCGCGCCGGCCGTCTTACGCCGGGCCGAGCCGCCGCTCGAGCACGAGCCGCGGGGCGGGAGCGAAGCCCTGGAGGCCGAGGAACCGGTTGAGCTCGAACTCGTCCCACGCGACCTCGGTGCGGAGCCGCTCGATCCCGAGCGCCTCGAGGTTGCGCACGAGGCTCTCGAGCAGCGCCTTCCCGACGCCGCGGCGGCCGAAGGCGGGGTCCACCAGGATCGTGTCGAGCACCGCCATCGGCTCGGGCTGCCCGAACTCGCCGTAGTGCAGCGATCCGAGCACCGCGCCGACGAGGAACCCGTCCACCTCCGCCCCGAGCGAGATCTGCAGGTCCGACTCCCGCAGCGCCCGCTTCAGCTTTCCCTCGTACCACGCGGTCCGGTTGCGGCCGGTGATCGCCTGGTCCATGCGGACCAGGCGCGGCGCGTCGGCCAGTCCGAGCAGCCGCACCGTCACGCCGTCGCGTTCTTCGTCCATGCGGACCCCTCCATGCCGACCCGTTGGCGGCGGAATGCTCCCCAGAGGGCGGCGCCGATCGCGCCGGCCCAGGCCGAGAGCGGGTGACGGGACACCTCGATCGGCGCCGCCCCCTTCGCGGCGCCCAGCGCGAGCGCCTTCTCGAGCGCGGCGGCCAGGCCGTCGTCGGAGGCCAGGCCCCCGCTGACGAAGACCACGCCCCCGACGCCGAGCGACTGGAGCAGGCGCGCGAAGCGGCCCGCCATGCTGTCGTGGATCCCGCAGAGGATGTTGGCGGGGCCGAGCCCGCGCGAGACCATGTTGATCACGTCGGTCTCGGCGAGCACGGCGCAGATCGAGCTGACGGCCTCGGGCTTCTCGGCCGACTTCGAGAGCGCCCCGACCTCCGCCTGCGCGACGCCGAGGTACCGGGCGATGTTCTCCAGGAACTGGCCGGACCCCGAGGCGCACTGGCTCGTCATCTTGTATCCGGTGACCTTGCCGCGGGCGTCCATCGCCACGGCGCGGGCGTGGAGCGCGCCCACGTCGAGGACCGACCGCGCCCGGGGGTCGAGGTACAGCGCGCCCCGCGCGTGCGTGGTCATCCCGTAGAAGTGGCCGGTCGCGATGGGCGTCGACTCCCCTTCGCCCGTCGTGGCGACGTAGTCGAGGGTCGACACGCCGGCCGCCTCGATCGCCTCGGCGAAGGCCTCGTCCACGACGTCGGCCACGCTGCGGCGGCGGACCCGGGACGAAGCGTGGGCGAGGAGGCGCTCCTCCCCCTCTCCGACGCGCAGGACGGCGACCTTGACGGCCGCCGAACCGACGTCGATCCCCGCCGTGACGCTCATGCCGCCGCCGTCCGCAGCGCGAAGTGCGCCGCGCCGAGGGCCCCCGTGTAGATGCTGTCGGCCGAGATGTTGATCCGCCTCGGCCCGTAGTTCTCGGCGACCAGGCCCTCGAGGGCGCGCACGGCGGCCGGATTGCGGGCCACTCCTCCCGTGAACGTGAACTCGTCCTCGATGCCGCCGGAGCGCGCGAGCAGGCTCATCGCCCGCAGGATCACGGCGCGGTGGAGCCCCGCCAGGATGTCCTCGCGCCGCTCTCCGAGGGAGAGCCGCTCGCGCAGCTCGGCCCCGGCGAAGACGGTGCACGTCGAGCTGATCTTGACGGGCCGGCGGCTCTCGAGCGCGAGCGGCCCGAGCTCGTGCAGGCCCATGTTCATCTCGTCGGCGATGTAGCCGAGGTAGCGCCCGCACCCCGCGGCGCAGCGGTCGTTCATCTGGAAGCTCGTGACGATGCCGCTGCCGTCCACCTGGATCGCCTTCGTGTCCTGGCCGCCGATGTCGAGGACGGTGCGCGTGCCCGGAAAGAGCACGTGGGCGCCGAGGCCGTGGCACAGGATCTCCGAGCGGATCTGCTCCTTCGGGAACGGCAGCCGGGCGCGCCCGTATCCCGTCCCGACCGTGGCGGAAACCCCGAGGTCCGCCGTCAGCGCCGCGTCCACGGCCGCGCGCACGCCGGGCGTCTCGCCCGCGCGCGCGAGGGCCTTGCCGATGTTCTCGCGGAAGCCGAGCTCGACGGCCTCGTTCTCGACGCGCACGATGCACTGGTCGTAGAGGCCGAGCAGCCGGTCGAACGAGACCCCCGAGCCCGGCCGCTGGGCCTCCTCGCGCGCCAGCCGGGCGTACGAGGACCCCGCGGCGTCGCGGAAGAAGTCGGATCGCAGGGACGGGTTCGGCTCCTCGAACCGGCGCTCCTCCTCGGCCCGGAGCCGGCCGAAGATCGCCGCGACGGCGGCCGAGAGGCGCCCGCGGTCCGCCGCCGCGCCGCGGGCGACCTCCTCCTCGATGCGGGCGCGCAGCGTGTCGAGCTGGACGAGCATCTGCTCGAGGCGGAAGGCGCGCAGCAGGCGGGCGAGCGTCGCGGGCACCGCCACGCGCGCCACCTCGCGCTCGAGCAGGCGGAACCGCGCGCTGATGAAGGCCTCGGTCCGGGCGAGCTCGGCCGCGAGGTCGTAGTTCGACCGGGAGTTCGTGATGCCCCGGCCGAGGACCTCCCCGCCCTCGTCGAGGACGACGGCCTTCGTCGTCGTCGAGCCGAGGTCGATGCCGACGACGCAGCTCACGCCGTCGCTCCGGCGCGGCGCGCGTCGAGCATCTGGAAGTAGCTCTCCAGCCGGTTCTTGAGGTTGGCCGCCGAGAAGTACCGGGCGTCCACGAGGTCCGACTCGATGAAGGCCCCCGGGATCCCCGTCCGGCGCTCGACTTCCCGCAGCATCGGGAGCTGCCCCGCCGAGAAGGAGTTGCAGGACTTGACCGAGTGGATGAGGAACCCGTCGGCGCCGTAGTCCCGGGCGTAGTCCGCCAGCATGTCGACGCGCGAGGGCAGGTTGCGGTTGGTGTAGCAGCCGCTGCAGTAGTCGGCGAGGGTGCCGAGCGGATCGGACGGGTCGTGGCGGAAGCCGAGGTCGTACGTGCCGCCGACCTTCGAGTACGTGGACGCGACGACGACGGCGCCCTCGTCGGCGAACATGCGCCAGAACTCGCGGAAGTGGGTCCAGTTGGGCGGCCCCTCGACGACGAGGCGGTACTTCTGGCGGTCCAGGCGGCCCGACGGCGTCGAGGGGCCCTCCGCCCGCGCCGCGCGGCCCTCGACCTCCTCGCGCAGCGCGCGATAGTACGCGAGGCCCTCTTCCGTTCCGCGGAAGGCGGAGAAGATCGGGCCGACGTAGTAGACGGCGCCGAAGTAGGCGTCGATGGGGCTCGGCGTCCTGCGCGCCGACTGGAGGACGGCGACGAGGTCGTCCTCCGCCGCGGCGCTGCGGCGCAGGTTCTCGCGCAGGCGGTCCTCGTCGTAGGCCCGCCCGGTCGCTTTTTCGAGCGCCGGGATGAGGCTCTCGCGGATCTGCCTCGCGACGTACGCCCGCATCGCCGGCGACTGCTGCCCGTCGCCCTGGTACGGGATCTGGAGGAAGACCGTCGGGCAGCGGTACTCCTCGCGGAGCAGCTCGAACCACTTCATGAACGTGTAGCAGCCGGTGTACGACAGCAGCAGCAGGTCCGGCTTCGGAAGGCGCGTGCCGGTCGGGCTGACGTTGCCGGCCTTGAGCATCCCGAGGTCGCACTTGACGTAGGAGCAGACGTCCTCCGAGTGGCCCGCCTTTTCCGCCGCCGCGATGTAACCCTGGCTCCTGCCGCGCATGGCCGATTGCAGCGCGTTGATCTCGGGCAGGACGGGGAGCGCGCCGAAGGACCGGATGAGCTCGGTCAGGTTGCCCGGCACGAACGTGTACACGACGGGCTGGCCGGTTTCGGGCGCCTCCTCGAGGCGGCGGTAGTGCTCGGCCAGCATGTCCTTCTGGAGGAGCATCGAGAGATCCTTCTCGGCGTCGCTCATGCCGTTCCTCCCCACAGCTTGATGGCGTCGGCGAACGTGCCGGCCTGCTCGCGGAACTGCTGGAACTGTCCCGTGTTCTCGGCGTATTGGAAGGCGATGCAGGGAAGCCCGGCCTCCTCCGCCCCGGCGCGCAGCATCGGGCGGTCGAGCAGGGCGGGATCGCAGAAGCTCGCCGAGGCGAACAGCACGCCGTCGGCGCGCGCGTCGGCCGCGCGCTCGCGAAGGAGGCGCCGCTTGCCGGCCGGGTCGGGCTCGTAGAGCGTCGAGTTGCGGACGGAGTGGCGCACGAAGGCGTCCGCCAGGCTGGCGAGCGGGTCCCCGTCGAGGGCGACGTCCTCTCCGATCATCCGGTTGCCGAGGAGGAAATCGTCGTCCACGATGAAGCACCCGGCCCGCTCGATCGTCTTGATGAGGCCGATCGGCGGCTGCTCGCAGAACGCGCCCACGACGATCACGCGCGCCCGGTCCCGCACGCGCCCCGGCTCCGCCTCGACCGCCGCCAGGTAGGCGCGCGCCCGGGCGACGAAGTCCTCGAGCGGGACGACCTCGCCGGCCCGCAGGAGCAGGTAGAGCTCCTCGGTCGGCACGCTCCACGGCGCGTCGCGGCGCGCGCGGTAGAGCTCGCGGATGAGGGAGCGCGCCGCGTTGCAGGCCCCGATCGCCTCCCGCAGCGAGGCGTCGGTGGGCGCGGCCCCGGAGATCGCGCCGAGATCCCGGGCGAGCACCGCGAGCTCCTCCCGCCAGAACTCCGCGGCGATCCCCGGCTCGGCCACCTGGGGCAGGTCGAGGTACCGCACGTAGAGCTTCGGGTACAGGAGCTGCCACACGCCCGAGAGATTGCGGATGACGTCGCACGTCGCCGGGAACAGCGCGCCCGAGAGGAAATCGAGGCGGCCCGACTGGGCCAGCTCCACCACGGAACGCGGCAGGTGGCAGATGTAGGACTGGTAGAACGCGTCCCCGCGGATGATCTCGAGCCGCTCGCCGGCGCCGTGGATCCCGACGGGGAGCATCCCGGCGGCGCGGACGAGCTCGCGCGGGGCGTAGACCGGCAGGTACCCGATCGCCCGGCGGCCGGGCGCCCCGGCGATCCAGGAGCGGGCCGCCCCGAAGTCGATGTCCTCGCAGACCTCGCCCGCCCAGTCGACGATCTCGCTGCGCCTCACTGGTGGGACCAGACCGGCGGCCGCCGCTCGAGGAAGGCCGTGAGCCCCTCGACCGGGTCGCGGCGGGACATGAGGTCCTCGAGGTACTGCTTCTCGAGGACGGGAACGTCGCTGACCAGGGCCGCCGCGAGATGGCGCCGCGAGGCGCCCCACGCGGCGCGCAGCGCGACCGCCGACTTGTCGGCCAGCGTCTCCCGGAACCAGCGCTGCAGGTCGGCCTCGACGTCGTGGGTGCACCGGTCGATCAGGCCCCAGGCGGCGGCGCCCTGCGCGTTGAGCGTGTCGCCGGCCAGGATGAGCTGCGTCGCGCGGGCGCCGGTCGTGCGCCAGGGCAGCGCGATCGCCGCCATCGGAGGAAAGACGCCGAGCCTCGTCTCGGGCACGCCGAGCCGGGAAGACGGCTCCGCGAACACCATCCCGCACCAGAGCGCGAGCTCGAAGGCGCCGCCCAGGCACTGCCCGCGCACGACCGCGGCCGTCGGGGCCGAGAGCGCCTCGAGATCGCGGAAGAGGCCGTGAAACGCCGGCAGGAGCTCGCCGACCTTGCCGGGGAGATGCTCGGGCACCGAGGCGCCGAAGCTGAAATGCTCGCCCGCGCCCTCGAAGACGACGAGCTTGAGCGGCCCCGGCTCCGCCGCCAGCGCGCGGAGGCGGGCCCGGATGGCTCCGATCATCTCGAGGTCGAGGACGTTGCCGCGCGGGCGATCGAGCACGATCCTCTGGATCTGGCCCGAGTGCTCGGCGGCGCAGCGGACGGGAGTGGATTCGACGGACGCGATCATGCCATCACCTCCGGGTCGGGAACGAGGACGAGGCGCCGGTCGGCGCGGCGCGCGTGGACGTCTTCGAGCGCCTCGCCGATCTTCGACAGCGGCCGCAGGGCGGCGTGCGAGACGACGTCGATCTTCCCGGCGAGCACCTTGTCGAGGATCGCCGGGTAGAGATCGGGAGCGCAGCCCCAGTTGCCGAGGGCGCGCGCGTCGAAGGCCATGAGGTTCGAGAGGCGCAGGGAGACCGCCTCCATCGTGTAGCCGACGACCATGAGCGTCGCGCCGTGGACGAGGAGGCCGAAGGCCGCCTGCTGTCCCGCCGCGGTGCCGGAGCACTCCAGGATCGTCCAGCCGGTTCCCGGCGCGCCGCTGGACCGCGCGAACTCGGAGACCCGCGCCCGCAGCTCCTTGCCGGAGATCTCCCGCGGGTCGAGGGCGAGGCCCACGCCGATCTTCGCGGCCGACTCGCGGCGGCGCGGGTCGACGTCGAGGCCGACGACCGCCGCGCCCCGCTCGGCCGCGCACTGGGCGGCGAAGGTCCCGACCCCTCCGAGCCCCACCACCACGGCCAGGCCTCCGGAGGTCAGGCCCGAGCGCGCGACCGCCTGGTAGGCCGTCGACACCGCGTCGGCGACGATGGCGAGGTGGCGCAGCGTCAGCCCGGGGATTCCGGCGAGGACGGCGTCGGGGTCCGCGGACGCGCCGGGCACCGGACAGAGGAAGCGGCCCGGCAGGACCGTGTGAGTCGCGAAGCCGCCGTCCCGGTCGTTGCCCGGCATGACCTGCGTCGGGCAGATCGTCGAGCGCCCGGCGCGGCAGGCGGCGCACTCGCCGCAGGGCAGCACCGCGGGCACGACGACGGCCTTCCCGACGAGCCCGCGCAGGCGGCTCCCGGCGTCTTCCACGTAGCCGCTGATTTCGTGGCCGAGGATCAGGGGAAGCGGGTGACGCGTCCGCACGCCGTCGTGGAGAAACCCGAGGTCCGTGTGGCACACGCCGCAGCCCGCCACGCGGACCAGCGCGTCGTCGGGCGCCAGCGCGGCGACCTCGCGCCGCACGGCCGCGAGCGGCGCGCCGGGCGCGGTCATCTCGAAGCCCGAGAACGTCGTCATCGCGTCACGCTCCGAGGGCCTGGCCGCCGTCCACCGCGAGGGCCTGCCCCGTGATGTGGCCGGCTTCCGGCCCGGCGAGAAAGGCGACCGCCGCGGCGATGTCCTCCGGCCGCGCGGCGCGCCCCAGGGGCGTTTCCGAGAGAGCGCGGCGCCGGACGTCCTCCGGAAGCCCCGCGGTCATCGGCGTGTCGGTCAGGCCGGGCTCGACGACGTTGACCGTCACGCCGCTCGCCGCGAGCTCGCGCGCGGAGGAGCGCGCCAGCCCGAGCAGTCCCGCCTTGGCCGCCGCGTAGTTCGCCTGGCCGAACTTGCCCCGCCGGCCGTTGATGGACGAGATGAGCACGACCCGGCCGCCCCGCCCGGCGCGCAGCGCGGGCGCCGCGGCGCGGAGGTAGTGGGCCGCGCCCGAGAGGTCGACCGCGATGACGCGGTCCCACGCCTCGTCCGTCATCTTCCAGAGGACGGCGTCGCGGCAGATGCCGGCCGCGAGGACGAGCAGGTCGAGGCGGCGGCGCCGCCGCAGCAGGTCCGCGACCGTCCGCCGGGCCGCCTCCGGATCCGAAACGTCGGTCTCGTAGAGATCCGCCGCCCCGAACGAGCGGCGCAGCGCCGAAAGACGCCGGGCGTCGGCGTCCGCGACGGCGACCCGCGCGCCGTCGGCCTTCAGGCGCCGCGCGCACGCAAGGCCGATCCCGCTCGCCCCTCCGGTGACCAGGGCGACCTTCCCCGCGAGCGGAAGGCGCGTCCTCACGCGAGCCCGGCCCCGCAGACGCCGCAGTGGCGGAACGTCGCGGGGAGTCCCTGCGTCCCGCAGGCCTTGCAGCTCCCGACGTGCGCGCCCCACGGCGTCTCCGGGGAGCCTCCCGGCTCCACGGCGCGCCGCCGGACCGCCGCAAAGTCGACCGGCCGCTTCTGCGCGAAGGCGCTCATGCCCTCGAAGGGCTCGTAGTCGGTGTAATGGAGCGCCAGCCAGTCCTGGGCGTGCCGCACGGTGAGAGCCCAGGAAAAGTCCTTCCAGAAGTTCGTCTGTTGCTTGGTGTAGCGCGCGCATTCGGGAAAGGTCCGCAGCAGCTCCTGCGCGAGGCCGTCCACCTCGGCGTCCAGGCGCGACAGGTCGATCGAGTAGCCGTCGGCGCCCTTGCGGGCTTTCTCGATCTGCTCGGGCGAGGCGTCGGCCACGAATTCGGCCCCGCGCCGCACCGTCGGCGCCACCCGGTTGACGAGGCCCCACTCGAGGGCGAGCCGCGCCGGGACCGGGCGGTTGGTGAAGAGCATCTCGCGGGCCCGCTTGTCGCCGACGGTGATGGGGAGCCACTGCGTGGCCCCGCCGCACGCCACCGAGCCCACCCGCACGCCCACCTGGCCGACGTAGGCGTGTTCCCCGATGACCGCCAGGTCGCACGCGAGGACGGTCTCGTTGCCGCCGCCCACCGCGACGCCGTTGATTCGCGCCACGACGGGCTTGCCCGTCGAGAGGATCCCGTCGATGTAGGCCCGGAAGAGGGCCATGTACTTCCAGTAGTCGCGGGGAGCGGCCACGTAGGACTCCGCGTATTCCTTGACGTCGCCGCCCGTGCAGAAGGCCCGGTCCCCCGCGCCGGTCAGGACGACGACGCCGACCGCGTCGTCGAACGCGGCGTCGCGCAGCGCGGAGGCGAGCTCCTCGAGGCACGCCGTCGAGTACGCGTTGTAGCGGTCGGGGCGGTTGATGGTGATGCGGGCGACCCCGCCGGACTTGCCGTAGAGGATCTCCCGGAACGGGAAGTCGGCGGCGGCGCGGGACGCGAAAACGGTCATCGGTCTCCCCCGGGGTCTGACGCGAACGGACTGCGTGTTCGGATCCGGGCCACGGGCCGGGATCCCGTCTCGCAGCCATTCTGGCCGCGCGCCTCGGGGTCCGAATGATGCGTTCGCACCACGCCTCGACACGGGGGGCCGCCCCCGGTCCCCTCCGGGTCCTCGAGGGCGCGGGCCTCGTGCGCCTCGAAAAGTGCTGGCCTTACACTGTCTGCCGCAGACAGGGGGGAAGAGATGAACGACCGCGCCGGCACCGCCGGGCAGGGACTCCATCGGATGCGCGGCCGCCTCGGCGGGCGCCCGGCCCGCGCCGGAGCCGAGGCGGCGCGATGAATCGCGAAACCGCTTCGGGCGCCGCCTGGCTCCTCCTCCGCGTCGTCGCGGGCCTGCTGTTCGCCCACGCCGGGTCCGTGATCCTCTTCGGGTGGTTCGGCGGAATGCCGGCCGGGGTCACCGCGCCCGTGATGTCGCAGACCTGGATCGGCGGCGTGCTGGAGTTCTTCGGCGGGATCGCGATCGCGCTCGGCCTCTTCACGCGGCCGGTCGCCTTCGTCCTGTCCGGCGAGATGGCGGTCGCCTACTGGCAATTCCACGCGCCCAACGGGCCCTGGCCCGGTCTCAACGGGGGCCTGCCCGCCGTCCTCTATTGCTTCCTCTTCCTCTTCATGGCGGCCGAGGGCGGCGGCGCCTGGAGCGTGGACGCTCTGAGGCGCAAGCGGAGATAAGCTCTCGCCCGCAACCCGTCGAAAGAAGAAGGAGAACGCATGACCAAGTCCCTCCTGGCCGCGGCAGGCCTGCTCCTCTCGTTCGCGTGCGCGAGCACCTCCGCGCCCACGGGCACCGTCACGGGAATCGCCGTCGACGGCACCGGGCACGGGCTCCCGGGCATCACCGTGTCCCTGCAGTCGCCCGAGGGCAAGCTCGTCCAGACGGTCGTCACGGCGGTGGACGGCTCGTTCACCTTCGGCGACGTCCCGGCCGGAACGTACCAGTTGACCACCGTGTTCCAGGGCTTCACGGCCGCGAAACCGATGACCGTGACCGTCGTCGCGGGCGTCACCGCGACGCCTCCCCCGCTCGTCCTCGTTCCACCCGACATGTCGGGCGGAACGGGATCCTAGGGCGGGCGGTTCCCCAGACCAGCCGGTCAAAGCCAGGCTTCCCCGGGCATCGAGGAAATACCATCAACGAAAGGGAGACTGCATGAAACGAGATGTCCTGCTTCCCCTCGCCATCGCCGCGCTCTCGGCCTCGGCCGCCCTCGCCCAACCGGCCCCCGCGTCCTCGCCGAGCTTCGGCACGACGAACACGAGCTACCTGAGCCTCGGGCCGTCCGACTTCAACCCCCTTCGCGACACGGACCCGTTCGAGCGCGGCTACTACCTCACGACGACGGGGGGATCCCAGTCGTTCTTCGCGACGCCCCACCTGCCGGGGGGAGCGCTCCTGACCTCCCTCGAGCTCCAGTACTGCGACACGAACGGCGTCGGCCTGCACGTCTACCTGGAAGCCGACGACTGCCTCAGCGTCGCCTCCCCCTGCGACACGCCCACGATTCTCGGGTTCGTCCAGTCCACCAACGACGGATGCTCGAGCGTCTCGCTCGACGTCTCGGGACACGGCTACACCATAGACAACAAGAACCGCAAGCTGATCCTCTACGTCGCCCTCAACGCGCCCAACACCACCAGCATGCTCACGGGCGCCGTCCTCGGCTACAGGCTGCAGGTCAGCCCGCCCTCCGGCCAGACCTTCACGGACGTGCCCCCCTCCAATCCCTTCTACCAGTACATCGAAGCGCTGGCGGCCTCGGGAATCACGGGAGGCTGCGGAGGCGGCAACTTCTGCCCCAACAGCCCCGTCACGAGGGCGCAGATGGCGACGTTCCTGGCCAAGGCGCTCGGCCTGAGCTATTCGCAGTAGCGCACGGAGCCGCTCGACTGCCGTGGACGAACGCCGCCGCATCCCGTCCCTCGACGTCGTCCGGGGCGCCGTCATGGTGCTGATGGCGCTCGACCACGTGCGGGTGTTCTCGGGCGTCCCCGCCGGCGGCAGGACGCCGGCGTTCTTCTTCACGCGCTGGGTCACCCACTTCTGCGCTCCGGCCTTCATTTTCCTGGCGGGCACCGGGATCTTCCTCTACGGCCGCAAGCTCGGCCCCACGGGGCGGGGGGCGCTCGCGCGCTTTCTCCTCGTGCGCGGCGCGTGGCTGATCCTGCTCGAGATGACCGTCGTCCGCTTCTCCTGGACCTTCAACTTCGACTACGCGCACTACGCACTGGCGGGCGTGCTCTGGGTCATCGGCTGGTGCATGATCCTGATGGCCGGGCTCGTGTTCCTCCCGGTGCCGGCGATCGGGATCTTCGGCGCCCTGATCGTCGCGGGCCACAACGTGATGGACGCGCGCTTCTGGCCCCTCGCCGAGACGCTCGACGAGCGCCCCCTCGCAGGCCTCTGGAAGCTCCTCTATTTCGGCTTCGCCAGCGGGCCGATCGAGGTCGCCGGGACGCGGCTGTCCGTCCTCTATTCGCTGGTTCCCTGGATCGGCGTCATGATGCTCGGGTACGTCTTCGGCCCGGTCATGGGCCTCGACGCGGCGCGGCGGCGGCGCTGGTGCTTCGCGATCGGGGGAAGCGCCCTCGCGCTCTTCCTCGCGTTCCGGGCCCTCGACCTCTACGGCGACCCCAACCCGTGGAACCCGCCTCGCTCCGGCGACGCCACCGCGGCCCAGGGCGCGGCGGCGCGGCCCCCGATGCCGGCGGCGCTGCGCTTTCTCAACACGAACAAGTACCCCGCCTCGCTCCTCTTCCTGCTGATGACGCTCGGCCCGATGATCCTCGTCCTGCCCCTCCTCGAGACCGCCGACGGTCCCCTCGCGCGGGCCCTGATGGTCTTCGGACGCGTTCCGTTCTTCTTCTACGTCCTGCACATCCCGCTCATCCACCTGGCGGCAATGGCGGTGTCCGTGGCGCGGGAAGGGCGCGTGGACGCGTGGCTCTTCGCGAACCATCCGATGGGCAATCCGCCTCCCCCGCCCGGGTACCCGTGGGGGTTGCCGCTCCTCTACGCCGTCACCCTCGCCGTCGTGGCGATCCTGTACGTCCCGTGCCGCTGGATGGACGGCCTCAAGCGGCGCAGCGCTTCGCCGTGGCTGCGCTACCTCTGACGGGCGCGGACCGCCTCAGTCGCAGCGCAGGGCCGACATCGGGTCGACGCGCATCGCCCGGCGCGCGGGGACGTAACAGGCGAGCAGGGCGACCGCGGCCAGCAGCAAGGCCACGCCGCCGAACGTGAGCGGGTCCGTCGCCCCCACGCCGTAGATCATCTTCGCCAGCAGGCGCGTCAGCCCGAGCGCCGCGAGGATCCCGGCGCCGATGCCGGCGAGCGCGATCCGCATGCCCTGTCCGAGCACGAGCTGCAGCACGTCGCCCCGCGTCGCGCCGAGGGCCATCCGCACGCCGATCTCGCGCGTCCGCTGCGCCGCGAGGTACGCGATGACCCCGTAGACGCCGATCGCGGACAGAACGAGCGCCAGCGCCGAGAGGATGCCGAGCAGGATCATCGCCATCTTCTGCCGGGCGATCGAGCCCGCCACGACCTCCTCCATCGGACGCAGGCCGTAGATGGCGGCGCTCGCGTCGAACCGCGAGGCCGCCTCGCGGATTCCCGAGACCGCGCCGGACGCCGCGCCTCCGGTCCTCGCCACGAAACCGGCTCCGTTGGCGATCAGGCTCCAGAACTTGTCCGGCAACTGGAACATCGGGATGTAGATCTCGGACTGGAGGTTCTGGTGCTCCGCGTTGCCGAGCCCCCAGTGCTCGACGTGGCCCGCGACGCCCACGATCTCCGCGTCGATCTCGAGGAGCGCGAGGTGGAGCCGCTTTCCGACCGGGTCCTCGCCCGGGAAGTGCTTCTTCGCGAAGGCCTCGTCGATGACGGCGACCGCGGGGGCGCGCTCGTCGTCCCGGTCCGTGAAGAACCGCCCGCGGCGCAGCGGGATCCCCATGGCCGGCAGGTACCCCGGGCCGACCAGGTAGAAGAGCGACTGCGGCATGTCGTGCAGGTTCGCGGGACGGGGCCGGTCGTCGCGCCAGAACGGCACGTCCGAGTCGCCCGTCATCGGCAGGGAGCCGCCGAGGATCGACACGTGGGACACGCCGCGGACGCCCTCGAACGCGCGCAGCGCACTGCGGTACTTCGCGCGAAGCTCGGCCGGGGTGCGGTCGGGGCCGGGCGTCAGCGAGAGGGAAAACGTGACGGCGTTGCGAGGATCGAAGCCCGGGTCGATCGCCCACAGCGCCCGCAGGCTGCGGACCATCAGGCCGGCCCCGATCAGGAGCACGAGGGCCATGCCGATCTCCGCGGCCACGAAGACCCGCTGCGTGCGGTTGCGGGCGCCGCTCGCCCCGCGGCCTCCCGCCTTCAGTGTCTCCTGCAGATCGGGCTTGAGCAGGCGCAGGGCCGGCGCGAGGCCGAACAGGACGCCGGTCAGGACGGAGGCTCCCATCGTGAAGAGAAGCACGCGCCCGTCGAGGCCGATCTGCTCGGCCCGCGGCAGCACGTCCGGCAGCACCGCGAGAATCGCCTGGAGGCCCCACTTCGCGAGGACCACCCCGAGGGCCCCACCCGCGATCGCGAGCAGGACGCTCTCGGTCAGGAGCTGGCGGACGATCCGGAAGGAGTTGGCGCCGAGCGCCGCGCGCACGGCAAACTCGCGGCCGCGCGCCGTGGACCGCGCGAGCAGCAGGTTCGCGACGTTGGCGCACGCGATGAGGAGCACGAAGCTGACCGCCCCCAGCAGCACCAGGAGAACGCCCTCGACGCTGCCGACGACGTCCTTCTTGAGGGGAACCACGGTGATCCCGCTCCCCTTGTCGGCCTCGGGGTAGGCCGCTTCGAGGTCCCGGGCGACCCGGTCCATGGCGGCCTGCGCCTGCCGGTGCGCCACCCCGGCCCGGACCCGGCCGACGACGCGCATGCCCATGCTCGTGCGGCGGTCCAGGAACGTCTCGTCGGTCCACTGCCCGATGGGAACGTAGACGTCGGCGTCGTCGGACACGTTCAGGCGGCCCGGGGCGACCCCCACGACCGTGTAAGCCCGCCCGTTGAGCTGGATGACCTTGCCGGCGACGTCCGGCGAGCCCCCGAACTTGCGCTTCCAGAGTCCGTCGGCGAGGACCGCGACCGGCGTGGCGCCCGCCCGGTCCTCCTCCGGGAGAAACGTCCGGCCGAGCGTCGGAGGGACCCCGAGCAGGGGGAAGAAGTCGGACGACACCATGCAGGTGCGCAGCCGCTCGGCCTCGCCCGACCCCGTGAGGTTGAAGTCGTCGGAGCGATAGGCGGCGAGCGCCGCGAAGGCGTCGTTGGAGCGCCGCCAGTCGAGGAAGTTCGGGTAGCTGACCGACCCTTCCGCGAAGGTCGCCGACCGCGTGTAGACGGAATAGAGCTGGTCCGGCTCCGGAAACGGCAGCGGGCTGAGCAGCACGCCGCTGACGACGGAAAAGAGGGCGGTGTTGGCGCCGATGCCGAGCGCCAGGGTGACGACGGCGACGGCCGTGAATCCCGGGCTTCGGGCGAGAACCCGGACCCCGTACCGAACGTCCTGCCAGAAGCTGCCCATGCGCCCCTCCCCTGCCCCGAACGGGCTGCCGGCCTGTTGAAGCGGTACGCAGGACGACCGGGGTTTGTTCCCGGGCGCGAAGAGAATCGGGGGAGGTCCGCGAACCGTGGGAAGTGAGGCGATCCGGCGGGGGCCCGGGAAGGGCGCGCTGACGAGCGGCGTGCGGCGCCGCGCCCGACGTCGCTACGCCTCCCCGTCGCCGCCGGGCCGGTCTCGACCCCAGGGTCGGTCGGCCGTCGATTGCTCCAGCTCCAGAAGCTTCGCGTCGATCTCGGCCACGACGGTCTCGAACGTCTCGCGGCGAAGCAGGCCCGTGCGCGCCGCCTCGTAGAGGGCGGACTTCTCGGTCTCGAGCAGGCGGAAACGCACCGTCCGCGTCTCCTCCGCCGCCAGCGTCCCGCCCTCGGCGTGCCGCTCGTGCAGCTCGTGTTCGGCCGCCCGCGCGTCTCGCTCGCAGTCCTTTCGCAGGGCCTCGAGCACCTCCGGAGCGGCCGCGAGATCCCGCGTCATCGTCTCGAGCTCGGACAGCGCCGCACGCGCCGCCATCGCGCGCCCCCGGGCGGCCTCGAGCTCGAGCCGGGACCTCGAAGGCGGAAGGACGAGCCCCGTCCGCCGCAGGAGCGGCCGCATCGTGGTCCCCTGGACCAGGATCGTGAGAAGGACGACTCCAAACGTCATCGTGACCACCAGCTGTCGCTGGGGAAAATCCGCCACCAGGCTCAGCGCCAGCACCATCGAGAGCGTTCCGCGCAGGCCGGACCAGGTCAGCGGCAGGGTCCAGGACCACGGGATCTTCTCCCGGGTCCGGCGCAGCAGGCCGGTGACGCTCAGAATCACCAGGCTCCTTCCGACGGTCACGGCGAGGTACGCCAGGAAGATCGGCTGCCAGGATGCGATCAGGTCCCGCGCGTCGAGCTCGAAGCCGATCAGGAGAAAGACGATCGAGTTCAGCGCGAAGGCGACGTATTCCCAGAACGTTTCGGCGGCGATTCGCGTCGTGGGGCTCATGCCGCGCGCGGCGGAGTTGCCGCACAGCATCCCGGCGCAGACCGTCGCGATCACCCCCGAACCGCCGATCGCCTCCGCGGCCACGAACGAGCCGTACGCCGCGATCGTCGTGACCGTGATCTCGATCATGGGATCGTCGACGGAACGGATGACCCGCGTCGAGACCGCTCCGACCGCGATCCCCGTCAACGCGCCGGCCCCGACGACCTGGAAGAACTCGAGGACGAGAGACCCCGCCGTCGCGTGGGCCCCCGAGACGTACTCGAGGACCAGGCCGAAGACGACCAGGGCCGTGCCGTCGTTCAGCAGGCTCTCTCCCTCCACCAGCGTCCTCAGCCGGACCGGAGCGCCCGCGGTCCGGAAGAGCCCGACGACGGCGATGGGGTCGGTCGCCGCAATGACCGCCCCGAACACCAGCCCCAGCGGGAACGTGAACCCCTGCATGAAGTCGAGCGCGTGGGCCGCCGTCGTGAGAATGGCGGCCGTCAACAGGATCGATGCCACCACTCCGGGAACGGCCAGAAGCGGGACGGCGAACCGATTCCTCCAGAGGTCCGCCAGATCGATGTGGAACGACGCCTCGAAGAGCAGGCCCGGCAGGATCACGGAATAGAGCAGGTGGCGCGTCAGGTGCGGAGGCTCGATCAGGTGGATCATCCCGAGCGCGAGCCCCGTGACGACGAGCGCGACGGTGTAGGGAACCCGGAGCCGGTGCGTCGCCAGAGCCACCGCCGTGGCGATCGTGAACAGGAGGAGAAACACCGTCTCGAAGTTCACGGAGTCAGCGCATGCCCGACCGTGGCGCCCCGCGCCTCGCGGATTCGCCCATGGAGCCTCCTAACGGGGCTCGAGCGCGTCCCGCACGCGCTCGAGCCGGCTCTCGAAGATTCCCCGGTCGCGGGGGGAGGCGATCGTGCGGGCCGCCGTTTCCGCGATCGCCCCGACGTGCTCGCGGAGGACCGAGCGCCGGTCGAGGTCCGACTCCAGCCCGCCGAGCGTCTCCAGGGCGCCCAGGATTCGCAACAGGACCGCCACGTTGCCCTCCGCGCTGACCCGAACCTCGTCGAACGATTCCGCAACCAGGCTCGCGTACGTGGGTCCGACGCCGATCAACCGAAGCAC
>JAYRMU010000062.1:0-27999 GCA_041912555.1 Thermoanaerobaculia bacterium
CGCCGAGGTGCGCGAGGAACCCGCCGTCGAGGCCGTCCGCGGCGAAACCGGCCGGGCCGGCGGCGTGGGGACGCGCCGCGCCGGCGCGGCGCCGGAGGAGATCCGCGCGAAGGTCGTCGTGGACGCCTCCGGGCAGGGCGGGTTCCTCTCCCGCAAGCTCGGGCTGCGGCACATCGACCCGAAGCTCAAGCGCGCCGCGATCTTCGCCCACTACGAAGGGGTCCGCTGGCCCGAGGGCAGCCGGCCCGGCGACATCCTCCTGCCGATCGACCGAGGCGTCTGGTACTGGATCATCCCCTTTTCCGACGGCACGTGCAGCGTCGGCGGCGTGTTCGATCCGGCGGCCGTGCGCTTGGCGGACGGCAAGGCGCTCGAGGACCGCTACGACGAAATGCTCGCCCGCTCGGCGCGCGTGCGGGCCCTCCTCGAGGGCGCCCGCCGCGTCTCGAAGGCCCACGGGATCTCGGACTACTCCGCGAGCTGCGATCGGGTGGCGGGCGACGGCTGGGTGCTCGTGGGCGACGCGGCGGCCTTCCTGGACCCCGTCTTCTCGACCGGCGTGTTCCTCGCGATGGGGACCGGCGAGCGCGCGGCCCGGGCGATCGACCGGGCGCTCGGCCGGCGCGGGCGGGTGGACGCCCGGGACTTCGCGGGCTACGTGCGCGCGTCGAACCGGATCTGGTCGCGCTTCCGCCGGTTCGTCTACGGCTTCTACGACCCCGTCTTCTTCGAGGCCTTCTGCACGCCGAAGCCCCCCGAGCCGATCCGCGCCGCGGTCGTCACGACGCTCGCAGGCGGCGTCGAGCGCGTCTCGCCGGCGATGTGGTTCTGGACGCGCCTGATGTTCCTGGGCGTCGCGATCGACAAGACGATGCGGCGCTTCTCCGGGAAGGCCGCGGCGCCGGCCGGATCCTGACGGGCGGCTAGTTGCCGGTCAGGGCCTGCTTCAGGTCCGTCTGCACCGGATCCGGCCCGAGCCACACCGCGAAGAGCGCGTCCGCGAAGTCCCGGCCCTCGATCGTCCCCGACACCGTTCCGCGCGTCGCGACCTCGGTGCCTTTGTCCGGGATCCAGGTGAGCGCGATCTCGTCGCCTTCCTTGACGTCGGGGATGAGCTTGGCGAGCTGGTCGAGCCGCGCCTTCAGCTGCGGCAGCGCCGCCTTCGAGTTGAGCTCGAAGCCCTCGGCGATCGCGCCGCTGATCTTCGGGCCCTCGACGTTGCGCATCATGTGGAGACGCGCGCTCTTGATCTGGCTCGAGGAGATCAGCGTGGCCGCGTCCTTGGACGGGGTCTCGACGTAGAGGCTGAGCACGTAGACCTTGAAGATCGCCTTCTTGCGAAGGCCCGCGCCGTTCAGCTTCAGCGTCTTGCCCTCGACCGTCACGGTCTCGGGCACCTTGTAGCCGGCGACCTCGACGGCCGGAAGGGCCGCCACCGCCGCCCAGATCAGGATTGCGCTCGCCAGTCGGGTTGTCGTTTTCATCGCCCCTCCGGGGTGATTCTATGGCGAGGCCGCCCCGTCAGGGCCACTGGAGTCCGAGCGCCTTGGCGAGGAAGACCGCCATCTGTCCCCGCGTCACCGGGTTGTTCGGGCAGTAGTTGCCGCCGCCGCAGCCGGCCGTGATCCCCGCTGCCACGAGCGCCTCGACGAACGCAAACTGAGGGCTCGAGACCGGTACGTCCGCGAACGTCGGCGAGGCCGGAGGCGGGCTGACCTGGAGGACGTACCCGACGAGCATGCCGGCGATCGCGGTGCTGCCGTCGAACGAGCTGCTGCTGGCAAACAAGGTGTACGACTCGTTCTGATTGTCCACGACGATCCCGTCCGGCGTGAGATCCGCCGGCTCGATCGACGCGCCGCCGGCGTACGAGCCGCCGGAACAGATCCAGCCCCCGCCGGAGAGGCAATCCGCGGACCCGGCGCCGGCCGACGGGTGATGCGTGCAGTTCGTCATGAACGGATCGCAAACCCACAATTGTCCCTCGGCGTACTCGATGGCGTTGGTATCGATGGAGTCGAGCTCCAGGTAAACGAGCTTCGCGCCCGACGGCAGGTGGAGCGGCGCGGTCAAACAGGTACTGAAGCAGTTCGTGGTGTATCGCGTCAGTCCCGGGCCGACCGCCACGCCGACGCCGGAATTGATGGGAGAGAATTCGAACGCTGGCACCCGGACGTAGGAGACGGCCGAGCCCCCGTAGGTCTGGGGGCGGAGCGGGGCCTGGGGACGCCCCGGCTCCTGAGCCGTCAGCGCGGCGGCCGCGCCCGAGATCGAGGCTGCCAACAGAACGCGGCGGGTCCAGCTCATCGCGACCTCCTCGTGATTGCTGCTGCCATGGTACCGGTGAAAGCGGCTATCCGACCGTGTACCGCGCCTTCGCCAGGTCGACGATCTCCCCGATCAACTGGGTGTAACTGCGTCCCGCCTTCTTCGCCGCCATCGAGAACTCCGCGCCCGAGGAGAGCCAGGGGTTCGGGTTGGCCTCGATGACGTAGACCTCCCCCTCGCGGGTCAGGCGCATGTCGATGCGCCCGTAGTCGCGCAGCTTGAGCGCCTGGTAGACGGCCAGGGCCGTGTCCGACAGCCGCTTGACGGTGTCCTCGTCGAGCCCCTCGGCCGGCGCCGACTTCGTGACGCGGTAATGCTCGGTGTCCTTCTCCCACTTCACTTCCTTGCCCGCGATCTTCGGCGTCCCCTCGGGCAGCTTCGAGAGGTCGAGCTCGATCATCGGCAGGACTTCCGGGCTCTCGTTGCCGAGGACGGCGGCGTAGATCTCGCGCCCCTCGATGTACTCCTCGATGAGCGCGGGGGCGTCGAACTCCTCGTGGATGTAGTGGA
This sequence comes from Thermoanaerobaculia bacterium, assembly GCA_041912555.1. Taxonomy (GTDB): domain Bacteria; phylum Acidobacteriota; class Thermoanaerobaculia; order UBA5066; family Gp7-AA6; genus DAHUXD01. The sequence goes on from JAYRMU010000062.1 coordinate 2,839, forward strand.
TGCGCTCCATGAGCTCCTTGACCGAGCCGACGACCGAGCCCGCGTCGATCCCGATCGACCCGTCCTCGGAGGTCGGCTTGACGATCAGCGGAAACGCGATGTCGTGGGAGTGGTCGAGCCGCCCCTTGTAGGACGTCGCGAAGAACGGCGTGCGGATGCCGTGGAAGGCAAAGATCTTCTTGGCGAGCGCCTTGTCCTGGGCGAGGTAGAGGGCGTGCGGGCCCGCGCCCGTGTAGGGCTTGCCGAGCAGGTCGAGGTACGCGGCGAGGTTCATGTCCATGGTGTCGTCGCCCGCGTACGACTCCGTCAGGTTGAAGAAGAGATCGGCCTCGGCGCGGGCGAGCGCGATGAGGGACTGGTCCCTCCCGTCCACGACCTGGTAGACGGCCTCGTGCCCGAGCTTGACGAGGGCCTCGAAGATCTCCTCGCGGTCGTGCTTCTCCTTCTTCTTGGCGCGCCGGGGCGGCTTGCCGCGGGTCTTCGACGGCTTCTCCGGCGGCGGCGGGGCCGGCTCGGGCTCCTCCTCGAAGACGTCGTAGAGGACGGCGATCTTGAGTTTCTCCCGGCTCATTCGCGTTCCTCCCTCCGGCTCATGGCTGCACGAACTTGCCGCGCGTGAGGTAGTTCATCGCGAGCGCGGTCGTGTAGGCCGCCATCTCGGTCAGGTTCTCCTTCTCGCTGCGGACGGCCGCCCGCAGGCCGAGCTCCCCGACGCGGGCCTCGATGGACTCGACGAGGCGCTTGACGAGCGGCCGCTGCACGCCGGTCCAGTAGGTCACCTTGTCGATCAGGGCCTTGCGGTTCTCGCGCAGGAGATCGGCGGCGGGACGCGCGCCCTTCTTCTTGCGGCGCGAGACCGGGAAGATGTCGACGAGGTCGGTGTCCAGGGCGAGCTCGACGGACTGGCCCTGCTCCTCGAGCGCCTTCTTGTAGAACTCCTCGACGGTCGTCTCCATCTCCTCGACCGTGACGTCCGTGTGGCCCTGCGGCCGCACCGGCTCGGCGCCGCGCAGGCGCCGCGCCATGCGGTCGACGTACCGCAGCTTGGCCATCGCGCCCCAGCCCCGGTAGCGCTTGCGCCACTGCGAGCGCGGCGTCAGCCAGACGGCGAAGGTCTCGGCGAAGTCCTCGTCGGGGTGCTTCTGCGCGTACCACCCGGCGATGTGGCGCACGAACCGCCTCGAGAACGGCACCGGGCTGTAGTGGTCCCGGTAGGGCCGGCGGAACGGCCCGAAGAGGTCCCGCCACTCGGTGGTCTTGTAGAGGGCGTAGGCGTAGTTGAACGCGTGCCCCGCCTCGTGGCGCAGGTACATCATGATCTCGTGCCGGTCCTCGAGGTCGTTCATCTCCTTCTCGAGCCGGGCGAGCTTGGGGTCGGCCAGGTAGAACGGGATGCCGATGACCGGCTCGCCCGACGGGCAGCCCCATTCGTCCGAGAGGTAGCAGAGCGGACGAAACCGGGACAGGCCCTTGCGGTCGAGCTCGCGGTAGAGCTGCTGCACGAGCCGCTCGAGCGGAGAGCCCTCGAGCTTGAGGCCCAAATCCTTGATCGGCTTGGTCAGGATTTCCTGGAAATCGGGCGGGGCTTTTTCGAAGGCGCGCAAAAGACTTCGCGAAAGGGTAACACGCGAACGATGCGGCTACAATGTCGTTCGGAGGGCTCCCATGGCCGATTGCACGATCAAGATCATTCCGAACGGTCCCTACCGCGTGACCGGGCCCGCGACGATGACCGATCCGAAAGGCAACGTGATCGCCCTCGAGGAGGGCCGCGCGGTCTCGCTCTGCCGCTGCGGCGCCTCGGCCAACAAGCCCTACTGCGACGGCACGCACGGCCGCATCGGGTTCGACGCCTCGGAGTCGGCCGTCAAGAGTTGACGCGGTGCTCGCCGGAGTCGCGCTTCTCTTCCAGCTGGCGGGCGGCCCCCTCTCGCCGAGCCTGACCGCCGACTTCGCCGGCGACGGCCGCGAGGAGACGATCACCGCCGCTCCGCGGCGCGGCGCCGTGCGCCTCGAGGTCCGCGACAAGGCCGGCCGGCGGCTCGCCGACGCGAGCGCCCCCGCTCCCGCGGCGGACGTGGTGCAGGTCGAGCTGTCCGCCGGGTCGCTCGGGAGCGCCGGCGCGCTCCTCGCCGTGAACGCATCGACGGACGCGTCGCAGTGCGTGTCGGTCTGGCGCTTCCGCGGCGGCGCGCTCGCACGGCTTCCCGTGCGCGGGGCCGGCGGGAAGGAGCTGCCGGACTGCGGCCCGCCCGGCGCCTGGACGTACGGATGGGAGAAGGAGTCCGAGGGCACGCCCTCCGCGCTGGTGCGCGAGCGCACCGCGAAGAACGAGCAGGGCGTTCACCGGATTCGCGAGGTCTTCGCCTTTGCCGGCTTCAGCCTCGACGCCGACGCGCGACGGTCGGCCAGCGAGATCGACGGCGTGCCGATCCCGGCGTGGTACGACGCCGAGCTCTACTCGGCGCCCGCCCTCGAAACGCTGTACGCGCGGTTCGACTACGCGCGGATGCGCCCGGAGCCGACACTGCGCATCGTCGCCGACCGGGAGCGGGGCTTCTTCGCCCTGCGCTTCACGGGCCCGAAGGGAACGGTCGAGGCGCCGGTCGATTCGCTGGCGTCGGCGCGCGGCGAGACGACGCTCGGCGCCCGGCTGGCCGGACGGACCGCGCGCGTGACCGTGCGCCTGGCCGGCGACGGCGCCATCCCGGTCGAGGCCGAGGTCCAGGGGCTGGGCGCTCCCCTCGACCAGATGTACGGTCCGGCCGGGAGCTGGCACGGGCAGGCGCACGAGGTCTTCCCCGACGCCGCGGACGAAGTTGCCAAGCGCGAGCTGTCCGGCAGCTGGGTGGACCCCAAGGGCGGCCCCGTCGAAATCGTCCTCGCCGGCGCTCCCCCCTACCGGCTCCGGATCGGCGGCGATCTTTACGAGCCGGACCTCGCCCGCGCGCAGCCGCCCGTGGACCTCGTCCTTCTCCCCACCGGGTCCTCGGGGCGCCCGTGGGGCGTCGTCCTCCGCGGGCCCAACTCGCTCGACCGGATTCCCTTCGTCTGCGCCCCCGCCGAGGCGTCCGGAGGGGGCGCGTGCCGCGCCGACGGCCCGCCCCAGCGGCTGCGACGCCTCGGCGCGCGGGTCAACGTCCCTTGAAGAAGGACAGGTTGACGCGGGGGCCCCGGGGTGTCTAACCTGCGTCCGGGAAAATCCTCGAAGTGAACTCGGACCTCTGGCTCGTCGGACTCGCGGTCCAGACGGTGGGCACGGCGCTGCTCGCCGCGATCCTGATCTATCTCTCGCGCGGCAAGGGCAGCCGGGTCCTCCAGGCGGCGGGCGTGGCCTGGGTCTTCCTGCTCGCGTCGCTGTCGTCCCTGCTCGCCCTGACGCTCGAGCGCCTTCCCTTCAGCCACGAGGTCTGCCAGTACTGGAGCTTCCTCTTCCTCGTGGCCCTCTGCGTGGCCACGATCCGGATGGACCGCGACATCTCGCTCGTCAAGCCCCTCGCGGTGGCCGCGGTGGGGGGCGTTCCGCTGGCCCTGCTGATCGGCCACTTCGCCCCCGGCCCCAGCGCCTTCTACGCCGTCCACCGGGGCCTTCTCGGCGTCGGATGGCTGCTCGCCGCCGTGTTCGTCTTCCAGAGCCCGCGCGCGGGCCTCGGCCGCCAGTGCGCGGGGGCGCTCGCCCTCGTGACGGCCGCGGTGCAGCTCGTGTCCCTTCTCCTCTTCAGCACCGCCGCGTGGAACACCTCGCGGCCCGCCGACGCCGGCCTCTGGCCCCTGTCCTACGTCGGATTTCTCGACGTCCTGCTCGAGATGCTCTTCGGCATCGGCCTGATCATCTGGGCGATGGAGGACACCGAGCGCCGCCTCGCGACGCTCCACGCGCGCACGGCGGACGACTCGCGCCGGTCGCAGCGCCGCGCGTGGCTCGATCCCCTCACGGAAACCCACAACCGGTTCTTCCTGGACGAGGTCCGCCCGGAGCTCGAGAACAGCGAAGCCGGCGGCTCGATCGTGCTCATCGACCTCGACGGCTTGAAGCGCATCAACGACGAGGAAGGGCACGAGGAAGGCGACAAGGCGATCTGGACGGTCGCGACGGGCATCAAGAAGCTCGTGCGCGGCAACGACCACGTCATCCGCTGGGGGGGCGACGAGTTCCTCGTGATCCTTCCCGGGATGGACGAGGAGCTGGCGCGCCGGCGCTTCTACATGCTCCCGGCCAAGATCGACGAGGTCAAGCAGTCGCCCAGGCCCGGCGGCAAGGTGTACGGAAAGTTCCTGGCGGCCTCCGTCGGGATCCACCCCTACTCGCGGCGCGTTCCCCTCGACCTCGCCATCGCGCAGGCGGACCGCGTCATGTACGAACGCAAGAGGGCGCACCGCGAATTGCGCGGCAACGCGCGGGAAAGGACCCCATGAACTACTACTGGACCGTCTGCCCGAAGTGCTCGTGCGAGCTCACGCTCCAGTTCGTCGAGACGGCGGCGGGCCTGTCGGGCTCGGTCCGGCGCTGGTCGTCGGACCGGTCCACCAACGACGGACGCAAGCTCGAGACGCCCCGCGCCGAGGTCGGCGCCGACGGCCGCTTCGGCGCCGCGTGCGTGTGCGGAGCTCCGATCGCGGTCGACCCGGCCGGGATCACGCGGGCGACGACGGAGAGGCCGGCCTAGGGTTTCAGGGTTCGGGTTCGGGGTTCAGGACAACTCGTGAAGCGCGTTCCGATCGAAGATTCGTTCGACCTCCACTCGTTTCGCCCGCGGGATGCGGCATCGGCGGTCGGCGAGTACCTCCGCGAGGCGCGGGCCGCGGGATTCCGGGAGGTGCGCCTGATCCACGGCCGGGGGATCGGGGTGCGCCGCGCGGAGACGAGAAGGCTGCTCGCGGCGCGCGACGACGTCGAGGCCTACTTCGACGCGCCTCCCGACCGAGGCGGGCACGGGGCGACCATCGTCGTCCTCAAACTCGAAACCTGAGACTCTCGATCTCTAGACCTCCTCGACCGCCACCTCGACCGGGACCCCGGCGCGCACGACCTTGGAGATGATGCAGTACTTCTCGGCCAGCGCGAGGGTCTTCTCGACCTGGGGCCGCTGCGCGGAGAGCAGGGCGGCGGGAACGCGCGGATGGATCACGACCTTCCGCATGCGGAATCCCCCGGCGGGGTCCTTGCCGAGCTCGCCCGAGACCCGGACGGTGGGCTCGGCATACGAGAGGGCGAGCTTCTTGAGGAAGATCGCCCACGTGTTGACGAAGCAGGACCCGACCGCCGTCAGAAGGAGCTCTTCGGGGTTCGCCAGGCCGCCGGACCCGCCGAGGACGGTCGCGCCCGCGAAAGCGATCGAGTCCCCCTCCGAGACGAGCGCGCGCCCGGATCCCAGGGCGTCGCCCGTCCAGGCCAGGTCGACCTGGAAGTGGTGAATTTCTTCGGTTTCCGTCATGGCGCGATGATGACAGAAAATCAGGAGGCAGGAGGCAGGAGGCAGGAGGCAGGAGGCAGGCAAAGTAGAACGCAGAAGACAGAAAGCGGCGGACTCAAAACGATGGAACAGTTGTCTCGGAGGGCGAGGGGGTGGATGGCAGCGGGCGTGATCGCAATCGCGGGATGCGCGACGGCGCCACGGCCCACGGCGTCCTCGCTCCGGATCGCGAAGAACCCGCCCGCGATCATCGAGGGGCGCGTGCGGGACGCCGCGGGGCGCCCCGTCGCCGGCGTCGGCGTGCGCGGGATTCCACGCGGCGAAGACATCCCGTGGACGGACCCCGCGATCACCGGGTGCGACGGGCGATTCCGGCTCTCGGTCGCCGCGCCCGCGGCCTACGGGTTCCTGCTCTCGTGGAAGGGAACGGCCGTGATGACGCCGGACCCCGACGACCCGGCCCTCACCGCCGTCACGGTGGCGCCGGGGTCCGTCGTCGAGGGGGTCGAGCTCGCCTTCGACCTGCCGGCCTGGCGCGAGGCCACGCCCGCGGCGCCCGCGGACACGCCCTCGTGTCCGTGACCGTATAATCCGCGCGATGGCTGCGAACCCGAAATCCGAACGCCGGCGCGTTCGCTGTGTGATCAACGGCAAAGAGATCGACGTCTGGGAGGGATACCGGCTCTGGGATGCCGCGCTCGACGCGGACGCCCGCCTGTGGAAGTGGTGCGGCGGCGAGGGACTCTGCGCCACGTGCGCGGTCGTCCCGGTCTCGGGCGCGGAAAACCTGTCGCCGCCGACGAAGCTCGAAAAGTTTTCCCTCGCCCTCTGGTTCGCCAAGCCGCTCGCCCTCGTGCGCGGGCGGTGGAAGGGACGCGGCGTCCGGCTGGCCTGCCAGTCTTACGTGAACGGCCCGGTCGAGGTCGTCGGCGTGCTGGGGTCGCACGGAAAAGAGGCGCGCGAAGCGGCGGGAGTCGAGTAGGCGGGAGGCCGGCTCCTCTGCGTTCTCGGAGATGAAGAGCTTCGCCCGCCGCGCCGCGGCAGCCGCCACCGCCGGCGCAATCGCGTACGTCGCCGGCTCCTGCTTCGCCGCGCGGGTCCTCGCGAAACGCCTGGTTTCTCCCCTGGGCCTCGGCCCGGCGCCCGGCCGGCACGAGGATCTCCTCGCGGCCCTCGAGTCGAGCGCGACGATCGTCGCCAACCTGCGCCACCGGGGCAGCGCGCGGCTGCCGGTCGAGCTCGCCGCGACCTTCGCGTCGCCGGGCGATCCCGAGAAGCGGCCGACGATCCTCTTCCTGCACGGCAAGGGCGGCGACGCCAGCGAGTGGGAGCCCGACGCGCTGCGCGCGCTGCGTCTCGGCTACAACGTCCTGCTCCCCGACCTGCGGGGCCACGGCCGCAGCGGGGGGACCTTCTTCACTCTCGGCTTCCTCGAGAAGGAGGACCTCGCCCTCACCCTCGCCGCGGCCCGGGACGGCTTCGGCTGCGACGCCGACCGGATCGGCATCCACTCGTGCTCCGCGGGATCCTCGGTCGCCCTCGAGTTCGCGGCGGGCCGGCCCGGCGTCCGCGCGATCTGGCTCGAGTCCCCGTTCGGGCGGCCCCGGGAGATGGCGCGCCAGTACCTCTCGCAGGCGACGCGCCTGCCCGCGCCGCTGCTGACGCTGACCAGCCGCTGGGCCGTGGCGCGCGCGATCGCGCGGGTGCGCGCCGAGCTCGGCATCGACCCCGCCACTCCCGCCTCGGACGGACTCGAGCACGTGGATCCGATCCGTGCCGCCGGCCGCGTCACGGCGCCGGTCCTCCTCGTCCACGGCGAGCAGGACCGCCTCGTTCCCGCCCGGTTCACGCGCGACCTGGCCGCGGCCCTGCCCCCCCGCAGCGCGGTGTGGAACGTCGCCGGCGCCGGCCACTGCCACCACGAGGACGAGCCCGCCGCCGCCGCAAAGCTCGCGTACGCGCGCAAGTGGGCGGAGTTCTTCGGAAAGTACCTGCCGGCGGGCGAACCCGTGAAGAGCGAGCAGTAAGGAGTACTCTTCTTACCCTGCCTCCTGCCTCCTGCCTCTTACTGCTTACCGCTCACAGACTCCCGCCGCTTCCTCGGGTCCACCGTCCTCCCCTTGAGCTGTCCGCACCCGGCCGACGCGTCCGGGCCCTTGCTGCGGCGGACCGTGACCGTCACGCGCGCGTCGGCGAGCAGCCGCACGAAGCGGTCGATCGCGGCCTCGTCGGGGCGCTTCCAGCCGGGCAGGTAGGTCGGGTCCTCGTTCAGGGGAATCACGTTGACCTTGACGGGCAGATCGCCCAGCAGCCGCGCGAGCCGGCGCGCGTCCTCCTCGCGGTCGTTGACGCCGGCGATGAGCACGTACTCGACGAGGATCCTGCGGCGGGGCTCGAGGGGCCAGGCCCGCATCGCCGCGACGAGACCCGACAGCGGGTAGGTCGCCGTGATCGGCATGAGCTTCGTGCGCGTCGCCTCGTCGGCGGCGTTCAGGGACACGGCGAGGTTCGGGCGGCGAGGCTCCGCGGCGAACAGCGCGAAGGCCGGCGTGATGCCCGAAGTGGAGACGGTGACGCGGCGCGGCGGCAGGATCTCGAAGAGGATCCCGAGCGCCGGCAGGACGCCGTCGGGATTGAGGAACGGCTCGCCCATTCCCATGAAGACGATCCGCAGGCCCTCGGCCGTGCGCCCGGTCTCGGCCAGGACGGCGTAGAGCTGTCCGAGGATCTCTCCCGCCGTCAGGTTGCGGCCCGCGCCCAGCCGGCCCGTGACGCAGAAGGCGCAGTCCACGGCGCAGCCGGTCTGGGAGGACAGGCACACGGTGAATCGCTCGGACGGGGGCGTCGAGCGCCGGGCCACGGGCCTGGCCGCCTCCGGCATCACGGCGCGCGCATCGGTGAATTCGTTGACCTCGGCATACGTCTCGCCGCCCGGCATGAAGACCGCCTCGATGAGCGCGCCGTCCCCGAGGCGCAGCCCGAACTTGACGCTGCCGTCGGCGGACTCCTCGCGCCGGGCGACTTCCGGGAGGCGGATCGGCGCTTCGACGGACAGCCGCTCGCGCAGGAGCCCGGGAAGCTCCGTCATCGCCGCGTAATCGCGCACGCCGCGCCGGTGGATCGCGTCGAAGAGCTGGCGGCCGCGGTAGCGCGGCAGCGCCGCCTCGACGGCAAACGCCTCCCAGGCGGCGGGGGTCAGTCCGAGAGGATCGCGCTCACCCATCCGGGCGAGTCTATGCCGCCGGCTACTTCGCGGCTTTGCGGACGGGGGTCTTGCGGGTGCGGACCTTGCGGGTCGGGTCGATCCCGAGGGACTTGAGGAAACGCAGGTCCTTGAGGTTGATCCGGAAGGCGGCGCGATCGGTCGCGGTCGACGGTTCGTCGGACTCGGCCGAGGCCAGCACGGCGGCGCGGCGGGAGCGCGCCTTGCTCTCGCGCTTGTTCACGCCGACTTTCGCGTCGAGCACCATGTACAGATTGTAGCCCTCGTCGCGGATCTTCTGGATCGAGTCGTGCACGCGCCCCGAGCCCGAGATCGACTCGTTGATCGCCTGCCCGAGTTCCTTGAGCATCGCGCGGAGATGATCGGAGAGTTCCATGGCCGCAGCGATTATCGCTTCCGCTTCGCGCGAGAATCAAGGATCTTTCCGGCGGGGAAAAAGTGCTATCCTTCGGTGTCGCGCCGCGTGACAGAACCTTCTGCCGCGCCGCCGCGCGAGCCCCGTCTCCGCCCCGCTTTCCTCTTCCCGTTCGCTCCGCGCGCCGCCCCAGAGTAAGCTCTCGGCGTGTTCTCCCGGTACGCACATCTGGTCTGCACGAAATGCGCGACGCTCTACGAGCGCGACCGCCGCGTCAACGTGTGCGCGGCGCCCGGCTGCGGCGGCGCGCTCTTTCCGCGTTACCACGGAGCGAGCCTCGACCGCGACGCCGCGGCCGGACGGGCGCGCACGATTTGGCGCTGGCACGAGATGATGCCGGTCGAGGATCCCGGCAACATCGTCACGCTCGGCGAGGGCGGCGCGCCGCTGCTGCGCGCGGACCGCCTCGAAGCGCGCTCCGCCTTCCGGGACCTCTGGATCAAGGACGAGTCCTCCAACCCCACGGGCTCCTTCAAGGCGCGCGGCCTCTCCGCGGCCGTCTCGAAGGCGAAGGAGCTCGGGCACACGAAGATCGCGCTGCCCACCGCCGGCAACGCGGGCGGCGCCGCGGCGGCTTACGCCGCGAAGGCCGGCATGGAGTGCCACGTCTTCATGCCCGCCGACACGCCGCCGGTCTTCCGCATCGAGTGCGAGCGCTACGGCGCGAAGGTCACGCTCGTCGACGGCCTCATCGACGACTGCGGCCGCATCGTGGCCGAGCGAGCGCCGCGCGAGGGCTGGCACGACGTCTCGACGCTGAAGGAACCCTTCCGCGTCGAGGGCAAGAAGACGATGGGCTACGAGCTCGCCGAGGACTTCCGCTGGACCCTGCCCGACGCGATCCTCTATCCGACCGGCGGCGGCACGGGGCTGATCGGGATGTGGAAGGCGTTCGAGGAAATGGAAGAAATGGGCTGGATCGACGGGAAACGGCCCCGCATGATCGCCGTCCAGGCGGAGGGATGCGCGCCGATTCCGAAGGCGTTCGCCGAGGGCAAGGCCGCGTCGGAGAAGTTCCCGAATGCCCGCACCTACGCGTCGGGCCTGCGCGTGCCGAAGGCCTTCGGCGACTACCTGATCCTCCGGTACGTGCGCGACTCCCGGGGATCCGCCGTCACGGTCACCGACGACGAGATGCGCCGCGCCTGCGACGAGATCGGCGCGGCCGAGGGACTCTTCGTCGCCCCGGAGGGCGGCGCCGTCTGGGCCGCGGCGAAGGGCCTCGCCGCCGCGGGCGCCCTCGAGCCGGCCTCGAAGGTCGTCCTCTTCAACACGGGGAGCGGCTTCAAGTACCTCTGACGCGGGCGCGCCGCGCGATCCCCGTCATTCGCCCCAGCCGAGCCCGAGCGCCTTGGCGAGGAAGACCGCCATCTGCTTGCGCAGCACGGGCTGGTCGGGACAGAAGTGGACGGAATCGGTGCAGCCGGCGGTGATGCCGGAGGACCGCAGCGCCTCCACGAACTGGAAGAAGGGATCGCTCGTCGGAACGTCGAGGAAACTCGCCGTCGCGGGCGCCGGCCCGACGGAGGGCCGCCACCAGATCTCGACCGACCCGAAGCGGACCGAGGCGTCGGTGGGCGCGGAAAAGTCCTGCCGGACGTCGAGCTGGAGGCTGGCGCCGCTGTTGGACGGGATCGCGAACGCGAGCGGCGACGGGCTGAAGTCCATGCCGCAGGGCGACGCGGCTCCGTGCGCGGACGTCACGACCGCGTCGACGAGGCTCGCCGCCCCGCCCACGGGCTGCCAGTACACCCAGACGCTCAGGTTGCCGCCGGCCTCGTCGCAGGACGCGAGCCCGATGTAGTCGATGACCGCGCCCGCGGGAAGGGACGCCCCGGCCCCGAAGTCCGCACCCGAGGCGGCGAACTTGAAGTTGTCCGGAGCGGACGCGAAGGTCACGCCGGAATAGAGGGGCGAGAAGGCGAGGCTCGAAATCGTAGAAACGTTGTAGGGCGCTCCCCCGGGCGCCGACGCTCCCGGGGTCCGCTCTCCCCGGCGCGGCGAACCCGGCCGCGCGATCGAACCGGCGCGGTCCTGGGCGAAAACGCCGGCCGACGCCCCCAGGACCGCGACCGCCGCCAGGACCCGGACGAGGACCACGCCTCTCTCGGACATTCGCCACCTCCCGTCGTCCGAGTCTCACTCTCGCAGGGCCGCGGCGGGATGCCAACCGCATGGTCATGCGTGCCTCGGGGATTACCGGATAGAATTCCCGGTTCCATGCGCTACCGGTCCCTGAGGCCCCGTCTCGATCCGCTCCTGCCCGCCGTGGAGAAGCCGGGCCGCTACATCGGCCTCGAGAGAAACGTCACGCGCAAGGACCTCCCGCAGGCGGCCGTGACGCTGGCGCTGGCCTTCCCGGACGCCTACGAGATCGGGATGAGCCACACGGGGCTGAAGATCCTGTACGAGCTGGTCAACCGCCGCGAGGAGTTCGCCTGTGAGCGCGTGTACGCGCCGTGGGTGGATCTCGAGGCGAAGATGCGCGAGGCCGGGATCCCGCTCTTCTCGACCGAGTCGTTCGCGCCCGCCGCGGACTTCGACGTGCTCGGGTTCTCGCTGCAGGCGGAGCTCAACTATTCGAACATCCTGAACATGCTGGACCTCGCGGGGCTGCCGGTGTGGCAGCGCGACCGCCGCGAGGCCGACCCGATCGTCCTCGGCGGCGGGCCCTGCACGGCCAACTGCGAGCCGATCGCGGACTTCTTCGACGCGTTCCTCGTCGGCGACGCCGAGGAGGCGCTCACGATCTTCCTGGACGCGTACCGCGACGGCCGCGCTCGCGGGCTGTCGCGCCGCGAGCTGCTCGTGCATCTGGCGCAGATCGAAGGCATCTACGTCCCGTCGCTGTACGACGTCGCCTACGACGCGAGCGGCCGCATCACCGCGATCACCCCGAACGATCCGCGCGCGCCGAAGCAGGCGAAACGCACGTGGGTGCCGGCGCTCAAGCCCGAGTACTACCCCGACAAGCCCATGGTCCCGTCCGTCGAGATCGTGCAGGACCGCCTGGGCCTCGAGGTCATGCGCGGCTGCACGCAGGGCTGCCGCTTCTGCCAGGCCGGCTACTGGTACCGGCCCGTGCGCGAGCTCGACCCGGGCGACGTCGCGGACATGACGAAGCGGTTCATCGCGGACTCGGGCTGGAGCGAGGTCGGGCTCCTGTCCCTCTCGACCGCGGACTACTCGCAGATCGAGCCGCTCGTGAAATGCCTGGCGCCCCAGCTCTCCGACCGGCGCGTGTCCATCTCGCTGCCGTCGCTGCGCGCCGAGGCGTTTTCGGTCGGCCTCGCCGACGCGGTCTCCGAGGTCCGCAAGTCGGGCTTCACCTTCGCCCCGGAGACGGGCTCCGACCGGCTGCGCCGCGTCATCAACAAGACCTTCACCAACGACGACATGATCCAGGCGGCCGACGTCGCGTTCGCCCGGGGATGGGACCTGATCAAGGTTTACACGATGATCGGCCTGCCGACGGAGACCTCCGCCGACCTCGACGAGCTCGTGACGCTCGTCGCCGGCATCCTCGCGCAGGGGCGCAAGCACGGCCGCAAGAACGTCAACGTGTCCGTCGGCTCCTTCGTGCCGAAGTCCTGGACGCCCTTCCAGTGGGCGCCCTTCGACGGGGTCGACGTCCTCGAGCGCAAGCTCTCGTACCTCAAGGAGAAGTTCCGCAACCTGCGCGGCGCGAAGATGAAGTGGCACGAGCCCCGCGAGGCCGAGATCGAGTGCGTGCTCTCGCGCGGCGACCGGCGCGCCGGGAGGATCCTCCACACGGCCTGGAAGTCGGGCGTGCGCTTCGACGGCTGGACCGAGCACTTCCGCTACGACCTCTGGACGAAGGCCTTCGAGGCCGAGGGCATTCCGAAGGAGTCGTACCTGCGCGCCTACGACCTCGACGAGATCCTGCCGTGGGACGTCCTCGACGTGTCCATCAAGAAGCGCTGGCTCCAGATCGAGCTCATCAAGGCGAAGAAGGAGATGCGCACCGAGGACTGCAAGTGGGGCCACTGCTACGCCTGCGGCGTGCCGGGCAACGGCGAGGACACGGTGCTCGCGAAGGGGCTGCCCGGCGCCGAGCCCGCCCCTCACCCCGGCCCTGTCCCGGGGGGAGAGGGAGAACACCCTGCGGCCTACCGGGACGTGGCCAAGGGCGCCGCGTACCGCCAGAAGACGATGCCCGAGCTTCCGTCCGCGTCGCGCCGCGGTTCGCAGGGAGACCGCGTCTTCCGCCACCGCGTTACCTTCTCGAAGACGGGCGACGCGCGCTTTCTCTCGCACCGCAACACGATGGACGTCCTCGAGCGCGCGATCCGCGCTGCGGGCCTGCCCGCCCGCTACTCGGAGGGCTTCAACCCCCACATGAAGCTCTCGATGGGCCCGGCGCTCGCTCTGGGGCTCGAGAGCCGGCACGAGGTCTTCGACGTCGAGGGGATCGCGCCCTTCCCGTCCGACGCGGCCGAGCGCATCGGCGAGAAGCTCCCTCCGGGGATCGCGATCCTCGGGCTGCGCGAGCTCGCGCCCGGCGCGCCCTCGCTCGCGAAGGCCGTCAAGGGCGCGCGCTACGCCGTGCGCCTCGATTCCGACGAGCAGGTGAGCCGGGCGGGCGACGCGCTCGCCGACGGCTGGCGCGAGGCCATGCCGGCGCTGCGCGCGCTCTCGCTCGAGGCCGACGCCTCCGGGGCGAGCCTGCGCTTCGAAGTCAACCTGGACCAGTCGGCCGGCGAGACCGCGACGGCGAAGAAGGTCCTCGAGCGGCTGCTCGCGATCGCCCCCGAGGCGCAGGCCTCGATGTCGGTCGTGCGCGAAGCCACCGTTCTCGCCTGATGTACCGCGTCACGGTCACGGCCCGCTTCGAGGCCGCGCACAACCTGATCGACTACGAGGGCGGTCCCGAGCCCCTCCACGGCCACTCGTACCGCGTCGAGGCCGTCCTCGAGGCCGGCAAGCTCCAGCGCTACGACGTCGCCGTGGATTTCGTTCCCGCCCGCGGCGCGCTCGAGGCGATCGCGAGGGAGCTCGACTACTCCTACATCAACGAGCACCCGGCCTTTCGCGGCCGCAACACCTCGGCCGAGAACCTCGCGCAGCACTTCGCCGAGCGGCTCGAGGCGTCGGGAGCCCTCGGATGGGCCCGCGTGGCCGAAGTCACCGTCTGGGAGGGGCCCGAGAACCGCGCCACCTACCGCCCCGGCCCGGCCTGACGCGCCGCAGCCCCCGTGAAGCTCCGCGCCGCAGCCCTCCTCGCCGCGCTGACGATCCCGGGGGCGCCCGCGCGGGCCGAACAGCTTCCCATCAAGTCCTACACGACCGCCGACGGCCTTCCGAGCGACCGCATTCCCTGCATCCTCGCCGACTCCCACGGCTTCCTCTGGTTCGGGACCTGGGACGGGCTCGCGCGCTTCGACGGCTATGGCTTCCGGAATTTTGGCGCGGCGGACGGGCTTCCGCCCGGCCCGGTCCAGGCGCTGGTCGAATCGCGCGACGGAACGTACTGGGCGGGAACCACCGCGGGGCTCGCGCGCCTCGACCTGTCCGGAGGGCCCGCCCGGCCCGGAGCCTCGCTGCGACTGCTGCACGTTCCCGGGGGCGGCCCCCGCGACGACGTCGGCGCGCTGCTCGAGGACCGCGCCGCGGCCCTCTGGATCGGAACGGGCGACGGCCTCTGGCGCCTGGACACGGCGGCCCCCGGGGCGCCGCGATTCGAGAAGGTCCGGCTCGGCTCGCCGAACGGCCGCGACGCGGCGGTCAACGCGCTCCACCAGGACCGTGACGGCACCCTGTGGGCCGGCGCGGAAGACGGCCTCTACCGCCGGGCGCCGGACGGAACGGTCGAGCGCGTGGCCGGCCCGGACGGCGCTCCCCACTCCGTGCGCTGCCTCGCGCGGGACCGCGGCGGCGCGCTCTGGATCGGGACTCACGAGGAAGGCCTGTTCCTCGTTTCCCCGTCGGCCGCCCCGGAGCTTCCGCGCCGGGCCTACTCCGCGGCGAACGGACTCGCCGGCGACCACGTGACCGCGCTGCTCGAAACTTCGGATGGAACGATCTGGGCGACCTGCTTCGGAGGCCTGTCCGAGATCCCGGCGGACCGCTCCGCGCTGCGCACCTACACGATCGCCGAGGGGCTCTCGGGCACCGGAGCGTGGTCGCTCGCCGAAGACCGCGCCGGCAACCTCTGGATCGGCAGCGACAACACCGGGGTCATGCGCCTCGCCCGCGGGGGCTTCCGCCGGTTCGACGGGCGGGACGGCCTCACGAGCCTGCGCGTCGGCGCGCTCTTCGAGGACCGGGACGGCGAGGTCTGCGCCTTCACGCGGGGCCAGCAGCCCGACCAGATCGCCGGCGGCGACGGCTTCCTCGAGTGCTTCGACGGGCGCCGCTTCCGCACGCGCCGGCCTCCCCTGCCCGCCGGGACCCTCTACGGCTGGGGACTCTCGCAGGTCACGCTCCAGGACCATTCCGGGGAATGGTGGGTCCCGACGCTGTCGGGCCTCTTCCGCTTCCCGGCGACCTCGTTCCCGGGAATCGGATCGGCCCCGGCGCGCCGGATCTACGGCAGGCGCGACGGGCTCTCCGACGACCGGCTCGTCCGTCTCTACGAGGACCGCCGCGGCGATCTCTGGATCGGCCTCGTGGGAGAGCGCGGCAATCTCGCCCGGTGGGAGCGCCGCACGGACTCGATCCGCACCTTCTCCGCGGCGGACGGGATCCCCGAGCGGCAGCCGCTCTCCTTCGCCGAGGATCGCGAGGGGGCGGTCTGGATCGGCCTGCTCGATGGAGGTCTCGCGCGCTACCGGGAGGGGGCGATGACCTTCTTCGACTCGGCATCGGGGCTCCCCGCGGGATCGGTTCGCGCGCTGCTGTGCGACCGGGACGGCCGACTCTGGATCGCGACGAGCCGCGGCGGCGTCGCCCGCGTCGACCGGCCGGAGGAGGCGAGGCCGGCCTTCGCCGCGATCGGCCTGGCGCAGGGCCTCTCGAGCGCCAACACGTCGTCGCTCGCCGAGGACGGCCTCGGGCGCCTCTACGTCGGCACGGAGCGGGCGCTCGACCGGCTCGACCCGCGAACCGGAGACGTCGAGCACTTCACGACCGACGACGGCCTCGCCCGCGGCGTCGTCGAGACCTCCCTGCGGGACCGCGCCGGGAACCTCTGGTTCGGCTCGCCGGGAGGGCTCTCCCGCCTCACGCCGGCGGCGCGGGCTCGACGGCCGGCGGCGCCGGTGCGGATCCTGCGCGTCCTCGCCAACGGCGTGCCGCAGCCGCTGCCCGAGATCGGCGCGAGCGCGGTCTCCCTGCCGGCGCGGGCGCCCGAGCCGACCTCGGTCCAGATCGACTTCGTCGCGCTGGACTTCGCGCCCGGCGGAAGGCCCCGCTACCAGTACCGCGTGGACGGCATCGACCGGGACTGGAGCGCTCCGACGGCCCAGTCCTCGGTCGTGTACGCGCGCCTTCCCGCGGGCCGCTACCGCTTTCGCGTCCGCGCCGTCGCCGGCGGGGACGCGCCCGCTCCTCCCGAGGCCACGGTCGCCTTCGCGGTACGCCCCACCTTCTGGAAGCGGCCCGAGGTGCTCGCGGCGCTGTCCCTCGGCCTGCTCGGGGTCGCCTTCGCCTTCCACCGCAGCCGGCTCAAGAGGGTCCTGGCCGTCGAGCGGGTTCGCGCGCGGGTCGCGAAGGACCTCCACGACGACGTCGGCTCGGGACTCTCCGAGATCGCGATCCTGAGCGAGGTCGCGCGGCAGGAGAACGGGGGCGGCGGCGCTCCCGCTCCGGCCCTGCGGGAGATCGGGGACGCGGCCCGCCGGCTGGTCGATTCGATGAGCGACATCGTGTGGTCGACCGACCCGCGCCGGGACGACGTCGGCAGCCTCCTCGCGCGGGTCAGGCACTTCGCGGCGAACACGCTCGAGAGCCGCGGCATCGCGTGGACGCTCGACGTCCCGCCCGAGTTCGAGACCCGGACGCTCGACCCCGAGACGCGCCGCCAGGTCTTCCTGATCCTCAAGGAGGCCCTCGCGAACGTCGCGCGGCATTCGGGCTGCCGGCGGGCGGCCCTGCGCATCGTCCCGGGACCCCGCGACGCCTGGTTCGAGATCGAGGACGACGGCGCCGGGTTCTCGCCAGAGGCCGGCACGCCGGCCGGCAACGGCCTCGGCAACATGCGCTCGCGGGCCGCGGCGTTGGGCGGCGAGCTTCGCCTGGAGTCCGTCCCGTCGTCCGGCACCCGGATCCGCGTGCGCGTGCCGATCGGGCGGCCGCCGTTGCGGCCGTCCGCATGAGGATGCGGTTGCGTTCGGGCCGCGGCCGCACCACGATGCCTCGACTCCGATGACGGGCGACGAGACGATCCGCGTGGCGCTCGTCGAGGACAAGCGGCTCATCCGCGAGGGGCTGGGCGCGATCCTCGACCGGGCCGCGGGCCTGCGCTGCGTCGGGACGTACGCCTCCGTGGAGCAGGCCCTGCCGGCCCTCGAGGACGCGCCCTGCGACGTGCTGCTGCTCGACGTCCACCTTCCGGGGATGTCCGGGGTCGACGCCGTCGCGCTCGTGCGAGGCCGCTTTCCCGACACCCGCGTCCTGATGCTCACCGTGTACGAGGAAGAGGACACGGTCTTCGCCGCGATCCGCAACGGGGCTTCGGGCTACCTCCTCAAGAAGACGCCGCCCGCGCAGATCGTCGAGGCCGTGCGCCAGGCCCGCAGCGGCGGCTCGCCCCTGTCCCCCGAGGTCGCTCGGCGGATCGTCGAGCACTTCCGGAAGTTCCCCGCCGCCGGGCGCCCGGAATCCTCCGTGACCCCGCAGGAGCGCAGCCTCCTGAAGCTCCTGTCCGACGGACACAGCTACCAGGCCGCCGCGGAGGCCCTCGGCGTCTCGATCAACACCGTCCGCGACCACGTCCGCAGCGTGTACGAGAAGCTGCACGTTCACTCGAAGTCCGAGGCGGTCGGCCAGGCGCTGCGGCGCGGGCTGATCGACTAGGGCCGAAGCCTCCCCGGCCCGGTTCGTCCCGCCCTCCCGCGCCCTGGTCCCGAATCGCGCCCGGCCGCCGCATGGCCATGCTATGCCCCGACGCGCGGAGCCTCTCCACAATGCCCCGGAATCCTTCAGGAGGAGATCTCATGCGCCAGCGCACTCGCTTCCGCCCGGCCGGCCCCGCCGCCCTCGCCGCCTTCGCCGCGCTTGCGCTCGCCGCGACGGCGGCGCCCGGGTCCACCTTCACGGTGACCAACACGGCCGACACCGGCGCCGGGTCGCTGCGCCAGGCGATCGCGGACGTCAACGGCAGCGCCGGTCCGCACACGATCAACTTCAACATCCCGGGCGCCGACCCCGGATGCGACGCCTCGGGCGTCTGCACGATCGCGCCGACGTCCTTCATGGGGAACATCACCCAGACGGTCCTGATCGACGGCTACTCGCAGCCCGGCTCCGCCGTCAACACGCTCGCGCTCGGAACCAACGCGGTCCTGAAGGTCGTCCTGTCGGCCGCCAACGTCTCCAACCAGGCGTGCTTCGGCATCACGGGCACCACCACGGTGCGCGGCATCGTCTTTTCCGGGTTCTGGAACTACGCCGTCGAGTCGGTGTCGGGCACGGGGACCCACGTCACCGGCTGCTTCTTCGGCATCGAGGCGGACGGGGTGACGCCGAACCAGTGCAACACCTGCCTGACCACGTTTTCCGACGACGGGATGGTCGTGGGAGGCCCCGCTCCGGCGGACCGGAACCTGTTCGGCGCCGCCAACAACGTCCTGATCAGCCTCGACCAGGCCGCCACGAACGTCACGATCCAGAACAACCTGCTGGGCTCGGATCGGACGGGAACCATCCCGCTGCACAACACGACGGGAATCAGCGTGTCCACGTCCTCGCCCCCGTCGATCCTCGGCAATGTCGTGAACGGAAACAACGGCCCCGCCATCGCCATGACCGGCGGCGGATTCGTGCGGGGGAACAAGGTCGGGACCGACCCGTCCGGCACGATCGTGCTCAAGGGCGGCTCCATCGGGATCTTCTCCAACAACTTCGGAACCATCGGCGGGCCGGACCCCGGCGACGGGAACGTGGTGGCGGGCAACAACGTCGGAATTCGTCTGGCCCAGGGCGGCGACGGCAACGTCGCCCGCGGCAATTCGGTCTTCGGCAACACGAGCCTCGGCATCGACAACGGCCCCGACGGCGCGACGCCGAACGACCCGGGCGACGCGGACACGACGCAGAACTTCCCGGTGCTGAAGTCCGTCACGACCGGAGCCACCACGCACGTGGTCGCGGTGCTGCACTCCAGGCCCTCGAAAACCTTCGACGTCGACTTCTTCTCCAACCCCTCCTGCTCGAACTTCCCCCGCGACTTCGACGAGGGACACGTCTACCTGGGCACGACGACGGCCACGACGAACGGCGCGGGCACCGCGACGATCGACGTGACGCTGCCGGTCGCGACTGAGTCCGGGGCGCGCATCACGATGACGGCGACCGACCAGGTCGGCGGCAGCACCTCGGAGTTCTCCCAGCGGCTGCCCTTCTCGGTGCTGCCGGCGTCCGGGCCGGCGGGGGTCGGCGTGCCGATTCTCGTCAAGGGCACGGACTTCGCCGCGGGCGCCGCCGTCACGATCGGCGGCCAGCCCGTGACCGGCGTCAGCGTCACCGACAGCAACACCATCACGGGGACGAGCCCGGTGCTGACGCCCGGGACCGTCAACGACCTCGTCGTCACCAACACCGACGGAACGGCCGGGACGCTCGTCAAGGGCTGGGTGTCGGACTTCCTCGACGTTCCCGGCGGCCAGCAGTTCTACGCCTTCGTCACGACGCTCGTCTCCAACACGATCACGGTCGGGGTCGGCGGCGGGATGTACGGCATCGACCAGCCGACGCTGCGCCAGCAGATGGCGGTCTTCCTCCTCAAGGCCGAGCACGGCCTCTGCTACGTGCCGCCGGCCTGCGCCGGCGCTTTCACCGACGTCCCCTGCTCCTCCAACTTCGCGCCCTGGATCGAGCGCATGGCTGCCGAGGGCATCACCGGCGGATGCGGCACGGGCGTCTTCTGTCCGCAGAACCCCGTCCGCCGCGACCAGATGGCCGTCTTCCTGCTGAAGACGGAGCACGGCTCGGCCTACGTGCCGCCGGCCTGCGCCGGCCTCTTTCCCGACGTGCCCTGCTCCTCGCCGTTCGCGCCGTGGATCGAGCAGCTCTTCAACGAGAACGTCACCGGCGGCTGCGGCGGCGGCAACTACTGCCCGTCCAGCAACAACACGCGCGGGCAGATGGCCGTGTTCATGGTCAAGACGTTCCACCTGCAGTAGGCGGCGGCGATTCGGCGAACCGGGCCCGGGGAACGGGCCCGGGATATGCTCCCGCCCCAACAAGAAAGAGAGGGCCTCATGAGGAACCTCCGTGCGCTCGGCATCGCCGCGTCGTTCCTCGTCGCCCGCTCGGTTTGCGCGGCCACGTACACGGTCACGAACACCAGCGACAGCGGCGCCGGCTCGCTGCGCGACGCGATCGACCAGTCGAACTCGAGCGTCGGCATCACGGACACGATCGCCTTCGCGATCACGGGGGCCGGCTGCGCGGGCTCGCCCACCGTCTGCACGATCAAGCCCGCCACCGCACTGCCGAACGTGACGGATCCCGTGATCGTCGACGGCTACACGCAGCCGGGCTCGAGCCCCAACTCCCTCGCGATCGGGGACAACGCCGTGATCCTCGTCGAGATCGACGGGAGCGCCATCAGCGGCGCCGCCAGCGCCTTCTTCCTCCTGGCGGGCGACACCGTCATCAAGGGCCTCGTGCTCAACCGCTTCTCGAACCCCGCGATCTTCATCGGCCTGCAGGGAGGCCACACGATTCGCGGCTGCTTCATCGGAACCGACCCGACGGGGACGGTGGCCGCCGGCAGCCGCGGGTCCGGGATCTTCATGGCCTCTTCCAACAACACCATCGGCGGACCCAATCCCGCCGACCGCAACGTGATCACGGCCAACGGCTTCATTTCCGGGGCCAACATCGACCTCGAAGGCCCCAGCCCCACGATCATCAGCGGCATCGTCATCCAGGGCAATTACATCGGGACCAACGCCTCCGGAACCGCGGCCCTCGGCGGCGCCAACACGAAGGGCATCTTCGTTTACGGCGCCACGAACGTGACGATCGGCGGGGCAGCGGCCGGGGAAGGCAACGTCATCTCGGGTCACGGCTACGACGGCATCGACCTCTCGACCTTCGGCTGCCTGAGCCCGACGTCGGCCGTCGTCATCCAGGGCAACCGCATCGGGACGGACGCCACGGGAACGCTCCCGATCCCGAACGGGCAGTTTGGCGTCTACGTCGGCTGCCAGACGCACGACACCCAGATCGGCGGCACCGCTCCGGGCGCCGGGAACCTGATCGCCTACAACGGCGTGCCCCCGCTGCACGGACAGGGCGTCATCCTCGACGGCGACGCCGGAACCGGGAACGCCATCCGCGCCAACCTCATCTACGCGAACGCGCGCCTCGGGATCGCCTTCGGCGACTCCGCGACCGCCTATCCCAACGACCCCGGAGACGCCGACACCGGCCAGAACAACCTCCAGAATTTCCCGATCGTCTCCTCGGCGACGCCGGGTCCCGGGAACACGCACATCACCGGTTTTCTCCACAGCGCGCCCAACACGTCGTTCGACCTCGACTTCTTCTCGAACGAGGCGTGCATCCCGTTCCCCCACGGCTACCTCGAGGGCCGCGTCTACCTCGGGTCCGGCGTGACGACGACCAACGGCAGCGGCACCGCCCTCTTCGACCTCACCGTTCCCGTCCAGATCGGCGCCGGGGAGCGCGTCACGGCCACCGCCACCGACCCCGGGGGAAACACCTCCGAGATCTCGCAGCGCCTGCCCTTCAGCATCTCTCCCGCCTCCGGCCCCCCGGCCGGCGGGACGGCCACCGCGATCCAGGGAACGGACTTCGCGGCCGGGGCGACCGTGACCTTCGGGGGAGTCCCGGCCGACGCCGTCGTCGTCGTCGGCACGACGACCATCACGGCCCACTCGCCCGCGCTGCCAGCGGGCTCGCTCAACGACATCACGGTCACGAACACCGACGGCTCGGCGGGAACCCTCCTGAAGGGATGGGTTTCCGATTTCCTCGACGTCCCGCCCGCCTACCAGTTCTACGGCTTCGTGACGAAGCTCGTCTCGAACGCCATCACGGTCGGCTGCGGGAGCGGCGACTACTGCCCGGCGGCCAACGTCACGCGGGCCCAGATGGCCGTCTTCCTGCTCAAGGCCAAGTACGGCCTCTGTTACACGCCGCCGGCCGCGACGGGGACGGTCTTCCTCGACGTTCCCGCCAACGCCTTCGCCGCCGCATGGATCGAGGCCCTGGCCAACCTCAACATCACCGGCGGCTGCGGCGGAGGCAACTACTGCCCGACCGGCTCCGTCACGCGCGCCCAGATGGCCGTCTTTCTCCTCAAGACCTACCTCGGCACGAGCTACACGCCGCCGGCCTGCGCGAGCGTCTTCGGCGACGTGCCCTGCCCTTCGACCTTCGCCGACTGGATCGAGGACCTGTACGCGCGCTCGATCACGGGAGGCTGCCAGGCGAGCCCGCTGCTCTACTGCCCCGGGAACCCGAACACCCGGGGCCAGATGGCCGTCTTCGTCACCAAGGCGTTCCAGCTGCAGTAGCCGGGACGCCGATCCGGAGCTCGACACGTCGGTCGCGGGCGCGCGGACTGGGATAGAGTCCGCGCGCCTCCCTCTCGCAACGCCCTGACAACGGAAAGGTCGGAACTCATGCGCCTCGCCCGCCGCGGTCGACGCCTCCCGTCCGCCATGGCTCTCGTCTTCGCGGCCCTGACTCCGCGCGCCCTCGCGACGACCTTCACGGTGACGAACACCGCCGACAGCGGCGCCGGCTCGCTGCGCCAGGCGATCCTGGACGCCAACGCGGCCGGGGGCGCCGACACCATCGCCTTCGCCATCGTCGGTTCGGGGGTGCAGACGATCGCGCCGTCGAGCTCCCTACCCGCGATCACCGACGCCGTGACGATCGACGGCTACACGCAGCCCGGGTCGAGCGCCAACACGAACGGCCCCGGGTTGCCCGACAACTCGGTCCATCTCGTGGAGCTCGACGGGACGCACAGCCAGGGGGGCACCTTCGGCGCGGCGCTCGTGCTCCAGGGCTCGTTCGCCTTCGTCCTGCGGGGGCTGGTGATCAACCGCGCGCCCGGGTCCGGCGTCCAGATCGTCTCCGCGAACGGCAGCATCGTCGGCTGTTTCATCGGGATGGATCCGACGGGGCTCGTCGCCCGCGGCAACGCCAGCATCGGCATCGCCGCCGACTCGACCGGCACCCTTCACATCGGAGGCCAGCTCCCGGCCGAGCGCAACGTCGTATCGGGCAACGCCTACGCGATCGGCTTCGGCTGCACGAGCAGCAACGGCGGCACGGGCCACGTCATCGAGGGCAACTTCATCGGCACGGACGCGACGGGAGCGGCGGCGGCCGGCAACGGGCTCGGCGTCGACCTCTGCTACGGCGTCACCGGCGTCACGGTCGGCGGCGCGACGGCGGGCGCGCGCAACGTGATCGCGGGCAACACGGGCATCGGCGTGGACGTGGCGAGCAGCTTCAGCAACGACGTGCACGACAACACCATCCGCGGCAACTACATCGGAACGGACGTGACCGGCACCGCGCGGCTCGGCAACGGCAACATCGGCATCCGGATCAACCAGCCCGACAACAGCGTCTACGACAACGTCGTCGCGGCCAGCGGCGCCGAGGGCATCCAGATCGAGGGCGCCAACGTCCGCGCGCAGGGGAACTTCATCGGCACCGACGCCACGGGGACCCTTGCGCTCGGCAACGCGGGCGCCGGCATTCACATCATCAGCCCCGGCTCCACGATCGGCGGCACCGGCCCTGGAGAGGCGAACGTCATCGCGTTCAACGGAACGCAGTTCCTCAACGGGAACGGCGTCTGGGTCGAGAACGGGACCGGCGGAGCCATCCGGGGCAACTCGATCCACGACAACTTCGGCCTGGGCATCGCGCTCGCCACCGACGGGGTGACGGCGAACGACCCCGGGGACGGCGATTCGGGCGCCAACGCCCTCCAGAACTTTCCGGTGATCTCCTCGGTCGTCTACGGGGCGAGCTCCACGACGGTCACGGGCCTCCTGAGCTCGACCCCCGGCACCACGTTCGACCTCGACTTCTACTCGAACCCCGCCTGCTCGAACTTCCCTCGCGAGTTTCTCGAGGGCGAGACCTACCTCGGATCGGCCCCGGTGACCACGGACGGCTCGGGCAACGCGGCGTTCGACGTCACGACGCTCCCGGCCGTGGCCGCCGGCTCCCGGATCTCCGCCACGGCCACGGATCCGTCCGGCAACACGTCCGAGTTCTCCCAGAGGCTCCCGTTTTCGATCAACGTCGCCTCGGGCCCGCCCGCCGGAGGCACCCCCCTCACGATTTCCGGCACCAACTTCCTGGCGGGAGCGGCGGTCACGATCGGAGGCGTCGCCGCCACGGGTGTGGGCGTCACCAACTCCACGACGATGACCGCCACGACCCCGGCGCTGTCGCCCGGCTCCGCCAACGACCTGGTCGTGGCCAACACCGACGGGACGAGCGGCACGCTGGTCAAGGCCTTCGTCGCCGACTTCCTCGACGTGCCCAACTCCAACCAGTTCTACTCGTTCGTCACGACGCTCGTCTCCAACGGCATCACGGCCGGCATCGGCGGCGGCCTCTACGGCGTCGGCGACAACACGCTGCGCCAGCAGATGGCCGTCTTCCTGCTCAAGGGCAAGCACGGCCTCTGCTACACGCCGCCGACCTGCACACCCGGCTACTTCGCCGACGTTGCCTGCCCGTCCACGTTCGCCAACTGGATCCAGGCCATGGCCGTCGAGGGCATCACCGGCGGATGCGGCGGCGGCAACTTCTGTCCGGGCAGCCCCGTCCGCCGGGACCAGATGGCCGTCTTCCTCCTCAAAGCCGAGCACGGATCCGGCTACGTCCCGCCCGACTGCACGGGGACCTTTCCCGACGTCCCCTGCCCCTCGACCTTCGCCAACTGGATCGAGCGGCTCGCCGCCGAGAACATCACCGGC
>JAYRMU010000063.1:0-201091 GCA_041912555.1 Thermoanaerobaculia bacterium
CCCGCGCCCCACCCGCCTAGTTTTCAACCGGTGCGCCCCCCCGCCCCCCCCGGCGGGGGCGGGGCCCCGCCGCGGCGGCCCCCGGGGCCCCCCCCCCCCCCACCGCCGGGCGGCTCGCCCAAAGGGGCTCGACCGGCCGGCTGATCCCTTCGCTTCGCTCCGGCTCCCGCGGCGCGGGCCTCCTCCCTCCCTTCGGTCGGGAGACTTCCCGCGCCGCGAGCAATTGGAAGAGACGAGCGTGACGAGCCGCGCTCTACCCCCTCTCCCTCCCTCCGGGAGAGGGTTGGGGTCGCGGCGCTGGGCGCACGGCCGGCGGGCCCGGTGGGCGTTCCCGGAGGGCGGGAGTTTCGTGAGAAAATGCATGGTCCCATGACCGACCCGACGCCGTTTGCCCCCATCGAGCAGGCCATCGCCGACCTCCGCGCCGGCAAGTTCGTCGTCGTGGTGGACGACGAGGACCGGGAGAACGAGGGCGACCTCGTCCTCGCGGCGGAGAAGGTTTCGGCCGAGGCCGTCAACTTCATGGCGCGGGAGGGGCGGGGGCTGATCTGCCTCGCCCTGACCGAGGAGCGCTGCGACGCGCTCGACCTGCCCCCGATGGTCACCGAGAACACCTCCAACTTCGGAACGGCCTTCACGGTCTCGATCGAGGCGCGGGGGCGCACGACGACCGGGATCTCCGCCGCCGACCGGGCGGCGACGGTGCTGACGGCCATCGACCCCGCGACCCGGCCGTCGGACCTCAACCGGCCGGGCCACATGTTCCCCCTGCGCGCGCAGCGGGGGGGCGTGCTGAAGCGCGCCGGCCAGACGGAGGCCTCCGTGGACCTGGCCCGGATCGCGGGCCTCAACCCCGCGGCGGTCCTCTGCGAGATCATGAACGAGGACGGCACGATGGCGCGCGTCCCGGACCTGGCGAAGTTCTGCCGGAGACACGGCCTCGCCATGGTCACGGTCGCCGACCTCATCCGCTACCGGCTGAAGACCGAGCGGCTCGTGCAGCGGATCGCCTCCCCGCACCTGCCGACCCGCCTGGGCGAATTCCAGCTCTACGCGTACCGCAGCGACGTGACGCAGGAAGAGCACCTCGCCCTCGTGCACGGCGAGATCACGGAGAACGACCCGACCCTCGTGCGCGTGCACTCCCAGTGCCTGACGGGCGACGTGTTCGGCTCGGCGCGCTGCGACTGCGGCGAGCAGCTCGAGCTCGCCATGGAGAAGATCGTCGAGGCCGGCCGCGGCGTCTTCCTGTACCTGCTGCAGGAGGGGCGCGGGATCGGCCTGATCAACAAGCTGAAGGCGTACGAGCTGCAGGACCAGGGGCACGACACCGTCTCGGCGAACGAGAAGCTCGGCTTCCCGCCGGACATCCGCAACTACGGGGTGGGCTGCCAGATCCTCCGCGACCTCGGCGTGCGGAAGATGCGCCTCATGACGAACAACCCCTCCAAGTACGTGGCCATCGACGGCTACGGGCTCGAGATCGTCGAGCGCGTCCCCCTCGAGGTCAAGCCGACCGACCGCTCGCGCAAGTACCTCGAGGCCAAGAAGAACAAGATGGGGCACCTGCTCAAGCTCGTCTAGTCTCTCCGCCCGCCCGCGCGAGAGCGCGTATCCTCGGTCCGTTCTCAAAGGAGGAATTCATGTCTGGCAAGACCTTCGAGGTGGTCCCCGGCGGAGGCGCCGCTCCGCGGTTCGTGCGCGGCGCGATCGTCGCCCTGATCCTCTTCGTCCTCCTCGTCATCGGGGGCCCGATCACGGTCGTCCCGGCGGGCCACGTCGGCGTCAAGGACCTCTTCGGCAGCGTTTCGCCCCGCTCGCTGCCCCCCGGCGTGCACCTCGTGGTGCCGTTCACGCGCGTGCACAAGATGTCGATCCGCACGGAGGAGCTCAAGGAGACCGCCGAGGTTCCGTCGAAGGAAGGCCTCATGATGGACCTCGAGGGGTCGGTCCTCTTCCGCCTCGATCCCGAGAAGGCCGCCGAGGTCTACAAGACCGTCGGCGCGAGCTACGCCGAGGTCATCATCATCCCGCAGGTGCGTTCGGCGATCCGCGAGATCACGGCATCCTACGACGCCAAGGCCCTGTATTCGTCGGAGCGCGAGCAGATCGCCCGCGAGACCTTCGAGCTCGTGAAGAAGATGACCGTCGGCCGCGGCGTCATCGTCGAATCGGTCCTGCTCCGCAAGATCGGGCTCCCGCCGATCGTGGCCAACGCCATCCAGGAGAAGTTGAAGCGCGAGCAGGAGTCCGAGCAGATGAAGTTCGTGCTCGCCAAGGAGCAGCAGGAGGCCGAGAGAAAGCGCATCGAGGCCCAGGGCATCGCCGACTTCCAGAAGATCGTCGCGCAGGGGATCTCGCCGCAGCTGCTCGAGTGGAAGGGCATCGAGGCGACGGAGAAGCTCGCCATGAGCCCGAACACGAAGGTCGTCGTCGTCGGAAACCCGAAGTCCGGGCTGCCGATCATCCTGGGGGGCGGGGCGGAGAAGTAGCCGGCGGCGCGGCCCGGGCGTAGTACCAGCGGGCCAGCCGCTCCGGCGAGGCGCCGAGGAAGTAGCCGGCCACGACCGTCCAGACGCGCAGGACCTGGCGCAGGGCGCCGCGCTCCCGGTACTTCCGCGCCGAGGTGACGGTCGCCTCGGGGCGGACGACGAAGCGCCCGGCGCGCCGCAACCTCCGCACGAGGTCGAGGTCGTCGCAGACGGGCAGGTCCCGGAAGCCCCCGGACTTCTCGTAAGCGTCGCGCCGGCAGAAGATGCCCTGGTCCCCGAACGCCAGCCCCAGCCAGCGCGCGCGCCGGTTGGCCCACCAGGCGATCCAGCGCATGGCCGGCCCGTCGTCGGCGTAGGCGAGCGAGAACGCGCCGCCCGCCGCGCCGCCGGACAGCGCTTCGAGGACGAGCGCGAGCGCCGCCTCCGGCGGCCGCGAATCCGCGTGAACGAAGAAGAGGATCTCGCCGCGGGCCCGGCGGGCGGCCTCCGCGAGGCACGCGCCCCGGGCGCCGGTCCGGCCGTCGGCGAGGAGAAGTTCGGCGCCGCCCGAATCCGCGAGGCGCCGGAGGGGCTCGAGGTCGGCCTCCGTCTCGTCCCGGACCGGCACGACCACGGAGATCATCGGCAGACCCGGATGCTAGCATCCGCCCATGCGCCTGCCGATGCCCGCAGCGGTTCTCGCCGGCGGCGCTTCGACGCGCATGGGCCGCCCCAAGGCCGAGCTGCCGTACGGGGCCGGGACCCTCCTCGAGTTCCAGACCGGCCGCCTCGCCCTCGTCTTCGAGGAGGTCCTGGTGGTCGTGAAGGAGTCCCCGGCGCGGGCCGCCGGTCCGGGCCGCGTCGTCCTCGACCGTGCCGCGGAGCACGCCGCGATCCACGGGCTGGTGCGCGCGCTCGAGGAAGTCCCGGACCGCGTCTTCGTCCTCGCGGTCGATCTTCCGGGAATGACGCCCGCCCTCGCGCGGGCGGTCGCCGAGCGGTCGCTCGCGACGGACGCCCCGGCGCTGGTGCCGCGCGCGGGAGGACTCCTGCAGCCGCTCGCGGCGGTCTGGCGGCGGGGGGCGCTCGCGGCAGCGCGGCGCCGGATCGCGGCGGGGGAGCTGTCGCTGCACGGACTGGCCGTCGAGGTCGGCGCCGACGTGTTCGAGGAGGCGGAGTGGAAGGCGCTCGACCCGTCGGGCACGGCCTTCGCCAACCTCAACACGCTCGAGGAGTACGCCGCGGCGAGGGAGAGAGCATGAGCGAAGACACCAAGGGCCGCAACGGGAAGCCGCGCCGGCCGAGGGCCGCGGCGCCCCTGCGCCGCAGCGTCCTGCACGTGGACGCGCGCGGCCGGGCGCGCATGGTGGACGTCGGCGAGAAGGGCGCGACGCGGCGCGTGGCCGTGGCCCGCGGGGCTCTCGCGATGGGCGCGCAGGCCTTCGAGGCCCTGTCGTCGGGGCGCCTGGCCAAGGGCGACGCCCTCGCCGTCGCGCGCCTTGCAGGGATCCAGGCGGCCAAGCGCACGTCCGACATCGTTCCCCTCTGCCACCCGCTCGCCCTCGAGTCCGTCGAGGTGGACGTGTCCCTGGTCCGGCCGCGCCGCGAGGCCGTGGTGACCGCGACCGCCCGCATCACCGGGAAGACGGGCGTCGAGATGGAGGCGCTGACCGCCGTCGCGGCCGCGTGCCTGGCGCTCTACGACATGGTCAAGGCGCTCGACCGGGGCGCCGTGATCCGGGAGATCGTCCTCCTCGAGAAGTCGGGCGGACGTTCGGGTTCCTACCGCCGGGCCTGAGCCGCCGGGGCGATCCGCGATGCGCCACCGCTTCCTCCTCTGCGACGTCTTCACCGACACGCTGTTCGGCGGCAACCCCCTCGCGGTGGTCCCCGACGCCCGCGGACTCTCCGACGCGCGCATGCAGCAGATCGCGCGCGAGTTCAACTTCTCGGAGAGCACGTTCGTCTTCCCGGCGGAGGCCGGCCACACGCGGCGCGTGCGGATCTTCACGCCCACGATGGAGGTCCCGTTCGCCGGCCACCCGAACGTCGGGACCGCGTTCGCGCTGGCCTCGACCGGCGAATTCGGCGCCCTCGACGTCCGGCAGACGGTCACCTTCGAGGAGAAGGCGGGGCTCGTCCCGGTCGCCGTCGAGCGGCGCGCGGACGGGCTGATCTCCTGCGAGCTGTCGGCCCCCCGGCCCCTGACCCGCGGGGCGACCGTGGCGGCGGCCGAGCTCGCCGAGGCGGTTTCGCTGGCGCCGGCGGACGTGCGGACGGAGGCGCACCCTCCGGAAGTCCTCTCGGTGGGGCTCCCGTTCCTCGTGGCCGAGCTCGCGGACCGCGCCGCGCTCGCCCGGGCCCGTCCCGACGCGGCGGCCCTCGAGCGGCTGGCGGCGCGCGGCGTCACCCCGGACGTTCACCTCTTCGTCCGCTGCGCCGACGGCTTCGACGTCCGCGCGCGCATGTTCGCTCCCCTCGACGGCGTGCCCGAGGACCCCGCGACCGGGAGCGCGAACGCCGCGCTGGCGGCGTCCCTGGCGGACCGCGACCCGAGGCTCGACGGCGAGCTGCGCTGGCGCATCGCCCAGGGCGTGGAGATGGGCCGGCCGAGCGTCCTCGAGGCGCGCGTCGAGAAGAGAGGCGGGGCGGTGGCCGCGGTGCGGATCGGCGGCACGAGCGTGCTGTTCGGAGAAGGCTGGATCGAGACTCCCTGAGCCCTAGCCGCCCCGCGTGTGCATCTCGAGGTGCGGGTCCTTCTTCAGATCGGTGAGCGCCACGAGGGGGGAGCGTTCGCGCACGGCGAGCCGCTCTTCGGCGCCCCGGTCGGATCGGCCCTGCCAGGCCGCCGTGAGCAGCGCGCGCAGCTCCTCGGGCGTCGCGCCGTCTCGCAGCGGCTTCCGGAGGTCGAGTCCCCGCGCCGCGTAGAGGCAGAGGTACCAGAGGCCGTCGGCCGTGAGGCGGCTGCGGTCGCACGCGCGGCAGAAGGGGGCGGTCGTCGACGCGATGATGCCGAAGACCGTGCCGTCCGGCAGGCGGAAGCGCTCGGCGGGCGCGGAGGTCTTCTCGGCGACCGGCTCGATCGGACCGAAGGCCGCCGCCAGGCGCGCGAGCATCTCGGGCCGCGACACGACGCGCTCGCGCGACCAGTGCGTGGCGCCCCCGACGTCCATGTACTCGATGAAGCGGACCTCGGCGCCCCAGGCGCGCGCCCTCTCGACGAGCGGGACGAGCTCGTCGTCGTTGACGTCGCGGATGACGACCGTGTCGATCTTCACCGCCGCGAACCCGGCGCGCAGCGCCTCCTCGATCCCCCGGAGGACGCGGGGCAGCTCGTCGAACCGCGCGAGCTCCCGGAAGCGATCCGGACGAAGGGTGTCCAGGCTCACGGTGACGCGGTGGAGGCCGGCCCCGGCGAGCGCCGCGGC
The DNA here is from genome assembly GCA_041912555.1 of Thermoanaerobaculia bacterium. GTDB lineage: Bacteria > Acidobacteriota > Thermoanaerobaculia > UBA5066 > Gp7-AA6 > DAHUXD01. The sequence continues at coordinate 5,900 of JAYRMU010000063.1, forward strand.
GTGGTCCGCGAGCAGCACGCCGTTGGTCGTCATGGCGAGGTCCTCGAGCCAGGGCCGCGCGGAAAGGATCTGCACGAGCTCGGCCAGGTCCTGGCGGACGAGCGGCTCGCCGCCCGTCAGGCGCATCCGCGCGACGCCCAGGCTTCCGAAGACGTCGGCGAGGCGGCCGATCTCCTCGAAGTCCAGGATGTCCCGGCGCGGAAGCCAGACGTAGTCCCGCTCCGGCATGCAGTACGCGCAGCGCAGGTTGCAGCGGTCCGTCACCGACAGGCGGAGGTTGCCGAGCGGGCGGCCGAGGCGGTCGGTGAGCGCCATGGGCGGTCTATATTAGCCGCGTGGCGATGCGGGTGGCGATCATTACGGTGTCCGACGGCGTGGCCGCCGGGGAGCGACCCGACCGGGGCGGCCCCGCGTGCGAGGAAGCCCTGCGGCGCTCGGGGATCGAGCACCGGGTCGTGGCGCGGCAGACGATCCCCGACGGCGCGGAGGCCGTCGCGCGGGCGGTCCGGGAGAGGGCGGACGCGGGCGAGACCGACCTCGTCGTCCTGACGGGCGGGACCGGCGTGTCGCCCCGCGACCGCACGCCGGAAGGGGTGCGCGAGGCGGTGGATTTCGAGGTCCCGGGCCTCTCCGAGAAGATGCGGGCGGACACGTCCCGGAACTTCCCGGCGGCCTATCTGTCGCGGCAGGTCGTCGGGGTGCGCGGCCGCACGCTCGTCGTGGCCCTGCCGGGCTCGCCGGGCGGCGCGGCCGACTGCCTCGCCGCGATCCTCGGCCTCGTCCCCCACGCCCTGGCGCTCGCGCGCGGCGACCGTCCCGATCATCCGTCGCCTTCGGGCTAAGATCCGCTGCCGATGAGCGCCGTGCGGTTCGGGATCGACGTCCTCCTGGAGAAGCCGTGGCCGGTGGCCGGCAAGCGGATCGGCCTCATCACGAACTCCTCGGGCGTGACCTCGGCCGGCGTGCCGACCTGGAAGGCGCTGCGGGCGGCCCCCAACGTCCGCCTCGTGCGGCTCTTCGGCCCCGAGCACGGTCTCGAGGGCGGCGCCATCTACATGGAGGCCGTGCAGGGGTCCATCCACGCGCCGTCGGGACTGCCGGTCGTGTCGCTCTACGGCGCGACCGCCGAGAGCCTGAAGCCGCGGCGCGAGCACTTCGCGGACCTCGAGGCGATCGTCTTCGACGTCGCCGACGTGGGAAGCCGGTACTACACCTACGTCTGGACGATGCTGCTCGCCATGGAGGCGTGCGCCGGCTCGCGCCTGCGCTTCGTCGTCTGCGACCGCCCCAACCCGATCGGCGGCGAGGTCGAGGGCGCGCCGGCGTCGACCGGGTACCTCACGTTCGTCGGGCTGCATCCGATCCCCGTGCGGCACGGCATGACCGCGGGCGAGCTCGCCCGGCTCTTCGTCGCGGAGCGCCGGCTCGACCTCGACCTCGTCGTCAGCCCCGCGGCCGGGTGGGCGCGCGACGTGACCTACGAGGAGGCGGGCCTGCCGTGGGTTCCGCCCTCGCCCAACATGCCCACGACGGACACGGCGCTGGTCTACCCGGGGATGTGCCTGCTCGAGGGCACGAACCTCTCCGAGGGCCGGGGCACGACGCGCCCCTTCGAGGTCTTCGGCGCGCCGTGGCTCGAGGCCGGCGCGTTCGCCGAGGCGCTCAACGCGCTGGCGCTGCCCGGGGTTTCGTTCCTGCCCACCCAGTTCCGCCCGATGTTCGACAAGCACGCGGGCCGCGCGTGCGGGGGAGCGCGCCTCCACGTGACCGATCGCGCCGCGTTCCGGCCGTTCCAGACGGGGCTCCGGATCATCGAGACCGCGCGCAAGGCCGGACCGCTCGACTTCCGCTGGCGGACCGAGCCCTACGAGTACGACCAGCGGCCCGCGATCGACCTGCTCACCGGATCGCCGCGCTTTCGCGAGGCGGTGGAGGCGGGGGAGAGCCTGCGCGCGGAGATCTCCCGCCATTTCGAGGGCGCGCGGCAGTTCCTGCCGCGGCGCGAGGCGCACCTGCTCTACCCGGACCGCAAGCCGGCCGTGATCGGATTCGTCGGGGGCCACGACTCCGGCAAGACCTCGATCCTGGTGGAGCTGGTGCCGCGCCTGAAGGCGCGGGGCTTCACGGTCGGGACGATCAAGCACACCACGCGCGACGTCGAGGACGACACCCCCGGCAAGGACTCGCAGCGGCACGCGGCGGCCGGAGCGTCGGTCGCCTCGCTCGTGACTCCCGGGCGGACGACGTCGCGGCGGTTCGGCGCGGAAGAGGCCTTCGAGGAGGTCGTCCGCCGCGAGTTCCGCGACTGCGACCTCGTCCTCGTCGAGGGGTACAAGTCGCTGTCGATCCCGAAGATCGAGGTCATCCGCACCGGCGTCTCGCGGCCGGAGGTCGTCGAGCCGATCGCGAGGATCTCGGACGGCCCGTTCCAGGGATCCGTCCCGACGCTCTCGTTCGGCGACTGGGACGCGATCGTCGCGACGGTGGTCCGCGCCGCCGGGCTCGAGCGCGGGAACCGCATCGCGGGCAACGGCAGCCGGAAGACGGCGTGAGGCGGCCGGACTTCGTCGTCTTCGATCTCGACGGCACCCTCATCGACGGCTACGCGGCGATCGGCGACGCCCTCGGGTACGCCATGGAGCGGCTCGGCGCGCCCGCGCCCTCGGCCTCCGAGGTCCGGGCCATGGTCGGACACGGGCTCGAGCGCCTGCTCGAGAAGGCCGTCGGCGCCTCGCGCGCGGCGGAAGGGGTCCGCCTCTTCCGCGAGCGGTATCCCGCGGTGGCGGTGGAGAAGTCGCACCTGTTGCCGGGCGTCGCGGACGTCGTCGCGACACTCGACGCGCGGGGATACCGGATGGCGGTGGCGTCCAACAAGCCCGAGCGGTTCTCGCGGCTGATCCTCGAGGCCAAGGACCTCGCCGGCCGCTTCCGGGCCATCGGGGGGCCCGACGCCGGAACCCCGGCCAAGCCGGACCCCGCGATGCTCGTCCGGCTGATGGAGCTCGTCGGCTCGGCCCCGTCCGAGACCGTCGTCGTGGGCGACATGGAGGTGGACTTCGAGTTCGCGCGGGCCGCGGGCTGCCGCGTCGTTCTCATTCCCGGCGGATCGCGCACGCGCGGCGAGCTCGCCGGCACCGCGCCCGACGCCTTCCTCGACACGATCTCGGATCTGCCCGCGTGGCTGGAGGGACTCTGACCCCGGATAGAATCCGGGGCCTCATGACGTCCACCTTCGATCCCACCGGGGGCAGGCCCGGCCAGGTCCGCTTCTTCCTCCCCGGGCCCGTGTGGGTCCGCGACGCGGTGCGCCAGGCGATGGCGCACGAGGCGATCGGCCACCGCGGCAAGGCGTTCGCCGACCTCTACGCGCGCATCCCGCCGCGCCTGGCGAAGGTCTTCCGCACCGAGGGCTTCGTCTTCACGACCACCTCCGCCGCAACCGGCCTCTGGGAGGCGGCGCTGCTCAACCTCGTCCCCGAGCGCGTCCTGGCGATCGCCTCGGGCGCCTTCTCGGAGCGCTGGGCGGCCTGCGCGCGGGACCTCGGTTTCGCGGTCGACGTCCTCGACGCGCCGTGGGGAATCGCGGTCGATCCGGCCGAGGTGCGGCGCGCGCTCGGCAAGGCGCGCTACGACGCGGTCACGGTCGTCCACTCGGAGACCTCGACGGGGACGCTCAACGACCTCGCGGGCATCGCCCGCGCGGTGCGGGAGTCCTCCGACGCCTTCGTCCTGGCCGACGTCGTCACCTCGGTGGCGGGCTCGCCGGTCGAGGCCGACGCCTGGGGGCTCGATTTCGCGCTGTCCGGCTCCCAGAAGGCCCTCGCCCTGCCGCCCGGTCTCGGCGTGGCCTTCGCGTCGGCGCGCTTCCGCGCCCGCGCCCGGGAGCGCTCCCGCGCGCACTACCTGCGGCTCTCCGAGGCCGAGGCGTTCGCCGAGAAGCACCAGACCCCGTACACGCCCTCGACGCCCCACCTCTTCGCGCTCGACGTGCAGCTCGACCACATCCTCGCCGAGACGATCGAGGGCCGCTGGGCGCGCCACGACGCGCTGCGCCGCCGCGTGGAGGCCTGGGCCGCCGAGCGCGGCCACGCGTACGTCGCGCCGGAAGGGCAGCGGTCCTGGACGGTGTCCTGCCTGAAGCCCCGGCCGGGCGTCTCGTCCGAGGTGCTCGTGGCGAAGGTCAAGGAGCGCGGCTTCACGATCGGCGGCGGCTACGGCAAGTGGAAGGCCACGACGTTCCGGATCGGGCACATGGGAGACGTGGACCTCGCCTCCCTGGACGCCCTGCTCGCCGCGCTCGACGAGAGCGCCGCGGGAGCGGGGCCGGCGTGAGCCGCGTCGTCGTCGCCGAGAAGGTCTCGCCGGCGGGCCTCGACCTGCTGCGCGCGGCCGGGCACGAGGTGGTGGACCTCGCGGGCGCGTCGCGGGAGGAGCTGCTCGCGGCCCTGAAGGATGCCGACGCGCTCCTCGTGCGCAGCGCGACGAAGGTGGACGTCGCCCTCTTCGCCGCCGCCCCGAAGCTGACCGTCGTCGGGCGCGCCGGCGTCGGCGTGGACAACGTGGACGTGCCCGCGGCGTCGGCCCGCGGCGTGCTCGTCCTGAACTCTCCGACGGGCAACGTGGTGTCGGCCGTCGAGCACACGTTCGCCGTGCTCCTCGCGCTCCTGCGCCGGATCCCCGAGGCCGCCGCGTCCATGGCCGCGGGGCGCTGGGAGAAGTCGAAGTTCCTCGGCTCCGAGCTCGCCGGCAAGACGGTGGGCATCGTGGGGCTCGGGCAGGTCGGCTCGCGCGTGGCCTCGCGGGCCCGGGCCTTCGAGGCCCGCGTGATCGGCCACGACCCGTACCTTCCGGCCGAGAAGGCCCGCGAGATGGGCGTGCCGCTCGTCTCGCTGGACGAGCTGCTCGCCCAGTCGGACGTGGTCACGCTCCACTCGACCGCGGTCGGCAAGGGCAAGCCCCTGCTCGGCGCGGCCGAGCTCGCCCGCATGAAGCCCGCCGCCGTGCTCGTCAACGTGGCGCGCGGCAGCCTCGTCGACCGCGAGGCGCTCCACGCGGCGCTCGCCGGCAAGCGGCTGGCCGGCGCGGCGCTCGACGTGTTCGACCCCGAGCCTCCGGACCCCGCCGATCCCCTCCTCAAGCTCCCGAACGTCGTGGCCACGCCGCACCTCGGCGCGTCGACGGTCGAGGCGCAGGAGCGCGTCTCGATCCAGACCGTGGAGGCGTTGCTCGCGGCGCTCGCGGGCGCGGCCTACGTGCCGGCCGTCAACCTGCCGTTCCGCGGCCCCAAGGACGCCGAGGGCGCCGCCGGCTGGATGCAGCTGGCCGAGCGCACGGCCCATTTCCTCTCGGTGCTGCTGGGAGGGCACCTCTCGCGCCTGGCGGTCGAGACCTGGGGCCTTCCGGAGGACATGCTCCGCCCCGTGGCGGTCGCGGCGGTCAAGGGCGCGCTCGAGAAACAGACGCCCGAGACCGTCAACTTCGTCAACGCGCTCTTCCTCGCGCAGGACCGCGGGCTCTCGGTCTCCGAGACCCGGCACGAGGAGCCGGTCACGTACGCGCGCTCGCTGCGCGTCTCGCTCTCGGGCGCGGGCGCCTCGGCGAGCGCGGATGCGACGTTCTTCGGGGGGCGCGACGCCCGGGTGGTCCAGCTGGACGGGCTGCCCCTCGAGTTCCACCCCGAGGGCACGGTCGTCTTCCTCAGGAACCGCGACGTCCCGGGCGTCGTCGGAAGCGTCGGAATGGTCCTCGGCGAGGCGGGCGTCAACATCGCCAACTTCTCGCTCGCGCGCGGCCACGGGGAGCGCGCGGCCGCCGTCATCGCGGTGGACTCGGCGCCGCCCGAGGCCGCGCTCGAGCGGCTGCGCGGGATCCCGGCGGTCGAAGAGGTCCGCGTGGTGAGCTGGTGAGCCGCCGGCTCCGCATCGCGGTCGTCTTCGGAGGCAGGTCGGTCGAGCGGGAGGTCTCGCGGATCTCCGCGCGCACGATCGCGTCGTCGCTCGACCCGGCGAAATACGAGGTGGTGCCGATCGCGGTCGGCGAGGCCGGCCGCTTCCTGCCGCCGTCCGAGTCGGGGGCGCTCCTCGCGGCGGGAACGGTCCCGGCGCGGTTCCGCGGCCCCGAGTCGGAGGGCGGCGCCCTGGTGCCCGCCGACATCGCGCCGGGCCTCGTGGACGTGGTCTTTCCGATCATTCACGGGACGACCGGCGAGGATGGCGCGCTGCAGGGCTTTCTCGAGACGCTGGGCGTGCCGTACGTGGGCGCCGGCGTCACGGCGTCCGCGGTCGGGATGGACAAGGCCGTCTTCAAGGCCCTCCTGCGGGACGCGGGGCTGCCGACGCCCCGCGCGGTCGCGCTCCGCCGCGCGGAGGACGCCGCCCTCGCGTCCGGCCTGCGGCTGCCGGTCTTCGTCAAGCCCGCCAACGGCGGCTCTTCCGTCGGAGTCACGAAGGTCAAGCGGGCCGGGGACCTGGCCGCCGCGGTGGCGTCGGCCTTTCGCTACGACGAGCGGGTGCTCGTCGAAGAGGGCGTCGACGCCCGCGAACTCGAATGCGCCGTTCTCGGGAACGAAGATCCCCGGGCCTCGATCCCGGGCGAGATCGTCCCGGGCCACGAGTTCTACGACTACGACGACAAGTACCGCGACGACAAGGCGAAGCTCCTGATCCCGGCCCCCGTGTCCGCGGCCGTCGCGGAGGAGACGCGGCGCCTGGCCGTCGAAGTCTTCCGCCTGTGCGGCGTGTCCGGCATGGCGCGCGTGGACTTCTTCCTCGAGCGGGGAACCGACCGTGTGCTGGTCAACGAGATCAACACGCTGCCGGGCTTCACGGCGATCTCGATGTACCCGAAGCTCTGGGAGGCGAGCGGCCTGCCCCTGCCGAGCCTGCTCGACGAGCTCGTCCGCCTCGCCCTCGAGCGCCACGCGCGGCGCGGCCGCCTGCTCACGAAGCCGCCGGCGGAACTGGGGTAACCGTCGCCTCCGCTGCGTTACGGAATCTGCGCCTGCGGGCGCACCGCCGGCCGGCTCGCCCGGGTGCGGGCTCGACCGTCCGGCTGATCCCTCCACTTCGCTCCGGCTCCCGCGGCGTGCACGTCGCCTGCGCTGCGTTACGGGATCTGCGCCTGCGGGCGCACCGCCGGCCGGCTCGCCCGGATGCGGGCTCGACCGGCCGGCTGATCCCTCCACTTCGCTCCGGCTCCCGCGGCGTGAGCCTCCACCCTCGCTTCGCTCGGGTGACTTCTCACGCCGCGAGCTCTTGCGAGAGAGGGGCGTGACGAGCCACGCTCTACCCCCTCTCCCTTCGGGAGAGGGTCGGGGTGAGGGACGGCTCGTTGCGATCCTGGGCGGCGGAGCTTACCTCCGGAGACGCCGCGTCAGACGGCTTCGTCGGAGTCTTCGTCCTCGGTCTCGAAGACGGTGAGCTCTTCCTTTTCGACCACCATCTCGAGGGGATCGCGGGGGAGCAGCTGGCTGTACACCTCGGTGCCGTGGACGAGCTCGTCCGCGCCGATCTCGGTCAGGTCGGCCAGGCCGAGGAAGGCCAGGGTGACCGCCGTCCCGTCGTCGTCGTCGTAGGTTTCCCGGGCCGCCGTGCCGAGCTCCAGGGCGCGCGCATGGGCGCTGTCGGCGTCGGGAGCCTGGACGAGGCGATAGAGAAGGTCGCCGAGACGGTCGTCGTCGAGAACGCCGTTGACGTGGGCTCCGCGGACCAGGACGGCCATGTACCAGCTCATGGGGCGTAGCTTATACGCCCTCGCGCTCCCGCACCGGGGAGGCGGGGAGGCGGTCCAGCACGGGCAACCCCCCGGGGCCGTACCGGCCGAAGGCGAGGACGCCCGTGGGGCAGCTCTGGACGCACGCCGAGCAGCGCACGCACTGGGGGTCCTCCATCGGGAGGCCCCTGTTCGCGAAGGCCATCACGTCGATGCCCTGGTGGCAGACCGCCGTGCAGACGTTGCACGAGATGCACTTCGCCTTGTCGGCGAAGATGCGAAAGCGGGAGAAGCGCGCGTAGACGTGCATCAGGGCGGCGAGCGGGCAGGCGAAGCGGCACCAGACGCGCCCCGAGAACCAGAAGTAGAAGGACAGCCCGACGATCCCGGCCAGGAAGACGTCCACCACGTGGTAGTAGTTGAGCTCGATCCCGAGCGGACGCCATCCCGAGAGCAGGCCGTCGTAGAACGACCGCGCGAGGCGGCCGGCGGCGCTTTCCGGCCAGGTCCACGACACGGCGCGTCCGAGAAAGAGGAGGAGCGCCAGCGCGAGGATCGCCTGGCCCACCATGTTCATCCGGTTCCAGAAGGGACCGTGCGGCATCTTCTGGCGGTGGGCGTCCCCGAGCGTCTCCGACAGGGCGCCGCACGAGCAGATCCAGCCGCAGTACGCGCCCTTGCCCCAACGCCGGACGATCAGCGGGATCAGGACGAAGGTCTGGACGAAGGAGATCGCGAGCCACCAGCCGAGCGGCTTCCAGGAGAAGACGTTCCACACGAACAGCGGCCACGCGAGGATCAGGCCGAAGGCGCGCCAGTACTCCCGCCCCTGGCCGCCGTCGGAGGCGGGGAAGAGATGGTCCGCGATCGTCCGCCCGAATCCGGCGTCGAAGACGCCGTTGTGCCCGAGGTACGGGAGGACGACGAACGGAAGCAGGAAGAGCGGGATCCACTGGACGAGCGTCAGCGCCACGGTCTGCCGCGTGACGTACGGCGTCCGGCGGCGGCGGATGCGCCGGATCCCGAAGGCGAGGACCGCCACGCAATACGCGAGCGAGTAGTAGAACCCCGGGTCCCGCAGCGAGATCGCGAGCGTTCCGGCGAGCGTCGCGGGGTCCGACGGAGCGGGCAGCGCATAGGGAAAGAGGCGCCGTTCCCGGAAGAACCGGTTCAGTTCTCCGCCGGCCTTCCAGTTGTAGAGGAAGACGCAGAAGAGAAAGAAGGCGCCGAGGGCCGCGACCTGGGAGGCCGTCCAGTCGCCGCGGACGCGAATGCCCGAACGGCGGAAGAACCCGAGCGGCGCCTCGCGGCCGAGCATCGGGAAGACCGCGTCGTTCGCGATCGCCGCGGGGGCCGCGCCGCCGCCGGCGAGCACGGCGCAGTCCGCCTCGATCTTCACGACCCGCGTTCCGAGGGCCAGGCGCGCCCCGGACCCGGCCAGGTGCCGCACGCCCTCGGCCTTGGGCCGGGACAGCTCCGTGCCGCGGTAGGACAGGGTGGTCCGCGCCCCCGCCTCGGCGAGCGCCGCGGCGGCCTCGACGGCGGCGTCGCCACCGCCCACCACGAGGACGTCCCTGCCGCGGAAGTCGGCCGGGTCGTGCAGGCGGTTGAACACCTTGTCGAGATCCTCGCCGGGAACGCCGAGCCTCCGGAAGTCGCCGCTGCGGCCGATCGCGACGACGACTCGCCGCGCGCGGGTCGTCGTTCCGTCGGCGTGGTGGAGCACGAGGAGGCCGCCCGAGCGCTCGAGCCGCTCGATCCGCGCCGGCGTGACCGCGATGCCCGCCCGACCTCGTTCGCGCTCGAGATCGTCGAGCAGGGTTTCCTTGGGGTGGACCTCGGAGCGAAACTGCAGGCCGCCCTCCGGGGTCAGTCCCGACGGGTACGTGTAGATGGGCTTGCCCCGCGGGAAGTTGCGGACCGTCGCGAACGGCTCGCTGGCCTCGTAGATCGCGAAGGCGAGGCCCGCCCTTTTCGCCTCGATCGCGGCCGCGATCCCGGAGACACCGGCTCCGACGATCGCGAGGTCGAGGACTCCCGCGTCCCGGTTGCGCCCCGCGACGAATCCGGGCTCCGCGAGGATGGCCCTCACGGCCCGCGCCCCGGTGTCGGACGCGAACTTGAGCAGGGGGACGCCCGTCAGATCGCCGACGACGCGCACGCCCGGAAGGGCGGTCGTTCCGTCCTCGCGGACGTCCGGGAGCTTCTCCACCGTTCCCGCCGGCCACCGCGTGTGCAGCCAGCGGGCATAGCGGGCGACGGGGTTCATCGGGGCGGCCATTCTACGGCGGAGGCTCCCGCGCCGGCGGGCTAAGCTTGGGCCCCATGCCCGAGCTTCCGGACATCCTGGCGTACCTCGGCGCGCTGCGGCCCCGCGTCGAGGGCCGGACGCTCGAAGCCGTGCGGCTCGGCAGCCCGTTTCTCCTGCGCTCGACGGCGCCGCCGCTCTCGGACGCCGCCGGACGGACGGTCGTCGGCCTCGAACGCATCGGCAAGCGGATCGTCCTCGAGCTCGACGGGGGGCTCTTCCTGGTGCTCCATCTCATGGTCGCGGGGCGCCTCCACTGGAGGAAGCGGGGAAGCAAGGTCGGCGGCCGCGGCGCGGTCGCGGCTTTCGATTTTCCGGACGGCTCGCTCGTCCTTTCCGAGGCCAGCACGAAGAAGCGGGCCTCCCTGCACCTGGTCCGCGGCCGCGCGGCCCTCGCCGAATTCGACCGCGGAGGGCTCGAGGTCCTCGACGCCGATCTGCCGCGCTTCCGCGAGGCGCTGTCCCGGGAGAGCCACACCCTCAAGCGCGCGCTGACCGATCCCCGCCTCTTCTCGGGGATCGGGAACGCGTACTCCGACGAGATCCTCCACCGCGCGAGGCTCTCGCCCGGCAAGCTCACCCGCCGGCTGACGGAGGAGGAGAGCGCCCGCCTCCATCGCGCCACGCGGGAGGTCCTCGGGCAGTGGACGGAGCGTCTCGGCGCCGACGCCGCGAAGGCGTTTCCCGAGAAGGTCACCGCCTTTCGCGAAGGGATGGCCGTCCACGGCCGGTACGGCAAGCCCTGCCCGGCCTGCGGCACGGCGGTACAGCGCATCGTGTACGCCGAGAACGAATCCAACTACTGCCCGACGTGCCAGACGGGCGGAAAGCTGCTCGCCGACCGAGCCCTGTCGCAGCTCCTGCGGGGCGACTGGCCGAAGACGCTCGAGGAGCTCGAGGAGAGAAAGAAGGGATGAAGAGGATCGTCGCGATTTGGGCGCTCCTCCTCGCCGCGGCCGGAGCGGCTCGGGCCGAGGACGCGCCGCCTCTGCCCGCGGATCGGCCGGTCGTCTGGAGCGTGGCCGCCGGCTACGGGTTTTCGGTGAAGCTCAACCGGGGACGGTCGGAGGAGAGGCTCTTCCTGTTCGAGCCGGACCTCTCCGTCCGCCTGAGCGGCCGGCTCGAGTACGTCGCCGCGGCCCATCTGGCCCGGTACTTCCAGCCGACCGGGTACATGGTCGGCGTGGTGCCGCTCGGCCTCCGGCTCTACGTCGGCAACGGCCCGATCCTCCCCTACGTCGCGGCGGGCGCGGGAGGCGGCTGGACGGACCTGGCGGGGATCGACGAGATCCAGCGGCGCTTCAACTTCATCCTCCAGGGCGGGATCGGGGTGCGCGGAGATCTCCCCGGAGGCCACGCGTGGACGTTCGAGGCGCGGCTGTCTCACTATTCGAACGCGGGCACCGTTCCGCCGAACCTCGGGCTGAACGCGGTCGTGTTCCTCGGGGGCTTCCGCTTCTAGCCGCGGGGCCTGGTCAGGCGGCGAGGATCGCCGCGAGGCGGTCGAGATCGATGTTCCCGCCCGAGACGACGCAGACGATCCTGCCCGGCCCGCCCTTTCCCGCGAGCGCCGCCGCGACCGGAACGGCGCCCGCCCCCTCGGCGACGACGCGGGCGCGTCCGGCGAGCAGGCGCACCGCCGCCGCGGTCTCCTCGAGGCGGACGACGAGCGAGCCGGCGATCACGTCCAGGGCGAGCGGCCACATCTCGGGCAGCAGACCGCGGGCGCCGATCCCGTCCACGAAGCTCGGCGTGTAGTCCACGGGGACCGGCCGCCCCGCCGCGAGCGAGGCCGCGAGGGGAGCGGCGGTGTCGACCTCGCACGCGAAGGTCTTCGCGGACGGCTGGAGGGCCCGGACGGCGGAAGCGATCCCGCAGGAGAGTCCGCCGCCGCCCCACGGCACGAGCACGGCGTCCACGTCGGGCAGGTCCTCGAGGATCTCGAGGCCGATCGTTCCGTTTCCCGCGATCACCGCCCGGTCCGCGACGGGGTGGATGAAGAGGCCCTCGATTCCCGGGTAGGAATGCTCGGCGAGGACCTGCCACCACCGGTCGACGGGGACCTTGACGACGCGGCCGCCGAGGCGTTCGACGGCGTCGAGCTTGGCGCGGGGCGCATGGTCGGGGACCACGACGGTGCACGGGATCCCGAGCCGCCGCGCGTTCCAGGCGACGCCCTGGGCCATGTTGCCGGCGGACGCCGTGTAGACGCCGCGGGCGAGCGCCTCGGGCGACGCCACGGCCATCGCGTTGCCCGCGCCGCGCAGCTTGAACGAGCCGATCGGCTGGAGGCACTCGAGCTTGAGCCAGATCTCGGCGGGCGCGTCGGCTTCGAGGCGCAGCAGCGGCGTTCGGATCGCCGAGCCCGCGATGCGGGGACGCGCCGCGCGGATCTCCTCGAGGCCGATGGGACCGACGGGCTCAGTCGGCCTCGTGGCGGCCTCCGCCGAACTCGACGAACTTCCCGAACCCGGAGCCGCGCGCCTTCGCGTAGATGTGCTGGGCCGCCGCCACGTCCTCGATGGCGAGCCCCACCGACTTGAAAAGCGTGACCTCGGCCGGGCCCGTGCGGCCGGGGACGGATCCCGTCAGGACCTCGCCGAGCTCGCCGGCGATGTGGCTTTCTCCGATCGCGCCTTCCGACATCGGGATCAGCACGTCGCCGGCCTCCGCCATCGCGGCCTCGCGCCGGTCCACGAAGAGCCGCGAACGGACGACCGCCTCGGTGTCGACCTCGCGCGCCGCGGCGACGCTCGACCCGACCGCGTTGACGTGCATGCCCGGGGACAGCCACTCGCCCCGCACGACCGGCTCGCGCGAAGAGGTGGCGGCGCAGACGAGGTCCGCGCCCTCGACCGCCTCGCGGACCGAGGCGCACGGCGTCACGGCGATCCCGTGGCGCCTGGATTCGCGCTCGGCGAAGGAGCGGGCCCGCTCCACGGTCTTGCTCGCGACGCGCACGCGGCGGATCTTGCGGACGAGGAGCATGGCCTCGAGGTGGGTGCGCGCCTGGACCCCCGACCCCACGAGGGCGAGGTCGCCCGCGTCCTCGCGGGAGAGCAGTCGGGTCGCGACCGCGGTGACGGCGGCGGTGCGCACGGCGGTCACCGACGTCGCGTCGATCACGGCGAGGAGGCGCCCCCGCCCCGACTCGAACAGGAGCACCGCGCCCTGGTGCGAATCGAGGTCGGTGCCCTCGTTGCGGGGAAAGAAGCTCACGGCCTTCAGGCCCACGGCTCCCAGACCCGAGAGGTGCGCGGGCATCAGGCCGAGCGCGCCCGAGCGGTCCGGCATCCACACGATCTGCCGCTGCGGCATCGTGGCCTCGCCCCGCGCCAGGGCGGCGAAGGCGCGGGCCATCACCTCGATGCACTCTTTCATGGGCAACAGGCGCGGGACCTCGGACTGGTTGACGATGAGCGTTTCGAGCACGATCCCTCCGCGGGCGGTTTTCGGGGCCGGGTTCTGGCCCGGGAAGAATACCGCCGACCCGGCCGGCTATTGCCAGCGAAAGATCTTCAGGGCGGCGGCGAAGCAGACGGCGCCCCACAGAACGATGACCGCCAGTTCCGCGCCGAGGGCCGGAAGCGTGCGGCCTTCGAGCATCACCGCGCGCAGCGCGTTGTTGAGGGCCGTCAGGGGGAGGGCCTGGATCAGGGGCTGCGCGGCCTTCGGGAAGCGCTCGGAGGAGAAGAAGACGCCCGAGAGCAGCCACATCGGGACCATGACGAGGTTCATCAGGCCGCTCGCGGCCTCGAGCGTCCGGGCCCGCGCCACGACCAGCAGGCCGATGCCGGCGAAGCAGAGGGCCCCGAGCACGGTGACGAGGGCGAGCAGGCCGAGGCTGCCGCGGACGGGGACCTGGAAGGCCGCGACGCCGAAGGCGAGGATGAGGCCCACCTCGAGGATCAGGAAGACGAAGCGCGACAGGATCTGCGCGAGCAGGTAGTCGGACTTGCGCATCGGGGTCGCGACCATGAGCTTGAGCGTCTTCTTCAGGCGCGCGTTGACGATCGAGAAGCCGATGCCCCAGATCCCGGTGCCCATGAGGTTCAGGCCCAGGATTCCGGGGAGGAGGAAGTCGATGTAGCGCGACCCCTTCTCGTGGACGAGGGCCTCGCCGGCCGGGGACGGGTCGCGGCGGCCGCGTCCCCGCTGGATCGCGTCGTCCACCTCCAGGCGGGCGATGCGCGCGTCGGGACGCGTTCGGTCGAAGTGGTACACGAGGGGTCCCGGCTCCTCCACGAGGAGCGCGATCTTTCCGGTGCGCAGGGCCTCGAGGCCGTCGGCGAGGCTCGGGTACTCCGACGCCCGGACCGTCCCCGGTTTCGCGAGGGCGCCCGCGATCTCGGCGGCCGACGGCCCCGCGACGACGCCGACGGGCACGGGGTCGGGCGGACGGTCGCGGAAGGCGAAGCCGAGCACCACGGCCATCAGGATCGGAAACGCGAAGACCCAGAAGAGGGCCTCGGGCTCCCGCACGAACTCGAGCAGGCGCGTGCGCGTGAGGGCGAGCAGCGGGTGCTGGCGCTCACTCATCGCGCAGCTCCCGTCCCGTCAGGGCGATGAAGACGTCCTCGAGCGTCGCGCGGTGCGTCGAGAGCGACACGAGCTTCGCCCCGGCCCCGTCGAGCGCCGCGAGCAGGGCGGGCACGGCCTGGGCGAGGGACGCGGCGGCGAGGAGCCACCGGCCGTCGCGCTGGCGCCGCTCGCCGATCCCGGGAATCCGCGCGAGGAACTCGTCCGTCATCGCCGGGTCCGTCGAGAACTCGATGATGTGGGGCGCGCGGAGGCCGGCGATGAGCTCGGCCGGAGAGCCGAGCGCGATGATCTTGCCGTGGTCCACGACGGCCACGCGGTCGCAGAGCCGCTCGGCCTCCTCCATGTAGTGCGTGGTCAGCAGGACGGTCCGGCCCGCGGCCTTGTACGCGGCGATGCGCTCCCAGAGCTGGAGGCGGCTCTGCGGGTCGAGGCCCGTCGTGGGCTCGTCGAGAAAGAGCAGCTCCGGGTCTCCCGCGAGCGCGCAGGCGACCGCCAGGCGCTGGCGCTGTCCCCCCGAGAGCTTGCCGACGCGGGCGTCGCGCTTCTCCTCGAGGGAGAGGTCCTTCATGAGCTGCTCGGGGGAGCGCCCGCGCTCGTAGAACGACCGGAAGAGCCCGAGGGTCTCGGCGACGGTGAGCTTCTCGGTGAGGCGGCTCTCCTGGAGGGAGACGCCGAGCCGTTCGCGCAGCTCCCGCTCGTGGCTGCCCCAGCGGCGGCCCAGGATCGTCACGTCCCCGGAGTCGGGCGGCGTCAGGCCCTCCAGGATCTCGATCGTCGTCGTCTTGCCGGCGCCGTTGGGCCCGAGCAGGCCGAAGCACTCCCCGGAGCCGACCTCGAGGTCGAGCCCGTCGACGGCCTTGACGTCGCCGTAGTGCTTCTTGAGCCCGTGGCAGGAGATCGCGAGCGACATGAGCAGCGGATTCTAGACGACCGGATCGGCATTGCGCGCGCCTCGGCCGCGCCCCGGTCCGATTTTTACCGGTTCGCCGCCACCACGATCCCCTCGAAGCCGGCCTGCTCGAGGCTCGCCAGCTGCGCCTCGGCGTCGGCGCGCGAGTCCACCGGGCCGACCTTCACGCGCGTCAAACCCTGGTAGGGCTCGAAGTAGACCGTGAAGCCGGCGGCGCGGACGCGCTCGGCGTGGCGGTCGGCGCGCGGCTTCTCGGAGAACGAGCCCACCTGGACCGCCCACAGGCCGCTCTGCGACACCGGCTCGACTTCGACGCCGGCCGCGACGACCACGACGCGCACGCGGGCCACCCCCGGCCCGAGCATCGCGATCTCCTGTGCGGCGGCGTGCGAGAGGTCGATGATGCGCCCCTTGACGAAGGGCCCGCGGTCGTTGATCCGGACGCGGACCGCGCGCCCGGTGTCGAGGCTGGTCACGTCGACGACCGTGCCGAGCGGAAGGTCGCGGTGCGCCGCCGTGAGCTTCGAGGAATCGTAGATCTCGCCCGAGGCGGTCGGCTTGCCCTCGAAGCCGTCGTCCCCGCCGTACCAGGAGGCGAGGCCTTCTTCGCTCCAGCCCTTCGGCGTCGCGGCCGGGGGCGGGGGAACGGGGCGCGCCGCCGGGGGCGGCGGCTTCTTCGAGGCGCAGGACGCGGCGAAGGCGACGACGAGAGCGAGGAGAGCGGGGGAGGCGAGGCGCCGGGCCGCTCTCACACGCGGACGGGGGCGCTGCGGGCCGCCTCCGCGCCGGCGAGCGCCGGGTCGAGCTCCTCGCGGACGAAGACCTCGACCTGCTCGGCGCTGCGGCCGACCAGCCGCTCGGGAGCCGCCACGGCGGAGAGCTCGGAGCGGCTGAGGCCGAAGGCCGCGTCGGCGGCCAGGCGGTCGAGCAGGTCGGCGGCGGCTCCGGTCGAGGCCCGCGCGTCGGCGGAGGCGCGGGCGTGCACCCGCAGCAGCTCGTGCAGCTCCTGGCGGTCGCCGCCGCGCCGCACGGCCTCCATCATGAGGTTCTCGGTCGCGAGAAACGGCGCCTCGGCCTCGAGCCGGCGGCGCGAGACCTCCGGGTGCACGACGAGGCCGCCGAGGACGTTCTCGAGGAGGATCAGGATGGCGTCGCTCGCGAGGAACGCCTCGGGCACCGCGATCCGCTTGTTGGCGGAGTCGTCGAGCGTGCGCTCGAGCCACTGGGTCGCCGCGGTCATCGCCGTGTCGAGCGAGAGGGCGATCACGTGGCGGGCGAGCGAGCAGACGCGCTCGGCGCGCATCGGGTTGCGCTTGTACGGCATGGCGGAGGAGCCGATCTGCGAGGACTCGAACGGCTCCTCGATCTCGCCCTCGTGCTGCAGCAGGCGCAGGTCGGTCCCGATCTTGTGCGAGGACTGGGCCAGGCCGGAGAGCGCGTGGACGACGCGGTCGTCCTGCTTGCGCGAGTACGTCTGTCCGGAGACCATCTGCCGTTTCGCGAACCCGGCGCGGGCGGCGAGCGCGCGGTCGAGCTCCTCGACTTTCGCCGAGTCGCCCTCGAAGAGGCGCAGGAACGAGGCCTGCGTGCCGGTCGCTCCCTTGGCGCCGAGGAACCGCAGTCCCGATCCCACGGCGCGGACCTCCTCGAGGTCCATGAGCAGGTCCGCGGCCCACAGCGTGGCGCGCTTGCCGACGGTCGTGGGTTGGGCGGGCTGGAAGTGCGTGTACGCCAGGGCGGGCAGGCCGCGGTGCGCCAGCGCGAAGTCGCGCAGGTGGCGGAGGACGGCGACGAGCCGGCGCTCGACGAGCGCGAGCCCCTCGCGCATCTGGATGAGGTCCGTGTTGTCGGTGACGTAGGCCGAGGTCGCGCCCCAGTGGATGATGCCCCGGGCCGCGGGGGCCGCCGTTCCGAAGACGCGGACGTGGGCCATGACGTCGTGGCGGGTCTTCGCCTCCTCGGCCGCCGCGGCCGCGAAGTCCACGTCGGAGAGGTGGGCGGCCATCTGCGTGAGCGCCTCTTCCGGAACGGGGAGGCCGAGGCGCCGCTCTTCCTCGGCGAGCCAGAGCCACAGCCGCCGCCAGGTCTCGAACTTGAAGCGGGGAGAGAAGAGGGCCGACATCTCCGCCGACGCGTAGCGCTCGGTCAGAGGGTTGACGTACGACTCAGTCATCGTCCGGGCCGGCTTCCTCCCCGATGTTGAAGAGGCGCACTTCGTCGTTGCCGCAGACCAGGCACATGGCCTCGGTGATGCGGTTGTCCTCCATCTCGAAGACGTAGCAGGGCGTCCCGCACTGCGAGCACAGGAGGTAGTCGACCTCGCGGTCCTCGTCCTTCTTCTTCGGGGCGTCCTTCGGGCCGTCGTACGGCATGACGCACCATTGTCGCACCGCGGGGGGAGGGTTTCCAGGTTCGGGTTTCAGGTTTCAGGCTCGAGGGGACGCGCGGGCGCACGAGGTCGGACATCATTTGTCCATTCCGGGGCTATCCTGTATTCGATGACCTCTTCGGCGCTCCTCGTGGGTCTGGTCCTGGCGGTCCTGGCGCTCGGCGCCGCGGCCGCCTGGCTCGTGCTGGCCCGGGCCAGGGAGTCCGCCGGGCGGATCGACCAGCTCCTGGCCGAGACTGCGCGGGCCCGGGAGGCGTCGCAGTCCGTGGACCGGCGTTTCGCCGAGCTGCGCGTCTCGCTCGAGGCCCGCGTCGGGGGAGTCGAGAAGCGCCTCGACTCGGGCCAGCAGTCCATCGCGGACCACCTGGGCAAGTCCGGCCACCTGCTGAAGGAGGTCGGCGAGAAGCTCGGCCGGCTGCACGAGGCGTCGCAGAAGATCGAGAAGCTCGCGGGCGAGGTGACGCGGCTCGAGGACCTCCTGAAGCCCCCGAAGCTGCGGGGCACCCTCGGGGAGATGTTCCTCGAGCAGGCGCTGCGGCAGGCGCTCCCGCCGGGCGGCTACGCGACACAACACCCGCTCGGCGACGGGGTCGTCGTGGACGCGGTCGTGTTTCTCCAGGACCGCATGGTCCCGGTGGACAGCAAGTTTCCGCTCGAGAACTACCGGAGGGCGCGCGAGGTCGAGGACGAGGGGGAGAAGAAGCGCGCGCTGCGGGATTTCGCGCGCGACGTCAAGCGCCACGTCGACGCGATCGCCGAGAAGTACATCCGCCCCGCGAGCGGCACGTCGGACTTCGCCCTCATGTACGTGCCGGCCGAGGCCGTGTATGCCGAGATCGCGGCCGACGGCGAGGAGGCCGCGCTCGCCGACTACGCGTCGACGCGGCGCGTCATCCCGGTGTCGCCGCGTTTGCTCTACGCCTACCTCTCCACGGTGGCGCTCGGCCTGCGGGGCATCGCCCTCCAGGAGAACGCGCGCGAGGTGCACCAGAACCTGGCCGACCTCTCCCGCCTGTGGGACCGCGTCGGCGGCCCGCTCGAGAAGCTCGGCGCGCACCTGTCCAACGCCTCAAAGCAGTACGACGAAACCTCCCGGGCCTTCGACCGGTTCACGGCCCGGCTCGAGACGATTGCCGAGAAGGCCGATGCCGAGATCGAGGGTGCGGAGTCGCCCCTCGTGCCCCTGCTGCCGCCTTCCTGACGCCGGGCCGACCCGGTATCCCGAAGCCCGAACGCCGCGGGCCAGCACCTGAGGGGTCAACGACTTGGGTCCTCCCGAGCCCCCGCGAGCCTTCCTCCCGCGACCCGCGATCCGGTAGTATCCGCGTTCCTTCGCGAGCCCTTTATGAGCCTCAAAGTCACCTCCGAGATCGGCAAGCTCAAGTCCGTGCTGGTGCATCTGCCCGGCCCGGAGATCGACCGCATGGTGCCCTCCATGATGGAGGAGCTCCTGTTCGACGACATCCTCTACGGCAACCGGGCCCGCGAGGAGCACCGCCGTTTCCAGCAGGTCCTCGGCTACGTCGCCGACGAAGTGCTGGACGTCCAGGACCTGCTCGAGGAAGTGCTCCAGGTGCCCGAGCAGCGGGGGGCCATCATCGACGACCTCGCGCGGACGCTCGGCTGGGGACCGGAGATGGAGGTGCGGCTGCGCGACCTGACGGCCGAGCAGCTGGCGGCGGCGCTCGTCATCGGGATCGAGCGGCCCTCGGCCGACAGCGCCGGAGCCGCCTCGGAGCTCTTCGAGCTGCCGCCCATCCCCAACTACTTCTTCCAGCGCGACCCGCTCGTCATCGTGGGGGAGAGGGCGATCCGGGGCTCGATGGCGACCTCCGCCCGCCTGCGCGAGCCGCTGCTCTCGGGGTACGTCCTGTCGCTCCATCCCCGGTTCACGAACCCCGAGGGAGGGAAGTTCTGGTTCCAGGAGTTCTCGGCCGATTACGGGAAGCCGGCGTCCTACGCCCGCATGCGCCCGACGCTCGAGGGCGGCGACGTGCTCGTGCTGCGCGAGGACCTGCTGGCGATCGGGTACAGCGAGCGCACCGAGAAGACCACGATCGAGCGTCTGGCCGAGTCGTTCAAGAAGCTCAAGTCCCCCATCAAGCGCATCCTCGTCGTCGCCATCCCGCCGACGCGCTCGTACATGCACCTCGACACGGTGTTCACGATGATTTCGCAGAACGAGTGCCTCGTGTACGGACCGATGATCCTGCCCGACGGGGCCGAGGAAGCGGACGTGTACGAGTGCGACCTGACCAAGCGCGAGATCACGTGGACGACCGAGAAGGACCTCCTGTCCGCCCTCAAGGCGCAGAAGCTCGATCTCAAGGCGATCCGCTGCGGCGGGTCGGACCCCATCGCCGAGCGCCGCGAGCAGTGGACCGACGGCGCCAACGCCTTCGCGCTCGCGCCCGGCGTGATCGTGATCTACGACCGCAACGAGGCCACGGTGGCCGAGCTCGCCCGCGACGGCTACACGGTGCTCGACGAGGCGGACCTGCTGCTCGGCCGCGAGGAGCTCGAGCTCTGGAAGCCCGAGAAGAAGTACGTGATCCTGCTCGCGGCGCACGAGCTCTCCCGCGCGCGCGGCGGCCCCCGGTGCATGGCGATGCCCCTGGTGCGCGAGGACCTCAAGCCGTGACAGGGAAGCGGGAAACCTGCAGGAGACGGGCCGGGGAGCAGGTTCGCCAGTCTTTCCTGCCTCCTGCCTCCTGCCTCCCGCCGACTGCTCCATGAACCCGACGCCCTTCTTCTCCTTCGTCCGTCCCCTGGCGGTCGTCGCGTTCGGCGGCAACGCGCTGCTGCGCCCCGAGGACGACGGCTCGACGGCGATGCAGCTCGAGCGCGCGCGCGAGGCCGTGCGCATGCTCATCCCGATCATCGGGAAGGGCTACGAGCTGATCGTCGTCCACGGCAACGGGCCGCAGGTCGGCAACATCCTGATGCAGGCCGAGGAGGCCGCGGACAAGATCCCGCCGCAGACGCTGGACTTCTGCGTCGCGCAGACCGAGGGCTCGATGGGGTTCCTGCTCGAGCTCGCGTTCGACAACGAGCTGCCGCGCGCCGGGTTCCGCAAGCAGGTCGTGACGATCATGACGCAGGTCGAGGTGGATGCCGCGGACCCGGCGTTCCTGAAGCCCTCCAAGCCGATCGGGCCCTTCTTCTCCAGGGAGAAGGCGGAGCTGATGCAGCGCGCGGCGGGCTGGACCATGGTCGAGGACGCCGGACGCGGCTGGCGCAAGGTCGTCGCCTCGCCCAAGCCGCGCGAGGTCCGCGGCGTCGAGGTGGCCGCCGCCCTGATCAACCGCGGCCACATCGTCATCGCGGCGGGCGGCGGCGGGATCCCGGTCGTCGTCACCGACGACGGCCAGGTGCGGGGCGTCGAGGCCGTGATCGACAAGGACTACGCCGCCTCCATGCTCGCGGCGTCGCTGTCGGCCAACCTCTTCATCATCCTCACGGGCGTCGACCGCGTGTCGAAGGACTTCGGCAAGCCGACGCAGGCCGCCCTGCCCGAGATCGACGTCGAGACGGCGAAGAAGCTCCTGGCCGAGGGACAGTTTCCGCCGGGGAGCATGGGCCCGAAGATCGACGCGGCGATCCGGTTCGTCGAGGCGGGCGGCCACGAGGTCCTGGTCACGCGGGCCGAGTCGCTCGCCGAGGCCCTCGAGGGGCGCACCGGAACGTTCATCCGCCCGCGGCGATGAGCGAGACCGGGCCCCCGCCCCCACCCGGGACGCCTCCTCCTCCGGACCCGCCGCCTTTTCTCGAGCCCGAGCCCGAACCCGAATCTCCTCCCGCTCCCGCGGCCGCGCCCGTTTCGCGGGGGCCGTCCTTCGGAGAGGCGTGGCCGTTCTGGGCCGCGGGAGCCCTCGTTCTCGCCACGCTCGTCGCGGTCTACGCGCTGCTGCACCCGCGCCACGGCGCGCTGGCCGGCGACGGGGAATCGGCGCCGGCGACCGTCACCGCGGACGAGGCGGCGCTCCAGTCCGAGCCGTCGGCGCGCGGAACGCCGGTCGCGACGCTCCCGCGGGGCGCGCGCGTGCGGGCGGGGGCCGAGGCGGCCCGCTGGGTCGCCGTCGAGACGGACGGCGCGAAGGGCTACCTGCCCGCGGACGCGATCGAGCGCGACTCCGACCGCGACGCGCGGGAGCGGCGGTCGAAGACGCTGCTCGCGTTCGCCCCCGTCTACGGCGTCGTCGGGGAGGACACCGAGATCGCGCTGGCGCCCTACCCCCTCGCCGCTCGGGGCGGGCGCCTCGAGAAGGGCGCGGTGATCGCGATCCACTCGGTGGACCATTCCTATTTCGCCTTCGCCGACAAGAAGTGGGGGATCGCCTATGTGGATTCCTCCCGCGTGGACCTGGTTCCGCCCGACCCGCGGGAGCCGGCCGTGACCCCCGAGAAGGTCCGCCCCCTCAAGGACCTGACGGTCATCGACCTCGCGGCCGAGCCGCCGCCCGACGAGGAGGCGCAGGGCGACGTCGCGGGCGCTCCAGTCGGCCAGGCGCCGACGGCTCCGGCCGCGGTTCCGTCCGAGCCCGCTCCCGGACTTCTCGAACCGCCGGTCGCGTTGACGCGCGTCGAGCCGGCCTACCCCGACGTGGCCCGCCGCGCCGGCATCGAGGGCACGGTGGAGCTCGAGGTCTCGATCGACGCGTCGGGCAAGGTCACCGACGTGGAGGTCGCGCGCGGCCTGCCCCTCGGTCTCTCGGAGGCGGCCGCCGAAGCCGTGAGGCGATGGACGTGGCGCCCGGCCCGCTCGGCCGCGGGGCCCGTGGCGTCCCGAAAGACCGTGCGCGTGCAGTTCGTGCTGCGCCCGGAGGACGCGCGGTAGCCGGTTATAATTCCCGCTTCCACATGCTTCAGGTCTTGTACGAGGTGGACGGCCGGCAGCAGGTGTACACCGTCCACAAGGACGTCCTGTCCATCGGGCGCGCCGCGGACAACGACATCGTCCTCAACGACTTCTCGGTCTCCCGGCGCCACGCGTTCCTGAAGAAGGAAGACGGCGCGTGGGTCATTCACGACAACCAGTCGACCAACGGCGTGCGCGTGAACGACCGGCCCGTGCCCTCGGCGGCGGTCAAGGACGGCGACGCGGCGGTCATCGGGACCTTCGTCCTCCGATTCCGCGACGACCCGACCGTCTCGAGCCCGCAGGGGGCGCGCCTCTTCGACGCGACCTCGACCTGCATCCGGCCGATCGCGGAGTTCAACGAAGACTTCGGCCTCGAGCGGGGAGGGACCGCGCCTTCGGACTCGACGGCCGAGCGCAAGCGCGTGGTCCTCGACCTCGCGTACAAGAACAAGGTCTTCGAGATCCTCGTCCAGGTCGCCAAGGCCCTCATCTCCGCCGACGACCTGGCCACCGTGCTCGACAAGGTCATGGACCTCATCTTCGAGTTCCTTCCGGCGGATCGCGGGTTCCTGCTCCTCGAGGAGTCCGACGTCCTCCAGCTCAAGATCTCGCGGTTCCAGTCGGGGCGGCGGCCGTCGGGCGACGGCAGCGCGCCGTACTCGCGCACGATCGTGGACATGGTCGTCCGGCAGAAGGTGGCGGTGCTGACCTCGGACGCCCAGGCCGACCAGCGTTTCGAGGCCGGCGACTCGATCCGCATGCAGCAGATCCGCTCGGCGATGTGCGCGCCTCTCTGGAGCCGGGACACCGTGATCGGCGTCATCTACATCGACTCGCCCCTCCACGCGGGGACGTTCTCGGGCCAGGACCTCGACCTGCTGACCGCGCTCGCCAACTTCGCCGCGGTCGCGATCGAGCGCGCCCGCCTCCACGAGCACGTCCTCGAGCAGAAGCGGATCCGGGGCCGCCTCGAGCGCTATCACTCCCCGCAGGTCGTCGAGGAGATCATCGCGGACGTCGCGGCCACGGGAGACATCAAGCCCGCGCGGACGAAGGTGGTCACCATCCTGTTCGCGGACCTCGTGGGCTTCACGACGTGGTCGGAGAAGACGCCGGTCGAGACGCTCGCCCGCATGCTGACCGAGTTCTTCACCCTCGCCTCGGACGCCGTGTTCGCCTGCGGCGGGACCATCGACAAGTTCATCGGGGACGCGGTGATGGCCTTCTTCGGGGCGCCCCTCGAGCAGCCCGACCACGCCGACCGCGCCGTGGCGGCGGCCCTCAAGATCCAGGCCGAGATGGCCGACTGGAACCGCGACCGGGCGGCGCGAGGCGAGCCGCCCCTCGAGGTCCGCATCGCGGTGAACACGGGGGAGGCGATCGTGGGCGACATCGGGTCCGAGCGGCGCGTGGACTACACGGTCCTCGGCAACGCCGTCAACGTCGCGGCGCGCCTCGAGGAGTTCGTCGCGCAGCCGGGAGACGTGGTGATCGGGCCCGAAACCTACGGCGCGATCCAGAGCCGCTACGAGTGCGCGCAGCTCGGTTTCTTCGCGCTCAAGGGCCTCTCCACGCAGGTGCCGCTCTACAAGGTGCTCGGCGGAAAGTAGCCCGCCCGCGGGCCGTCAGGGGGCGGACGGCGGGGGCGTGGGTGTCTTCCGGCGCTCGGGGCGCCCGTCCTTGGGCGGCCGGACGTTCTCGAAGCGGCTCTCGAGCCCGGGATCGTCGGGCGCGAAGTCGAGCTGCTCGTACGCCCGGAAATAGAGCAAACCGACGAGCGGCTGCGCGTGGTCGAGCGCCGCCGAAGCTTCGGCCTTCAGAAACGAGGGAAGCGTCTTCTCGAGCTCGGCGGAGAGCGGATCGTCCGGGCTGTCGTCGACGAACCGGTTGACCATGCGGACGACGTCGGCCGCCCGGCGTGCGCGCGCCTCCCCGGGCAGCGCCTTCCACAGGGCGATCCGCCGGCGCGCCTCCGCGGGCGCGGGAGACGCCGGCTTCGCTTCCGCGCCGCCGGGCGGCGCCACGCCGGGCGGCGCGGCGGAGACGGCCGGGGGCCGGGGGATCCCGCTGTCCCGGAAGGCGCCGGCGATGGCCGTCGGGGCCAGCGCGAGGGCTTCGTCGAGAGAGGGCGTGTCCTCGGGCCCGCGCGCCGGCGCGGGCGTCGCGGTCGCGGGCCGCGCCCCCGCCGGAACGTTCGAGCGCGGGCCGCGGCCGCGCTGCACGAGGAGAACGGCGGCCGCGACGAGGACGAGGACGAGCGCCGACGGGACGAGGATCCTCCGCGGCCCCGCGTTCGCGGCGGACTTCGGCGCCGGTTCGGTCGGGCTGGTCTCGGCGTCCTCGGCCGCCGGCGCGAGCCGGCCGAGCGCCTCGGAGAGCTCGCGCGCGCTGGCGAACCGGCGTTCCCGTTTCTTGTCGAGGGCGCGCGCGACGGTGGCGGCGAGAGCGGGCCCGACCTGCCGGGGCAGCCCGGCGACGTCGAGCGGAGGCGGCGGCGTATGGAGGTGCTTGCCGATGTAGCCCTCGGGCGTGGACGACTCGAAGGGGGCGCGGCCCGAGAGCATCTCGTAGAGGACGACACCGAAGGAGTAGATGTCGGTGCGCTGGTCCAGGGTCTGGCCGGGAGGCAGAGCCCCGGCCTGCTCCGGCGAGCAGTACTTGAGCTTGCCGAGGAAGAGGCCCGTGCCCGTCATGTGGAGCGACTCCGCCGCGACCCGCTTCGCGATGCCGAGGTCGATGATCTTGGCCTGGAGGCGGCCGCCGGGTAGCTCGCGCAGCATGATGTTGTCGGGGGAGATGTCGCGGTGGACGATGCCCTGCGCGTGGATCTCCTCGAGGCCGGCGAGGACCTGCCGGGCGACGTCGAGGGCGCGCGCGACCGGGAGCCGGCCGTGGCGGCGCAGCCAGGCTTCCAGCGTGACGCCGTCGATGAATTCCCAGACCATGTAGAAGGACCCGTCCGGCTGGCGCGAGAAGTCGTAGAGCGCGGCGACGTTCGGGTGGCGCACGAGGGTCGCCAGCCGCGCTTCCTCCTGGAACCGCCGGGGCTGATCTCCTTCGCCGGCCGCGTCGGGCTTGGTGACCTTGATGATCCGGATCTCGTCGAGGTGGAGGTGCCGGGCGCGGTACACCTCGCCCATGCCGCCCTCGCCGATCTTGTCGAGGATTTCGTACTTGCCGTCGAGCACCTGTCCGGGGACGAGGCGCGAGGCCGCGAAGCCGCAGGACGGGCAGAACCGCGCGTCCGCGGCGAGCGGCGAGGCGCAGCGGGGACACTGCCGCGACGGGGGAGCCATCGCGATCATTCTAAAGGTCCGGCGCCGCCCGCCCGCGGCGCCGCCGCGCGTGGCAGAATCGAGCCGTGCGTTCGCTGCCGCTCGTCTTCGTCACCAGCCGCGCGGAAAAGGCGCTCGAGGCGGCGCGCCTCGGGTTCGACATCGAGCGCCTCGACGTGGACCTGCCCGAGCCGCAGGCGCTCGATCCGTCCGAGATCGTCGAGGCCAAGGCGCGCGCCGCCTACGCCCTGCTCGCCCGGCCCGTGCTCGTGGAGGACAGCGGGCTCTCCGTCCGCGCCTGGGGCGGGTTTCCGGGCGCCCTGGTCAAGTGGCTCGAGAAGAGCGCGGGCGTCGCGGGCCTGGCGCGGATGCTCGACCCGTTTCCGGACCGCGCCGCGACCGCCGTGTGCGCGATCGCCTACTGCGACGGCGGCGAGGTCGTTTCCGCGCGCGGGGAGACGCCGGGGACGATCGCCCCCGCCCCCCGCGGCGAGGGCGGCTTCGGGTGGGACGTGCTCTTCATCCCGGAAGGCGCCGCCCGCACCTTCGCCGAGATGACGCCGGCGGAAAAGGACCGGGTCTCGCATCGCCGCCGGGCGTGGGACGCGATCGCCGGCCGCCTGCCGCTCGGCCGGCCGTGAGGGCGGGCGGCGCGGCCCCGTGGATTGAGGCCGCGGCCGGACTCCCATAAGATCGGCGCTCCCTTTTTCCCAAAGAGATATGGAACTCGCGGAAGTCGTCGGACACCTCGCCGGGCTGCGGCGCTTTCCGGTGCGCGGGCTCGGAGGGGAGACGCCCGACGAGGCGCGCGTCCAGGGCGCCGGCCTCGCCGGCGACCGCGTGTTCGACCTCTACGACGAGAAGGAAGGCGCGATCCTCTCGGCCCGGTCGGCCCCCGTCCTGCTCGGCTACCGGGCCTGGTACCTGGACGCGATGGTCGCGGGCGACGACCTCGGGCCCTGGATCCGCGTCCGCATGCCGGGCGGCGAGGAGGTCCCTCTGTCCGACCGCACCTGGCTGGACGACCTGGCGCGGCGGCGGGGCCGGCCCGTGCAGCTGCGCCCGCGACCCGAGGCCGCGAGCGACCCGGCGCCCCTCCACCTGATCTCGGTGCAGACGATCCGCTTCCTCGAGAAGCAGTACGGCGGCCCGCTCGAGCCGAGCCGCCTGCGGTCCAACGCCCTGCTCGACCTGCCGGAGAGCCGCGCGTTCGAGGAGGACCGCTGGATCGGCCGGCAGCTCTGGATCGGAGACGTCCTGCTCGAGATCGTGCGGGCCTGCGACGACTGCATCGTTCCGACGCTCGACGCCGGGACGTCCGAGCGGTCGCCGGGCATCCTCGCGGCCATTGCGAGGGGCCGGGGCGGCCGGCTCGGCGTCCGCGTCCGGGCCCTCACGGGCAACCGCCTGAGGGTGGGCGATCCGGTCGCGATCATCGACTGATAAACTGCGGACGCCCATGACCCGACCGATCCGCGTCCTCATCGCCAAGCCCGGTCTCGACGGCCACGACCGCGGCGCGAAGGTCATCGCCCGCGCCCTGCGCGACGCGGGGATGGAGGTCATCTACTCGGGCCTTCGGCAGACGCCGGAGCAGATCGCGGCGGCCGCGATCCAGGAGGACGTGGACGTGGTCGGGCTGTCCATCCTCTCCGGCGCGCACAACGTTCTGTTTCCCGAGATCCTGAAGCTCCTCAAGGAGCGGGGCGGCGAGGACATCCTCGTCGTCGCCGGCGGGATCATCCCCGAGAAGGACATCGCCCCGATGAAGGCCCTCGGGATCCGCGAGATCTTCCTCCCGGGAACGCCGACGCAGACCCTCGTGGACTTCATCCGCGAGGCCGCGGGCGAAAAGGTCGCGCGGGCCTGACGAGAGCCGGATGGAGCAGCTCGCCAGCCGCGTCGACACAGGGTCCCCGGAGTTTCAGGAGCGTGCCCGGGCGATGGAATCGCTGGTCGCGACGCTGCGCGAGGAGCTGGCGCGCTGCCGGCAGGGCGGCGCCGGCCGCCAGCGCCAGGCCGAGCAGAAGAAGATGTTCGTGCGGGAGCGCGTGGACGCGCTGCTCGACCCGGGCTCCCCGTTCCTCGAGCTTTCGCCCCTGGCGGCGCACGGCCTCTACGACGGGGAGGCGCCGGGCGCGGGACTCGTCACCGGCATCGGCCGCGTCGCGGGCCGGGAAGTCATGGTCATCGCCAACGACGCCACGGTCAAGGGAGGCTCGTACTTTCCGCTGACCGTCAAGAAGCACCTGCGGGCGCAGGAGATCGCCGAGGAGAACCGGCTGGCCTGCGTCTACCTCGTGGACTCGGGGGGAGCGTTCCTGCCGCTGCAGGCCGACGTCTTTCCCGACCGGGAGCACTTCGGGCGGATCTTCTACAACCAGGCGCGGATGTCGGCCAAGCGGATCCCCCAGGTCGCCGTGGTGATGGGCTCGTGCACGGCGGGAGGGGCCTACGTGCCGGCGATGTCGGACGAGGCCGTGATCGTCAAGGGAACGGGCACGATCTTCCTGGCCGGACCGCCGCTCGTCAAGGCGGCCACGGGGGAGGAAGTGACGGCCGAGGAGCTCGGCGGCGCCGACGTCCACACGCGGATTTCGGGCGTCGCCGATCACCTCGCCGAGGACGACGCGCACGCGCTCGAGATCGCGCGCTCGATCGTGGGGACGCTCGGGGGAGTCAAGACCCTGCCGGCCGACCGGGAGGAGCCCGAGGATCCGGCCTACGATCCGAAGGAGATCTACGGGATCCTGCCGGGCGACCTGCGCGAGACGTACGACGTGCGCGAGGTGATCGCCCGGCTGGTGGACGGGTCCCGGTTCCAGGAGTTCAAGGCGCGCTACGGGACCACGCTCGTGTGCGGTTTCGCGCGCCTCTCCGGGTTCCTCGTCGGGATCGTCGCCAACAACGGCATCCTCTTCTCCGAGTCGGCGCTCAAGGCGACGCACTTCGTGGAGATGTGCGCGCGGCGCAAGGTCCCGCTCCTCTTCCTGCAGAACATCACGGGCTTCATGGTCGGCCGCGACTACGAGCGGGGCGGGATCGCCAAGGACGGCGCGAAGATGGTGCACGCGGTCGCCAACGCCGCCGTGCCGAAGTTGACGGTCATCGTCGGCGGCTCGTTCGGCGCGGGCAACTACGGGATGTGCGGGCGGGCCTACGGGCCCCGGTTCCTCTTCCTGTGGCCCAACGCCCGGATCTCCGTGATGGGCGGGCCCCAGGCCGCCGCCGTTCTCTCGACCGTCAAGCAGGACCAGCTCGCGCGGGCGGGCAAGCCCGCGATGACCGCGGCGGAGATCGCCGAGTTCGAGCGCCCCACCCGCGAGAAGTACGAGCACGAGGGCAACCCCTACTACGCCACCGCCCGCCTCTGGGACGACGGCGTGCTCGATCCGGCCGAGACCCGCTCGGCGCTCGGCCTCGCCCTCTCGGCGGCTTACAACGCGCCGATTCCGGAAACGGAATTCGGCGTGTTCCGGATGTGACCATGGCCGCCCTCGCCGTTCTCCTCTTCGCGCTCCGCCTGGCCGGGCCCGCCCCGGCCGCGCCCCTCGGCTTCAGCCTCGGCGTCGAGGGCCAGGCGAACCTGCGCGTCACGCTCTCGGGTCCCGCCGCGGACCTCGCCCCCGGGCCATTCCGGGGCGCGATCGCGCTGAACGGATCGGCCTCCGAGATGGCCGTCGCGGGCACCGTGACCCACGCCGGGGCGCAGTGGCAGCTGCCGGTCGTCGTCCGGTTCGCCGACGTGCCCGCCGACTGGGCCGACCGCTTTCAGCCCGACGGGTTCACGTACCGCCTGCGCTCGGCGGGGACGCCCGCGCGCGAGTGGACCGGGACGCGCCGCTGGAAGGACGTCGAGCTCGAGGGAGGCAGGGAGGCGATGTCGGACTTCCTGGTCCTCGACGACGTCGCGTTGACGCAGGTCTCCCTGCTCTCCAGCGAGGCGCGGGCGCAGCTGTCGGTGCGCAACCCGTTCGCCTTCCCGCTCAAGATCGCCTCGACGGAATACGTGCTCTTCGCCGACGACCGGGAGGTCGGCAGCGGCGCGACGCAGGGACTGATCCTGCACGCGTCCCAGAAGAGCGTTCTCAACCTGCCGATCGACGTCGACCACGGGGAGCTGCTCGCGGCCGCCGGGGGCGCCGTCGTCTCGGGCGGCGAGGTCGCCGTGCGCCTGCGCGGAAAGCTCGTCGTGCGCCTGAAGGGGGGCGACGTGGCCGTGCCGCTCGCCCTCTCGGGAAACCTGTCGGGAGGATCATGACCGCCGAGCCGTACCGGAGTTTGCGCCTCGAGAGGAAGGGCCCCGTTGCCCGCGTGACGCTCGCGCGGCCCGACGTCCGCAACGCCTTCGACGACGGCCTCATCGAGGAGCTCACGCGCGCCTTCCGGGAGGCCGGTTCCGACCCGGACGTGCGCGTGGTCGTCCTCTCGGGAGACGGCGCCTCGTTCTGCGCCGGCGCGGACGTCGCGTGGATGCGCAAGGCCGGCGGATATTCGCGGGCGGAGAACGAGGCCGACGCCGAAAAGATGGCCCGGATGCTGCGGGGGATCGACGCCTGCCCCAGGCCGGTGGTCGTCCTCGCGCACGGGGCGGCGATCGGCGGGGGAGTCGGGCTGGTGGCGGCCGCCGACATCGCGATCGCGGCCGATGGCACCGTGTTCTCGCTCGCGGAGGTCAAGCTCGGGATCCTCCCGTCGGTGATCTCGCCCTACGTGCTCCGCGCGATCGGGCCGCGGTCCGCGCGCGACCTCTTTCTGACGGGCGACCGCTTCGACGCGCGCGAGGCCCACCGGATCGGACTCGTTCATCGGGTGGTGCCCGCCGAGGAGCTCGAGGAGGCGGGCCGCCGCAAGGTCGCGTCGCTGCTCTCCTCCGGGCCGGAAGCGGTGGGGGTCGCGAAGCGGCTGATCGAGGACGTGGCCGGCCGGAACCCGGAGGAGGCGATGCCTCTCACGGTACGGACGATCGCCGAACGCCGGGCGTCGGCCGAGGCGAAGGAGGGGCTGACGGCGTTCCTCGAGAAGAGGAAGCCGTCGTGGGCGAAGGAGCTGGACCAGTGAAGGGGAAACAACGGCGCCAGGAGTGTCCCAAGTGCGGCAAGGCCTTCTTCTCGTGGCGCCCCGACGAGCTGCCGGGAGCCGCGGTCAAGTGCTACTTCTGCGGCAACCAGTTCGAGGACGAGGCGGCAAAGCGCAAGCCCGCCCCGCCGCCCCCGCAGCCCTCTCCCGCTCCGGCGGCCCCCGCCGCGGCCGAGCCGAAGGCGAACTGAGATGGCGGCCCTCCGGCGCCTTCCGGCCCTCGCGGCCGCCGCCGTTCTCCTCGCCGCCACCGCCCGCGCCCAGGACGACGCGGTCCTCGTCGAGCGCCTGACCGGACCTTCCTCGCGTCTGGAGAAGGACCTCCGGGTGCTCACCGACCAGATCGGCGGGCGCGTCACGGGGAGCAAGGGCTACGAGAAGGCCCTCCAGTGGGGCGTGGACGCCTTCCGGCGCGCCGGCGTGGACGCCGTCAAGCTCGAGTCCTACCCGGTCCCGGCCAAGTGGGAGGGGATCTCCGTTTCGGCGGCCGTCGTGTCGCCGAGCGACATCCCGCTTCGCGCCGTCTCGCTCGGGCTCGCGCCCTCGACGCCGGGCCCCGTCACCGCGGCCGTCGTGGACGTCGGCGAGGGGCGAAAGGCCGACTTCGACCGGCTCGGCGCGTCCGCGAAGGGCGCGATCGCGCTCGTGCACAGCCGGCCGATGAACTCGTTCGAGGACCTCTTCGCCGAGTACATGGCGGGGCCCGAGACGATGCACTCGGCGGCCGAGCACGGCCTGGCCGCGATCCTCTTCACCTCGACGCGACCGCGGGACCTGCTCTACCGGCACACGATCACCTGGGGCCCGATCGCCCCGATCCCGATGGCCCAGCTCGCCCGCGAGGACGGGCTGCGCCTGGCCCGGCTCTTCGAGGAGGGCGCCGCGCCGCGGATCACGCTCGACATCCGCAACCGCGTCGGCGGCCCCTGGGAGGCCCGCAACGTCGTCGCCGAGATCCGGGGCTCGGAGAAGCCCGAGGAGATCGTGCTGCTCGGGGCGCACCTCGACTCCTGGGACCTCGGGACCGGCGCCCTCGACAACGGCGTCAACTGCGCGCTCGTCGTCGACGTCGCGCGGGCGATCGCGGCCGGCCCCCGGCCCAAGCGGACCATCCGCTTCGTTCTCTTCACGAGCGAGGAGTCGGGTTTGCTCGGCTCGCTCGGTTACGTCCGCTCGCACCGCGCCGAGCTCGACCGGCACGTGGCCGTCCTCGTCCACGACATCGGGGATGGCAAGGTGATCGGCTACTTCACCAACGGGCGTCCGGATCTCGACGGCCCCGTCAAGGCGGCCCTCGCGCCGGTCGCGGCCCTCGGGTCGGGCGGCACGGACGAGGAGGCGATCCTCGGGACCGACAACTTCGACTTCCTGCTCGAGGGGGTGCCCAACCTCGTCGCCAACCAGGAGACGGGCCGGTACCTCGCCGACTACCACGCCGAATCGGACACCTTCGACAAGGTGGACCTCGCGCTCGCCCGCGCCAACGCGGCGGTCGCCGCGGTGGCCGTCCTCGGGATCGCCAACGCGCCCCGCCGGCTCGGGCCGCGGCAGACCCGCGCCGAGATCGTCCGCATCCTGGCGGACCCGAAGTGGAAGCTCGAGCAGCAGATGAAGCTCTACGGCATCTGGGGCGACTGGGAATCGGGCGCCCGGGGCCGGGAGAAGTGACGCGGTCCCCCGGAGCATGAAGCGGCTCCTCATCGCCAACCGGGGCGAGATCGCCGTCCGCGTGGCGCGCACCGCGCGGGAGATGGGCATCGAGACGGTGGCGGTCTACGCGGACGCCGACGCGGCGGCGCCCCACGCGCGGCAGGCCGACCGCGCGGTGTCCCTCGGGGCCGGGCCGGTTTCGGAGACCTACCTGTCGGTCCCGCGGCTGCTCGAGGCGGCGCGCACGGCCGGCGCCGACGCGGTCCATCCGGGGTACGGGTTCCTCTCGGAGAACGCGGCGTTCGCCCGCGCGGTCGAGGCCGCGGGGCTCGTCTGGGTCGGACCGCCCCCCTCCGCCATGGAGGAGATGGGCGGCAAGCTCCGCTCGCGCGCCCGCATGGAGGCGGCGGGGGTGCCGGTGGTGCCCGGGTCGCGGCTCGACGCCGGCCGCGCCCTCGAGGCCGAGGCCGAGCGGCTCGGATTCCCGCTCCTGATCAAGGCTTCGGCGGGGGGCGGCGGCAAGGGCATGTCGCGGGTCGACCGGGGGGAAGACCTCGCCGCCGCGCTCGAGGAGGGACGGCGCCTGGCCGAGGCGGCGTTCGGCGACGGGACCGTGTACCTCGAGCGCCTCCTCGAGGGCTGCCGCCACGTCGAGTTCCAGGTGTTCGCCGACCGGCAGGGCAACGTGGTGCACCTGTTCGAGCGCGAGTGCAGCGTGCAGCGGCGCCACCAGAAGATCGTCGAGGAGACGCCGAGCGCCGCGCTGACGCCTTCGCTGCGGGAGGCCATGGGCAAGGCCGCGGTGGCCGCGGCGCGCGCCGTCGGCTACGTCGGGGCCGGGACGGTCGAGTTCCTCGTCGGCGCGGACGGAAGCTTCTATTTCCTCGAGATGAACACGCGCCTCCAGGTCGAGCACGCCATCACCGAAGAGACGCTCGGGTGCGACCTCGTGCGGGGGCAGCTCGACGTGGCCGCGGGCCGGGAGTTGCCCGCCGCGTGGCGAGACGGGAGCCTCTCGCCCCGGGGCCACGCGATCGAGCTGCGGCTCTACGCGGAGGACCCGGTGGACTTCCTCCCGCGCGCCGGCCGCGTGCTCGTCTGCCGCGATCCCGCCGGGCCCGGCGTCCGGGTGGATTCGGGGATCGAGGAGGGGAGCGTGGTCGGCGTCGAGTACGACCCGCTGCTCGCGAAGCTCATCGTCCGCGCCGAGACCCGCGACGCGGCGATCGGGCGCGCGCGCCGCGCCGTGTCGGAGTGGGTCGTCCTCGGCGTCGAGACGAACCTGCCGGTCCTGGCGGCGGTCCTCGAATCGCCCGACTTCGTCTCCGGCCGCTACGCGACCGACCTCGTCTCGCGCCTGGACCTCGGCGTCCGGTCCGGCGAGCCCCCCGACGCCGCGTGGATCGCGGCCGCCCTCGCGGCCGCGGGGCCGGCTCCGGCCGCCGGCGTCGCGGGCCCGACCCGCGCCGCCGCCGGAGATCCCTGGGACGGCCTGCCCGGGTGGAGGGCCGGCGCGTGAAGTCCGTTCGGCTGCGCCTCCGCGACCAGACGCGGGACGTGCGCCTCGAGAAGCCGGGCGAGGCCGTCCTCGCCGGCCGCACCGTGGCGTACGAGCGCGGCGACGCGGGCGGTCGGCTCGACCGGATCACCGTCGGCGGCCGCGCGCACCGGGTCGCGACGGCCCGGGAGGGCGACCGGGTGTTCGTCTGGTGCGACGGGGTGGCCTGGGCGTTCGAACGCGCCCGCAGCGCCCGCGCCACGGCGGCGGCGGACCATGGCGCGGACCTTCGCGCGCCGATGCCCGGCCGCGTGCGGCGCATCTTCGCCGCGGCGGGGCAGACGGTGGCGCGGGGAACGGTCCTCCTCGCCCTGGAGGCGATGAAGATGGAGCACGCGATCCGCGCTCCGCGGGACGGCGTCGTCCGGCGCGTGCTCGTGGCCGAGGGAGAACTCGTCGACGCGGGGGCGGAGCTCGTCGAGCTCGGCTAGGCCGGCGACTGGCGGATAATGGCGGCGATGGAACCCTGGGAGGAGCACGCGATCCGGCGGCCGCGCCTGCCCGAGCGCGTCACGGTCTACGAGGTCGGGCCGCGCGACGGCCTGCAGAACGAGGCCGAGACGCTCTCCCTCGACGTGCGGGCCGCCTTCGTCGACGGGCTCGCCGAGGCCGGCCTGCCGGCGATCGAGGTGGGGTCGTTCGTGTCCCCGAAGGCCGTCCCCCAGCTCGCCGACACCGAGGAGCTCTACCGGCGCATCCATCCCGTCAGCGGCGTCCGCTACCCCGCGCTCGTGCCCAACCTGAAGGGCCTCGAGCGCGCCCTCGCCGCGGGCGTGCGGGAGATCGCGGTCTTCACCGCGGCCTCGGAGACGTTCAACCGCAAGAACATCAACGCCGGCGTGGACGAGTCGATCGAACGCTTCCGGCCCGTCGTGGCGCGCGCCAAGGAGGAAAAGGTGCGCGTCCGCGGCTACGTCTCGACGGTGTTCGGCTGCCCCTACGAGGGGGACATCGCCCCCGAGGCGGTGCGGGAGGTCGTGCACAAGCTGCTCGATCTCTCGGTCGACGAGATCTCGCTCGGCGACACGATCGGCGTCGCGACGCCCGCCGACGTCTACGACGTCATCGAGGCGCTGTACGAGTCCGGCGTGACGCGCGGCGTGCTCGCCCTCCACTTCCACGACACGCGGGGCACGGCCCTCGCCAACGTCTTCGCGGGACTCGAGTGCGGCGTGACGACGTACGACGCGTCGGCGGGCGGCCTCGGCGGCTGTCCGTACGCTCCCGGCGCCTCCGGGAATCTCGCGACCGAGGACCTTCTCTATCTCCTGGAGGGGCTCGGGATCCAGACCGGGATCACGCTGGCCCGAGTGGTCGAGGCGTCACGGCGTCTGGCCGAGAGCCTCGGTCACCGCCCTCCGGGGCGCTACCTTTCGGCCGTGTGGGCACCGGCGGGTTGACAGATTGCGGCGAGCCGTGTAACCTCCTGATCTACTGAAGGTTAACAGTGACAAAGAAGATCCTGCTGGCTGACGACAGCCTCACGATTCAGAAGGTCGTGGAGTTGACCTTCTCCGATAGTGAGTACGACCTGGTCTGCGTGTCCAATGGGCAGCGCGCCCTGGATCGGATCGACGGGGGAGAGCTTCCGGACCTGATTCTCGCCGACGTCGTGATGCCCGAAAAGAACGGGTACGAGGTCTGCGAAGCGATCAAGGCGAACCCCGCGACGGCGCGAATCCCGGTCGTGCTGCTGTCCGGGACGTTCGAGCCCTTCGACCGCGACCGGGCGGAGCGTCTCGGCTGCGACGCCATCGTGTCCAAGCCCTTCGACTCGCAGCAGCTGCTCCGGCAGGTCGAAGCTCTCCTGTCGCGGCCGGCCTCGGACGTGCCCGTCGCGTCGACCATGGCGATTGCGACGATGTCCAACCTCGCGCCGCCGCCTCCGCCGCCCGCGGCGGAGCCGACCGCGCCTGCGGCCGAGGGGTTCCGGTCCGAAGACTTCACGGGCTCGATCCGCGTTCCCTCCCAGGTTGCGGGCGGCGCGGACCTCTTCGAGGAAGAGTACGGACAGGCCGACGTCGAGTCGGCCATCGCGGCGTTCGAGAAGGCCCATCCCGAGTTCACCCATGCCGAGGATGGGACCGCGACCCCGCGCGCCCTGCCCGGAGACGTGGAGCCGGCCGGCGAGGAGTCGCATGCCCCCGAGACCCCGGTGGCCGGCTGGCTGCGCGAGGAGCCGGAGGCGGCGCCGACCGCCCCCGCGCCCGCGCCGTTCTGGGTCCCCCGCGAGCCCGAGCCGGACGTCGCGCCGATTCCGTTCGGCGCCGACGATTCCTTCACGGGCCGGCCGACGGGCCACCTCGCGGTCGATTCCGCGGAATCGGAAGTCGCGCCGGAACCCGAGCCCGAGCCGATGCGCGCCGACGAGGCGCCGACGCAGCAGATCCCCCTCGCGGCCGAGTTCGCCGCCCTGTCGCGCCTGACCGAGGCCCCCCCCGACCGGGAGACCGATCCCACGGCCCCGCGCCCGATCGAGGAGCGGACCGCCGAGTTCGTCCTGACGCGGAGCGAGGTGCCGCCGCCCGCCGCCGAAGCGGGGGGCGCGGTCCCGGCCGAGATCGAGGAGCTCGCGCAGTCGACGTCGATCGGCCAGCTGAAGGAGATGTTCTCCTCGGTGTCCCGCCCCGAGGGCGGGTTGACCGACGACGAGCTCGATCGGCTCGCCTCCCGCGTCGTCGAGCGGCTCTCCGAGCGCATCGTCCGCGAGATCGCCTGGGAGGTGATCCCGGACGTCGCGGAGATCGTCATCAAGCAGCGCATCAAGGAGCTCGAGTCCGGCGTCGAATAGAAAGACCCGGCGTTCTGATATATGAAAGGGCTCCTGAGAGCCCTTTTTTCATGTCCAAAATGACCGATTCGGCCGCGCCGCCGGGGAAAGGCCTGGACAAGACCTTCGACCCGGCCCATTTCGAGGAGCGCTGGTACTCCCGCTGGGAGAAAGACGGCCGCTTCCAGCCGGCGGGGCCCGCCGGGTCGCCGCGGTTCGTCATGGTCATTCCTCCTCCCAACGTCACGGGCCGCCTGCACATCGGCCACGCCTACGGCCGCACCGTCGAGGACATCCTGGCGCGGTGGATGCGGATGCGGGGGCGCCGCGTGCTTTGGCTGCCCGGGACCGATCACGCGGGCATCGCGACGCAGATGGTCGTCGAGCGGCAGCTGGCGAAGGAGGGCACGGACCGCCGCGCCCTCGGCCGCGAGAAGTTCGTCGAGCGGGTCTGGGCCTGGCGTCGCGAGTCGGGCGACGTGATCCTCGCCCAGCTGCGCAAGCTCGGGTGCTCGCTCGACTGGAGCCGGCTTCGTTTCACGATGGACGACGACCTCTCGCGCGCCGTGCGCCACGCCTTCGTGCTGCTGTACCGGGACGGCCTCATCTACAAGGGCCGCTACGTCGTCAACTGGTGTCCGCGCTGCGAGACGGCGGTGTCGGACCTCGAGGTCGTTCACCGCGAGACGGAGGGCACGCTCTACCGCATCCGCTACGACGTGCCGGGGGTCGAGGGGGGAGCCGTCGTCGCGACGACCCGGCCGGAGACGATGCTCGGCGACACGGCGCTGGCGATCCACCCGGAGGATCCCCGGACGGCCGCGCTGCGCGGGCGGACCGCCGTGCTCCCGATCGTGGGCCGCGAGATCCCGGTCATCGAGGACGCGATCCTCGTGGACCGCGAGTTCGGCACGGGCGTCGTCAAGGTCACCCCCGCGCACGACGCGAACGACTTCGCGTCGGGACAGCGCCACGGCCTGCCGACCGTCGTCGTCATCGGGCCCGACGGGAAGATGACGAAGGAAGCGGGCGAGTACACGGGCCTCGACCGCTTCGAGGCCCGCAAGCGGATCGTCGCGCGGCTCGAGGCGGAGGGCCGTCTCGTCGGCACCGAGAAGCACGTCCACAACGTGGGCTACTGCCAGCGGTGCGACACGGTCATCGAGCCGTACCTCTCGACCCAGTGGTTCGTGAAGATCGCCCCGCTGGCCGAGCCGGCGATCCGCGCCGTCGAGGACGGCACCGTGCGGTTCGCCCCCGAGTCCTGGGCGAAGACCTACTT
Organism: Thermoanaerobaculia bacterium; assembly: GCA_041912555.1. GTDB lineage: Bacteria > Acidobacteriota > Thermoanaerobaculia > UBA5066 > Gp7-AA6 > DAHUXD01. Next base: position 44,234 of record JAYRMU010000063.1, read on the forward strand.
CGAGTGGATGCGCAACATCCACGACTGGTGCATCTCGCGCCAGCTCTGGTGGGGGCACCGCATTCCCGCCTTCACCTGCGACAACGGGCACGTCACCGTCGCCGACGAGGACCCCGCGGCGTGCGCGACCTGCGGGTCCGGCCGCCTCGAGCAGGATCCCGATGTCCTCGACACCTGGTTCTCGTCGCAGCTGTGGCCGTTCTCGGTCTTCGGCTGGCCCGAGCCGACCGCGGACCTCGAGGATTTCTATCCGACCGACGTTCTGGTCACCGGATACGACATCCTCTTCTTCTGGGTGGCGCGGATGATCATGGCGGGCCTGCGGTTCACGGGGAAGGCCCCGTTTCACACGGTGCACCTCCACGGCCTCGTGCGGGTGGGCGGCGAGAAGATGTCGAAGACGAAGGGCAACGTCATCGATCCGCTCGAGGCAATCGAGGAGTTCGGCGCCGACGCCGTGCGGTTCACCCTGGCCTCGGCGGCCTCGTCGGGGCCCACCGTCTCGGTCGAGCGGGGGAGGATGGCGGGCTCGCGCAACTTCGCCACCAAGCTGTGGAACGCGGCGCGCTTCACGCTCGCGCAGCTCGAGGGGCACGACGTGCCGGAAGAGCTGGCCGGACGGCCGCTTTCGCTGCCGGACCGCTGGATCCTGTCCCGCCTCGACGCGACGGCGGGCGACGTGAACCGGCACCTCGAGGGCTTCCGCTTCGACGAGGCCGCCGGCGCGATGTACGGGTTCCTGTGGCACGAGCTCTGCGACGGCTACCTCGAGATGGCCAAGCCCGTCCTTTCCGGCCCGGACCCCGTGGCCGCCGGATCGGCGCGCGGCGTGCTGCGGCGCTGCCTCGGGGCGTCCCTCGCCATGCTCCACCCCATCATGCCGTTCCTGACCGAGGAGATCTGGGAGACGCTCACCGGGCGCCCCGGCACCCTCGTCGTCGAGCCCTATCCCGCAGCGACCGGACGATGGTCCGACCCGGAGGCCGAGTCGGCCGTGGAGACGCTGCGCGCCGTCGTCACGCGGGTCCGCAATTTCCGGGCCGAGCGCGGCGCTTCGCCGACCGCGCCCGTCGCGCTGTCGATCGACCCCGCCTCCCCGGGCAAGGGCGTCCTCCCGGCGATCCAGTCGCTGGCGGCGCTGCTCGTGCACCTCGGGCGGCTTTCCGAGCTGCAGTTCGTCCCGGCGCCGGCCGGCCGGTTCCAGGACGTCGTCTCCGGCCTCGCGCTCGGGCTCGCCCTGCCGGAGGGAGCCGCGCCGGAGGCCGGGGCCCGGATCGAGAAGGACCTGGCCGCGGCCGACGCCGAGATCGCGGGGCTCAAGGCGAAGCTCGAGAACGCGTCCTACCTCGCGAAGGCGCCCGCCGCGGTGGTCGAGAAGACTCGCCTGCGCCTCCGGGAGCTCGAGGAGAAGCGGGCGGCCCTTTCGGTGTCGCGGCCGTGATCGCCTTTCTGGGAGGGATGCTCGACCCGGATCGCTGGACCGCGCTCGAGAACTGCGTGTGCCTGCATTCGGTGCCGTCCTCGAACGCGCTCGCGCGCGAGGTGATCGAGCTGTACTTCGACGAGGGGCTCGATTTCCGGACGACCGTGTTCCTCGCCGAGGCCCAGCCCGGCGCCTACGGGCGCAACGACCGGCGCTGGGAGGCGCCGGCGGGCCGGGGCGTCTACCTCTCGATCATGCGCCCGGTCCCGGCCGGCGAGCCGCTGTCCGTGGTGCCGCTCGCGGCGGCGCGGTGGGCGCGCGAGGCCCTCCACGAGGCGACCGGCGCCGCCATCTCGCTGAAGTGGCCCAACGACCTCTACGTGGGCCGCCGCAAGGTCGGCGGCGTGATCGCCGAATCGCGCACCCAGGGAGAGGACACGGGTCTTGCGATCGGCATCGGGATCAACGTGCTCGGCCGGGCGGACGCCCTCGGCGTCGCGGCAGCGACGACCCTCGAGGAGGAAACGCGCCGGGCGCCGGCGCTCGCGCCGCTCGTCCAGGCGTTGCTCGACCGGTTCGACCGGGAGCTCGCCGCGCCGCGGTGGGCCGAGGAGGTTCGCGCGTGGGAGCTCGTCGCCGCCCACCGGCCGGGCGACGTCCTGACGATCCGGCGCAACGGCGAGGAAATCTCGGGCGCCTACGCCGGGCTCGATCCGTCGGGCTTCCTGCGGCTGAAGACCGAGGCGGGGGAGACGACGGTGGCCGCGGGCGAGGTGTCGTCGTGGTGAGCCCGGGGGGCGGCGAGACGCTCCTCGCCGTCGACGTCGGCAACTCGAACACGGTCCTCGGCCTCTGGCGCGGCGCGGAGCTCGAGCGCCACTGGAGGCTCACGACCCGCAGGGAGGCCACGGCCGACGAGATCGCGCTGTCCGTCCGGGGTCTGCTGGCCGCGGGTCCGGCGGCGCCGGACAGCTCCGGGCCGACACGGGTCATCGTGGCGAGCGTCGTGCCGTCGCTCAAGTTCTCGCTGCGCCAGGCCCTGCGGCAGGTCTTCGGTCGGGAGCCGCTCTTCGTCGAGCCCGGCGTCAGGACCGGCATGCCGATCCTCTACGAGGTCCCCCAGGAAGTCGGAGCGGACCGGATCGTCAACGCGGTCGCCGCCCTCGACGCCGTGGGCGGGCCCTGCATCGTGGTGGACTTCGGCACCGCGACGACGTTCGACGTCGTCACCGCCCGCGGCGAATACGCCGGCGGCGTGATCGTCCCGGGGATCGCGATCTCGGCCGAGGCGCTCTTCGAAAAGGCCGCCCGCCTGTGGCGCGTCGAGATCCGCCGCCCCGACCGGGTCGTCGGCAAGACGACGGCCGGGTCGATCCAGTCGGGGCTGTACTTCGGTTACCTGTCCCTGGTGGACGGCATGATCGACCGCATCGTGGCCGAGATCGGCGGCGCGCCCCGCGTGATCGCCACGGGGGGCCTCGCCGAGCTCTTCGGCGGCGGCTCCGGGAAGATCGAGGACATCGACCCGCTCCTGACGCTGAAGGGACTGCGCCTCATCGATGAGCGCAACCGAGGAGGATAGGGCCTACTACGAGGCCGCCGAGGCCGCCTTCATCCGGCGGCGCGGCACTCCGTTCCTTCTCTCGCCGCGCGACTTCGCGCTGCTCAAGGAGTGGCGGGCGCTCGGCGTCCCGATCGAGGCCGTCGCGGCGGGGATCGAGGAAGCGTTCTCCCGGCGCGAGGAGCGCAAGGCCGTCGGCCGGGTCAACTCCCTGTCCTATTGCCGGGACGCGGTCCTCGAAGCCTGGGAGCGCCGGGCGGACACCGGGCTCGGCCGAGGGGCGCCGGGCCCGGGGGTCGAACCCGACACGAAGTCGGCGCTCGAGGCCCTCGCGGGGCGCCTCGAAGAGTGCCGCGCGCGCCGGCCGGACCTGGCCGTCGTCCTCGACGGCGCGGGGGCTTCGCTCGGCCGCCTCGAGCAGTCCGGCAAGACGGCCGAGGAGATCGAGGCCTCCCTCGCCCGGCTCGACCGGCGGCTGGCCAGGGAGCTCTACGCGGCGCTTCCCGAGGCCGAGCGCGGGGAGCTCGACCGGGAGGTGGCGGCGCAGCTCGGCGGCGCGCTTTCCCGGATGGATCCCGTCACCGCCGAGAAGACGACGAAGGCCCTGACGCGCCGGGCCGTCCGGGAGCGGCTCGACCTGCCGCGGTTGACCCTCCTGTGAGCGGCGCCCGCGAGGTCCGGATCGAAAAGCTCGCTCCGACGGGCGAGGGCATCGTCCGGTCGGCCGACGGGGTGGGATTCGTGGACGGCGCCCTGCCCGGCGAGCTCGTCGCGACAACACTGTACGAGGTGAGAAAGCGATTCTGGCGCGGGAGCCTGCGCGCCGTGCTCGAGCCCTCGCGCGACCGCGTCGGCGGCCCCCACGCGGGGTGCGCGGGGTGCGACTGGGCCCACTTCGCGCCCGAGGCGGCGCGTGGGGCCAAGCGCGAGCTCTTCCTGGAGACCATGCGCCGGATCGGCAAACTGGACGCGGGTCTGTTCGGCGAGCTGCCGGTCGAGCCGTCGGCGAGCGGTTACCGGCTGCGGGCGCGCCTCCACGTCGCGGGAGGCCGGCCGGGCTTCTACGCGCCCGGAACCCACCGGGTCGTCGGCGCGGAGAACTGCGAGGCGATCGCCCCGGCGACGCGGGCGCTCCTGCCGGCGCTCGAGGCCGCGATCGGGTCGGCCGGAGCCCCCGTGTCCGAGGTCGCGATTCTGGAGGACCTCGGCGGGAGCCGGCGCCTCCTCCGCGCCACGGTCTCCGGGCCTCCGGCGGCCGCGGCGCGCCTGGGCGACGCGCTGGCCGGGACGTTCGAGGGCGTCCGGGTCCGGAACGAGCAGGGGCGGCCGCTTCTCGAGAGGGGCGCGCGCGGCCTCGCGCTCGCGGTGGGAGGGCGGACCTTCTCGGTCTCGGTGGACAGCTTCTTCCAGGGCAACCGCTTTCTCGTCGACGTCCTCTACGGCGACGTCCTGGCGGAGGCTCGCGCGGTCCTCCCCGGGCCGGCCCTGGACGCGTTCGGCGGGGTGGGCCTCTTCGCCGGAGCGCTCCTCGCGGCGGGGCACGGCGTCCACTCGGTCGAATCCGACGAGGGGGCCGCGGCCGACGCCCGCCGCAACCGCGAGGCCTGGGAGGACGGGGGGCGCTGGGAGATCGAGCCGGTGTCCCTCGAGCGGTTCCTCGAGGAGGACGATCGCCGCTACGACTGCGTGGTCGCGGACCCGCCGCGCGCGGGCCTGGGCGGAGGGCTCGCGGGCGAGCTCGCGCGGCGGACGCGGTCCCGCCTCGTCTACGTGTCGTGCGACCCGGCGACGCTCGCGCGCGACCTCCCCGGGATCCTCGCCGAGGGCTTCACGATCCGGCGGGCGAAGCTCTACGACCTCTTCGCCTTCACGCACCGCGTGGAAGCGCTCGTCTCCCTCGAGCGCGCGGCGTGATCCGGCCGGTCCTCGCCGAGGGCGAGGCGCCGGCGGCGAAGGCGGCGGCCGCTCTGGTTCCGGGGATCGTGTGCGGGGCCTGGGCGATCGCCGGCGACCTCGCGGCCGCGGCGCTGCTGGCCCTCTCCGCGGCAGGCCTCGGCGCAACGGCCGGGCCGGGCGGGGCGAAGGCGTTGCGGCGCCTCGCGTTCGTCGCGTTCTGGCTCTCGGCGGGATTCCTGTCCGGCCGACTGCGGATCGCGGCGCCGGCGGAAGAGGCGCGGGCCGCGTTCGCGCCGGTCGAGGGCGCCGCCTCCGCGGCCGTCCGGGTCGAGGGCGTGCTCGCCGACTTCTGGAGCGGAAGGCCTCCGCGCGCGCGGTCCACCCTCCGCGCCGAGCGCCTCGAGGCCGGGGGTCGCTGGCGGCCCTTCGCGGCGGAGGTCGTCGTGTTCGTGTCCGGCGAGGGGTCCGTGCTCGGCGCGGCCGACCGGGGCGACCGCGTCCTGGTGACCGGGCACCTCGAGCCCGAGGAGATGCCGGCGTCCGAGCGGGAGCTCCCGCTGCCGTGGCCGCGTTACCGCCTGTCGGTCAAGAGCGCGCGGCTCGTCGAAAAGGTCGGCGCGACGACCCTCTCGGTTCTCGGCGGGCCCAACCGCCTCCTGTTCGCGGCGCTGCCGCCGGGCAACGGCCCGGCGTACGACCGCGACGTCCGAGGCCCCCTGGCCGCGCTCCTGCTCGGCCGCACGGCGGAGCTCGACCGCGGCATGGTTGCGCGCTACCGGCGCGGCGGCCTCTATCACCTGCTGGTCGTGTCGGGCCTGCACGTCGTGCTCGCGGCGAGCCTCGTGGCCTTCGTCCTCGGCTTCCTGCGCGTCGAGGGCAAGCGGAGGGACGCGGCGCTGCTCGCGTCGGTCCTTCTCTTCGTGCTCGTGGGGGGCGCGAACCCGCCGGCCGTCCGAGCCGGCCTCGTCGTCGCGATTCTCCTCGCGACGCGCCTGCTCGAGCGGCCCATCACGAGTGCCCAGGCCATCGGTCTCTCGGCGCTCGTCCTCTTTCTGGCCGCCCCCGCTCAGGTCTTCTCGATCGGGACCGTGCTGACGTTCGCCGCGGTGAGCGGAATCGCGATCTTCGGCCGCCGCGTGCGGGCCCGCCTGCCGGAGCGGCCCGACTGGCTCTTCGCCGGGCTCGCGGCGGCGCTGGCGGCCGAGTGCGCCACGGCGCCGGTTCTCTTCTGGCGGTTCAACATCGTGGCGGCCGGGGCATGGCTCACCGCGCCGTTCACGGTGCCGCTCGCCGGGGCCCTCATCGGCTGCGGGGCGTGCCTGCTGGCGCTCTCCGCGGCGGGATTGCCGGCGGGTCCGCTTCCGGCGCTCTTCGCTCTCGGGAGCCGGACGCTCGAGTTCCTCGCCGAGCGCGCCGCGGGGATGGCCTTCCTCAGGCCGACGCCCCCCGTCTGGGCCGTCGCGCTCGTGGGAGCCCTGCTTCTCGCCGCGGGGCTCGGGCCGGCTCGACTCAGGATCCCGGCGGCCGTGCTGGCGGCGTCGCTGTTTCTGGGGCTCGCTCTGCGGCCGGGCCCCGCGGGCCCCGAACGGGGGTTTTCCATCGAGGCCCTCGACGTGGGACAGGGAGACGCGATACTCCTGCGCTGGAAGCGCAGGGCGATTCTCGTGGATGGAGGAGGTCCCTTCGACCCGATGGCCACGGATTTCGGACGCACCCGGCTGGTGCCGAAGCTCCTCGACCGCGGCGTGACGCGGCTCGACGCGGTCCTCGCGACGCACCCGCACCCCGACCACGCGCTCGGGCTCTTCGCGGTCCTCGACGAGCTGCCGGTCGGCGAGCTCTGGCACTCGACCGGGCAGGACGAAGGGGAGCTCTACGAGCGTCTCCGTGCGGCGGCCGCCTCGCGCGGCGTCGCGGTCCGCGCGCTCGGCCCTCTCGACGTCTGGGAGCGGGAGGGCGGACGGCTGTCCGTGCTCCGCTCGGGAGGGCCCCTTCGCAAGGTCGACGGCGTCAACAACCAGTCGGTCGTGGCGCTCTTCGAGCGCGGCGGCCGCAGCGCCCTGCTGACCGGGGACGCCGGCGCGCCCTCGGAGTCGGAGCTCGTCGCCGCCGGCGCCGTCACGCCGGTGGACGTCCTCAAGGTCGGCCACCACGGCAGCCGCACCGCGACGACGCCGGAGCTGCTCGACGCGGCGCGGCCGCGCCTGGCGGTCCTGTCCTGCGGCCGCCGGAACCGCTTCGGGCACCCGGCCCCCGAGACGCTCGCGACGCTGCGGCGGTCCTGCGTGCCGGTCGCCCGGACGGACGAGCGGTCGGACGTGCGCGCGGAGTTGCTCCCGGAGGGGACGCGCCTGTCCTGGCGCGGCGTGGAGCGGCCGTGAGCGGGGACGGGCGCCCGACCCTGCTCGTCGTCCTGGGCCCGACCGGCGCGGGAAAGACCGAGCTCGCCCACGAGGTCGCCCGGCGCCGGGGCGGAGAGATCGTCTCGGCCGACGCGTTCGCGGTCTACCGGGGCCTCGACGTCGGGACGGCCAAGCCCGCCGCGCAGGCGCGCGCCGAGGTGCCGTACCACCTCGTGGACGTCGCCGACCCGGAGGAGACGTTCTCGGCCGGCCGATGGGCGGCGGCCGCCCGCGAGGCGATCGAGGGCATCGTGGCCCGCGGGAGGCTTCCGATCGTCTGCGGCGGCAGCGGCTTCTACGTCTCGGCCCTGCTCGAGGGCCTGCCGCCCGGCGAGGCGCGCGACGAGAGGATCCGCGAGGGGCTCTTCGACTGGGCGGAGCGCCGGGGCGCCGACGCGGCGCACCGGTTCCTCGCGCTGAACGACCCGGCCTCGGCCGGGCGCATCCCGGTCGGCAACCTCCGCTACACGCTGCGCGCCCTCGAGATCCTCCTCGTGACCGGCGCCGCGGCGTCGGCGCGCCTTCGGGAGGCGGACGGGTGGGCCGATCGGTACCGCGTCGTCCGGATCCTCCTGAGCCCGGATCGGGCCGCTCTTGGTGTTAGGATCGGCGCGCGGGTCCGGCGCATGCTGGACTCCGGGTGGGACGAAGAGGTCCGGCGGCTTCTCGACCGCGGACTCTCCGTCGATTCGAATTCCTTCCAGGCGATCGGGTATCGCGAGGTGGCCGGGTGGGTGCTCGGCCGTACCTCGAGGCAGCAGGTGGAGGAGCAGATCGTGAAGGCGACGCGCGGGTTCGCCAAGCGCCAGATGACCTGGTTCGCGCGCGAGCGCGACGCGCGCCGGATCGAGCCGGAAGAGGCCCTCGATGCAATTCTCGCCCTGGTGGGCGAGACGGGGGAAAGGGAGACGCGATGAACAAGGCCCCGATCAACGTCCAGGATTCGTTTTTCTACAACCTGCGCAAGGACAACGTTCCGGTGACCGTTCGGCTGACTTCGGGAGAGGACCGGATGGGGCGGCTGCGCCGCTTCGACAAGTTCGCCCTCGTGCTCGAGGTCGAGGGCCGGGAAGAGATGATCTACAAGCACGCGATCGCCTCGATCCGGCCGGAGAGTCTGCCGCCCGGCGCATGACCCGGCCGGGCCGCGCCGGCCCCGCGCCCGCCCCTCTCCGCGGACGGGGCCGGCTGGGAGCCGTGCTCGCCGCGCTTCTGGCTCACGCCTGCGCGACCGCGCCGCCGGCGGCCCCCCGGGACCACTTCCCCCTGGATCCTCGGGAGGGTCTCCAGGGCCCCTTCGAAGACACCGTCGCCGAGGGCTGGAGCGCTCTCTCCTCGGGAGACCCTTCTCGCGCGGCCGCCGATTTCGAGCGCGCCCGTTCCGGAGAGTCCCGGCTGGCGGCCGACATCGGGCGGATCGAGGCGCTCGTCGCCCTCGGGCGGTCGAGCGAGGCGCTCCCCCGATGCGCGGGAGCGTCCGACGAAGCCGGCGCGACCCTGCCGCTGCTCGTCGCGTGCGGAGAGGCCGAGGCGCGGGCCGGCTCTCCCGTCGCGGCCTACGAGCTCTACGCGAGGGCGGCGGCGCAGGCCGGGCCCGCGCGGCCGGGATTCGCCGAGCGGGCGCAGAAGCTCCTCGGGCCGGCGACCGACGCGGTGCTCGCCGAGGCGCTGCGCGAGGCCGGGCTCGGCCACTACGAGCCCGCCCGCGCCGGGGTCGCCCGGGCGCTCGCGTGGAACCCCCGTTCGGCAACGGTCCTGATGCGCGCCGCGGAGGTCGAGTGCGCCGCGGGCGAGAAGGAGCGCGCGCTCCAGTACGACCGGGAGGCCCTGGCGATCGGCGGGCTCGACGCGGAGGACCGCGAGCGGGCGGGACGCCTCGCCCTGGAGGTCGGCGACGACGCGCTCGCGGTCTCGGTCTTCGACGCCCTCGCCGCGGAGGATCCGCGTTTCGCCGAGGAGGCCGCCCGGGCGCGGCTCGCCTTCCGGATCGCGAACTGGCCCGAGGCCGAGCGGCAAGCGGCCCGCGCCCGCCGGCTGACCCGGTCGGCGGCGGCCGGGCTCGTCTGGTGGATGTTTCCCGAGGTCCGCGAGGCGCGCGTGACGGAAGGCGTCGTCGCCGCCGACGTCCTGGAGCGGCGCGACAGCCGGCCGATGATGCGCGCCATCGGGCTCGGGCTGCTCGACGTGGACCCGGACACGCACCGGGCGCGCCCCGACGCCCCGCTCACGCGCGCGGCCGCCGCGCAGCTGCTGCTCCGGCTCGCCGGCGTGCTGCAGGGAGCCGACGGGGGACCGGCCTGCCTGCGGGGTTCCCCCGGGCCCTGGCGCGGCGGGCCCGACGCGATCCGACTGGCGGCGCGATGCGGCCTGCTGTCAGAATCGGGGGGCTCCCCGGTGAGCGGACCGGAGCTGACCCGGGGGCTCGACAGACTGCGATCCCTTTTGCCGGCGGGGGAGGGCCAACGACCGTGATCGATCCAGCCGTTTTTCGCCGCGTGGCGCTCTTCGCGAACCTCGAACCGGGGCAGCTGGAGGCTCTCGCGCGGGTCGCCGCGTCGAAGCGCTTCGCCGCCGGGGAGACGGTCCTGCGCGAGGCGGAACCCGGCGACCTCTTCTTCGTGATCGTCCAGGGGGAGGTCAAGGTCTCCGTGGACTCGCCCGACGGACGGGAGGTGGTCCTGACCCACCTGCAGGCCGGCGAGTTCTTCGGGGAGATGGCCCTGCTCGAGGGGGAGACGCGAAGCGCCTCCGTGACCGCGACGAAGGAGTCGGAGCTCGTCGCCCTGGCGCGCGAGGATCTCTTCGCGGCGATGGCCGCGGACTTCTCCCTCTCGAAGAAGATCCTCCAGTCGCTGTCGGCGCGCCTGCGCCGCGCCAACGAGGTGATCGAATCCCTGGCTCTGCAGGACGTGGGCGGTCGGCTCGCGCGCTACCTGGTGCGGCTGGCGGACGAGTCCGGGCAGCTGCCCGTGGACGGGTACTTCGCCGTCCACCGCCCCACGCACCAGGAGATCGCCAACTCCATCGGCGCGACGCGGGAGACCGTGACGCGCATGCTCAAGCAGTTCGAAGACCGCAAGCTCATCCGCATCAAGGGATCGACGGTCTGGGTTCCCGCGAGCGTGCCGCCGGGCGCGCGCGAGGGGGAGTGGAGACGCCGTTGAAGGGTCCCTGGACGCTTCCCAATTTCATCACCCTCGTCCGCCTGGCCGCCCTCCCGTTCTTCCTGGTCTGCATCGCGGGAGGCCGGTTCGCGATCGCGCTCGCGATCTTCGTGGCGGCGGGCCTCTCGGACGGCGTGGACGGCTACCTCGCCCGGCGGTTTCACATGTCCTCGGCGCTCGGCGCCTACCTCGACCCGATCGCCGACAAACTGCTGCTCATGTCGTCGTATCTCTTCCTCGCGATCCCGTCGTACCCCGCGCGCGAAAAGGTCCCCGTGTGGCTGGCCGTCATGGTCCTGTCGCGCGACTTTCTGATGCTGCTCGTCGGCCTGCTCCTCATCCTGACCTCGGGCAAGAAGCGGTTCCCGCCGACCTGGGCCGGCAAGGTGACCACCGTGACCCAGATCACGACGGTCCTGTTCGTCCTCTGCGCGAACATCTGGGATTGGCCGCACGAGGCGCTCCTCGTGGCTTTCGGAGCGGCGGCCAGCGTGACCGTCTTCTCGGGGTTCGACTACGTGTACCGCGTGGCGCGCAACCCCGAAGAGCCGGTCACGGCGGCCCGATGATCGCCTTGAAGCTCCTGTCGCGCCCGGGCTGCCACCTCTGCGAGGAGATGCGGACGGAGGTGGACCGCCTGCTCGGCGCGGAGCCGCACGCCTGGGAGATCGTGGACGTGGACTCGGACGACGAGCTCGCCCGGCGCTGGTCGGACTCGATCCCGGTGCTCTTCGTCAACGGAAGACTCTTCGCCAAGGTCCGGATCCCCAAGCTCGCCACGCGTCTGCGGCTGATGCGGGCCGCGGCGGGCGGCGAGGGGCGGCCGGCCTGACGGCGCTGCTCGCGGCCGGCTGGTTCGCCGCCGCGCTGTCGGCGGCCGGGCCGGAACGTCCCGCACCCGGGGTTCTCCTCGAAGACCTCACATGGGTGGAAGCCGAGCGAGTCCTGACGCCGGACGCGGTCGTCGTCCTTCCGCTCGGCGCCGAATCCAAGGAGCACGGGCCGCACCTCAAGCTCAAGAACGACTTCGTCCTGGCCGAGTACCTGAAGGGCCGGATCCGCGAGCGCGAGGCGGTCGTCGTCGCTCCGACCGTGAATTACGGGTACTACCCGGCGTTCGTCGAGTATCCGGGCGCGACGAGCCTCACGCTCGAGACGTCGCGGGACATGATCGTGGAAATCTGCCGGGGCCTTTCGCGCTTCGGCCCCCGGCGGTTCTACGTGCTCAACACGGGCGTGTCCACGGTGCGGGCGCTGGGCCCGGCCGCGGAGATCCTCGCGGCCGAAGGGATCCTGATGCGCTACACGGACCTCCTCAAGGCGATGGAGCCGGTCGAAAGGCAGGTATCCCGTCAGGAGGGCGGCACGCACGCCGACGAGATCGAGACGTCGATGATCCTGTACATGAGCCCGGGCGACGTCGACATGTCGAAGGCGGTCAAGGACTACCACCCGGGGAAGGGTGGCCTGTCGCGCGACCCGAAGGCCGAGGGCAGGACCTACTCGCCGAGCGGGGTCTTCGGCGACGCCACGCTCGCGACACGCGAGAAGGGGAGGATCGTGACGGAGGCGCTCGTCGAGGCAATCGTCAAGGAGATCGAGGCTCTGCGGCGCGCGGAGCCGAAGACTGGGCCTTGACGGCGCCTGAGGAGGGGAGCCGCCTGCCTGTTGGGCTCCCGGCTTTCGGTTTCCCCTCCCGTGCGGAGCTCTTCCTGGTCCGCAAGTTGCCCTTGGATCGAGGCGGACGATCGCAATGGGAAGAACGCGCCGGCCGCGACGATCCACGCGCGGATTTCAGTTTGCCGCCGTGCTGGCGGCGTTCCTGCTCGGCGCCCCGGTCCGCGGTCAGAGCGATCTCGACCGCCAATTTCTAGAATCCGGGATGGACCACTACGCCGCGGGCCGTGCCGGCGATCTGGCGCGAAAATTGAATCTTCCCCGGGCGGAGGTGAGCCATGAAGGCGAAGCTTTTTGCAGCGGGGAGTGCGCTGGCGCTGGTTCTGGCGTTTGGCGCCGTCGCGTACGGGGACGACCGGCCCCACGAGGGCAAGATCGTGCAGGTGGACCAGGCGGCACGGAAGATGGTCATTCAGGGAGAACACGGAGACCAGTGGGACCTGTACTGGACGGAAACCACGAAGATCGAGCATGGGAAGACCGTCCAGGAGATGCGAGAAGGCGACGAGATCCACTTCGATGACGTCGAGAAGGACGGAAAGAAGTGGCTCACTGAGCTCCGGCGAACCCACAAGGCGGACGACTAGGGTTCCGGAGCGCCGGCGGAGGGCCGGTTGTCGGGGCGGCCCGCCTTCGTTATCATCCGCCCCGATGCGGGCATAGTTCAGCGGTAGAACGCCAGCTTCCCAAGCTGGATGTCGCCGGTTCGATCCCGGTTGCCCGCTCCATTCATTCTGCTCCCTGGCCCGAGCAGCCGGTTCGTCGAAAGCGATTGGCGTACTCACGGCATACTTTTCGCCGGATCGGGCGTCGGGAGTTTCACACGAGAGGGCGTCTCTCGAGTGTGCTCCGGATGGGGCAGGTGTAGGCTTCCCTAACAATGCAGAAACTCGAGAGCCGCTCCTGCCTGAAGGCTGTCGTGTGTCTGGCCGCGATGCTGGGCGCCCGATCGGCGGCGGCGCAGCAGAACTTCGAGGTGATGGCCGCGTTCCCGTCGCCGGACCCGGCCCTCGCGTTTCCGCTCCTCGCTGGTCTCGACGGGAGCCTCTACGGGATGACGCCGGCCGGCGGGATCTACGCGGCGGGCTCCATCTTCGCGCTCGCGCCCGATGGCCTCGGGGGCTTCACCTACGAGGATCTCTACTCGTTCAGCGGTCCCGACGGGGGCGGGGGGATCACGGGCGTGGTGGTCGGAGCGGACGGACGCTTCTATGGAGCGGCCCGAGGTTTCTTTCGGCTCGACCTGGCGCGCCACCTGACCGAGCTCGCCGCCGTTCCGACCGGGGGCACGCAGCAGCCGTCCCCCCTGACGCCGGCGTCGGACGGCAGCCTCTACGGCGTGACCCTGTACGGCGGGGCGCACAACAACGGAACCGTCTTCCGGCTCGACCTCTCCGGAGCCGTCACGACTCTTCACGACCTCGGCGGTCCGAACGAAGGCGCCTATTCGTACGGGGGCCTGGTCGAGGGCGGCGACGGGAGATTGTACGGAACGACGTCCCGGGGCGGCGCCCCCGACAACCCCGGAACGGTGTTCGCGATCGACCCGGCGGGGAACTTCTCGACCCTGCACGTGTTCGGGGGAGCGGAAGGCGTCGATCCTGTGGCGGGCCTCGCTCTCGGAAGCGACGGCGCGCTCTATGGCACCACGGCGGGGGGAGCCTCGGCCGGTTACGGAACCGCCTTCAGGATCACGACGGGAGGCGCGCTCACGACCCTCCACGTCTTCCTGGGGACCGGCGATGGCGCGTCCCCGCGCTCCAGGATGGTTCTGGCGCCGGACGGCAATCTCTACGGGACCACGTCTGCCGTTCCCCTCCCGGAAGGAGAAATCGGGCCGACGCTTTTTCGCATCGATTCGGGCGGCGCCTTGACGACGATTCCAACAGGGGGCGAACTCGGCGGCGGACCCCTCACCGTCGGAGCCGACGGAAACCTCTACGTCACCACCGGCGCCAGCGTGTTTCGGGTAACCCTCGGCGGCGCGGTAACGGTGGTCTACACGACCCCCTTCCCATCGCCGCTCACGTCGCCCTACGGGGGCCTTCTCGAGCTGCCGGGCGGCGGCCTCTTCGGCCTCTCGCGGAAGACCGTCATCAGTGACGCAATCTTCCAGCTCGACTTCTCGGGTCACCTGTCCACGTTCCATTGGTTCGACGAGGCGCTCGTCAACGCCCCGCTTCTTCACCTCGACGACGGCAGCTTCTACGGCACCACGGTGTCCACCTTTTCCAACCAGAACGGCGGCGTGTTCCGCGTGGACGCGGCAGGCATCGAGACCTCTCTCCACGAGTTCTCGGGCTCGGACGGGTTCAACCCGAGGGCCGGGTTGACGGTGGGCCCCTCGGGCGAGCTCTGGGGCACCACCCAGCGCGGCGGCGATATCGACGAGGGCACGATCTTCAAGATCGATTCGGCGGGGACGTTCACCTCGCTGTACGACTTCGACGGCAACCCGGCCTATTTCCCGGAGACGCCTCTGAGTTTCGCCGCCGACGGGAACTTCTACGGCATCGCCGGCGTGAGTTTTTTCCGCGTGGATCCGCTCGGCGCCTTCGCCAGCCTGCATGATTTCACGAGCGACGCCGCCGTGCCGAAGTGCCTCATTCAGGGGGCGGACGGGAATTTCTACGGCACGATGGGCTTCGATTTCCCCTTCAACGGCTCGATCTTCCGAATGGACTCGCTGGGCGCCTTGACCCCGCTCTACACCTTCCCGACGGGCGTCGGTTCGAACCTGACCCAGGCCGGCGACGCGAGCTTCTACGGGGTCATGGCGGGCAATCTCTTCGCCCAGCCGCCCGAATATGGCAGCGTTTTTCACATGGACACCGACGGCAACGTGACGACCGTTCATGCCTTCGACGGAAGCTTCGGCGGCATCGCTTATCCTTCCGGGCCTCTCCTCGAAGCCTCCGACGGGAACTTCTACGGGGCGGCCGGCGGGGGCCTGGGCGGAAACGGCGCCGTCTACCGGCTGATGTTCGCGGCCGCGGACCCCACGCTGACCGCGATCGAGCCTCCCTACGGGAGGGCGGCGGGTGGGGCCGCCCCGACGATTCGCGGGACCCATTTCCGAGGGCCTTTCGTCGGCGTGACCTTCGGCGGGGTGCCGGCGGTCAACTGGTTCCTCCTGGACCAGGCGACGCTGACGGCCGTCGTTCCGCCTCTGTCTCCGGGAGCGTTCTACGACGTGACGTTCACGAATTCCGACGCGACGTCAGTGACGCTCCCCGGAGCCTGGTTCGCCGACTTCACGGACGTTCCCGGCGATCACCTGTTCCACGACTACATCGAAACGGTCTTTCGCAACGGCATCACCGCGGGTTGCGGAGCGGGCGTCTACTGCCCGACCGCTCCCGTGACGCGCGCGCAGATGGCCGTCTTCCTCCTGAAAGCGGAGCACGGCTCGGGCTACCTGCCTCCGTCCTGCACGGGGCGATTCCTGGACGTGGCCTGTCCGGGTGCTTTCGCGGTGGACTGGATCGAGCAGCTCGCCGCCGAGAACATCACGGCCGGCTGCGGCGACGGGACGAACTACTGCCCCGGGACCGCCGTGACCCGCCAGCAGATGGCGGTTTTCCTCCTCAAGACGGAGCATGGCTCGGGCTACGGGCCTCCCGCCTGCGCGCAGCTGTTCGCCGACGTGCCGTGCCCCTCTCCATTTGCCGACTGGATCGAGCAGCTCGCCGCCGAGAACATCACCGGAGGGTGCGGCGGAGGAAACTACTGCCCGTCGAACCCGAACACGCGCGGCCAGATGGCCACCTTCCTCTCGAAAACGTTCTCGCTGCCCTGAGGGCTGCCGGCGGTCTGCCGCTGGATCGGGTCGCACGATTCCCAAGCTGGATGTCGCCGGTTCGATCCCGGTTGCCCGCTCCAACGCCTTCGCCCGCACTGCCCACCGTCCCGACGTGCGTCCCCGTTCCCCTTACGGAAGAGAGAACGTCTTCGTGAGGAAGACGGCCATCTGGCCGCGCGTGTTGGGATTCGCCGGACAGAAGTTGCCCGCACCGCACCCGCCGGTGATGCCCTCGGCGGCGAGCTGCTCGATCCAGTCGGCGAAGAGGGAGGGACACGGCACGTCGAGAAACGCCTGCGCGCAGGGGGGAGGCGCGTAGCCCGATCCGTGTTCGGTCTTGAGGAGGAAGACGGCCATCTGCTGGCGGGTGACCGAGTCGCCGGGGCAGTAGTTGGTGCCGTCGCCGCAACCGGCGGTGATGTTCTCGGCGGCCAGCTGCTCGATCCAGTCCGCGAAGGCGCTGGGGCAGCCCACGTCGCCAAAGTGCCCGGTGCAGGGCGGCGGCGTGTAGACCGATCCGTGCTCGGCCTTGAGAAGGAAGACCGCCATCTGCGCGCGGGTCACCGCGGCGCCCGGACAGTAGCTGCCCCCGCCGCAGCCGGCCGTGATGCCGTTGCGAAAGACCTTCTCGATGTAGTCGTGGAAGCTGTCATCGCCCGCGACGTCGAGGAAGTCCGAGAACCACGCTCCCGGCAGGGTCGCCGACGTGGCGTCCTGGTTGGTCACCGTGACGTCGTTAAGGGTTCCGGGCGGGAGAGCGGGAGCCAGCCACGTCAGCGTGGCCTGGTCGGGACCGAGCGAGTAGATGCCCGATACGCCCCCGAAGGAGAGGCCGGCTCCGCGAAAGTGACTCCCGTGGGCCGTGACGGCAGCGCCGCCGGCCGCGCGCCCGTGCGGAGGATCGAGCGAATCCAGTGAGGGAGGCTGGCCGGCGGAGACGATCCGATAAATGCCGCCGCTTCCGTCCGGGCCGCCGCCGGCGGCTCCGTAGAAATTGCCGTCGGATGCTTCGAGGACCGGGCCCGATGGCCACGCGAGGCCTCCGAAGCCTCCGTCGAAGGCAAACACCGTCGTCACGTCGTTCGCGGAATCCATTCGGAAGATGCTGCCGTAGTCGTAGGGAAAATTCGCGAAGGGATTGCCGGGCATGGTGCCATAGATGCTGGTGTCCGCAGCTTGGATCAGGTCCGTCGCGAACAGATCGCCTGGAAACGTGTGGAGGGGCGTCAGGCTGCCCGCGGAGTCCATCCGGTACAACGTGCAGGAGGGCGGAGCATTGAACGGGACCATCGATCCGTAGAAGTTCCCGTCCGAGGCCTGCATGAGGGGAGAGCCCGGAAAGCTGCTCTCCTGGTCGATGAACTCGTGGAGCCTCGTGATGCTGCCCTGGGCGTCGACCCGGTAGAAGTCCTCGTGCCCGAGGCTGTAGAAGTTCCCATCCGGGGAGTAGACGAGAGGGACGGACGGAGAGCTGTCGGGATTGCCGCCGGACCCGAAGCTGCTGAGAGTCGAGAAGGTGTCCGTCGCATCGAGCTTGAAGACCGTGCCCACGTCGGCCGCGCCGCCGTTCTGGGTGGTGCCCCAGAGCTCGCCGGAGGGGCCGGCGGTGAGCCCGGCCTGGGGCCAGGCCCCGTCGGAGCCCAGGTCCGAGAATTCGTGGAGCGTCGTCTCGACGCTGGCGGGGTCGACGCGGAATACCTCGCCGTAAACGCTGGTGAACGTGGCCCGCTCCGTGCCGTAGAAGTCGCCGTCGTCCTGGCGAAGCAACGGATCGTTCACCACCCCCTCGGCGAACGTGTGGAAGGTGGACCGCTGTCCCGTGGGCGTGAGTTGGAAGATCGCGGAGCCAAGAACGCCCGCATGCACCAGGCCGGCGAAGCTCCCGCCGGGAAGCTCGATCAGATGCCCATAGGGATGCGCCAGCGCCATCGAGATCGCGACCGCGTAGACGGTCGTGACGGCGCCCGAGGGGTCGATCCGGTACACGCCGCCGCCGTTGACCGCATAGATCTGGCCGTCGGCGCCGATCGTCAGCGGTCCCGGAGAAACCGGTCCGGTTGCCGGGAGAGTGGTGAAGACGCCCGCGGCGACGCGAAACAAGGTCGGGGGAATCGTACCCTTCGGGAGGCCGACAATCGGCGTGGTCCCGTAGACGTGCCCGTCCGGGGCCCGCACCATGTTGTCGCCAGGTGATGCGCCATCGCTTCCATCGGTGGTTCCGGCGAAAGAGTGCACCGTGGTCAGGACGCCGGTCAGCGTGATCCGGAAGACGGTTCCGTAGTTGGACGCCCCGCCCGACGTCGTCGTTCCGTACAGGGCGCCGTCGTCGCCGAGGGTGAGGGCCGTTGTCGGGTGGAGACCGTCGGTTCCCGAAAACCGGTGCAGGGTCGTGTAGTTTCCCGCCGTGTCGATCGCGAAAACGGTTCCCGGATTGTCGGGTGCGCCGCCCGCCGACGTCGTTCCGTACAGCCTGCCGTCGCCTCCCTGGACGAGTCCGCCGTGGGAGAAGGCGCCTTCGTCCGGTCCACCGAGATCGTGAAGCGTCGTGATGCTTCCCGAGAGGTCGAGGCGAAAGACGATGCCCTGGTTGTGCGCCCCGCCGTTGGTCGTCGCGCCGTAGAGGTTGCCATCCGACGCCAGCGTCAGGCTGGACGGAAGCGCTCCCGCGGTTAGCGCGCCCGCCGAGAGTTGCGTCAGATGGCTGGCCAGATCGAGGCGAAAAAAAGTGCCGATTCCCCCCGCGCCTCCGGCGTTGGTCGAGCCGTAGAAGCGCCCGTCGGGTCCGACCGAGAGGCCAGCGACCGGCGCGGCCCCGTCGTGGCCGCTGAAGGCGAAGATCTCTTCGTACGTGAATCCGCCGACGCCATCGGGCCTGAGTGCAAAGATCGACCCGCGCGCGTACTTGCCGCCAGCCAGAGTGGTCCCGTAGAGGCTGCCGTCGGCAGTCGCGAGGAGTCGGCCGGCGGGGGCTTCGTCCGGCGAGGCGAATGTGGTCATGATCTCGAGGTCCTGGGCGGCCGAGTGGCGCGCGACCAAGACCATTGCAAGCAGGAGGGCCGCGGTCGCTCGGGTTCGACGGGTATTGAGCATTTGGATCGTTGACTCCACTGTTGTGAGACCGAGGCGATGTATCCCCATACCAGTATCCGCGGAATTTCGCGTCAGGCTGGGTCAGCGGACGAAGGAGTCGCGCTCCTGGTGACGTTCGCCGTACTGCTGCTGCCGGATGGCGCATTGTAGTCTCTCCACCAACGCGATGACATTTCCGGCCGGCACCCGCCTCGGGTCCCACGAGATCGTCGCGCCGATCGGCGCGGGCGGGATGGGGGAGGTCTATCGCGCGCGGGACACGAAGCTCGGTCGCGACGCGGCTCTCAAGGTTCTGCCGGCCGAGATGGCGTCGAGTCCGGGGCGGCTGGAGAGGTTCCGGCGCGAGGCCCGCGATGCACGCGATGAGGTTCGCGAGCCGGCAGAAGGACGACGTTGACCTCACGCCCGAGGAGTCGCAGTTCCAGCATCTCGCGTTCAGCGAGCAGTTCACTCCCGCCGCCCACGCAGCGCTCAAGGCCAGGCTGGAGCGTGTGATGGAGCAGGGCGACCGTCGATCGGACACGTGGGCCTGCCTCGCGCATGTCTGCGTCGACGATCAGGGCGTGCCAAAGCGAGGCGCGCAGCGCCTTCCGTGATACAGAGGCGCCACGCTATGACGATTCCGCAGGCACAGGCCCCGGCGGCGGCTCCGAAGTCGGGATTGGCGCGGGAGATGGGGCTGCTCGGCCTCGTGGCGACCGGGGTCTGCTCGATGATCGGCGCGGGCATCAACGTCATCCCGTTCATGATCCAGCGCCACGTTCCCGGGATCGGCCCGAACGTCCTGCCCGCCTTCCTCCTGGCGGCCCTCCCGGCCGTGCTCGCGGGACTGGCGTACGCCGTTCTCGCCTCGGCCATGCCGCGCGCCGGTGGCAGCTACGTGTACGCCAGCCGCGCGCTGAGTCCCTACCTCGGGTTCGTCGCCTCGTTCTCGCAGTGGTTCTCGCTGTGCGTGGCGATCGGGGTGGTTTCGTACCTCATCGTGCCGTTCCTGCGGGACATCGCGGTGGCCGCGGGAGCGACGGCCGCCGCGGCGGGGCTCGAGACCGGACCGATCCGGCTGGCGATCTCGCTGGCGTTCCTCTGGGCGGCCGCGTTCGTGAACCTCCGCGGCGTGAAGGCGTACGAGCGCCTGATCGTTCCGCTGATGTTCCTGACGTTCCTCCTCGGGGCCGTCGTGATCGTCGCCGGGTTTTCCTTCGGCCACGACGCGTTCGCCGCGGCGCTGCAGGCGCGCGAGGGCCGGGCGGTTCCCGCCGCGGCGAACCCTCCGCTCCCGCTGTCCGTCCTCCTGCCGGCCTCGGCGCTGCTGTTCGCCTCGTTCATCGGCTTCGACTCGATCGCGCAGGCGGGCGGCGAGGCCCGGAATCCGGGACGGAACCTGCCGCTCGCGATCGGCATCGCCGTCGTGTCGGTCGGCCTCTTTTACATGCTCTTCGCCGCCGCCGTGTACCACGCCGTGCCGTGGCAATTCATCGCCGCCGAGGCGTCGCGGCGCGACCTGACGGCGCCCGGCCTGCTCGGATACCTCCTGCCGCCGACCTGGACCGTGGTGATCGTTTCGGGAGCCGCGGTCGCGCTGATCAAGGACCTGCCCGCGATGCTGCTGGCCGTGTCGCGACTGATGTTCGCCTGGGCCGAGGACGGGATCTTCCCGCCCGCCGTTGCGGCGGTGGATCCCCGGTTCCGCACGCCGCGCGTGGCCATCCTGTCGAGCGCCGGCATGGCGACGCTGGGCGTCCTCGGATGCCACGTGGCCGGGGATTTCTTCCTCGGCATCGACATCCTCGTGACCTCGATGCTCGTCAACTTCCTGCTCATGGCGGCGTCGGTGCTGAGCCTGCCCGCGCGCAACCCGGCGCTCGCGCGGGCGGTCACCGTGGTCCCGTCGCGCGCCGCGCAGGCGCCGCTCGCCGCGGCCGCGGTCGTCCTGCTCGCGGCGTTTCTCGGCGTACACACGTGGAGGGATCTGACGTCCCCCGCGGCCGCGTGGTACTTCCGGTCGACGCCGCTCTGGATCCTGGTGATGACGGCGGGGACGTTCGTCTATCTCCGCGAGACGCGGAAGCTGCGGCGCCAGGGAGTCGACCTCGACGCGCGCTTTGCGGCGCTGCCTCCCGGATAGCCGCATGACGCCGACCGTCGAGCGGATCGCGCTCGCTCCCGGGCTCTCCATCTCCCGCGTCCTCACGGGCTTGTGGCAGATCGCCGACATGGAGCGCGGCGGCCGCGAGCTCGACCCCGGGGCCGCCGCGCGGTCCCTTCGACCCTACGTCGACGCCGGGTTCACGTCCTTCGACATGGCCGATCACTACGGGTCGGCCGAAATCGTGGCGAGCCACCTGCGCGAGCGGGCCGGCCAGGCCCATCCGGTTCAGCTGTTCACGAAATGGGTGCCGAAGCCGGGCCCGCTGACGCTCGCCGACGCGCGCGAGGCGGTCGAGCTGTCGCTGCGGCGTCTTCGCGCCGAGCGGATCGACCTGCTGCAATTCCATGCCTGGAGCTATGCCGATCCGAGCTGGATCGACGGCCTTCTGCACCTCGAGGCGCTCAAGGCGGAGGGGCTCATCGGCCACATCGGCCTGACCAACGTGGACGCGGCCCATTTCAATATGGTCCTCGCCACGGGCCTCGAGGTGGTTTCGAACCAGGTCTGTTTCTCGCTGCTCGACCGGCGCGCGGGAGGAGCGCTCTCGGCCGTCTGCCGCGCGCGCGGCGCGAAGCTGCTCGCCTACGGAACGCTTGCCGGAGGCTGGCTGTCGGACCGCTGGCTGGGTCAGCCCGAGCCCGACTGGGAGCGGGGCGGCACCTGGTCGCAGATGAAGTACGGCCGCTTCCTGAGGGTGGCCGGCGGGTGGGACGCCCTCCAGCGCGTGCTGCGCGCCGCCGCCGCCGTCGCGCGCCGGCACGGCGTGTCGATCGCCAACGTGGCGTCCCGGTACGTCCTCGAGCAGCCGGCCGTCGCCGGCGTCATCATCGGCGCGCGGCCCGGAGAGCGGGAGCACGTCGACGACAACCTGCGCGTCTTTTCCTTTGCGTTGGCCGGCGAGGATCGCGAGGAGCTGGAGGCGGCGCTCGCGACCCTCCAACCGATTCCCGGAGACTGCGGCGACGAGTATCGCAAGCCGCCCTTTCTCACGGCGTCGGGCGATCTGAGCCATCACGTGGAGTCCTTCCCGGCGCCGTACGAGGTGCGCCCCGGCGCCGGCGGCCGCGTGCTCTGCCTGAGCGGCACGACGTGGGAGACCCTCGCCGGGTTTTCGCGGGCGACGCGGCGCGGCGGGCAGGTGCACGTCTCGGGCACGACGGCGACGCACGGCGACCGCGCGATCGGCGGCACGGATGCCGCCGCGCAGACGCACTTCGCGATCGACAAGATCGAAGGCGCGCTGCAGTCGCTCGGAGCCAGGCTCGAGGACGTGGTCCGCACGCGGGTGTTCGTGCGGCGCCTCGACGACTGGCCGGCCGTGGCCCGCGCCCACGGCGAGCGCTTCGGCCACATCCAGCCCGCCAACACGCTCGTGGGCGCGTCGCTGGTGGGGGACGAGTACCTGGTCGAAATCGAAGCCGACGCGGACGTGTCGAGCGCGTCAGGCTCGGAAGCGTTCGTCCTCGGGCGCTGACGGCGTGACGGGTTCGCCGGGACGAAGCTTCGGGGCTTCTTCCTGGACGGGAGGTCACCGTTTCGACCATGGGTGATGACGCCGCGGCCCGCCGTCGTCGGGCGGGCGAGTCGGGCTGCTCGCGTTGCGGGGCTGCGGCTATGATGGGTCGCCCGCCCTGCGCGAGGCCGCACGGCGTTTTCCGATGCAGGTAAGGAGGTTCGAGATGCGGTTCTGGAAGTACGCCCTCGCCGGGAGTCTCGGCGTTCTCGGTCTGACGGCCTCCGTTCAGGCGCAGGCAACGGTCCCCGGAACCCCGGACGACGCTCGAGCGTCCGCCGGGGTTCTCCCGCGCCACGCTCACGCCACGGACCCGAACACCTATGGAACTTCGGCAACCGGCTACTACAACATCGACGCCATGGAGCTGGTTCCTGTTTCCAGTACCGTCCAGTTCTCGCTGGGGGCGGATCGCTATTCGACGAACTGTGCGGGGGCGTGCTTCGGGGCGTCCCTGCACCTTCCCTCGGGAGCGAAGATCGTTTCCATCGAGCTCGACTATTACGACGTTTCCCCGGTGGCGCAGGCCTACGCCAATTTCTTCGTCTGCGACTACAAGGGTCTGAACTGTACGAATCCAATTCACTGCAGCAGCGGCTATACGATCTGCTCCGGCGTGGAAAACGTCAGCGGTGACGATTTTGTGGTCGTTGACCTGAGCGGCGACGGCATCAGCGTCGACAACTTCGAGAACCGCTATTTCTTCTGGGTCGGCAACGGCAGCCTCGACGGCACGACGTCGACGAGCCGGATCTCGGTGGGCTACCAGCTCCAGGTCAGCCCCGCCCCGGCCACGGCGTCCTTCACGGACGTTCCGACTTCGAGCCCCCAGTTCCAATTCGTCGAGGCCCTGGTCGCCGCAGGCATCACGGCCGGCTGCGGCGGCGGCAATTACTGTCCGAACAACCCGGTCACGCGCGGACAGATGGCCGTCTTCCTCGCCAAGGCGTTGGGATTGCAGTGGCCGTAGCAGGTCGTCCAGGGAGCAGAGAAATCCGGCCGCGGGGACGCCATCCGTACCCGCCATGGGGTGGAACGGCGGAGCGATCTCCGATCGTCAGCGAGACCTCGACCGGCCAGATCACGCGGGTCGCACCGACTCGCGAGTGCATGATTCGGGCGAGCGTCTGAGAGCCCTCCTGCGCGTCCTCGCGCTGGCCGCCGCCCTCGGCGCGGCGATGCTCTACGGCTTCACCGCCCGGGGCAATCACTGGTTTCCCTACCGCCTGCTGAAGGACGCGCACCGGCGCGTGTTCCCCGCGTCGGTCCGCAGCTTTCGATGGAACCGGCCTCCGGACGGGACGAGCGGGCTCGCCCAGCGCGAGGCGGTCGGCGCCCTGCTCCAGTTTCCTTACCTCCAGGGGTCGGATCCGGCGACCGGCAGGGTCGGCGTGAAGGGCTACGACCCGGCGCGGGCCTTCCCGGGCTGGACCCTGCTCCTGTCGGGCCACGCCCCCGAGGCGCGCCTGGTGGACATGGGCGGGGCCCTGCGCCACCGCTGGGCGCTCGACGTCGACCACGTCTGGCCCTCGCTCCCGAAGGACCCCGACCGGAGCGACTACGACAAGTTCTGGCGGCGGGCGGTCCTCCTGCCCGGCGGCGACCTGATCGTGGTCTGGGAAGACATCGGGATCATGCGCCTGGACAGCCGGTCGCGCCTGAAGTGGGCCAGCCTCTGTGGCGCCCACCACGACGTCGCGATCGGCGCCGACGGCTCGATCCTCGTGCTGACCCGGCAGAAGAAGGTCCTCCCCGAGATCAGCCGGGACGATCCCGTCTTCGAGGACTTCGTGACGACTCTGACTCCGGACGGGCGGATCGTCCGCAGCATTTCCCTCCTCCGCGCCTTCGAACACTCCGACTACGCCCCCGAGCTCGCCGCGATGAAGAGCGAGGGCGACCTCTTCCACGCGAACTCTCTCCAGGTCTTCGACGGCGCGCTCGCCTCCCGGTCCCCTCACTTTCGCCGCGGGAACATCCTCGTCTCGATCCACGCCCTCGGCATCGTCGCGATCCTGGACCCCGAATCGGAGAAGATCGTGTGGGCCCTCTCGGGACAGTGGCGCGCGCAGCATGCGCCCCGGCTCCTCGAGACGGCGCGCCTGCTCCTCTTCGACAACTTCGGCAGCATGCGGGTCGGCGAGTCGCGCGTGCTCGAGGTCGACCCCTTCACGCAGGACGTCGTCTGGCGCTACGGCGAGGGCGCGGGGGAGCGGTTCTTCTCGGGCGCCAACGGCTTCGTGCAGCGGCTGCCCAACGGAAACACGCTGATCACCGTGTCCGCCGAGGGACGCGCGCTCGAGGTCACGCCCGGGAAGGAGGTCGTCTGGGAGTACGACAATCCGTTCCGCGCGGGCCGGAAGAACGAGCTCGTCGCGACGCTCTACCAGGCGTTCCGGGTGCCGGCGGACGCGGAGGCCGTGGCGTGGGCGGCGGACCCGGCGCGGCGCTGACGGCCGCTTTCCGCCTGTCCGCGGCACGTTCAGGCTTCCTTCAAGTCTCTTCCACCCGAAGCCCGGCGTTGTAGTCTCTCGAGACCCATGCCGCTCACGCTCGGCTCGCGCCTCGGCCCCTACGAGATCCTCGCGCCCCTCGGCGCCGGAGGCATGGGGGAGGTCTACCGGGCCCGGGACACGCGGCTGGGACGCGAGGTCGCCGTCAAGGTGCTCCCGGCGCTCCTGTCCTCCGATCCGGACCGGCTGAGGAGGTTCGAGCAGGAGGCCAGGGCCGCCTCGGCCCTCAACCACCCGAACATCGTGACCCTGCACGACGTCGGGCACCAGGACGGCGTGCCGTACTTCGTGCAGGAGCTGCTGGAGGGGCAGACGCTGGGCGCGGCGCTGTCCGGCAGCCCGATCCCGGCGCGCCGGGCGGCGGACTGGGCGCACCAGATCGCCGTCGGCCTCTCGGTCGCCCACGCGAGGGGGATCATCCACCGCGACCTGAAACCCGAGAACCTGTTCGTGACCCGCGACGGCCGGATCAAGATCCTCGACTTCGGCCTGGCCAAGCTGACGCGCCCGGACGTCCCGGTGGGGGAGCAGACGAACGCGCCCACGATGACGGGAACCCAGCCGAACGTGGTGCTCGGGACGATCGGCTACATGTCCCCCGAGCAGGCCCTGGGCCGCGAGCTCGATTTCCGCTCGGACCAGTTCTCGTTCGGATCGGTCGTCTACGAGCTGCTGACCGGGAAGCGGGCGTTCCTGAGGGGAAGCCCGGTCGAGACCCTGGCGGCGATCATCAAGGAAGAGCCCGAGCCCCCCGCCTCGCTCAACGCGCAGTTGCCCGCGCCCCTGTGCTGGATCGTCGAGCGCTGCCTGGCCAAGGACCCCGAAGGCCGCTATGCCTCGACGGAGCACATGGCGCGCGACCTCGCGGCCGTGCGCGAGCGCATCCTGGAGGCCGCCCCGACGCCGGCAGCGTCCCGTTCCGGGACGGCCAGCCTGCCGGTCCAGCGCACCGGGTTCGTCGGAAGGGCGCCGCAGCTTGCCGCCGTGCGCGAGCTCCTGCTGCGGCCCGAGGTCCACATCGTGACCCTGACGGGGCCCGGCGGGATCGGGAAGACCCGGTTGGGGCTGCAGGTCGCCGAAGACCTCGCCGACCGTTTTCCCGGAGGCGTGGCCTTCGCTCCGCTCTCGCCGGTCGCGGACCCGGACGCGATGGCCACCGTGATCTCCCACGCCCTCCGTGTGCCCCGGGACACCGGCCTGCCGCCCCACGAGGCGCTGACCGAGTACCTCCGGGGCCTGCCGCGCGCGCCCCTGCTGCTCGTGCTCGACGGCTTCGAGCGGCTCATGTCGGGGGCCTGGGCCGTGGCCGCCATGGTGGCGGCGGCGCCGGATCTGAAGATCCTCGTCACGAGCCGCTCGCCGCTGCACGTCTACGGAGAGCAGGAGTATCCGGTGCCGCCGCTCGGGCTCGCGAGGTCCACGCCGGGCGCGGCGGCCGAGCGGTCCGAGTCCTCCGAAGCCGCGACCCTCTTTCTGCAGAGGGCCTGCGCGGTCAAGCCGGACTTCGAGGCGACGCCGGAGAACGCCGCGGCCATCGACGAGATCTGCCGCAGGCTGGACGGACTTCCCCTCGCCATCGAGCTCGCCGCGGCCCGCGTCAAGCTCCTGTCTCCGTCCGCCATGCGCTCGCGCCTCGAGAAGCGCCTGGGCCTTCTGACCGGCGGCGCCCGGGACCTGCCGGAGCGCCAGCGGACCCTGAGAGGGGCGATCGACTGGAGCCACGACCTCCTGAGCCCGGAAGAGCAGAAGCTCTTCCGCCGGCTCGCGGTCTTCGTCGGCGGATGCACCCTCGAAGAGGTGGAAGCGGTCTGCAACGCGAAGACGGATCTGGAGATCGACCCCCTCGAGGGGGTCGCGTCCATGGTGGACAAGAGCCTGCTGCGGCAGGTCGAGTCGCCCGCGGCCGAATCGCGCTTCGAGATGCTCCAGACGATCCGGGAGTACGGGCTCGAGCGCCTGGCCGCGAGCGGCGACGAGGACGTCACGCGGCGCGCCCACGCCGCTTTCTGCATCGTGCTGGCGGAGGAAGCCGAGCCCCGCGAGAACGCCGACGCGGCGTGGCTCGACCGCGTCGAGCTCGAGCACGACAATTTCCGGGCGGCCCTCGACTGGCTCACGCAGACCGGCAATGCCGACTGGGGCCTGCGCCTGGGCGCGGCGCTCTTCCGTTTCTGGGAACCGCGCGAGCACCTGGCGGAGGGCCGGGAGCGGCTGATGCGCCTGCTGCGCCTGCCGGCGGCGGCGGCCCGCAACCGGGGACGGGCCCGGGCGCTCTTCGCGGCGGGGGTGCTGGCGGGGGAGCAGGGCGACTACCCCTCGGCGAGGACGCTGCTGGAAGAGAGCCTCGACATCGACCGGGAGCTGAACGACACGTGGAGCGTCGCCGTCTCCCTCAACGCCCTGGCGGTCATCGCGATGGACCGGGGAGACGTCGCGGAGGCGCGGTCGCTCTTCGAGGAGAACCTCGCCCTGTGGCGGCAACTCGGCGACCGCGCGGCCATCGCCCGGTCCCTCAGCAACCTCGCCAACGTCGTGAAGGCGCAGAAGGACTACGCCGGCGCGCGGGCCCTGTACGAGGAGGCGCTCGGGATCTTCCGGGAGCTCGGCGACCCGACCGGCGTGGCATGGGCCCTCGACCACCAGGGCGACGTGGCGCGCGAGCAGGGCGACGTCGCGGCGGCCCGGACGCTCTACGAGGCCAGCGTCGCCGCGTTCCGCCAGCTCGGGGACCGATGGGGGATCGCCGGCGTCCTCGCCGACCTCGGGAACCTGACCCGCGACCGCGGCGACTACGCCGGGGCCCGGGCTCTCTACGCGGAGAGCCTGCACGCTTTCCGCGAGCTCGAGTACAAGCGGGGCATCGCGCGCCTGCTGGAGTGCTTCGCGTGCGCGGCGGCCGGCGAGGGGCAGCCGGAGCGGGCGCTGCGCCTGGCCGGCGCCGCGGCGGCGCTGCGACAGGCTCTCGGCGTTCCCCTGCCGCGCGGGGAGCAGGAGGTCCTCGAGAAGAGCCTCGCGGGCGCGCGCCAGCGTCTGAGCGATGCGGCCGGCGCGGCCGCCTGGATGGAAGGGTGGGCGGCTTCGGCCGACGGGGCGGTCGCCGAAGCGCTCGCCGAGTAGCGCCGCCGGCCGTTACTCCGCGGTGGTGGGGTCGATGAGGCGGCGCACGGCGGAGATGCGATTGGCCGGAAATCCGCCGCGTTCCGCGTGCTTGCGGATCAGGTCCTCGCTCGGAGCGATGTAGACGCAGTAGAGCTTGTCGCCGGTGACGTAGCTGTGGAGCCACTGGATGTCCGGCCCGAGCGAGCAGAGGACGTCGACCGACTTGCGCGAGATCGACTGGAGCTCGGCGTCGGACAGGCTGCCGAGCCCCGGGATTTCGCGCTCGATGATGTACTTAGGCAGGAGTCGCTCCCTTCTCTCCCTCGCCCCATTCGACCTCGATCGCGGGAGGACGCGTCAAGGTCTGCAGGACGACGCAGTATTGCTCGGTCTTTGCGCGCAGGGCGCTCAGCTGCTCGGGCGTCGCCCCGGGCGCCTCGATGTCGAAGCGCACGCGGATGCTCTGGAAGCCGACGGGGACGTCGCGCGAGAGGCCGAGCGTGCCCCGCAGGTCCATGTCGCCCTCGACGACGGCCTCGATGCGCCCGGTCGGGATCTCCATCGCGGCCGCGACCATCTGGCAGGTGATTTGCGCGCAGGCCGCGAGCGCCCCGAGCAGCAGGTCTCCCGAGCATCCCGCCGTCCCCTCGCCGCCGACGCCGGCGTGGGCCTGGGCCGCGTAGGACGCGCGGCCGATGTCCACGGAGCACGCGATCGGCGCGCCTGCCTGCCCGCCCTTCGCGCGCAGCGTGATGCGCGAGGCGCCGGGGTCGGCGCGGTACCGATCCTTGAGGGGCTTCTGAAGAGACTTGAGGTCCATCGCGCGGCGTCCCTACTTCGCCGGCGCCCAGGTGGGCTGCCCCACCTTCCACTGGCCGCCCTCCTGCGTCATCGCGATGGAGCCGGTCATCGCCTGGCCGTCCATCGTCCCGGAGACGGACAGGACGGCCTTCTCGCCGTCGACGTCCAGGCCGGTCAGCTTCTGGTCGGAGGGAGAAACGCTCTTCACGAAGTCCATGACGTCGGCGCGGGATTTTCCCTTCGTCTGCTCGTCCATCTGCTTCCGCGTCGCGCTCGAGAGCGTCTTGCGGTAGGCGTCGTAGTCGCCCGCGGCGATCGCCTGGAGGGCGGCGCGATAGGCCTTCGCCTGGGGCGTCGCCTCGACGTCCTGGGACCCGCGCGCCGCGGCCGCCGCGAGGCACCCGGCGAGGCACAGCGTGACCGCGAGGCTGGCGTGGACCCGATGTCGCATGGAACCTCCTCGCCCGCCGGGGCGTCCGACGGCCGCGCTCGGATTCTATGCCGTGGACGCGCGTGCTGCGATAATCGCGCTTTCCCGACGACAGGGGGTGACGGCATGTGGACCCGAGGGGTTCTCTCGAGGCTCGGCGCGGGAATCGTCCTGGGGACCGCCGTCCTGGCAGCCGGGTGCTCGGGGTCGTCCGCTCCGGCCGCGAAGACGGCGCCGGCGGCGTCGGCGCGATGCGCCGGAACGCTCGGCATGGACGTCGGTCCGATCCCGCGCGCGGTCCGCAAGAAGCTCGGCCTGCCCGAAGACCTGTCGGGCGCGCTCGTGACCGAGGTGTGGCCCGGAGGTCCCGCGGCGGCGGCGGGCCTGCGCGCGAACGACGTCGTGGAAACGATCGGGGACGCGCGCGTCGCCGGCGACTGCGAGGCCGAGGCGGCCGCGTTCAACAGGTCCTGCGCCCCGGTCCCGGTCTCGGTCTGGCGCTCCGGCGAGCGCATCGAGGCGACGCTCGTTCCGGTCGACCAGGCCCCGTTCCTCGAGAACGCCTGCGGGGGCGGCAGCGCGAGCGCGTGCTTCCGGGAAGGCTGGCTCCTCTGGAGCCGGCGCGGCGGCCCGAAGATCGCCCGGGCGCTCGAGCTCTTCACGGCCGCCTGCAAGGCCGGGTCGGCATCGGGGTGCGCGTACGAGTCGCTCCAGCTCATGGAGGAGCCGGACCGCGGCGCCGAAGCCGTCGCCGCCGCCGAACGGTCCTGCGAGCTCGGCAGCGGCGCGGGCTGCGCGAACCTCGCCTTCTTCTCGGCCACGGGGAAGTTCGCCCGGAAGGACGATCGCCACGCGGCGGCCCTCTACGGGAAGTCGTGCGACCTGGGGGATCCCCAGGGCTGCTACAACGCGGGACTGATGGCCGACGACGGCCGGGGGGAGCCCCGCGACGCCGTCCGCGCGGCGGCGAAGTACGAGGAGGCCTGCAGGCTCGGCAGCTCGACCGGCTGCACCAACCTCGGGTACCTCTACGAGAACGGCCGCGGGGTCAAGGCGGACAAGCCCCGGGCGGTCGCGCTCTACCAGCACGGATGCGACGGCACCCGCTGCCAGCCCTCGAACCTGGGCGGCTGCGTGAACGTCGGACGCGCCTACCGGGACGGGATCGGCGTCGCGAAGGACGAGGAGAAGGCCGCGTCGATCTTTCGCGAGGCCTGCGACCGCAGGACCGACCCCGACGACGTCCACGCGGCCGAGAACGGGGCGCGCGCCTGTTCGCTCCTCGGCGGGCTGTTCATCGCGGGGGACGGCATCCCGAAGGACCTCGGGAAGGGGCTCGAGCTCTCGGAGCTCGGCTGCGGGCGGGGCGATGCGTTCGGCTGCTTCAACGCGGCGGCCGTCTACTCGGCGGGCGAGGGCGTGGCCCCGGACGCCGCGAAGGCCGCGTCGTACCTGGACCTCGCCTGCAAGGCCGGCGACGCCGAGGGCTGCTTCGACCTCGGGATCGCCTACGAGAAGGGCAACGGCGTCGCGGCCGACCGCCGCCGCGCGGGGGAGCTCATCCGCAAGGCCTGCCAGCTCGGCTTCGCCCAGGCCTGCTCGCGCAAGCCGAAGTAGCGCCCCCCGCGGGGCCCGCCCACCGGGCCTACCGCGTCAGCGTCTGGTCGTAGAAGCGGGCCAGGTCCGCCTTGAGCTGCTTCAGAGACGGCTCGTGGAGGTAGATCATGTGGCCCGACGGGTAATACCCGAACGAGATGTTCTTCTCGAGCGACGGGTCGAGGCCCATGTGGGACAGGGTGTACTCGGTCTCGAAGAACGGCGTCGCGAAGTCGAAGTAGCCGTTGGCCGAGAAGAGCCGGAGGTTCGGGTTCATGGACATCACGACGCGCAGGTCCTCGGCGACGTCGGGCATCGGGGCGCGTCCGGCGTCGGTGCGGTGGCGGTCGTCCCAGTCCTTGGCGACCTCGTCGTAGTTCGTGGGCTTGTAGAGCTCGTCGGTCTTGTAGCCGAGCGTCTCGCGCACGTACGAGTTCAGGGCCGCCGTGTACGCCGCCGAGATCGCCGCGCTCGCCGCGTCGTACTCGGGCGTCTCGCCGGCCGCGTCGTGGTCGATGCCCTGGTAGCGCCCGTCGAGGCGCCCGACCGTCCGGCGTTCTCCGCGCAGCAGCTCCTTCTGGAAGCGGCTCGGATCGAGCCGCAGGTTCGCGTTCAGGATGTAGGACTCGGGAAGGCCCGTGTACCGGTGGAGCTTGGCCGCGACCGCCGCGCGCGCCGCGGGGTCGAGCTTCGCGCCCTTCTGGAGCGCCTGCTCGTATTCGCCGAGGGCGAACTGACGGACCTCGGCGAGAAAGGGGGCGAGCTCGGCGGGCCTCGGGTCGAGCTTCTTGTAGTACCAGGCGGTCGCGGCCAGCGTCGGCAGGTAGAGCTCGTACGCGCGGTCGTTCGCGAAGGCCGGGCCGTTGAGGTCGTCCCAGGCGTTCAGGTACGAGGACACGAAGACCGCTCCGTTGAACGCCACGCCGCGCTTCTCGAGGTAGGCGAGCAGGGCGGCGCCCCGGGTCGTGCCGTAGGACTCGCCGAGGAGGAACTTCGGCGAATTCCACCGATTGTTCGCGGAGAGCCAGCGCTCGATGAACTGGGCGAACGCCGCGACGTCCTGGTCGGTGCCGTAGAAGTTCTTGGGATCGCCCTTCCCGACGAGGCGCGAGAAGCCCGTGCCCATCGCGTCGATGAAGACGAGGTCGGAGCGGTCGAGCAGGCTCTCGGAGTTCTCGGCCAGCCGGTAGGGCGCCGGCGGCGTGGGCCCGGCGTCGGGGGTCTCCACGCGGAATGGGCCGAACGATCCCATGTGCAGCCAGAGGGTGGAGGAGCCGGGACCTCCGTTGAAGAGGAATGTCACGGGCCGCTGCTTCGCGTCGGCGCCGTCGGCCGTGTAGGAGACGAAGAACATCCTCCCGTCGGCGTCGCCCTTGGCGTCCTTCAGGTCGATGGTCGCGGCCGTCGCGGTGTAGGCGATCGGCTTGCCGCCGAGCGTCAGCCGGCGGTGGGACACGGCGGGCGCCGGCGCCGCGGGAACGGCGGGCGTCGGGGACACGGCGGGTTTCGCCTCGGCCTTCGGATCGGCGGCCGGCTCCTGCCCGAGCGCGGGGCGGGCGGCGGACCAGGTCGCGGCGAGCGTGGCGAGCGCGAGGAGGCGGAGTGCGGTCGAGCGGGCTGTCATGTCGTGGTCCCTCCGTGACAATTTGACGCGGCAGTCTATTTCACCGCGGGCATGCGGCGCCCGGGGCTCGCGGTGTAGGCTCTCGGGCGCGCGGCGGGCGCCCGGGCGCCCTCCGAAAGAAAGCGAGGCACTCGTGCGGCACCCGATTCTTCCGGCCTTTTCCGCCCTGCTCCTTCTCTCTTCCGCGAACGCCGAACGGGTTGCCGGCGCCGACGCCGCGGCGCCCGCCGTCGACGTCGCGGGCATGGATCGGTCCATTCGCCCCGGGGACGACTTTTACGGATACGCGAACGGCGGATGGATGAAAGCCACGGAGATTCCGCCGGACCGCTCGGTCTACGGCTCGTTCACGATGATCCAGGAGATGGTGGACCGGCGCACCGCCGACCTGATCCGCAACTCCGGCAAGTCGAAGTCGGCCGAGGCGCGCCTGGTTTCGGCCTATTACGCCGCCTACATGGACGAGGCCGCGATCGAGAAGCGGGGCCTCGAGCCGCTGAAGCCGGAGCTCGACGCGATCGCCGGGATCCAGGACCGCGCGTCGCTCGCGCGCGTGCTCGGCGCCGGCCTTCGGGCCGACGTCGACGCGCTCAACGCCACCAACTTCCACACCGACCGGCCGTTCGGCCTCTGGGCCTCGCCCGACTTCGCCAACCCCGACGTCAACGTGGCCTACCTGATGCAGGGCGGTCTCGGCATGCCCGACCGCGACAACTACCGCAACGGCGACGAGAAGTCGGTCGAGCTCCAGAAGAAGTACGAGGCTCACATCGAGGCGACTCTGGCCCTGGCGAAGGTTCCGGATGCCGCGGCGCGGGCGGCGCGCGTCTACGCCTTCGAGCGGGCGATCGCGGACACGCACGTCAGCCGCACCGACTCGGTCGACGTCCACAAGGCCGACAACCCGTGGCGGCCGGCGGAATTCGCGACGCGGGCTCCGGGCCTCGACTGGGCTGCCTACTTCGACGCCGCGGGCCTCGCGGGACAGCCGACGATCATCGTGTGGCACCCGGCGGGGATCGTCGGCATCTCGGCGCTGGCCGCGAAGGAGCCGATCGAGGTCTGGAAGGACTATCTGACCTTTCACGCCATCGACCGCGCCTCGACTCTCCTGCCGCGGGCGTTCGCCGAGGAACACTTCCGCTTCTACGGGACGGCTCTCTCGGGCGCCCGGAAGCCCCTGGACCGCTGGAAGCGCGCGGTGACCGCGACGAGCGGAGCGCTGGGAGACGCCGTCGGCCGGCTCTACGTCGGGCGGTATTTCCCGGCGTCGGCCAAGGCCCAGGCCGAGGCACTCGTGAAGAACATCCGGGCGGCGTTCGACCGGCGTATCGACCGGCTGGAGTGGATGTCTCCCGCCACGCGGGCGAAGGCGAAGGCCAAGGTCGCGACGCTCTACGTGGGCATGGGCTACCCGGAGCACTGGCGGGACTACACGGGGCTGCGGATCGACGCGCGCGACGCCCTCGGAAACGAGCAGCGCTCGGAGCTCTTCGACTATCGCTGGAGCCTCGCGAAGCTCGGCAAGCCGGTCGACCGGACGGAGTGGTGCATGACGCCGCAGACCGTGAACGCCGTCAACCTGCCCCTCCAGAACGCGATGAACTTTCCCGCGGCGATCCTGAATCCTCCGTTCTTCTACGACGGGAGCGATCCCGCCCGCAACTACGGGGCCATCGGCACGGTGATCGGGCACGAGATCAGCCACAGCTTCGACGACCAGGGCAGCCAGTTCGACGCCACCGGCCGCCTGGCGAACTGGTGGACGCCGGAGGACATGGCCCATTTCGAGGCCGTCGGCGCCCGGCTCGTCGCGCAGTACGACGCCTACGAGCCGCTGCCGGGCCTGCACCTGAACGGCAAGCTCACGCTGTCCGAGAACATCGCCGACGTGGCGGGCGTCTCGGCCGCGTACGACGGCTACCGCGCCGCCTACGGCGGGTCGCCCGCGCCCGAGCTCGACGGGTTCACGGGGGACCAGCGCTTCTTCATCGGCTTCGGGCAGGCCTGGCGGGTCAAGATCCGCCCGGAGATCCTGCGCACCCTGCTCCTGACGGACGGCCATTCGCCGGGCGAGTTCCGCGCCGACGCGGTGCGCAACCTCGACGCCTGGTACTCCGCCTTCGACGTCCAGCCGGGCCAGAAGCTCTACCTCGCGCCGGAGGCCCGCGTCGTCGTCTGGTGAGGGCGGGGCGGCCGGGCGGCGGACAAAGCGACGGCGGCGGCGCGGGTGTGGATAGAATGCGCGGCCAACGATGAAGATCTTCGGCCGTCGCCTCCGCCTCCCGACCTGGTCGCGGCCCCTGCTCGCCATTCCCGCCGTGGTCGCCGTCGGCTGGTGGACGCACGCGGCCATCGAGGCCCGCATCCGGGCGCGGGTCGCCGAGACGATCGAGGCGACGCTTCGCGCGGACCGCACCGCGCTCCAGCTCTGGATCAAGGACCAGGGACGAGTCGCCGCGATGGTCGCCGCCGACCAGCGGGTAACGAGCCTCGTGGAAGGGTTGCTCGATCTCTCGCATCGCCTCCCGGGCGACGCCGAGGCGCTCCGGAAGGCTCCCCAGCAGGCGGCGCTGCGCGAGGTGCTCAAGCCGATCCTCGCGCAGGAGCAGGACGCGGGCTACGCGGTGCTCGATCCGGGCGGCCTCGTGCTCGCCCGCGCGGTGGACGACCGCGTCGGGGACCGCGTCACGGCGACCCTCGTCGAGGGGCTCGGCAAGGTGATGGCCGGCGACGTCGCCTTCGTGCCGCCGACCTCCCGGCAGACCTTCAGCTCGGAGCCGATGGCCTTCATGATGGCTCCGGTGCGCGGCGCGTCCGGCGCCCCGATCGCTGCGCTCGTCTTCCGGGTCGCCTCCGAGCAGGTGGCCCGCATCCTGAACGTGGCGCGCTCGGGCGAGACCGGCGAGACGTACGCCGTGGACGGGCAGGGCGTGATGGTCTCCGAGAGCCGCTTTCCCGACGACGTCTCGCGGCTCGGCCTCATCCCGACCCAGGCCCGCGGCAAGAGCACGGCCTACCTCGAGGTCCGCGACCCGGGCCCGAACCCGGCGGCGGGCGCCGACGCGGCGGGACTGCGGCGGGGGCTTCCCCTGACCCTGGCGGCCGCGGCCGCGTCCTCGGGGCGCGCGGGCAGCAACGTCGACGGGTACCGCAGCTACCGGGGCACCCCGGTCGTCGGGGCGTGGACCTGGCTGCCGGAGTTCGGCGTCGGGCTGATCTCCGAGATCGGGCGCAACGAGGCCTACGCCGATCTGGGCGTGATCCGCCGGGCGTTCTGGCTCCTCATCGGCGGGCTCGCGCTCGGAACGCTCGGGATCGTCCTCGCGTCGGGCAAGGTGCGCCGTCTCGAGAAGGAGATGAAACGCACGCACCAGCTCGGCCAGTACACCCTGGAGGAGAAGATCGGGGAGGGCGGGATGGGCGCGGTCTACCGGGCGCGGCACGCCCTGTTGCGGCGCCCGACGGCGATCAAGCTGCTGCGGGCCACCGGGCAGAGCGCCGATTCGCTCGCGCGGTTCGAGCGAGAGGTCCAGCTGACGAGCCAGCTGACTCACCCCAACACCGTGGCCATCTACGACTTCGGCCGTACGCCCGACGGCATCTTCTACTACGCCATGGAGTACCTGCCGGGCATCCCGCTCGACCGGCTGATCCGCGACGACGGGCCGCAGCCCGAGGCCCGCGTCGTGCACCTGCTCAAGCAGATCTGCGCGTCTCTCGCCGAGGCGCACGCCATCGGCCTGATCCACCGGGACATCAAGCCCGCCAACATCATGCTCTGCCGGCGGGGCGAGACGTTCGACGTGGCGAAGGTGCTCGACTTCGGCCTCGTCAAGGACGTGATCTCCAAGGACGACGCGCAGCTGACGGGCACCCAGGTCGTCGTCGGCACCCCGCGGTTCATGGCTCCCGAGGCGATCCGCGCGCCCGAGACGATCGACGCCCGCACCGACGTCTACGCCGTCGCGGCCGTGGCGTACACGCTGTTGACCGGGCAGGACGTGTTTCCGGGCAAGACGGGCGCCGAGATCATCGGCCACCACCTCCACACGGCGCCCCCGCTGCTGTCCGAGCGCCTGCGCCGCCCGGTCGACCCGTTCCTCGAGCAGCTCCTGTTGCGCTGCCTGTCCAAGGACCGCAACGCGCGGCCCGCGACGGCCGGCGCGCTCCTGCTCGAGATCGACGAGGGGTGGAAGGGGCCGCTCTGGAGCCAGCGCGAGGCCGCGGCCTGGTGGGCGGACCGGGGCGTGTCGCTGCTCGAGAAGGCGCACGCCGAGGTGGAGGCGATCTCGCGCAGCGGAAAGATGTCGGTCGATTTCCTTTCGCGCGTGAAGCGGGGCTCGAGCACGTCCGTGTCCGCGTCGGCCGCCTCGGAGGCCAGCGCCTCGAGCGGCTCGATCTCCTCCGAACAGACGGTCATCCGCAACCGCGACCTCTGAGCTTCGGCGCCCGAACCTTTCGGTTCCGTTTCTCCTAGCCCGGCTTCTCGGAGGAGGGCGGCCGCTCCTCTTTCGCGGGCTTCGGGGCCCTCGGCTCGGCCTGCGGCTTCGGATGGGCGGCCGGCGGCTGGGGGCGCGCCGCCGCGTGGCGCTCTTCGCTCCGGGGCTCGGGCCTCGGCGGCTGCGGCTGCTCCCTTTCCCCGGCCGGGGCCTTCGCGGGATGCGGTTCCGCCCTGGCCTGATGACGGGGCTCTTCCGGGGACGCGTGCGCCGCGGAGCTCGTCGGAGCGCCGTGCGTCGCGGCTTCGGGCTTCGGGGCCCGCGCCGAGGCGTGCGTCTCGGGGCGTTCCTTCGGGGCTTTCGGGGCGGCCTGCGACGCGGACCGAGCCGGCGGCGCGCCATGGGGCGCGGACCCGGGCTTTGCGGCGCGGGAACTCTCGGGGGCTTTCTTCGCGGCCGTCTTTTCGTCCGCGGCGGGCTTTCCGCCGCGCGTTTCTGCGGCCGCGCCCTCGCGGCGGCGCTCGGCTTCCGATGTCACGACGGACACGCGCGAGGCCCTCTGGAAACCCGCGGCCGCGAGCGTGGTCGGCGGCGTCCTGATCACGTCGGCGTGGACGCGGGCGACGGGCCTTCCGACGACCCGTTCGATGCGCGCCGGCGGCGGCCCGGCCGTCCGAACGATGCCTCCCGAAACCTGGAACCTCGTGACCTTGCTCGTCCGAGGGAAGATCGCGGCCACCTGCGCCGTCGGGACGCGGACGGTCGCCACCCGCACTCCGACGAACTGCCGGGTCGGAACGAAAACGTAGCGGGTCGGCGCGACGACGACCGCGGCCCCGGCGTATCCGCCGGCGGAGAACGCGAACGACGGGG
Organism: Thermoanaerobaculia bacterium; assembly: GCA_041912555.1. Lineage (GTDB taxonomy): Bacteria > Acidobacteriota > Thermoanaerobaculia > UBA5066 > Gp7-AA6 > DAHUXD01. The sequence continues at coordinate 82,289 of JAYRMU010000063.1, forward strand.
GCAGAGGGGCCCAGCCGACGTAGTCGTCGGTGTAGGCCCACGTCACCCAGGCGGGCGCCCACACGGTCCCGGGAGCCCAGACCCACCCGTAGGGATCGGCCCAGGCCCACGCGCCGTAGTGGCACGGGATTCCGCCCCAGGGGTCGTCGGAAACCCAGGTCCAGCCGTAGTCGGTCAGCGTCCACTCTCCGTCGGTGTACGGCGCCCAGCCCGGCCGGATGCCGGCGGGCACCCAGACGCTGCCGAGCGCTCCGGCGACGAGCCAGCGCCCGTGCGGAGCGAGCTCGCGGTGAAAGAACGAGATGCTCACGTCGACCTCCGCCCGCGCACCCGGAGGCGCGGCCGCGCAGAGGCCGGCGACGAGGAGCAGCGCCGCGGGAAGACTTCTGGGAATCCGCATGGGCACCTCCCGGAGAGAGGAGGTGCAACGGCGATGCCAGCTGTGGGGTCCCCGCGGTGGCCACGCGAGGAGACCTGCGGCCGGGATGGAGATCGGCATTCGCGCGGTCTGCGGCGCGAGTGGTTTCGCCGAGGCCCACGGGGAACCGGACGGCCGCGGGGCCCTACTTCTTGGCGCCGCGCTTTCCGAAGAGGTCGTCGTAGTCGGGCCAGTCGTCGAGCAGGCGCAGGCCGAAACCCGGGGCGGCGGGGGTGGGCGTGTCGGCGTCGACGCTGCGCACCACGCGGCCCGTCAGGCCGAGCTTGCGTCCGCCCGGCAGACTGACCGTGAGGCGGACGACGGGACCCGTGCCCGGGATCCAGCTCGAGCGGACGAACATCCCGCGCCGCGAGACGTCGCCGGTGACGCCGTTGCCGTACAGGGCGCCCTGGCTGAACTCGACGGTCATCTCTGCGCGGCGGCGCCGGACGGTGCGGGTCTCGCTCGACCCGACGCCGCGGCGGCGCGAGGCCGTCGGCTCGTCGTCGGCCGGCGCGAGGGGCTCGTCGGAGCTCGCGACGCCGTCGATGCGTCCCTCCACGGTCTGCCCGTCGACGGGGACGCGGCACCGGTAGGCGACCGGGAAGATCTGCTTCGGGTCCCTGCCGAGCACGGCCCACTGCCTCGCCAGGTCCGCCGGCGAGGGCGGCTTGTCGAACCAGAACGCGACGTGGCCCGAACGCGTGACCAGCACCGGCTGGAGGTAGTCGATGCTGCCGCCGTCGGCGGGGAAGCAGTATCCGGTGTGGAGGGTGGAATCGAACAGCTCGAACTCGGTCGCGGCGAGGAAGATCTCGTCGTCCTCGCGCGAGAGCGCGAGCCGGTCTCCGGGCGAGGCGACGGCCTCGTCCCCGGCGCCTCCCTCGTAGCGCCAGACCGGGCTGGCGGCGAGGTCCTCGATGGTCAGGTCGACGAGGCGTTTCACGGGCGCAAGGTTATGACGAGACGGGCCGCGGCGCGAGGGCGGAGTCTCGAAATCGGGGAATCGGTGGCCTTTCGCGCAAGTCTCTGTTAGGTAAGGGGCCGGCGCACGCGCATGATCGTTCACCTTCTCGACGGCACCTACGAGCTGTTCCGCCAGTTCTACGGGATCCGGCGGTTCCGGGGAACCGACCCGCCCCTCGGGGCCGTGGCGGGGGTCCTCGGGTCGGTCGCGCAGATGCTGGAAGGCGGGGCGACACACGTCGGCGTGGCGACGGACCACGTGATCGAGTCGTTCCGCAACGCGCTGTGGCCCGGCTACAAGACCGGCGAGGGCATCGAGCCGGCGCTGTGGGCGCAGTTCCACCCGCTCGAGGACGCGCTCGCGGCGATGGGCGTCGTCGTGTGGCCGATGGTCGAGCTCGAGGCCGACGACGCGCTCGCGTCCGCGGCGGCGCTCGCCGCGCGGGACGAGCGTGTCGAGAAGGTGTGCATCTGGACCCCCGACAAGGACCTCGCGCAATGCGTGGTCGGAGACCGGGTCGTGCAGGTGGACCGGCGCGGCAACCAGATCCGGAACGCCGACGGCGTGCGTGCGAAATTCGGGGTGCCGCCCGAGCGCATTCCGGACTACCTCGCCCTGGTCGGCGACGCCGCGGACGGCTATCCCGGCCTCGCGGGGTACGGGCCGAAGACGGCGGCGCGCCTGATCGAGCGCCACGGCCGACTCGAGGACTTCCCTCCCGACGTCCTCGGGTCGCAGCGCGAGCGCGCGCTCCTCTTCAAGACCCTCGCGACCCTGCGCACCGACGCGCCCCTCTTCGACGACGTCGAGGCGCTGCGCTGGAGCGGGCCGCGGGCGGGCTTCGGCGCGGCCGCGGCGAAGATCGGGGACGCCCGGCTGACGGCCCGCGTTCTCGCGCTCGCGGGCCAGCCGGGCGGCCAGGTCCTCCTCCCCGAAGTGTCCCGGCGATTCCGAGGACGCCGCTCCCCGTTTCTTCCGCGCTAGTCTGTACTCCGTGAATCGGACCGACGGAGAGGATGAAGGGCCCTTTCCCGGAAGCCTCTGCCACCGCTGCGCCGCGCCGCCGCGGTTCATTCGAACCGGGCGATCCACGTTTCTCTTCTGCCCGATTCTCAAGCGGTACCCGCCCCAGCCGGTCCTCGACTGCGCGGAGTTCGTCGCCCGGCCGCCGGCGCCCGACGCCCCGCCGGACCGCGTCCTGTTTGCCTTCGAGGGCGCGAAGGGGGAAGCCGCCTGGGATGCGATCGACGACGCGGTGATGGGCGGGCGCTCGCGCAGCGCCCTCGTCGTGGCGCCCGGGCGGGCGGCCGTCTTCACGGGCGTCGTCTCGATGGAGAACGGCGGCGGCTTCGCGTCGGTCCGGAGCGCCGACCAGCCCCTGGACCTGAGCGGATTTTCGGGCTTCCGGCTGCGCGTCCGGGGCGACGGGAAACGGTACAAGCTCAACGTCCGGACCGACGCCCGTTTCGACGGCGTCGTGTACCAGGGCGGGTTCGCGACGAGCGGGGAATGGGAGCTCGTCGCGGTGTCCTTCGACCGGCTCCGGCCGACGCGGCGGGGAAGGCCGGCGGCGGACGCGGGTCCTCTCGACGCGGCCCGCGTGCGCACGCTCGGCCTGGCGATCGCGGAGGGCCAGGCCGGCCCCTTCCGCCTCGAGATCGCCTCGATCGCCGCCCGTGCCTGAGGCTCCGGGACCGGCGCGGCAGTAGGATCTCGCGCGGGAGGGGCCGCGGAGCCGATGTCTCGACGACGATTCTTCGCTTTCGGGCTCGCCCTGTGGCTCCTGCCGCTGGCCGTCGTGTCCGTGATGGTCGCTCGCGACCCCGCCCGGCGCAGCGTGACGCCGGTCTTTCACCTGGCGTCGGAGCGGTGGTGGGCGCGCGGCGAGTTGTACGCCGACGTGCGCGGCTACCACTACCTCCCGCAGTTCGCGCTGCTCTTCGCGCCCTTTCACGCGCTGCCGGCCCCGGTCGGGGACATCCTGTGGCGTTCGCTCTCGGTCGGCCTGGTTCTCTGGGGCATCGCCGCGTTCGTCCGGCGCGCCTTTCCCGCCGATCCCGACCGCGCGTTCTTCTTCGCCTGCCTCCTTGCGCTCGCCCCGTGCCTCGGCGCGGTGCGCAACGGCCAGACCAACCTCGCGTTCGCCGGCCTCTGCGTCCTGCTCGCCGTCTTCGCGGCCGGCGATCGCCGGGCCGCGGCCGCGGTCTGCCTCGTCGCGCTCGTCGCGGTGAAGCCGCTCGGGCTCGTGTTCGTCCTGCTCGCCCCGTGGGTGTATCCGCGGCTGATCCGGCCGACGCTGCTCGGGTTGCTGCTGCTCGGCGCGCTTCCGTTTCTCTTCGCGCCGCCGGCCTACGCGATCGCCCAGTACCGGTCTTCGGCGGCGCACCTGGCGGGCTGGTCGGGAACCACCGAGAGCCGTTTCGCGGATCTCGCGGCCCTGCTGCGGATGGCCGGAGTCCCGCTGTCGAACGCCGCGGGCCTCGCGCTGCGCGGGCTCGCGGCGGTGGCGACCCTCGCCCTCTGGATCCGTGCGGCGTCGCGGACGGGCGAGCCCTGGCGCGGGCTGACGCTCGCTCTGCTCGGCACGACGTACCTGATGCTCTTCAACCCCATGACGGAGAAGAACAGTTACGCGATCGTCGCGCCGGTCTTCGCCCTCGCGGCCGTCGCGCTCCTCTCGGGCCGCGGGACGCGCCGGGCGGGATGGTTCCTCGTGTTCGTGCTCGTTTCCGTGGGCGTGCTTCCGGAGCTGCTCTGGCGGGTCGACCGCAACTTCGGGCTGTGGTGGGACCCGCTGACCGTCCTGGCGGTCGCGGCCGGATGCGCCTGGGCCATCGCCCGCAGGGGCGCCGTGTTTCCGGAGGGCGCGCGCGCGTGAGATTCCTCGACGTGTCGCCCGACGGGGACGGCTATCGCGCGGTCGTGGCCGAGGGCCCGGCTCCGATTCCGGGTCCGGGCGAGGTCCTCGTGAAGGTGGCGGCCTCGGGCGTCAACCGCGCCGACCTCTCGCAGATCGCGGGACGGTACCCGCCGCCGCCGGGCGAGCCCTCGATTCTCGGGCTCGAACTCTCGGGCTCGGTGGCCGGGACGGGAGCGTCCGTGTGCGCCCTCGTCGCGGGAGGCGGCCACGCCGAGTTCGCGGCGGTTCCGGAGGGGCAGCTCTTCCCGGCTCCCGGGGGCCTGGGCCTGGTCGAGGCCGCCGGGATCCCGGAGGCCTACCTCACGGCCTTCCTCAACCTCGTGATCGAGGGCGGGCTCGCGAGCGGGGGAAAGGTGCTCGTTCACGCGGGCGCCTCGGGCGTGGGCCTCGCCGCGATCCGGACGGCGAAGTTCCTCGGGGCATCGGCGGCGGCGACGACCCGGAGCGCGGGCAAGCTCGGAGCGCTGCGCGAGGCCGGCGCCGATCTGGCGATCGACACGACGGCCGGTCCCTTTTCCGCGGCGATCGAGCGCGCCTGGGGTCCGGAGGCCGTCAACGTGGTGCTCGATCCCGTCGGAGCCGACACGCTCGCGGGCGATCTCTCCGTGCTCGCCCCCGAGGGGCGCATCGTCTTCCTCGCGACCATGTCGGGAGCGAAGGCCGAGCTCGACATCGCCCGCCTGATGGGGAAGCGGGGAAGCGTGATCGGCTCGACGCTCCGGTCCCGGCCGCGGGAGGAGAAGGCGCACCTGGTCGCGCGGTTCCGTTCCGAGGTGCTCCCCGGCTTTTCCTCCGGGGCCCTGGCGGTCGACGTCGCCGCGACGCTCCCGCCCGGCCGCGCCGGCGAGGCCTTCGCCCGGATGCGCCGCAACGAAAACGTCGGGAAGATCCTGATCGACTGGAGCTCGACCTAGCTCGCCGGGATCCGGATCACGCCGACGCCGCCCTCGATCGCGATCGTCGTGCCATAGGGCTTCGAGATGCGCTGGAGGCGCTCGAGGATCGAGCGAGCCACGGCCGGCCCGGCCAGCCGCGGAACCCCGCTCTTCGTCAGCGGGAGCCCGTAGCCGAGGTCCACGGGATAGAGGCGGACTTCGGCGACGCGGCCGCGCTCCCACCGGCAGACCGCGACGACCGTCTGGAAGACGCGGTCGTCGTCGAAGCCGTTCGCGTTGATCACCGCGTTCAGGTCGGCGTCCGTGGCCCTCGACGGGTCGCCGTAGGCCTTCGCGAGCAGCTCGCGGCTCTGCTCGTAGAGGTCGGCCGGCAGCGCCTCCTGCATGTCGCTCCAGAAGAAGTTGGCCAGGCTGTAGAAGATCGGCCGCCCCTTGTAGATCTCGATCGGCATCAGGCGGTGCTCTCCCGTCGCGAGAAAGGCGCCGGCGCCGGCCTCGATCGCGGCGTGGGCGAGGACGGGCAGGAAGTCGCCGGGCTCGTCGCAGCCGAGGCCGGTGTCGTGCGAGTGAATCGTCGCGATCAGCAGGTCGGAATGCTGTTTGCCCAGGCGGATGCTGCGGAGGATCTCCTCGAGGTCCGTCGCGTTCATGGCGTAGCGGTTGGCGGGCCGGTCGGAGGCCGCGAACGCCGTGTCGAAGAGCGTCAGCTCCCGCGCGGCCTTCTCGTCGGCCTGGCGCCGGCGCTCGGCCTCCCGGGCCGTCCTCTCGCACGACGCGCCCGGCGCCTCGAGCGCCTCCCGGACGGCGAGCAGATGGCGCATCGTGTCCGGCGCGACGAGGACGGTCTTCGACGTGCGCAGCGCATTGAGCCCCGGGCGGCCGGGCGCGCGGCCGGACGCGGGCAGAGCGTCGGCGTAGTCGCGGTACGTCGAGGCCATCGAGACGAGGCCCACCCGGGCCCCCGGGGTCTCGAGATAGTGCGCGGCGCGCGCCTGCCCGCGGTTCTCGCCGACGCCGGCCCACACGATCCCGGCCTCGTCGAGCCAGCGCCCCGTTTCGCGCATGCCCTCGAGCCCGTAGTCCATCGCGTGGTTGTTGGCTCGGGACACGAGGTCGAACCCGAGCGACCGCAGGTCGCGGGCGACGGCGGGCGGCGCGGCGAGCGCCCAGTCGTCGCGCCCGGGGTAGGACTGGCCGCCGAAGCGGTCGAGGTCGATCGCGGTCGTCTCGAAGTTCCCGTACGCGACGTCGGCCTCCCGCAGCAGCCGGACCACCGCGGCGAACCCGGGATCGGCCCCGAGAGCCTGGACGAGGGGTCGCGTCGTGATGAGGTCGCCCACCGCGGCCAGTGTGAAGCCGTCGGGAACGCGCGTCTCGAGCTCCTTCTCGGGGGGACGCCGGGGATCGAAGAGGGCGGGAGTCGGAGACGGCGTCGGGGAGGGCGCCGGCTGAGCGAGGGCGCGGCCCGCGGCGGCGGCCGCGAGCAGGACCGCGGCGATCGTGGGGACGGGTCGGGCGGGCCGGCGTGAGCGCATGAGGCGTTCCTCCGTCGAATGGCCGCGAATCCTATCGCGTCGGCCGCACCGGGGTCGCGCTCGAGCGGTAGAGTGGGAGAGGGATTCTCCCCGCCCGAAAGGCAGGTGCACCATGCGAACGCGCGCGACGGCCCTGGCGATCGGCGGCCTCTTCGCGGCCGCGATGGCTACCGCCCAGATCGACCCCTCGAAATTGTTCCGGTCGACCGACAAGGACTCGAAGAGCGACGGCACGATCGTGGCCGGGCTCAAGGAGGCGCTCGAGATCGGAGCCGGCCAGGCGGTCAGCCTGACCGGAACGACCGACGGCTACTTCGGCAACGCGGCCATCAAGATCCTCATGCCGGCGAAGCTGCAGTCGGTCGAAACGGCGCTGCGGGCCGTCGGATACGGGCCGCAGCTGGACGCGTTCGTCCTCAGCATGAACCGGGCCGCCGAGAAGGCCGCGCCCGCCGCGAAGGACATCTTTCTCGGCGCCATCAAGCAGATGACGTTCGAGGACGCGCGGAAGATCCTCTCCGGGGGCGACACGGCGGCGACGGATTACTTCCGGGAGAAGACCACCCCCGAGCTCACCGCGGCGTTCAAGCCGGTCGTCGAGGCATCGATGAACGAGGTGGGGGTCACGCGGCAGTACAAGGAGCTCGTCGGCCGCTACGAGGCGATTCCGTTCGTCGGGGGGCTCGTTTCCTTCGACCTCGACCAGTACGTGGTTTCGAAGGCCCTCGACGGCCTGTTTCTCGTCCTGGGCGAGCAGGAGCGCAAGATCCGCACGGACCCCGCGGCGCGCGTCACGGACCTGCTGAAGCAGGTGTTCGGCAAGTAGGCGGCGCCCGCGAGAGCGTCCGCGCGGCCTCGAGCGGCCCCGAGGGCCGCGGTTGACCCTTTTGCTAGACTTGGCGGCTCTCGAGGGAGGCGGATTGGCGATTTTCGGGAAAACGGACGGCTCGAGCGACCCGCCGGCGGCGCCGGAGCGACCGGCGGCGTCGGGTCCGGGCCCGGCCACGGTGATCGGGCCCAAGATCCGGTTCGTCGGCGAACTCTCCGGAGACGAAGACCTCGTGATCCACGGCCGCTTCGAGGGCAACATCGACGTCCAGCGCCGCGTGACGGTGGCCTCCACCGGAGAGATGAAGGGCGACATCCATGCCCGGTCGGTCGTCGTCGGCGGGCGGGTGCAGGGCCAGATTCGCGCCGACGAGCGGGCGGAGCTTCTCGCCTCCGCCTCGGTCCAGGGAAACGTGCACGCCCCCAAGGTCGTGATCGCCGAGGGGGCTCAACTTCAGGGGAACGTGGCCATGTCCACGGCGGCATCGCCCGCGGCCCCTGCCCAGAAGAAAGCGGAGGAGCACTGATGGCGACGGAGATCGCGGTCGAAACGCAGCACAACTTCATCGGCGGCAAGTGGGTCCCGGCCGCCTCGGGCCAGACCTTCGAGGACCGCAATCCCGCGGATCGCGACGAGATCGTCGGCCTGTTTCCGAAGAGCGGAAAGGCGGACGTGGACGCGGCCGTCGCGGCCGCGAAGAAGGCTTTCCCGGGCTGGAAGAACACGCCCGCGCCCCGGCGGGCCGAGGTCCTCTACGCGGCCGGCGAGATCCTGAAGCGCGACAAGGAGAAGCTCGCCCGGCTCATGACCCGCGAGATGGGCAAGGTCCTCGCGGAGACGCGGGGAGACGTCCAGGAAGCGATCGACATGGCGTTTCTCGCGGCGGGCGAGGGGCGGCGGCTCTTCGGCTTCACGACGCCCTCGGAGCTTCCCAACAAGTGGGCCATGTGCGTCCGCCAGCCCGTCGGCGTCTGCGCGTTCGTGACGCCCTGGAACTTCCCGATGGCGATCCCGGCGTGGAAGTCCATGGCGGCGCTGATTGCCGGAAACACGATCGTCATCAAGCCGGCCACCGACACGCCGGCCTCGGTCGTCGCGCTGGCGCGGGTGTTCGAGGAGGCGGGGCTGCCTCCCGGCGTCTTCAACGTGGTGATGGGCTCGGGCGGCGAGGTCGGCGATCCCCTCGTCGCGCATCCGGACGTCAAGGTCGTCTCGTACACGGGCTCGACCGAGGTCGGTCGCCAGATCTCCAGGGCCTGCGCGCCGACCTTCAAGCGGCTCCACCTCGAGATGGGCGGCAAGAACGCGATCCTCGTGATGGACGACGCGGACGTGGACCTCGCCGTGGACGGCTCGGTGTGGGGAGCCTTCGGGACGACCGGGCAGCGCTGCACGGCGTCCTCGCGGCTGCTCGTGCACAGGGCCGTGTACCCCGAGTTTCTCGAAAAGCTCGTCGCGCGCGTGAAGGCGCTCCGGGTCGGCAACGGTCTCGACGAGAAGGTGGACATGGGACCGTGCGTCTCGGAGAAACAGAGGGAGACCGTGGCGAAGTACGTCGAGATCGGCAAGGCCGAAGGCGCGAAGCTCCTCTGCGGCGGCGAGAAGTTGACGGCCGGGGCGCTCGCGAAGGGCTGGTTCCACGCGCCGACGGTCTTCGCCGACGCGAACGCGAAGATGCGCGTGGCCTGCGAGGAGATCTTCGGGCCCGTCACGACGGTCGTTCCGATCGGGTCGCTCGAGGAGGGCATCCAGGTCGCCAACTCCGTGGCCTACGGCCTCTCGGGGTCCATCTACACGCAGGACGTGAACAAGGCGTTCAAGGCGATGGGCGAGTTCGAGACCGGCATCTTCTACGTCAACTCCTCGACGATCGGCGCCGAGGTGCACCTGCCGTTCGGGGGCATCAAGGACACGGGCAACGGGCACCGCGAGGCGGGCATCGCCGGCCTCGACGTCTTCACGGAATGGAAGTCGATCTACGTGGACTTCTCGGGCAAGCTCCAGAAGGCGCAGATCGACACGCACTGAGAAGCCGGAGAGCGGGAAGCAGGAAGCGAAAGCAGGGGACTGCGGAGGGATGGCGCGCATGATCGTCGGGCTGCCGAAGGAGATCAAGGACAACGAGAATCGGGTCGGGCTCGTGCCGGCCGGCGTCAAGGCCCTGACCTCGGCCGGGCACGAGGTCTTCGTCGAGCGCGACGCGGGAGCGGGGTCGGGCATCCCGGACGAGCAGTACGTCGCCGCGGGCGCGAAGATCCTCGGCACGGCGGACGAGGTGTTCGGCAAGGCCGACATGATCGTCAAGGTCAAGGAGCCCGTCGGCCCCGAATACCAGCGGCTGCGGGAAGGCCAGATCCTCTACACGTACCTTCACCTCGCGCCCGCGAAGGCCCTGACCGACATGCTCCTCGAGCGCAAGGTCTCGGGCGTCGCCTACGAGACGATCACGGCGCAAAACGGCTCGCTGCCCCTCCTGACGCCGATGTCGGAGGTCGCGGGCCGGATGAGCGTTCACGTCGGCGCGTACTACCTGCAGAAGTCGAACGGTGGCCGCGGCGTCCTGCTGTCCGGCGTGCCCGGCGTCCCGCCCGCCGACGTCGTGATCATCGGGGGAGGCGTCGTCGGGACCAACGCGGCCAAGGTCGCGGCGGGGATGGGCGCGGACGTGACCATCCTGGAAATGTCGCCCGACCGCATGCGCGAGCTCGACGACATCTTCTTCGGCCGGGTCAAGACGATCGCCTCCAACTCCCACACGCTGGAGGAGGGCTGCCGCCGGGCCGACCTGCTCATCGGGGCGGTCCTCATCCCCGGCGCCGCGGCCCCGAAGCTCGTCTCGCGCCAGCTGATCGCGCAGATGAAGAAGGGCGCCGTGGCCGTGGACGTCGCGGTGGACCAGGGCGGCTGCTTCGAGACGACGAAGGCGACCACCCACTCCGACCCCGTCTACACCGTGGACGGCGTCATTCACTACTGCGTCGCGAACATGCCGGGCGCGGTCGCGCGCACGTCGACCTTCGCGCTGACCAACTCGACGCTGCGTTACGCGCTCCAGATCGCCAACAAGGGCCTCAAGGCGGCCGTCCGGGACGACGCCCACCTGGCCGGGGGCGTCAACACGTACGGCGGTAAGCTGACCTACAAGGCCGTCGCGGACGCCCAGGGCCGGCCCTACACCCCCCTCGAGCAGGCTCTGGCCTAGGGGAACGATCTCGGGCGGAACCTCCCCGGCTCCCGTGCGTATTGGGGAGCAGGGGGAGAACCATGAACCGTACCGCCGCCCGGACCTCGCTCGCGCTGGCCGGCCTCGCTCTGGCCGCCGCGGCCCTGGCCGACACCCGCATCGAAAAGGACCTGACGCTCGCTCCCGGCGGAGAGTTCCGCCTGGAGACCGACATGGGCGCGGTCACGGTGAAGGGCAGTCCGGACTCGGGAGCCCACGTGGTCATCACGTCCAAGCGAAAGGACCTGGACGACCTCCTGACCTTCCGCTTCGAGGAGGGCGCGAATTCCGCCTCCGTCATCGCCAAGAAGAAACACCCCCACTCCTGGTTCTCGGACCACGGTGGCTCGGTCCAGTACGAGATCCGCGTCCCCGCCCAGACGCGCCTGTCGATCGACACGTCGGGGGGAAGCATCTCGATTTCGGGCATGCGGTCGCCGGCCAGGCTCGACACGTCGGGAGGCGGCATCAAGGTGAGCGATCTCGTCGGCGACCTGGACGCCAACACGTCGGGCGGCTCGATCGACCTCAGGGACATCAAGGGGCCGGTCCGCGTCGAGACGTCGGGCGGCGGCATCGACGGCGTGAACCTGGACGGCGCCGTCCACGCCGAGTCCTCGGGCGGCTCGATCGAGCTCCAGAAGGTGACGGGCGACATCGACGCCGAGACCTCGGGCGGCGGGATTCGCATCACCGAGGCGGGCGGCCGCATTCACGCCGACACCTCGGGCGGATCGATCGAGGCTTCGTTCACGAAGGGCAACTCGCGCGGCGGCTCGCTCGAGACCTCGGGCGGCGGGATCGAGGTCTCGCTCGACCCCGACGCGGATCTCTCGATCCAGGCCTCGGGCAGCTCGGTCAAGACGGAGCTGCCGATCCGCGTGCAGGGCGAGATCTCGCGCGGCAGCCTTACCGGCAGCCTCGGCAAGGGGGGCAACCCGCTCAAACTCCACACGAGCGGGGGATCGGTGAGGATCCAGGCCCTGTAGGCACGTCGGGCGCGGAGGCGGGAATCGGCCTGACGGCGCCTGAAGGGATCCCTCGCTCCGCTCGATGACAATGGAGGAGCGAGGCGGCGACGCACCGCCTCGACCCGGTTCAGAGTTCGTCAGCCGCGCTCTCCCGGTGTCATCCCGGGGAGCGCAGCGACGGGGGATCCCTTTTGGCGCCGTGAGTCCGCTCGACGCGCCCTGCCGGCCGTAGAATCCCGCCATGGCCGATCCCGTCGCGATCGTGGGAGCCGGCCCGACCGGCATCGCGTGCGCGGTGGAGCTCGGGCGGCGCGGGATTCCCGCGACCTGCTACGACCGCGGCGCGATCCTCGACTCGATCCAGAACTTCCCGGAGGAGATGCGCTGGTTCTCGACGCGCGACCTCCTCGACATCGCGGGCGTGCCCTTCGCGACGCCCGAGCCCCACCCGACGCGTCTCGAGACCCTCGCCTACTATCGCGGCGTCGCCGAGCGCTTCGGCGTGCGGGTCGAGGCCGAGATGGCGGTCGAGCGAGCGACGCCGCGCCCGGGCGGCGGCCTCGACGTGGAGACGACGGGCCGAAGGGGGGCTCTCCGCTTCGCGGCTCCGGCGGTCGTGCTCGCGACCGGCTTCTTCCACAACCCCAGGAGGCTCGACGTCCCCGGCGCCGACGCCCGGCACGTGCACGCGCGGTACGTCTCCGGATACCCGTTTCACGGCCGCGACGTCGTCGTCGTGGGCGGAAAGAACTCGGCCGCCGAGGCGGCGCTCGACCTGTATCGCCACGGCGCGCGGGTGACGCTCGTCCACCGGGGGCGGGAACTCTCGGACCGCGTCAAGTACTGGATCCGACCGGACCTCGACAACCGGATCGCGTCGGGCGCCATCCGGGCGTGCTTCGGTTCGCGCCTCCTCGCCGTCGGCCCGGACTCGGTCCGGATCGCGACCCCGGCCGGGGAGACGACGGTGGCGGCCGAGGCCGTGTTCGCCCTGATCGGCTACGAGCCGGACTTCGGCCTCCTGGAGCGGTGCGGCGTCCGCCTCGAGGGCGATCGGAGGGTCCCGGCCCACGACCCCGCGACCCTCGAATCGAACGTCCCGGGGCTCTATCTCGCCGGAGCCATCCTCGGGGGGACCGAGACGGGCCGGATTTTCATCGAAAACAGCCGCCACCACGCGTCCGCGATCGCGGCGGCGATCGAGGCCAGTCGGGCGACGGTGAACGCCTAGACCGGGCTGCAACCGCCGGCCCTCCACCCGTGTTTCAGGGGAGGTGGAGGGACCGATGATGAGCCGATGCGCCCCGAGCGCGGGGCAGACGACGAGGCCGCCGGGCGGATTCCGGCTGGTGCTGGGTCAGCCGGAGCAGTGGGGCGGAAAGGCGGGTTTGGCGATGGCCGAGGACGAGGCGCTTCGAAACCGGCTCGCGGACGACCTCGACGGGTCGTTCGAGGACCTGGTGCGCGCCTACCAGGATCGGCTCTTCTCGTTCGCCCTGCGACTGACCTCCCGGCGCGAGGACGCCGAGGAGGTCGCCCAGGACGCGTTCGTGAAAGCCTATCGCGCGCTCGCCACGTACCCCGCCGAGCGCATCCGCGCGATGGCCCTGCGCGCCTGGCTGTACCAGATCACGCTGAACGTGGCGCGCAACCGTTTCCGCGGCAAGAAGCTCAAGCTCGTCTCGCTCGACCACCCGCTCTCGGCGGGCGGCGAAACGGCGTGGGAAGCTCCCGACGAGGCGAGCGCGCGGCCCGATGCGCGCTACGAGGAGTCGAGGCGCCGCGCCGACATGTCCGCGCTCGTGGCGGGCCTGCCCGAACGCTATCGGGCGCCGATCCTGTTGCGATACGTCGAGGGGCTGCGCCTCGAGGAGGTCGCCAGGGTCCTGCGGCAGCCGATCGGAACGACGAAATCGAACGTGCATCGGGGAGTCAACGCCCTGCGCGAGGCGCTCGTCGCGTCCCGCCGGGAAGGGGTGAGGAAATGAAGACGATGAAGGACGCTCTGGCCGTGGCCCGGGGACTCCGGGGCCTGGTGGTGGAGAAGGCCCCCGCGACGCTGCTGCCCGCGGTGCTGCGGCGGGTGGGCCTGGCGGACTCGTACTGGCGGCTGGACTCGCCGGTCGGCCCGGTGTTCATCGCGCACAGCAGGGCCGGGATCTCGATGGTGACGCGGGCGAAGTCGGCCGCGGACTTCGAGCGCGCGTTCCGCCGGAGGTTCGGACGCACCGTGACGGCCGAGACCTCGGTGCCGCCCGCCCGGGTCCGGGCGCTGGTGCGAAACGTCAAGGGGCAGGGACGGCGGGACCTCCGGTTCGACCTGCGCGGACTTTCGGAGTTCGAGCGCGCGGTGCTGCTGAAGGCCCTCGAGATCCCGTCGGGCGAGGTCCGGCCGTACAGCTGGATCGCGCGCGAAATCGGCCATCCGGGCGCCGTTCGGGCCGCTGGCTCGGCTTTGGCGAAGAACCCGGTGCCGCTCCTGATCCCGTGCCACCGCGTCGTGCGCAGCGACGGGCACATCGGCAGGTACTCGCTGGGAGGGGCCCGCAACAAGCGGAGGCTGCTGGAGGTCGAGGGGGCGCAGCCGGAGCTGCTCGAAAAGCTGGCGGCCTCCGGGGTCCGGTATCTCGGCAACGCGAAGGCGCGGCACTTCTGCTACCCGACCTGCGGCGGCATCGAGACCCTCGTGCTCTCGAACAAGGTCCGATTCCGTTCGGAGCGCGAGGCTGTGGCGGCCGGGTACCACCCGTGCGCGGACTGCCGGCCGCCGGTCGCCCGGGCCTCCTGACGCGCGGAGGCGACGTCCGGACCCTCCCCTCCGTAGAAAGGGGGGAGGGTCTTCCTGTCCTGCACTAAGCTACGTCCGCGTTCCATGTACAACGAGTTCTACGGCTTCCGCGAGGCGCCCTTCAACATCACCCCGGACCCCCGGTTCCTCTTCTTCTCGGACAAGCACCGCGAGGCGTTCAACCACGTCCTCTTCGGCATCCGCGAGCGCAAGGGGTTCATCCAGATCACCGGCGAGGTGGGGGCGGGCAAGACGACGGTCTGCCGGGCGATCCTCTCGGAGCTCGGCGCGTCGTACAAGACGGCGCTCATCCTGAACCCGATGGTCACCGCCACGCAGCTCATGCGCACGATCCTCGCGGAGCTGGGGCTGGAGCCCAAGAAGCTGGACCGCACGGCGTACCTGGAGATCCTCAACCGCTTCCTGCTCGACCAGGCCTCCGAGGGCAACGACGTCGTGCTGCTCATCGACGAAGCCCAGGACCTCGAGCCCGAGCTGCTCGAGCAGGTGCGCCTGCTCTCGAACCTCGAGACCGACCAGCGCAAGCTCCTGCAGATCGTCCTCATCGGGCAGCCCGAGCTGCGCGAGAAGCTCAACCAGAAAGGGCTGCGGCAGCTGCGCCAGCGGATCACCGTGCGCTATCACCTGGCGCCCCTCGACCGCTTCGAGACCGAGCGCTACATCGCGCACCGGCTTCGCGTGGCCGGGGCGGACGGGCGGCCGGCCTTCTCGCCCTGGGCGATCCGCAAGGTCCACCGCTACGCCCACGGCGTGCCGCGGCTGATCAACGCGGTCTGCGACAAGGCGCTTCTCTACGGGTACGTCAACGGAACGTACGAGCTCAAGTCGCGGGCCGTCGGGCAGGCGATCCGGGAGCTCGAAGGCGAGGTCGCGTGAGCCTGATCGACGACGCGCTGAAGCGCGCGCAGGCGGCGGGGGAGGGAGAGAAGGCAAAGCCGGGCGACCGGCCCTGGATCCCGACTCCGATGCCCGACGCCGGGCTCGCGCGCCGCCGGGCGCTGGTGCGCCGGCTCTCGCTGGCCCTCGCCGCGATCGCGTGCCTTGCGGCAGGCATGGTCTTCGTTCGGCGCGCTCCCCGGGACGCGCCCCCTCTCCCGGCGGGAGAGGGCCGGGGCTCCGCCGCCGCCGCGCCGGCCGTCACGCCCACTCCCGACGCCGTCGCGATGGCGACGCCGATCGCCGTCGCGCCCCCGGTCGCGGCCCCGCCGCCCGTCAACCTCCGCCCGACGCGCGCGCCCCGGCCCGCGCCGCAGGAGGCGCCCGCCGGGAATCCGTCTCCGCCGCCGGCCGCCCCGGCCGCCGCGCCTCCTTCCCGGGGCGCGCCGGCGCCCGCGGGAGGGCGCAGCTATTCGGGGGTCGTGCCCCTGCCCGGCGGCGGCAGGATCGAGCTCGGCGGCATCGTCTGGTCCGAAACGGAGCCGCGCGCCCTGCTGAACGACCGGATCGTCGGGACGGGAGGCTACGTCGAGGGGTTCAGCGTCGTGAAGATCGAGCAGGACCGCGTCCTTCTGGAAAAGGACGGCGCGACGATCTCGCTCTCGGTGAAGTAACCCCGGCGCACCCGCGGCGCGGCAGCCTATCGCCTTCCGGCGAGGTACAGCCCGGCCCAGATCTTCGGGTCGATGATCGCCCCCTCGGTCTCGCGCTGGCGCGCCCATTCGGCCAGGGCGGCGATCGGAACGACGTGCACGCGGATCCGGCCCCGGTCGTGGGGGGCCTGGTCGCCGACGCGCTCGGCGCCCTCGGCCAGGAAGAACGTGACCATCTCGGAGCTCTGTCCGGCGGATCCCGGGCCGCGCGCGAGCCGTTCGAGCGTGCGCGCCGAATGGCCCGTCTCCTCGGAAAGCTCGCGGCGGGCGGCCTCGATCGCATCCTCGGGCCCCTCGTCGCCGACGAGCCCGGCCGGCAGCGACACGACGGGGCCGTTCATGGGGGGGCGGAATTCTTCCGCCAGGACGATCTCCTCCCGGGCCGTGATCGCGACGATCATCGCCGCCTCGGGCGCCGTGCGGTGCTCGACGTACTCCCAGCCGTCGCGGCGCAGGAACACCATGTGCCGCCCCTCGCAGAGGACCTCGCGGTCGTCGCTCATGCGGCTAGGTTATCGCGCGGCGTCGCCGATGTCCGCGATCAGCGCGGCCAGGTCCGGCGGGATCGGGGCGACGATCTCGACGAGCTCCTGCGTGGCGGGGTGCCGGAACGCGACGCGCTCGGCGTGGAGCGCCTGCCGGGGAAAGTCGGCGAGCCGGCGCTTCAGGGCGGCGTCCCGGACGCGCGGGTAGGCGGGGCGTCCGTAGACCGGGTCTCCCACGATCGGCAGGCCCGAGGCGGAGAGGTGGACCCGGATCTGGTGCGTGCGGCCCGTCACGAGTCGGCACCGCAGGAGCGTCAGGCCGAGCGCGAACCACTCCCGCTCGATCTCGTAGAGCGTCCGCGCCGTGCGGGCTCCGGCGGGCACGTCGTCCGCGGTCGGGCGAAACGCCTTCATCTTCTTGCGGTCGCGGGGATCCCGTCCGACCGAGAGCGACACCTCCCCCTTGCGGACCTTCGGGACTCCGGCGACGAGCGCGAGGTATTCCTTGCGCAGCGTGCGCTGCCGCATCTGCCGCGACAGCAGCTGGTGCGCGCGGTCGGTCTTGGCCACCAGGAGGATCCCCGACGTGTCCCGGTCCAGCCGGTGGACGATCCCGGGCCGCTTCTCGCCTCCGATGCCGGCCAGGTCGCGGACGTGGTGGAGGAGCGCGTTGACGAGGGTGCCCGACGCGTGCCCGGGCGCGGGGTGGACGACGAGGCCGGGGGGCTTGTCGATCGCGAGCAGGTGCTCGTCCTCGTACAGGATCGAGAGCGGGATGTCCTCGGCCTCCAGCTCGCTGCGGCGGGGCTCCGGGACCTCGATGGACACCTCCTCGCCCGCCCGCACGACGTGCGAGCGGCGCGCGGCGGCGCCGGACACGAGGACGGTCCCCTCCGCGATCAGCTTCTGGATGCGGGAGCGGGAGAGGTCCGAGCAGGTCGCCGCGAGAAAGAGGTCGAGCCGGGTCCCGGCCGAGGGGGCCCCCACCTGGAACCGCCGCAGCATCGGCCCTAGGCCTCGGCGCGGCGTCGGCGGGAGAAGATGTAGAGCATCGCGGCGGCCAGCGCGGCGGTCAGAAGGCCGATGAACTGCGACGTCGACAGCACGCCGGGTATCACGAAGCCGCGGACGAGGTCCCCGCGCCAGGTCTCGAGGATCCCGCGCGTGATCGCGTAGAGCAGGACGTAGAGCCAGAACACCTCGCCGTCGAAGGTCTTGCGCCGGTAGGCCCACTGCAGGATCAGGAAGATGAGGAAGGCGTTGGCGGAGAGGTACAGCTGCGTGGGGTGGAGCGGGACCCCGAGGGGCGTCCCCACGGCGTCGTGCGCGAACGGATCCGTGAACGTCACGGCCAGCGGCCCGTGGCTCTCCTTGCCGTAGCAGCAGCCGGCCGCGAAGCAGCCCCACCGGCCGATCGCTTCGCCGAGCGCGATGGACGGAGCGCCCATGTCGGCGATGGCCCAGGCGGGCAGTTCGTGCTTCTTCATGTAGAGGATCGCGACCGTCGTCGCCGCGATGAGCCCGCCGTAGAAGACGCCTCCGGACCTCAGGATCTCGACGAGGTCGCGCGGGTTCTCCAGGTAGCGGCGCCATTCCACCGCGACGAGGAGCGCCTTGGCGCCCAGGATCGCGGAGGCGAGGATGTAGAGCGACAGGTCGAGGACCTTCTGGTCGGGCAGGCCGGCCGCCAGGGCCTTGCGGCGCAGCAGCCAGATCCCCGTCAGGTAGGCGATCGCCAGCACGACGCCGTACGTCGGGAGGTAGAAGCTGCCGATGTGGACGAGCCGCGGAAAGATGGCTTACCCCCCGGCCGCGGCGTCGGGCCGCTCGGCGGCGGCGTCGTCGCTGCCGAGCATGTCGAGGAAGAGCAGGCCCACGCCGATGCAGATGGCCGAGTCGGCCACGTTGAAGGCCGGCCAGTGGTGGCCCGAGACGGCAAAGTCGAGGAAGTCCACGACGTACCCGAACCGCACGCGGTCGAGCAGGTTGCCCACGGCGCCGCCGAGGATGAGCGCGAGCCCGACCTGGAGGCGGACGCTCTTGTGGGACGAGCGCAGCGCGTACGCGGAGACGATGAGGAAGACGACCACCGCGACGCTGTTCAGGAGGATGGCCTTGAGCGAGGAGTCGACGGAGGCGAAAAGGCCGAAGGCCGCTCCCGTGTTGCGGACGTACGTGAGATCGAAGAAATCCGGAACGACGGAGCGCGACTGGTGCACGTCCATCGTGCGGGTGATGACGCCCTTGCTCCACTGGTCCGTGAAGAGGACGGCCAGCGAGATCGCGAGGTAGGCGCCCCGGTACAGGGTGGACTCGCGAAGGGAGACGCTCACGCGGCGGCCCCTCCGACGACGGCCCGGCACCGGATGCAGAGGCCCGTCTCTTCGGCCTCGGGCGTCACCTTCCAGCAGCGGTCGCAGCGGCGCCCGCGGGCCTTGCGGAACGCGAGCCGGAGGCCGGGATAGGCCCGGGACTCCCGCCAGCCCTCGCCTTCCGGGGCCGATCCCTCGACCGTCTCGGAAACGATGAAGAGGTCCGCGAGCCCCGGCCCGGCGGTCCCCGTCGCCGCCCGGTCCGCGTCGAGGGCGGTGTTCGCCGTCAGCGCGATCGCGCCTTCGAGCGACGAGCCGATGACTTTTTCCCGGCGGGCTTCTTCGAGGATCACCGAGGCTTCCTCTCTCAACTGTGTCAACCGTTCCCAGGCAGCGGCGGGAACGGAGTCCTGGCGCACGTCTTCCAGGGACTCGAAACGCGCGAGGTGGACCGATTCTTCCTTCTTTCCCGGCAGCGCCGCCCAGACCTCTTCGGCGGTGAACACGAGCACCGGCGCGGCCGCCGTGGCGATCGCGCGGGCGATCCGGTACAGGGCGGTCTGCGCCGACCGCCGCTCGGGGGATTTCGCGGCCGAGGCGTAGAGGCGGTCCTTCAGGATGTCGCAGTAAAACGCGGAGAGGGTCGTCGCGCACAGGCCGACGAGCGCGTGGTAGACCACGTGGAAGTCATAGCGGTCGTAGGCTTCGCGGATCCGCGCGACCGCGGCCCTGGCCTCGGCCAGCGCCCAGGCGTCGAGCGGCAGGAGACCCGAAGCCGGCACGGCGTCGACGGCGGGGTCGAAGTCGTAGAGGTTGGAGATCAGGTACCGGGCCGTGTTGCGGATCTTGCGGTACGCCTCGCCGCAGCGCGCCAGGATCTCCTCGGAGATCGGGTCGTCGTCGCGGTAGTCCAGGCTCGCGACCCAGAGCCGCACGATGTCGGCCCCGTACTTCTTGATGAGATCCTGGGGAGCGACGACGTTGCCGAGCGACTTCGACATCTTGCGCCCCTGCCCGTCCACCACGAAGCCGTGCGTGATCACGCCGTCGTAGGGGGCGTCGCCGTAGAGCGCGACGGAGGTCAGGAGCGAGGACTGAAACCAGCCGCGGTGCTGGTCGTGGCCTTCGATGTAGAGATTGGCCGGGCGCTTGCCGGCGGGGCGCACGAGCTGCGGCCATTCGCCCGAGCGCAGCACGGCCATGTGCGACACGCCGGAGTCGAACCAGACGTCCATGATGTCGGTCTCGGCCTCGAAGTCGCCGCGCGGAAACCCGCGCAGCTCGGCGTCGGGAGGCAGGAAGTCCGTGACCGGCCGCGCGTACCAGGCGTCGGCGCCTTCCTTTTCGAAGATCGCGGCGACGTGCTCGAAGAACTTCTTCTGCTCCGCCGGCGAGTCGCTCCAGGGGTAAACGCCGACGCGCTCCCCGCCGCGCATCGCGTAGAGCAGCGTGATCGGCGAGCCCCAGCGTCGCTGCCGCGAGATGACCCATTCCCGGCGGTTCTCGACCATGCCCGCGATCCGCTGCTCGCCCCAGGAAGGCGTCCAGGACACCTTCGCGATGGCTTCGAGGGCGCCCCGGCGGACGTCCGTCGCCGGGTCGTCGAGGCGGACGAACCACTGCACGGTGGCCCGGAAGATGACCGGGTTCTTGCATCGCCAGCAGTGCGGGTACTCGTGGCGGAACTTCGGCTCGAGCGCGACGAGCGCCCCGGCGGCGCGGAGGTCCTCGACGATCTCGGGGTTGGCGTCGAGCACCTTCTTGCCCTGGTATTTCGCGACCGTCGTGTAGCGGCCGGCCTCGTCCACGGGCGACAGGATCGGGAGGCCCTCGCGCCGGCCCGTGAGGAAGTCGTCTTCGCCGTGCCCGGGGGCCGTGTGCACCAGGCCGGTGCCGGCGTCCATCGTGACGTGCTCGCCGAGGACCACGCGGTACGCGGAGGCCGCCTCCTCGGGTGCGAGCTCCCCGCGGGATTCGGCCCCGAGGGGATGGCGGTAGCGCAGGCCCGCGAGCTTCGCGCCGGGCAGGGTCGCGAGCGTCTTCACGCCGGCCCAGCCGGCCGCCTTCGCGACGCCCTCGGCGAGTTTTTCGGCGACGACGAACCGCGCGCCCCCGGCCTCGACGACGGCGTAAGTCTCGTCGGGGTGGACCGCGATCGCGACGTTTGCCGGCAGCGTCCACGGCGTGGTCGTCCAGATGAGCAGGCGCGCGTCCGGGAAGCTCTTTCCGTCCGCGGCGAGGCCCTCCACGGGGAAGGCCACCGTGACCGCCGGATCCGCGCGCTCCTCGTATTCGAGCTCCGCCTCGGCGAGCGCCGTCCGGTCGGTGAAGCACCAGCGCACCGACTTGAGCGCGCGGTACACGAGGTCCTTCCCGTAGAAGCCGCCGAACGCCCGCGCGATCTCGGCCTCGTACCGGTAGCTCATCGTCGTGTAGGGGTGGTCCCAGTCGCCGCCCACGCCGAGGCGCCGGAATTCCTCGCGCTGGATGCCGATGAACTCCTCGGCGTACGCGCGGCAGGCGCGGCGGATCTCGACCGCCGTCATGTCCTTCTTCTTCGAGCCGAGCTTCTTGTCCACCTGCTGCTCGATCGGCAGGCCGTGGCAGTCCCAGCCGGGGACGTACGGCGCGTCGAAGCCCGCCCCGGCGCGGCTGCGCACGACGACGTCCTTGAGGATCTTGTTCATGGCGTGCCCGATGTGGATGTGGCCGTTGGCGTAGGGCGGGCCGTCGTGCATCACGAAGAGCGGCCGGCCGGCGGCCTGCGCGCGGATCCGGGACTCGAGGCCGGCCTGCGTCCAGGCCTCGAGCTGCACGGGCTCGCGCCGGGCCAGGTCCGCCTTCATCGGGAAGTCGGTCCGGGGGAGATTCAGCGTGCTCTTGTAGTCCGGCGCGTCGCTCATGGGAGGGCGCAGTTTAGCTCAGGGGCGCGCCCCCTCGTCCGCCGGTCAGGAGGGCCACGACGGCCGCCGCGATGTCGCGGCCGTGCGTGATCGTGACCTCGGCCAGCCGCACGTCGAGGGCGCGGGCGCGCTCGAGCGCGCTGCCGTGAAAGGCGAGCAGGGGCTTTCCGCGCGGGTCCCGGCCGACCTCGATGTCGCGGAAGGCGAGTCCGCGCCACCCGAGGCCGAGCGCCTTCATCGCGGCCTCCTTGGCGGCGAATCGCCCGGCGACGTGCTCGGCGAAGGCGCGGGGATGCCGACGCGCGGTCCGGAGCTCGCCGGGCCGGAAGACGCGCGCGAGGAAGCGCTCGCCGTGCCGCTCGAGGACCCCCGCGACGCGATCCACCTCGGTCACGTCGAGGCCGAGGAGCAGGCCTCCTTCGCCGGGCATCAGGGGCCCTTGAGGCCGAAGAAGCGCGCGATCTTGTCGCTCAGCGACTCGGGCTCGGCGGCGCCCGTCTGCCCGTCCGCGGCGGCGCGCTCGCGCAAGGTGTGGCGCCGGCGCTCGAGGATGATCGCGTCGAGCTTCTCGACGAGGGAGGGGTTGGCCTGGAGCAGGGGAGCCAGGGTGGCCTTGTCGATCTCGATCAGCGTCGCCTCGGTCAGCGCGCGCACGGTCGCCAGGCGCGGCTCGCCCGTCAGCAGGCTGATCTCGCCGAAGGCGGCTCCCGGCTCGAGAATCGCGAGCTTGCGGCTGGCCGCGGCCTCTCCCGTATGCACGGAGACGGCGGCGCGGCCCGCGGCGATGAGGAACATCGAGGAGGTGGAGTCGCCCTCGCGAACCACGATTTCTCCCTCGGCAAAACGGCTCAGACGCGCCCCGTGGGCCAGGCGGCCCCGCTCGTCCGGCGTCAGGGGGGCGAACAAGGGGTTGGCCCCGATCGCTCCGGCCACGAGGTCCCGGGTGTCGTGCCGCGCGAGGGGGCCGGCGGCATACTGGTGCTGGCGGATGAGCGGGTAGGCGAACGGGAGGCCTTCCCTCTCGAGCCGGTACCAGACGCGCTCGCGGACCTTCGAGTCGATCTCGAGATAGCGGGCATAGTCGTCGAGCCAGTATCGCAGCTCGAACGTCACCGCGAAGTCGTGGAACCCGGCCACGTAGGCGACCGGCGGCGGCAGGGACGCCACCCCGGGCAGGTCCCGGGCCGCGGATTCGAGCACGGCCCGCGCCCGGGCGGGCGGGGCGTCGTACTCGAGGCCCACGCGCAGCGCCCGCGCCATCGGCACGCTGCCGCGCCGGAAGACCTCGAGGCGGTCGCGGCTGGCGACGCTGTTGGGGATGAGGAGGGCGTTGCCCTCCATGGTCCGGACCTTGATCGCCCGCCACGAGAGCTGCTCGACGAGCCCGATCGTCTCGCCGGTGCGGACCATGTCCCCGACCTGCACGGTGCGCTCGATCGCGAGGCCGAGCCCCGAGAAGAGGTTGCCCAGGGTTTCCTGGAGGGCGAGGCCGACGACCGCCGTGATGATGGCCGACGTCGTGAGGATCGCCGGGAGGCTGACGGAGAGGACGACCTTGCACAGGGCGCCGAGGAGGAAACCGAAGACGAGCAGGCTCACGAGCTGCCGCAGCAGCTCGGGGGCCGCCGCGGCCTGGCGGATCCGGTAGCCGACGTCGAAGAGGGCGAAGTCGACGAGGCGCGTCGCGAGCAGCGCCCCGGCCAGTCCGATCGCGAAGGTCCCGTAGTCCTTGGCCCGGCCGTCGGTCATCGGGACCCCGGCCCTCGCGAGCAGCCAGACCACGGCCGTCACAACGGCCAGCAGCAGGAGCGCGGGCAGGATCCTCCGGGCCCCGGCGCTCGTCGAGAGGGGCGGGCCGCTCATCGGGCGGCGATCCTTTCCGCCACGGCGCGCGGGTCGGCGCTCTCCTGGAACAGCCGGATGGCGGCGACGCCGCTGATCCGGTCGCGGTACGGCTCGAGCTCCGAAAGGCGATCCTCGTCGATCCCGCCGATCGCGTAGACCTCGCATGCGTGGGTCCCTCGCGGGGGCAGCGCCGCCAGGGCGCCGGGACCGAGCGGCGGTCCGTATTGCCGCTTGGACGGCGTGTCGAAGACGGGGCCGATCACGACGAAATCGGCGCCCTGCGCGATCGCCTCCTCGGCTTCCGGCGCCGAGTGCGTCGACAGGCCGACACGGAAGCCGCGAGGCGTGTGGGCGCGGACCTTGGGCAGGGGCAGGCCGCTCGAGGGCAGATGGACCCCGGCCGCCCCGGCGGCCAGGGCGACGTCGAACCGGCGGTGCACGTAGAGCGCGACCGAGGGTCCGAGGCGGGCCTTCGCGTCGCGAGCCCGGTCCGCCAGGGCGCGGTCGTCGCCGCCCGCTTCCCGCAGCGTCACGCTCACCGCCGGCGCGCCCGCGAGGCGGTCGAGGACTCCGGCCAGGCGCTCGTCTCCGATCGCGGCGCGGTCGGTCACGTAGAGGGATCTCATTCGCGCCGGGCGGACGCCTCGCGGGCCGCCTCGAGCCCCCGCGTGAGAAACCGGAGATCGGCAAAGCCGGCCGCGAGGTGGACGAGGCCGAGGCCCGACACGAAGCCGCGGAAGAACCCCGAGCCGAGGATCCCCGGAAGCGGCGCCCGGGCGGTCCAGGGACGCAGGAGCAGGTACACGCCGACCGTCGTGCAGTAGAAGACGAAGAGCGCGCTGGCAAACAAGGAGAGCACTTTCCGGCTCATGGATGCCGGCCGTCCGGGGCCGAGGTCGGGGAGATCACTGGCCCGGGATTGTCTCAAAAAAAAGACCGCGCCGGATGGCGCGGTGTGAAGAGGAGGAAACCTCGGAAGAAGTCGCTCGTTTCATGCCCTCCCGGGCGGCCGGCCCGACGATCCCGAGGGCGGCGCGGGGCGCGGCGCGGGAGCCGGCGCGGAGTGCGCGGGCGGGGCGGGGGCGGGTGCGGGGTGAGCCGGGGCTGCCTGCGGAGGCGGGGCCTGGGGCCGCGGCGCTTCGCGCGGCGGCGCGCCGGAGGAGCCGCGATCGTGCGGGGCGGACCCCGAGGGCGGCGCGCCGGTGTAGTCGCGCGGGGCCCCCTCGCGGTGGAGGGCGCCGGCGTCAGGCGTGCGGCGGCCGGGAACCGAACCCTCGATCACCCGCCGCGCGGGAGGAACGCCCTGGCCGTGCGCCCGCCAGTCTTCTCCGCTCCGGGCCGGGGGATCCTCGCCCGTGCGCGCGTTGCCGCGACCGGGATCGGCGTTCGCGGCCTCGCCCTGCGAGCGGGAGCCGGAGGCGGTCCGGGAGCGCCAGTGCTCGCGGTTCTCGCGGCCGACCACGTTCGTGTCGGCGCTCTGGCGGGGCGCCTCGCCGGTGCGGCCGGGCTGCGGGCTCGCGCCGCCGCCGGCGCTGCGGGTGCGCCAGGCCTGCGTCGGGTCGGACCGGGGATCCGCGGGCCGCGCCTCGGAGCCGCGATCGGGACGAGCGGCCGTCGCGCCGCCCGTGGCGCGGTCGGCCGGATCGGCGGTCGTCCGGGATCCGCCGCGAATCACGGTCTTGCCGGTGTTGCGGTCGGTTTCGATGCGGGTCGGGCCCTCCACGTGCACGCCTCCCCGTCCCCGTTCGACGATGGTCGTCCCGCGGGGGGCGACTTCGGCGGCGCCCGGCCCGCTCAGGCGGCCCCGGTCGGCGACGACCGCGTGGTCGCGGAGCGTGTCCACGGTTTCGCGCGGCAGCTCGCGGTCGCGCGCGACGACGGGCTCGAGGCGCCGCTCGGTCTGGCGGTCCGAGGTCCGGGCGATCGTTCTTGGCGCCTCGCGGACGTAGTCGCGCAGCGAGTCGCGGACCGCGACGCCCGACCGGGTGGGAACCACGATCGGCCGCGAGGAGATGGCGACCTGGCTTCCGAGCCGGTCCGCCACGCGCGTGCCGGGAACCACGTCGATGCGGCCGCGCGTCGTTCCGAAGCCGTTGGCGCCCGTGAAGTTCCAGCCGCGCATGTCCACCCGGCGCGTCGCGAAGGTGCCCTGGATCCCGAACGCCAGGCCGGCGCGGGGGTAGGACCAGTTGCGGTAGTAGTTGTCCCACCAGGGCGAGAAGCCCCCGTAGAACCCGAGCGGGCACCAGCCCACGTAGGAGGGCGTGTAGGCCCAGTAGACCCACGCCGGCGAGTAGACGTAGCCGGGGGACCAGCACCAGCTGTTCCAGCCGGTGTCGAAGAACCAG
This sequence comes from Thermoanaerobaculia bacterium, assembly GCA_041912555.1. Lineage (GTDB taxonomy): Bacteria > Acidobacteriota > Thermoanaerobaculia > UBA5066 > Gp7-AA6 > DAHUXD01. Next base: position 108,339 of record JAYRMU010000063.1, read on the forward strand.
TTCCCGTAGTGGAAGGGGTACCAGCCCCAGGAATCCCAGGACCACCAGGTCAGGCCGGCCGGCGTGTAGTACCAGGAGCCGTTCGAGTAAGGGCTCCATCCCGGAGCGACCGAGGGGCGCCAGACGTAGCTCGAGTACGTGGTGTTGTAGTCCCAGTTGCCATTGCCGTCGAGCGAGGCGACGTCGCCCGCGTAGTCCTCGCCGACGTACTGGGTGGAGGCGTTCTGCGGAGCGTCGTAGGTGGCCGCGAGACGGTCCGAGGCCCAGCTGTCGAAGCGGTCGTGCGAGAAGCTGCCGCGGGCGATCTCGGGCTCCTCCTCGCCGTGCGCCATCAGGTAGTTTCCGGCGCGCACCGTGTACGAGCCGAAGGGCGTGCGAACCTCGACCGAGCCCGCCCGAACGACGACGGCCGAGCCGTGCCGCGGGTCGGCGTTGACCCGGACCCGCGAGCCCGGGTTGGTGTAGACGGTGGCGTCTTCGGTGTCGACCCGGGGCACGGCCTTGTCGTCCGATCCGACGACCGAGAGGATCACCGAGCCTTCCCTCAGGGAAATGGCGGAGACCTGGTCGTCCGAGCCCTGCTGCGCATAGAGGGAGACGAACTGGACGGAGGTTCCTCCTCCGACGTGGAGCACGTTGCCGTCGGCGAGCGCCACTTCGGCGCGGCCCGGGTCGTCCGTCCGGAGCTCGTCGCCGGGCGAGATGGGCAGGTTGCGGCGGGCTTCGACGGTGCCGTTGAGCGTGGAAACGACGGTGACCTCGCCCGACACCTCCCGGACGTACGAGTACGCGCTCCGGTTCGGGGCCTGTCCCAACGCAGCCGACGCCGCCAGCAGGACCGAGGATGCCAGCAGGCCGATGCGTTTCGCGGTCATGGTCATGTCTCCCACACCCCGCAGACAGAGCGAGCCCCGTGCCACTCCGGCGGCTTGCCCGTCGCGAAAGAATGTGCTCTAAATCAAGGACTTATGCCAGCGGCAGGCAGGGCGACCGGGCGCGGCATGTCCCGCGCGGGAGACAGGCTGTGAGCGCCGAGGACACTTGCGCGGCGCGCCGGCGGCGGTGGCAGGCGTGATCCGCGACATCGTGCACTTCGGAGATCCGAGGTTGACGGCGAAGAACGAGGAGGTCGACGCCTCGAGCGAGGACCTGTCGGCGCTGGTCGCCGACATGGTCGAGACCTGCCACGCCGCCCCCGGCGTCGGCCTGGCCGCGCCGCAGATCGGGATCAACAAGAGGGTGGCGATCATCGACCTGTCGGTGGGGGCGGATCCCGACGGCGTCCTCGTCCTCGTCAACCCGGTCGTCGTCGAGAGCTCCGGCGAGCAGAGGGAAGAGGAGGGCTGCCTCTCGGTACCCGACATCGCCGAGAAAGTCGTCCGGCCCGCTCGCGTCCGCGTCCGGGCCGCGGACCTGAAGGGGGCCGTCCGCGACATCGAGGGAACGGGCCTTCTGGCCCGTGCGTTGTGCCACGAGACGGACCACCTGAACGGCATGCTCTTCGTGGACCGGCTTCGGGGCCTCAAGCGGGAACTGACGTGGCGGAAGATCCGCCGCCGAAAGGAAAAGGGGATCTGGTGAGCCTCGCCGTCTTCAACACACTCGGCCGCCGCGTCGTGACCTTCGAGCCCCGCGAGCCGGGGCACGTCCGGATGTACACCTGCGGGCCGACGGTCTACAACGTCGTGCACATCGGCAACCTCCGCACGTTTCTCTGGGAGGACGTGCTGCGGCGCCACCTCGCCGCCCGCGGCTGGCGCGTCACCCAGGTGATGAACCTGACCGACGTGGACGACAAGACGATCCGGGGCGCGGCGCAGGCGAAGCTGTCCCTGCGCGACTTCACCACGAAGTACGCCGACCTGTTCTTCCGCGACATCGAGAGGCTCGGCCTGCAGCGCGCGGAGCAGTACCCGCGGGCCACGGACCACGTCCCCGAGATGCTGGAGCTGACCGCGAAGCTCCTCGAGCGCGGGCACGCGTACGAGTCCGAGGGCTCCGTGTACTTCCGGATCGCGACGTTCCCGGACTACGGGAAGCTGTCCGGGATCGACCTGGCCGAGGCCCGGCGCGGCGAGCGGGTGGCCGACGACGAGTACGAGAAGGAGGACGTCAAGGACTTCGTCCTCTGGAAGGCTGCCAAGCCGGGCGAGCCGTCCTGGCCGTCGCCGTGGGGCGAGGGCCGGCCCGGCTGGCACATCGAGTGCTCCGCGATGAGCATGAAGTACCTCGGCCGCCATTTCGACATCCACACGGGCGCGGTGGACAACATCTTTCCCCACCACGAGAACGAGATCGCGCAGAGCGAGGCGGCGACCGGGGAGCCGTTCGTCGACGTGTGGCTCCACGCCGAGCACCTCATCGTGGACGGCGAGAAGATGGCCAAGTCCAAGGGCAACTTCTTCACGCTCGACGACGTCCTCGCGCGCCGCGACGACCCGGTCGCCGTGCGGTACCTGCTCCTCTCGGTGCCCTACCGCAAGAAGCTCAACTTCACGTGGGACGCGCTGGCCGCCGCGGCGTCCGCGGTCGAGCGCATCAAGTCCGCCCTGCAGAGGATCGAGGAGGCCGCGGCCTCGGGCGCCGCGAAGCCCGGGGCGTTCCCGGCCGACCGCGCCGCCCGGTTCGCGGCGGACTTCTCGGCCGCCCTCGACGACGACCTCAACACGGCCGAGGCCCTGGGCGTGCTCTTCAAGTACCTCCGCGAGATCAACGCGGCGCTCGTCGACGGCTCGCTCGACGCCGCCAGCGCCTCGGCCGCGGCCGCCGCCATCCGCGGCGCGGACAGGGTCCTCGGCGTCCTGCCCCCGAAGGACGACGTCCTTCCGGCCGAGATCGAGGCCCGGATCGCCGACCGTCTCGCCGCCCGCAAGCGCCGCGACTTCGCCGAGGCCGACCGCATCCGCGCCGAGCTCGCCGCCCGGGGGATCGTGCTCGAGGACGGCCCCGCGGGAACGAGGTGGAAGCGGGCTTGAGCGCTGGAGGCCCCGGCTCACGACCTTGACACCCGCTCCCCCCGGCGGGATGATGTCGCCTCGATGACGAAGGTGCGCGTCTCCGGTTGGTGGTGGCGGGGGCAGACCCGGTAGGGCGCGATCCGCCCTGCCGACGAAATCGGCCGGGGCGAACCAGAACGACGATAATCGGAACCCCCGGCCCGGATGGGCTCGGGGGTTTTTGATTTTCATGGCCAGACGTCTTCCGAAACCGGCCTTCATCGCCTCGCTCGCGCCGAAAGACGCGGAGGACGCGAAGCGCCTCGTCGCGCGCGTTCCGGCGGCGGCCAACGCGATCGAGATCCGGATGGACCTCGCGGAGAGGCCGATGCCGGCGGCGGCCGTGGCGAGCCTCGACGCGCGTCCGATCCTCCTGACCTGGCGGTCCCTGGCGGAGGGCGGGAAGTTCTCGGGATCGGCCGAGGAGTACCGGCGGCTCGTGACGGAGGCCTATGACGCCGGGGCGGCCGTGGACGTCGAGCACGCGCGAGGCCTCCTGTCCGACCGCTCGCTCTTTCCCGAGCGCGACCGCGTCGTGGTCTCGCTGCACTCGCCCTTCTCCCTGCCGGACGACTGGGAGGCGCGCCTGGCCGCGATGCGCGCCGCGGGCGCGGCGGCCGTGAAGCTGGTGGCGGGCGCGCCGGACGTGGCGGCGGGGCTGCGGATCGCGGGGATCCAGCGCCGCAGCGGCCCGGACGCCGCCGTCTTCCCGATGGGTCCGACGAGCGCGCCCGGGCGCGTCCTCTCGGCGCTCTTCGGAGCCGCCCTCGTGTACGGTCCGGTCGACCGGGACACCGCACCGGGCCAGGTCCCGATCGCGGACCTGCTCGACGTCTACGGGGTCGACCGGCCGCGGCCGATCGAGGCCCTGTTCGGGGTGATCGCGGGAAGCACCGCCCGGTCCCTCTCCCCGCGCCTCCACAATGCGCTGTTTCGCTCGCGCGACCTGCCGTACCTCTACCTGCCGCTGCAGGTCGCCGATTTCGAGCGCGAGAAGCCCCACGAGATCGCGTTCGATCCGCCGTTCCGGGGCTTCGCCGTGACCCAGCCCTGGAAGCTCGCCGCCGCGCGCGCGGGCCGGCCCTCCGACGACGTCCGCCTGATCGGGGCGGCGAACACGCTCGTGCGCGAGCGCGGCGTCTGGCGAGCCGAGAACACCGACGTCGACGGCGTCTTCGATCCTCTCGCCGACCACGGAACGGGAGAGGGGCGCAGCGCGGTCGTCGTCGGCGCGGGCGGCGCCGCGCGCGCCGCCGTCGTGGCGGCGAGGCGGCTCGGGTACGAGGTGGCGATCGCCGCGCGGCGCGACGCCGAGGCCGACCGGCTCGCCGAGACCCTGCGCGTCGACTCGCTCGCGTGGTCGGACCTTCCGGCCAGCGAGGCGGACCTGTACCTCAACGCGACGCCGGTCGGCTGGCGGGACGACGAGCCGTCCGCCATCCCCGAGCGCGTGCTCGAGGGACGCCCGCTCGTCTTCGACTGCGTGTACCGGCGCGACGGGCGCGAGACCTCGACGATCCGGGCGGCCCGCGCCGCGAAGTGCCCGACGGTGGACGGCCTGCGCATGTTCGTCGTGCAGGCGGTTCGCCAGGCGCAACTCTTCGGCGTCGAGGGGGTGACCACCGAGGAAGTCGCCCGGATCCTGCGCGCGGGATTCCCGTCGTGAGCCGACGCGGCGGGGAGCGCGAAGCCTTCCTGGCGAAGGCGCGGGCCGGCCGGTGCGTTGCGGTCGCGCGGGAGCTCCCCGCGGACCTCCTGACCCCCGTGATGCTCTTCTCGCGCATGCGGGCCGCGGGGGAGGAGTCGTTCCTTCTCGAGAGCGTCGAGGGCGGGGAGACCGTCGCGCGATACACGTTCCTCGGCACCCGCCCGAGCGCCCGCTGGACGCTGCGCGACGGCGTGGCGAGCGTCGAGCGGGACGGAAAGAGCGCCCGTCCGCCGGGGCTCCCGCTGGCTTCGCTCGAGGCGCTCGCCCGGAAAGAGCCCTTCGTGCCCGACCCCGATCTCCCGCCGCTCTGTTCCGGCGCCGTCGGGTTCCTGTCCTACGACGCCGTGCGCCTCTTCGAGGAGATCCCGGACCGCCACGCCCGCGAAGGCGCGATTCCCGACGCGCTCTTTCTCCTCTTCGACGCGGTCGCGGCCTTCGACCACCCGCGGCAGCGCCTCGTCCTGCTGACCACGCTCGATCTCACGGACGGCGGCGACGCCGGCGCCGAGGCGGACGGCGCGATCGCGCGGCTCGACCGGCTCGAGGCCCTGGTGCACGGCGGCGCGGCGGCGCCGAAGGCTCCCTCGCGCCGCGCCGCCCCGGCGGACGGCTCCGGTTTTCAGGCCGCCGTCCCGAGGGAGCGCTTCCTGGAGGCCGTCGGCGTGATCAAGGAGGCCATCGCTTCCGGCGAGGTCTACCAGTGCGTCCTGTCGCAGCGCTGGACGGCGCGCCTCGGGATCGATCCGTTCGCCGTCTACCGCGCCCTGCGCGCCCTGAACCCGTCGCCCTACCTCTTCTATCTCGAAACGCGCGAGGCGACGATCCTCGGCTCCTCGCCCGAGATGCTCGTGCGGTGCCGCGGGCCCCGTGTCGAAACACGACCCATCGCCGGGACCACCGCCCGCGGCGCGACGCCCGAGGACGACGCGCGCCTGGCGGCGGCCCTGCTCGCCGATCCGAAGGAGCGCGCCGAGCACGTGATGCTGGTGGACCTCTCGCGCAACGACCTCGGGCGCGTCTGCGAGGTGGGCAGCGTGGCCGTGCCCCGGTACGCCACGGTCGAGAAGTTCTCCCACGTGCAGCACATCGTGTCGGAGGTGCGCGGCCGCCTCGCGGCGGGACGCAGCGCCGCCGACGCCCTGGCCGCTTGCTTTCCGGCCGGAACGCTGACGGGCGCCCCGAAGATCCGGGCGATGGAGCTGATCGACGGCCTCGAGGCGAAGCGCCGCGGGATCTACGGCGGCGCGGTCGGCTACTTCGATGCGGCCGGCAACTGCGACATGGCGATCGCGATCCGGACCGCGGTGGTGGAGAAGGGGTTCTGGAAGATCCAGGCCGGCGCCGGCATCGTCGCCGACTCCGTGCCCGAGCGCGAGTACGCCGAGGCCGAGTCCAAGGCCGCCGCGCTCTTTCGCGCGATCGAACTGGCGGGCGACTGGTTCGGCTCCGCGAGTCCGAAATCCGAAGCTCGACATCCGGAATCCCCCTCATGATCTTCGTCGTCGACAACTACGACTCGTTCACCTACAACCTCGTGCAGGCGCTCGGGAAGCTCGAGGCGCGCGTCGAGGTGGCGCGCAACGACCGGTTCGACCCGGCGGCCGTCGCCGCGGCGCGGCCGAGGGCGATCGTGATCTCTCCCGGCCCGGGCCGGCCCGAGGCGGCCGGCCGCTCGCTCGCGATGATCGGCGACGCGGAGCGGGCGGGCATTCCGCTTCTCGGCGTGTGCCTCGGCCACCAGGCCATCGCGGCGTTTCACGGCGGCAGGGTCGAGCGGGCGCCCGCGCCGCGGCATGGCAAGAGCTCGGCCGTGTCCCACGACGGCTCGGTCCTCTTCGCCGGGCTACCCAGCCCGTTCGAGGCCGGGCGATACCATTCGCTGGTGGTCCGCGAGTCCGGCCTTCCCCCGGAGCTGGCGGTGACGGCGACGAGTGATGACGGGCTCGTGATGGCCCTGGCGCATCGCTCGAAGCCCGTCTACGGCGTGCAGTTCCATCCCGAGTCGGTGCTGACGCCGGAGGGCGAGCGCCTGCTCGCCAATTTCCTCGGGGCCGCGCAGTGACGCCGGGAATCGCGGAGGCGCTGCGCATGGTCGCCGGGCGAAAGACCCTGCCTCGCGCCCTGGCCGAGGCGGCGTTCGGCGACCTCATGGACGGGCGCGCGACCGAGGCGCAGAAGGGCGCGATCCTGCTCGGGATCGCCACGCGCGGCGAAACGGCCGACGAGATCGCGGGAGCCGTCGCGGCCCTGCGCCGGAGGATGCGGCGCGTCGAGACGCGGCGGTCGCCGCTGCTCGACACCTGCGGTCCCGGCGGCCTCGGCCGCGACCTCTTCAACGTCTCGACGGCGGCCGCGATCGTCGCGGCGGGGGCGGGCGCCGCCGTGGCGAAGCACGGAAACCGCTCGATCTCCTCCCGCGTCGGGTCGGCCGACGTCCTCGAGGCGGGCGGCGTGCGCGTCGACCTCGGGCCTTCCGCGGCCGGCCGCGTGCTGGACGAAGCGGGGATCGTCTTCCTCTTCGCCCCGGGGTTCCATCCGGCGATGCAGGAGCTCGGCACCGTGAGGCGGGAGCTCGGCATCCGCACGATCTTCAACGCCCTCGGTCCCCTCGCCAACCCGGCCGGAGCGACGCGGCAGCTGATCGGCGTCGGGAGGCCGGACCTCGTGCGCCTGCTCGCGGACGCGCTCGCCTCGCTCGGCAGCGAGCACGCGATCGTCTTTCATTCCGAGACGGGGCTCGACGAGCTGGTTCCCGGCCACCCGGCCTCCGGCGTCGAGGTCCTGGACGGCTGGACCCGGCCGTGGCGGTTCGACCCGGCCGAGTTGCCGCAGCCGCCCGTGACGCTCGAGGAGCTCAAGGGGGGAGACGCCGCGGAAAACGCCGCGATGCTGCGGCGCCTGCTCGAGGGGGAAACGGGTCCCCGGCGCGAGGCGGTCCTCGCCAACGCGGCCGTCGCGCTGGTCGTCGAGGGGCGCGCCGCGACGGCCCGCGAAGGATACGAGCGCGCACGGGCGGCGCTCGACGCGGGAGAGGCGGCGCGCCGCTTCGAGAGGATGAAGCAGGCCTCGGGAGCGGCATGAGCGACGTCCTGACGGCGATCCTCGCCTCGAAGCAGTCGCGCCTCTCGCGGGGCGAGTACGCGGCGCGGGGCGTCGCGGCGCGCCCGAGCGACGGCGCGGGCTTCGCGGCCTCGCTGCGCGCTCCGGGCACGCGCATCATCGCGGAGTTCAAGGCGAAGTCCCCGTCGGCCGGGCAGATCCTCTCGAATCCCGACGGGAAGGTCGAGAGCTTCGCGCTCTTCTACCGGCGGGGGCACGCGGCCGCGATCTCCGTCGTGACCGAACAGGACCACTTCGGCGGAGACCCCTCCTGGCTGCCGAGGATGAAGGCGATGTCGGGCCTTCCCGTCCTCATGAAAGACTTCCTCTTCGACGAGCGGCAGCTCGACTTCGCCGCGGCGCTCGGAGCGGACGCCGTTCTGCTCATCGTGCGCGCCCTGCGCGACGAGGACCTCGCCCGGCTGCGCGCGGGGGCGCGCGAGCGGGGGCTCGCCGCCGTCGTCGAGGCGCACGGGGCCGTCGAGATCCGGCGGGCCGCCGCCGTCGAGCCGGACGCGGTCGGCGTCAACGCCCGGGATCTCGCGAATTTCCAGACCGACATCGGCTCGATCGAGGCGATGGCCCGCGAGATCCCGAGCGGGCCCGTCCGCCTGGCGGAGAGCGGAATCCGCACCCGCGAGGACGTCGAGCGGCTCGCGGCGGCCGGGTTCGAGGCGTTCCTCGTCGGCGAGAGCCTCCTGCGGGCCGACGATCCCGAGGAAGCGCTGCGGGGCCTGCGGGGATGACGGCCGTCAAGATCTGCGGCCTCACCCGGCCGGAGGACGTCGCCGCCGCCTGCGAGCTCGGCGCGGCGTACGCGGGCTTCAACTTCGCGGCGCAGTCCCCTCGGCGCGTCACGCCGGCCGCCTCCCGCGAGCTCGCGCGGGCCTGCGCGCCCGGAGTCCTCAAGGTCGGCGTCTTCGTCGGAGAGGGCGCGGATGCGATCGCTCGCGCCGTCGAGTCCGCGGGCCTGGATCTCGTGCAGCTCCACCGGCGTATCACGGAGGAGGACGTCGCCGCCTCTCCCGTGCCGATCATCGCCGTCGCCCGCCCCTCGGGCCCGCGCTTCGACGTGCCGCGCGGCGACATCCTCGTGCGCTGTCATGCCCTCCTCTACGACCCGAGCGAAGGCGCCGGGGCGCGGATCGACCCGGCCCGCGTCGAGGAGGCGAGCTGGCCCGTGCCGGTGCTGGTGGCGGGAGGACTGACGCCCGAGACGGTGGGCGCCGTCATCCGAAGCCTGCGGCCGGCCGGCGTCGACGTCGCGTCCGGCGTCGAGAGCGCTCCGGGAGTCAAGGACCGCGGGGCGCTCTCGCGGTTCTTCGCGGCGGTGAGGGAGGCGGATGCGCAAGCGGGCTAGGGAACGGCGCGGCTACTTCGGCGAGTACGGAGGCCAGTTCGCGCCCGAGACGCTCATGGCGCCGCTCGCGGAGCTCGAGACGGCCTTCGCGAAGTGGCGGCGCGACCGCGGGTTCCGGGGCGAGCTCGACGAGCTCCTGCGGAGCTACGCCGGCCGTCCGACGGCGCTGACGTTCGCGGACCGGCTGACGCGCCGGTGCGGGGGAGCGCGCATCGCCCTGAAGCGCGAGGACCTCCTGCACACGGGAGCGCACAAGCTCAACAACGCCCTCGGTCAGGTCCTGCTCGCCCGGAAGATGCGCAAGTCGCGGGTCGTCGCGGAGACGGGCGCGGGACAGCACGGGGTCGCCACCGCGGCCGCCGCGGCCAAGCTCGGAATCCCGTGCCGCGTCTACATGGGCGTGACGGACATGGCGCGCCAGTCCCCGAACGTCGCGCGGATGCGCCTGCTCGGCGCCGAGGTCGTCGGCGTGGACTCGGGCTCGAGGACGCTCAAGGACGCGATCAACGAGGCGATGCGCGACTGGACGGAGAACGTGGCGACGACGCACTACGTGCTCGGCTCGGCCCTCGGTCCGCACCCCTACCCGTCCATCGTGCGGGAATTCCAGTCCGTCATCGGCCGCGAGGCGCGCCGCCAGTTCCGCAGGCTCGCGGGCCGGGACCCGCGAGCGGCCGTGGCCTGCGTCGGAGGGGGATCCAACGCGATCGGCCTCTTCTCGGCGTACCTCGCGACCCGCGTCGCGCTCTACGGGGTCGAGGCCGGCGGCCGCGGGTCCGGGCCCGGAGAGCACGCGGCGCGCTTTTCGGGCGGCGCGGTCGGGGTGCTGCACGGCACGCGCACCATGCTCCTCCAGGACGAGGCGGGCCAGATCCTGCCGACCCACTCGGTCTCGGCGGGCCTCGATTACCCGGCGGTCGGACCGGAGCACGCGGCCCTCCACGACGCGGGGCGCGTCACCTACGCGCGCGTGTCCGACGCGGAGGCGCTCGACGCGTTCGCGCTCCTCTGCGAGACCGAGGGCATCCTGCCGGCCCTCGAGTCGGCGCACGCCATCGCGTTCGCGGCGAAGCTCGCGCGCCGCCTGCCGCGCGCCGCGTGGGTCCTCGTGAACCTCTCGGGCCGCGGCGACAAGGACCTCGACGAGTACCTGCGGGCGCGGGGCGAGGTTCCGTGAGCCGCCTCGCCGACGCGTTCGCGCGAGCCGGGCGCGAGGGGCGGGCGGCCTTCGTCGCCTACGTCACCGCGGGCGATCCCTCGCCGGACGCCACGGTCGCCCTGGCCCGCGCCCTCGCGCGCGCCGGGACCGACGTCCTCGAGCTCGGCGTGCCGTTTTCCGATCCGATCGCGGACGGCCCCGTCCTCCAGCGGGCGGCCTCCCGCGCGATCGCGGCGGGGACGACCCTCGAGCGGGTCTTCGAGATCGCGCGGCGCATCCGGGCGGAGACCGACCTCGCGCTCGTCCTCTTCTCGTACCTGAACCCCGTCCTGCGGCGGGGCATCGGCCGGGCGGCGCGCGAGGCGCGGGAGGCCGGATTCGACGGGGCGCTACTCACCGACCTGCCGCCCGAGGAAGCCGGCGCCCTGCAGCCGGTCCTGCGCGCGGCCGGCCTCGACACGGTCTTCCTGGTGTCGCCCACGTCGCCCCCGGCGCGCATGGCGGCGGCCGCGCGGCTCTCGAGCGGGTTCCTCTACGTCGTGTCCCGGTCGGGGACGACGGGCGCCCGCCAGGACCTCGCGCGCGACCTGCCCGAAACCGTGCGCCGCGCGCGAAAGGAGGCCGGAACGCTTCCGGTCGCGATCGGCTTCGGCATCGCCACGCCGGACGCCGCCGCCCGCGCCGCGGGTCTGGCCGACGGCGTCGTCGTGGGATCCGCCCTCGTCCGGGCGGCGGAGGAGGCGGGGGAGGGCCGGGAGGCCGCCGTCGAGAAGCTCGCGAGGACTCTCGCTCGGGCGTGCCGGCGCCCGGCAAAGTAGGGCATGCGCACCGAGGGGGAGTGCCTCAAGCTCCTTCGCCGGCCGGACCTTCCGGCCGAAACTCTTCAGGAAATTCTGGGAGACCGGGCGGCCCGCAGGTTCCACGCGGTGCGCCGGGCCCTGGCCGCCCACCCGCGAACGCCTCGCGGGGACGCGCTCGCGCTGGTCGCGACGCTCTTCTGGAGGGATCTCGCCTGGCTCTCGGCGGACGTGCGGGTTCACCCCGCGATCCGGAGGGCGGCGGACCTCGACCTGCTGCGCCGGCTGCCGGAGATGGCGGTCGCCGAGCGGGTCGACCTGGCTCGCAACGTCGGCCGGGGCGCTCTCCTGGCGCTGCGGCTCGACCCCGACCCCAGGGTCCTCGCCTCCGTGCTGGAAAACCGGTTCGCGATCGAAGCGGACATCGTCCAGGCCGCGGCCGCCGGCCAGGGGGAGCGGGCGGAGTGCCTGTCCCTGATCGCCGAACACCCCCGCTGGGGCGTCCGTCCGGCCGTCCGGAGCGCGATCCTGAGGAATCCGGCGCTCCCGCAGTCCGTCGCGCTGTCGCTGCTGACCCGGGCGAGCCTCGACGACCTGCGCGGGATCGTCGAATCCCCCCGTTCGGCGCCGCTCCTGCGGGCCTGCGCGGAAAGAGTCCTTGCGGAGCGGGTCGCAGCGGTCTAGCATCGAGTGTCCTCAATCGCGGGAGACGAGCATGGGTGAGACACCGGGCCTCACGTTCGGAGAGGAGCTCCGTCGGGAGAGGCTCATCCGCGAGGTCTCGCTCGAAGAAATCTCGGCGTCGACGAAGATCTCGGTCCGCCTGCTGACCGCCCTGGAATCGAGCGATCTCTCCCGGCTTCCCGCGCCGGTCTTCACGCGGGGGTTCATCCGCTCCTACTCCCGGCACCTGGGACTCGACCCCGACGAGATGGTCAACGCGTACCTCGCCGACCTCGCGCCGGACAAGTCGGGCGACGGGGCCTCGAAGAAGGGCCGCCTCCGGTCCCGCTTTCTCCGGGGCCGCCGCGCCGCCGCGAGCACGATCGTCATCAGCGTCACCGCCATCCTCCTCGTGCTCGGCCTGATCGCGCGTCCGGCGCGGCACAGCATCGGCTCCACGCCGATCGTCCAGCGCCACGTCGCTCCCGTGACGTTCAAGAACGTCGCGGTGTCTCCCGGGCCGGCGCCCGTGGCCGTTCACGAAGAGACCGCGGCGGACGCGGCCAAGCCCGCGGCCGGAGTCTCGATGGAGCTCGAGTTCGAGCAGGACTCGTGGACCGAGGTGACCACGGCCGACGGACAGCCGATCTTCTCCGGTCTCGCTCGGCGCGGCACGAAGCAGCGGTTCGAGGCGCACGACGGGTTCCGCCTGACGCTCGGCAACGCCGGCGGCGTGCGCGTGACCGTGGACGGCCGTCCCCTCGAGCCGCTCGGCGGAGCGGGCCAGGTGGTCCGCAATCTGCCTCTGCCCGCGCGCCTGACGCAGAGCTAGCCGACCCGGGTCGCTGTCTCTTGGCCGAGCCCGATCCTTCCCCGCTCACCGAGCCCCGGGACCTGCTCGCCATCGTGCGCTCCCCGGAGGCGCCGCGCGAGCTGCGCGCGTTCGCCGCCCGGGGCCTGCTGCCGCTCGAGAGCGTCGATCGCCTGCGGGCCCTGCTCGCCGTCGTGGAGGACCCGGACCCGGAGGTCGGCCCGCCGGCGCTGGCCACCCTGGCCGCGATCGCGCCCGACGACGTCGCGCACTTCGTCGACGCGGCCGAGCCGACGGCCAGAGAGCTCGACGTCATCAGCCGCCACACCGACGATCACGTGGTCCTCGAGCGGATCATCCGGAATCGGGACGCCGGCGACGACACGCTGTTGCGCCTTGCCGGCTCCGTGAGCGGAGCCCCGCAGGAAGCGCTGATCGTCAACCAGGTGCGCCTGATCCGCCAGCCCGCGCTCATCGATGCCCTCCTCGGGAATCCCGAGCTGACGATCGACGGGCGTCGCCGCCTGCTCGAGCTGCGCGAGGAGTTCTTCGAGAAGGAGGAGCGCCGCCGGGAGCAGGAGCGGCTGCGCGCCGAAGAGGCGGAGCGGATCGCGCGGCAGGAGGCGGCCGGCATCGTGTTCGAGGAGGCCGCGTCGGAGGAGGGCGCTCCCGAGGAAGAGGGCGAGGAGACGCCCGCGGGGGAGGAGGACGAATACAGCTCGGCCAACCTCGCCCAGGTCTTCCGGCGCATCTCCATGATGACGGTCAAGGAGAAGCTGGCGCTCGCCCAGCGCGGGACCAAGGAAGAGCGCCGGATCCTCATCGCCGACGTGAACAAGATCGTGAGCCTCGCCGTCCTGCGGTGCGAGTCGCTGACGCCGGCCGAGGTGGAGTCGATCTGCGCGATGCGGAATCTCCACCAGGAGATCTTCCACGAGATCGCCACGACGCGGGAGTGGATCAAGCGTCCCCGCATCCAGATCGCGCTGGTGAACAACCCCGCGGTGCCCCTGCCCCTCACCCTCCCGCTGATCAAGTTCCTGAGCATGCGGGAACTGCGCAACCTGGCGCGCGATCGGAATCTCGCGGAGGGCATTCGGATGGCCGCGCGCAAGCTCCTGCTCGACAAGCGCGGCTGAGCGGAACCGGGCCTTCGCCCCTCCCGGGGGGAGGCCGCTTGCCGAAGCCCCTCGTTTCCCGTATGTTACCCTCTGAAGAAATCGCCCGCTGCGCGGTCGAGGTTCCAGCAAGATGCCGCGAGACATTGACTATTACGACCTGCTCGGCGTGGCCCGGGACGCCAGCGAAGTCGAGATTCGAGAGCGGTTTCGCGCTCTGGCGCGGGAGGCTCACCCGGATCGGGCGCCGGCCGGCAAGAAGGCGGAAGCGGAAGCGAAGTTTCAGGACCTGACCGAGGCGGTGAACGTGCTGACGAACCCGGAGAGGCGGAAATCGTACGACTTCGACCTGGCCGCCGCGGCCGGGATGTCCGGCGACGCCGACGTCGTCGCCCAGAACTACCTCGGCCAGGGGATCGCTGCCTACAAGGAGCGCAAGTTCGCCGAGGCCGCGGGCAACTTTCAGCTGGCCGTCGGGCGCAACCCGCGCGACGTCAAGGCCCAGCACTATCTGGGGCTGGCCTCGGCCCGGGCCGGCGACGTGCGCATGGCCGTCAAGGCCATCGAGGCCGCTCTCACCATCGAGCCGCACAACGGCGCCCTCCTGAAGGACGCCGGGGCGATCTTCCGGCAGGCCGGTCTCCTGCTCAAGGCGGAGAAGGCGTACCAGGAAGCCATTCGCTGGGATCCCGCGGCGGGCGAGGCGCGCAAGGCGCTCGAAGAAATCCGCGTGCAGCGGGCAGGCCGAGGGTAACGCCGCCATGGCCCGGATTGACGCGTTCGGTCTGACCGACGTCGGGAAGAAGCGCAAGCACAACGAGGACGCCTACGCCCTCGACGAAGCCGAGGGGTTCTTCGTCGTGGCCGACGGGATGGGCGGCCACGCCGCCGGCGAGGTCGCGGCGAAGATCACCGTCGAGACGATCGGCGAGTTCATCGCGGCCACCCGGCAGAAGGAAGAGGCCACCTGGCCCTTCAAGTACAACCACGAGCTGCACTTCAACAGCAACCGCCTGGCGGTCGCGATCGAGAAGGCGAACGAGCGGGTCATGGCCGCCGTCGCGGCCCAGCCCTGGCTGAAGGGGATGGGAACCACGGTCGTGGCCGGGCTGCTGAACGAGAAGATCCTCTCGCTCGCCCACGTCGGAGACAGCCGCGCGTATCTCTATCGCAACGGGGAGCTGTCGCGGCTGACGGACGACCACTCCTGGGTCCACGAGCAGGTCACCGCGGGGATCCTGACCGAGGAAGAGGCCAAGACCCATCCGCTCAAGAACGTCGTGACGCGGGCGCTCGGAGGCGGGCCGTCGGTCTCGCCGGACCTGCGCGAGATGGAGTTCCGCACGGGCGACGTGTTTCTGTTCTGCTCCGACGGGCTGACGACGATGCTGTCCGACGAGGAGATCCGCGACCTGGTCGCGGAGAACGAGGACAAGACGGCGGAAGCCCGCTGCCAGAGCCTCGTGGACCTCGCCAACGAGAAGGGCGGCGTGGACAACATCACGGTCGTCCTGGTGAAGATCGAGGAACGGGCCCCCGCGGCGAGCGCCGGGTAGGCCGGGCCGCCGGAGGGCGGCGCAAACGGACGGTGTCTCGATTCCGTACACACATTGACGCTTTGACGCCCGAGGGCTACCCTCAGGACATGACCATGCGGCGGCCATCGATTCTCCGGATTGCCCGGGCCTGCCTCGGGGCCCTGCCGCTGTTCCTGGCCGTCACGGTCCTGGCCGCCGAGAAAGGCGAGACGCCGCAGGGCTTCCGGGAGTGGATCCAGAGCCCCGGCCGCCATTTCCGGGATGGCCAACCCGTCGGGGGCCGGCGAGCCCTGGTCTTCGACGAGGCCGACGACCCCGCCCTGAGAGAGCAGCTCGGGGCGGAGCTCGCCCGCCTCGACGACGAGCTCTACCGGCGCCAGGGCTGGCGGCCTCCCTTCGCCGAGGGGGAGCCGCTGCGCATCTACGTTTCGCGCTCGCCGTCGGGCGCCGCTATCCCGGCGGCGACCGCCGCGAGCGGCAGCGGGCGTGGCGCCGAACCCGTTCTCCTCCTCGAGGCGGCGGGACGGTCGAGCGCGGAAATCGTGCGCGAGGCCGCGCGGCGGGTCGCTCGCGCCACGCTCGACGGCTACGGGGTCGAAGACCCCTTCCTGTCGCCGGCGCTCGCCGAATACCTGGCCGCGCCCGCGGGGGACATCCGGGACGACGAGACCTGGACGCTGGCCGCGGCCGGCCAGCTCGACTTCCGGGGCCGGCCGGCGGCGCTCGGGCGCTTCTGGGTCGCCGAGGCGGCCCGTGCGGCGGGGCCGACGTCCCTGAGGGAGGCCTGGCAGCGGGCGGCGGAGGGCGGCGAGGCGCCCATGGACGCCCTCCTGAGGGCGATCGAGGAGACGACGGGGCGCCCCGAGGAATCGATCACGCTCGCGGCGGCCGCGCGGATCTATGCCGCGCTCGAGCCGGAAGCGTCGCCGTCGCGGTTGCGTCTGCTCGACGTCGAATCCGGAGCGATCGACGCGTCGGCTCCCGTCTCCCTCGCCGCGAGGCATCGGTCGTTCCTGCCGGAGACCGAGGAGACCCTGCGCGTTTCGTGGCCCCAGGACGGGGCCGCCGGGGCCGCCGTCGTGCGATACCGGGACGCGGCCCTTCCGCCCGACGTCGTGTTCTTCGCGGCCGGCGACCGGCGCGCCCTCCCGCTGGCCGGCGTCGCCCGGGTCGACTGGCTGATCGCGGGAAGCGCCACGGGCGGCCGCGGCGTCGCGGCGCCGGTCTACGCCGACCTCTCGGCCACCGTGCCGTACAGCGGCCTCGAGGCCCGCGCTGCTGCCGACGCCGACGGACCCCGCCTGACGTGGACGACCGAAAGCCACGAGGGCCTCTGGGGCTGGGCGGTGTTTCGCGAGGAAGTGCTCGCAGACGGCCGCATCGCGCGGACGGGCCCGGAGATCGTGCCGTCCGCGCTATCGAGCGCGCAGTCCTTCCGCTACGAGTACCTGGACTCCGGGTCCGCGCGGGGGACGTACTACCGGTACACGATCTGGGCGGTCACGGGCGAGGGGCTGCTCGCCCGCGCCTTCTCGGCGACGATCAAGACCGCCGACTGAGGCGCGTCGGTCGCCGGGGATCGCGGGGCCGGCCCCGGCGCTCCCCCCGAAGTCAGGCCTTCCGTCTGCGCTTGCGCGCCCGATCCCGGGCGAGCTGCTCGAAGACGATCTCGCGGTGGTCGAACGCGAAGGCCACGCGGCCGAGCTCCCGCGGGGTGAACCAACGGGCCTCCGCGGCGTCGTCGCCGCCCTTCGCCCGGCCGGACAGCGGCCTCGCCGCATAGAGCACGGTGACGTTGTGGCCGCGGGGATCGCGGTCGGGCTTCGAATACACGCCCCGCAGCTCGCCCACGCGGACGCGCAGGCCGGTCTCCTCGAGCGTCTCCCGGGCGCAGCACTCCTCGGTGGATTCCTTCCACTCGCAGAAGCCGCCTGGAAGGCCCCAGTGGCCCTCGTAGGGCGGCCGCCCGCGCCGGATGAGCAGCACCCGTCCCGCGCGGTCGCGGATCCAGGAGTCGACCGTCAGCTTTGGAAGGCGCGCGTTCTCGTAGGGGTTCTTCATTCGTAGCTCCCGAAAAATTCGCGGATCTCGTCGGCCGGATGGCGCGTGGCGAGCTCGCGCGGGCTCTCGTCGTACCAGTCGCGGGGCAGCCGGCTCGCGTACGGCTCCTCGAGGAAGCGGGCGCAGACGAGCGCGATCACGCCCCGGTCGGTCTCGTTGCGGATGAGGCGGCCGGCGGCCTGGACGACGCGCGTCATCCCGGGCTGGAGGTAGGCGTAGTCGAACCCCGATTCCTCGCGGTCGTCGAAATAGCGCCGCAGGAGCTCGCGCTCGAACGACACCTGGGGCAGGGCGGGCGACACGACGAAGACGGCCGAGAGCAGTTCGCCCGGGTAGTCGACGCCTTCCGCGTACATCCCGCCCGAAACGGCGAAGAGGAGCGTCCCGCCCGTGGGCGGCGCGGACAGCGCCTCGAGCAGGCGCTGTCGCTCGAAGGACGTCAGGTCGGGGCGCTGCACGAGCAGCTGCGAGCGCGTCGGGGGCATGAGCTCGGCCACGGCCGCCAGGAACCGGTACGACGGAAAGAGCACGAGGTCGTTGCCGCGGTGCGCGTCGGACATGTCCGCGAGGAGGCGGGCGATGCGGTCGTAGTTCTTCTCGCGCGCCTTGAAGGTCGTGCGCACCGAGGGCACGATCATGACCTTCCGGTTCTCGGGCGGGAACGGGGGAGGCAGGGAGAGCGACGACGTCCGGTCCTTCTCGAGCCCGAGCACCCGCTCGATGGCCTCCGGAGGCGTGAGCGTGGCCGAGAGGAGGACCGTCGAGTGGGCCGTTCGAAAGACGGGCGCGAGCGCCCGGGCCGGGTCGAGGCAGACGAGGCCGAGGCGGATGCCGGCCGAGCGGCGCTCGACGACGCACGTGAAGTCGGGCCCGAACATCGAGAGCACCGCCGAGAAGCGCTGGAGCGCGAAATGAAAGTCGAGGACGGGGTCGTCGACGAGGGCGAGGCGCGTCTCGCGCTTCCAGGCGAGGTAGCGCATGAGCTTGGCCTCCCAGTCGAGGCGCAGGTCCAGGATCGGTTCGGTCGGGGGCTCGATCTCGGCGATCGCCTCGCCCTCGGGCAGGTCCTCCGCGGCGCCCTGGACGATCGCGATCAGCTCCTCGACCGAGAGGACCATGTCCGCGAACAGGTCGCCCGTCTGCAGGAGCAGGCGGTTGCGCAGGGCCGACAACTCCTCCTCGAGGATCTCGGGCGAGAAGATCTGGCGCGCCCGGTCGGGCAGGTTGTGCGCCTCGTCGACCAGGAGGATGGCCTCGCTCAGCTCTTCGCCGGTCAGGTGACGCAGCGCGGCGGCCGGCTCGAAGACGTAGTTGTAGTCCGCCACGATCGCGTCGGCGCGCGAGGCCAGCTCCAGCTGCACTTCGAACGGGCAGACCTCCTCCCGACGCGCCTCCTCGAAGACCGTCTCGGGGTCGAGGTGCGAGTAGCCCTCGCGCAGCCGTCCGAGGAGGTTCGACCGGTCCATCTTCTCGGGATAGTCCCTGGCGAACCGGCAGAACTCCTCGTGGCAGAGGATCCGGTCGTTGGCGCACATGCGTTCCTTCGCGCGGACCTGGACCGTCTGGAAGGCGCGCTCGTTCATGGCGACGAGCGAGGACACCGCCATCTTCTGCTGGAGGGTCTTCGACGTCAGGAAGACGACCTGGCGGCCCGAGGCGAGCCCTTCGGCCAGGGCGGGGTAGAGCGCCGCGGCGGTCTTCCCGGACCCCGTGGGCGCCTCGGCGATGAGGTTCTCGCCGGATCGGACCGCGTTGCGGATGGCCTCGATCAGCTTCTCCTGGATCGGCCTCGGCGCCGCGTGGGGGAAGGGGAGGCGCTCGGCCGCCTTCGCCTTGCGCTGTCGGGAGACCATTCCGGCGCGCCAGATGGCGAGCGCCCGGGCCAGCCGCCGTTCGACCTCCCGCTCGGTGTCCTCGTCGAAGGGCACCTCGAGGGAGAGCTCCTCGCCCGTCTCGATGTCCACGTACACGAGCGCCCCGCCGACGTTGCCGTGGCCCAGGCGGCGCCAGAGGTAGCAGTAGCCGCAGAGCTGGCGGCGGTCGCGCTCGAAGGCGTAGCCCGAGGGCCGCACGCCGTCCACCGAGAGGTTCGTGGACTTGAGCTCCTCGATGAGCCACTGGCCGGGCGTTCGCTCGACGCAGCCGTCGAGGCGGCCGGTCAGGACGGCCGTCCAGTCGTCCACGGGAATGCGGGCCTCGAGGTGGACCTCGGCCCGGTAGGCGGGATGCGCGTTGCGTCTCTCCGCGAGGACACGGGTGTGGATCTGGGCGCCCAGGCCGAGCCGCCGCCAGCCGTCGCCCCGATCGAAGCCGACGCGGCGGAAGCCCTCGTCTTCCGCCAGTTCGCGCACGGAGAGTTCGAAGACGCGCGATGCTTCGTCAAATCTCAAGAAGGCTCGATTATAATTTGGAGGTGGAAAGAGCGGGGCGCGGTCTGCGGAGTCTCGTGTGTCTGGCCGCCGCGCTCGTCTTCCTCGCGCTTCCGATCGAGGCCAAGGCGCGCCGGACGTCGGCGCCCCAGACGCTCGAGCAGGCGCTCGACCAGATCGGCCGGCGCGCCCCGACGCGTTCTCCCGGCGTCTCCGTGGCGATCGCCGAGCTCGAGTCCGGCGCGACGGTCTACACGCGCAACCCCGACCAGCCGGAGACGATCGCGTCCGTCACGAAGATGCTGTCTTCGGCCGCGGCGATCCACTTCCTCGGGCCGAACTACAAGTTCCGCACGACGTTCTGGCGGCGCGGGGACATCCGCGACGGCAACCTCATCGGCTCCTTGCTCGTCGTCGGGGGCGGCGACCCGAACATCTCGGGCCGGTTCTACGACAACGACTCGTTTGCCGTCTTCGACCGATGGGCAGACGGGCTCCGCAAGGCCGGAGTGACCCGGGTCAGCGGCGACCTGATCCTCAACGCCAGCGCGTTCGACCGGCTCTATCGAAACCCGGAATGGCCGCCGGACCGCGACACGCGCTGGTACCAGGCTCCCGTGTCCGCCCTCTCGTACAACGACAACGTGGTCATCGTTTCGGTGGGCCGGGGCGCGCTTCCCGGGGCGCCGGCGATCGTCTCGATCGACCCGGACACCGATGTCGTGCAGACCGTGCCGCGCGCGCGGACCGTCGGGAAGACGGGACGGATCACCGTCGCGATCGCGCGGCCGGGCGGGTCCGACAGGGTGTACGTGGACGGGACGGTGCCGGCGCGGTACTTCCGTTATTCGGTGCCGCTGGCGATCGACGACCCTCCGAAGTTCTTCGGCGCGGCCCTGAAGAGCCGCTTGCGCGCCGCGGGGATCGAGCTGACCGGCAGCGTCGTCGAGCGCGACGTCAGGCCCGACAACGCCTGGGCGCTCGTCGCCACGACCGAATCGGACCTCATGCCGACGATGTCGGTGTCGAACAAGCACAGCCAGAGCTTCTACGCCGAGCAGATCTTCAAGACGCTCGCGTACGAGAAGGCGGGGCGCGGGACGTGGGAGGCCGCTCTGGGGCTCGAGCGGCAGTTCCTGGCGTCGATCGGCCTCGACCCGGCGCGATACAACCTCCACGACGGGTCGGGCCTCTCGGCCGAAAACCGGGTCGCGGCCGCGGACCTCGTGAAGTTCCTGAGGGCGATGAACAGCCATCCGAGCGGAGCGGCCTGGCGCGCGACACTGGCGGTTTCGGGCGACTCCGAGGGATCTCTCCGCAGCCGGCTCCTCGACTCAATGACCCGGGGGAGGGTAGAGGCCAAGACGGGGACCCTGAACGGGGTCTCGACCCTGTCGGGCTACGCACATGCCTCTTCTGGAAAGACTTACGCCTTCGCCATCCTCCTGAACGGCCCCGGCGTCAGCGACTCGCGCGCCCACAGCTACCAGGACCGCCTCGTCCGGACCCTGATCCAGAAGGGGTAGCCGGGGGCTCCGGGCCCTCTCCGGGGGGCGCCGCCGGGCGGGGTGCCAAAGAAACTTGACACCCTCCGCCTGAGCTTGTGATCAAATATCGCTGATTCGTAATTTGGGCCGCGCTGTCGGCCCGCTAACCAGGTGGGAATCCATGAAGCCACGGTCGGTGTACGGGGCGAAGCCTGCCCATTTGGGCCGGTTTTCCGCTGTTTCCGTGGCCTTTGGACGAGGTTTCTCGACCCGGGCATTCGGCCAGGGTCTTTTGGCGAAAAGAGGTGTCTATGACCTGCTTCGGCGGCTCAATTCCCTGCTGATATAGCGCAAATCCTCTAGCTAAAGGCTTTAACCTGTGGCACATATTTGTGTCCTCGGGTTTTGTGTTTTTGCCGTACTTCAGTTACTCTGCGGCCAACATCACGTTAGGAGATGGCAGTGGAGATCTCGGACGATTTCGAAGTCAGTTCCTCAGCGGAAGAAATCTTCGAGCGAGAAGTTGAGCAAGTGTTTCAGGAAACACTTGGTTTGATTCACATCGCCCTTGTTTCCCACTACCAACTTTCCGAACAGGAAGCCACTGAGCTGGAGAAGGACCTCTTCGTCTGGTTTCGTCGCTTCTGTTATCGCCCTGGGCCGTCAATCAAGGAGAACCGACCCTACCTGCTTGTTGCCTGCTGCCAGTTCGCGCGCGAGTACCAAAAGTACGTCGTAGGGACAGGGGTGCGCAGTTCCGATGAGAAGCTTCATAGCCTCTTGCAGCGCGAGCCGGCTGATGTAGCGCACGATTTCGCTCGCAGCCTCCAACTGTTCGACTTTCGGCGGTCCGATGCCTGACACAGCGAAGATCCTCCTGTTCAAGGGTCGGCGTTCGTCGCTCGTTCCAGTCTCGCATGAAGGGGCCAAGGCTCGCGCCAGATCCTTCCTTTCGACATCCGCCGAAGGTCGAACGCAAATCGCAATCGACGACACTTACGGCGATGCTGACGTCTTGATGTCGATCTGCTCGGAACTCTGGGACGTCATCAACGCCAAGCCAACGGTCGTCTCCGAGGAGGCTCCGAAGATCTACAGATGGCTCTCTCAGAAGACCGCTGACGATTTCTTCTTTGACGAGCGCGACTTTTTTCTCGGCGAGAGCGCATTGCTAGCGGGTGGAAGCGACCGACTCCTCGGAAATCGAATCGAGGCAGAGTCTTGGTTCGATAGGTCAGACGCTAACTTCAGACATACGGTCGCTCCAGCTGCACACCTCGCGCGCGTTTCGTATAACCGACTCGCGCTGCGATATGACATGAACCGCCACGACGACGTGATCGAGCTTTTGCCGTCGACAGCGCTGACCTTTGAACGGCTGGGTATGAAGGTGGAGCTGGCAAAGTGCCGGTTCCTGGAGGCTATGAGCCTGAAGATCAAGGGGCGGGTTGACGAGGCGACGGTTCTCCTAGAGGCGCTAGTCTCGGGTGAGGACGCAGATCTCCCCATTCGCGCCACCGCGCTGTTGAACTTGGGGAGCATCTACTCCTCCAATGGCCAGCCCGATCGCGCGATCCGGGCCTTTACGCAGGCAAGACCGATCTTGGAATCGTCGCGCCGCCTTGCAGCTCTTGCAGATATGAAAGTGATGCTTGGCGAAACTCTTCGCGCGATGGGTAAGCCATCTGAAGCCCTCGCCGCCTATCGCGAGGCTGTGAACGACTACGTAGAACTTGAGATGTCGACTCGCGTCGCATATGTGAGGATCTTTCTCGCAGAGGCGCTGCTCGAAGCTGCCAGACCCCGCGAAGCCGAATGGGAAATCCTGGCCGCCCTACCGACGATTCAAGAGCAGAAGATGGTTCCGGAAGGTCTTGCAGCGATCGCTGTGCTAAACGAGTCAGTTAGGCAGCGTAAGACGGATGCCAACGCCCTCCTAAAGCTCCGAGAGTGCTTGCAGGCAAAGAGCTGACCTGACAGGGGTTCAGGTATTCGGCTGTGCCGGTTTGCCGCCCGGTAGCAACGTCGCGACAATATGTAGTTAGAGTTCCCTAGTCTTCGCCCGCCGGAGGTGCGCGTGGAGTTACGGGCCAAGCCGGATCGGCCCCGGTTAGCAGCGGCAAGACCCGCCCGGACTGCGATGTCGGAAGAAGATCTGCAGAGTTTCTACCTCGAGACCTTCCTGCCACTCGTCCGGAGGGCCACCTGGAGGCACGGTCTTTCGAAAGAGGACGCTCGGGATATCGTCCAGGACGCCTTCCTGTTGGCTATCGCGAAAATCGACTCCGCGCGAAACCCCAGAGCGTGGCTTATTCAAGTCGTCGACCATCTTGCACTCAACCATCAACGAAAGGTTCTTCGAAGGGCTCGATTGATGGACCGGTGGACGAGTCTGGAGCGGCGGCAGCTCGCGGAGAGAGAGTCGGACCGAGAGGGGGTGGACTATTAGCTCGAAACTGAGCAATGTTGCCATCGCCGGCTGGCTCGACGAGATGAAGGTACGGTCGGTTCAACTAGGCCTGAGCGTTAGCCAGGCAACGGCTCGCGCAGACGAACTGCTGCGGGAGAGTGAGGCGCGGGCGTCGTGGGACCCGACGGTCCAATGGAACGAGGATCTGCCTGATGTGCTTCATGCCCTTTGCCGGATTCTAAGGACGGCTGACCCAGGTGACCATGCTGGCGATGCGAAGAGTGTCTACCAGTATGCGTTGCGGCTTCCGTGGCCAGACGAGCTGGCTGACGAAAGAAGCGAAATTCTCGCGGCCCTCGCCTACCAGACGTGGAGTAGCTGCCTGCGGGATGGGCGATTCTCGGAAATGCGCGTGTTCGAAGCGAAGTGCGACATGCACGCACGAGAGCAGGAACTCGTTCGTGATTTTCTCAGTGTGCCTCTCGAGCAGCGGTCAAAGCTCCTCAGTGCGAGGTTCCTGTCAGACGCGTCCGTATTGATTTCAGCCATCTCCACATTGGATCGTCTAGTCAACACGGATCCAAGAACGACTCTTTCGTGGGGGCGGCAGCTTCTTGAGTGGGTATCGCGAGATCAGTCCTTGAGAGATCATGAGAGATCTTGGTTTGTTTGTCAGCTGTCGGTTTCGATCGCTGGCGCCCTGCGACACCTCGGGCACATGAACGAGGCGATGAATTGCTTATCCCGGGCGGAATCGGCGTTTGATCTTAGTCGCTTGAGCCCAGTACTAGGGACGCGGTTCGAATACGCCCGATTGACCCTGCTGTACGACCGGCGGGAGTACGTGGAGCTTCTCGGGCGTCTTCCCACGCTAGTGAGCAAGTTGGAGAGGTATGGGAGTGGGTCAGAACTTGCGAAGGGGCGGTTGCTTCATGCCTGCGCCCTCAAGGCAGTTGGGAGTCCTGAGGCGGTGGCTGCGTTTGAGAGCTTGCTGGTGACGGCTGAGATTCGCGACGATCGGCTGCTTCACGGCCTGACGCTCATGCACCTCGGTAATCTCCTGTTCGAGCAGGGGCAGTGCCTAAGGGCAGCTCTACTCTGCGAGCAGGCCCTCCAGCTGTTGAATCCGACTGGGGTCAAGTGGGCGATCGCTGACCTCCACGCCGTCATTGCGGAGGCTCTGCGACAAAAGGGTGACCTAACAGGCGCTGAGCGAGCGTTTCGGTCGGCGATTGAAGCGTGCCGCAGTCAGGGCGTTGCGGTTCGGACCTCTTACCTTCGGGTGCTTCTGGCTGAGACGCTGATTGCAAGCCAAAAGGAGCAGGACGCGGTCGCGGAACTAGTCGCGGCTATTCCGGTCATAGAGCGAGAGTGCCTTGCGAGCGAGGGGCTCGCAGCAGTGGCCCTGCTTAGAGAGGCATTGACGCGACGTGAGGCCGACTCGGCGGCGGTTCGTGTGTTAAGGGAAGAGCTCGACGCCATGAGAAAGCGAGCCGGAAGCTGAAACCTCGCGCCGAGATTCGATGCTGGGTGTCTGTGCGCCCAGGAGCCTTTCCTTCACAGTTCATCTGCAGAAGAAGAGGGGCCGCCGTGCCGTTCCTCTCCTAGGGCCGACAGGGAAAACCATCGTTCGGGTATCGTCAGGTTGTTGCAACCAATCCTCTACCTCCACGGCTTCGCGTCTTCGCCGGCCGGCCGAAAGATCGCGCTCCTCCGCGACGCCCTGCCATCCACCCGGTTCCGCCTCCTCGCTCCCGACCTCAACCAGCCCTCCTTCGAAAAGCTCGACTTCGAGGCGATCGTTACCACCGCCGTCCGCGCGGCGCAGGCGGATTCGCCCTCGGTGGTCGTCGGGAGCTCCCTCGGCGCCCTCGTGGCCCTGGCCGCGTGCCGGCGCGGGATCGCGGCGCCGCTTGTATTGATCGCGCCGGCTCTGGGATTTGGCCGGAGGTGGATCGAGAAGCTCGCTCCCGGGGACCCGATCCCGCTCTTCCACCACGGAATGAATCGTGAGGTTCCGATTCACCGGCGCTTCTTCGAGCAGATGGCCGCGCTCTCCGCGGATCGCGACGCCCCGACGCAGCCGGTCTCGGTCCTGATGGGGGCGAAGGACGAGAGCGTTCCGTTCGACGGCGTCTCCGAGACCTGGCGCCGCTGGGAGGCGAGCGGGGGCCTGCGCGAGGGGTCGCGGTTCATCGCGATCCCGGACGGCGACCACGGGCTGGTGGCTCACGTGGACCGGATCGCCGCCGAGATCCGGGCGCGCGCGGCGACCGGATAGAATCGCGGCCTCATGGCGCTTTCTGGTCTGGGCCTCTTCCTGCTCGAAGCCTGTGCGGGCACCGCCTTTCTGCTGCTCTTCTTCCCGCCGAAGGTGCTGGGAAGGGGGTTCTTTGCGCTCCACGGGGGGCTGGCGGCCCTCTTTGCCGGCCTGGCCCTCCTGGTCAAGCCCGCGGGCCTTCCGCCCGCGACCGCGGCCGTGGCCACGGGGCTGCTGGTCGCCTATACGCTCCAGGCGCACTGGGGCTGGGCGAGCCAGGGCCGGCTCGTGCTTCTCGCGGGGGCGGCGTGCGCGGGGTGGTGTCTGGCCCGCGTCGCCGTGGTGGCGCCGCTCCACTCGGGAAGCGGGTGGACGGTCGTCGGAGCCGCTGCGGGCGGCCTCTTCTTCGGGTCGGTCCTCCTGATCATGAACCTCGGACACTGGTACCTCGTCTCGCGCGCCCTGCCGTTCCAGCTGCTGGCGCGGGGGGCGGCGCTCTTCGCCGGCCTCGCGATCTTCCGCACCCTCTACCTCGGCGTCTCGGTGGCCTGCCACCCCGGATCGGAAGGCCTTCACACCCTCCTCTCCCTCGAGCGGGACGCGCTCTTCTTTCTCTTCCGGGTCCTGTGGGGAATCGTCGGGCCGCTCGCGCTGTCCTATTTCATCTGGAGGACCGCGGAAATGAAGTCGAACCAGGCGGCGACGGGCCTCCTCTACGTCGCGCTCGTGTTCGTGCTGATCGGGGAGCTCCTGTCCTCGTACCTGACCGTTGCGACGGGATTCCCCGCGTAGGCCTCGCGATGCGGGCAAGGCACTACTGCGCGGACTGCCTCACGGCCCGCGAGCACGCGGAAACGGACGGAGGAGACTTCGCCTGCGCGAAGTGCGGCAAGACGTACGCGGCGCACTTCGAGGGCGTCGCGGGAGCGGAGGGCGTCGAGCAGTGCGCCTTCTGCGGCAACCACTCCTTCTTCCTGCAGAAGGACTTCGACCAGCGCCTCGGCTGCCTGATCATGGCCGTCTCGCTGGTCCTGGCGCTCTTCGTGGGGTGGAAGTTCGGCTGGATCTGGTTCACGCCCGTCCTTCTGGCGACGGTCGTGGTGGACTGGATCGTCGCCGCCCGGATCCGTCCGGTCACGATCTGCTACCGCTGCGACGGCGAGTACCGGGACGTCCCGGTCCACCCTCGCCACAAGGGCTACGATCCCCACGTCGCGGAGCGCTTCGCCGGGACGAAGACGGTCCGCCGCATGCGATGAAGATCTACGACGTCTCGCGCCGCATCTCGGAGGAAACGCCGGTCTGGCCGGGCGACGTGGGCTTCAGCTGGCGCGAGATCGCGAGCCCGGGCGCGGCTGCCCCGTGGGGCTCGACCTGCTTCTCGATGAGCGCCCACTGCGGCACGCACGCGGACGCGCCGAGCCACGTCTTCACGGACGGCAAGACGATCGAGGAGGCGGTCCTCTCCGCCTTCCTGGGCCCGGCCCGGGTCGTCGAGCTCCCCGGCCTCGGAGAGGTCGGGCCGGACGCCCTCCCGAAAAGGGCCCTCGGTGTGGCGCGCGTCCTGTTCCGCAGCGGCGGCAAGGCGTCGCTCTCGCCCCTGGCCGCCCTCCAGCTCGCCGCGCACGGAACGCAGCTCGTCGGCACCGACGCGCCGTCGATCGACCCCGAGGATGCCGAAGACCTGCCCGCGCACCGGGCCCTCCTCGGCGCCGGCGTCGCCCTGCTCGAGGACCTCGATCTCGCCGCCGTCTCCGAGGGCGTGTACCAGCTCGTGGCCCTGCCGCTGCGCTTCGCGGACCTCGACGCCTCGCCGGTCCGGGCGATCCTGATCGCGGACGAGTAGGGCCGGCCGCGCCGCCCGCCTAGGGGAAGAGCCCCCGGAGCCGGGTCGCCTCCTCGACGCGCCCGACGGCGAGGATCAGCGCTCCCGTCCTCAGGTCCGTGTCGTGCCGGCGGGCGGTTTCGGCCACGTCCTCGTAAGCGCGCCGGATCGTGCGCTCGAGGTGATTGCGCACGACGTCCGGATCCCAGAAGAACGAGTAGAGGTCCTGGACCCACTCGAAGTACGAGACGGTGACGCCGCCCGCGTTGGCGAGGATGTCGGGGATCACGACGGCGCCGTTGCCGCGGAGGATGTCGTCGGCGTCGGGCGTCGTCGGGCCGTTGGCCGCCTCGGCGATGATCTTCGCCTTGACCCGCGGCGCGTTCTCGCGCGTGATGACGCCCTCGAGGGCCGCGGGGACGAGGATGTCCACCGGGAGCTCGAGCAGCTCGGCGTTGGAGATCTTCTGCCCCCGCGTGGCGGTGACGGTTCCCTTCTTGTCCTTGGCGGCGTTGACGAGATCGAGGTCGAGGCCCTTCTTGTCGTAGATGCCGCCCCGCGAGTCCGACAGGGCCACGACCTTCGCGCCTGCCTCGTCGAGGAACCGGGCGACGTGCGCCCCGGCATTCCCGTAGCCCTGGACGGCCGCGGTCGCGCCCTTGAGCTTCAGGTGCAGCCGTTTGGCGGCCTCGTCGATGGCGACGAAGCAGCCCTCGGCCGTGGCCTCGTTCCGGCCGGCGGACCCGCCGAGCGGAATCGGCTTGCCCGTGACGACGCCGAGCGTCGAGTAGCCCTGCGTCATCGAGAAGGTGTCCATGATCCACGCCATGTGCTGCGGGGTGGTGTAGACGTCGGGGGCCGGGATGTCGCGGTCGTGGCCGAGGACGATCGCGATCTCGGAGGTGTAGCGGCGCGTCAGGCGCTCGTTCTCGTCCATCGAGAGCTTCTTCGGGTCGACCGTGATGCCGCCCTTGGCCCCGCCGAACGGGATGTTGACGACCGCGCACTTCCAGGTCATCCACATCGCCAGCGCCTTGACCTCGTCGAGCGTGACGCCCGGGTGGAAGCGGATGCCGCCCTTGGATGGGCCGCGGGCGATCGAGTGCTGCACGCGGTAGCCCGTGAAGACCTTGACCTTCTTGTTGTCCATCCTGACCGGGATCGAGACGGTGAGCTGGCGCTTCGGGCTGCTCAGGACGGCGCGCGTGCCGGGGTCCAGGGAGAGAAAGTCCGCGGCCCTCTCGAACTGCTGCAGGGCGAAGCCGAACGGGTTCAGGTTCTCGGGAGCGACGGGGGGCGCGGGCTTGACGGGTGCGGGGCGGGCGGCGGGTTTGCGCTTGGTGGCCATGCTTCTCTCCTTCGCCTTCGCGGCAGCCAGCGGGGGAGGGGCCGGCTCAGGGCCCCGTTAAGGGCAGCGTCGCGGCGGCGCGGCGCGCGAGCTCCCAGAGCGACGACGGGAAGACGCCCAGGGCGAAGATCGCCGCGGCGCACAGCGCCAGGGCGAGGCGGTCGGCGGGCGCGAGCCGGGGGGGCGGCTCGGTCTCGACCGGTTCGCGCATGTAGAGGATGTAGACGACCTTCAGGTAGTAGCCGATGGACACGAGGCTGTTGGCGACGCCGACCAGGGCGAGCGTGTAGAAGCCCCTCTCGACGGCGGCCTTGAACAGGAAGAACTTTCCGATGAACCCGGCCGTCGCCGGGATGCCCGCCAGGGAAAAGAGGCACAGCGCGAGCACGGCGGCGGCGAACGGGGCGCGCCGCCCGGCGCCGGCGAGCAGCGCGACGGGGTGCGGTTTCGTCTCGTCGCGGTAGAGCGCCGAGACGGCCGCGAACGCGCCGGCGTTGGAGGCGAGGTACGCGAAGAAGTAGACGATCACGGCGGCCAGCGCGTCGCGGCCGAAGACCGCCAGGGCGATGGTCACGTAGCCCATCTGCGCGATGCCCGAGTACGCCAGCAGCCGCTTGATGTCGCGCTGCGCGAGGGCGACGACGTTGCCGAGGGTCATCGAGAGGATCGCCAGGCCGGCCAGGCCCGCGCGGAACCGGTCGGGCATCCCGTTCTCGAAGACCGCGGCGAAGACGCGGAAGAGGACGAGGACCGCGGCTCCCTTGGGCGCCACGGAAAGGTACGCGACGGCGGGCGTCGGCATGCCCTGGTACACGTCCGGCGCCCACGCGTGGAACGGAGCGAGCGACATCTTGAAGCCGAAGCCGACGAGCAGGAAGAGCAGCCCGAAGACGACGGAGGGGCTCTCGACGAGGCCCGGCCGGGTGAGGTCCTCGATCCTCGTCCCGCCCGCGGCCCCGAAGAGCAGGGCGATGCCGTACAGCGTGAAGGCGGACCCGAAGGCGCCCGTCAGGAAGTACTTGAGCGCCGCCTCGGAGGAGGCCGCCACGCGGCGGAAGATGCCCGCGAGGACGTAGAAGGCGAGGGACAGCGTCTCGAGACCGATGAAGATCAGGAGCAGGTCGAGGCCCCGGATCATGAGCGAGACGCCGACGTGCCCCCAGAGCAGGAGGGCGTAGAACTCGCCCCGCTCCTCGCCGGTCCGCTCGAGGTACGGCCGGGCGATCAGGATCGCGAGGCCCGCGGCGGCGCCGATGAAGAGGCCCATGAGGACGGTCAGCGGGGACGTCGCGAAGCGGCCGCCGAAGGTCGTGCCGAGGGGCGTGTCGACCAGGAAATAGAGGGACGCGGCGACCCCCGCGAGGGCGATGGTCGCGGAGGCGCGGCGCCACGAAGGGGCGAACGCCTCGAGGAGCAGCACGAGGCAGCCCGCCGCGACCAGGGCGATCTCGGGGGCGATCGACACGAGGTCGGCGTGGGTGAAGTGCACGAAGCTCTCGGTCACTGGCCCACCTGCACGGCCTGCTTGGCGAGGACGCTCTTCTGGAGCGTCTCGACCGCCGGGCGGATCCGGTCGAGCACGTCGTTGGGCCGCACTCCGATCCAGACCATGAGGACGACGAGCGTGGCGGCGGCGATGAACTCGCTCGGCCGGATGTCGG
The DNA here is from genome assembly GCA_041912555.1 of Thermoanaerobaculia bacterium. Taxonomy (GTDB): domain Bacteria; phylum Acidobacteriota; class Thermoanaerobaculia; order UBA5066; family Gp7-AA6; genus DAHUXD01. The sequence continues at coordinate 139,009 of JAYRMU010000063.1, forward strand.
TGAGCTTGCGGTTCTCCTCGTGGGCGAACGGGTTCCAGAACACCCGCTGCACCAGCGTCAGCATGTAGATCGCGGACAGGATGACGCCGCTCGCCGCGGCGTAGGCCCACCACCGGTGCGGCGAGAGCCACGTCCCGAGCAGGATCGTGAACTCGCCGACGAACCCGTTCAGGCCGGGCAGGCCGATCGAGGACAGGGTCGCGATCAGGAAGAGCGCGGTGGTCACCGGGACGACCGCGGCGACTCCGCCGTACGCGTCGAGCTCGCGGGTGTGGCGGCGCTCGTAGAGGACGCCGACGAGCAGGAACAGGGCGCCCGTCGAGAGGCCGTGGTTGACCATCTGGAGGATCGACCCCGAGAGGGACATGGTCGTGAACGCCCCGACGCCGATGACGACCAGGCCGAGGTGCGAGACGGAGGAGTAGGCGACGAGCCGCTTCATGTCGTGCTGGGCGTACGCGACGAGGGCCCCGTACACGACGCCGATGACGCCGAGAAGGCCGAGGAGCCAGGCGTAGCGCATCGCGGCGCCGGGGAACAGCGGCAGGGCGAAACGCAGGTAGCCGTACACGCCGAGCTTCAGGAGGACGCCCGCGAGGATGATCGAGCCGGCCGTCGGCGCCTCGGTGTGGGCGTCGGGCAGCCAGGTGTGGAGCGGAAAGACGGGGACCTTGATCGCGAACGCGAGGGCGAAGGCGAAAAAGAGCAGCGTCTCCGTGCGGCCCGTGAAGGTGAGGCGGTAGAGGTCCTCCAGGGCGAACGACCAGATGCCCGTGGCGGACTGGTGCCGGATCGCGATGAAGAGGATCGCCAGGAACATCAGCAGGCTGCCCGCCATCGTGAAGAGGAAGAACTTCATCGAGGCGTAGATGCGGCGCGGACCGCCCCAGATGCCGATGATGAAGTACATCGGGACGAGCATGACCTCCCAGAAGACGTAGAAGAGGGCGAGGTCGAGGGCGACGAGGCTGCCGAGCATGCCGGTCTCGAGGATCAGGAACGCGATCGAAAAGCCGCGAACTTCCTTCTCGACGTGGGACAGGGAGAAGAGGAGCGCGACGGGCGTCAGCACCGTCGTCAGCAGGACGAGCAGAAGCGAGATGCCGTCGAGGCCCACGTTGTACGAGATGCCGAGCTGGGGGATCCACGTGAGCTTCTCGCGGAACTGGAACCCCTCCTGGGTCAGCGAGAACCGCGTCCAGAGCGGCAGCGACACGAAGAGGTCGAGGAGCGAGACGGCCAGGGCGGCGTTGCGCGCGGCCTTCGGCGCCGACCGGGGAAAGAGCAGGAGAAGCACGGCGCCCGCCGCCGGCAGGAACACGACGACGCTCAGCAGGTGATCGTGCAGGAGGGCCTCCATCTACATGGCCCCCACGACGAAGAGAAGCAGCGCGACCAGGCCGAGGAAGAACGTCAGCGCGTAGTTGCGCACGTTGCCGGTCTGCAGGAAGCGCAGGAAGTCGCCGGCCAGCTCGACGAGGAACGCCGCGGCGTTGAGGATGCCGTCGATGACGAGCACGTCCACGACCTTCCAGAGCGTCCGCGCGAGCCAGGCGAACGGCCGGACGAACAGGAAGCCGTAGAGCTCGTCGATCCGGTACTTGTCGGCGACGAGCGCGTACGCGCCGGGCAGGGCGGCGGCGACGCGGGCCGGCGTGAGCCCTCCCTGCTTCGCGTACCACTGGTAGGCGAGGTACAGGCCGGAAGCCGCGACCGCCACCGAGACGGCCATGAGGAGCCACTCGGTGGCATGAGGCATCGCCTCCCGGGCGCCCTCGTGGCCCGCGATGGGGGCGATGATCGGAGCCAGAAACGGCTCGATGACGTTGGCGTGCTCCCCGAACACGGCGGGCAACCCGAGCCAGCCCGCGACGAGCGACAGGACTCCGAGCACGACCAGCGGGAAGGTCATCGAGGCCGGCGACTCGTGCAGGTGGTGGGCCTGTTCCTTCGTGCCCCGGAACTCGCCGTAGAAGGTCAGGGACACGATCCGGAACATGTAGAAGGCCGTCAGGCCCGCCGTGAAGAGGCCCACGAACCAGAGCAGCTTTCCGAGGCCGGGGGCCTCGAACGAGCTCGCGAGGATCGCGTCCTTCGAGAAGAACCCGGCGAACGGCGGGATGCCGGCGATGGCCAGGGTCGCGGCCAGGAAGGTCCAGTAGGTGATCGGCATCTTCGACTTCAGGCCGCCCATGTGCCGGATGTCGAGGTCGTCGGACATGGCGTGCATGACCGAGCCCGCGCCGAGGAAGAGGCAGGCCTTGAAGCACGCGTGGGTCATGACGTGGAACATGCCGACCGAGAAGGCGCCGACCCCGCAGGCCAGGAACATGTAGCCGAGCTGGGAGATCGTCGAATAGGCCAGGACCTTCTTGAGGTCGTTCTGCGCGACGGCGATCGTCCCGGCGAAGAGGGCGGTGAAGCAGCCGATGACGGCGACGAAGAGCATGACCTCCGGCGCGAGCCGGAAGAGCACGTTGCAGCGGGACACCATGTACACGCCGGCCGTGACCATGGTGGCCGCGTGGATGAGGGCCGAGACGGGCGTCGGGCCGGCCATGGCGTCGGGCAGCCAGACGTAGAGCGGGACCTGGGCGCTCTTGCCCATGGCCCCGATGAAGAGACACAGGCAGATCGCCGAGAGCGCGGGGGAGAACTGCGCGGGCTGCTCGGCGGCCTTGCGGAAGACCTCGGTGTAGTTCAGCGAGCCGAACGCCGTGAAGATCCCGAACATGCCGAGCAGGAAGCCGTAGTCGCCGATCCGGTTCACGACGAAGGCCTTGCGCCCGGCCAGGGCGGCGTACTCGCGGTCGAAGTAGTAGCCGACCAGCAGGTACGAGCAGAGGCCGACGCCCTCCCAGCCGACGAACATGAGGAGGAAGCTCTCCGCGAGCACGAGGGTCAGCATCGCGAAGAGGAAGAGGTTCAGGTACGCGAAGAAGCGCGCATAGCCGGCGTCGGTGGCCTCGTGGTGCATGTAGCCGATCGCGTACACGTGGATCAGGAAGGCCACGAACGTCACGAACGCGAGCATCAGCGCCGAGAGGGGGTCGAGCCGGAAAGAGATGTCGATCGAAAGGCTGCCGATCGAGATCCAGCTCGTCACGGGCTCGATGACGGCCGCGTGGCTGCCGGACAGGAACGGCACCAGGCGGCTGTAGGCCGCCAGCGTGACGAGGCCGGCCGCGCCGACGCCCACGGCGGTGACGAACGACTTGCCCAGGCGCGTGCCGAGCAGCGCGTTGACCGCGAAGCCGGCGAGCGGGATCGCCGGGAGGACCCAGAGCGGCAGCGAAGACGTCATGCCGGTTCCCGCCTCACCACTTCAACAGGTTGATCTTGTTCACGTCGATGGTTTCCGTGTGGCGGAAGAGCGCGACGAAGATCGCGAGGCCGACCGAGGCTTCGGCGGCCGCGATCGCGATGACGAAGAAGACGAGGATCTGGCCTTCGTGGGTGCCAAGGGCGGCGCCGTAGCCGAGCAGCGCGAGGTTGGTCGCGTTCATCATCAGCTCGATCGACAGGAAGATCTGGATCGCGTTGCGGCGCAGGAGGGCGCCCGCGATCCCGATCGCGAAGAGCGCTCCCGACACGAGCAGGACGTCCGACAGGGGGATCGAGCCGATCACGGCGCGTCCTCCCGCCGGGCGAGGACGAAGGCCCCGACGAGCGCGGCGAGCAGCAGCACGGAGACGGCCTCGAAGTGCAGCAGGTAGTCCGAGAAGAGCAGCCGCGCGATGGCCGCCGGGTCCGCGAGCGACTCCGGGGCGACGGACTCCGGCAGGGGAGGCAGGTGGGAGCCGCTCCCGCGCAGCATGCCGAGGAGCAGCCCGGCGAAGACGACGACGGCGAGGCTGCCGAGGACCGTCTGGATGGGGCGGCGCGCCCCGTCGGGCTGCTCGCGCCCGACGTTGAGCAGCATCAGGACGAAGAGAAAGAGAACGAGGATCGCGCCCGCGTACACGATGACCTGCAGCGCGGCGATGAACGGCGAAAGCACGAGGACGTAGCAGACCGCGAGGGCGAAGAACGAGACGACCAGCGCGAGAACGCTCTTGACGGGGTCGCGCCCGACGACCATGAGGCCGGCGAAGACGATGGCCCCGAGGGCCGCGGCGTCGAAGATCAGGCGTTCCATGGCGCTAGCGGTGAAGCCTCCACATCTCGAGGCCGGCGACCCAGAGCAGGTTCGCGAGGGCGAGCGGCAGCAGGGCCTTCCAGCCGAGCTTCATGAGCTGGTCGTAGCGGAAGCGCGGCAGGGTCCAGCGGACCCAGATGAACACGAGGACGAGCGCGCCCGTCTTCGCCGCGAAGACGAGCAGCGAGGCGAGGCCGCCGACGACGCCGTGCGGGTGGTAGCCCGGCAGGGACCAGCCGCCGAAGTAGAGCGTCGCGGTCATCGCCGACGCCACGATGACGTTGATGTACTCGGCCAGGAAGTAGGAGCCGAAGCGCATCGCGGAGTACTCGGTGTGGTAGCCGGCGACGAGCTCGGCCTCCGCCTCGGGCAGGTCGAACGGAAGGCGGTTGGTCTCGGCGAAGGCCGAGATGAAGAACACGAGGAAGCCGAAGAACTGCGGGAAGACCGTCCAGCGCGGGACGAACGGGAGCAGGTGAAAGGCGCCCTGCTGCATGCCGACGATGTCGGTCAGCCGGAACGACCCGGCGGCGAGGACGACCCCGGCGGCGGCCGTCGTCATGGCGAGCTCGTAGGAGATGATCTGCGCGCTCGACCGGATGCCGCCCATCAGGGCGAACTTGTCGTTCGACGACCAGCCCGCGAGCACGATCGAGTACACCGACAGCGACGTGATCGCGAAGACGTAAAGAAGGCCGATCGAGATGTCGGCGCCGATCAGGGGGATCGAGTGGCCGGCGACCTCGATCGTGGGCCCGTAGGGGACGACGGCGAAGGTCGAGAGCGCCGCGAACACCGCGAGGCCCGGCGCGAGGAGGAAGAGGAACTTGTCGGCCGAGGAGGGGACGACGTCCTCCTTCGTGAAGAGTTTCAGGATGTCGGCGGGGCTCTGCATGAGGCCGAACGGGCCCACGCGGTTCGGGCCCGGCCGGTCCTGGATGAAGGCCGCGACGCGGCGCTCGACCCAGACGAGGGGGATCACGATGCCCGGCAGGATGAGCGCCGGCAGGACGACCCGGAGGACCAGGATCACCCAGTCGATCGCGGTCACAGGGTTCCCGCCCAGGCGAAGTCGCCCTTCTTCAGGGTCGCGCCGCCCTCGAGCTCGGCTTCCGCGATCTTGCCGTAGCCCTCGACCTCCTTCGCGATCTCGCCAAAGATGTCGGCGGGGGTCCAGTTGCGGTCGCCCCAGCCGAGGGCGTGGGCGAGCAGGAGCAGGAGATCCCAGTGGGCCCGGACCGGCGGCTTCGGCAGGAAGGCGCGCTCGAACCGCTGCACCCGCCCCTGGACGTTCGTGAACGTGCCTTCCTTCTCCGAGAGAGAGGCGGCGGGCAGCACCACGTCGGCCGAGCGGGTGAGCGCGTTGGCGGTCCGCGCGGCGGTCGCCACGAAGCGCGCCCGGCGCAGGATCGCGGCCTTTTCGGGATCGTCGGCCAGGGCCGCGAAGGTCGCATCGGCGGCGACGATGACCTCGGGCGAGGCCTTTCCGGAGAGGACGGCGTCGAGGCCGTAGCCCCCCTTGCCGGGGGTCAGGCCCATGTCGCGCGCGCCGCGGAAGTTGGCCGCCGCGTCGTCGCCCTCGACCCACTCGGTGCGCGACTTGATCTTGCGCGGGCGGGACTTGTCGACGACGACGTCCCGGTTGGGGCAGCCGAGGTGGTCGGCGATCTTCCGCAGGAGGAAGTTCTCCTCGTTCGAGAGGTGCGCCGAGCCGAGGAAGAAGAGGCCCGAGGGGCCGGTCTTCTCGATCGTGGCGCGGATCTCGCGCGCGATCCGCGCGATGGCCGCCGGCACGATCGCGTCCTTGACCTCGTTGCCCTCGCGCAGCGTCGCCTTGTGGACGTCGCGGGCGTTCAGGGACTCGGAGAGAAGCCGCCCGTGGTCGCAGAGCCAGTAGTCGTTGACCTTGGGATTCAGGCGCGGCAGGAAGCGATAGACGACGTCGTCCTTGGACTCGATCGAGACGTTGCACCCGACGTTGCAGCCGGGGCAGACGGACTTCGACTTCTTGAGATACCAGACCCGGCTGCGGAAGCGGAACTCGCGCACGGTGAGGGCGCCCACCGGGCAGACGTCCGCGGCGCAGCCCGACCAGTCGTTGGCGAGGGGCTTGCCGTCGTGCGTCCAGACGAGGGTCCGGCCCCCGCGGTCGAGGAACGTGAGCTCGGAGGTGCCCGCGATCTCCTGCGTGAACCGGATGCACCGCGTGCACTGGATGCACCGGGTCATGTCGGCCACGACGTGCGGGCCGATCATGGTGCGGTCGAAGGTCGGGTACTGCCGCTTCGTCTCGTCGAAGTGCGAGAGCTGCTGGCCGTAGCCGAACGAGTTGTCCTGGAGCGTGCACTCGCCGGCCTGGTCGCAGATCGGGCAGTCGAGCGGGTGGTTGATGAGGAGGAACTCCATCGTCGCGGCGCGGGAGGTCCGGACCTTCTCGGTCGTCGTCTTGACCGAGAGGCCGTCCTTCAGGGGCACCGTGCACGCGGCCTGGATCTTGGGGATTCCCTCGATCTCGACGAGGCACATGCGGCACTGGCCGACCACCGAGAGGCGGGGGTGGTAGCAGAAGTGGGGGATGTCGACGCCGGCGAGCTTGGCCGCGTCGATCAGGTTGAGGTTCTTGGGCACCTCCACCGACTTGCCGTCGAAGACCACGGTGAACGTGTCCTTCTGGGGCGGGGGAGGCGGCGGCGCCGGCGGGGCGGGCGGCTTCGGGGTCGGGCTGCTCATGCGGTCACCATGGCGGCCTTCGCCCCGGACAGGCAGCGCTTGTGCTCGACGTGGTACAGGAACTCGTCGCGGAACTTCGCGACCGAGGAAAGCAGCGGGGCGGCGGCCCCGTCGGCGAGGACGCAGATCGTCATCCCGTTGTTCATCTGGCCGGCGACGCGCGACAGCAGGTCCACGTCCTCGGGGCGGCCCTCGCCGTTCTCGATCCGCGTCAGGACCTTGTACAGCCAGGTCGTGCCCTCGCGGCAGGGCGTGCACTGCCCGCAGGACTCGTGGGAGAAGAACTTGAGGATGTTCTGGATGGCCGCGACGATGCAGGTGTCCTCGTCCATCACGATGATCGCCGCCGAGCCGAGCATCGAGCCCTTCGCGGCCACGCCGTCGAAGTCGAGCGGGCAATCCTCGATCTCGTCGGCCTTCAGGATCGGCGCGGAGGCGCCGCCCGGAATCACCGCCTTCAACTTCTTGCCCCCGAGGATCCCGCGGGCGTAGTCGTCGCCGTAGATGAGGTCCCGGAACGGCAGGCCCATCGCGGCCTCGTAGACGCCGGGGCGGTTGACGTGCCCCGAGATGCAGAAGAGCTTGGGGCCCGTGTTCTTCTCGTTGCGGCCGAGCTTGAGGAACCAGTCCGCGCCGCGGTCGATGACGTGCTTGACGCAGCAGAGGGTCTCGACGTTGTTGACGATGGTCGGGCTGGCGAAGGCCCCCGAGATCGCGGGGAAGGGCGGCTTGATCCGCGGCTGCCCGCGCTTGCCTTCGATCGACTCGATCAGGCCCGTCTCCTCGCCGCAGATGTACGCGCCCGCGCCGCGGTGGACCGTGATGTCGAGCGAGAACCCCGAGCCCAAAATGTTCTGGCCCAGGAACCCCTTCGCGTACGCCTCCTCGACCGCCCGGTTCAGGATGCGCGCGCCGTCGTAGAACTCGCCGCGGATGTAGATGTAGGCCGTCTTGCAGTGGATCGCGTACGAGGCGAGGATCATTCCCTCGAGGAGCTGGTGAGGGTCGTTCTCCATCACGAGCCGGTCCTTGAACGTCCCGGGCTCGGATTCGTCGGCGTTGCACAGGAGATAGACCGGCTTCGTGCCGTTCTTCGGAAGGAAGCTCCACTTGACGCCCGCCGAGAACCCGGCGCCCCCGCGCCCGCGCACGTTGGCCTTCTTGACCTCCTCGAGCACCTGCTCGGGGGTCATCGCTCCCGCGAGGACCTTCCTGAGGCCCGCGTACCCGCCGTCGGCGAGGTAGGTGTCGATCGACTGGGAGTCGGGCGTTCCGACGCGGCGGCTCAGGATCTTTTCCACGTCAGGACTCCCGGGCGAGCCGGTCGAGGAGGGCGTCGAGCTTCGCCTCGTCCATCGGCTCGTAGTACTTGTCGTTGACCATCATGGACGGGGCCCGGTCGCAGCCGGCGATGCACTCGACCTCGACCAGCGTGAACTTGCCATCCGGGGTCGTCCCCTCCATCTCGACGCCGAGCCGGCGCTTGCAGTGGTCGAGGAGCCTGCCGGCCCCGCGCAGGTGGCAGGAGATGGACGTGCAGATCTGGAGCAGGTTCCTGCCCATGGGGCGCAGGTTGAACATCGTGTAGAAGGTCAGGACCCCGTCCACGTGCGAGACCGGCAGCCCCAGGATGCGGGCCACCTCCTCGGCGGATTCCTTCGAGATCCAGCCCCACGTCTCCTGGGCCACCCAGAGGACGGGAAGTAGCGCCGCCTGCTTCGTGGGGTATCGGGTCAGGATCTTCTCGATCCGGGCCATGGCCTCGGGAGGGAAGGCGCGCGGCTCGCCGGCCGACTCCACGTGGTAGCGGGTGTGGCTCACCAGTCGAACGCGCCTTTCTTCCAGATGTAGGCGTACCCGACGAGCAGGATGGCCAGGAACGAGAACATCTCGACGAACAGCGGCCAGCCGGCGGAGCGGAACACCAGCGCCCAGGGGTAGACGAACGCGATTTCCACGTCGAACAGGATGAAGACCATCGCGATCACGAAGAACTTGATCGAGACCCGCTTGCGGGAGGCGTCGACGAGGGGGACGCCGCTCTCGTACACCTCGAGCTTCTTGCGGGTGCGGAGCTTGGGGCCCAGGATGGCGTTGAGAAGCAGGATCGTCGCGGCCATTCCCGCCGCGACGCCGAGCAGGATGAGAATCGGAATGAAACTCTCAGGCATGGGGCGGCCAGACTTTTTCACAAGGGCAGGTGTGAGTCAACGCATGTCAAAGAGCCAGAAGGGCTAAGTCCTTCCGAGGACGGAGCGAAGGGTTGCTAGGATCCGGCCGTGGAAAGACCGTTTCGCCCCGTCGCGCTCGTGCCCGCCTACGCGGCGGCGGCGACCGTGGGCGCGGTCGTGGCCGGCCTGAAGAAGAGCGTGGCGCGCGTCGTCGTCGTCGACGACGGGTCGCCGGACGCAACCGGGGCCGAGGCGGAGCGGGCGGGCGCGGAGGTGCTGCGCCTGCCGGAGAACGGGGGAAAGGGGACGGCGCTGCGCGCGGGGCTCGCGCGGGTCCTCGCGTCCGACGCCACGCACGTCGCCTTCGTGGACGCCGACGGCCAGCACGATCCGCAGGACCTGCCCCGGCTCCTCGACGCCGCGCGCGCGGGCGACGACTTCGTGATCGGCTCCCGGATGCAGGAGCCCGAGGCGATCCCGGCCTACCGCTTCCGCACCAACGAGATCGGCAGCCAGGTGCTCTCGCGCATGACGGGGCACGACGTCGAGGATGCGCAGTCGGGCTATCGCGTCGTGGCGGCCGATGTCCTCCGGCGCCTCCCGTTGAGCGCGCGCGGATACATCATCGAGACCGAGATCCTTCTGAAGGCCGCCCGGCACGTGAAGCGCTACCGGGCGGTTCCGGTCCGGGCGATCTACGGGGGGCCGTCGCACTACAGGCCGTTCCGGGACACGTGGGTGATCTCGTGGGGGGCCGTCTACTACAAGGTGTTCGAGACGGACTGAGGCGTCGGAGCGGCGGGGCCTCGCCACCCGCGAGCGTCCCCGGGACGCCCGGCGACCCTGGACGTGCCGCGGCCGACGACCGCCCAGCCGCTACAATCGCCTCCTCGTGGATCCACCCCTCATCACGCCGCTGCGCACGCGGGGCCGCGGCCCGCGCGTCCTCACGGTCGACGCCGAAGACTGGTTCCACGTGTGCGGCGACGGGTACTACTCGGACCCCCGCCGGTGGGACGCCTTCGCCTCGCGGATCGAGTCCACGCTCGGCGCGCTCCTGGACGCGCTTGCCCGGGGAGAGCACCGGGCGACCATCTTCTTTCTCGGCTGGATCGCCCGGCGCCACCCGCGCCTCGTCCGGCGGGCGGCCGAACAGGGACACGAGATCGGCGTTCACGGCGACGTGCATGGGCGCGCCGACGAGATGAGCGCGTCCGAGTTCCGCGAGGACCTGCGGCGGGCGCGGGAGTCGGTCGAGGAGGCGGGAGGCGTTCGCGCGCGGTCCTACCGGGCGGCCGAATGGTCGATCCGCGACGCCGGCGCCAGCGCCCTCTCCGAGCTCGCGGCTGCGGGGTTCCGCTGCGACGCCTCCATGATGCCCGTGCCCCCGCTCGGAAGCTCCGACGGCCCCGAGGGACCCCACCGGATCGAGCGCGACGGCTGGTCGCTGACCGAGCTGCCGCCGCTGACCGGCCACGTGGCGGGGCGCCGTCTCCCGCTCGGCGGGGCCTGGCCGTTCCGCGTCCTGCCCGAGTCGCTCCTCGCCGCCGCCGAGGCGGGGTTTCGCGACCGCGGCTTCCCGGCCGTCTTCACGCTGCACCCGTGGGAGCTCGACCGCGCGCACCCCCGGATGGACGGTCTGCCGGCGGCGACGCGCGCGGTGCACTTCGCCGGCCTCCGGCGCTTTCCGCAGCGGCTGGAGCGCTGGCTCGAGCGGGACCGGTGCGTGGCGATCGCCGACGCGCTCCCGGAGCTCGTCCCGGCATGACGGGCAGGGCCGCGTTCCTCTTTCCGGGCCAGCTCGCCGAGTGGGTCGGCATGGGCCGGGACTTCTACGACGCGGACCCGGAAGCGCGCGCTCTCTTCTCGCTCACGTCCGAGCGCTGCGGCCTCGATCTCGAGCGGATCCTGTTCGAGGGGCCCGCCGAGGAGCTTCGCGAGAACCTCCCGGCCCAGGCGGGGGTGTACCTCGTCTCGACCCTCGCGGCGCGGACGCTGGTCCGGTCCGGAGTCCGCCCGCGGGCCACGGCGGGATACAGCCTCGGCAACTACGCCGCGATGGTCGCGGCCGGAGGCATCTCGTACGAGGAGGCCCTCGACGTGCTCGTGGCCGTCTGGCGCGAGACGGGGCGGCTCGGGATCCGCGGCGGGATGGGCGCCGTCATCGGCGCGCGCCGCGAGGTCGTGGAAGCCGCCCTCGAGGGCCTGCGCGGCCGCGGCCTCCCGGTCTGGATCGGCAACGTCAATGCCTCGACCCAGTTCGTGCTGACCGGAACGGCCGAAGGCGTCGCCGCCGCCTTCGAGGAGCTGCGGCCCCGCGCGCTGTCGGTCCTTCCCCTGACGATGAGCTGGCCGATCCACAGCGAGCTCATGCGCCCCGTGGCCGACGCGATCGCGCCGATGGTCGCGGCCCTGCGGAGCATCCGCGACCCGGACGTCCCGTATTACGGCCCGGAGGGAACCGTCGTCACCCGGGGCGGGGAGATCCGCCGCCTGCTCGGCACGGCCTTCTGCTTCCCGACGCTCTGGAAGGACACGTTCGAGCGCCTGGTCGCCGGCGGAGATCGGGTCTTCGTGGAGGCGGGCCCCGGCGAGATGCTCTCCAAGATGGTGCGCTGGATCGACCGGACGACGCGCTGCCACCCGGCGGGCAGTCTCGCCGCGATCCGGGCCGCCGTGGATATAGTCGGAGCCGGATGAAGACCGCGGTCGTGACCGGTGGCTCGCGCGGGATCGGCCGCGCGATCTCGCTCGAGCTCGCCGGAGCGGGGGCGCGCGTGGTCCTGACGTGCCAGCGCGACGTCGAGCGGGCCGAGGCCACGGCCGACGAGATCCGCCGCGCCGGGGGCCAGGCGACCGCGCTCGTGATGGACGTCCTCAAGCCCGAGGAGGTCCGGGCGATGGCCGACCGCGTCGGGACCGATTTCGGAGGCGCCGACGTCCTCGTCAACAACGCGGGCGTCATCAAGGACGCCCTGTTCCCCTTCATGAAGGAGGAGGACTGGGACTACGTCCTCGACGTCGATCTGAAGGGCGCCTTTCGGGTCACGAAGGCGCTCATCCGCGGCATGCTCCACAAGAGCTCCGGGCGCATCGTCAACATCGTGTCCGTGAGCGGGATCTCGGGCCACGCGGGCCAGGCCAACTACTCGGCGGCCAAGGGAGGGCTCATCGCCTTCACCAAGGCCCTCGCGCTCGAGCTCGCCCCCCGGGCCATCACGGTGAATGCCGTGGCGCCGGGCCTCGTCGACACCGAGATCATCGCGCACCTCAAGGACGAGGCGCGCCGCGAGTTCGTCGGGCGCATCCCGATGGCCCGGTTCGGCAGGCCCGAAGAGATCGCGGCGGTCGTGGGCTTCCTGGCGTCGGAGAAGGCGTCCTACGTCACCGGGCAGGTCTGGCGCGCCGACGGGGGCATGGCGTAGCTATAATCCCGTCGGAAGGAGACTCACCAACTCATGTCCCGGCAAGAACTGGCGCCGCGCGTCAAGGACCTGATCGTGCGGCGGCTGAAGCTCGAGATCGACCCCAAGACGATCGACGACGCGGCGCCCCTCTTCGGCGAGGGCCTCGGCCTCGACTCGATCGACGCCCTCGAGCTCGTGCTCGGGCTCGAGCAGGAGTTCCAGATCAAGGTCGAGGACGAGGAGGTGGGCGTCAAGGCCTTCGCCTCGGTCAACGCCCTCTGCGACTTCATCGACCAGAAGAAGACGGCCTGATGGCGGGCGCCGCGCTTCCGCACGCCTACCCGTTCCGGTTCGTGGACACGGTGACCGAGGCGCGCGACGCGGCCTTCACGACCGGGCGGGCGCGCGCCCGCGTCTCGGCCAACGGGAGGGCCGCGATGGGGGAATCCTGGGGCAGCCCGCTCCTGTACGCCGAGGCGATCGCGCAGGCGGCCCTGCTCCTCGAGGGCGGCGATCCCGGGCGGGCCCGTTCCGGTTTCCTCGCCGGCATCGAGAACTTTTCCGCCGAGCGCCCGCCCCGCGCGGGCGAGACCCTCGAGATCTCCGTGCGGCTGGCGGCGAAGTTCGGCGCCGTCGTCCGCTTCGACGGCGAAGTCCATTCGGATGCCGGGGTGCTTGCGCGCGGGAGCGTCCTGGTGCGCCAGGGCGCCGAGCCGGCCGGCGCGGAAGGCTGAGCGAGCCATGAAGCTGACCGAAGAAGACCGCGGGGCGCACACGATCCTCAGGGTCGCCGGGACCCTCGCCGTCGGCGACGCCACGCGGGCGATCCAGGAACGATTCGAGAAGATCGGCAACGAGCGCTCCGGCGCCGTGGTCCTCGACCTCTCCGGCCTCGAGCACCTCGACTCGACCGCGATCGGCGTCTTCGTCGGGGGGCTCAAGCGTTTCGAGGCCCAGGGACGGCGGTTCTACCTCGTGAACCCGCGCGAACGGGTCGCGGCGGTCTTCCGCATCACCCACCTCGATTCCGTGTTTCGCGTGTTCCCGACCGTCGACGCCGCGCTCGCCGTGGCCAACCTGGCGTCGCAGGAAGAGGAGACGAGTGAGCACTGAGACCGCCGTCGCGGCCACGTGCGAGTGCACGCACGAGCCGCCGCACCGCTTCGTCATCGTCAGCCGCTCGCGCGCGGGCGCGGGCGTTCTCCTCGGCCTCCAGCGCGTGGACGAGCCCTATCCCAGGCGGGAGGTCTTCGTCACGGCGCGCGAGCTCAAGATGGGACAGGACAACGTGTACAAGGCCTGCTTCGTCTGCGTGGACCGCGGCTTTCGCGAGACGGCCATCGTGCTGCCCAAGGCCGACATCGAGCTGGGGCTGCCGCCCGCGTGACCGGGCCCGCGCCGGACCGGTTCGCCGAGCTCAAGCGGCAGGCGGGGGAGCGGGCGGCGGCGCTGATCTCGTCGGGAATGGTGGTCGGCCTCGGAACCGGCTCGACCGCCGTCTTCGCCACGCGGCGCCTCGGGGCGCTGCTCGCGTCGGGCGCGCTGAAGAGCGTCGCGGGCGTGCCCACGTCCCGCGCCACGGCCGAGGAGGCCCGCCGGGTCGGGATCCCGCTGCTGTCCGAGGACATGCCGAGGGCGATCGATCTCACGATCGACGGCGCCGACGAGGTCGATCCCGCCCTCGAGCTCATCAAGGGCGGGGGCGGCGCGCTCTTCCGCGAGAAGATCGTGGCCCAGGCGAGCGGCCGCGTCGTCATCGTCGTGGACGAGTCGAAGCTCTCCGGCGCGCTCGGGACGAAGCATGCCCTCCCGGTCGAGGTCGCGCCCTTCGGGTGGAAGTCGCAGGAGCGGTTCCTCGTCTCCCTCGGCGCGACCCCGGTCCTGCGGGCGGCCGCCGACGGGAAGCCCTACGAGACCGACCAGGGAAACTGGATCCTCGACTGCGCCTTCGGACCGATCGCGGATCCGGCGGCGCTGGCGGAGCGGCTCGCCGCGCGGGCGGGGATCGTCGAGCACGGGCTCTTCTGCGGGATCGCGAGCGAGGTCATCGTCGCCGGCGAGCGCGGGATCCGCGAGCTGCGGCGGGAGGGTTGATCAGGACCAGTCGAGCGCGAGCCCGACGCCCTCGAGCGCCAGGAGCTTCGTCTTCGTGACGACGCCGCCCGGCGCCGAGAAGCCCCCCATCCACCCGCCCGAGCCCACGACGCGGTGGCAGGGAACGATCAGCGGGATCCGGTTCGCGCCGAGGGCCCGGCCGACCGCCCGCGCCTGCCCCGGGGCTCCGGCGAGCTCGGCCACCTCGCCGTAAGTGGCCGTCCTTCCCGCCTCGATCCGCCTCGCGGCGGCGTAGACGCGGCACGGGAAGTCCGCGATCCCGCTCCAGTCGAGGCGCACGGGCGCAAAGTCCTGGGGCTTCCCTCCCAGGTGCACCGCGATTCTCCGGATGGCCTCCGCGACCTCCGGGGGCGGATCGCCGGGGGCGGCTCCGTCGCGGGTCAGCCTCCGGACGGCCTTCTCCTCGTCCGCCTCCGGAAGCTGGACCAGCGCGATCCCGAGGTCGGTCCACGCGATCCCGCATCGGCCGAGCGGCGTGTCGAAGCGGGTGTAGCGGGGGGCGGCCATCTCACTCAATCTAACCCGCCGCAGGCCCAGAAGGTTGCGGGCCGCGACGCCCCGTTGGCGGGCCGGTCCGGCCCGGGATCACTTGATTCCAGAGGGACTTGGGCGTTATCCTCCGCCTCCTTGCGAAAGTGGCGGAACTGGTAGACGCGCAGGTTTCAGGAACCTGTGGGTAACACCGTGAGGGTTCGAGTCCCTCCTTTCGCACCAATCCCGTGGAAATCAGGCGGCGGTCGGGCGATCCCGGACGGCGGGACGTGCGCGCGCCGCGCGGAGGCTGCTGTAGGATTTCGTCGCTTCGTCCGGCTGCGCCTGCGCCAATTCCGGCGGCAGGTCCAGCCGGGTTTCGGTGATCGGGCACCGGTTCCGCGGGAGCCGGCAGGCCCAAGAGGAAAGGAAGGCGCTATGGTCGGGTCGTTTCGTCGATGGTCGTCCGTCTCGCTCGCGTTGCTGGTCGGTGCCCTGTCCGCCTGCGGTCCCAAGGCGGAGCAGAAGGTCGCCGAGGTCGCCAAGGCCCCCGAGGCGCTGGTGAAGGAGAAAGAGGCCGAGGAGGCCGGCATCGAGGCCTACATCTACGCCTACCCCCTGGTGACGATGGAGCTCACGCGGCGCGTGTCCACCAACGTCGCGAGCCCCGAGGGCAGCAAGGCGCCCATGGGCCAGTTCGCCAAGTTGCGCGGCTACCCGGCGGTCGACGACCACTCGGTGACGGCGCCCAACGCGGACACGCTCTACACGATCGTCTGGCTCGACGTGACCAAGGAGCCGTGGATCGTGAGCGCGCCGGACATGAAGGGGCGGTTCTTCCTCCTGCCGATCCTCGACGGCTGGACGACCGTGTTCGCGGATCCCGGCAAGCGCACCACGGGCACGGCCGCGCAGAAGTTCGCGATCACCGGTCCCGGCTGGACCGGCACGCTCCCGGCGGGAGTCACGGAGTACAAGTCCGCGACCGGCATGGTCTGGCTCCTCGGCCGGATCTACTGCACGGGCACTCCGGAGGACTACAAGGCCGTCCACGCCCTTCAGGACCAGATGAGCGCCGTGCCGCTGTCTGCGTACGGCAAGTCCTACACGCCCGCGGCGGGCACGGTGGATCCGGCGGTGGACATGAAGACGTCCACCCGCGATCAGGTCGGCGCCCTGGACGCGAAGGCCTACTTCACGCTCTTCGCCCAGCTGCTCAAGACGAACCCGCCGACGGCCGAAGACGCGCCGATGGTGGCGACCCTCGCCAAGATCGGCATCGTTCCGGGGCAGGACTTCGACGCCACCAAGCTCGATCCGGCGGTCCTGAAGGGCCTCTCCGACGTTCCGAAGAAGGCGAACGAGAAGATCATGGCCTGGATGAAGGAAGGGATCGTCGCCGGGGACATGAAGCTCTCGGACGGCTGGCTCTTCACCACCAAGACCGGCATCTACGGCACCGCCTACCGCCAGCGCGCGCTCATCACGGCGATCGGCCTCGGCGCCAACCGTCCCCAGGACGCGGTCTATCCGACCTCGGAAGGGCCCGACGCCCTCAAGTCCTACGACGGCTCGAAGAAGTACGTCATGCACTTCAACAAGGGCGAGCTGCCGCCGGTGGACGGGTTCTGGTCGCTGACGATGTACGACGCCAACTACTTCTTCGTGCCGAATCCGCTCAACCGGTACACCGTGAGCCAGCGCAACAAGCTCGCGACGAACGCGGACGGCTCCGTCGACCTCTACATCCAGAACGAGTCGCCGGGCAAGGCGAAGGAGCAGAACTGGCTCCCCGCGCCGAAGGACAAGTTCATCCTGATGATGCGCCTCTACTGGCCGAAGGAGAAGCCGCCCTCACTGCTCGACGGGACCTGGAAGGTTCCGGGCGTCAAGGAAGTCTCCTAGCCCGTCGAAGCCTCGAAGCGTTTCGATCGGACCGCCAGCACTCGCGTGCTGGCGGTCTTTTTTCGCCGGACGCCGGCTCCGCCCGCGCGGGCGAAGAGAGAACCGGCGTCAGCTCCTCCCGCGGATCTTCATGTCCACGAGCTCGTCGATCGAGACGTTCTTGTCGCGGGCCTTCGCGCGCTTGACGAAGTCGACCGAGACGCCGTGGATGCGCATCGAGACGAGGTCGTCGGCGGTCACGTCCCGGTACCCGAGGGCCTGGAGGTCGCGGACGAAGTCGGGCGTGACGCCGTGGATCTTCAGGCTGACGACGTCGTCGGCCGAGAGATCCCGATAGCCGAGGCGCTCCATCTCGCGCACGAACTCGGGGGTCGCGCCGTGGATGCGCAGCGAGACCAGGTCGTCCGCTCCGAGGCGCTCGCCGCGAGCCAGGCCCTTCATCTCCCGGATGAAGTCAGGCGTGACGCCATGAACGCGCATCGTGACGAGGTCCTCCGCGCTGAGACGGTCGTAGCCGAGGGCCCTCATCGTCCGGATGAATTCGGGGGTCGCGCCGTGGATGCGCATGGAGACCAGGTCGTCCGCGGGCAGGTGATGATAGCCGAGCGAGTCGAGGTCGCGAATGAACTGCGGCGAGGCGCCGTGAATTCGCATCGAGAGCACCTCGTCGATGGGGAGCTTCTCGTAGCCGAGGCTCCCGAGATCGCGCAGGAGGCCGCGGCTGACGTCGTGAACGGCCAGGGCGAAGGCCTCGTCCGCGGCGAGGTTGGCGTATCCCATCTTCGAGAGGGCGGTCAGATACTCGGGGTTGGGCTCGAAGGTGAACCGGCCGGAGCCGCCGGAGTCGTTGAGCTGTCCTTCGAAGCCGATCGTGCCGGCATCGCGGACCATGCGGAAGCTCGCGGGCGTCTCGGAGGAGGAGGAGGGCCGGCGAAGTCCCTCGAAATCGCCGGCGTGGAACTCGTCGGACGAGGTCCAGTTCTCGGAGCCGGCCGGCGACCGCCGCTTGAGCGTGAGCTCGATGGATCCGCCCGGGCGGAAGTCGGCGAGCCACCGCCCGTGGACCGGCTCGGGGCTTCCGGGTTCGCTTCGAGCGAGACGGGCGGTCGGGAGCAGCGCGACCAGGCCGATTCCCAGGCACAGGCGGCGGAGGGCGGACGGGGATCTCATGGGTACCTCCGGTCATGAGGACGGCCGAGAGAGAGAAAGGTTTCGTTCGGCCGCGCCCGCATCGCCGGCCGCGCCTCCCGGTCGGCGCCCGCGCCCCGATAGGATGCGGTCATGGGGCGCGGGTTCCAACTCGGTGATCGCGGGTGAATGCGAGCACCCTGCGCGATTTCCTGCGCCGGCGGCTCTCGCGGGAAGAGGTGGTCGGGCTCTCCTTCACGGTCAGCTCTCTCGCCTGCGCGTGCCTGGCGGTCGTGATCGGACTGCTGGCCCACGAGGTCGGGGAGGACCACGGGAGGCCGGATGCCTTCGACGTGACGGTGGGCAACGCGCTGGTCGGGGTTCGTTCGGAGTCCCTGAACCGGGCGATGTCGAACGTGACGATGCTGGGAGACTGGCGCCTGCTGGTCGTCGCGACGCCGGCCCTGATCCTCCTGCTCTGGAGGGCCGGCCACCACGTCTCCGGCCTTCTCTTCGCGGGGAGCGTTCTCGGAGGGTTCGGGCTGAGCTCGGTCCTGAAGGTCGCCCTCGCGCGCGCCCGCCCGGATCGCTGGCCCGCGCTCGTGACCGAATCGACGTACAGCTTCCCGAGCGGGCACACCGTGATGGCGACCGTCTTCTACGGGGGTCTCGCCGCGATCGTGTTTCACCTCCGCAAGGGGCGCGGTGAGCGGGCGGCCGCCGTGGGCGGCGCCGCGCTCGTGGTCCTTTCGGTCGCGGCCTCGCGCGTGTATCTCGGGGCGCACTGGGCGACCGACACGCTGGCGGGAACGATGACGGGGCTGATCTGGGTGCTTCTCTATTCGGCGGCCGTGGAGTCGACGGCGCGGCTCCGGGAGAGACGCCACGGTCCGCGGGGCGGCGGCCCGGCCGGCGGAGCAGGCGAGGCCTCAAGGGGATGACGCTCCGCGATTTCTTCGCCGCGGCGGCGTTTCCGGCGGCCTTCCGGCAGCTCGGCCAGGCCGCGGAGGCCGCCTCCGCAGCTTATGACGCGGCCGAGGCACTCCTGGCGGAGCGGACGAAGCGGTTCCTGCCCCCTTAAGGCTCGAGAGCCCCGAGCCGTCCCGGGCCCGACCCGGCGGCCCGGCACTGCTCTTGCACTCTCCGTGGGTGGCTCCCGAGGAGCCGTCAACCAGGAGTCCAACGCTCCTGCGAGGAGGTTGCAATGAGCATCGTGAGAAGGAGTTTCGGAATCGCGGGGCTCGCGGTCATGGCCGCCGGTGTGTGGTCCTGCGCGAGCTACAGGCAGGTGGCGGTCACGACGGACCCGTCGGTCGTGGCGAGCTGCCAGAAGCTCGACGACGTGTCGCTGCCGCCGGATCGGTCCTACGACGACGAGTCGAAGTCCCTGCTCGAGCTGGCGCGGGCCAAGGGCGCCAACTACCTGCTCGTCGAGAGCAACGACACGCACGTGCGCAAGGGAGTCGCCTACGCCTGCTCGATGCCCCCCACCGGCACGCACTGATCGCCGGGTCTCTGACGGAGGCTAGCCGCTCCGGCCGAGCGCCTCGAGAAATTCCGCCTCGAGGCGTTCGGCGACGCGCGCCGCGTCGAAGGTCGCGGCCCGCGCGGGCCCGGCGGCGCGGGCGCGGGCGCGGGCCGCGTCCGTCAGGAGCGAAGGCAGCGCGTCGGCGAGGCTGCCGGGGTCGCCGTCCCGGAAATACCAGGCCGCGTCCCCGCCGATTTCCCTCTGCCCGGGCAGGTCGGAGAGAAGCGCCGGTACGCCGCACGACAGCGCTTCGAGCGCGGGAAGACCGAACCCTTCCGCGACCCGGGAGGCCGCGATGAAGACGTCCGACGCCCGGTAGGCGAACGGCATTCGCTCGGGAGCGATCCGGTGGTGGTATTCGTCCGCGAGGCCGAATTCCTTCTCGAGGCCGCCGGCGGGGAAGTAGGACACACGCCGCAGCCGGAACCGCCCGCCCCGCCGGCGAAAGATCTCGAGCCCGCTCAGCGCGATCTCGATGCCCTTGAAGTCGATCTCGAGCGGCCCCACCACCAAAGCGACCGGAGGGTCCGCGGCCGGGCGCGCCGGCCCCGGAGAAAACAGCGCCGCGTCGAAGGCCTGGCCCACGTTCGCGACCGGGCCGAACCCGAAGCCCGCGAGCCGCGCCGCGAGCGTCTCCGAGATCGCGAGCTTGCGGGTCGGGAGCCGGTAGATCTCCGCGATCTCGGGCCAGATGTCCTCGTAGAAGGTGATCTCGCCCTCGTAGCCCTGGCAGAGGTGGAAGACGGGCCCCCGCGCGCTCGCGAGGGCCGGGCGGACGGTGCGGAAAAACGTGGCCACGACGACGTCCGCCTCCGCGAGCTCACGGGATTTCGCGAAGGCCGCCTGCTCGAAGCGGGCGCGGACGAGCGGAAACCAGTCGGGAGCGGGATTGGGGGAGACGACCGTGGCGCGGTGGCCGCGGCGCGCGAGGGCTTCCGCGTGCATCATGATGATCTTCGCCCCGCCGAAGAGGTCGCCCGATTCGAGGAGGTACGCGATCTTCATTCTGTTCGTCCGTGCCGGGAGGCGCGAAATCTGATCACACTCCGGTCGAGCTAGGATAGACAGGAACATGGGTGGTGGCGCGCTCCGTTTGAGCAGGGATCCCGCGGCCCTGCGCGATGCGTACGCTTCGGCGCGCCCGTTCCCGCACGCCGTCCTGGACGGCCTCTTCCCGGACGAGCTGCTCGACGGCGTCCTCGCCGATTTCCCGGGCGCGGGCGATTCGGCATGGAGCCGTTTCGACAACCCGCAGGAGAAGAAACTCGGCAACTACCGGCGGCTCCTCGAGACGAGCGACCGCATCCAGCGGTTCCTCTTCGCGTTGAACTCGCCCGAGATGCTCGAATTTCTCGAGGCGATGACCGGAATCGAGGGCCTGATCCCGGACCCGTACTTCGGGGGGGGGAGCGCTCCACCAGATCGTGCGCGGCGGGTTCCTCAAGGTCCACGCCGACTTCAACTGGCACCCGAAGTTGAAGCTCGACCGCAGGCTCAACGTCCTGATCTACCTGAACCGGGACTGGAAGGACGAGTACGGCGGCGCCCTCGAGCTCTGGGATCGAAGCATGACCGGGCCGGAGAAATCGGTCCTGCCCGTCTTCAACCGCACCGTCGTGTTTTCGACGACGGACTTCTCGTACCACGGCCATCCGCACCCGCTGGCCTGCCCGGAAGCGACGACGCGAAAGTCGGTCTCGCTGTATTACTACTCGAACGGCCGGCCGGACGAGGAAAAGTCGGCCCCGCACGACACGATTTTCCCGGCGGCCGCCGTATAAATTTTCGTCGCCCAATCCGCATTTTGCGTCGCGCAGGAAGTCGGCTCCTTCCGCGGCATTTGCTCATAAGATGGACTCACGCTTTTCGGTGGCGCGCCGGCGCAGACGGGGGGTCCGGATGGAAACGCCCGACGAGACGCTCGATCGAATCTCTCGAAGGGGCGAAGCGGTGTTCGCGATGGATGGCGCCAACCGGATCATCCGCTGGAACAAGGCCTGCGAGGAACTGCTCGGATTTCCGGCCCGGGCGGTGCTCGGGAAACCCTGCTACGAAGTTCTCCAGGGTCGCGACGCGAACGGAAACGACTATTGCCAGCGCAGCTGTCCCGTCGCGCGACAGGCGCGTGTGTCGAAGGACCATCCCGTCTCTCCCTTCGAGCTGACGGTTCGGACCGGGCAGGCGGGCCGGCGGCGCTTTTCGACGGCTCTCTTCGCGCTGTCTTCGTATCATCCCGCCCTCTCCACCCTGGTCCACGTCCTGCGGCCGCGGGCGGACCGAACCGCCGCCGGCGACCAGCGGCCGGAGCCCCTGCAACCGGTGACGGCCGGGGGCGAGGCGGTCACGCTGACGAGCCGGGAGGTGGACGTGCTGAGGGGGCTCGGGCGCGGCCTGACGGCGGCTGCCATCGCCAGGTCGCTGTTCATCTCCGAGGTCACCGTCCGCAATCACGTGGCCCGGATCCTGCTGAAGTTCCGCGTGCACACCAAGCTCGCCGCGGTCGCGTTCGCGCACGAGCACCATCTCCTCTGATCAGGACGCATCACGAAGCCGGCCGGGCCGGGCGTTAAGCTGGCCGGGCGCCGTCCGAACGGCCTTCTCGAGGACACGACCATGAGACGTTTTCCGGGCTCGAGTTCCCCGGGTCTGGCGCTGGCCGCCGCCATCGCGGTCCTTCTCCCCGCGTCCGTCATCCTCGGCCAGGGGGAGATGAACGCGCAACTGGAGGCGCCCTCGGCCGCCCGGGACGCGCTCACGATCTTCACCGCGGCGAAGGTCCGCACCATGGAGCGCGAGAACCCGGAGGCGACGGCCGTGGCCGTCGCGGGCAAGCGGATCGTGGCCGTGGGGTCGCTGTCCGAAGTGAAGGCCGCGCTCGGAGACCGAGCCTTCGTCGTCGACGAGACCTTCCGGACGAAGGTGATCCTCCCGGGGCTCATCGACCAGCACCTGCATCCCGTTCTCGGAGCGCTGACGCTGGCGGTCGAGGTGATCGCCACCGAGGACTGGGTGCTTCCGACCCGCACGTACAAGGCGGCCCTGAGCGAGTCCGCGTACCGCGCGCGGCTCAAGGCCGCGGAGGCGGCGCTCAAGGACCCGAACGAGTGGCTCATCACGTGGGGCTACCAGCCCCTGTGGCACGGCAAGCTCGATCGCGCGACCCTCGACGCGCTGAGCGCGACGCGCCCGATCGCCGTCTGGCACCGCTCGTGCCACGAGTTCTACCTGAACACGGCGGCCCTGAAGGCCCTCGGGATCACCGAGGAGTCCACGAAGGGCAAGGGCCTGGCGAGCGAGCAGGCGAGCTGGCCGGAGGGGCACTTCTACGAGGCCGGCCTCAACCTGATGATGGAGCCGATGCTGAAGGTGCTCATCACGCCGCAGCGCCTGACCTTCGGCCTCACGCAGATGGTGGCGTACCTGCACAGCAAGGGGGTCACGGCGTACAACGAGCCGGGGGCCCTGTACACGCCCGACATGTGGAAGGTCTACGAGCAGATTCTCGGGGCCGACGACACGCCGATGTACAGCACGTTCATTGCCGACGGGCGCGGGATCGTCGATCGCGTCGGGCTCGAGCGGGCGCTCCAGGCCACCGAGGAGCAGATCGCCGTGGCGCCCCAGGGCACGGGGAGCAAGCTCTGGTTCTTCCCGAAGCAGGTCAAGCTCTTCGCGGACGGCGCGATCATCTCGCAGCTCATGCAGATGAAGGGCGGCTACCTCGACGGGCACAAGGGCGAGTGGATCATGCCGCCCGAGGAGCTGCGGCAGCGGGCGACGCTCTACTGGAACGCCGGCTACCAGATCCACATCCACGTCAACGGCGACGAGGGGCTCGACGCGGTGCTCGACGTCCTCGAGCGCCTGATGAGGGACAACCCGCGCGCCGACGCGCGCACCGTCATCGTCCACTTCGCCAACTCGACCGAGGAGCAGGTCGGACGGATCGCGCGCCTCGGCGCCCTCGTCAGCGCGAACCCGTACTACACCGTCGGGTTCGCGGACAAGTACGCGGAGTTCGGGCTGGGGCCGGAGCGGGCGAACGCGATGGTGCGCTCGGCCTCCGTGCTGCGGCACCGCATCCCGCTGTCCTTCCACTCGGACCTGCCGATGGGGCCGAGCGACCCGCTCTACCTGGCGTGGTGCGCCGTGAACCGGACGACCGCCTCGGGACGCGTGGCGGACCCGGGCCAGCGCATCGGCGTCGAGGACGCGCTGCGCGGGGTGACGATCGAGGCCGCGTACTCCTGGCGCCAGGAGGACCGGATCGGGAGCATCGCTCCCGGAAAGATCGCGAACTTCACCGTGCTCGAGCGCGACCCCCTCGCGGTGGACCCGGCGACGCTGAAGGACGTGCCAATCTGGGGCACGGTCTTCGAGGGCCGGAAGTACCCGATCCGGAAGTAGAGACGGGTGAGCGGCGCGCAGAGCCCCGCGGGCGGCCCCTTCGAGCGCGGACGGACCCTCTTCAACGCCGGCCGGTTCTTCGAGGCCCACGAGGCCTGGGAGGAGCTGTGGCGCGAGGAGCGGGGAGATGCCCGCCGGCGGCTCCAGGGCCTGATCCAGATCGCGGCCGCGCTCCACAAGGCCCGGGCCGGCGCCGCGGGCCCCTGCGCCCGCCTGCTCGCGGCCGGGCTCGACAAGCTCGGCCCCCTCGGGGAGCGGGGCGACCTGGCCGCCTTCGGGGAGTCGGTCGAGAGGAGCCTCGCCGAAGCGCGGCGGTGGGAGCGGGGGGAAGCCGCCGGATTGTCATCGATGCCGGTGCTGCCGGCCCCGGGGGCGTAAAATGGGCGGTGGACGGCCATACTCCGATGCCCTTTCCGGACCTGCCCTGGAACTGTCCGAGCCCGTACTGCCCGGACCCCCACAACCCCTCCTCGAAGCCGGTCGACGGCGTCATCCGCTGCCGCTCGTGCGGATGGGAGCGGCGGGTCGCGGCGCCCGAGCCCGAGTCCGTCGACGACCTGCCGGGCCTCTTCGCGCCCCGGGATCCCGAGCCGGACGCCGAGCCGTAGCGGGGTAGACTCCGCCGCGTGTTGCCCCGCGATTCGGAGATCCTCGACCGCCTGCGCGAGAAGGGCTCGCGCGTCCTCTCGTTTGCCGAGATCCGGAGGGCGTTTTCCGTCCCGGAATCGGAGGAGGGGGACCTGCGCGAGCGCCTCGACGCGCTCGAGCGCCGGGGCGAAATCGCGCGGGTGCGCGGGGAGAAGTACTCCGCGATCGAATTCTCGGACATGGTCGCCGGGAGGATCACCGTCCGGCCGGAAGGGTTCGGCTTCGTCCTGGTTCCGGGCGGCGAAGACCTCTTCGTGCCCCGTCCGGGCATGCACGGCGCGATGGACGGGGACACCGTTCTCGCCCGGGAGGAGCGCTCGCGGGCGTCCTCGGGCCGGCGCGGCCGGGACACCGGGAGGAGCTCCGGCACGGTCGTCCGCGTTCTCGCCCGGGCCCGGGAGCGGGTCGTGGGGCGCTTCGAGACGAAGGAGGGACGCAAGATGGTCCTTCCCTACGACCCGAAGCTCGACGCCGTCATCCGGATCGCGGACGGCAAGACGCACAAGGCCCGCGAGGGCGAGATCGTCGAAGTGCGGCTGACGGCGTTCCCCGACGCGCGGCGCGTGGCGCACGGCGAGGTCGAGGAGCGCCTGGGCTTTCTCGGCGAGCCCGGCGTGGACATCGAGATCGTGCTGCGCTCGCACAACCTTCCGCCGCGCTTTCCGGAGCAGGTCGTCGCCGCGTCGGAGGCGTTCCCCGAGGAAGTCCGCGAGGAGGACCTGCTCGGCCGGCGCGACTTCCGGGATCACCGGATCGTCACGATCGACGGCGAGACCGCCAAGGACTTCGACGATGCCATCGAGGTCGAGAAGACGTCGGGCGGTTACCGGATCGGCGTGCACATCGCGGACGTCTCTCACTACGTCGAAGAGGACACCGTGCTCGACGACGAGGCGCGCTCGAGGGGGACCTCGGTCTACTTCCCCGGGCGGGTCCTCCCGATGCTCCCGGAGCGGCTGTCCAACGGCCTCTGTTCGCTCAACCCGCGCGTGGACCGGCTGGTCCTCTCCGCGATCCTCGAGCTCGACGCGAAGGGCCGCGTCACGGGCGCGGACTTCGCCAAGGGCGTGATCCGGAGCGCCCACCGGATGACCTACACGGAGGTGGCCCGCCTCCTCGAGACGCGGCCGAGCCCCGAGGACGAGCGCCGCTACGGCCGATTCCTCGAGGACTTCCGCCTGATGGGCGACGTCGCGGCGCTGCTGCGCAAGCGGCGCGAGGCCAGAGGCTCGATCGACTTCGACCTGCCGGACGCCGACATCGTGCTCGACGACGCGGGGCTCGTCGTCGGCATCGTCCCGGAGTCGCGCAACGTGGCCCACCGGCTGATCGAGGAGTTCATGCTGGCGGCCAACGAAGCCGTCGCGCGGAAGCTGCTCTTTGCCAAGCAGCCCGCGGTCTACCGGGTGCACGACCGCCCGGACCCCGACCGCCTCGTGGACCTGCGCGAGGTGCTCCAGAGCTTCGGATACGAGATCAAGGGCGACCTCGAGGAGCTCCCGCCGTCCGAGTTCCAGCGCCTGCTCGGCGAGATCGAGGGCAAGCCCGAGGAGCGCCTCCTCCACGACCTGCTGCTGCGCGCCCAGCGCAAGGCGCTCTACGCCGAGGAGTGCCGGGGCCACTACGCCCTGGCCGCCCCCTACTACTGCCATTTCACGTCGCCGATCCGGCGGTACCCGGACCTCGTCGTCCACCGCCAGCTCTCGCGCCTGCTGGCCGAGGGACGCCCGATCGCCGCGAAGGACTTCGAGCCGTTCAACGACCGGCTGCGGGAGGTCTCGGGCTTCTGCTCCGAGCGGGAGCGCCGGGCGGAGCAGGCCGAGCGGGAAAGCCTTCTGTGGAAGAAGATCGTGTTCATGCGGGACAAGGTGGGCCGCGAGTTCGACGCGTACGCGACCGGTGTGGCATCCTTCGGCGTGTTCGTGACGCTCAAGGACTTTTTCGTCGAAGGGCTCGTCCCCATGGCGGCGCTCGGCAACGACTTCTTCGTGTACGAGGAGAAGCAGCACCGTCTCCGGGGGCGCAGCTCGGGAAAGATCTACCGGCTCGGCGACTCGATGCGCGTGCGCCTGGTCGCGATCGACGAGGTACGGCGGCGGCTCGATTTCCGGCTCGGCGGCGAGCCGGAGGCCCGGACGTCGGCCCCGAAGGCCCCGCCCGCGAAAGGGCCCGCGGCCGCGAAACCGATGTCGTACGGGCGAGGCGCCCGTCGGAGGAAACCATGAAGAGCTCGCGTTTTCTGATCGTGACCGCCGGCGCTCTCGCCGCCGCCCTGGCCTGCAAGGAGCGCGGCCGGCCGGACCCCAACGTGCGGATGGCGATCTCGCACGAGAAGGCCATCGACGGCGCGACCACCGAGGGCGGCCAGATGCAGCAGGGCCAGGGCGCGGGCCCCGGGTCCGACGTCCCGACGCGGCTCGAGGTCCCGCCCGAAGTCGCCCAGGCGTACTCGGGGATCAAGATCACCTGGAAGGACAAGGCCGACGGCAAGGAAGGCGTCATCGAGGTGCCGCTCGGCGGAGGCACGCCCCTTCCCGACCCTTCGCTCGTCGTCCGCGCGGACGTCTTCCTCCCGGCCTTCACGATGGGCGGCGGCGCGATCACGTCGGAGGGAGTCGAGCCCCAGAACCCCGCGGCGCGGATCACCGTGTTCGACAAGGGCAAGGAGATCTTCGGCGGCTGGATCTTCACGCGATTCCCAGACGTGCACCCGTTCGTGCACCCGCGCTTCCAGCTGCACCTCGACGGGGGAGTACCCAAGGCCACCAAGTGACGCGCGAAGCCCGAAAGGCCGCCGCGCGGCCTCCCGGGGCGCGTCGCGACGAGGGAACCGCTTCGCGGCCGGGTCGGGACTCCTCGGACCCGGAGGCGACGAAGCCCGCCGCCCCCTTCCGCGTCGTCATCGCCGGCCGCCCCAACGTCGGCAAGTCCTCGCTCTTCAACCGGCTGGTCGGGCATCGCCGGTCGATCGTCCACGACCTCCCGGGGATGACCCGCGACGTCCTGGAAGTCGAGGCCGAGCTGCCGGACGGGCGGGTGTACCTCCTGGCCGACACCGGGGGCTACGACCCGGGGGGCAAGGACAAGATCCCGGCGGCCGTGCGCGAGCGGGCCGTCGCGGCCATCCGCGGAGCGAACCTCGTGTTCCTGGTGGTCGACGCTTCGGCGGGAATGCTCCCCGGCGACCTGGCCGCGGCGCGCGTCGTGCGCGAGGCGGGAGCGGACTGCGCCGTGGTGGCGAACAAGATCGACCGCCGCGAGGGCAGCGAGGGCGAAGTCGAGGCCTGGGAGCTCGGATTCTCCGAGGTGTACGGCGTCTCCGCCGAGCACGACATCGGCATCGACGACCTCCAGACGGCCATCGGCGAGCGCCTCGCCCTGTCGGGCGGCGCCGGAGAAGCGGCCCCCGAAGGAAAGGGGCACGAAATCGCGCTGGCCGTCGTGGGGCGGCCGAACGTCGGCAAGTCCTCGCTCCTGAACGCGCTGCTCGGCGAGGACCGCGCGATCGTCTCGTCGGTCGCCGGGACGACGCGCGACTCCGTCGACGCGACCCTCCAGGCGGCGGGGCGGCGCTTCCGGCTCGTGGACACGGCGGGGATCCGCCGGCGAGGCCGGACGGAGCAGGGGCCGGAGGTGCTCTCGGTCGTGCAGGCGCGCAAGCGGATCGAGGAGTGCGACGTCGCCCTGCTCGTGGTGGACGCGAGCGAGGGGCCGACGGGACAGGACGCGGCCATCGCGGCGCACGTCGCCGAGTCGGGCCGAGGGCTCGTCCTCGTGGCCAACAAATGGGACGTCGCCGGGCAGCGCGAGGCGGAGAAAGGCACCGCCGACGACTTCCGGCAGGCGCTGGCGTCCCAGATTCCGTTCGCCCGGCACGCCCCGATCCTCCTGACGTCCGCGACGACCGGGCGCGGCGTGTCCCGGATCCTCGAAGCGGCGGCCTTGGTCGCCGAGAACCGGCACCGCCGGATCTCGACGGGAGAGCTCAACCGCGTCCTCGGGCGGGCGTTGAGGGACAAGGCGCCCCGCTCGGCGGGAGGACGGACCCTCAAGGTCTTCTACGTGGCGCAGACGGGGGTCGCCCCGCCGTCGTTCGCGCTCGTGGCCAGCCGGGCCGAGCCGCTGCACTTCTCGGAGGAGCGGCGGATCGAGAACCTCCTGCGCGAGGCCGCGGACTTCTCGGGCACGCCCATCCGCATCCGGGTGCGCGAGCGCTCGGGGCGCCACGAGCACGAGGGACCCGGCCGCTCAAAGTCCTCCCGTTCCAAGGTCCGTTCAAGGTAAATTAACGCCGTGGCAAAGGGGGAGGCCGAGGTCTACAGGCCCGCCGAGGCGTGCCGCATCGCGGAAGTGGCGCCCTACGTGCTGCGGTACTGGGAGACGGAGTTCCCGGCGCTCTCCGAGGGCAAGGACAAGGGCTCGGCGAAGCTCTACACCGCCCGCGACGTCAAGATGATCTCCCGGATCCGCGAGCTCCTCTACGACGAGGGGTTCACGGTTGCCGGCGCGAAGAAACGACTGGAAGCCGAGATCGCCGAGGGCCGCTTCGACGACGGCCTGTCGCCGGCGCCCCCCGTGGCCGAACAGCGCAAGTCCGAGCGGCCCGCCCCCGCCCCGTCCCGGAAGGGCGACCCGCCACCCACGAAGGCGCCCGCCCAGGCGCCGCTGCTCAAGGTCGCCGCGCCGCGGGAAGCCGAGGCCCCGAAGCCGGCGGCCGGCGCGGCGCCCGCCGCGCCGGACTTCGACCGGCGCAGCGTCCTGCGCGAGCTCAAGGACATCCTCCGCCTGCTCGACCGCGGCTCGAAGAAGTAAGCGCGGCGCGCGAAACCGGCGACCGCGGGTCGAGCTTGACAGCCGCCGCGGCCGACCATACCGTTAGCCGCAACTTCGCAACCTTTCCGAGAGGAGCCCGGTCATGAGGAAGTCCGTCTTCCGGCTGTTCGGGGTGGTTCTCCTGGCGAGCGTGGCCGCCGCGACCCTGCGGGCGCAGACCACGGGCAGCGTCCGAGGGGTGGTGCAGACCGGGCAGACGCCGCTTCCCGGCGTCACGGTCGAGGCGAAGAGTCCGAGCCTGCAGGGCACCCGGACGGTCGTCACCGATGCGCAGGGCCGGTACAACCTGACGCTGCTGCCTCCGGGACGCTACACGATCACGGCCGCTCTCGAGGGCTTCGCCGGAAAACAGCAGGTCGTTCAGCTCGGTCTTGGCCAGTCCGCGACGCTCAACCTCGAGCTCGTGCAGACCAAGACCGAGACCGTGACCGTGACGGCCGAGGCGGGCACCGTGGAAACGGAATCGAGCTCGATCGGCCGCAACCTCGATTCGAAGGTGTTCGAGGCCCTTCCCACGGGCCGCAACTACGCGAGCGTCGCGCAGCTCGACGCCGGCGTCGGCACCGACGGATCCGACACGCGCAACAAGTCCATCACCGTGTACGGATCGACGGGCCTCGAGAACACCTACATGGTCGACGGGGCGAACACGACCGGCGTCGAGTTCGGCAGCCAGGGCAAGACCCTGAACTTCGAGTTCATCCAGGAGGTCGAGTTCAAGGCCGGAGGCTACGAGGCGGAGTTCGCGGGCGCGACGGGCGGCGTCCTCAACGTGGTGACCAAGTCGGGCGGCAACGAGTTCCACGGGGACGGCTTCGGCTACTTCAACAACGCCAGCCTCCAGGCCGACACGAAGCACATCGAGCAGCAGACGCCCGACGGCATCCCGCTCGGGTTCTCCAACGAGGACTACGGCGCGGACATCGGCGGGTTCATCCTCAAGGACAGCCTGTGGTTCTTCGGGGCCTACGACCGGGTCACCAACAGCCTCAACCGCCAGGTCACGATCGGCCCGACCGCCGGCGACACCGCGAACGTGAAGACGGGCAGCAACCTCTACTCCGGAAAGCTGACCTGGCACATCAACGACTCCAACACGCTGATCGGGTCCGTGTTCGGCGACCCGACCAACGACAATGGCGCCGTCGGCCAGCTCATCGGGCCCCCCACGACGTACGACGGGACCGTGGACGTCGGCGGCACGGACTGGGGCCTGCGCTACGAGGGCATCTACGGGTCGCATTTCCTCCTCACCGCCCAGGGCGGAAGCCACCGGGAGAGCACGAACCGCCTCCCGGGGCCGGGCGGCAACACGTTCGCCTACCAGGACACGACGGGCGACCTCGTGACGGCGTACGGCGGCTTCGGCGGCGTGACGGGCAACGGCCAGTGGGACGACAAGACCTTCACGCGCGACGCCGCGGCGCTGACGGGAAGCTACCTGCTCGCCGACCACGACGTGAAAGTCGGCTTCGACTGGAACCGGGTGACGGCGCAGGTCCTGCGGAATTTCTCGGGAGCCACCGTCGGCTCGGGCGGCCAGCTCGTGCAGGTCCTGAATCCGCTCGAGGGAGACACGCGGCCGATCTACTCGCACATCTTCTTCGCCTCCCTCAACTCGACGGTGGACAACCCGCTTTCGGCTCCGCTCCAGGCCCACCCCGAGCAGGACGTCTACTCGGTCTTCGCGCAGGACGCCTGGAAGATCCTGCCCACCCTCACGCTCAACGTCGGCGTGCGCTGGGAGAAGCAGCTGATCAAGGGCGCCTCCTACACGGGCGAGGAGGGGTCGCTGGTCGAGGGGCCGCTGACGACCTACATCAACATCAACCACTTCTCGCCGCGGGTCGGCGTCTCGTGGGACTTCCTGAAGGACGGCAAGACCAAGTTCTTCGCCTCGTACGGCGACTTCGTCGAGTCGATCCCGATGGACATGAACATCCGGTCCCTGAACGGAGAGCGCGACGCGACGACGTTCAACTTCGACCCGGTCTCGGTCGTTCCGGCCCAGGAGCTCATCGACGCCGGCTACCCGACGGCCCTGAAGGGGAGCGCGGTCAACGAGATCGACCCCCAGATCTCGACCGAGTACCTCCAGGAGGTCGTCGTCGGCGTCGAGCACCAGTTCGGCAAGTGGAACGTCGGGCTCCAGGGCATGTACCGGAGCCTGCGGAGCGTCATCGAGGACACGTGCGTCCCCGTGGACGTCTGCGACAACTACGCGTTCTTCAATCCGGGCAACAGCACCGTGACGCCGTGCATCGAGGGCTTCCCGTGCTACAACGGGCAGGCCTTCCCGAACGCCCAGCGCTACTTCCGGGGCATCCAGTTCACCGCGCAGAAGTCCCTGTCGGACCGCTGGTTCATGTACGCGAGCTACCTGTACTCGACGCTGCGGGGCAACTTCGACGGCAGCTTCCGCGCGATCGGCGGCTTCAACGCCAAGGACCCGAACATCACCGACGACTTCGACTACCCGGAGTTCGTCGTGAATTCCGGGGGAAGCCTCACGCTGGACCGGCCGCACCAGGCGAAACTGCAGTTCGCCTACGTGTTCCCGATCAACCTGACCGCGTCGCTCTCGGCCTACTACCTGAGCGGAACGCCGCTCTCGAAGATCGGCTGGTGGGACGGCTACGGCGGTCCCGAGCTCTTCCTCGCGCCGCGCGGCTCCGAGGGACGCTCCCCGGCGATCTACGAGCTGGACATGCACCTCGACTACGGCCTCGTCCTCGGGCCGGTGACCGTCCACATCCTGGCCGACGCCTTCAACCTGCTCAACAAGCAGCAGGCCCTGACGATCGACCAGGTCTGGGCGAACCAGCAGGCCGACAACAGCTCGCCGACGCCGACCAATTCGCACTACGGCCAGCCCAACACGTACCAGCAGGCGAGGACGCTGAGGCTGGGAGCCCGCGTCAGCTTCTGACGAAGCGGCGCGGGCAGGCCGCCTCCCGGGCTTCGGGACGAGCGGATATGCTCGGGGGCGATCCATGCCGACCGAACACAGCGTCGAGATCCGGAGCCTGACCAAGCGCTTCGGCGACGTCGCCGCGGTCAACGCGGTGTCCCTCGACATCCGCCGCGGCGAGTTCTTTTCGCTGCTCGGCCCCTCCGGCTGCGGCAAGACGACGCTGCTGCGCATGATCGGCGGGTTCGAGCTGCCGACCGAGGGCACGATCCTCATCGACGGGGCGGACGTGACCTGGACGCCGCCCGACCGCCGCCCGGTCAACATGGTCTTTCAGCACTACGCGCTCTTTCCCCACCTGACCGTCGAGCAGAACGTGGCCTTCGGCATGCGCTACAAGGGGATCGAGCGCGGGGCCGAGGGCAAGCGGGTCGCCGATGCGCTCGGGCTCGTCCAGCTCTCGGGCTTCGAGAAGAGGCGCCCCCACCAGCTCTCCGGCGGGCAGCGGCAGCGCGTCGCGCTCGCTCGGGCCCTGGCCCTCGAGCCCGAGGTCCTCCTGCTCGACGAGCCGCTCGGGGCCCTGGACCAGAAGCTGCGCAAGGAGGTCCAGGTCCAGCTCAAGCACCTGCAGCGCTCGCTCGGGATCACGTTCATCTTCGTCACCCACGACCAGGAGGAAGCCCTCACGATGAGCGACCGGATCGCGGTCATGAACCGCGGTCAGGTGGAGCAGATGGACGACGCGGCCCGCGTCTTCGAACGGCCCGCGACCGAGTTCGTGGCCCACTTCATGGGCGCCGCGAACTTCTTCGCCGCGCGCGTGCGGGAAACGGCCGGCGGGACGGCGACGCTGGCGCTCAAGGCCGGGGGCGAGGTCCGCCTCGCCGCCGAGCCGGGCGCGAGCCTCCGGGCCGGCGAGGAGGTCCGGTTCGTCGTGCGGCCCGAGAAGCTCGACCTGCGCGCGCGGGACCTCGCGGCGCACGGCGTGCCGTCGCTCGCCGTGACGATCGAAGACAAGGTCTATCAGGGCGTCAGCACGGTGTGGATCGTGCGCGACGGCGCGGACGAGCGGTTCGTCGTCTACGAGCAGAACGAGAAGCCGTTCGAGGAGGGGTCGCGGTTCGCGGTGGGAGGGCGGGCGTTCCTCTGCTGGAACGCCCGGCACGCCGTCCTCATCCGCGGGGCGGCCGGGAGCGGCGGGGCCTGATGGCCGCCCGGCCGAATCGACCCGACCGGGCGGGGACCCTCCTCGCCCTTCCGACCTGGCTGACCCTCGGGCTCTTCTTCCTTCTTCCGCTCACGATCCTGCTCGTCATCAGCTTCGGCCAGCGGGCGACCTACGGCGGCCTGAAGCCGATCGAGGACCTCGGTCTCTACCTGACGTCGGGGAAGTTCCTGGCCAACTACGCGCGCTCGCTCCACCCGATCTACCTCCAGATCTTCTGGCGATCGGTGTGGATGGCGGTCGTGACGACGGGGGTGTGCCTCGCCGTGTCCTTCCCGGTCGCGTACTACATCGCCGTCGCGGCTCCGGCGCGGCGGCGCAACCTGCTGCTCGGCCTGGTCGTCGTGCCCTTCTGGACGAGCTTCCTGATCCGCACGTACGCGTGGATGTTCATCCTCCGCACCGAGGGGCTCCTCAACCGGTTCCTCCTCGCCACGGGCGCGACCCACCAGCCGCTCGAGCTGCTCTACAACAACTTCGCCGTGCTCATCGGGCTCATCTACGGCGAGCTGCCGTTCATGATCCTGCCGCTCTACGCCTCGCTCGAGAAGCTGGACCTGTCGCTGCTCGAGGCGTCCGCGGATCTCGGGGCGCCGCGGTCGTCCACGTTCTGGCGCATCACCGTGCCGATGGCCATGCCCGGGGTCGTCGCCGGCGTGATCCTCGTCTTCGTCCCGAGCCTCGGCCAGTTCATCGTCTCGGACCTGCTCGGGGGGGCCAAGACGATCCTGGCGGGCAACCTGATCCAGAACCAGTTCGCCGTGGCCCGCAACAAGCCGTTCGGATCGGCGGTTGCCTTCGAGCTGACGGCCGCCGTGCTCGCGCTGCTCTTCGCCTACGCCCTGTACACGAAGCGCAAGGGGCAGGACGTGCTGCTGTGAGGCGCCGGGGCCGGTTCCTCTCGGTCTACGCCTGGCTCGTGTACCTCTTTCTGTACGCGCCGATCGCGATCCTGGTGCTCTTCTCCTTCAACCGCGCGCGCCAGACCGCCGTCTGGGAGGGCCTGACGCTGGAGTGGTACCGGAGCCTCGCGAAGAACGACCTGATCCTCGCCTCCGTCCGCAACAGCCTTGTCGTGGGCCTCGCGAGCACGGCGATCGCGACCGTCCTCGGGACGCTCGTGGCGCTGGCCCTCGGGCGCCACGTCTTCCGCGGCGAAGGGTTCACCCGGAGCCTGCTGTACCTCCCGGTCATCATCCCCGAGATCGTCCTCGGCGCCGCGCTCGTGACCTTCTTCGGCGTCGTCTCCTTCCGCCTGTCGCTCTGGACCGTCACGATCGCGCACGTCGTCTTCTGCCTGTCCTACGTCGCGATCGTCGTGCGGGCGCGCCTGTCGGGCTTCGACCGGTCGCTCGAGGAGGCCGCGCGGGACCTCGGGGCGCGCCCCCTCCAGACCTTCTGGCGGGTCACCCTCCCGCTCATCACGCCCGGGATCGTGGCGGGCGCCCTGCTGTCCTTCACGATCTCGATCGACGACTACGTGATCACGTCGTTCGTCGCCGGCGTGGGGGCGACGACGCTGCCGCTCCAGATCTACTCGATGCTGAAGGTCGGCGTGACGCCGGAGGTCAACGCGATCTCGAGCCTCCTGCTCGGCGTGACGGTCGTCCTCATCGTGATCGCGCAGCGCCTGCAGCAGGCGCCGGTCGAGAGGGGAGAGACGTCGTGAGGCGCTCCGCGGCGGCGCTGCTGGCCGCCGCGCTCGCGCTGGCGGGCGTGTCCTGCGCGCCACGGGGCGACGAGCCGCTGGCTCCGGGACCGGGCGAAAAGAAGCTGAACGTCTACATCTGGTCGGAATACCTTCCCAGGGAGGTCATCGACGAGTTCACGCGCCGGACCGGGATCGCCGTCCACTACGACCTCTACGACTCCAACGAGCCGGTGCTCGAGAAGCTCCAGTCGGGCGTCGCGGACTACGACCTCGTCGTGCCCTCGGACTACATGGTCCGGATCCTCATCCAGCTCAAGCTCCTGAGGCCCCTCGACAAGGGGCGCCTGCGCAACCTCGGAAACCTCGACCCGCGCTTCCTCGACAGGCCGTTCGACCCGAAGAACGCGTATTCGCTTCCGTACCTCTGGGGCACCACGGGCTACGGGTACGACCGGGCGAAGGCGGGCAGGGCCGAGGACAGCTGGGCGCCGCTCTTCGACCCGGCCAACCGCGGGCAGATCCTGATGCTCGACGACATGCGGGAGTGCTTCGCCGTGGCCCTCAAGTACCTCGGGCACTCCCTCAACAGCACGGACCCCGCTGTCCTCAAGCAGGCGGCCGATCTCCTGAAGAAGCAGAAGGAGCTCGTCAAGACGTACAACAGCGGCGACTACGAGAACATCCTCGCGGCCGGCGACGTGTGGTTCGCGCACGGTTACAACGGGCAGCTCGCGAAGGTCGCCGCGGGCGACCCCCGGCGCTTCGGCTTCGTCCTGCCGAAGGAGGGGGCCACGCTCTGGATCGACAGCGTCTGCATCCCGAGACGGGCGCGCAACGTCGAGTCCATCTACGCGTTCCTCGACTACATCCTCGAGCCGGAGGTCGACGCGCGGATCGTGAACGGGATCAGCTACGCGAGCGCCAACCTGCCGGCGCGCCGGTTCATCCGGCCCGAGATCCTGAACGACCCGGCCGTGTACCCCCCCGAGGAGGCCCTCGCCAAGTGCGAGCTCCTCGAGGACATCGGCGACGCGACGACGATCCTCGACGAGTACTGGACGGAGATCAAGGCCCAGTAGCCGGCTCCTGGGCTAGGATGGCGCCGGCGTTTTGCGAAGAGGAAAGGAGACACCATGAAGACCTACAAGAACTACGTCGGCGGGGCCCTCGTGGACGCCGTCGAGGGACAGGACGAGGCGATCATCAGCCCGGTGGACGAGTCGGTCCTCGGCAAGGTTCCCAAGTGCACCGAGAAGGACGTGGATCGGGCCGTGGACGCCGCCGCGAAGGCCTTCGAGACGTGGCAGGACACGACGCCGGCCGAGCGGAGCGGGATGCTCCTGAAGCTCGCCGACCGGATCGAACAGAATGCCGAGGAGCTCGCCCAGCTCGAGGCCGACAACGTCGGAAAGCCGATCGGCCTCGCGCGCTCCGAGGTCCCGTTCATGGTGGACAACCTCCGGTTCTTCGCGGGGGCCTGCCGCTGCATGGAAGGCAAGGCCGCCGGCGAGTACCTGGCGGGCTACACGAGCATGATCCGCCGCGAGCCGGTCGGCGTCGTCGGCTCGATCGCGCCGTGGAACTACCCGCTCATGATGGCCGTCTGGAAGGTGGGACCCGCGCTCGCCGCCGGCAACACCGTCATCCTCAAGCCGTCCGAGCAGACCCCCCTGACGTCGCTGCGCCTGATGGAGCTCGCGGGGGACATCTTTCCTCCGGGCGTCCTGAACGTCATCACGGGCCACGGCGAGCCCGTGGGCGCCGGGATCGTGCGCCACCCCAGGGTCAACATGGTGTCGCTGACGGGCGACGTCGCGACCGGGAAGGAGATCGCCCGGACGGCCGCCGCGTCGCTCAAGAAGGTCCACCTCGAGCTCGGCGGCAAGGCGCCGGTCGTGATCTTCGACGACGCCGACATGGATCTCGTGATTCCCGGCATCAAGATGGCCGGTTTCGCGAACAGCGGCCAGGACTGCACCGCGGCCTGCCGCCTGTACGCGAGCGAGCGCGTCTACGACCGGCTCCTGGCGGAGCTCGTGCCGGCCGTCGAGTCCCTCAAGGTCGGCAACATCAAGGACGAGGATTCCAGCATGGGGCCCGTCATCTCCGCCGAGCACCGCAAGAGGGTCGGCGGGTTCCTCGACAGGGCCAGGGCGACCGGGCACGTCCGGGTGCTGACGGGCGGCGCGGCGGGAGAGGGGAAGGGGTTCTGGTTCAAGCCCACGATCGTGGCCGACGCGAAGCAGGGCGACGAGATCGTCCGCAAGGAGGTCTTCGGCCCGGTCATCACCGTGACGCGCTTCGGCAGCGACGACGAGGCCCTGCGGTGGGCCAACGACGTAGACTACGGCCTCTCCGCCTCCGTGTGGACGACCAACGTGAACCGGGCCCTCAACGCGGCGCGCAAGCTCCGCTTCGGGACGGTCTGGATCAACGACCACCTGCCCCTCGTCTCCGAGATGCCGCACGGCGGCTACAAGCAGTCGGGATACGGCAAGGACATGTCGATGTACGCGATCGAGGACTACACCCAGGTCAAGCACGTCATGGCGCGGATCGCGCAGACGGTGGGGGCGAGCTTCCTGCCGTCGTAGGAGGAGCTTCTCTCCACGACCCTCTCCTCCCTCGGGGGGGAGGGGATGCCCTCTGGAGAAGCGCCGGGGGTCAGGTCTCTAAAGGAGCGACTTTGAAATTCCGTACGCTCAGGAACTCCGGGTTTCCGCAGCGTCAACTATCTCTTAGAGCGATCTTGCGGGCCGGCGGTGCTACAGGACGTGGGACTTAGCAAAGTCGCTCCTTTAGAGACCTGACCCCATCGGCGCGGGCGTCGCTATGCGACCCAGACGGATTTGACGTTCACGAACTCGCGAATGCCCTGGAGCGCCAGCTCCCGACCGAAGCCCGACTTCTTGATCCCGCCGAAGGGAAGGCGCGGGTCGCTCTTGACCATCCCGTTGATGAAGACCGCGCCCGCCTCGAGGCCCCGGATCAGCCGCTCCCTCTCGGCCTCGTCGCGGGTCCAGGCCGAAGCGCCCAGGCCGAAGCGGGTCTGGTTGGCGAGGGCGATGGCCTCGTCGAGGCTCCGGACCCGGAAGAGGCTCGCGACCGGGCCGAAGATCTCCTCGACCGCGGCGGGGCTTTCCGGAGGGACGTCGGCGAGGACCGTCGGCGCGTAGAAGCTGCCCGGACCCTCGAGCCGCTTTCCTCCCAGCCGCAGCTTCGCGCCGGCGGCGACGCTGCGGCGCACGAGGTCGTCCACCTCGGCGGCGATCGCCGGCGTCGCGAGGGGGCCGATCTCGACGGCCGGGTCGAGGGGGTCGCCGATCTTCAAAGCGGCCATCTTCTCGACGAAGATCCGCTCGAACTCCGAGGCCACCTGCTCGTGCACGATGAATCGCTTGGCCGCGATGCACGACTGGCCGTTGTTGATCGTCCGCGCCTTGACGGCGGTCGAGGCCGCCGCGGCGAGATCGGCGGAGGGCATGACCACGAACGGGTCGCTCCCGCCGAGCTCGAGCACCGCCTTCTTGATCTGCGCGCCGGCCTCGCGGCCGACCGAGACACCCGCGCCCTCGCTCCCGGTCAGCGTGACCGCCGCGATCCGCGGGTCCCCGATGAGCTCCGCGACCCGGTCGGACCCGACGAGGAGCGCCTGGAACGCGCCGTCCGGGCAGCCGGACTCCCGGAAGATCTCCTCGATCGCCAGGGCGCACTGCGGCACGTTCGAGGCGTGCTTCAGCAGGCCCACGTTGCCGGCCATCAGGGCGGGCGCGGCGAACCGGAAGACCTGCCAGAACGGGAAGTTCCACGGCATGACGGCGAGCACGGGGCCGAGGGGCTCGTACCGGACGAAGCTGCGCGAGGCGTCGGTGCCGACGTCCTCGTCCGCGAGGAAGCGTTCGCCGTTCTCGGCGTAGTAGCGGCAGACCCAGGCGCACTTCTCGGCCTCGGCGACGGCCGCCCCGATGGGCTTTCCCATCTCGAGGGTCATCGTCCGGCCCCAGTCCTGTTTCCGGGTCTCCAGCAGCTCGGCGGCGCGCAGCAGGCGGCCGGCGCGCTCGGCGAACGCCGTCGTCTTCCAGCGGGGAAAGAGACTCGCGGCGAGGGCGACGCGTCGCTCGACCTCGGCGGGGGAGTGCGGTTCGTACGTCCGGAGGGTCTGCCCGGTCGCGGGGTTGATGGAGGCGATGGCCACGGTGATCCTCTCTGGCTGGGGACGGGACTCGGCCCGCCCGGGGAAGTCAGCTCCAGCGGACGCGCATCTCGCGCCGTTCGAGCATTTCGAAGAACAGGTCGCCCGGGACGGCCGTCTCGGGGCACAGGACGCCCGGCGTCCGGACCGTGCCGCTCGCGAGGAGCTGCCCGGCGATCGAAAGCGGAACTCCCGTATCGAGGCTCCCGGCCGCGACCTTCCAGGCCGGGTGGGGCAGGACGCTCAGGTCCGCCTGCCGGTCCACCCTGCGGCCGTCCTGGCGGCCGGCCAGCGTGACGCGCAGGGCGTCGCAGTCGGCGGGGTCGCCCCCGGGCGGGATCTGGCGCGCGGCGAGATCGAGGAGGACCTCGCGGGGCGAGAGCTTGCCTCCGATCTTCTCGCGGGAGGCGAATCCGAGCTCGACGAGGAAGCGCACCTTCTCGGTGAAGGCGGGCTCGAATGCAACCTTGAAGCTCGCTTCCCGGAGGCCCGGAAACGAGCGCGGGAACATCGCGACCTCGGAATGCAGCGTGTACAGCGCTTCGGCCCGGCCCACGGGCGGCGGAAAGTCGATCGTCTCGCGTCCGCTCATCGGCGCGACGGCCACCGCCCTCCCGTCGCGGAAGACCATCGGCTCGAGCGAGAACTCGTCGATCACCGTGTCGAGCGCGTACGGGATGGGGAGCGGGCCCGAGGCCGACCGGTCGATGCAGCCGACGCGGACGTGGACCTCCTCGACCGTGTCGAGGCCCCGCGCGAGGACGCCGGCCATGACGTTGGTGATGCCCGGCGTCGAGCCCATCCCGAGCAGCGCCGGGACTCCCGCGCGCACGAAGTCCTCGTGGAGCGCGAACTGCCGGAGGGAGCCGTGGTAGAGCCCGCCGAGGTCGGCGTACGGAACGCGCGCCGCCAGCGCCGCGCGCATGATCGGCTCGTTGAAGTAGTAGGTGACGCAGTTCAGGACCGCGTCGTGCCCCGCAAGCAGGCGCGCGGTGGCCGCCTCGTCGCGGGCGTCGAACGGGACCGGGCGCACGCGGGCGTCGCGGTGGGCCGCGGGCTTCAAGTCCGCCGCCGTGATCGAGACGTCGGGCACGAACTCCAGCAGGTCGCGCACCACGACCTGCGC
Organism: Thermoanaerobaculia bacterium; assembly: GCA_041912555.1. Taxonomy (GTDB): domain Bacteria; phylum Acidobacteriota; class Thermoanaerobaculia; order UBA5066; family Gp7-AA6; genus DAHUXD01. The sequence continues at coordinate 179,595 of JAYRMU010000063.1, forward strand.
CATGGCGCCCGCGGCGCCGAGGACGGCGATGCGCACGGTCTAGTCCTCGTCCGCCTTGATGTCGGGCGTCGCGTCGTCGACCTCGCGGAGCGTCTCCTCGAGGGCGCCCAGGACGTCCTTCAGGAGCCTGTCCGGGATGTTCAGGGCCGGCTCGATGCGGACGACCTTGGAGTTCGTCAGGGTGCCGGCGACGAGGACCCCGCGGCGGAAGAGTCCCGAGACGACCTTGTAGCCGATCTCGGTGTTCACGAACTCGATGCCGATCAGCAGCCCCTTGCCCCCGACGCGCTGGATGAGCCGGTCGAAGCGCATCTTGAGCCGGATGAGCTGCGCGAGGAGGAACTTGCCCTTCTTCGCCGCCTGTCCCGCGAGGTCCTCTTCGAGGGTGACGTTGATGGCCGCGATGCCGGCGGCGCAGGCGAGGGGGTTGCCGCCGAACGTCGAGGAGTGGATGAACGGATTCTTCTCGAGGACGCTCCAGATCTTGGGCGTGGAGATGAAGGCCGAGAGCGGCATGACGCCGCCGCCGATGGCCTTGCCGAGGCACATGATGTCGGGCACGACGTTCCAGTGATCGACGCCGAAGAGCTTGCCGGTGCGGCCGAGACCGGTCTGGACCTCGTCGGCGATGAGGAGCGCCCCGTACTCGTCGCAGGCCTTCCGGATGCGCGGCCAGAAGTCGTCGGGCGGGACGATCGCGCCCGCCTCCCCCTGGACAGGCTCCATGATGACCCCCGCGATGCCCTTGCCCGTCGCGTCGGCCTTGTAGAGCTCCTCGATCACGGCGTCCGCGTCGCCGAACTCGACGAAGTGGATCCCCGGCAGCAGCGGCAGGAAGGGCTCCCGGTACTCCCACTTGCCGAGCAGGGAGAGCGAGCCGCAGCTCTTGCCGTGGAAGCCGCGGATCGAGCTGATGAAGTTCGTGCGCCCCGTGTACACGCGGGCGAGCTTGATCGCTCCTTCGACGGCGTCGGTGCCGTTGTTGATGAAGAACGAGTACTGGAGGTCGCCCGGCGTGATCTCGCCGAGCAGCTCCGCGAGCGCCCCGCGCAGCGGGTCGAGCAGCTCCTGCGAGGAGAGCGGCATGCGCTGGAGCTGGTCTGCGACCGCCTTCAGGATCTTCGGGTGCCGGATGCCGGCGCTGTAGATGCCGTAGCCGCCGAGGCAGTCGATGTACGTGCGTCCGGCGAGGTCCTGGAAGGTCGAGCCCTCGCCGGCCCACTCGAGGGCGGGGTTGTCCCGCATCTCGATGACGGACTTGCGGTACTCGAGGTAGCCGCGGTTGTAGTAGAACGAAAAATTGTCGACCGTGTCGGTCGAGATCTTGTCTTTCTGCTCCTGCGACAGCTCCTTCGCGGAGATGATGTCGAGCCACCGCTGGGATTCCTTGATGAGCTCCTGCGTGTTCATGCGCGTCCCCTGGCCGGTCGTGACTTCCTGCGTCGCCATGTGGTCCCCCGTTCGTGTCGTCGTCGCTCCGCCGCCGGGCCCCTTCGGGACGCGCGGCTAAGAATCTCCGACGCAGAAGAGGTGGCGTCTAGGCTTTTTCGAGCGCATGTTCGAGGACGTCCAGTCCCTCCGCGAGCTCCTCGTCGGTGATGACGAGGGGCATGAGCGTGCGGAGGATGTTTCCGTAGGTTCCGGCGCCGACGAGCAGGAGCCCCGTCTCGTAGGCCGCCTTGATGACGCGGTCGGTCCGGTCCTTGTCCGGCTCCTTGCCGGCCTTGTCCTTGACGAGCTCGAGAGCGCGCATCGCGCCGAGGCCGCGGGCGTCTCCGACGAACGCAAAGCGCTCGACGAACTTCGCGAACCGCGCCTCCACCGTCCGCCCGATGGCGGCCGCGCGCTCGGGCAACCGGTTCTTCTCGAGGAAGTCGATGGCGGCCAGCGCCGCGGCGCAGGCGACCGGGTTGCCCGCGTACGTGCCGCCGAGGCCGCCGACCTGGGCGCTGTCCATGACCTCGGCGCGGCCGGCCACGGCCGAGAGGGGGAATCCGCCTCCGAGGGACTTCGCCATCGTGACGAGGTCGGGCTGGAGGCCGTAGTGCTCGCAGGCGAACATCTTCCCGGTGCGTCCGAACCCCGTCTGCACCTCGTCGACGACGAGGAGGATGCCGTGCTCGCGGCAGATCCGGGCGAGCGTGGCGACGTAGTCGGCGGGCGCGACGATGAATCCCCCCTCGCCGAGGACGAGCTCGATGACGACGCAGGCGACCTTCTCGGCCGCCACCTGGGTCTTGAAGAACTCCTCGAGGTCGGAGGCGGTCCCGGCCGGACCCGCGTAGTGCCCGCGGTACTCGTAGGGGAAGGGGAGGCGGTAGACCTCCGCGGCGAACGGCCCGAATCCGAACTTGTACGGCCGGACCTTGCTCGTCATGCTCATGGTCAGCAGCGTGCGGCCGTGGAACGCGTGCTCGAAGACGACGACGGCGTCGCGCCCCGTGGCGTGCCGCGCGATCTTGACGGCGTTCTCGACGGCCTCGGCGCCGCTGTTGGCGAGCAGGGTCTTCTTCGGCCCCGCGCCCGGGGCGATGGCGTTCAACTTCTCGGCGAGGGCGACGTAGCCCTCGTAGGGCGCCACGCTGAAGCAGGTGTGGGTGAACCGCTCGAGCTGGGCGGCAGCGGCCCGGACGACCTCCGGGTTGGCGTGGCCGACGTTGAGGGTGCCGATCCCGCCCGCGAAGTCGATGAGGACGTTGCCGTCCACGTCGGTCACGAGGGCTCCCCGCGCGCTCGCGGCGTAGATCGGGGTCGAGTGGCCGACGCCCTTCGGCACGGCGGCAGCCCGCCGGCCCCCGAGCTCCTGGGAGCGGGGCCCTGGAAGGGCGGTCTTCAGGCGAATCGAAGCCATGATTTGAAGCACCCGGAAGGAGCGGCCAGCCTACCACGCGGCCCCCCCGGGCCGCCAGCCGGAGCCTCCCGGAATGCGCGGAAGTTGTTTGGGGACTGAGCTTTGCGGTGGTATCGTGCCTCGACGATCCCGCAGGAGGTTCCGGATGGAAGGTGTCAGCCCCGGCGCCGGTGTCGCAGCGCCGCCCCACGGCGGCGTCCCGGTCCTCGAGCGGGTCCTCGGGCGTTGGGACCTGGTGCTCTTCACGGTTTGCGCCATCCTGACGATCGACACGCTGGCCTCGTCGGCCGCGATGGGGGCCGCCTGGTTCTCCTGGTGGTTCATCACGATGACGGTCTTCTTCATCCCGTACGGCCTGATCACGGCGGAGCTCGGCGCGGCGTGGCCGGGCGAGGGCGGCGTGTACGTCTGGGTGCGGGAGGCGTTCGGGCCTCGGTGGGGCTCGATGGTGGCGTGGCTGTACTGGATCAACAACGCCACGTGGGCCCCGTCGGTCTACCTGATCTTCGCCGGAACGTTCGGCCAGATCTTCCTGAAGACGCACTCGACGTGGCAGGAGGCCGGAATCGCGATCGGGCTGACCTGGCTGACGGTCGTCGTGGGGATCGTCCGGCTTGAGGTTTCGAAGTGGCTGCCCAACGTCGGCGCGGTGGTGAAGGCGCTCATTTTCCTCGCGCTCGGAGTCCTGGGGCTCTCGGCGATCGTCCGGGGACGGCCGGCGTCCAACGACTTCTCCCTGTCGAGCTTCCTGCCGAAGTGGAACGACAGCCTGGCGTACCTTCCGGCGCTGCTCTACTCGACGTTCGGCTTCGAGCTCATGAGCTCGGCCGGCGGCGAGATGCGCAACCCGAAGCGCGACGTCCCGAGGGTGATCCTCTGGTCGGGAGCGTTGATCGCGATCCTCTACTCCTTCGCCATCGGCGGGATCCTCTTCGCCGTTCCGGTCGGCAAGCTCTCGATCGTGACCGGCACCTGGGACGCGCTCGTCGTGCTCGGGAAGCAGTGGGGGCGCGCGGGCGACGTCGTGGTGTTCTGTCTCGGAATCGGATTCCTCTACGCGTGCATCGCCAACGTCGTGACCTGGAGCCTCGGCTCCAACCGCGTCGCGGCCGTCGCGGCCGAAGAGGGAATGCTGCCCGCCGTCCTAGGACGCCTCCACCCGCGATTCAAGACGCCGCACCTCGCCTTCGTCGCGATGGGCGTCGTGGCGACCGTGATCCTCGTCGGGGGCGCGCTTCTCTCGAACAGCCAGTCGAACGTCTTCTGGATGACGTTTCGCCTGACCGCGCTCACCCTGCTCCTCTGCTACCTGCTGGTCTTTCCGGCGTTTCTCGTCCTGCGCCGGAAACGGCCCGACCAGCCGCGTCCGTACCGCCTGCCCGGGGGCCGCGTGGCGGCGGCGGGGGCGGCGTGGGTCTGCACGCTCTACATCTTCGGGGCGTGCGTGCTCTTCTTCGTCCCCTCCCCGACGGCCCAGCAGCCGCTCAAGGAAGGGCTCATGCTCGGCGGTCTGACGATCCTGGAGATCGTGATCGGCTACCTGCTGATTCCCCGGACGAGGCCCGCGTGAGCCGCCGCGGCGGCGTCACGCGCCGCGAGACCCTCAAGCTCCTCGGCGCCGGAGCCGCCGTGTCCTTCCTTCCCGTCCGGGCGGCCGGCCGGACGCGGGCGCCCGGCGGCGCGGAGGGGACCCGGTCGGTCGACGTGGTCGTCGTGGGCGCTGGGTTCGCGGGCCTCGCGGCGGGCCGCGCGCTGGCGGCCGCGGGGCGCCGGGTCGCCGTGCTGGACGCCCGCGACCGGGTGGGCGGGCGCGTCAAGCCGGGCAAAGTCGCCGGGCACACGGTGGACCTCGGGGGGCAGTGGGTCGGCGCGCACCAGACACGGCTGCGGGCCCTGCTCGCGGAGTACGGCATCGCGACGACGCCGCAGTGGGTCCGCGGCCGGGACATCACGGAAGTGCGCGGGCGCCGCTACCTGGGAGAGGCCGGGACGGTCGGCCTGCGCCCCGCGGACGAGACCGCCTACCAGGCGATGTTCGCCAGGGTGCGCTCGCTCGTGGCCCAGGTGCCGCTCGAGGAGCCCTGGACCGCCCCGAGGGCGAAGGAATGGGACCGCATCACCATGGACGAGTGGATGCGCGCGGAAATCCGGAACCCGGTCGCCCGCGACCTGCTGCGCCTGATGGTCCAGGGACTCTTCACGGTCGAGCCCGAGGAGGTGTCGCTGCTCTTCTTCCTGTCCTACGTCCGCTCGGGCGACAGCCTCGAAGAGCTGTGGGGCGAAACCGACGCGGCCCAGGCGTTCCACGTGCCCGGAAGCCTCCACCAACTCGCCGGCCGCATGGGCGCCGACCTCCACGAGAGCATCGTGCTCGAGGCCCCCGTCACGGCGATCGCGCAGGACGCCTCCGGAGCGACGGTCGTGACGCCGGCCGGCTCGTGGCGCGGGTCCCGCGCGATCGTGTCCGTGCCGCTGCCGCTGTCGGGGCGCATCGCCTACGATCCGCCGGCCCCGCCGCGGCGCGACGCGCTCACGCAGCGTTCCCCGATGGGATCCGTCATCAAGTTCTGGGTCGCGTACCGCGAGCCCTTCTGGCGAAAGAAGCGCTTGAGCGGGCTCGTCTCGAGCGACCGGCCGCCCACCGACGGCTTCGCCGACGCCTCTCCGCCCGACGCGTCGGTGGGCCTGATCGTCGGCTTCTTCGAGGCCGGCTCCGCGCTCGACTGGACCGGCCGCCCGATGGAGGAGCGCCGCAAGGTCATCGTCGCCCGCGTCGCGGACCTGCTCGGGCCCGAGGGCGCCGACCCGATCGACTACGTGGACAACGACTGGCCTTCGGAGCCGTGGACGCGTGGCTGCTACGGCGCCAACATGGGCCCCGGCGTGCTCACGACGCTCGGGCCCTCCCTGCGGGCGCCCTTCGGACGAGTCCACTGGGCGGGCACCGAAACCTCGCCCGTCTGGTCCGGCTACGTCGAGGGCGCGATCCGTTCGGGAGAGCGCGCCGCCTCCGAAGTCCTGCCCCTGTTGGGTTAGGATGGGGCCCCGGGGCGCTCCGCCGCCCCGAAATTCCACCGAGGAGAACCCGATGTCTCAGAACCTGAAGGGCGCGCGCGAGGAATCCGCGTTCGTCCTCGACCTGATCGGCAAGAAGACCCTTCCGCCGCCGGAGCAGAAGCGGGTGATCGAGGAGTCGGTGCGCTACTGGACCGAGAACGTCAACCCGGCCTTTCTCGAGTACCGCAAGTCGGTTTCGACCGACTACACGGCCGTCGAGTGGTCGGACGAGGGCTCGGTCTTCCGGGACGTCCAGGGCAAGGAGTTCCTCGACATGCTGGGCGGGTTCGGCATCTACGTGACCGGGCACCGCCACCCGAAGGTCCTCAAGGCGGTCAGGGAGCAGCTCGACAAGCAGGCGATCCACTCGCAGGAGCTGATCGACCCGCTGCGCACCTACCTCGCCCACCTCGTCGCGATGATCACGCCGGGCGACCTGCAGTATTCCTTCTTCACGAACTCGGGCACCGAGTCGATCGAGGCCTGCCTCAAGATGGCGATCCTCACGACCGGCCGCCATCATTTCGTCGGCATGCTCGGGGCCTTCCACGGCAAGTCGCTCGGCTCGCTCGGCGGCACGTCGAAGGCCGTCTTCCGCGAGCCCTTCCTGCCCCTGAAGCGCTGGACGCACGTTCCCTTCGGAGACGTCGACGCCCTGCGCATGATCGTGGCGAGCGGCGATTTCTCGGGCGACAAGGTCGCCGCGGTCGTGATCGAGCCGATCCAGGGCGAGGGCGGCATCAACGTCGCCCCGCCGGGCTACCTCGCGGCGGCGCGGGAGATCTGCGACAAGTACGGCGCCGTGCTGATCTTCGACGAGGTCCAGAGCGGCATGGGCCGGAGTGGCCGGATGTTCTGCTGCGAGCACGACGGGGTCGTGCCCGACCTCATGGCCCTCGGGAAGGGCTTCGGCGGTGGCGTCATGCCGATCGGAGCGTGCGTGGGCACGGCGAAGACCTGGGAGCGGTACATCGACAACCCGTTCCTGCACACGACGACCTTCGGCGGCAACCCGGTCTGCTGTGCCGCGGCGATCGCGACGATCAACGTGCTCCTCGAGGAGGACCTGCCGAAACAGGCCGGCGAAAAGGGGGACTACCTCCTTCCGCGCCTGAACGAGCTGGCGAACAAGTACCCCAGGGTCATGCGCGGCGCCCGAGGCCGCGGCCTGATGCTCGGGATGGAGTTCACGAGCCACGACCTCGGCTACGCGGTCGCGAAGGCGCTCTTCGGCCGCGGCATCCTGATCTCGGGCACGTACATCAACGCGCAGGTCCTGCGCGTCGAGCCGCCGCTCGTGATCACCTATCCGGAGCTCGACAAGTTCCTCGCGGCCGTGGAGGGGTCCCTGCAGGACGTGTACAAGGAGCACCGGCTCTAGCAGGCTCGGCTTGTCCTTTCCGCCGATCGAAGAGTCCTGCTTCTGGATGGCGGGCCGCCCGGCCCGCCCGGCGGATCCGCTGGCCGGCGACGTCGAGGCGGACGTCGCCGTCGTGGGCGGGGGGTTCACGGGGTTCTGGACGGCCCTCTTCGTCAAGGAGCTCGAGCCCTCGGCGACCGTCTGCGTCGTGGAGAGGAACGTCGCCGGCTACGGGGCGACCGGACGCAACGCCGGCATCGTCGGGGAAACGCTCGACCATTCGCACGAGCTTGCGATCGCGCACTTCGGCCTCGACGAGGCCCGGGAGCTCGCGCGGATCGGGCGCGAGAACCTCGAGGAGATGGAGCGATTCCTGCTCGCGAGCGGGATCCGCGCGGGGTTCCAGCGACCCGGCCAGCTGACCGTTGCGCTGACGGAGGACCACCTTCCGGGCCTCGAGGCCGCCGCGCGCGCCGCCGAGGACGTCGGCTCGCCGGGGTGGCGGGTTCTTTCCCGCGACGAAACCCGGTCCGAGATCGACAGCCCGCTGTATCTCGGCGCCCTGGCGGCCCCGCGCAATGCCCTCGTGGATCCCGTCGCGCTGGTCGAGGGCCTCCGGGGGGAAGCGGTCCGCCGCGGTGTGCGGGTCTGCGAGCGCACGGCCGTGGAGGGATTCGACTTCGGGCGGGACCGTGTGGCGGTGCGGGCCGGGGCGGGGCGCGTGCGCGCGCGCCGGGCGGTGCTGGCCACGAACGCGTACTCGCACCACCTCTTCCCGTCGCTCTCCCGCCGCTTCCTGCCGCTCTACGACTACATCCTCGTCAGCGACCCCCTCTCGGCGCAGGACCGCGCCGCGATCGGCTGGAAGGGCGGCCAGGGCGTCGTCGACGCGCGGACCTTCTTCAACTACTACCGGCTGACGTCCGACGGGCGGATCCTGTGGGGCACGAGCGAGGCCGCCTATTACGCGGGCAATCGCGTCGACGCGGGCTGCGACCATTCTCCGAGGCACTACGCGGCGCTGACGGAGAGCTTCGCGAGGCACTTCCCCTCACTCGCGCACCTCCGGTTTCCCTACGCGTGGGGAGGCCCCATCGCCTCGACGACCCGCCTGACGCCCTTCTTCGGGACGATCGCCGATCGCCTCTGCTACGGCCTCGGGTACACGGGCCACGGCATCGGCTCGACGCGCGTCGCCGGAAAGATCCTCGCGCACCTGGCCCTCGAGCGGAAGAGCCCGCTCCTCGACCTTTCGATGGTGCGCCGGAAGCCGTTTCCGTTTCCGCCGGAGCCCCTGCGGCGGCTCGCGGTCGCCGCCGTCACGCGGTCTCTGCGCCGGGTGGACGCCGGCGCGAGGCCGGGGGCGCTGCTCAAGCTGCTCGATCTCGTCGGGATCGGGTTTTCGTCCTGACCCTGATCGAGCAGCCTCACGGCGCCTAAAGGGATCCCTCGCTTCGCTCGGGATGACAAAGGGAGATGTCGGCGCGCAAGGAATGCGGCCGCCTGCGTCTGTTACCGCTCCCCGGAGTCGAAGCGGCGCGCTCTCCCCGGGGGCTCCTCGCTTTGCTCGGGATGACAATGTCGGCGCGCAAGGGCTGCGGCCGCCTGCGTCTGTTACCGCTCCCCGGAGTCGAAGCGGCGCGCTCTCCCCGGGGGCTCCTCGCTTTGCTCGGGATGACAATGTCGGCGCGCAAGGGCTGCGGCCGCCTGCGCGTGTTGCCTTTCCCCGGGTCGAAGCGGAGCGCCCTTCCTTGGTGCCCCTCGCTTCGCTCGGGATGACAAGAGGAGATGTCGGCGCGCAACGGATGCGGTCGCCTGCGCCTGTGACCGCTCCCCGGAGTCGAAGCCGAGCGCCCCTCCTGGGGGCCCCTCGCTTCGCTTGGGACGACAAGGGGAGATGTCGGCGCGCAAGGGATGCGGTCGCCTGCGTCTGTTGCCGCTGCCCGGGGTCGAAGCGGGGCGCCCTCCCTCTGTCATCCCGAGGAGCGTAGCGACGAGGGATCCCTTTAGGCGCCGCGAGACCGATCGACGGGCGCGCCTACCGCACCGGAACGACCACGATCTCCACGGGCCCCGGCGCGGCCGCTCCGAGCACCGCGACCCGCGTGTCCGTCACGAACTGCAGCTGTCCGCGGTCGGAGATCCGGGCCGACACCGCGTACGCGTGGCCCGCCTCGATGAGCGACGGGTCGTATTCGAGGGTGAACGGGATGGGAACCTGGCCGGGCCGTTCGATGATCTGCTTGGCGATGAGGGGCGCCTCGGCGTCCTGGCGCGAGACGTCGCGCAGCTCGACCTGGACGGTGGCCTCCGGGGTCAGGGCGATCCGCAGGCGGTAGGTGATCGTCCCGCTCACGGCGCCGAGGGGCTTCGTCTCTCCGGGGCCGGCGGGCGGGGACGTCGGCCCGGGCGGCGGCGAAACCTGTGGCACCGCGGCCGGCGCCGTCGGCGCTGCCGGGGGCGCGCCGGGAGGCTTGCTTCCCCCGGCGCACGCCGCGAGCGGCGCCACGAGCAGGACGGCCAGGAGCAGGCGCCGCAACGCCGGACCTACTTCTTGACCAGCGAGTCCCGGATCTCCTTCAGGTAGACCTCCGACGGGGAGGGCGGCGGAGGCGCGGCGGCGAGCTTCTTCGCGAAGCGGTTGAACGGCACGATGATCAGGAAGTAGAGGCCCGCGGCCTTGAGGAGGAAGGCGATCACGGCGTTGATGAAGTTGCCGAGTCCGACCGGCCCGATCTTGACGGCGGAGAAGTCGGGCGTCCCTCCGATCAGCCCGATCAGGGGAGTGATGAGGTCCTTGACGAGCGAGTCCACGATCCCGCCGAACGCGGCGCCGATGATGACGCCGACGGCGAGATCGAGCACGTTGCCCCGGGCGATGAAGTCGCGGAATCCCTTCAGCATGGCGCCTCCTTGCTTGCGGCCGTCTAGTTTCGTTGCTCTTCCACGTCGACCTGCCCCGTGACCCGCCGCCGCACGAGCGACCAGGCGGAACCGGTGGCGAGGACGGCGGCGATTCCGATGAGGATGAGGTAAGTCAGCCCCTTGCTCGTGTGAGGCTCGAGATGGGCCAACGAGACGATGAGCCAGATGAGCGTGCCGAAGAACGCGGCCGCGAGCAGGGTGCCGAGCGCGCCGAGCGACCGGACCGTGGCGCGCAGCAGGAACACCCAGCCGACCAGCAGGCACACGCCCGCGAACGCCTTGAGCGGAGTGATCTCCCAGCCACCCGCCGCCATCCAGTGGACGTACGAGCGTCCCTCCGGGTTGTAGGTCGCGAAGAGCAGCACGGCCGCCGCGACGAGGCGAGTCAGGAATCCCTTTCCCATCATGCCTCCTAGTTCGGCTTCTTCGGCGGCGGCGCGGACCGCGGCGGCGGCGCTGGCCGCGGGGCGGACTGCTGCGGAGCCGGGCGCGACTGGGGCGGCCTCTGCGGCTGCGGAGGCGGGTTGGCGCGCGTGTCGCCCGCCTTGCGGCCCTGCTGGTCGCGCGAAAGCTGGTTGAGAGTGCCCGGGTCCATCGACGGGCGCGGCTGCGGCGCCGGGCGCGCGGAGGGCTGCGAAGGAGGTTGCGGCGCGGGACGCGTCGACGGCTGCGTGCCGGGGCGGGGCGCATCGACCGGCTTCCACTTTCCGCCCTGGTTCGTCTCCCATCCGCCCGGCTTTCCGGTCTGGGGCCGGTAGACGTTGCCGTCGGGGCCCGCGTAGACGTTGTCGGGCCTCGTCACGGGCCTCGTCGACGGGCCGGTCGTTCCCGGCGCGGGGCGCGTCGAGGGGTTCGTGGCTCCCGGCGCGGGCCGCGTGGACGGATTCGTCGTCCCCGGGGCCGGCCGCGTGGAAGGGTTGCTGGTGCCCGGCCGCGTGGGCTGGGTCGTGCCCGGCATCGGGCGCGCCGCGGGCCCTCCGGTTGGCGGACGGGTGCCGGGAGCCGGCCGCCCCGGCATCGTCGCGGGTCGGGTCACCGGCCTCTGCACGCTCGGACGTACGCCCGGGCGAGGCTGTCCCGGACGGTTGTACACGTTCATGTGGTTCCAGTTGTATCCGGGCGGGCGGTACCCCGGGCGGCCGTACGGAACGGGGCGGCCCGGGTAGCCCGGACGATAGACGGGCGGCCGGGGGCGATATCCGTAGTACGGCCCCCACCACGGGTTGTAATAGGGACGGTAGCCGCCCCATCCGAACCCGAAGCCCCAGCCGGACCACGAGTTCCAGCTGATGCCGGCGCCGAACCCCCAGGTCCACGGCGATCCGTACCAGTAGGTGCCGATCCACGGGCGGTAGTACCAGCCGGTCCCGTAGACGACGGTGCCCCACGGCGAGTAGCAGGTGCCGAGATAGCCGGGCGTGTAGCCCACCCACACGGTCGTCGGCGTCGCGCGATAGACCCGAACGTAGGTCACGTAGTGGATCGGGGAGGCCGTCGGGATCGTGTAGATCACGGGGGGAACGGCGGCCGCCACGATCCAGGGACCGGACGGCGACCCGGCGGTGAACCAGACGCCGTTCTGGACCGCGTAGTAGGTCGTCGGGTCGACGCGGACGACGGGGGTGGGGGAGTTGACGGCGTACTGGAGGGGCGTGTCCGGGACGGGCTCGAACTGCGGCTGGCCGTCGTAGTTCGACTGGAACGTCGCCTCCTCGCGGTTGACCTCCGCGGTCTGCGGGATGCTGTTGGCGATCACGGCCTCCTGGGCGGCGGGGGTTCCGGGGACCGTCGCGAGGACGTTGGCCTTCGGGTCGGTCTCCGGGATCTTCGCGAAGTCCTTCGGGAGCTTGTCGCCGTCGACGAACGTCCAGGGCCCGTCGAGGGCCTTCGCGCGGAACCAGCGTCCCGTCAGCGGCACGTAGTAGTCCTGGCTGCCGAGGTCGAAGAGGATGTCGCCCGACGTGTTGGTCACGTAGAGCAGTTGCGTCCCCGTGACCGGCTTCATCTGGGGCGTCCCCTGCGTCACGATCAGCTCGGCCGGCACCGTGCTCGCGATGATGTCCGGCGCCGTGCCCTCGGCGAGAACCCCCTTGACGTCGTCGCTCGTCTCCTCCATCAGGTCCACCTGGGTCTGTTTCTCGTCCTTCGCGATCGCGTCGCGGATCGCCTGGACCGGTGCGGGCGCTCCCGGCGCGAGCTGCCACGGCCCGGTGGCGGCGCGGGCGGTCAGCCACTTGTCGGCGATGGGCATGAAGAAGGCGCCGCCGGTCTTCAGGATGAGGCTGCGGGTGTTGACGACGCGCTCGACCCCCTCCGCGCCCTCGACGGGCCGCAACGCGGGGTCGCCGTCGATGATGACGAGGACCGCGGGGCTCGTCCGGAAATAGACCCTGGGAGGGTCGTTCTTCAGGGGCACGGCGTTGCCCTTCTTGTCGGCCTGGGTGACCGCGAGGTTCGCCTCGATCCGGTCCAGCGAAATGACGCGCCCCTGCTCGACGTTGCGCCGGAAGACGTCGAGGTACTCCTCCGCCTTGTCGCCCGCGGTCGGGAAATTGGCCTTGACGATCTGGATGTCGTCGAGCTGGACGAGCCGGGCTTCCTTGTCGATGGCGGTGTTGGCGCTGATCCAGATGACGCCATAGGTCGTCTGCTTCTTGTCGCCCACCTTCGTCTCCACCTGGACGGCGGCCCGGGCCTCCAGGACGGCGGCGTCGAACTTGTCGATCTGGGGCTGATAGATGGTGAAGGTCGTGTCGCCGTCCTCGATCACGCGGGGCCAGGCGGGGTCGCCCTGGTATTCGGCGGTGTCGGCGGGCGGCGCGTCCTGGGCCAGGGCCGCCGGGGCACCGGGAGAAGCGGCCAGGGCCAGGGCGGTCAGTCCGGAGAGAAGGAACCTGCGCATCGGCACCTCCAGGAGGGCCTTTCGTATCACACGACCCCGGCGGAGCCTAGGATCGCCGGGGTCGCCGCCGTGGCGGCGCGGGCCCTGCGAGGCCCGCCCTCACTCGGCCCGGGAGTCGAGCCAGGCCCGGGCGGCTTCGACGTCCCGGAAGGCCTCGATCGTCATCCGCCCCGAAAGGAGCATCGAGAGCATCCGCACCATGCCGAACGCCGCCGTGCTCGAGACGACGATGGCGCGCGGTCCCATCGCCTTCGAGCCGGCGGCGCGCGACACGAGGTCTGCCAGCCGGCGCACGTCCGCCGAAAACCACCCGGGGCCCGAGGCGGCCCGCGCGTCGATGAGGTCCGCGTAGCCCACGGCGCCCTCGCGCACCAGGGCGTCGAAGTGGCCCGTGACGTCGGCGACGGCGACGGAGCCCTCGAGGGTGGTGAGGATGCGGCGGCGATCGCGGTCGAGGACGAAGGAGAGGGGCATGTCGGGGCTCCCGGCCCGCCGCCCAAAATAACATCGGGAGGGCCGCTCCTCTTGACAAACTAGAGGAGAGGCCGGATAGTTCTCCAGTCTGTCTGGAGGAGGCGCGCATGGTGGGGGAGACCACGGAGCTCTTGCCGGGAACGCTCGAGATGCTCGTTCTCAAGGCCCTGTCGCTCGAGCCGATGCACGGCTGGGGGATCGGCCATCGTCTCGACCAGTGGTCGAGCGACGTCTTCCGGGTGCCCCAGGGCTCGCTCTACCCGGCGCTCCAGCGCATGCTGCGCAAGGGGTGGATCCGGTCGGAGTGGCGGGTGACCGAGAACAACCGGCGGGCGCGCTACTACAGCGTGACGAGGGCGGGCCGCCGGAAGCTCGAGGAGCAGGCGGCCGGATGGGATCGGGCCTCCGCCGCCATCGACGGCATCCTCGGCCTGCGGCTCTCGGACGCGACGTCGTGAGCGGCCTCGCGGACCTCCTCGAGCGGGCGCGCGAGATCGTCTTCCGGCGCCGCCGGGCGCGCGAGCTCGACGAGGAGATTCGCTTCCACGTCGAGCGAGAGGCCGAGGAGCGGGTCCGGAGGGGAACCGACCCGGCCGCGGCGCGGCGGGAAGCCGCGCTCGCCCTGGGCGGCATCGAGCAGACGAAGGAACGCGTCCGGGACGCGGGGGGAGTGCGGGCCCTGCTCGACCTCGGCTCCGACGTCCGGTTCTGCCTGCGGGCCCTGCGGCGCAGTCCCGGCTTCACGGCCGCGGCCGTCCTGGTGCTGGGCCTCGGACTCGGCGCGGCGACGGCGGTCTTCACGACCCTCGACGCGGTCCTGTTCTCCGCGCTCCCGTATCCCGGCGCCGACCGGCTCGTCCGCGTCTACGAGAAGAACTCCGAGACGAACCTGTGGAACCTCTCGACGGTGGACTTCCAGGCCATCCGCGATCAGCAGCGATCCTTCGAGGCCTTCGGCGCGGTGCGGCGGATGGAGGCCGCGGTCTCCGGGGCGGGAAGCCCCGTGCGTCTCGAAGTCGGCGAGGGGACCTCGGGGTTCTTCCGCGCGCTCGGGCTCTCGGCGGCAAAGGGACGGCTGATCGAGTCGGGCGACGAGTCGCTGGACGCCGCTCCGGTCGCCGTCGTCTCGCACGCGTTCGCGGAGCGGTCGCTCGGCGGGTCCGCGGCGGCCGTGGGCCGCGCGATCACGATCGACGGCGTGAGCCACGAGGTCGTCGGCGTCCTGGAGCCGGGGCGCAACGATCTGGCCGGCGTGCGGGCGGCGGTCTGGTCGCCGATGCGCATGCGGCCGCCCACGCGGCGCGGGCCCTTCTGGATGCGGGGCGTCGGGCTTCTCAAGCCCGGGGTTTCCCTGGCCAGCGCCCGCGCCGATCTCGCCGGGATCAGCGAGCGCATCTTTCCGCTCTGGGCCTCGGGCTTCCAGGACAAGGCGGCGCGGCTGACGCCACTGCCTCTTCGGGATTCGATCGTCGGCGGGGCCGGCCTCCCGATGGGCCTCTTCGCGGCCGCGGTGGGGCTCGTCCTCTTGATCGCCATCGCCAACGTCGCGACCCTCACGCTCGTCCGCGCCTCGTCCCGGGAACCGGAGCTGGCGGTCCGCCGGGCGCTGGGCGCGGGGCGGATGCGGCTCGTTCGGCTGGTCGCGACGGAGAGCCTCGTGTTGACGCTCGGGGCGACGGTCGTCGGCATCGGGATCGCCGCGCTCGGCCTGGTCGCGATCCGGTCCTTCGCTCCGGACCTGCCGCGGCTGGCCGAAGTCGGTCTCGGCGGCCGGTCGGCCGGGTTCGCGCTGCTCGGGGGCCTGGCCTCGGGGCTGCTCGTCGGGCTGGCGCCGATGTCCCGCCTCCTGCGCCGGCGCGGCTCCGTTGCGTTGACCGCGGACGTTCGCCGGGCGGGAGTCGGCCGCTCGACGAGCCGCGTGCAGGGGGCGCTCGTCGTCGCCGAGTTCGCGCTCGCGCTCCCGTTGCTGGTCGGGGCCGGGCTTCTGCTCAACAGCTTCCTGCGCCTCCAGCGGGTCGACCCGGGATTCGACGCGACCGGGGTCGCCAACGTCGCGATCGCGCTTCCCGCGGCCCGGTATCCCGACGCGGCGGACACGCAGCGCTTCTGGCGCGCCGCGCAGGCCCGCCTCGAGGCGTCCCCGGGCGTCCAGGCGGCCGGCTACTCGACGGCCATGCCCCCCGACGACCCGGGCGACGAGAACAACTTCGATCTGCTCGATCACCCGACGCCCGACGGCCGGTCTCAGCCGGTCGCCCCTTGGTCGGCGGTTTCGCCCGAGTTCTTTCGGGTCCTTCGCGTGCCGCTGCTCGAGGGGAGGCTCTTCTCGCCCGCGGACACGGAGTCCGCGCCTCCGGTCGTGGTCGTGAGCCGGTCCTGGGCCGCGGCCTTCCTGCCCGGAACGTCGGCGGTGGGGAGGCAACTGCGAAGCGGCGGGTGCACGGAGTGTCCTCCCACGACGATCGTCGGCGTCGTGGGAGACGTGAAGTATCTGGGGCTCTCGGGCTCGGGCGAGGCGGTGTACGAGCCGATCAGCCAGGCCCGTCCGGCGGCCCTGAACCTCTTCGTGCGGAGCGCCGCCCCGACGGCCGAACTGCTGCGGCGACTGCGCGAGTCTCTCGCCGCGCTCGATCCGGAGATTCCATTCGAGGGCGAGGCGATGACCGCCCGCGTGCGCGCATCCCTGGCGGATCCCCTCCGGCTGACGGCGGTCGTGGCGGCCTTCGCCGCCGCGGCCCTGCTGCTCGCCGCCCTCGGCATCTTCGGCCTCATGTCCTACGTCGTGCGGCAGCGCCGCCGCGAGATCGCGGTGCGCGTCGCCCTTGGGGCCGAGCCTTCCGCGGTGACGCGGATGATCGTCCTGCGCGGCATGCGCTATGCCCTCGTCGGGACCGGGATCGGGCTGGCGGGGGTGGCGGCGGAAGCGCGCGTGCTCGGGGCGGTCCTGTTCGACGTCCGGCCGACGGATCCCCCGACGCTCGCCGCCGCCGGCCTGGCGCTCCTCGCGACGGCGTTCGCCGCGTCGTGGATTCCCGGCCGCTCCGCGGCGCGAACCCCGCCGATGGAGGCGATCGCGGCGGACTAGCCCCGTCCCGAACCGCCGGCGGCGGGGGGGCGGCGGGACGAAGCTGATGCGATTGCATCTTGCCGCGGCGGCGCGCGCTGGCGGACTCTGGCGGGAGTGACCGCGCGGTTTCCGGAGTCCCCGTCCCAGGACCGCTTCGACGAGCTCGAAAGGCGGGTTCGCCGGCTGGAAGAGGCCGTGCTGGGCGCGCCCGTGGCGGCGGCCGCCGAGACGGCTCGTCCCGCGGCGCCCGGCGGGCCCGAGGAGGCCCTGGCACCCCCGGTGTCCGTTCTCGAGCCCGCGGCCGCGCCGGCACTCTCCCGGCCGGGCATGGGGTCGCTCGTCCTCGACGTCCTCGCCCAGACCGGCTGGAGCGTCCTCGCGCTGGCGGGCGGATTCCTCGTGCGGGCGCTGACCGACCGGGGAGCGATGGCCACGGCGCCGGGGGTCGCGTTCGGGTTGGCCTATGCCCTCGCAATCCTGCTCGTCGCGGACCGGGCCGCGGCCCGCGACAACCGCCTGACGGCGGCGTTTCTCGGCTCGACGGGCTCCTTCATCGCCAACGCCATCGTGGCCGAGACCACGACGCGGTTCGCGATCTTCTCGGTGGAGGCCGGCCTCGGCGTCCTCGCCGCGGCGACGGCGGTGGCCCTGGCGATCGCGCGGCGCCGCAGCCTTCCCGCCGTCGCGTGGACGGCCACGTTCGCGGCCTGCGGCACGGGAGTGTTCCTCGCGTCGGCGGCGAGCGCCCCCGCCCCTGCCGGTCTCCTGCTTCTCCTGCTCGCCACCGCGGCGCTCTGGCTCGGCGTGGACCACTGGAGCTGGCGGCTCCTGGTCTGGCCGCCGAGTCTCTGCGCCGTCGCGCTGTCGATCTGGGCGACCGCCGCGACGGACGCGGCGACGACCCCCGGAGCGTCCGGCGCGGGTTCCGCGCCCCGGCTCGCGATGGTCCTCGCCATCGGCCTCGTGGTGCTGTGGCCGGGCACCGTGCTGGCGCGGACGCTCGGAGGGCGGCGACGCGTGCCGGGCATCTCGATCGTGCAATCGGCCCTCGCGCTCGCCGTCGGCCTCGGGGGAGGGCTCTTCCTGGCGCGTGGCAACGCGGCGCAGGCGGGTTCGCTCGCCGTCGCGGCCCTCGTCTGCGGCGCAAGCGCCTACGGGCTCGCGTTTCTGAGAGAACGGGCGCCGGCCGCCCGGGAGTGCCGCGTGTACTGGTCGTGGCTCGGCCTCGCGCTCGTGCTGATCGGCAGCGGCGCGCTCTTTCCCGAACCGGCGCCCGCCCTGGCGTGGTGCGCGCTCGCGCTCGCCGCGGCCTTGGCGGCCCGCGGGTTCGAGCCCGGCATCCTCCAGCCCCACGCGGCGCTCTTCGCGGCGGCGGCGGCCGTCGCCTCCGGGCTGTTCGTGGTCGCCGTCCGCGCGTTCACCGCCCCCGACTCCGCCCTCGCCCCCGCGGATGCCGCCGCGGCCCTCACCCTCGCCGCGGTGACCGGCGTCGCCATCGTGCTGCTTCGCGAGCCCCCCGCGGCCGGGTCGCTTCCGGCCCTCGGGGCCGCCCTCTTCGCGGCGCTCGGGCTCGGCGCCGCCGCGGTCCTCCTGCTGCGGCGCCCGGCCGGGGCGATGTTCGCGGCGCCGTTGCCGGCGCTGCGAACGGTGGTCATCAGCGTGTCGGCCTACGTCCTGGCGCGGCTCTGGCGCTCCACGGGGCGCAAGGAAATGCGCACGCTCGCCTACCTGGCGCTCGTCGCGGGAGGAATCAAGCTCCTGGTCGAGGACCTTCCGTCCGGCACGCCCGCGACGCTGTTTCTCGCGTTCGTCTTCTACGGCGGCGCGCTGCTCCTTGTCCCGCGGCTGATGGCCGCGGCGAAGCGGGGGGCGACCGCTTCGGCCTAGGGTCGCCGCGAGGGCTGCCGGTCGGGGCGGGGAGGGGGGGCACCGTCGCTGGACTTTTTCCGGGCGTTCAACCCGTCTTCATCCGCTCCCGCTACGTTCGCGGCCGGAGGCGAACCGATGACCGACAAGCACCCGAAGACCTGGCCCCTGAAGTGCCACCTGTGCGGCGACCGCATCACGCTCGAGCTCCCGGCGGATCTCGAGGAGGGGGCGACCGGCGCCGCGACGTGCCATCGCGGGCACGAGCTCGTCTACGGCTATGACGGCGTGACCGTGATGCTGCTCGACGAGTCCTTCATGGAACGGCGATAGGTGCGGCGCGTCGAGAATCCCTGCTGGGTCACGATCCCGTGCCGCGTCTGCGGCATCCGGGCGCTCGTGATCGAGGGGCGCGCGTGGCCCAGGCAGTGCATCCGGTGCGGAGCCGCTTTCCACCTCGCCTCGCGGTCGTTCGAGAACCGCGAAGAACCCCGCGCCGCGGCCTCGCCCTGACCCGGCGCGCCGCGAGGCGGTTCGTCTAGCGGCCCTGCGACGGTTTCTCTCCGAGGAAGGCGAACCGCGAGAGCCGTCTCCCGGAGGCCAGGTCGTGGACGACCGCGAGGAAGCGCTGGAGCTCCTCGAACCGCGCCGGCCCCTCCCGCGCGCACAGCTCCGCCCGGCGGCGGGCACGGGCGTCGCGCCAGCGCTTCGAGGTCAGAGAGACGCCCGCGGTGGCGTCTTCCGCCAGGAGCAGGCGGAAGCCGGCGGCGCCGATGCACGTCTCGTTGAAACCCCTGGGAGCGAAGAGGAAGAAGCCGATCGCGCTGCGCGCCGCGACCTCCGCGTTCGAGAGGCCGCCGGTCACGACGACGGGGTCGGTATAGAGAAAACGGCCGCCCGGGCGAAGCACCCGGCGCCATTCGGCGAGGACGGCCGGCCGGTCCGGCAGGTGGTTGATCGAGTCGTTGCAGAAGATGGCCTCGAACGACCCGTCGGGAAACGCCAGCGCCTCGCTGGCGTCGCCGAGCTCGAACGTGACGCGATCCTCGACCGAGTGCTCCCTGGCCCGCTGCGTGGCGGCGAACACCGCAGTCGGATTCGCGTCGATGCCGCTGACGCGGACGCCGAGCCGGCGGGCCAGGCGCACGGCGGTTCCGCCGGAGCCGCTGGCGATCTCGAGGACCCGCTGCCCGGCCTTCAGGTCCAGCCAGCGGCAGAATTCGTCGCATTCGGACGCCGTGATCCAGCTCGTCTGGCCGAAATCCTCGCCGTACGTTTCTTCGCGGACCGCGCGGTAGACGTCCTCCGCGGCCCGCTGGGAGTGGGTGTCGTAGAAATCGACGGAGGAGTCCATGAGCGTCCTTTCCGCGAGCCTCGCTGCTCCCGCCAGGGCAGGGTTGCAATATGAGGCTGCCGCGCCGTCCGGCAGGTGCGGTTTAGGAGATCTTGATGCGAGACCCGGGCCCGCGGCCGTTCCGGGCCCGGTTACTTCGAGCGGCGTCCCGATCGAGCGGTCCCGTACGTGAACAGATCGTGGCACTGCTTGCGGAGAAATCCCCCCCGGACCGGGATGGGGTGATTGCCCTTTTCGAACACGAAGCGGCAGGAAATGAGACAGGCCCGCCACTTGTACTCGTCAGTGCCGCGCTTTCGCCCGTAGGCCGCGATGTCCTCCTGGGACACACCGTAGACCACCGCGCCCACGCGCGACCAGACGCAGGCGCCCGCGCACATGGCGCAGGGCTCGTGGGTCGAGTAGAGGACGAAGTCGGGCAGATACCGGCCGTACCCGCTCGACACGTACTTGAGCGTCTCCAGCTCGACGTGCTTGATGCTCGACCCCGAGGTCTTGACCCGGTTGCCGGCGCTGGCGATGACGACCTCGCGGGCGCCCGTCAGCCGCGTGACGACCGCTCCGATCGGATAGTCGCCGCGGTCGCGGGCGCGCCTGGCCTCGGCGATGGCGAGCTCCATGAACTTCCTGCGCGGCTTGTAGGACGGCAGGATCATCGAGACGAAGTCCGGCGCGGCCGCGCTCATCAGCTCTCCTCGACCGGAACGACCTTGCAGTGCATCTCGCGCGTCAGGCCCTCGATGCGCTCGCTCAGCTGCTGCACGAGCGCCGTCATCCGGGTGTTCTGCTCGAGCAGCTGAAGCAGCTGCGCGGTCTGCTGCGCCGCGAGCTCCTGGCGCTGCGCGGCGGCGGACGCCAGGTCTTCCCGGTGCCGCGCGTCGGCTTCCGCGTGCGCCTTGTCCCGGTCCGCCTGACGCGTCTGGGCGAGGAGGATCAGCGGCGCGGCGTACGCGGCCTGGAGGCTGAACGCGAGGTTGAGCAGGATGAAGGGGTAGACGTCGAACTTCGCCGTGCTGAACACGTTCAGGCAGATCCAGACGGCCACGACCGCCGTCTGCGCGATCAGGAAGACGGGAGTTCCGAAGAGCCGCGCGAAGGACTCGGCCTTCAGCGCGAACCAGTCGCTCCCGAAAACCGGGCTCAGGTGGAGGTGGGGGTGGTGGAAACGGAAATGGTGGCGATCGGAGGAAGGGGCGGCGGAATGGGAGTCGAGAGGGTTCGGCGCGGTCGTCATTGTGGCCCCCCTTTGGTTTCGTTGGCGGCGAAGACGCCGGTGAAACGATAGCAGCTCGGCAGCGCGGTGACGAGCCGGGCGACGGCGTCCCGGCGGCGGCTGTGTCGCGGACCTTCCGCGCTCGCGGGTCTGCCTGGGACCTCGCTCGAACCGACTCCGCGAACGACGGGACTGATCCCGATCCCTGAACCTCGGGACAGGCGAGGAGCGTGCGACCCCGCGGCCAGTTGTGCGGATTGGAGCGGGCGGTTAGCCTTCGATTCGAACGATCGACATTCAACTCACACCGGAACGGAGCCCCGCCCTATGGTCAATCCCCGGCATCGGCAACCCTCGATCCCCGTGTTTCTGGTCTCGTTCTTCTCCGCGACGTGCAGCCTCCTCGCCGCCGAGTTCTATGTCGCGCC
>JAYRMU010000064.1:0-19097 GCA_041912555.1 Thermoanaerobaculia bacterium
ATGTGCACCGGGATGCGGATGGTGCGGGCCTGGTCGGCGATGGCGCGGGTGATGGCCTGCCGGATCCACCAGGTGGCGTAGGTCGAGAACTTGTAGCCGCGCTTGTACTCGAACTTGTCGACGGCCTTCATGAGGCCGATGTTCCCCTCCTGGATGAGGTCGAGGAACTGCAGGCCGCGGTTCGTGTACTTCTTCGCGATCGAGACGACGAGCCGGAGGTTGGCGACGATCAGCTCGTGCTTGGCCTGGTCGGCCTCCTCCTCGCCGTCGCGGACCATCCGGAGCGTCTTCTTGACGTCCTCGTGCGAGACGCCGAACTTCTGCTCGAGCTCGCGGAGCGTCTTCTTGTACTTGGCGATGCGGCGCTTGTAGAAGTCGATGCGGGTCGGGTTCTTTTCCTTCTTGAGGACGTTGGTGTCCTGCCGGATCGTCAGCTCGGGAGCGCCCATCTGCCGGTCGATGTCGCGGAGGATGCCGATCGCGCGGTTCAGGACGGCCGGGGTGAAATCGGCGGCGCGGATGAGCTTGGCCATCTCGGCGATCTTGCGGTCGATGGACGATTCGATGCGCGCGAGGGCCTTGGTGCCCTTCTTGATCGTGCGCGACTTGAACTTCATCCGCTTGATGTCGGCGTCGAGCGCGCCGATTTTCTTGAAGCTGTTGAGGATCCCCTCGATGCGCCGCGTCGAGCGGTCGTCGAGGTTCTCCTGCTCGGTCGGCTCCTCGTCCTCGTCCTCGGGCTCGTTGACCAGCTCCTGGACGATGCGGGAGTCGCGGCCGGCGCTCTCGAGCAGCTTCAGGATCTCCTCGAGGACGACCGGGTTGTTGGCGAGGGCCTGGTAGATCTTGGCCTCGCCCTGCTCGATGCGCTTGGCGATGCGGACCTCGCCCTCGCGGTCGAGCAGCTTGACCGTGCCCATCTCGCGCAGGTACATGCGGACGGGGTCGTTGGTCTTCTCGACGGCCTCGCGGGCCTCCTCGGCGGTCTCGCTCTCGAGCGCCGCGCGCCGGCGGGCGGCGCGGTCGGGGTCGGTGACGATCTCGATGCCGAGCTCGAAGAGCCGTTCGTACACCTGCTCGAGGTCCTTGGGCGCGGCCGTGGCCTCGTCCGAAAGGACCGTGTGGATTTCCTCGTAGAGCAGGTAGCCCTTTTCACGGCCGCCCTTGACGAGCAGCTGGACTTCGGGAAATTTTTCCTCAATCGCGATGGCCAAGTTCTTCATCCTTTCCGCTGCGGCGGCCGGCCGAGGTCGGCCCTGCGCCGCGAGATCTCCTGCTTGCGGCGCATGAGCTCCTCGAGCTCCTGCCCCGCCGCCGCGCCCGCTCGATCGATTGCCCTCTGGATCTCTGCGCCTTCCCGGTCTAAGTACTTCTTTTCGAGGTCCTTGAGGAGCTGATCGACGCCCTTCTCGGTCGGCTCGGGAGATTCATCCAGCGCGATACCAGAGAGAAACGTCCGCTCTTCATCCGTAAGGTGTGCGATCTGGCCCTGAAAATCAACCGCTTCCGAGGCGTCCCCGGTGCCCCGGAGCGCCGCGACGACCTTCCTGACCCTGGGGTCGGTGAGGAATTCGTCATTCAAAGTCCTTAAAATCAGCGGGTTACGTTCACCGCCCGAGGTCAGGAAGCGAAGCAGCCGTCTTTCGATGACCGGCGCTTCCGGCCCTGATAACACCGGGTTGTTCCCGGGCGTTCCCACACTACTAGAACGCGGATTCTCGGCCCGAAGGTTCGCCTTTTCGCCCCCCCAGAGCACTTCGAGGGGGACCGAGACGGCTTTCGAGAGCCTCCGGTACTCCTCGTACCGGAACACGCGGTCGGGGATCGCACCCAGGATCTCCTGGATCTTGCCGATCCGTTCCCGCTTGTCGGCCGACGAGATCCCGGGTTCCTCGGGCTTCAGATCCTCGAGAATCCACGTGAGGTAGTCCGGGGCCTCGTCGATGCGCGCGGCGAGCGCGTCGGGGCCTTCCCGGCCGAGCAGGTCGTCCGGGTCCTCGCCCGCGGGCATGCGGGCGACGCGCGCTTCGAACCCCTGGGCGAGGAGCAGCTGGAGCGCCCCGCGCGTCGCGTTGCGGCCGGCCGAGTCGCCGTCGTAGCAGACGATGGCGCGCGGACAGAGCCGGCGCAGCTTCTCCGCCTGCTCGGGCGTGAGCGCCGTGCCCATGGAGGCGACCGTCTCGCCGATGCCCGCCCGCACGAGCGCGAGGTGGTCGAAGTAGCCCTCGACGAGGACGACGCGGTCGCGGCGTCGGATCGGCTCGCGCGCCTCGAAGAGCCCGTAGAGCAGGCGCTTCTTCGAGAACACCGGCGACTCCGGCGAGTTCAGGTACTTCGGCTCTCCTCCCGGCGAGAGGGCGCGGCCGCCGAAGCCGACCGGGCGGCCGCGCTCGTCCTTGAGGACGAAGAGCAGGCGGTCGCGGAACCGGTCGTAGGCGCCCTTGCCCTCGGCGCGCGGCTGCAGCAGGCCGGCCTCGACGAGGAGGTCCTCCGCGTACGCCGGCGCGAGCGCCTTCGAGAGGGTGTCCCACGCGTCGGGCGCGTGCCCGAGCCCCAGGGTCGTCCACATCTCGCTCGGAACGCCGCGCTCCTCGAGGTACTTCGCCGCGGCGTTCCCGGGCCGGGCGAGGCGCTCCGCGTAGAGCCGCTGCGCGGCGGCGATGACCTCGTACAGCTTGTCGCGGCGGTCCTCGCGCGGCCCGCGGCGCACGCGCCGCGGAATCGTCACGCCGAAGCGGCCCGCCAGCGCCTCGACCGCCTCCGGGAAGTCGAGGCGGTCGATCTCGCGCACGAAGCGGATCACGTCGCCGCCCGCGCCGCAGCCGAAGCAGTGGTACAGCCCCTTGTCGCGGTCCACCGTGAAGGACGGCGTGCGCTCGTTGTGGAAGGGGCAGAGGCCCTTCCACGAGCGCCCGGCCTTCTTCAGCGTCGTGTGGTCGTTGATGACCTCGACGATGTCGGCGGCGCTGCGCAGCTCCGAGAGGACGGCGTCGGTGATGTCGAGATCGGACATGAGGTTTCCGGTTTCAGGTTTCAGGGTCAGGAGGCGGCGCTTCCGGAACCGGAGGCCTGGAACCGGAAGCGGTTTTATCTCAATTCGAGGATCGTCGCGCCGTTGCCGCCTTCCCGCGCGTCCGCCGCGCGCATTCCCGCCACCGACCGGTGCTGGCGCAGGTGCTCGCGCAGTCCGTCGCGCAGGCGGCCCGTTCCGTGCCCGTGGATGACCCGCAGGCGCGCCGCGCCCGCCAGGAGGGCCTGGTCGAGCGCCCTCTCGACGGCGTCGATCGCCTCGTCCACGCGCTGGCCGATGACGTTGACCTCCGCCGTGGGTCCGGTGAGGTCCCGCGATCCGGCGTCCCCCGCCTTCTCGCCCGCCCCCTGCCTCCTGCCTCCTGCCTCCTGCCTCCTGCCTCCTGGTTTCGACTTCCCCGCGGCCTCCCTCCGCGACGCGGGCTCGAGCTCGCCGCGCCTGACCCGCAGGCGCTTGCCGCCGATCTCCATCTGCGCCCAGTCGCCGTCGAACGCGACGACGAGGCCCTCCGCGCCGAGGCCGCGCACGCGCGCGCGCGACCCGGGCTCGACCGTGCGCGCGATCTCCTCCTCGGCCTCGCGCGCCGCGGCGACGACGGGCTCGGCCCCGGCGGCGCGGACGGCCTCCTCGACCAGGCGCGCGGCGGAGGCCTGCGCGAGGCGGGCCGTCTCGGTCCGGGCGCCCTCGAGCTCGCGGGCGACCCGCTTCTGGAGCTCGGCGCTCGCCCGTTCGAATCCCGCGAGGCCCTCCGCGAGCATGCGCGCCCGCTCGTCGGCGAGGCGGCGGCGGTCGGCCTCGAGCCGCTCGGCCTCGCGCCGCGCGGCCTCGCGCTCCTCCGCGAGACGGCGCTCGGCTTCCCGGAGGCGCTCGAGGGCCTGCTCGGCTTCGGTCTCGGTCCGCTCGCGGCGCTTCCAGGCTTCGCCGAGGATCGCGACCGCGCGGTCGAGGACCGCCTCGGGCAGGCCGCGCTCGCGCGCGACCGAGAGGGCGTGGCTGCGCCCGGCCAGGCCCGCGTGCAGCCGGTAGTTGGGTCGTCCGGTGCGGTCGTCGAACTCCATCGCGGCGCACAGGGCGTCCGGGCGCGCCGAGGCGAAGGTCTTGAGGGCCGAGAGGTGCGTCGTGACCAGCGCGCGCCCGCCGCGCGCGACGAAGGCCTCCAGGAACGCGACGGCGATCGCGCTGCCCTCCTCGGGATCCGTGGCGCCGCCGATCTCGTCGATGAGGGCCAGGGTGTCCGGCCCGGCCTCGGCGAGGATGTCCGCCAGCCGCTCCATGGACGAGGAGAAGGTCGAGCGGTCCGAGAGGATCGCCTGCGCGTCGCCGATCTCGGTGCGGATGGCGCGAAAGACCGGAAGCCGCGTTCCCACCGCGGCCGGAATCGGGATCCCGCACTGCGCGAGCATCGAGAAGAGGCCGGCCGTCTTGAGGACGACGGTCTTTCCGCCGGCGTTGGGGCCGGACACGACGAGCAGGCGGCGATCGGCGGGCAGCGCGAGGTCGAGCGGCACAGCGTCGCTCCGCTCGCGCGCCTGGCCGAGCACGCGGCGGCGCAGCGTCTCGAAGCGCCGGTCGAGCAGCGGGTGACGCGCTCCGACGAGCACCCACTCTCCGTCGTCCGAGATTTCCGGCAGGCGCGCCTCGCCCATCTCGCCGAAGGCCACCTTCGCCTCGAGCACGTCGAGGAAGGCGAGCTCCTCGACGGCGCCGGCGAGGGGGACGGCCTCGGCGAGGATCGCGCGGCCGAACTCGGCGAGGAGGCGCTCGGTCTCGCGGCGCTCCTCGGCGGCCAGCAGCGCGAGGTCGTTGTTCGCCTCGACGACCTCGAGCGGTTCGACGAACACGGTCTGTCCCGAGCCCGACCGGTCGTGCACGATCCCGGGCACGCGTCCCCGCGACGAGGCGAGGACCGGCAGGCAGTAGCGGTCGTTGCGCAGGACGACCACGGCGTCGCCGAGCGCTTCGTGGCGCTCGCCGACGATCTTCTCGAGCTGTCGGGACACCTCGCCGCGGCGGCGCCGCAGCTTCGAGCGCGCGGCCGAGAGCGCGGGCGAGGCGTCGTCCTTCAGGAGCCCGTCCGCGCCGAAGAGACGCGCGGCGTGGGCGAGCAGGGCCTCGAACGAGGGCAGGCGCTCCCGGCGCGTCCCGAGGTGCGGCCCCTCCGCCTTCGCGAGCGCGCGGCGGACCGCGTCGCACGCACGCGCCGCCCGCACGACCGGACGGAATTCCTCGGGCGAGCCCGCGCCGCCCGAGCCCTCGAGCGCGGCGAGCACCGGGACGACGTCCTCGAGTCCGCCGAGCGGGAGGCCGCCGTGCCGGATGCGGAACGCGATGGCCTCGTCGGTCTCGGCGAGGAGTCGGCGCACTTCGGCGTCCCCGGTGGCGGGCGCCAGAGACAGAACCGCCGCCCTTCCGGGCGGCGTTCGGGCCAGGGACGCGATGAGGCGGAGGACGACGCCGAACTCGAGGGCTTCCCGGTCGGCGCCGTCTCCGTTCGACGGGTTTACGGGGTGGCTCGCTTCTCCTCCGAGAGTTTGCGGAGCATTTTCTTGCGCGCCTGAATCATCTTGCGTTTGCGCTTCGCGCTCGGCTTCTCGTAGTGCTGCCGCTTCTTCAGCTCGGAGAGGATTCCGGATTTCTCGCACTTGCGTTTGAAACGCCGCATGGCGTTCTCGAAAGATTCGTCTTCCTTGACGTGGACCAGAGGCACGGACACTCACCCCCTTACCCGCGAGTTTCAGAGAGCTGGTAATACTATGGATGCCGGCGGGAAGAGTCAACGGGATTCGACATATCTACAATGATTACAATGAGTTAACTGGAGCCCGCGCACAGATCGTCTCTCCCGCCCGCGGCCCGCCCGGCTTCCGGATCCCCTCCCGGTTCCGGGGCCCGCCGCGGGGCGGAAGGCTGACCGCTGAGAGCTTTACGTTCACCCCCGCACCCCCGATAATGCCTGCAATGGCATCCGACGACAGCGGAGAGAGACTCAAGCTCCTCGAAACCGAGATCGAACGCCGCCTGAGCGAGCGGTTCGCCGCGCTCCGCGAGGAGTTCGACCGGCTCCGGCTCGAGGCCGACCGCCGCTGGTTCGGCTTCCTCGAGCGGTTCGACCAGGATCTGAAGGGCGTCGTTCCCGCCGAGCTGCTCGGCGCCGGGGAGGCTCCCCGGCTGGTCGAGCGCAAGGGGCTGGTCTCCGCCGAATCCGTGCGCGCGCTCGACCTCGCGACGACGCAGGTGGACGTCCTGCACAAGTTCCTCGACGAGTGCCGGCGGTACTGCTCGAGGGCCGCGCTGCTCGTGTCGCGCGGCGGCTCGATCGGAGCGTGGAAGGCCGTCGGGTTTTCGCAGTCCGGCGGCGACGACGAGGCCGTGCGCCAGATCTCGATGCCGATGGTCGAAGGCGGCCTGCTCTCGCGGGTCATGACGGGCAACGCGTTGCGCCTCCACGCCTCCAACGAGATGTCCTCGCTGCTGCGGGCGACGCGCGTCGCCGACGGCGTCGCGATCCCGATGGTCGTGCGGGAGAAGATCTCGGGGGCGCTCTACGCCGACGTCGTCGTCGGCGACGAGGGCAAGTTCGACCCCGAGGCGCTCGGGCTCCTGACCTTCATGGCCGGTCTCCTCGTGGACCGCCTGGCCTCCCGCAAGCTCAAGCCCGCGCCCGCGCTGCGTCCTCCGGAGGCCGCGAAGAAGGCGGAGCCGGCCGGGATGTGGATGGAGCCGGGCTCCGCGGCCGCCGAAGCCGAGGCAGCCGCGCCCGCCGCGGAGGTCTCCGCCCCTCCGGCTCCGGCGATGGGCGGCCCGCTCGCTCCGCCCGCGCCCCGGGTCGAGGAGCGGCCGTCCCCCGAGCCCACGTTCGTGGCGCCCGACGCCGCGGTCAAGCCGCCGGCCGAGCCCGGCCGGCGCCTGGCGGGACCGCTGGCCGACGCGTCCTCGGGCGACGAGCGCCGCGAAGAGGCCCGGCGATTCGCGCGCCTGCTCGTTTCGGAGATCAAGCTTTACAACGAGCGCGCGGTCCTCGAGGGGCGCGACCGCGGCAACCTCTACGAGCGCCTCCGCGACGACATCGACCGCAGCCGGCAGATGTACGAGGAACGCATTCCGCAGGACGTCCGTTCCGGAACCAACTACTTCTACGAGGAGCTGGTGCAGATCCTCGCCGATGGCAGGCCCGAAGCACTCGGACTCTGATCGTTTCCCGGTTTCCCGCCCGGGCGCCCTCCATCGAGCCCGTTCCTTGAGGCGCGCCGCCGGCTTCTCGTTCGCCCTGCTCTATTTCGGGAGCGTCGCCCTCGCGGACGTCGGGGCGCGCGAAACGCCGGGAGACTTCGACACGGACTTCGCGCGCGCGGCCGACCTCCTCGAGGCCGGAAGGCGCGCCGAGGCGGAGGCGCTGCTCGAGACGATCCGGAAGAAGGCCGGCCAGCCCGCGTGGGAGGCGCGCGCGGCGTTCCTGCTGGCCGGGGACGACGCGCGCCGGAAGGACTACGCGGCGGCGGCCGCGCGGCTCGAGGCCCCGGCGTCGTCGATCGGCCTCGAGGCGTACCGGCATCTTGCCCGCGCCGAGGCGTTCGACCTCTCCGGCGACCCGGCCGCGGCGCTCGCCGAGGCGAGGCTCGCCTTCGCGGCGCAGGGCCCCTTCGCGGAGCGCGTCCGGGCGGCGATCCTCCTGGCGCGCCTGCTCGAGCAGCGCCGCGAATCCCGCGAGGCGGCGGAGGTGCTCGCGGCCGCGGCCGACGCCTGCGCCTCGCCGCAACAGTCGGGCGAGGTCGCCGTCGCGCGGATTCGTCTCGCCCTCGCCGCGGGAGACGCGCGGGCCGTGCGCGACGCGGCCCGGCGGATGCTTCTCGACGCTCCCACCGCCGACGCCGATCGGAACACGCCCGCGTTCGCGCGGCAGGCGGCGGCCCAGGCCGAGCACTCCCTGACGCCGCCGGAGCGGGGCCGGCGGGGCAGCGCCCTCGTCGCCGCGGGCGACCCGAAGCGCGGCGTGCGGCTGCTCTCGCAGGACCGGCCCAGCGCGTGGCCCGACGACGAGCGCAGCCGCAACCTGCTCGCCCTCGCGCGCGGGCAGTTCGCCCTCAAGAAGCCGAAGGACGCGGAGGCGGCGGCCGCGCGGGTTCCCGACGATGCGACGCTCGAGTCCGCCGAGGCCCGCCTGCTGCGGTGCGACGTCGTCCTCGCGCGCCTGCGCCGGAAGGGCGCCCCGCCGCTGCGGCCCGACGACCCGCGGCTCGAGCCGGTCGTGCGGGCCCTCGAGGCGCTGACGGCCCCGTCGGTGCCGGCGGCCGTGCGGCGCGGCGCGGAGGAACGGCTCCTGCGGCTCGACGCCGACGCCGAGGATTTCGACGGTGCCGTCGCCCGGGCGCGCGAGCTCGCCGAGATCGCGCCGGGCACGACGGACGGGTTCGAGGCGCTCTGGCTCGCGGCCTGGAAGCGCTACCTCGCCGGGGACTATGCCGGCGCGAGGGCCCGCTTCGAGGCGCTCGCGCTCGTGTACACCGACATCGGGCGCAGCCGCCGGCTCGAGTACTGGCGCGCCCGCTGTCTCGCCGCCGAGGGCCGGATGACGGAGGCGCGTCCGCACTTCGAGGCGCTCGCGGGCGCCCGCCCGGCGGACATCTACGCGCGCTTTTCGCGCCTTCACGCGCCGAGCCCGCCGGCGCTCGAGCGCGCTCCGCTGGGCGACCCCTCCACGACCACCGCGGCGTTCGCCCGCGTGGACGAGCTGCTGCGGTTGCGCCGGTTCGAGGAGGCCGCGGCGGAGGCGCGCGCGCTGCCGCCGTCGCGGGGCAGGGAGCTGCGCCTGGCGCAGGCGGAGTTCGCGCTCGGCCGCTTCTCCACTGCCGCCCTCTCGATCAAGCGCGCGCTGCCCGAGATCGGGACCGCCGAGGAGGGCCGCGTGCCGGAGGGGTGGCGGCGGATCTATTACCCGATCGAGGCGGGGGGGATGCTCGCGACGCGCGCCCGGCAGTTCGACGTCGACGCGGCCGTGCTGCGCGGCGTGGTCCGCCAGGAAAGCGTCTTCGACCCCCGCGTGAAGTCGCACGCCGGCGCGGTCGGGCTGATGCAGCTGATGCCGACCACGGCGCGGAGTCTCTCTCGGTCCGTCCTGCACACCTCCTACAAGGGCGGCTTCCTCTACGATCCGGGCGTCAACGCGTCGCTGGGCGCGGCGTACCTGAAGAGGCTCCTCGAGCAGTTCGACGGCTCGACGATCCTCGCGCTCGCCGCCTACAACGGCGGCCCCTCCCGCATCGCCCGCATCGCGCGCGAGAACCCGCGCCTGTCCGAGGACGAGCTCTTCGAGACGATCCCGCTCTTCGAGACGCGCGACTACGTCCGGCGCGTCCTCCTGTACTCGGAGTCGTACCGCGAGCTGTACCCCTGATTGGGGTCAGGTCTTTCGCGGAGCCTCGCCGGATCCGGCGGGCAGAACGCTCTTTGAGAGCTCTGACCCCATCACCACGACCCGTGCGGCACGACGAGGACCGAGCAGCCGGCCTGCCTGACCACCTGGCGCGTGATGCGTTCGCTTCCGGACGAGGCGCCGACCACGACGAGGTCGTGCGGCTTCTCGCGCAGCTCCGAGAGAATGCCCTCGATCGGGCCCTCGGCCTCGCGCACCGAGAAGCCTCCGGTGACGCCGAGCTCGCGCAGCGTCGCGACCCCGCGCTCGAGGTGCGACCGCACGTAGGGCAGCGGCTCGCGCCCCGGCCGCGTGACGTGGAGGAGCGTGACCGTCGCGCCGAGCCGCCGGGCGAGCCAGCCTCCGGCGCGCACGTCGGCCTTGCCGGGCTCGCCGACCGCCGTGCAGATGAGGATGCGCTCGACCTTGCGCGGCCGGCCCCGCGCCAGGAGCAGCGGCGTCGCGATCCGCGCGGCGAGCTCCTCGCCGAGTTCCGGCGAGCCGCGGCGGGCGCGGCGCGACTCCATCTCGCCGGCGCCCACGACCACGAAGTCGTAGGGAGCCTCGCGCTGCTCCGAGAGGATCTCCTCGGCGGTGTCGCCGCGCCGCACCCGGATCGCCGGTTCCGGGATCCCCGCCGTCTGCGCCCGCGCGGTCAGCGCCTCGCGTAAGGCGTCCTGGCGCCGGGCGTCCGGCGCCACGCCGAGCACGGTCGCCGTCGCGTTGAGCGAGCCGATCAGCGGCTGTGCGAGCTCCATGGCCGGCGCGATCCCCCGGCCCTCGTCGCAGACGAGCAGCCGCGGCGTCGGCTGCCGCAGGATGTGCCAGGCCTCGAGGACCACCCACGGCTTCATCGGGGAGCGATCCGCGTGGGCCGGGGCCGCGGATTCGAGGAGCACGCCCTCGTGTCCGAAGGCCGGCGGCGGCACGACCTGGCGCACGCCGGGCAGGGGCGGAAGGCGCACGCGCGTGCGGCGCAGCGCGCCCGAGAACGCCTCCTCGACGAACTCGCCCTGTCCGAGCGTGTTCGCTCCGGGCGCCGGCGCGGCGGCCGACAGCGCCACCTGTTCGGGCCTCAGGAGCACCCGCACCCGGTCGCCCTCGTCGTGCGGCACGTCCGCCGGGATCGGAAGCGTCAGCGGGCCGAGCTCGACGCGGTCGTTGCGGCACCGCCCCACGAGGACGGTCCCCGCGCCGAGGAAGGTGGCGGCGTAGAGCGAGCGGGGCTTCTCGTAGAGGGTCTCGGGCTCGTCGACCTCGAGCAGGCGCCCGCGGTCCACGACGCCGATGCGGCGGCCGAGCTCGAAGGCCTCCTCCTGGTCGTGGGTCACCAGGATCGTCGTGATGCCGAGCGAGCGCTGGATCTCCTTGAGGCTCTGCCGCAGCTGCGCGCGGATCTTGACGTCGAGCGCGCCGAAGGGCTCGTCGAGCAGGAGCACGCGCGGCCGGTAGGCGAGCGCCCGGGCGAGTGCCACGCGCTGCTGCTGTCCCCCCGACATCTGGCTCTCGTAGCGGCCCCCGAGTCCGCCGAGGCCCACGAGGTCGAGCAGCTCGTCGCGGCGGTTGGCGCGCTCGCTCTTTCCGACCCCGCGGATGCGCAGGCCGAACTCGATGTTCTCGGCGACGGTCATGTGCCGGAAGATCGAGTAGTTCTGGAAGACGAACCCGACGCCGCGCTCCTGGGTCGGCAGCGCCGTGACGTCGCGGCCGTCGAGGCGGATCGTGCCTTCGTCGGGCGGCACGAGGCCGGCGATCAGCCGCAGGATCGTGCTCTTCCCGCTGCCGGACGCGCCGAGCAGGACGAAGAGCTCGCCCTTCTCGACCTCCAGACTGACGCGGTCGACCGTGACCTGGTCGGCGTAGCGCTTGGTGACCGACTCGAGGACGATCGACACGTCAGCGCCCCTTCCGGTCGGTGTAGCGCAGCAGGAAGAAGAAGATCAGGAAGGAGAGCGTCGCCAGGACCGCGGCCACCGCGTTGGCGGCGGCGACGTTGCCCGCCTCGAACTGCGCGAAGATGTACAGGGGAGCGGTCTGCGTCCGCAGCCGCAGGTTTCCCGACACGAGGACGGTGGCGCCGAACTCGCCGAGCGAGTGCGCGAACGTCAGCAGCGCGCCCGTGAAGAGGCCGCCCTTGAGCGCGGGGAGGATGACCCAGCGGAACGCCTGCCAGCGGCTGGCGCCGATCGTGTACGCCGCCTCCTCGTAGGTGCCCTCGATCTCGTCGAGCACGGGCTTGACCGACCCGAGCATGTACGGGAACGTCACGAAGAGATGCGCCAGGAGCACGCCGGCCGGCGCGAACATCGGCTGGATACCGAGCGGCTCGAGGAACCGGCCGAGCAGGCCGATCGGCCCCCAGAGCAGGAGCAGCGAGGTTCCGACGACGACCGTCGGGATCGCGACCGGGAGGTTGACGAGGATGCCGAGCGGGCGCTCGCCGCGGAAGCGGTAGCGCGACAGGACGTAGGCCGTGTAGGTCCCGAGCACCGCGTTGACCGCGGCCGTCGCGAACGCGATGAGGAGGCTGAACCGGAGCGCGAACCGGGCCTCGCGCGAGGAGAGGACGCGGACGAAGTCCGCCACGCCGCCCCGGAAGGCGAACACGAAGACCGCCGCGAGCGGCATCAGGATGAGCGGCAGCAGGACGAGCAGCACGATCCCGACCGGGAGCGCGGCGCGGCTCTTCGGCCGGGCGGAGGGAGCGGGCACCGCGCTCATCGCGCCGCGATCTCTTTCATGACGCGGTCCTTCCAGATGCCGTCCACGATGTCGCGGCGGGCGCGCCGCCACCCGCCGAAGTCGGCGATGCGGAAGGGCGCCGCGATCGCGCCGAACGCGTTGTTGGCGGCGTCGAGCTCGGGGCGCGCGCTCCGAAACCCGTATTTCACGAAGAGGCGCTGGGCCTCGTCGCTCCACAGGAAGCGCACGAACCGGCCGACGAGCGCGCGCTCGCCCGGACGGACGTTGCGGTCGATCACCACGAGCGTGTGCTCCGAGAGGATCGTGCGCTGCGGATACGCGATGTCGGCCTTCAGGCGCCCGCGGCCGCGATCGAAGAGGGCTTCCTGCTCGTAGGTGACCAGCGCGTCGCCGAACCCGTTTTCGAACTGGGTGCGCGCGGCCCGCGCGGAAGCCGCCTGCGCGACGACGTTCTTCCACACTCCCCGGAGGACCGTCTCGCCCGCCGCCTCGCCGCCCGGAACGCCGCGCGCGCCCGACCCGTACTCGGCGACGATCGCCCAGTTCGCGCCGCCCGACGTCAGCGGATCGGGATGCACGATCCGCACGCCGGGCCGGGTCAGATCCTCGAAGTCGCGGATCCCCAGGGGGTTTCCGGGCCGCACGAGGATGATGAACGGCGTCAGGTTCACGACGCCGCCATTGGGCAGTCGTTTCCAGCTGTCGCGGGGCAGGACGCCGGCGTCGGCGAGGCGGTCGGCGTCGCTCTCGAGCGAAAGGAGCGCGACCTGCGCCGGGACGCCCATGATGAGCTGGTTGGTGACCGTCCCGGATCCGCCGAAGGAGCTCGCGAATTCGACGCGACCGCCGCCCTCGGCGGCCCAGGCCTTCTGGAACGCCGGGAAGATGCCCTCCTGAAAGACGTCCGCGAGGATGCTGAAGCCGTAGAAGACGATCGTCGGGGGCGTGACCTCGCCGCGGGAGAACGGCAGCCAGGGCCAGGCCGCCCAGCCGAGGAGGGCCGCGAGAAAGATCGCGGGAACCAGCCCGCGCCGTCGTGGGTGCATTGGCTCCATGGCCGCTCTCGCGTGGCGAGGAGGATATCGCCTTAGACTGGGCGCATGGCGGGCGCCGCGGAATTCCGCGTCCGGACGACGAGGGCGATCGAGCGCCTCGACGTCACGAAGGAGGTCGCGCGCCTCTGCGCGTCCCTCGGCGGCGGCGCTCCGGCGGTGCTCGTTTCCGTGCCGCACACGACGGCCGCGGTCACGGTGGGGGAGGCGTGGGACCCGGACGTGACGGGCGACATCGAGAGGGCCCTTCCGGCGTGGGTGCCGGGAGTCCGGTTCGACCACGCCGAAGGCAACTCCGCGGCCCACTTCCTGTCGGAGGCGATCGGCGTGTCCTGCCTGATCCCCTGCGACGGGGGAAAGCCGGCGCTCGGGAGGTGGCAGGGCATCTTTCTCATCGAGCTCGACGGGCCGCGGGAGCGAACGGTCCGGGTGACCGCGATCGGGGGCTGATCGCAACTCTCTGACACGAAAGCGCCTTTGAGGCGCTGAAACCCGGGGGGCGCTCCCGCGTATATTTAGACCGAAGGCTAAATATCGAATGCTTCGCTACGAGCAGATCTTCCGGGCCCTGGCCGATCCGAACCGGCGGCGGATCCTCGCCCTCCTGAAGCGCGGGTCTCGCAGCGCCGGCGAGATCGCCGAGGAGTTTCCGATCTCGATGGCGTCGCTGTCCCACCATTACGGCGTGCTCAAGGCGGCGGACCTGATCCGCTCCGAGCGGCGGGGCCAGCGCATCGTGTACTCGCTCAATACGACGGTCTTCGAGGACGCGGCCTCCGCGCTCGCGGATCTCTTCCGCGTCGAGAGGCCGGATGGAGGTGTTTCGTGAAGAGGTTCTCGGATTGGCTCGGGTTCCTGTTCGTGGTCGCCGCCTTCGCGATGTTCGCCTGGCGCTATCCGGCGCTTCCGGACCCGATGCCGACGCACTGGAACGCGGCGGGGCAGGTGGACGGCTGGATGCCGAAGTTCTGGGGGGCCTTCCTGTTTCCGATCGTGATGGCGGCCGTGTGGCTGACCTTCCTCGTGCTTCCGCGCATCTCGCCGAAGGGGTTCGAGATGGAGCCCTTCCTCCGCGCGTGGGGCGTCTGCAAGGTCACGATCCTCGCCCTGCTCCTCTTCATCGGCGTCCTCGTCCTGCGGGCCGCGGAGTCCGGAGGGGAGCTGCCCCGGACGCCTCTCTTCGCGTCCCTCGGCGTCCTCTTCGTCGTGCTGGGCAACCTGCTCGGGAAGGTCACGCGCAACTTCTTCGTCGGGATCCGCACGCCGTGGACCATCGCCAGCGAGGAAGTCTGGTACCGGACGCACCGGCTCGGCGGAAGGCTCTTCGTCGCGGCCGGGCTCTTCGTCGTCGCCGCGGCGTTCTTCCGCCAGGGCGTGTGGCCCATCGTCGTCGCGGTCGGCCTCGCGGGGCTCGTCCCGGTCGTGTACTCCTACGTGATCTACCGGCGCCTCGAGGGTCTGCCGGGTGCGCGGCCGGCGGCGCCGGCCCCGAAGAGTTAAGCGCCCAGGGTCGGAAAAAGCTCCGTTTCTTCGCGCGTAGTGTGCGCGTCCCATCGGCGCGCGAGGATGGGGGCGAGGCGTCGCGCGCCCTCGAGGTCGCCCTTCTCGTCGAGCAGGCGGCGGACCATCGCGGAGAGCTCGCGCACCTGGACGTGCTCGAGCCGCAGCTCCCGAGCCAGGCGCTCGGAGGCGTCCTCGTTCACGCCCGGCGCGAGCTTTCGGCCGGCGGGAGCGGCGATCGCGCGTTCTTCCTCGAACGCCGTGTGCCGGGACAGCTCCTCGTCGAACGCGGCGGCGGCTCCGCGCGCGTCCTCGAGCGTCCCGCCGTGAATCGCCCCGAGGAAACGGCCGAAGAGCTCGTCGAGGGCGCGGTGCTCCCGCTCGAGAAAGGCCGGCAGCGCGGAATCGTCCACGGAGGAATGGTAGCGCGGGGCCTCTGGAGAAAAAGGGGCGGGGATCCGGCACGCCGGACCCCCGCCGTTGGGATGAGGGGCGGAAATCAGTTGGGAAGGAGGACCGCGTCGACGACGTGGACCACGCCGTTCGAGGCCTGAACGTCCGCGATCGCGACCGTGGACAGGCCGCCCTTCTGGTCCTCGATCACGACGGCCTTGCCACGCAACGTGGCCTTGAGTGTCTCGCCCTGGACGGTCTTCAGCGTGGCGGATCCGTTTCCGGCCTTGATCTGCCGGACGAGCTCGCCCGACGACACGCTGCCCGGGACGACGTGGTAGGTCAGGATCTTGTCGAGCAGCGGCTTGTTCTCGGCCTTCAGGAGAGTGTCGAGCGTCCCGGCCGGCAGCTTCCCGAATGCCTCGTTGGTCGGCGCGAACACCGTGAAGGGGCCTGATCCCTTGAGGGTCTCGACGAGGCCGCCCGCCTTGACCGCCGCCACTAGGGTGGTGAGGTCGGGCGTGGCGACGGCCCTGTCCACGATGTCCTTGTTCGACGCCATGGCTCCGCTGGCCGTCATGTCCGCGGCGGGGAGGGCGGTTCCGGCGAGAACCGCCGCGAGCAGGGTGAGTAGAACCTTCTTCATCGGGAATGCCTCCTTGTGATTTTGCTGACTTCGCTTCGTTGCGCTTCCGGTCGATCTACGGGGCGGCCGGCCCGGGCGGTTTGCGTTTGTCGAGGTATTGAAGGGAAAGAGCCGGAAAAGGGGAGAATGAGGTCGTGAAGACGGCGTGTCAGCTCGTGCTCGGCGTCCTCGCGATCGCGGTCGGGCTCCAGGCAGGCGCCTGCGCGCGCAAGGGCGACCCGGTGCGCGCGTCCCTCGACGCGATGGTGAAGGCGGCCAACGCGCGCGACGCGGGCGGGCTCTTCGATCACGTCGCGCCCGGATTCCAGGGCGCCGACGGATCCGGCCTCGCCGACGCCCGCGCGACGGTCGAACGGTACTTCGCCGCGTACGAGATCCTGCACGTCTCGATCCGCGACGTCCGCGTCGAACGGGGCGAGGCCGCCGCGCGGGTGCGCCTGACGGCGGAGATGTCCGGCCAGCCGCGGAAGATCGGCGGTCTCGAGGGCCTCGTCCCGTCGGCCGCCGCCTACGACTTCGACCTGCGGCTGACCGCGGACGGCGGCACCTGGAAGGTCGCCTGGGCGCAGTGGAATCCGTCGGCCCGTTCCAACCGTAATCCTTAACGAATCCTGAGCCGGGAATGGCCGGCTCCGCCGGATGTTGATTCCGGTCCGAGGGAACTATGAAACACGGCGTTCGTTTCGGTCTCGTGGCGGCGCTCTGCCTCGGCGTCGCCGGCCTGCTCGGGGCGCAAGCGCCCGCGAAGCCGGCCCTGGAAAAGGCCACGTTTGCGGGCGGCTGCTTCTGGTGCATGCAGGGAGAGTTCGAGAAGCTGCCCGGGGTCGTCTCGGTGGTCGCCGGGTACACCGGCGGCACGACGAAGAACCCGACCTACGAGGAGGTCTCCTCGGGCGGGACCGGCCACTTCGAGTCGGTCCAGGTCACCTTCGACCCCGCGAAGATCTCGTACGAGAAGATCCTCGGGGTCTACTGGGAGAACATCGACCCGCTCACGGCAAACGGCCAGTTCTGTGACCGCGGAGAACAGTACCGCACGGCCATCTTCGTCGCCGACGAGGCGCAGCGGCAGGCGGCCGAGGCCTCGAAGAAGAAGGTCGCCGAGAAGCTCAAGGCGAAGGTCGTCACGCTGATCCTCTCCGCGTCGACGTTCTATCCCGCCGAGGAGTATCACCAGGACTATTACAAGAAGAACCCGTTTCGGTACGGCCTCTACCGCAAGGGGTGCGGCCGCGACGAGTTACTCCAGCAGATCTGGGGCATCCAACCGGAATCGCAAAAGGAAAAGCCATGACCACCGCCCTCTTCGCATCGCTCACGTTCACGCTCGCGCTCGCGGTTGCCGTTCCGGGCGCTCCGACGCCCGCCGCGCCGGCGGGGAAGGGCTTCGACCCGAAGACGTGGGTCAAGCCTTCGGACGCCGAGCTCAAGCAGAAGCTCACGCCGATCCAGTACCAGGTCACCCAGCGCTCCGGCACCGAGCCCGCGTTCAGCGGGCCGTACGCCCACACGACGGACGCGGGCATCTACGTGGACGTGGTCTCGGGCGAGCCGCTCTTCTCGTCGCTCCAGAAGTACGAATCCGGCACCGGCTGGCCGAGCTTCTGGAAGCCGCTCGAGCCCGCCAACATCAAGCAGTCCGCGACGGGCAGCCTCTTCTACGGGACCGAGGTCCGCTCGGCCCACGCCGACTCGCACCTGGGCCACGTCTTCACCGACGGCCCGGCGCCGACGGGGCTGCGGTACTGCATGAATTCCGCCGCCCTGCGTTTCATCCCCGTCGAGAGGCTGGAGATCGAGGGCTACGGCCGGTACCTCGTGCTGTTCGAGGCAAAGAAGAAGTAGCCGGGGACTCTCCGCGGCCGCTTCGGCGGAGGATGTAAGCTGGTCGTCAAGCGTCAAAGGAGATGACCGCGATGCGCCGACCACCCCTTCTCCTGATCGCCAGCATTCTCGGCCTGGCGGCCGCCGCCTCGGCTCAGCCGTCGACCCTTGCGCCGGCGTACGGCACGACGAACGAAACGTACGTCGCGTACGGACCCCCGGACTTCAACCCCATCAGCGGAGCGGGCGACTTCACGCGTTTCCTCTACCTCCAACCGATCTCGGGGCCGACCGAGTTCGTCGCCATCGCGCATCTCCCCACGGGCGCCGTGCTCTCGTCCCTCGCGTTCGAGTACTGCGATTCGAGCTCCTCCGGAAACCACGTCCATTTCTATCTCGGAGATTGCGACGCCACCGCCGGCCCCTGCGCAGCCCTCTCGGCATACGGCGGGGCCGACTCGACGAGCAACGGCTGCCACTTCGTCGGAGGCACGGTCGGTACCTACGTGGTCAACAACTCGGGGCATCGGCTGTTCCTGCATGTGATCTTCGATGCGATCGATCCGAACCTCCAGTTCCGGGGCGCGGTCCTCGGCTACCGTCTGCAGGTCAGTACGGCGCCCGCGACGGCGACGTTCAACGACGTGCCAACGAATCATCCGTTCTTCCAGTTCGTCGAGGCCCTGGCGGCCTCGGGGATCACCGGGGGATGCGGGGGCGGCAACTATTGTCCGGACAACCCCGTGACGCGGGGTCAGATGGCCGTGTTCCTCTCGAAGGCGCTCGGGTTGAGTTGGCCGTACTAGGGGCAAGCGGGCCCGGTTGACACCCCGAACCGAGTCCGTTACCCTTCGCGGTCCGCTCTTTTCCTCAGTAGCTCAACGGTAGAGCATCCGGCTGTTAACCGGAGGGTTAGAGGTTCAAATCCTCTCTGAGGAGCCACTCCTCCCCGCGCGTTCGCGCCCGCAGCCCCAGTGTAGAGTTCGCCCCATCGGATGACGCTTCCGGCCGGAACACGTCTCGGCCCCTACGAGATCCTCTCTCCGCTCGGGGCGGGCGGGATGGGGGAGGTGTACCGGGCACGGGACAGGAAGCTGGACCGGGACGTCGCGGTCAAGGTGCTGCCGCAGTCGCTTTCCGCCGATGCAGACGCTCTGGCGCGGTTCGAGCGCGAGGCGAAGTCGGTCGCGGCGCTCTCTCATCCGAACATCCTCTCGATTCACGACTTCGGCACGCACGAGGGCACGGCCTATGCCGTCATGGAGCTTCTGGAAGGCGAGTCGCTGCGCGGCAAGCTCGACACCGGTCCAATCCCGCAGAAGCAGGCCGTGGATTACGCGCTCCAGGTCGCCAGGGGCCTCTCCGCGGCCCACGAGAAGGGCATCGTCCACAGGGACCTGAAGCCCGAGAACCTCTTCGTGTCGAAGGACGGCCACGTCAAGATCCTGGACTTCGGGCTGGCGAAGAAGACCGAGGTGGTCGGGCCGGAAGAGCAGACGAGCGCCCCGACCGGGTCGGGCCACACGGAGCCCGGAACGG
>JAYRMU010000065.1:0-46129 GCA_041912555.1 Thermoanaerobaculia bacterium
CTACGCGCCGCTCAGCGCAGAGCCCGTAACGCAGCGCAGGCGACGTGCAGGCGACGGTTACTCCGCCTTCGCCGCCCGGACCGCCTTCGTGAACTCCGGCAGGACCTGGAACAGATCGCCCACGACGCCATAGGTGGCGACCTTGAAGATCGGCGCCTCTGGGTCCTTGTTGATCGCCACGATGACCTTCGAGGTCCCCATGCCGGCCAGGTGCTGGATCGCTCCCGAAATGCCGCACGCGACGTAGAGCGTCGGCGAAACGACCTTGCCCGTCTGGCCGACCTGGTGCTGGTGGTCGATCCAGCCGGCGTCGACCACCGCGCGCGAGGCGCCCAGCGCCGCGCCGAGGGCCTTCTGGAGGTCGCGCACCACGGGCCATCCCTCCGGTCCCTTGATGCCGCGGCCGCCCGACACGATGATGTCCGCCTCGGACACGTCGAGCTCCTTGGACTCCGGCGTCTCGACCCGGAGGACCTTCGCCCGCGGGGCGATCTCGCCGAGGTCCATGGCCTCGACGGCCGGCTCCCCCGCCGCGTCCTGCGCCTCGGCGGCGAAGACGTTTGGCCGGGTCGTCGCGACCTGGAGCTTCGCCGCGCCGCAGTCCACCTCGGCGCGCGCCTTGCCCGAGTACACGGGGCGCCACGCCACCAGGCGGTCACCCTCGACCCGCAGGTCCATGACGTCGGCCAGCGCCGAGACGTCGTTGCGGGCCGCGAAGCGCGGCGCGACGTCCTTGCCCATCGCCGTCGCGGCGATGAGGACGGCGTCGGGCCCGTATTTCTTGGTCGCCGCGTCGAGCGCGCCGACGTAGCCCTTGTTCGAGTAGAGGGCGAGATCGTCCCGGTCGGCCACGTACACGGTGCCGGCGCCGTACCTGCCGAGATCTTTCGCGAGGGCCGTCACGCCCTTGCCGGGCAGGACCGCCGCCACCGGGCCGCCCGAGAGCCGCCGCGCGAGCGACAGCGCCTCGAGCGAGGCCTTGCGGATCTTCCCTTCGCGCTGTTCGATGAAGACGAGGAATTTCATGCTCTCAACCTTTCCCAAACCGGGCCCAGAATCGCGAGCGTGGCGCCAAAGGGATCCCTCGCTTCGCTCGGGATGACCTGACCGCCGCGGCGCGAGGTCAAATCACCTTCGCTTCTTCGCGCAGCAGCCGCACGAGCTCCCGGCCCGCCGCGGCAGGATCGTCCGCCGGAACCAGCTTGACCGCCTGCCGCGCCGGCGGCAGCTCGAGCTTGCGCCACCGGACCTTCGCCTTCGCCGGGTCGGCCTCGGCCACGCCGAGCTCCGCCAGCTTCTTCTCGGCGATCGGCTTCTTCTTGGCCGCCATGATTCCCTTGAGCGAGGCGTACCGCGGCTCGTTGAGCCCCTTCTGGGCCGTCAGGACGGCCGGCAGCGTGCACTCCACGACCTCGTGCGCGCCCTCGATCTCCCGGTGGGCCAGGAGCTTCCCGTCTCCGAGCTCGAGCTTGATGACGCTGCCGACGTGCGGCACGCCCATGAGCTCCGCGAACATCGGCCCCACGAGCGACTCGTCGTAGCCGACGCCCTTCTGCCCGAACCAGTACAGGTCGTACGCGCCGCCCCTGGCCGCCGCCGCCAGGGCCTTCGCCGTGGCGAGCGCGTCGAGGTACGAGACGCCGGTCGAGTCCACCCAGATCGCCTCGTCGGCGCCGCGCGCGAGGCATTCCCGGAGGCCCGTCTTCGCCCGTTCGGGCCCGACCGCGAGCACGGTCACGGTGCCGGCGCCCCGGGCCTCCTTCGCCTTCAGGGCTTCCTCGAGGCCGTACTCGTCGTACGGCGAGACGATCCACTTCACGTCCGTCTCGTCGATCGACTTGCCGTCGGCGCCGATCTTGATCTTCGTCTCGGTGTCGGGAACGTAGGCGACGCAGACCAGGGAGTTCATGCGGATCAGTCCATCCTCTTCAGGATCAGGCAGCCGTTGGTGCCGCCGAAGCCGAAGGAGTTCGAGAGCACGTATTCGACGCGCTTCTGGCGCGCCGTGTTCGGGACGTAGTCGAGGTCGCACTCGGGGTCCGGGGTCTCGTAGTTGATCGTCGGGGGAAGGACGCCGTGGTACACGGCCAGCGCGCAGATCCCCGTCTCCAGGCCGCCCGCCGCCCCGAGCAGGTGCCCGGTCATGGACTTCGTGGAAGAGACCGCCATCTTCTTCGCGTGCTCGCCGAAGACCTTCTTGAGCGCGATCGTCTCGGCCTTGTCGCCGAGCGGCGTCGACGTGCCGTGGGCGTTGACGTAGTCGATCTGCTCCGGCCGCAGGCCCGCGTCCTCCAGGCAGTTGCGCATGACCCGGGCCGGACCGTCGCCGTCCTCGGAGGGCGCGGCGATGTGGTACGCGTCGCCGGACATCCCGTAGCCCGCCAGCTCGGCGTAGATCCGCGCGCCCCGCTTCTTCGCCGCCTCCATCTCCTCCAGCACGACCAGGCCCGCGCCCTCCGAGATGATGAAGCCGTCGCGGTCGCGGTCCCAGGGACGGGAGGCCCGGAGCGGGTCGTCGTTGCGCGTGGACAGGGCCTTCATTACGCCGAAGCCGCCGACGGCCAGCGGCGTGATGACCGACTCGGTCCCTCCGGCGATCGCGCAATCCGCCTCGCCGTGCTGGATCATCCGGTAGGCCTCGCCGATCGAGTGCGCGCCGGTCGTGCACGCGGTGACCATCGCGAGGTTGGGGCCCTTCATCCCGTACTTGATCGAGATGTTGCCCCCGGCCTCGTTGACGATGAGCCCCGTGATGAAGAACGGCGAGATCACTCGGGGGTTGCCGCCGCTCTCGACGAACTTCTTCTGGGTCTCCTCGATGATCGGGAGCCCGCCGATCCCGGACCCCACGACCACCGCGAACCGCTCGCGGTTCTGGTCGGTGACGGACAGGCCCGAGTCCTCCATCGCGAGATGGGCCGCCCCCATCGCGTAATGGATGAAGGTGTCCATCTTCTTGATCTCTTTCTTGTCGATGTAGAGGGACGGATCGAAGCCCTTCACCTCGCCCGCGATGCGCGAGTTGAAGCGCGACGCGTCAAACCGGGTGATGGGCCCGAGGCCGCAGCGCCCGGCCGTCAGGGCGTCCCAGTTCTCGCGGTTGCCGATCCCGAGCGGCGAAACGAGGCCCAGCCCCGTCACGGCCACCCGGCGCGGAGAGGAAACACGGGGCATGAGTTTTCAGTTTTTCGAGGAGTTTTTCTCGATGTACTCGACGGCGTCCTTGACCTTCTGGATCTTCTCGGCCGCCTCGTCCGGAATCTCGATGTTGAAGGCCTCCTCGAACGCCATGACGAGCTCCACGGTGTCGAGCGAGTCGGCGCCG
Source organism: Thermoanaerobaculia bacterium (assembly GCA_041912555.1). Lineage (GTDB taxonomy): Bacteria > Acidobacteriota > Thermoanaerobaculia > UBA5066 > Gp7-AA6 > DAHUXD01. The sequence goes on from JAYRMU010000065.1 coordinate 3,326, forward strand.
AGATCATCGACGAACGACGCCTCCGGTGTGACCTCGTTCGCGTCCACGCCGAGCTGCTCGACGATGATGCTCTTCACCTTTTCTTCGACGGCCATTCCACTCCCCCTTCTGCTGTCCTCAAAAATTGACGCCGTATTGTTCCCCGAGATGCCCCCCCGGGGCAAGCCCGCAGAAAACCTACATGTAGAGGCCCCCGGACACGTTGACGACCGTCCCGGTGACGTAAGACGCCTCGTCGGAGGCGAGATAGGCGGCCGCCGCGGCGACGTCGTCGGGCGTTCCCAGCCGCTCCAGCGGAATCTGCGTCGCGAGCGCCTGCCGGGCGGCGTCGGTCATCTTCTCGGTCATCGCCGTGGCGATGAAACCCGGGGCCACGGCGTTGCAGGTTATGTTGCGCGAGGCGAGCTCGCGGGCGACGGACTTGGTCAGGCCCACGAGCCCCGCCTTGGAGGCGGCGTAGTTGGCCTGCCCGGCGTTCCCCATGAGGCCGACCACCGACGTCACGTTGACGATGCGGCCGTAGCGCTTGCGGACCATGCCCTTCACGACCGCCTGGGTCAGCAGGAAGACGCCCGTGAGGTTCGTCGCGAGGACGCGGTCCCACGCCTCGCGCCCCATGCGGAGGATGAGGTTGTCTTCCGTCACGCCGGCGTTGTTGACGAGCACGTGGATCTCGCCGTGCGCGGCGAGCGCGGCCTTGACCGCCGCGTCGATCGACGCGCCGTCGGCCAGGTCGAGGGCGACGGCCGAGGCCCTGCCGCCGGCGGCCTCGATCTCGGACACGACGCGCGCGAGGGCGTCGGCCGACCGGGCCGCGGCGAGAACGGTCGCGCCCTCGGACGCGAGTCTCTTCGCGATGGCCTCGCCGATCCCGCGCGAGGCGCCGGTGACCAGGGCGATCTTCCCGGTGAAGCGGTTCATGGGGCGGGAGTCTACCTTCCTTCGCCGGGGTCCCGCGGACCCGCCGGGCCGAAGACCGGCGCTATTCGGGCTTCCCGGTCACGTCGGGCAGGTCCCGGGACCACGTGTCCACGATCGTCTTCGCGAGGTCGGCCATGGCGAGCACGGTCGGGTGGTCGGGACCGAATCCCTCGGACTTTCCGCCGTCCGTGAAAACGACCAGGACGAACCGGCCCTTCTTCGTGCGCAGGATGCCCGAGTCGTTGCGCACCCCCGACATCGTGCCGGTCTTGCCGGCCCACAGCGCGCTCGGCGGGAATCGCCGCGCGATGCGAAGGCGGCTCGGGTCCTTGTCGAGGTACTCGAAGATCTTCTTCGAGGTCTCGGCGTCGATGAGCTCGCCCCGCGCCACGCGCGCCATCCACTCGGCGACGTCGTGCGGGCTGAGCACGCCGAGTCGGAAGCCCTGCCAGGGCGACGGATCCTCGTCCTTCCGGGAGAGCATGGGGATGGTCCCGAGCAGGCGGATGTGGGCGAACCCGAGCGACGCCATCCGCGCGTTGATGGGATCGATGCCCAGTCGGCGGATCCAGGCGTTCGTCGCGGTGTTGTCGGAGGGCCCGATCATCAGGGTGGCGAGGTCGTTCCACGTCGGCTTCAGGCCCGGGTCGAGCAGGAGCAGCGTGCCCGAGCCGTCCGCCTTGTTGTCGGCCGTCAGGTCCCAGCGCTCCGCCAGGTCCACGCGGCCCTCGCGAACGCCCGCCATCGCTTCGGTCAGGACCGCGATCTTGATGACGGAGGCCGATTCGAACTCGGACTCGCCGTTGTGCTCGTACGAGCGCCCGGTCTCGAGGTGCCGGGCCGCGACGCCCACGCGGCACTGGCACCGCGCCTGCGCCGAGGACACCGCGGCGTCGAACGACGCGGTCGCCGCCGCGGGACCGGTCGTCGCGCACCCGCCGAGCGCAACCAGCGCGGAAAGGAGCAGGCCCCGCAGCCCGGAATCCGAAATCCGAGATCCGAGATCCGGCTTCCTCACCCCGCGTATCCCTCGACCTTGATCCCTTTCTCGATCCTCCGGACGAGGCCGGCGAGGACGTTGCCCGGGCCGATCTCGAGGCCCCGGTCCGTGCCCTCGCGCGCCAGCCGCTGGACCGACTCCACCCAGCGCACCGGCGAGTCCACCTGGCGCACGAGCGCCTCGCGCAGGGCGGCCCCCGTCGAGGCCGGCGCGGCGTCCACGTTGGTCACGACCGGGATCCGCGGATCGGAGAACGCCGCCGCCTCGAGCAGCGGCCGCATCCGGTCGCGGGCCGGGGACATGAGGGCGCAGTGGAACGGCGCCGAAACCGGGAGGGCGATCGCCCGCTTGGCCCCCCGCGCCAGGCACGCCTGCGAGGCGCGCTCCACGGCCGCGGAGTGGCCCGCGATCACGGTCTGCTCGGGAGAGTTGTAGTTGGCCGGCGACACCACCTCGCTCCCGGCCGCCTCGCGGCACGCCGCTTCGACCTCGGCCGGCGCGAGGCCGACGATGGCCGCCATCGCCCCGACCCCCGCGGGCACCGCCTCCTGCATGAATCGCCCGCGCTCGCGCACGAGGCGCACGGCGTCGGCGAAGGAGAGCGCCCCCGAGGCCACGTTGGCGGAGTACTCGCCGAGCGAGTGGCCCGCCGCGAATGCCGCGCCCTCGAGACGCTCGGGGAAGCGCGCGCGCAGGTCCTCGAGGGCGGCGATCGAGTGCGTCAGGATCGCGGGCTGGGTGTTGGCCGTCAGGCGAAGCTCCTCCTCGGGCCCCTCGAAGCACAGCCTCGAGAGCGCGAACCCGAGGGCCGCGTCGGCTTCGTCGAACACCGCGCGGGCCGCGGGCGAAGCCTCGTAGAGGCCCTTGCCCATGCCGACCGACTGCGAACCCTGGCCGGGAAAGAGGAGGGCGAGCGCCATCACCAGCGCAGCAGCACCGAGCCCCACACGAGGCCGGCTCCGAAGGCGGTCATGAGGACCATGTCCCCGTCCTTGACGCGGCCCTCGCGGACGCACTCCTCGAGGGCGATCGGGATCGAGGCCGCCGAGGTGTTCCCGTAGCGGTCGATGTTCTTGTAGACCTTGCGCGAGTCGATCTTCAGCTTGTCGCTGACGGCGTCGATGATGCGCAGGTTCGCCTGGTGCGGGATGAACAGGTCCACCTGCTCGTGCGTGAAGCCCTGCTCGCCGAGCAGCTCCTGCGTGACGTCCGCCATGGCCTTCACCGCGACCTTGAACGTCTCGTTGCCCTTCATCTTGATGAACGGCAGGCGCTCCTCGATGGACTTCGGGTCGTTGGCGGGCCGGTCCGAGCCGCCGCCGGGCATGCAGATGAAGTCGTGGTAGTTGCCGTTGGCCTTCATGATGCTGCCGAGGATGCCGTGGTCGCCGCGCGTGGCCTGCAGGAGCACCGCCCCGGCGCCGTCGCCGAAGAGCACGCAGGTGTTGCGGTCGGTCCAGTCCACGTACCGCGACAGGATTTCCCCGCCCACGACCAGCACGTTCCGGGCCTTGCCCGACTGGATCAGGCCGTCCGCGAGGTGCAGCGCGTAGAGGAAGCCGACGCAGGCCGCCCCGACGTCGGACGCCGCGGCGCGCAGGGCGCCGAGGTTGCGCTGGACGAGGCAGGACGTCGCGGGAAAGGGCATGTCGCCCGAGATCGTCCCGACGAGGATCATGTCGAGGTCCTCGGCCTTGACGTGCGCGCGCTTGAGGGCCTGCTCGGCCGCCCGGGTGCAGAGATCGGAGAAGTGCTCGCCCTCCGAGACGATGTGGCGCTCGCGGATCCCGGTGCGGGAGGTGATCCACTCGTCCGAGGTCTCGACGAGCTTCTCCAGGTCGGCGTTGGACAGGATCTTCTTCGGGACCGCGGCGCCGGAGCCGAGGATCTTCGCGCGGATCATCGCCTCGCTCCCGCCTACGCCTTCGCCAGGCGCTCTTCGCGCGCGTGCAGCTCGGCGATCTGTCCCTGGATCTTCTCGGCGAGCCGCTGCCGCGAGAACTCCGCGGCAAACCGGATCGCGTTCTTCACGGCCTTGGCGGAGGACCTCCCGTGGCAGATGATGACGCAGCCCTTGACGCCGAGCAGCGGCGCCCCGCCGTACTCCGAGTAGTCCACGCGCTGCTTGAACCGGCGGAAGGCCGCCTTCGAGAGGAGAAACCCGACCGAGGCCTGGAGCGTCCGCTTGATCTCCTCGCGGAGCATGCTCTGGACCATCTCGGCCAGGGCCTCGGAGACCTTGAGGATGACGTTGCCGGTGAACCCGTCCGTCACGATGACATCCACGGTCCCGTTGAAGACGTCGCGCCCCTCGACGTTGCCGATGAAATTGAGGCCCGTTTCCTTGAGAGCCTTGAACGCTTCCTTGGTCTTGTCCGTGCCCTTGGAGTCCTCCTCGCCGATCGACATCAGGCCGATCGAGGGGCTCTTCTTGCCGAAGGCGAGCTCGGCGTAGATCGAGCCCATGACGGCGAACTCGCGGAAATGCGGCGTCTTGGTGTCCGGGTTGGCGCCGACGTCGAGGAGCAGGCAGTGGCCGGTCAGGTTCGGGAGCACGGTCGCCAGCGCCGGGCGGTCCACGCCCTCGATCATCCCGACGACCATCTTCGCGCACACCATGGCGGCCCCGGTGTGGCCGGCCGACACCAGGCCCTCGGCCCGGCCGTCGCGGACGCAGTTGGCCGCGACGCGGATCGACGAGTTGCGCTTCTTCCGGATGGCCGCGGTCGCCGGGTCGTCCATGGTCACGACCTCGGGGGCGTCCACGATCTCGATGTCCGGGCCGCTGTAGTCGGCCTCGCGCAGCAGCCCCTGGAGCTCGGCGGCCTTGCCGACCAGGAGGCACGAGATCCCGTGCTCGCGGACGGCCGCGATGGCCCCGTCCACGTTCACGTGGGGGGCGTGGTCTCCCCCCATCGCATCGACCGCGATGCGCACCTCAGCTGCTCCGATCCGAAGACGTCACGAGTTCGGGGATTATACCGGCCGGAGGGACTACGTGTTGATCGCCTGCTTGCCCTTGTAGTACCCGCAGCGCGCGCAGACGCGGTGCGGCTGCTTCGGCTCGTGGCAGTTCGGGCACTCGGACAGCGCCGGCGGCGTCAGCGCGTCGTGCGCGCGGCGCTTGTCGCGGCGGGCCTTGCTGTGGCGTCGCTTTGGGTTGGGCATCGGTCTCCTACACTTTCTCCTTGAGGGCCCGGAGGGCCTCCCAGCGGGGATCGGCGGCCTCGTGCGTGCAGCCGCACGGGCCCTGGTTCAGGTCTTTACCGCAGCCGGCGCAGAGTCCCTTGCAGTCGGGGCGACAGAGCGGCTTCATCGGGAGGGCCATCTGGACCCGCTCCTCCGCAATCGGAGCCAGCGGAACCACGGGGTCGTCGTAGAACACGGCGTCGAGGTCCTCGCTGGCGAGCTCGACGTCCTCGCCGCCCTCCGCCGCGGGCCGGCGGGGATACAGGACCAGGGAGAAGGTCTCGTCCTCCCGGAAGGGATAGGCGGCGAGGCACCGGCTGCACTCGAGCTCGCCGTCGTAGACGAGCCGGGCCGAGAGCGCGTATCCCCCTTCGATGCGCAGCACTTCGCCCGAGATCTCGAGCGGCGAGATCGCCTGGAGGGGCTCCCGGTCGATGGCGGCCACGCCGAGGGCGAGCCGCGCCGCGAACGGCAGGGGCTCGTCGAGCACCGCGTCGAGGGAGATGGAGTCCGGCTGCATGATCGAACCGCGCATTCTACCGCCCGCGGCACGACAGTCAAACCCGGCCCCGGGACGGTAGACTGCGCCCCGTGAAGATCGCCGTCGACAGCCGGGCCCTGCTGGCCGAGCGGACCGGCATCGGCACCTACACCTACGCGATCGCCCGGGGCCTGGCGGCCCGCAACGGGGCCGAAATCGGCCTGTTTGCCCCCCGCCCGTTCCCCCGGTCGCTGCCCCGGACCGACCCCTTCACCTACCACACCGACCACCATCCCTTCGGCATCCTCTGGCTCCAGACCACGCTGCCGCGCCGGATCGAACGCTGGGGCGCCGACGTGCTGCTCTCCTCCCTCACGATCGGCCCGGCGCGGGGCTCCACGCCGTTTCTCTCGGTCGTCCACGACCTGACGCCAATCACCCACCCCGAGTGGCACGCCCGCCGCACCCTCGTCGGCTTCGTCCCCATGTGGGAGCACACCGTCGAGCGGGCGGCGCGCTTCCTCTGCGTCTCGGAGACGACGGCCCGCGATCTCGTGGCGCGGTATCCCGAGACGGCGCCCCGAGTCCGCGTGACCCGCAACGGCGTGGACACCGAGTACTTCAGCCCCGCCGACGACCCGGCGGCCCGCCAGCGCACCCGCCAGCGCTACGCCGGCGGCCGGCCCTTCATCCTCTATCTCGGCACCCTCGAGCCCCGCAAGAACGTCGAGGCGCTCGTCGTCGCCTGCGAACGGCTCTGGGGGCGCCGCCGCTCCCGGCCGGACCTCGTGCTCGCCGGGGGGCTCGGCTGGAAGACGGCCGGGCTCCACCGGCGCATCGTCCGGTCGCCGTTCCGCGACAAGATCCACCTGGCCGGGTACACCCACCGCGACGCGGCCCGCGATCTCTACCGCGCCGCCGAGCTCTTCGCCTACCCGTCCCTCGAGGAGGGATTCGGGCTGCCGCTCGCCGAGGCGATGGCCTGCGCAGCGCCGTGCGTCTCCTCCGACGCCGAGGCGCTCGTCGAGGTCGGGGGCGAGGCGGCCCGGCGCGCGCCGGCGCGCGACGTCGAGGCGCTCTCGCGGCAGATCGAGCGGGCCCTCGAGGACGAAGCGCTGCGCGCGAGGCTGAGCGCCGCGGGGCCTCCGCGCGCCGCGACCTTCCGCTGGGAGGACGCGGCCCGCGCGACCGCGGACGCCATCGCCGAGGTCGCGGCCGGGGGCCGCGCGTGAGCCGCCGCCCGGGCGCCCCGCGCGTCGGGATCGACGCCCGCAAGGTGGCGGACTTCGGGATCGGTTCCTACATCCGCAACCTGATCGAGGCCATCGCCCGGCGCCCGGAAGCGGAGCGGTACCGGTTCCGGGTCTACGTGCCCGGCGCCGATCGCGGCGCGCTTCCCCCGCTGCCGGCTCACTTCGAGATCGTCGAGGAGGACTCCCCCGGCTATTCGGTGTCGGAGCTCACGCGCTTTGCCTGGAGGCTCCTGCGCGACCGGCTCGACCTGTTCCACGCGACGCACTACGTGATCCCGCCCCTCGCCCGGACCCGCGCCGTCGTCACGATTCACGACATCATCCACGTCCTGTACCCGCAGTTCCTCCCCAACCGGGCCGCGCTGCTCTACGCGCGGGTCATGATCCGGCGGGCGCTGCGCCGGGCCGACCGCATCATCACGGTCTCCTACAACAGCAAGCGCGACCTCGTGGACTACTTCGGCATCGCCCCGGCGCGCATCGAGGTCATCTACAACGGCGTGGCCGGCCGTTTCCGCGCGGACCTGCCGCGCTCCGAGCGGGACCGCGTCGCGGCCAGGTACGGCCTGCCCCGGCCGTACCTCCTGTTTCTCGGCGGCGAGAAGCCCCACAAGAATGTGCGCAACGTCCTGCGCGCCTTCGCCGAGGCGCGGCGAGCCCGGGCGCTGCCCCACGCGCTGGTCCTCGCCGGGCCGATGCCGAAGAACCGCAGCCGGGTCGAGGCCCTGATCGCGGCCCTGGATCTCGATCCCCGGGTCATCCGGACGGGCGTCGTCCCCGAGGAGGACCTGCCGGGCCTCTTCGCGGGCGCCGACGCGTTCCTCTACCCGACGCTCTACGAGGGGTTCGGCCTGCCCGTGGCCGAGGCGATGGCGTGCGGGGTCCCGGTCCTCACGTCCTCGACGTCGGCGCTGCAGGAGATCGCGGGCGGCTACGCCTACCTCGTCGACCCGATGGACGTGGATGCGATCGCGCGGGGCATCGTGGACCTCGCGACCGATCCCGCTCGCCGGGCGGAGTTCGCGGACCTCGGCAAGCGGCGCGCCGCCGAGTTCTCCTGGGACCGCGCCGCCGAGCAGACGCTGCGGGTCTACGCCGAGGCGCTGTCGGGAACCAGGGGACAGGAGGCAGTCGGCCGGAGGCAGGGCGCATGAGGCGGCCGCCGCGCCTCGCGTGCATCCCGCCTCCCGCACCCCGATGAGGACCGCCGTCGTCCACGACTGGCTCAACGGGATGCGCGGAGGCGAGAAGGTCCTCGAGGCCATCCTGCCGCTGGTGCCCGAGCCCACGATCTTCACGCTCTTCCACGTGCCGGGCTCCGTCTCGCCGGCGATCGAGCGGCACCCGATCCGGGCGTCGTACCTCAACCGGCTGCCCTTCTCGCGCCGCCACTACCGGCACTACCTGCCCCTCTTTCCGTCGGCCGTCGAGTCGTTCGACCTCTCGGGGTTCGACCTGGTCGTCTCGTCGTCGCACTGCGTCGCCAAGGGGGCCGTCGCGCCGCCCGGGGTGCCGCACGTCTGCTACTGCCACACCCCCGTGCGTTACGCGTACGAGCAGTTCGACCTCTACTTCCCCCCCGGCCGGACCCGCCTGCGCGCCCTCAAGGCCAGGGCGATCGCCCGCCTCCGGGAGTGGGACGTGGCCACCGCCTCGCGGCCCACCCGCTACCTCGCCAACTCGTCGGCGGTGGCGGAGCGGATCGCCCGGCACTACGGACGGCCCGCCGCCGTCTGTCACCCGCCCGTGGATGTCGAGTTCTTCCGCCCGGCCGACGCGCCGGGGCCGCGCGGCGATTTCCTGCTCGCCGTCGGCGCGCTCGTCCCCTACAAGCGCTTCGACGTCGCGATCGAGGCCGCGCGGCGCCTCGGCCGGCGGCTCGTGCTCGTCGGCCGCGGCCCGGAGCAGGCGCGCCTGTCGGCGCTCGCCGGGGAATCGGCCGAGATCCTGGGCCCGCTCGGCCCCGAGGAGCTCCGGGACCTGTACCGGGCCTGCGCCGCGTACCTGCAGCCGGGCGAGGAAGACTTCGGCATCGCGGCCGTCGAGGCCCTCGCCTGCGGGGCGCCCGTGGTGGCCCTGGGCCGGGGCGGCGCGCGGGACATCGTCCGCGACGGCGTGAACGGGGTCCTCTGCGGCGAGGACGGGGCGGAGGCCTTCGCCGGCGCCGTCGACCGCGCGATCCGGGCCGGGTTCGACTACACTCGTTTGCGGGCCTCGGCGCTGCCCTTCCGGGGGGAGCGCTTCGCCGCGGAGTTTCGCGGCGCCCTCGGGGAGTTCGTGCGGTGATTCGGAAATCGACGCGGCGCATCGCGGCCCTCATGCTCGTCTCGGACGTCGCGGCGACGCTCGCCGCGCTCGGGACCGCGTACTTCCTGCGCTTCCGGGTCGAGATCATCCCCGTCACGCACGGCGTCCCGGACGTCGCGCTCTACTACCGGCTCTTTCCCCTGATGGCCGCGCTCTGGCCGCTCGTCTACTACTTCTACGGCCTCTACCAGGTGCGCCGGAACCGCTCGCGCGTCGAGGAAGGCCTCTCGGTCCTCGTGGCGACGGGACTCGCGACCCTCCTCCTGGCGGGCCTGGCGACGTTCTACCGCGGGACCTCCTACTCGCGCGCCGTGCTGGTGCTCTTCTTCTTCCTCGACGTCGTCTTCGTCTTCGCGGGCCGCACCGCCATCCGCCGCTACCTCGAAGAGGCCTGGCGCCACGGCGTGGGCGTGCGCCACGTCCTCGTCGTCGGGGCCGGCCGGCTCGGGCGCGCGGTCGTCGAAAAGCTGCACGAGCACCCCGAGGCCGGCCTGCGGGCGATCGGCTTCGTGGACGACGCGCCGGCCAAGCGCGGGACCGAGTTCCTCGGCGTGCCCGTCCTCGGCACGACGGCCGAGGCCGCCCGGATCGTCGACGAGCGGGGCGCCGACACGGTCTTCCTCGCGCTGCCCCTCGACGCGCACCGGACCATGCTCGCGGTGCTCCAGGACGTCGGCCGCACGATCGCCGACGTGCGCGTCGTGCCGGACCTCCTGCAGTACATCACCTTCCGCGCCGGCGTCGAGGACATGGACGGGCTGCCCGTCGTCCACCTCACGCAGGTCCCGCTGACGGGCTGGATGAGCCTCGTCAAGCGCACGCTCGACGTCGCGATCTCCGGCGCGGCCCTCGTCCTCCTGTCGCCCCTTCTCGCCGCGATCGGCGCGGCGATCCGCCTCTCCGACGGCGGCCCGGTGCTCTACCGGCAGCGGCGCATGGGCCTCGACGGCCGCCCCTTCGACATCCTGAAGTTCCGGTCCATGGTCGTGGACGCCGAGGACCGCTCCGGCCCGACCTGGGCGAGCGAAGACGACGCGCGCCGCACGCGGGTCGGCGCGTTTCTGCGCCGCTGGAGCCTCGACGAGCTGCCGCAGCTGCTCAACGTGCTGCGCGGCGAGATGTCGCTCGTCGGGCCCCGGCCCGAGCGGCCCGAGTTCGTGCGGGAGTTCAAGGACAAGTTCCCCCAGTACATGCTGCGCCACCGCGTCCGGGCGGGCATCACGGGCTGGGCGCAGGTCCACGGCTGGCGGGGCAACACGAGCCTCTCGAAGCGGATCGAGTACGACCTCTACTACATCGAGAACTGGACGCTCGCCCTCGACATCAAGATCCTCTGGATGACCCTGCGCCACGGGTTCCGCCACGACAACGCCTACTGAGGCGCCGTCCGGACGACGATGATCGCGCGCCTCGCGTCGTTCCTGCGGCGGCAACCCCCGGGCGTCCTGACGGCGGCGGGGCTCGCGGCGATCGCGGTCCTCGCCGTCGTGGACTACGTCGCGCCGCCCGACGTCTCCTTCCTCATCTTCTACGTGGGGCCGGTGCTCTTCCTCGTCTGGTTCGTGGGACGCGCCGCGGGGTACCTCGGCGCGACCGCGAGCGCCGGCTACTGGGCGTACGAAGACGTGCTGTCGCCCCACGCCTACGCCTCGCTGCCCGTCGCCGACTGGAACATCGCCGTCCGCTACCTCTTTCTTCTCGTCTTCGTGCACGTCGTCGCGGAGCTCAAGAGGGCCGTCGAGCGCGAGCGCCTGGCCGCCCAGGAACGGCTCGAGCGGGACGTCGTCATCGCGCAGGCCGTGCAGGCCCGCCTCTTTCCCCAGAAGGTCCCGAAATCCGCCGGGCTCGAATGCCACGGGGTCTGCCGCCCGGCGAGGGGCGTCGCCGGCGACTACTACGACTTTCTCGAGATCGGCGGCGGCGCCCTCGGGATCGCGCTCGGGGACGTGGCGGGCAAGGGCATCTCGGCCGCCCTGCTCATGGCCAGCCTGCAGGGCGCCCTGCGCAGCCACGCCTCGCTTTCCGACGAGGGGCCCGCCGAGACGGCGCGCGACATCAACGAGCAGATCCACGGGCTGACCGACTCCAACCGCTTCGCCACCTTCTTCTGGGCGATCTACGACGAGGCCAGCCGCGCGCTGACCTACGTGAACGCGGGACACAACCCGCCGATGCTCCTCCGGGCCACCGGGGCCCTCGAGCGCCTCGCCGCGGGAGGGCCGCCGCTCGGCGTCTTCGCCGGCTCGCGCTACGAGCAGCGGACCGTGACGCTCGCGAAGGGGGACGTGCTGCTCGTCTTCTCCGACGGCATCACCGAGGCGCCCAACGGCGCCGAGGAGGAATTCGGCGAGGCGCGCCTCGAGCGCCTCCTGCGGGACCGCCGCGAGCTTCCCGCCGCCGCCCTCTGCGCCGAAGTCGTCGAGACGGTCCAGGGCTTCCAGGCCGGCGCTCCCCAGGAGGACGACATGACCGTCGTCGTCGCCCGCGCCCGCTAGCCTGCCTCCTGCCTTAACCGCTTACCGCCTACCGCTTCCCCATCTCCATCCCGCCCTCACGCGAGCTTCCTCAGCCTCCTCACCCGCGCCCCGAGCTCCCGCACTTCCTCCGCCGTCGGATCGACACCCCCGAAGGCGCTCGCGCAATACGTGTCGACCACGGCGCGGGCGTCTTCCGCCCCGCCCGGCAGCGCGACCGCGACGAGGCGCGCCACTTCCGCCGGCGGCGTCGAGTCGGGCACCGCGGCGCCGCGGCGCGCCGCCAGCCGCCGCAGGGCGAGGTAGGCGCGCGTCGCGGGCCCCCGGCGATCGCGGGCCCGGGTCACGAGCCGCATCGCCAGCCAGCCCGACAGCAGGGCCGCGACGAAACCCGCCGCGGAGCCCGGCGAAACGGCGTCCCGGACGGAGTCCTTGAACGCGGCGAGGCTGCCCGCCGCCGCGGACAGCGACTCCCGCGCGGCCTCCACCGCTCCGGCCTGGTCGCCGGCGTCGAAGCCGAGCACGCGGCGGTCGTAGAAGAACTCGATGTCGCGCCCGAGCGCGAAGAGGCGGGAGGCCAGGGAGTACGGCTTGAGCAGCGGCGGCACGCCCGCCGCCGGCGTGGGATCGAAGACCTGGAACCCCGTCCCGTCGAGGTCCGCCTCGACCCAGGCGTGGAGGTTCTGCGCCCTCACGACGACCGAGCGCGAGAGAAAGCTCTCCTCGCCCCCGTAGGAGCCCGTGACGAGCCGCGCCGGGATCCCCCGCGCCGTCAGCATCATCGCGGCCGCCGACGCGAAGTACTCGCAGTGGCCGGCGTGCGAGTGCTCGAGGAAATAGACGATGGGATCTCCGGTCGCGCGGGGCGGATCGAGCGTGTACACGAAGTTCTTCGCGAAGTGCTCCTCGATGCGCCGCGCGATCGCCTTCGGATCGTCGAGCCCCGCCGTCAGCGCGAGCGCGTACGCCTGGATGTCTCCGGGCACGTCGGCCGCGGAAATCGCCCCGCGCCCTCCGCCGCGGGCCGGCGCCCGGACGACGTCGGCTTCGTACCGGACCGGTCCGCGGCTCGAGGCCACCTGCATCACGCCGTCGGGCAGCTCCATCGCCCGGCCCCGTTCGACGCGGACCGCGGCCGACCCGTACGGGAGAAAGAGGAAGCCCTGGCCGAACACGTTGAGGTCCACGGAGACGACCGCGGCCGCGCGGGACGGGGCGGCGCCCGGCGCGGGGGCGTGGGCCGGCCGGTCTCCCCTTCGCGTGCCGATGCGGGGGTCGCGCGTCCAGACCCCGTCCAGGTAGTCGGTGAAGACCGCCTCCCGCAGCCGGAGCGCGTCGGCCGGGGCGAGGGCCGGCGCCGACGAGACCCGGAGGATCACCCGATCGCTCTGCTTGGCCGCCCCGAAGGACTGGAGATCCACCCGGTCCGAGGCGAGGGCCTTCCCGAACGCGTCGTCGATCCGGAACGGAGCGAGCGCGAACGGACTGTGGAGGCGCGGCAGGAGAAAGAAGAGCGGCGCCGAGAGGGCCGCTCCCGCGACGAGCCCGACCGCCGTGAGCCCCCGCGTCGGCACGGCCCGGAGCACGCGGTCGGGCGGCGCGTCGTCGAAGTCCGCGAGGACCGCCAGCAGTCCCAGCGTGCGGAACGCGACCCACGCCACGGCGACGAAGTAGAGGACGGACGCCACGTGGGTCGCCGTGGACGCCGCGGCGAGCGTCACGAGGAAGATCACGAGCAGGGCCAGCCGGGCCTCGCTCGGCCGTTTCAGGGACGCGAGCTTGGCCAGGCCGGTGAAGAGAAGCAGGTGCGTGACGGAGGGAAGCAGCCCCATCCGCAGCCGCGCGGCCGAGAAGACGAGCCAGGCGATGTAGCCGAGGCCCGCGACGTTCATGAGCGCGTCCGAGATGCGGACGGTCCGGCCCGCGCGCGCGCGCGCCCACAGCAGGACGAGGAGGAGCTCGTAGGCGAGGATCGCGTCGCGGCCCGCGCCGCCCGTCCAGAGAAGCGGGAGCGGCGCGAGGAACGCCGCCGGCGCGAGCACCAGAAGGTACGCGCGGGAGAGCCCCGGCGGCATCGCCCGCGCCGCGGTCACGAGACGACCCACCGCAGGTCCCCGCGGCGCATCGCCGGGAAGTCGGGGGCGCTCTGCGCCGCGACCGGCTCGAGCCTCGCGAGCGCGTCGAGGATGCGCACGCGCTGGCTCTTGCCGCCGCGGGCGGCCACCTTCACGCCCCGTGCGTGGAGCCCGACCTCGCCGCCGCGCGACAGAAGCAGCAGCGCGGACCCCGCGCACCGCGAGATCGCCGCCTCGAGACGCTCGAGGGCGGCCGGATCGGCGGGGTCCGGCAGCGCGTTGTCGACCGCGAGGAAGAGCACGCGGTCGTGCTCGGCCTCGCGCTCCCGCACGATCCAGCGGCGCATCCGCGCCGACTGCTTCCAGTGCAGGTCGCGCGGGTCGTCGCCGGGCGAGAAGTCGCGCAGCGTGCGGATGTCCGAGCCCCCGCCGCGCGAGCGCGGGTGCGGGCGCCCCCCGCGCGCGTCCTCGGGCGGGACCTCCGGGACGGGGACCGTCCGGGGCAGCGGATAGACCACGATCTCGCGCGCGAGGCGCGCGCGGCGGTACTTGCGGAAGAGACCGAGAGGGAACCGCGACAGGATGCCCGCGTCGGCGTCCCGGTAGACCCCGCGCCGCGGAAAGACGCCCTCGACGACGAGCTCGCGCTTCTCGCCGGGCGCGAGCGGGTCCACCCAGAGGGGGCCCGGCAGCGACTCGTGGAGGAAGAAGAGGGCCTGGGCGGTCGTCGTCCGCAGATGGTTTTCCAGCCGCACCTTCAGCCAGGCCGGGCGCGTCGCGATCACCTCCCCCGACGTTTCGATCTCGCAGCGCACCGCCCGCACGTTGCGGCGCGAGAGCACGCCCGACACGGTCATCGCCGCGAGCATCCCCGCGAGGACGAGGTAGAGGCCGTTGTTCCCGGTGTTCAGCGCCGCGATCGCCACGACGAGGCACATGAGGATGTACCCGAGGCCGAAGTTGGTGACGCGGATCTCCCAGTCGGGGATGAGGCGGGTCATGCGGCGAGCAGGACGCGGGAGGCAGGAGGCAGGAGGCAGGAACGGCGATGCACTCCTCGGGCGACCGCCTCCTGCCGACTGCCTCCTGCCTCCTGATTCACACCGGCACCGCCACCTGCGTCAGGATCTTCCTCACGATCTCCCGCTCCCGTCCCCCGGCCCCGAATCCGTCGGACGACGCCGACAGGATCCGGTGGGCGAGGACGGGCTCGGCCAGAGCCTGCACGTCGTCGGGCGTCGCGTACGCGCGGCCGTGGAGGAGCGCGCAGGCCTGGACGGCGCGGAACAGGGCCTGCGCGCCGCGGGTGGAAACGGGCAGCCGCAGCTCCGCCGTCTCGCGCGTCGCGCGCACCAGGGCGTGGATGTAGTCGAGGAGCCGGTCGGAGACCGTGACCTTCTCCGTCTCGTCCTGGAGGGCGAGAACCTGGGACGGCCCCAGCACGGCCGGGATCGCGGCGAGGACCCGCTCGGTCCCGCCGCGCCGCAGCAGCATCTTCTCCTCGTCCGCCGCCGGGTACCCGAGGGTCAGGCGGAGCAGGAAGCGGTCCATCTGCGACTCGGGCAGAGGGTAGGTCCCGAGGTACTCGACGGGGTTCTGCGTCGCCACGACCATGAACGGCTGCGGGAGCGCGCGCCGCTCCGACTCGACCGTGACCGCGCCCTCGTTCATCGCCTCGAGCAGCGCGGACTGCGTCTTCGGGGTCGCGCGGTTGATCTCGTCGGCCAGGACGATGTTCGCGAAGATGGGCCCGGGATGGAACTCGAACCGGTCCGAGGGGGCGTGGAAGACCGAGATGCCGAGCACGTCGGCCGGCAGCGTGTCGCTCGTGAACTGGATCCGCCGGAACTCGAGCGACAGGCTCCGTCCGAGGGCGCGGGCGAGCGTGGTCTTCCCCACCCCCGGGACGTCCTCGATGAGGACGTGCCCGCGCGACAGGAGCGCCGTCAGGACGAGATCCACCGCCCGCGGCTCGCCGCGGTAGGCGAGCGCGACGTTGGCGCGCAGCTTGGACAGGGACGCGGCGGATTCGGTCATCGGCGGTCTCACTCCTCCTTACGGCGCCCGGGGCCTTCGCGTCGCCGCAGGTCTTCGACGGCCCCGCGCAGCTCCCCTTCCCGCTCGAACGGCAGCACCAGCACCCCGGCGGCTCCGACGACGATCGCCGTGTCACGGACGCCGGGCGCGAGGACGGGCACCGGGGACAGCACGAGGTTTCCGGAGGCGTCGCTCGCCCCCCGCAGCTCGCGCACCGACCGCCAGGTCCCGACGTCGCTCCATCCGGCCTCGAGGGGCACGGCGCGAACCGAGGCGATCTTCTCCATGACGGCGTAGTCGATCGAGATGTCGGGCAGGCGCTCGTAGTCCGCGTCTTCCCCGCTGGCCACGAACCGCTCGACGCCGGCCACGAGGTCGCCGGAAACGCGGCGGGCCTCGGCGAGCAGGCGCGAAGGCCGGAAGACGAAGATCCCCGCGTTCCAGAAGTGTCGGCCCGAGGCCGCGAACTCCCGGGCCTTCTCGACCTTCGGCTTCTCGGTGAAGCCCGTGACCCTGCCCTCGCGGTGCTCGACGTAGCCGTAGTCGGTCTCGGGGCGCGTCGGGGCGGCCGCCAGGACGACGACGCTCGCCGTGTCCGCGAGCTCGCCGGCGGACGCGAGCGTCCGCCGGAAGGCCTCGGCGTCGCGCACGGTCTGGTCCGACGGGACGGCCGCGGTCACCGGGTCCCCGTCGGCGGCGAACCGGGCCGCGGCGGCGAGGATCGCCGGCCCCGAATTGCGGCGCGCGGGCTCCGCGAGGACGCGGGCCGCCGGGACCTCCGGCAGCTCGGCGCGGACCAGGCCCGCGTGCCGGGCGGACGTCGCCACGAAGACGTCGCGCGAGAGCGGCAGGAGCCGCTCGTAGGTCTCCCGGAGGAGGCTCTTCCCGGACAACAGGGGAAGAAACTGCTTGGGCCGCTCTTCGGTCGAGAGCGGCCAGAGACGCGTGCCGCCGCCTCCGGCGAGAAGAAGGATCCTCATCGACACGGAGCGCCCCTCGGCCATTCCGTCTCCCGCCGGGAGCGGGAGTCCTCGAGACGGCGTGCGCCCGTCCGATTTCCCTCTCGCCCCGCCCGGGGGGAGAGGGTCAGGGTGAGGGGAGAGGGCATCCTCGTCAGTCCCATTTCATTCCCAGCAACTCCACTTCCGGTGACAGGGTAACTCCGAACTTCTCGCGCACGGCGTCCCTCATCCGGCGCATGAGAAAGAAGACGTCCGCGGCCGAGGCCTGCCCGGTGTTCACGATCACGTTGGCGTGGCGGGTCGAGACGACCGCGTCCCCGCGCCGCTCTCCTTTCAGCCCGCAGGCCTCGATCAGGCGCCCGGCGTGATCTCCTTCCGGGTTCTTGAAGACGCTGCCGGCGTTGGGCTCGGACGGCAGCGCGCCGCGGCGCTTCTCCGCGACCGCGCGGGTCTTCGCCTCGATGGCCTCGCGCGGGGCCGGAGTCAGGCGCAGAACGGCCTCGCCGACGATCTCTCCCGACGCGATCAGCGCGGACCAGCGGTAGGCGTGCGGAATTTCCGCCGCCGGGGCCACGCGGCGCCGCCCCTGCCGCGAGATCAGGCTCGCGGTCTCCAGCACGTCGAAGATCTCCCCTCCGTACGCCCCCGCGTTGATCCGCACCGCCCCGCCGATCGAGGACGGGATGCCCGAGATCGCCTCGATTCCCGAGAGCCCCGCGCGCGCCGCCGCCGCGCAGACCCCGCCGAGGGCGGCCCCGCCGCCCGCGCGGACGCGGTCGCCCTCGACCCGCACCTCGAGAAACGCTCCCTCGAGGCGCACCACGCATCCCGGGAAGCCCTCGTCGGCGACGAGCACGTTGGAGCCCATGCCGAGGATCGCGAGCGGCAGGGAGGCGCCCGAGGCTTCTCCGAGGACCCGGGCGAGCCCCTCCTCGCTGCGCACGCGGCAGAGAAACCGGGCCGGCCCCCCGATGCGCCAGGTCGTCAGGCGCGAGAGCGGGACGTCCCGCTCGACGACGCCCTCGCCGGGCGCGAGGCTCAGATCCATCCGAACCGGACGGCGAGCGCCGCCGCGACGCCGAGCACCGCCGCGGCCGCCGCCCCGCCCGCCACGTCGTCCGCGACGACGCCCCATCCGCCCGGAAGGTCCTGCAGGCCGTGGATGGGGCCCGGCTTCACGATGTCGAAGAAGCGGAAGAGCGCGAACGACGCGATCCAGGCGCCCAGAAGCAGGAGCGGCCGGGCGCCGAGGCCGAGCAGCGGCACCGCCGCCGATGCGACGAGCTGGCCCGCGATCTCGTCGATCACGATGCAGCCCGGATCCTTCGCGCCGAGCGCGCGGCACACGGGACCCGAGACCGCGACGCCCACGAGGCCTGCGGCGAGCCCGGACGTCAAAAGTCCGACCGCGACCCCGACACTGCCGACATGGGACGAGAGAGCGCGGGCCACGGCCCAGCCGATCGCGAGGCCGACGACCGAGCCCGCGGTTCCGGGCATCACCGGCGAGAGCCCGGAGCCGAATCCGGTCGCGACGAACGCGGACACGGGATGCGCGGCGAACGCGCGGCGGGCCTCCGACATTGACACGGGGTCGTGCCGGAGAGAAGATTCGTGCGTCCTCATCGCGTCCTGCAGCGCCCCATTCGAAGTCTATAATCGCGCAGAACGCGCGGAATTTTTCTCCAGATCGAGAAAGGTGAGGACATGTCCAGCGTGAAACCCAACGAAAAGTGGCGCGCCGTCGAGACGGCGCTGACGCAGATCGAGCGCCAGTTCGGCAAGGGCTCGATCATGCGGCTCGGCGAGAGGCCCGAAGTGGCCATCGCCGTCATCCCGACCGGCTCCCTGGCCGTGGACGCGGCCCTCGGCATCGGCGGCATCCCCCGCGGCCGCGTGGTCGAGATCTTCGGGCCCGAATCCTCGGGCAAGACGACCCTGTCGCTCCAGGTCATCGCCCAGGCCCAGAAGACCGGAGGCCTCGCGGCCTTCATCGACGCCGAGCACGCCCTCGACTCCGAGTACGCGAAGAAGCTCGGCGTGGACACCGACAACCTGCTCGTATCGCAGCCCGACAACGGCGAGCAGGCGCTCGAGATCGCCGAGATGCTCATCCGCTCGGGCGCCATCGACGTGATCGTCGTGGACTCGGTCGCGGCCCTCGTGCCCAAGGCCGAGATCGAGGGCGAAATGGGCGAGGCCCAGATGGGCCTGCAGGCCCGGCTCATGTCCCAGGCGCTGCGCAAGTTGACGGGCATCGTCTCGAAGTCGGGCACGAGCCTGATCTTCATCAACCAGATCCGCGAAAAGATCGGCGTGATGTTCGGCAACCCGGAGACGACGACGGGCGGCCGGGCGCTCAAGTTCTACGCGTCGATCCGCATCGACATCCGCCGCATCGCCTCGATCAAGGACGGCGAGACCGTCGTCGGATCCCGGACCAAGGTCAAGGTCGTCAAGAACAAGGTCGCATCGCCCTTCCGCCAGGCCGAGTTCGACATCAACTACGGCGAGGGCATCTCCCGCGCCGGGGAGTTGATCGACATGGGCCTCGAGGCCAAGCTCGTCGAGAAGTCCGGCGCATGGCTCTCGTACGGCGACCTGCGGATCGGCCAGGGACGCGAGAACGCCAAGCAGTTCCTCAAGGACAACCCGGAGCTCGCCAACGAAATCGAGCGCAAGCTCCGGGCGAGCCTGGGGCTCGCGCCGATCGAGGCCGCGCCGGCCGCGGCCGTGCCCGCCGCCGTCGCCGACGCCGTCAAGGAGAAGGAGAAGGCCCGGCGATAGGGCCGCCGGCCGCGAGAGTCCGACACTTCGCCCGAATTGGAAGAACTCTTGCAATAATCCCGTTCCGCATGGTCATGCCACGCTCTCGAAGCGCCCGCGCCCTGGCGGGCGCTTTCCTTTTCACGGCCCTCTGCGCCGCCGCGCGGGGCGAGCGTCTGCGCCTGGCCGCCGAGAGGCCCGACGGGTCCTGCCCGCCGGCCGCGAAGGTCCCCGGGGTCGTCGCTCTCGGCGCGGCGCTGCCGGACGGGTCGGACCCCTCCGGCTGCCTGTTCGTTGTGCGCCTCGCGGGGCTCACGGATGCCGAGATCGAGGAGGCGGTGGGCCGCCTCGCCACCCTGCGGTCGGCGGCCGGGGCCGTGCTCGAGCTTCCCGCGCCGGACGACCCCGAGCGCTTCGCCTACGCCGTCAAGCGTCTCTCTTCCATCTTCCGGTCCGGGTCCCCCGACGGCCCCGTCGCGCTCGACGTGCCGCGCGCTCCCGACGCCGCGCTCGAGGAAGATCTCGCGGCTTACGTGGACGCCCTGGTCGCGCGCCCGGGCCGGCCCGGCCCGGCCGAGACGACGCTGCGCACCTGGGTCCTCGCCTCCCCCACCGCAACCGCGAGCGCCACGGGAGCCGCGATCGCCGCTTTCGTCGAGTTCCCGCAGGCCGTCCTCGTCGCGGTGATCGCGGGGGAACGGCCCCTGACGGCGGCCGAGCTCGAGACGCTCGCGCGGACCCAGGCGTACCTGACGGCCGACGCCTCGAGGGACCCGACGGCCACGCGGATCGCGCGCCGGGACGGCTCGACGGTCGGGGCCCTGCGCCTGTTCGACGCGAAGACGTTCACGCCGGTCCTGCTCCTGCCCGACGACCCCGCGGGGCCGTCCTCGATCGAGCTGTCCGGCGGGCCGTTCGAAACGGCGTCCGTCGAGAACCTGACCTCCGGCGCCCGGCGCGACTTCGACCTGAAGGGGTCGCCCACGCTCACGCTCGACCTCTCGAAGGGCGCCCTGGCGGTGACGCTCCGTCCCATGGCGCGCAAGGGCGGCGAGACCAAGGCCGCCGTCGAGGTCGGCGCGACGCGCGGGCTGACGGCCGACGAGATCATCGCCCGCGAGCGGGCGTGGGACGCCGGCCAGCGCGAGAAGGTCAGGACCTACATCGCGACGATGGACTCGTCGCTGCGCTTCCGCGTGGCCTCGCTTCCCGGCAGCCTCGACCTGACGATCCGCGGCCCTTACTTCTTCGAGAGGGGAAAGGCGCCCGACTGGGCCTGGCAGGAGTTCTACCTGAACGGCGTCAAGTGGAAGGGACGCACGATCCCGAAGCTGCCGATCCTCCAGCCGGACAAGGTGACGACGCTGCCGCTCGACATCCGCCTGACCGAGGAATACGAGTACGAGCTCGCCGGCGAGACCCGCGTCGAGGAGCGGCCCGCCTACCGCGTGGACTTCCGGCCCCGGGCGACCGTCGGGGACAAGCCGATCTACCGCGGCACGGCCTGGATCGACCGGGAGACGTTCGCGCTGCTGCGCCGCGAGTCGATCCAGTTGAACCTCAAGGGCGACACGCTCTCCAACGTCCAGACCGAGTACTACCGCGAGGTCCCCGGCGTTCCCGGGCTCGTGCTGCCCCTCGAGATCCGCGGCCAGCAGGTCTTTTCGACCGCGGGCCGCACCACGGCCATCGAGCGCAAGGTCACGATGAGCGAGATCGTCGTGGACCCCGCCGACTACGAGGCCCGCCTGAAGGCCGCGTACGCCTCCCCCTCCCAGATGGTCCGCGACACGGACGACGGCCTGCGCTACCTCGAGCCCGACCCGGCCAGGCCGGACGAGCGCCAGGTCTCCAACAAGCTGACGCGCAAGAGCCTGATCGGGGTCGCCGGGATCTTCTACGAGAGGGGCCTCGACTACCCGTTCCCGCTGCTCGGCGTCCAGTACTTCAACTTCGACCTGTGGGGCAAGAACAAGCAGCTCTCGGTCTTCTTCTTCGGGTCGCTTCTCTTTGCGAACTACACCGACCCGGCCTTTCTCGGGACGCACTTCGACCTCGGCGCCGACGTGTTCGGCGTGGCGCTGGCGTTCACCGAGACGGACTACCGGTTCGGGCAGGAGTTCAAGGCGGGCTCGGTCAAGCACCTTCCCGAGTACCTTTCGGTCAACATCGGACACCCGCTCGGCACGTACATGAAGGCCTCGCTCGTGCTGTCCACGGGCTACGATCACTACGCGTCCACCAGCGACACTGCGCCGGACTTCATCGTCCCGGTGTCCACCTTCACGCTCGGCGCGGGGCTGCGGCTGAACTGGAACCAGGACGGCTACAACCTCACCGCCAACGGCGGCTACTACTCCCGCGCCAAGTGGGCGCCCTGGGGCGACCCCAACTTCCCCGTGTACGACCCCAACGCGAAGGACTACTGGAAGTACTCCTTCGAGGCCACGAAGGGCTTCTACTTCCCGAACTTCCGCAAGCTCCTCGTCAAGCTCGCCTACCTCGGCGGGACGGACCTCGACCGGTTCTCGCAGTGGGACTTCGGCCCGTTCACGACGACGCAGCTGACCGGGTTCCCGAGCGGCAGCGTCCTGGCGGACAAGGCGATCCTGAGCAACGCCTCGTACGGGCTGAACATCGAGAACATCATCCGCTTCGAGATCGAGTACGACCAGGCGCTCGTGACCAACCGGTTCGCCGGTTACGACAACACCTACTTCTCGGGCGTCGGCATCACGAGCTCGTTCAACGGCCCGTGGGACGGCACCCGGATCCGCTGCGACGTCGGCTACCCGGTCGTCGCCCACGGCGTGAAGGGCTTCACGATCAACGCGCAGATCCTCAAGGTGTTCTGAGGCCCCGCGTTTTTCGCTATATTGCGTCCGCCATGTCCGACCCCGTCCCGAACGCCGCCGCGACGCCCGTGCGCCGGGCCCTCGTCTCGGTCCACGACAAGACGGGCGTCGCCGACTTCGCCCGGGCCCTCGCCGCCGCGGGCGTGAGCCTCGTGTCCACCGGCGGCACCGCCACCCACCTGAAGGAGGGGGGCGTGCCGGTCGCGCTCGTCGAGGAGCTGACCGGGTTCCCGGAGATTCTCGGCGGCCGCGTCAAGACGCTCCACCCGAAGGTCTTCGGCGGCGTGCTCGCCGACGATTCCCGCGACGATCACGCCCGCGACATGAAGCAGGAGTCCATCGAGGCCTTCGACCTCGTCGTCGTCAACCTCTACCCCTTCGAGAAGACCGTCGCCGCGGGCAAGAGCCGCCCCGAGGTGATCGAGATGATCGACGTGGGCGGGCCCGCGATGATCCGGGCGGCCGCCAAGAACCACAAGCGCGTGGCCGTCGTCGTGGACCCCGCCGACTACGCTCCGGTCCTCGAGGAAATCCGCGCGACGGGCGGCACCACGCTGGCCACCCGCGAACGGCTGGCGGCGCGCGCGTTCTCGCGCACGGCGGCCTACGACGCCTCGATCGCGGGCTACTTCGCCGCCAACGTGCAGGAGCCGTACGGCTTTCCGGAGCACCTGGTCTTCTCCTTCGACCGCGTCGGCGCCCTGCGGTACGGCGAGAACCCCCACCAGCGGGCGGCGCTCTACGCGTTCCGGTCGGCGCCGCCCGACGCCCTCGTGCGGTTCGAGATGCTGCAGGGCAAGGAGCTCTCGTTCAACAACCTCCTCGACCTCGACTCGGCGGTTTCCCTCGCCCGGGACTTCGACGGGTTGGCGGCGATCATCGTCAAGCACAACAACCCGTGCGGCGTCGGCGTCGGCGACACGATCTCCGAGGCCTTCGGCCGCGCATTCGCGTGCGACCCCCTCGCCGCCTTCGGCGGAATCATCGCGATCCGCGGGAAGGTGGACGGGGCGCTCGCGTCGCTCGTCCTGCAGCACTTCGTCGAAGTCGTGGCGGCCGACGACTTCACCGACGAGGCCCTCTCCTTCTTCGCCAAGAAGCCGAACATCCGGCTGCTGCGCGTCGCCGTGTCGCGGCGGCCGGCGGCCGGCCTCGACTGGAAGCGCATCGAGGGCGGCCTTCTCGTCCAGGACGCCGATTACGAGCCGGACCCCGCTTCGGCCTGGAAGCAGGCCTCGCAGCGCAAGCCCACGGCCGTCGAGAGGGCGGCCTGCGAGCTCGCCTGGAAGGTGGCCCGCCGCGTGAAGTCGAACGCCATCGTGATCGCCAACGCCCGCCAGACGATCGGCATCGGCGCGGGCCAGATGAGCCGCGTGGACGCCTGCCGCCTGGCCGCCACCAAGCCGGTGCTGCCGATCGTCAACTGCGGCGCGGCGTCCGACGCCTTCTTCCCGTTCCGCGACGGCCTGGACATCCTCGCCGACGCCGGCGTGACCGCGATCGTCGCGCCCGGAGGGTCGATCCGGGACCAGGAGATCGTCGCTGCCGCCGACGAGCGCGGGCTCGCCTTTCTCGTGGCCCCGCGCCGGCACTTCCGCCATTGAGCGCCCGGAGGCAGGAGGCCGGAGGCGGGAGGCCGGTCCTCGGGGCTCTCCTCGTCCTCCTCGCGTTTCCGCTGCGCGCCCAGACGGCCGGCGACGCGATGGCGCTGCTGGCGAAGTCGGCCGCGGCGTTCAGCACGGGGGTGGCCGACGCGTCGGCGTTCACGCAGATCTACACGCCCGCCGGCTTCGCCACGTCCAGGCGCGAGTCGGGGACGGTCTGGGTCCAGGCGCCCGAGCGCCTGCGCTTCGACTACGCCGCGCCGGACGTCAAGGTGTTCACCTACGACGCCGGCGAGGGACGGTTCTTCTCGCCCGAGGACAAGCAGCTCACCGTGCACAAGCTCTCGGCCGACGAGCGGGCGCGCCTGCCGCTCGTCTTCCTCGAGAAGCCGGACGAGCTCGCCCGCCGCTACGAGATCTCGCTCGAGGCCGGCAGGACCGTCGTCCTGAAGCCGAAGGCCGCCGACTCCGAGCTCGCCTGGCTCAAGCTCGCCATCGGCGACGCGGGAATGGTCGACGCTCTGAGCTACCAGGACACGTCCGGCAACAGGACCGAGTTCCGTTTCGACGGCTGGAAGACCGAAAAGGCCCGGCCCGCCGCGGACTACCGGATCGCCGGCCCGAAGGGCACACGGGTGGTCGAGAACTAAACGTCGCCTGCGCTGCCTTACGGGATCTGCGCTGACCGGCGCGTAGCGCCTCCCAGCGCACCGCCGGCCGGCTCGCCCGGATGCGGGCTCGACCGGCCGGCTGATCCCTCCACTCCGCTCCGGCTCCCGCGGCGCGGGCCTCCACCCCCCCTCCGGTCGGGTGACTTCCCGCGCCGCGAGCGGGTGAGAGGGCGCGGCGACATCGCAGCTCCACGTCGATCCGCGGGTCAGCGTCAGGGCAGCGTCACCCCCCGACCCTTGCGCCCCTCACCGGCGCACCTCTCCTCTGCTTGCCCCGCCCTCCCTTTGTCATCCCGAGCGCAGCGAGGGATCCCTTCAGGCGCCGCGCCATCACTGATCCAGCGACCCCGCTCGAAGTCGCGGGCCTCGGCTCGAAGAGCCTCGCTTGGGCCGGTCGCTGGACGTCCCGCCCGTCGAGCCTGGCTCCTCTAATACAATCCCTCCATGGCCCAGGAATTCTCGTTCGACGTGGTGAGCAAGGTGGACCTGCAGGAGGTGCTGAACGCCGTCCAGCAGGCCTCCAAGGAGATCGGCACGCGCTTCGACTTCCGGGGGTCCAAGTCGAAGATCGAGTGGAACGAGAAGGAGCTCGAGCTGACCCTGACGTCCGACGACGAGCACAAGCTGAAGTCGGTCGTCGACATCCTGGAGACCCGGCTGGTCAAGCGCGGCATCGCGGTCAAATCGCTCGACTACAAGAAGATCGAGCCGGCCGCCAACACGACGGTGCGGCAGGTCGTCAAGGTCCAGCAGGGAATCCCGATCGAGAAGGCCAAGGAGATCGTCAAGGCGATCAAGGACCGCAAGATCAAGGTCCAGGCTTCGATCCAGGCCGACCAGGTGCGCGTCGCGGGGCGGGACAAGGACGGACTGCAGGACGTCCAGGCGCTCTTGCGCGCGGGCGACTTCGGCGTGCCGCTGCAGTTCACGAACTACCGATGACGCCGCCTCTCCTCGACAACCTGCGCCTCAAGCGCGCGTACGACCTCATCTCCGACAAGCTCGCGCGCGTCGAGGAGGAGCTCCTCCTGCACTTCCGCTCGCCGATCCCGACCATCGACCGGATCGGCGCGTACCTGGCCCAGGGCGGGGGCAAGCGCATCCGGCCGGCCCTGCTGCTCCTGTCGGCAAAGCTGCTCGACTACGACGACCGCGGCGGGGACAAGGACGTCCGCTACGCGGCCGTCATCGAGTTCCTCCACACCGCCACCCTCGTCCACGACGACATCATCGACGAGGCGCGCCTGCGGCGCGGCCGGACGTCGGCCAACGCCCGCTGGGGCAACAACCTGACGGTCCTCTTCGGCGACTACCTCTACACGATGTCCATGGGCATCGCCCTCGACGAGGGCGACCTGACGATCCTCAAGGTTCTCTCCGACACGACCCTCTCGATGATCGAGGGCGAGATCATCGGCATCGAGAAGGAAGGCGCGATCCACCTGACCCGGGACGAAGCCCTCGAGATCAACCGCCGCAAGACCGCCGACCTCTTCTCCGCGGCCTGCCGCCTGCCGGCCCACTTCGCGCCGCGGGGAGACCTCGTGGCCGCCGAGCGTCTCGGGGAATACGGCCGCTGTCTGGGGATGGCGTTCCAGCTCATCGACGATCTGCTCGACTACACGGGCAGCGAGGCCGAGGTCGGCAAGCCGGTCCTGAACGACCTGCGCGAGGGCAAGCTCACGATGCCGCTGCTGCTCGCGTTGCCGAGAGCGACCGCGGCCGAGCGCGACATGGTCTCCGCGGTCCTGCGCGAGCGGGACTTCAAGAGCGTCCAGACCGCCGACATCCTCTCGATCGTGGAGCGTTACGACGGGATTCTCGAGACGCGGGCCCTCGCGCGCGACTACGCCGGCGCGGCGCGCGTGTCGCTCGGCGGATTTCCCGACTCCGAGGCCAAGAACGGGCTCCTGCTCGCCACCGAATCGGTCATCGACCGCATTCGCTGAGGCGGGCCGGGGTGCCCGCCGCTTTATGCCATAATTCATTAGGAGAAATATTCTTATCTCCTAATTAATTAAGGCATCGCTCCGGCCGCCTTCCGGCCCCCGTACAAAAGAAGGAAATCAGACTCATTCTTCTAAATTTTTATTGAGATCCCCGAATGGTGTCGTACACTGTGCGTGGATGACGGCAATTCCGAACGGCTGGACCGCACTGGCTGCGACACTCAAGAACCTCTCTCAACTCATTCCAGGTCAATCAGATCCGACAGGCGAAGCCGATCTCTACTACCGCCGCGCCCGCCTGGCGGCGGCCGAGGAGCGGTTCGACGTCGCGCTGGTGTTCTGTTCCAAGGCGGTCGCCGTCGCGCCGAGGCACCTGGCGGCCCGCCTCCTGATCGCGAAGATCTACGACAAGGGCCTCGACGACCTGGAGGCCGCCGTCGCGGCCTATCGCAAGGTCATCGCGCTGGCCGGATACGACGGCACCGACCCTCACTGCCTGGCGGCCCGCGAAGCGCTCGACGCCCTGGTCCAGAAGGTCTGAGGGCGCGCCCCGCCCCTCAACGCGCCGCCGCCGGCAACTTCGGATAGCCCCAGGGATACTGGGGCGGCCTGCCCCACACGACCGCCGGATACCGGGCTCCCCGCTCGAGCGCGGACGCGTCGAGGTCCACGCGCCACCGGCGGCCGGACGCGAATGCCTCCGGATCGATCCCCTCGCCCTCGAGCGCGAAGAGGATCCCGCCGACGCCGTCGGGGCTCGACGCCTCGATCGCGATCCGGTTCGGGCCGGCGCGCAGGGACGGCGCGAGGTCGAAGACCGCGAGCGGGTCGCCCGCGCGGCGGGAGACGTCGCCCACACGGCGGCCGTTGACGAACAGAACCGCGTCGGGGTCGACGAAGACCCTCGCCTCCGCCCGCCGCGGAGGCGAAGCGAGGTCCACGTCGCGCGTCGCGTAGAAGTGCAGCGGCCGGGGCTTTCGGCCGGCGCGCGCGTACCAGATCCACTCGGCCCCTCCCGTCGTGAGCCCGGCTCGATCGCGCAACTGGCGGGACCACGAGAGGGCCGCCGACGCCGCGAGCACGACGGCCGCGAGCGTGAACAGCACCGCCGCCGCGGGACGAGACCAGAAGGGGCCGGCCGGAGGCGTTTCTTGACGCAAGACGGAGGCGAGGATACTATCGCCGCTGATGATTGCATGACGGTCATCGCCGTAATTCCCGCGCGTTTCGCCTCCGTCAGATTCCCCGGAAAACCCCTCGCTCCCCTGGCCGGCCGGCCCATGGTCGTTCACGTCCTGGAGGCCGTCCGTGGTGCGAAACGTGTGGACCGGGTGCTGGTGGCGACCGACGACGCCCGCATCGCCGACGCGGTGCGCGCCGCCGGCGGCGAAGCCATCCTCACCTCGGAGAGCTGCGCGAGCGGCACGGATCGCGTCGCCGAGGTGGCCCGCCGCGTCCCCGGCGACGTCTACCTGAACGTCCAGGGCGACGAGCCCCTGATGCCCGCCGAGAACGTCGACCGCGCCGTCGCCGCCCTGACCGACGGGCCGGACCGGTCCCTGGCGACGCTCGCGTATCCCCTCCCGGCCGAGGCGGCCGGCGATCCCAACACGGTCAAGGTCGCGGTCGCGCACGACGGTCGGGCGCTCTATTTCTCCCGCTCCCCGATCCCCTTCTACCGGCAGGGGCCCCCGGCATACCGCAAGCACCTCGGCATCTACGCCTACCGGGCGCCGGCCCTGGCCGCGGTCGCGGCACTGGCGCCCTCGCCGCTGGAACGGGCCGAATCGCTCGAGCAGCTGCGCTGGCTCGAGGCGGGCTATACGATCTGGGTCGGAGAGGCCGCGGGAGATTCGATCGGAGTGGACACCCCGGCCGACCTGGCCGAAGCCGAAACGCGTTGGACGAGGGATGCCGGGAGGCGACCGGTAAAGGAGGCCGTTTCATGAGCACGAAGTACGTTTTCATCACCGGCGGGGTCGTCTCGTCGCTCGGCAAGGGCATCGCGGCTTCCTCGATCGGGGCCCTCCTCGAGGCGCGGGGCTTCACGGTGGCGATGGCGAAGTTCGACCCCTACATCAACGTGGACCCGGGCACGATGTCGCCCTTCCAGCACGGCGAGGTCTACGTGACCGACGACGGCGCGGAGACCGACCTCGACCTCGGGCACTACGAGCGCTTCACGTCGATGACGGCCTCGAAGATCAACAACACGACGGCCGGCCGCATCTACGCCACCGTCATCGAGCGGGAGCGCCGCGGGGATTACCTCGGCAAGACCGTGCAGGTCATCCCGCACATCACCGACGAGATCAAGGAGTCCATCCGCAAGGTCGGCACGGACGCGGACGTCGTGCTGGTCGAGATCGGCGGGACCGTCGGCGACATCGAGTCCCTGCCCTTCCTCGAGGCGATCCGCCAGTTCCGCCAGGAGGCGGGCCGGGGCAACGCCATCAACGTCCACCTGACGCTCGTGCCTTACATCAAGGCGTCCGACGAGCTCAAGACCAAGCCCACGCAGCACTCGGTCAAGGAGCTGCTCTCGATCGGGATCCAGCCGGATCTCCTGCTGTGCCGCACGGACCGGGTCCTCCCCAACGAGGTCAAGCGCAAGATCGCGCTCTTCTGCAACGTCCCGGTCGAGGCCGTCATCAACGCGAAAGACGTGCCCTCGATCTACGAGGTGCCGCTCCACTTCGCGGCCGAGGGCCTCGACGAGATCCTCCTCGACCTGCTCTCGCTGCCCCACTACGACCGGGACCTCTCCAAGTGGGAAGCGCTCGTCAACCGCATCAAGAACCCGGCGGGCGACGTGGACATCGCGATCGTCGGCAAGTACGTCGACTACGGGGACTCCTACAAGTCCCTCAACGAGGCGCTCGCCCACGGCGGCATCGCCAACAACGTCCGCGTCAAGCTCCACTACGTGGACGCCGAGACGCTCGAGGGTGACCAGTACCCCGAGGTCCTCTTCCGCGCCGACGCGATCCTCGTCCCGGGCGGCTTCGGCCGCCGCGGCGTCGAGGGCATGATGAAGGCCATCCGGTACGCCCGGGAGAAGAAGGTGCCGTTCTTCGGCATCTGCCTCGGCCTCCAGACGGCGGTCATCGAGTACGCCCGCAACGTCGCCGGCCTCGAGGGCGCCAACTCGACCGAGTTCGACGAGGAGCCCGAGCACAAGGTCATCTACAAGCTGCGGGACCTGATCGGCGTCGAGGCCCTCGGCGGCACGATGCGGCTCGGGAAGTACCCGTGCGAGCTGGCGCCCGGGTCCTTCGCGGCCCGCGCCTACGGCGAGAACCTGATCTGGGAGCGCCACCGCCACCGTTACGAGGTCAACCAGGAGTTCCTGCCGCGGCTGAAGGAGGCGGGCCTTTCGTTCACCGGGATGTCGCCCGACAGGAAGTTCGTCGAGATCATCGAGCTCCACGAAGACCACCCCTGGTTCCTCGGCTGCCAGTTCCACCCGGAGCTCAAGTCGAAGCCCTTCGCCTGCCACCCGCTCTTCAAGGACTTCGTCCGGGCGGCGCGGGCGCACCGCGCGGCGGTCTCGGGCGAAGCGGCCGTCGCCGTGACGGAGCCGGCGGCCGGGGAGTTCGCCTGAGCCCCGCCCGGACCGTCCCGATCGCGCCGGGCATCCTTGCCGGCGGCGGCGCCCCTCCGGTCTTCTTCGCCGGCCCGTGCGTCATCGAGTCGCGCGAGCACTCGCTCGCGATGGCCGCGCGGCTGCGGCAGATCGCCGAGGACACCGGCGCCCACATCGTCTTCAAGTCGTCCTACGACAAGGCCAACCGCTCGTCGAAGGACTCTTTCCGCGGCCCCGGCCTCGAGAAGGGGCTCGCGATCCTGGCGGAGGTCAAGGCGAAAACGGGCATGCCCGTCATCTCGGACGTCCACGAGCCCGGCCAGGCCGCCGCCGCGGCCGAGGTGCTCGACGTCCTGCAGATCCCGGCGTTCCTCTCCCGGCAGACCGACCTCGTGGCCGCGATCGCGCGCACGGGGAAGCCCGTCAACGTCAAGAAGGGCCAGTTCATGGCCCCCGACGACATGGGCAACGTCATCGAGAAGTGCCGCGCCGAGGGCAACGAGAAGATCCTGCTGTGCGAGCGCGGCGTCTCCTTCGGGTACCACAACCTCGTCGTGGACATGCGCTCCTTTCCGATCCTCTCGGCCTTCGGCTACCCGGTCGTCTACGACGTGACGCACTCGCTCCAGCTCCCGGGAGGCGGAAAGGAGACCGGGGGGCTCAAGCAGTACGCTCCGGTCCTCGCGCGCGCGGCGGCCGCGACCGGGTTCGTGGACGGGTTCTTCATGGAGGTCCACGACGATCCCGACCGCGCGCTGTCCGACCGGTCCACGCAGCTCGACGTGAAGATCCTCCCGATGCTCGTGCGGTCCCTGCTCGAGCTCGCCGCGGCTGCCCGCCGGACCGGCACCTAGCAGCGCGGCCGGAAAAGGAAAAGGGCCGCGGGGCGCGGCCCTCGAGATCCCGGGTTCTTCGGTCCGGCTACTTCTTCTTGGCCGCGGCCTTGTCGGCCTTGACGTCGACGGCCGTCGCCGTCATGCGGTACTCGATCGTGACCTTGGACCCCACCTTCAGGTCTCCCGTGACCTTCGTCGAGGCGTCGCGGGCGATTTCCCAGCGGTCCTTGCCCTTCTGGACGGCGATCATGGTGTCGTTGACCTCGAGGACCGGACCCGTGACCTGGTACGTCTTCGTCGCCGCTCCGGCCGGGACCGCCGTGAGCGCCGCCGCCAGAACCAACCCCGCGATGGCGAGCCGTGTCGAACGCATTCGGTGCCCTCCTTTTCTCGGCGAATCTTACGTCCGGGGGGCGTCGCCCGCGACCTTTTCGTACGAGCCCGACTCCCGGATGGCGATGAGGGGCTCGACGTCCACGGCGTAGCCGGCCTGGACCCAGGCCTCGAGGCCGCCGGCGAGCGGCCGGACCAGTTTGAACCCCCTGTCGATGAGCATGCGCGCCACACGGGCGGCCGAGGCCTCGTTGGGTCAGGTGCAGTAGAGGACGATCTCCCGGTCCCGGGGCAGATCCCGGAGCGCATCGTCGAGGTGGAAGACGTCGAGCACGGCGGCGCCCTGGATGCGCCGCGGGTCGAGCGAGCGGCCCTTGACCGTCCGCACGTCGAGGACGACGGGGCTCTTCCCCTCGTCCATCAGCTGGCGGAGGTCCTGCACCGAGATGCGCGCCATCCGCAGCACCCGGTAGAACCGGCGCCGCTGCCACCACTTGAACGCGACGAAGACGAGAAGCCCCGCTCCGAGCAGCGCGAAGGCGGCGCTTCCGATCGACGCCAGGAAGGCCAGGGCCCGGTCGATCGCCCGGTGAAAGAGCACGCCCGCGAGGACCCCGGAGCCCGCCCACAGCAGGGCCCCTCCGGCGTCGTACAGGAGGAACTCGCGCAGCCGCGCCTTGGTCGCGCCGGCCATCGGCGGGGCCACCGTCGAGAAGCCCGGGATGAACTTGGCGACGAGCAGGGAGGGCATCCCCCAGCGCTCGAAGACGGACTCCGTCTGGCGGACGCACGAGTCCGGCGAGAGCGAGATGCGGCACAGCGTCTTGAGGATCCGGTGCCCCTGGAACCGCCCGAGCAGGAACCACACGGTGTCGGCGATCAGCGAGGCGCCGATCGCCACGGCGAGCACGCGTCCGGCCGAGAGGTCGCGGTCGACCGCCAGCGCCCCGGCCACGACCAGCACCGGGATGGCCGGAATCGGCGCCCCGAGCTGCTCGAGCAGGACGATCCCGAAAATCAGCGGAAGGCCGTAGGTGATGACGTACGCCGTGAGCTGGGACATGGGACCGGGATCATAAGCGAGGCCGGCCCGCCGATCGAAGGGCGGGCCGGGGCCGCGAGGCCTTAAGATAGCGGCCCATGTCCCTCGAAACCGCGCGCCGGGTCCTCGAAATCGAGGCCGATTCCGTCCGCCGCCAGATCGACAACCTCGGGCCCGGATTCGTCTCGGCCATCGAGGCCATCGAGACCAGCCGCGGAAGGCTGTGCCTCACCGGCATCGGGAAGTCGGGGCTCATCGCCCAGAAGATCGCGGCGACTTTGGCCTCGACGGGCACGCCCGCCTACTTTCTCCACTCCGGCGAGGCCAGCCACGGCGACCTCGGAATGCTCATGCCGGGCGACGTGGTCCTCGCCCTCTCCTACTCCGGCGAAACGCCCGAGGTCGTCCGCCTGCTCGAGTTCGCCCGCCGGCGCGAGATCCGGACGATCGCGATGACGGGATTCCCGCAGTCCTCCGTGGCCCGGGCCGCCGAGATCTCGATCTCGGTCGCCATCCCGAAGGAGGCCTGCCCGCTCAACCTCGCGCCGACGGCCTCGACGACCGCCATGCTCGCGATGGGCGACGCGCTCGCCCTGTCCCTCTCCTCGCACCGCGGGTTCCGGCCCGAAGACTTCGCCCAGCTCCACCCGGCCGGGAGCCTGGGCCGCCGGTTCCTGAAGGTCCGCGACCTCATGCGGACGGGGGATCGGGTGCCGAAGGTCGAGCGCAGCGCTCCCATGCCCGAGGCGATCCACGAGATGTCGCGCAAGATGATGGGCATGACGGCGGTGGTCGATCCGGACGGGCGGCTCGACGGCGTGATCTCGGACGGGGACCTGCGCCGCATGATGGAAAAGGACGCGTCCGACCTCCGGAAGACGGCCGGCGACTGCTGCCGCCCGGGGCCCCGGACCATCGCGGCCGACGAGTTCGCCTCCGGCGCGCTCGAGACGATGCGCTCCAACCGGATCACGTCGCTCTTCATCGTCGGGGAGGACGGCCGGCTCGCGGGCGCCCTCCACATGCACGACCTGCTCTCCGCCGGCATCAGCTGACGGCCCACGCCATGCCGCGACCGCGCACGAAGCCCCGCATCCGGGCCCTCTTCCTCGACGTGGACGGCGTCCTCACCGACGGGCGCATCACGCTGGACGGCCGCGGCAACGAGCTCAAGGTCTTCAACACGAAGGACGGCCACGGCATCCGCAAGGCCGCGGCCGCGGGCATCACGCTCTGCTGGATCTCCGGGCGCACGTCCCCGGCCACGGCGCGCCGGGCGCGCGAGCTGGGCGTGCCCTTCTGCTTTCAGGGAGTCCGGGACAAGCGCGCCCGGCTCGAGGCCGTCTGCCGCAAGCTCGGCGTCTCGCGCGCGGAGATCGCCGCGATCGGCGACGACGAGCCCGACCTCCCGATGTTCGAGGCCGCCGGCCTCTCCGCCTGCCCCGCCGACGCCGTCCCCGCCGTCCGCCGCGCCGCCGACCTCGTCCTGAAGAGCCCCGGGGGCGCCGGCGCGGTGCGCGAGTTCATCGAGCGGATCCTGGCCCGCAACGGCCAGGCGGGAGTCGTCACCACCCGGCCGGGCTGAGCGCGGGGCGCGCTAGGCGCCGTCGGCCGCCGCTTCCCGCTTCCGGAAGATCCAGGCGACCCCGATCCCGAGCAGGTAGAGCGCGATCATGGGCAGCGCGAACACGCACTGCGTCGCGACGTCCGGCGTCGGCGTGATCACCGCCGCGACGATGAAGATCACGAGCACGGCGTACTTGAACTTGGCGAGGAGCCAGCGCTCCGAGACGATGCCGAGGCGGGCCAGGAAGAAGACCAGGATCGGCATCTCGAAGCAGAGGCCGAGCCCGAGGATGAGCTTGCTCGCCATGGACACGTACTCGTTGATGGTGATGACCGCGTGGAACGGCTTCCCGATGCCGACGAGGAAGCCCACGACGAGCGGAAACGCCTCGTAATACGCGAACGCGCAGCCGGACAGGAAGAACAGCGCGCCGAAGCCGACGAACGGCAGGATCCACTTCTTCTCCCGGCGATAGAGCGCCGGGGAGATGAAGAGCCAGACCTGCCACAGCAGCACCGGCGACGCGAGGAGCGTCCCGGCGAGCAGGGCCACCCGGAAGTACATCAGGAAGGGCTCGGTCAGGGTCGTGTAGGCGAGGTCCTGGCCGGGAGGCAGGACCTTTCGGATCGGCCGCGCCAGGAACTCGAAGATCTCCGGCGCCCAGCCCCACGCCACGAGGAAGCTCACCGAGACCGCGATGATCGAGACGATGAGCCGCTTGCGGAGCTCCTCGAGGTGGTCGAAGAACCCCATCCGCGGGAGCTCGTCCTCCTCGTCGCCGTGCGGGCGGCCGGTCTTGCCCTCGAGGATCTCGCGGGGATTGAAGGGGCTCAAGCGGGGCGGATCGACGACCCGGGCTCGGACCGCGGCACCGACGCCTCGGGCGCCGCCGGCGCGGCCGCCGCCGCGGGGGCCGGAGCCGGAGCCGGCTCGATCGACTTGCGCACCTCGGCCACCTGCTCGCGGACCGAGGCCGCCTCCTGCTTGCCCTGTTCGATCTCGTCCTCGATCGTCTTCTTCAGGTCGTCGGACGCCTTCTTGAACTCGGCCAGGCCCCGGCCGAGCGACTTGCCGAGCTCGGGCAGCTTCTTGGGTCCGAAGACGAGAAGCGCCACGACGAAAATCAGGATCAATTCGGGCATTCCGACGGAACCGAACATGTTTCTCCCCCCGGACGGTGGATTTTACGCCGGCCCCCGGAGGTCCGGGGAGACTTTCGACGACCGGCATGCCAGAATGAACGACGGATGAACGACCGGGGAGGCCTTTCTTGAACCGACCGAAGTCCCGACTGCTCTTCGCCGCCGCCCTGATCGCCGGGGCGACGCTCGCGGGAGGCGTTTTCGCCGGGAAGCTGCACGCCAGCCCCGAGCGCGAGGCGCCGTCCCTCGACGAGTACGCCGACATCCTGACGACCCTGTCCGACTGGGCCCCGGAGCCCATCGCGCCGGACAAGATCGTTTACGCCTCCATCCACGGGATGCTCGGGCGCCTGGACCCCCACACGGCCTTTCTCGAGCCCGACGAGTTCTCCGCCATGAAGGAGAAGCAGCATGGATCCTTCTACGGCCTGGGCATCCAGATCCAGAAGCGGATGGGCAAGATCACCGTCATCGCTCCGATGGAAGGGACGCCGGCCTACAAGATGGGCGTGCGCGCGGGCGACATCATCACGCACATCGGCGAAGAGGAGCTGAAGGACGACGTCACGACCGAGGACGTGGTCCGGAAGCTCCGGGGTCCCAAGGGAACCACCGTCAGCATCCGGATCCGCCGCGTCGGCTTCCCCGAGCCGATCGCCATGACGATCACCCGCGCCGAGATCCCCACGAAATCGGTGCGGTACGCCTTCATGCTCGAGCCGGGCGTGGGCTACATCATGCTCTCGGACTTCACCCACACGTCCAGCAAGGAGCTCTACGAGGCGATCGAGAAGCTGCGCAAGGAGGGCATGAAGAAGCTCCTGTTCGACCTGCGCGGCAACCCCGGCGGGGTTCTCGAGCAGGCCGTCGACGTCACGGACGTCTTCGTGCCCAAGGGCGACATGGTGGTCTACACCAAGGGCCGCACCGCCTCCTCGGCCCAGGAGTACTACGCGCCCGGCGACGGCACCCACTTCGACCAGCCGCTCGTCGTCCTGGTCAACCGGGGATCGGCTTCGGCCTCCGAGATCGTCGCCGGGGCGATCCAGGACCACGACCGGGGGCTCATCGTCGGACAGCGCACGTGGGGCAAGGGCCTCGTCCAGAGCGTCTACACGCTCTCCTACGGGGCCGGCCTGGCCCTGACGACGGCCCGCTACTACACCCCGTCCGGACGCTGGATCCAGAGGGACTACACGGACCTGCTGGCCTACGTGAACCCCGGGGATCCGGATTCGGTGGCCGGAGCCCAGACGGGCGACGAAGCGCCCCATCCGAGCGCCGAGAGCGCGGTCTTCTACACCGACGCCGGACGCGTCGTGTACGCGCAGGGCGGCATCACGCCCGACGTCATCGTCAAGAACGACCGCGACTCGAAGCTGCTCCAGCAGCTGCTCGTCCGGTACGCGTTCTTCAACTTTGCCGTGGACTGGCTCGCACGCCACCCGAACGTCTCGGCGGACTTCGAGGTGACCCCGGAGGTCCGGGACGACTTCTTCCAGTTCGTCGAGAAGTCGGCGAAGTACTCGACGGTCGCCGACCTCAAGAAGGCCTACGCCGACGACCCCAACCGTTCGCTCGTGGACCTGGCCATCCGGATCGAGGTCGTCAGCGCCAAGTTCGGCCCCGAGGCCGGGCGCCGGGTGTTCGTGGGCGGCGACCCGCAGATCCAGAAAGCGCTGACCCTCTTCGGAGAGGCCTCCCGGGTCGCCGGCCTGCCGAAGAAGAAGCGCGAGCTGGCGGTCAAGGCGGGCGGGTAACCGTCGCCTGCAGGCGACGGTTGGCGACGTTCTAGCGCAGCTCCACGACCCCCCCGGGCGTTTCGAGGTGGGCGACGAGGGCGGCTCGGTCGCCTTTCGTGACCGGGAGTCGCAGGCCCAGGCCTCGCAGCAGGGCCGCGACGCCAGCGGGATTCGGATGCTCGGCGCGCAGGGCGACGAGGGTGGCGCCCTGTGGCGCGGTGGCGGCAGGGTGAGGCGAGCTTCCCCAGTCGATGAAGAAGGGCACGAGGCCCTCCGCGACGAGGACGTGCGGATCGGTGAACTCCCAGTGGAGCGCGACCCCGTCCGGGCGCCGGCGGCTTCCGGACTCGACGGCGCCGAGCCGGACACCCGCCTCCTGTGCCCTATGGACGAGCGCTTCGAGCCGATCCGCCTTGACGGCCCACGCCGTCAGTCGCGGCGTCGTCCGCCCCTCCACGCCCAGCCACAGCGGCCTCGACGGCAACGGCTGGTCGGGATCCCGCGCCAGGATCTCGAGGTAACAGTCGGGCCCGAGCCCGATCAGGGCGTTCCGCGTCCCCTCGCCGGGGTGCTTCCCCCCCGGTGCGGCCCTGACCCCCAGCCGGTTTTCCAGCTCTTCGACGGCGCCATCGAGATCCGGCACCGCGTACACGAGATGGTCCACCTGCCCGCTCATCGTCCCGATTAGACACCTGACGCGTCGCCGTCGCCTCCGCTGCGCTCGCGGAGATTCCTCGCGCCGCGTGCGACTCGGAGCGGTGCGGCTGGAAATCGTCGGCGCGGCGAACCCCTTCACCCCCGCCCCCTCGGGGGGCATGGGGTTCTTGCCCTGGGTGGCGAAGTGAGCGCCCCTCACCCCGGCCCGAAAGCGCCGTGCACCGCACGGCGCACCCAACTGCTGAGGGTCTGCCTCTGGTGGGCGGGGTCCCGGAGGGAGAGGGGGTAAGACGTGGCTAATCACGCCCGTCTCTTTCAATCGCTCGCGGCGCGGGAAGTCTCCCGACCGAAGGGAGGGAGGAGGCCCGCGCCGCGGGAGCCGGAGCGGAGTGGAGGGATCAGCCGGGCGGTCGAGCGCCTTGGCGCGAGCCGACCGGCGGTGCGCCCGACTTGTGCCGAAACCAGTGCGAAGAGCCGCGCGCGGAGGGCGCAGATCCCGTAACGGAGCGGAGGCGACGTGTCTGGCGACGAAAAAAAACGCCCCGCCTCTCGGCGGGGCGATGGTTTCTCGGGGGTTTCCCCCGCGTAATCCCTACTGGTGCGTCGGAACGTTGTTGTCCACGACGGCCTTGCGGCGCCCGATCTCCGTCCGGTTTCCGAGGCGGTCCGTCACGTAGATGACGAGATCGTGCTCGGTGTTCGACAGCCGGGTGGTGTCGAGGATGTAGGAGAAGCCGACGTTCGGGAACGGCACCCGCGGGTCGTTGGGCGGAACGTCCGGCCGGAAGAGGCCGTAGTCCGCGTTGCCCACGACCTGTCCGTCCACGTCGAGCTCGACCGCCAGGATGCCCTGCAGGTCGTACGCCCAGCCGAACACCTGGAAGACTCCGTTGATGAACTGGTAGTCCGACGGCGTGTCGATGTAGCCGAACGCCGGCTGGTCGCCCCCCACCTGGTCGCAGAGGATGTCCACCGACATCGCCCCGAACTGCGTGACGGTCTCTTCCTCGTCGCCCGCGCGGATGGCGATGGTGTGCTTGCCCGGAGTCGTGAAGCCGACGATCTGGGTGTTCTCGCCGTTCGTGCCGGTGCCCGTCGGGATGTAGATCGCGATGGTGCCCGACGGGTCGTCCGAGAGCCGGAGGAGCTCGAAGGCGAAGGAGTAGCCGGCGTTGTCCGCGTTGACGTATCCCGGGTAGCTCCTCGCGACGTCGGGCCGATTGAGGCCGTAGCAGTCCGTCAGCGCCTGGCCGAGCTGGACGCAGTCGCTCCGGGTATTCGCAACGATCTGGCCGTCGAGCAGCAGCTCCACGTAGGAAACCTGCCCGGCGTCCAGGCGGGAGCCGACGTCGAGGGCCCAGCCGTTGACCACGTTGAAGAGCGCGTTGGGGACGCAGGTCTCCGGCGTGCAGGGGGACGGGAACCCTCCGCCCTGGCCGGTGATCGTCTCGCAGAAGAGCGAGGCCTTGTCGAGCGGGAAGTCGATGCTTCCGAACGGGGCGAGGTTCTGTCCGTTGTTGATCACCTGCACCGTGCGATTGCCGAGCTCGCGCGAGGCGCCGAGGTTGTCGGTCGCGCGGACGGAGAGCAGGTGGATCCCGTTCACGAGGGCGGTCGTGTCGATGTTCGCGGAGAACCCGGTGTAGAGCGAGTTCGGCACGTCCGGAAACGCGGCCTCGACGTCCGGGCGCGTCGCGCCGTAGTAGGCCGTGGACGGCTCACCCCGTCCCACGGCGCCGGCCACGATCTGGCCGTCGACGAGAAAGTCGATGTGATCGACCTCGACGTCGTCGATCGCCCAGCCCACGACGGGGAAGGAGCCGTTCGCCCCGGTCAGGCCCGCCGGGCCGGGAATGTCGATGTAGCCGAAGGGCGCCTGGTTGATCGTGTTGTCCACCGTCACGCTGACCGTGCCGATGATGGTCTGCGCCTGCGTCGCGGCGTCGGTCACGCGGATCGACACGGTGTGCAGTCCGTCCGCGTAGTTGCCGGCGAGAAACGAGCTCAGGAATCCGGGCTGGGCCGTCGGGCTGCCGGCGTAGGTCGGGAAGATCTCGAGCACGTCCACCCGGGGCAGGTTCATTTCCGCGGAGTTGACCGGGTTGCCGTCGACCAGGACGTCGATGTTGCTGACCGCTTGCATGTCGAGCACGAAGCCCGAGACGCGCACGATGCCGGAGACCGTTTGTCCATCCGTCGGGCTGTCGATCGCTCCGAAGGGCTGGGCCACGGCGCCACCAGCCAAGAAACAAGCCGCCGCCGCGACGAGCGCCAGAATCCGGAGCGCCTTCCTGTCCATGCGCATTCCTCCCCCCGAAAATTTAAGAAAAGAATGTGGAAAATGGGCCGAAAAGTCAAGCGGTATCGAGACTTCGCCTCATTTTTTTAGGCAAAACGGCTCACCGAAATGCTAAAAACAGGCAGTGCATTTCCCGAGCCCCGAAGTCTCCCTGCGCGCCCGCGCGCTCCGGGGAACCGCCTGCCCGACCGCGGTGATCGGGGTCACGCCGTGAAGGACCTCCTGAGGTCGCGGCGGTTCCAGGCCATCGCCTCGGCGGTCCTCGCCGTCGGGCTCTTCGCGTTCTTCCTGTCGCGCGTGCCGCTCTCGGAGATCGGCGCGCGCATCGCCTCGGCTTCCCCCGCCTGGCTCGGCGCGGCCGTCGCCATTGCGCTGTCGACCTTCGCGCTGCGGGCGCTGCGATGGGTCTGGATCCTCCGTCCGCTCGGCCGGGTGCCCTGGTTCCCGGCCTTCCGCGCCACGTCCATCGGCTTCGCCGCCAACACGGTTCTCCCGGCGCGGGCCGGCGAGATCCTGCGGCCCGCGATCCTGGCCCGCGAGCGGGATCTGCCGTTTCCCGCCCTGCTCGCCTCGATCGTCTTCGAGCGCATCCTCGACGCGCTCTCCCAGCTCTGCTTCCTGGGACTGGCCCTCGTCCTGGCGCCGCCCGGCGGAGCCCTGGGCGCCCTGTCCTCCGGACGCCTGCGCTGGGTCGTCGGAGCGGTCGCGGCGGTGGCGGTCGGCGTCTCGCTCTTCGCCGTCCTCTGGCGCGAGACGACCGAGCGGTGGCTCGATCGCCTTTTCGGGGTGCTGCCCGGAAAGCTGCGCCCGGCCGCGCGGCGGATCGCCCACACGTTCCTGGACGGCTTCGCCTCCCTGAAGACGCCGCGGCTCGCGCTGCTCGTCCTCGCGAGCTCCCTCGGCATGTGGTTCGTGATCAACGTCCAGATCTACTGCATGTTCCGCGCGTTCGGCCTCGACCTGCCGCTGTCGGCGGCCTACGTCGTGACCACGGCCGCGGTTCTCGGCCTCGCCGTCCCGACGCCCGGCGGCGTCGGCGGCTACCACGCCGCGGTGCAGTTCGCGCTGACCAGCGTGTTCGGCGTGCCGGTGGCCACGGCCACCGGGGTCGCCCTCATCGCGCACGCCGTCTCGTTCGTCCCGATCTCGCTGATCGGCTTCGCCCTCTTCGCGACCAGCCCCTTGCGCAAGAAGGGCTTGAAGGAGCTGGCCGTGGAGACGAACGAAAGCCGGAATCCTCCCGAAGTCGGATAAGCTTCTCGGCGGGATGAAGTGCCCGTTCTGCGCATCCGTGGACGACCGGGTCGTGGATTCGCGGGAAAGCCGCGAGGGCGAGGTCATCCGCCGCCGCCGGGAGTGCACCGGCTGCGGCCGCCGGTTCACCTCCTACGAGACCATCGAAGAGATCCCGTACATGGTGGTCAAGAACGACGGCCGGCGCGAGCGCTTCGACCGCAACAAGCTGCGGACCGGGCTCGCCAAGGCCTGCGAGAAGCGCCCGGTCCCCCCCACCGAGCTCGACCGGATCGTGGACGAGATCGAGTCCCTCCTCCACGACTCGGAGGAGCGCGAGATCGCGACCTCCCGGGTCGGCGCCATCGTCATGGAACGCCTGCGCGAGCTCGACAAGGTCGCCTACGTCCGCTTCGCGTCCGTGTACCGGAAGTTCGAGGACGTGGACGAGTTCCTGAACGAGCTGAAGACCCTGATCGGCCGCGGCGAAAAGGTGACTTCGTGACCGGAATCCGAAACCCGGGTTCCGAATTCCGAATTCTCCCGTGGTGAAGCGCACCGCCAAGTTCTACGGGCCGATCGTCGAGCTCTCCCGGCTCCAGGGGGAGCTGAAC
This sequence comes from Thermoanaerobaculia bacterium, assembly GCA_041912555.1. Lineage (GTDB taxonomy): Bacteria > Acidobacteriota > Thermoanaerobaculia > UBA5066 > Gp7-AA6 > DAHUXD01. Next base: position 44,921 of record JAYRMU010000065.1, read on the forward strand.
CGCCTTTTCGCGGCCTTCGTCGAGACCAACGACAAGGGCGCGGCGCCGGCGTCCTCGTGGGACCCCAACGTGGACGTCGTGGACGACGGCGAAACGATCCGGATCCTCGTCGAGCTGCCCGGCGTCGAGGCCGAAGACGTCCGCGTCTCGATCCGCGGCCGCGTCGTCATGGTGCGGGGCACCAAGAAGGGCCGCATCCGCGCCAAGGAGGGCATGCGCTTCTTCTGCATGGAGCGGTACTTCGGCAACTTCGTCAAGTCGATCCCGCTTCCGCGCCCGGTCAACTCGCACCATGCCCGGACCCGAATGAGGCACGGCCTGCTCGAGATCATCCTGCCCCGGGTCCCGGACCTGCGCGAGAAGGAGATCGAGATCCCCGTCCAGGCCGAGCAGGAAGACTAGGCGCCGCCCGTCATGGCCGAGCTCGACGAAAAGGAGATCGCCCCCGAGCGGGACACGGACCTGCCCATCCCGGACATCCTGGCGGTCCTGCCGCTCAAGGACGTCGTCGTCTTCCCGTACATCATCCTGCCGCTGTCCGTGTCGCGCGAGAAGTCCATCAACGCCGTGGACGCGGCCCTCGCCGAGCAGCGCATCATCATGCTCGTCGCCCAGCGCGACGGGCAGAACGACACGCCCCGGCCCGACGAGCTCTACCCCGTCGGGACGGTGGCCGCCATCATGCGGATGCTCAAGCTGCCCGACGGGCGCATCCGCCTGCTCGTCCAGGGGCTCTCCCGCGCCCGCATCGACTCGGTGCTCTCGGAGGAGCCGTACCTCAAGGCCAAGATCACGCGCCTCGAGGAGTCGGAGACGCCCGAGGAGCTGCCCCCCGAGCACGAGGCCCTCCTGCGCAGCGTCAAGCAGAACCTCGAGAAATCGGTCTCCCTCGGCAAGAACATCTCGCCGGAGGTCATGGTCATTGCCGGGAACCTCGACGACCCCGCGCGCCTGGCCGACCTCGCCGCCTCGAACCTCGACCTGAAGCTCGAGGACGCCCAGAAGATCCTGGAGTCCACCGACGCGATGGAGCGGCTGCGCCTCGTCAACGACAGCCTGGCCAAGGAAATCACCGTCCTGACGATGCAGCAGGAGATCTCGACGCAGGCCCGCGGCGAGATGGACAAGTCGCAGCGCGAGTACTACCTGCGCCAGCAGCTGCGGGCGATCCAGCAGGAGCTCGGCGAGGGCGAGGAGATCTCCGAGGAG
>JAYRMU010000066.1:0-18565 GCA_041912555.1 Thermoanaerobaculia bacterium
CACCCGAGCGAAGCGAGGGTGGAGGCTCACGCCGCGGGAGCCGGAGCGGAGTGGAGGGATCAGCCGGCCGGTCGAGCCCCTTTGGGCGAGCCGGACGGCGGTGCACTGGGCGGCGCCCCGGGCGCCGCTCAGCGCAGATCCCGTAACGCAGCGCAGGCGACGTTTAGAAGACCGCCGGCTCCTCGTACGTCGCGAACACCTCGCGCATCACGTCCGAGATCTCGCCGACCGTCGCATAGGTCTTGACCGCCTCGACCAGCGGCGGCATGACGTTCCGGCCGTCCGCGCACGCCTGGCGCAGCGCCGCCAGCGACGAGGAGACGGCCTTTCCGTCCCGCGTGCGCCGCAGCTCCGCCACGGCCGCCTTCTGCACGTCCTCGACCGCGTCGTCGATGTAGAGCGTCTCGAGCGGCTGCTCGACCTCGTCCACGAACTCGTTGACGCCGACGACGATCTTCTCGCCGGTGTCGAGGGCGCGCTGGTACGCGTACGCCGCGTCCATGATCTCGCGCTGCGGGAAGCCGGCCTCGATCGCCTCGACCATGCCGCCGAGCTCGTCGATGCGGCGGAAGTACTCGAAGCAGCCGCGTTCCATCTTCGTCGTCAGGTCCTCGACGAAGTAGGAGCCCGCGAGCGGGTCGATCGTGTTGGCGACGCCGGATTCGTGGGCGATGACCTGCTGCGTCCGCAGCGCCAGCTTGACCGCGAAATCGGTCGGCAGCGCCAGGGTCTCGTCGAGCGAGTTCGTGTGCAGGGAGTTCGTCCCTCCGAGCACGCCGGCGAGCGCCTGGATCGCGGTGCGGACCACGTTGTTGTAAGGCTGCTGCGCGGTGAGGGAGCAGCCGGCCGTCTGGGTGTGGAACCGGCACATCCACGAGCGCGGGTCCTTCGCCCCGAACCGCTCCCGCATCGTCTTCGCCCACACGCGCCGGGCCGCGCGGAACTTTGCGATCTCCTCGAAGAAGTCGTTGTGCGAGTTGAAGAAGAAGGAGAGGCGCGGCGCGAACTCGTCCACCGGAAGTCCGGCCTCGATGCCGTACTTCACGTATTCCACGCCGTCGCGCAGCGTGAACGCGAGCTCCTGGAGCGCGGTCGAGCCCGCCTCGCGGATGTGGTACCCCGAGATCGAGATCGTGTTCCACCGCGGGACGTGCTTCGCGCAGAACGAGAACTGGTCGGTGATGAGCCGCATCGAGGGCCGCGGCGGGAAGATGTACTCCTTCTGGGCGATGTACTCCTTCAGGATGTCGTTCTGGAGCGTGCCGCCGACCTTCTCCCAGGGCGTGCCGTGCTTCTCGGCCACCGCCAGGTACATCGCGAGGGCGATCGGCGCGGTCGAGTTGATCGTCATGGACGTCGTCACCCGGCCTAGGTCGATCCCGTCGAAGAGCACCTCCATGTCGCGCAGCGAGTCGATCGCCACGCCGCACTTGCCGACCTCGCCGCGGGCCATGTGGTGGTCCGAGTCGTATCCGTAGAGCGTCGGAAGATGGAAGGCCGTCGAGAGGCCCGTCTGGCCGTGGTCGAGCAGGTAGTGGAAGCGCTCGTTGGTCTGCTTCGCCGTGCCGAATCCGGCGAACTGACGCATCGTCCAGAGCTTGCCGCGATAGCCGGTCGGATGGACGCCGCGTGTGAACGGATACTCCCCGGGCCACGCGAGGTCGCGCTCGGGGTCGAACGCGGGCTGCGTGTCGGGTCCGGCCAGCGGCTCGACCGGCGCGCCCGAAACCGTGGTCCAGTCCTTCTTCCAGGGCTCGGCCTTTGCGAACGCCTTGTCCGAGGCCTGCTTCCATCGCGCGCGCCCGGAGGCCACGCCCGCCGGGACCAGGGGGTCCTTTTCGCTCATGCCCGAATGATACGTCGTGCGCCCCCGGCGGCGCAGGCCCTCACGGAACCCTGAGGGGGCCCGGCTCCCGGGACCGCGCGGATCGCGAGGAGCCCCGCCATTGCGAGAATTCCGCTCACGGCGCACCTCCCGAGGATGGGAAGCACGCGGCCGGCGGCCGCGCGTGCGGCCCGCCGGCTCGTATAAACTTCCCGGCGGTGCGCCCTTGACCGACCTGACCCGCGAACAGAAGCTCGAGCTCTACAGGTACATGCGGTTGAACCGCGTGGTCGAGGAGAGGCTCGTCAACCTCTACCGACAGGGAAAGGTCGTGGGCGGCCTCTATCGCTCGCTCGGACAGGAGGCGACCTCCGTCGGCACCGCCTACGCCCTCGCGAAGGGCGACATCGTCGGCCCCCTCATCCGCAACCTCGGCGTCGTCCTCGTGATGGGCTACACCCCCCGGGACGTGATGACGCAGTACATGGCGCGCGCGACGTCGCCTTCGGGCGGCAAGGACTGCAACCTCCACTTCGGCCGGCCCGACCGCGGCGTCATCTCCCCCATCTCCATGCTCGGCGCCCTCGTTCCCGTGATGGCGGGCATCGCCCTCGCGGGGCGCATGCTGAAGAAGGGCCTGGTCGCCATGACCTGGATCGGCGACGGAGGCACGTCCACCGGGGCGTTCCACGAGGGCGTCAATTTCGCGGCGGTCCAGAAGCTGCCGCTCGTCGTCGTCGCGGAGAACAACGGCTGGGCGTACTCGACGCCGTTCCGGAAGCAGACGGCCGCAAAGAACCTCGTCGACAAGGCGGCGGCCTACGGCATTCCCGGCGAGCAGGTCGACGGCAACGACGTGCTGGCCGTCCACGGCGCCGCGCGCCGCGCCGTGGACCGCGCGCGCTCGGGAGGCGGGCCCACCCTGATCGAGTCGCTGACCTACCGGATGAAGGGGCACGCCGAGCACGACGCGCAGGCGTACGTGCCGAAGGAAGAGCTCGAGGAGTGGCGGCGCCGCGATCCGCTCGAGCGGTACGCCCGCGCGCTCGTGGAGTCGGCCGCCGCGACGGCCGACGAGCTCTCGGCCGTGGACCGCGCCGTCTCCGAGGAAGTGGACCGCGAGGTCGAGGCGGCGGAGAAGAGCCCCCTCCCCACGCCCGACGACGCGCTGAAGAACGTGTACGCCCCCCGGCTGCCCGAGGACGAGCCGGCCGAAGTCCGGAGGCGCACGTGAGCGGAGCGCCGCACCTCGGAGGGCCCGACCCCGGCGCGCCGGCCGCCAGGGGCCAGACCACCTACGTGGACGCGATCCGCGAGGGCCTGCGCGAGGAGATGCAGCGCGACGAGCGCGTGTTCCTCATCGGCGAGGACATCGGCGTCTACGGCGGCGCCTTCAAGGTGACCGACGGCCTGATCGGCGAGTTCGGCGAGGAGCGGGTCGTCGACACGCCGATCTCGGAGACCGCGATCGTCGGCGCGGCGGTGGGCGCGGCGATGATGGGGATGCGCCCCGTGGCCGAGATGCAGTTCATCGACTTCATCTCGTGCGCGTTCGACATGATCACGAACTTCGCCGCCAAGTCCCGCTACCGCACGGGCGTCGGCGTGCCGCTCGTGATCCGCGGCCCCTCCGGCGGCGGCGTCCACGGCGGCCCGTTCCATTCGCAGAACCCCGAGGCCTACTTCGCGCACACCCCGGGCCTGAAGGTCGTGCAGCCGGCCACGGCCTACGACGCGAAGGGCCTCATCAAGTCGGCCATCCGGGACGACGACCCCGTCCTCTTCTTCGAGCACAAGTTCCTGTACCGCCGCATCAAGGAAGAGCTGCCGGCGGAGGAGTACGTCGTGCCGATCGGAAAGGCGATCGTGCGGCGGCCGGGCCGCGACCTGTCCATCATCACGTACGGCGCCATGATGTGGACGGCGCTCGAGGCCGCGAAGACGCTGGAAGCCGAGGGCATCGACGCGGAGGTGGTGGACCTGCGCACGCTGTTCCCGATGGACGAGGAGACCGTCCTCGAGTCCGTCGCCAAAACCAACAAGGCGATCCTCCTCCACGAGGCCACGCGCACGGGCGGCATCGGCGCCGAGATCGCCGCGGTCCTCTCCGAGCGGTGCTTCGAGTACCTCGACGGCCCGCTCGTCCGCGTGACCGCTCCCGACACGCCCGTCCCCTACTCGCCGCCCCTCGAGGAGGCCTTCCTCCCGAACTCCGAGAAGGTCTGCCGCGCGGCCCGGGCCCTGGCCGCCTACTGAGGCGGGGGCTTCGGTGCGGTTCGAGTCTTCTTCCGGCGCCTAAAGGGATCCCTCGTCGCTGCGGCTCCTCGGGATGACATTGGGAGGGAGCTGCCTCTCCGATGCGCAGCCCGGCCTCGGCCCCGACGACTGCCGACGACCACTGCCCACCGACCACTGCCTCCTGCCTCCTGCCTCCTGCCTCCTGCCTCCTTCCTCCTGGGTTATAAAGACCCCATGCGCTTCGAAGGAACCGTCTCGATCAAGGCTCCCCGCGCGAAGGTCTGGGACTTCCTCACCGATCCCAACAAGGTCTCCGGATGCGCGCCCGGCCTCGAGAAGCTCGAGATCGTCGAGCCCGGCAGGAAGTTCCGCGCGACGACCTCCGTCGGTTTCGGCTCGGTCAAGGTGCGGTTCGTGAACGACGTCGAGTGGGTCGAGATGGATCCGCCGAACATGGCCCGCATGAAGGCGCACGGCACGGCTCCCGGCAGCGGCGTGGACGCCGAGAGCTCGATGCGCCTGACCGATGGTCAGGGCGGAGCGACCGAGCTCGCGTGGACAGCCGACGTGAACGTGGTCGGCACGGTCGCCAGCCTCGCCGCGCGGCTGATGAGCGGCGTCACGAAGAAATTGACGGCCGCCTTCTTCGAGTCGGTGCGCAAGGAGATCGAAAGCGAAGCGTGACCCGGTGGTAAGCTCCCGCGCAACGACGCACAGCGGGAGGCATCGCATGCGGTATCCCGTCTCGATCACCGTCAACGGCGCGCGGCGCAAGAACGACGTCGAAGCGCGCCTCCTCCTCGTCCATTACCTCCGCGAGACCCTGGGCCTGACGGGCACGAACGTCGGCTGCGACACGAGCCAGTGCGGGTCCTGCACCGTGCTCCTGGACGGGAAGGCGGTCAAGTCGTGCACCGTGCTGGCCGTCCAGGCCGACGGGGCGAAGATCACCACGATCGAGGGCTTCGCCACCGACGGCAAGCTCCATCCGCTCCAGGAGGCGTTTTGGGAGAAGCACGGCCTCCAGTGCGGCTACTGCACGCCCGGGATGATCCTGACGGCGTCGAACATCCTCGAGAAGAACCCGAAGCCCACCGACGCCGAGATCCGCCACGGCCTCGAGGGCAACCTCTGCCGGTGCACCGGCTACCAGAACATCGTCGCCGCCGTCCGGGACGCGGCGACCCGGATGAAGGCGTAGGAGGCGGCGATGGCATCGCGCATCTTCGGATCCGGCATCAAGCGGCGCGAGGACCCGCGCCTGCTCACGGGACAGGCGAAGTACACCGACGACTTCGTGCTGCCCGGCATGGCGCACATGGCGGTCGTTCGCTCGCCCTATGCCCACGCGCGCATCAAGTCCATTCGCTCCCGGAAGGCCGCCGCGATGGAGGGCGTCCTCGGGATCTTCACGGGCAAGGACATGAAGGACGCGGGCTTCGGCCCGATCCCCTGCGCCTGGGTCGTCCCCGGCTCGAACACGAAGACGCCGCCGTATCCCCCGATCGCGATCGACGTCGTCCGATACGTCGGCAACGCCGTGGCGATCGTCGTCGCCACCGACCGGTACGTCGCACGCGACGCCGCCGAGGCGGTCGAGGTGGACTACGAGCCGCTTCCGGCTGTCGCCGATGCGGAGAAGGCCACCGCCAAGGGCCAGCCGCAGCTCCACGCCGACGTCCCGGACAACGTCTGCTTCCGGTGGACGGTGAGCGGCGGCGACACGGACGCGGCGTTCAAGGCCGCGGACGTCGTCGTCCAGGAGCGGATCATCAACCAGCGGCTGATCCCGAACGCGATGGAGCCGCGGGCCGCGCTGGCGCAGTACAACTCCGCGATGAACGAGGTCACGCTCTGGGTGACCTCCCAGAACCCGCACATCGCGCGCTTTCTCCTCTCGCTCGACACCGGCATCCCGGAGCAGAAGATCCGCGTGATCGCGCCCGAGGTCGGCGGCGGGTTCGGGAGCAAGATCCCCCACTACCCCGAAGATTCGATGGTCATCTTCGCCTCGAAGAAGTGCGGCTGCCCCGTCAAGTGGACCGAGACCCGCAGCGAGAACTTCCGCGGCACGATCCACGGACGCGACCACATCCAGGACGTCGAGATGGCGGCGAAGAAGGACGGCACGATCCTCGGCCTGCGCGCGACCGTCTGGGCGAACCTCGGCGCCTACCTCTCGACGGCCTCGACCGGCATCCCGACGATCCTCCACGGGCTCATGCTGTCGGGCGCCTACGACATCAAGAACATCCACGAGGACGTCTACGGCGTCTTCACGAACACGACGCCCACCGACGCGTACCGGGGCGCCGGCCGCCCCGAGGCGACCTTCATGGTCGAGCGCCTCGTCGAGCTCGTCGCCCGGAAACTGAAGATGGACCCCGCCGAGATCCGGCGGAAGAACTTCATCCCGCCGTTCACCGAGGGCCACACCGTGGCGACCGGGCTGACCTACGACTCCGGCAACTACGTGGCCGCCTTCGACAAGGCGCTCGGCATGGCCGGCTATCCGGCGCTGCGCAAGAAGCAGGCCGAGCTGCGGGCCAGGGGCGAGTTCCTGGGCATCGGCTTCTGCACGTATTCCGAGATCTGCGGCCTCGGGCCCTCGCAGGTCGCCGGCGCCGTCGGCTTCGGCGGCGGCCTCTGGGAGAGCGCGATCGTCCGGTTCCACCCCTCGGGCAAGGTCAACGTCATGGTCGGCATCTCCCCGCACGGCCAGGGCGAGGAGACGACCTTCGCGCAGATCGTCTCGAGCGAGCTCGGCGTCGCGGTGGACGACGTCGAGATCACCCACGGCGACACCGAGCGCACGCCGATGGGCTGGGGCAGCTACGGGAGCCGCTCGACCCCCGTCGGCAGCGGCGCCCTCATGGGCGCGATCACGAAGATCAAGGACAAGGCGAAGATCGTCACGGCCCACCTCCTCGAGGCGGCCGTCGAGGACATCGAGTACGCCGACGGCCGGTTCTTCGTGAAGGGTTCGCCGGGCAAGTTCAAGACGATCCAGGACGTCGCCCTGATGGCCAACGTCGCGTGGAACTACCCGAAGGGCCTCGAGCCGGGGCTCGAGGCCGCGGCGTTCTTCGACCCGCCGAACTTCGTCTATCCCTTCGGCGCCCACATCGCCGTCGTGCGCGTGGACGCGGAAACGGGCGAGGTCCGCCTCGACCGCTACGTCGCCGTGGACGACTGCGGCCGGGTGATCAACCCGATGATCGTCGAAGGGCAGATCCACGGCGGCATCGTCCAGGGCATCGGGCAGGCTCTCTGGGAGGGCGCCGTCTACGACGGCAGCGGCCAGCTCCTGACGGGCTCCATGATGGACTACGCCCTGCCCAAGGCGGATGCGTTCCCGCTCTTCGAGCTCGGCATGACGGAAACGCCCACGACCGTCAACCCGCTCGGCGTCAAGGGAATCGGCGAGACCGGAACGATCGCCTCGACCCCGGCGGTGTACAACGCCGTCATGGACGCGCTCGCGCCCTTCGGCGTCTCGAAGCTCGACATGCCCCTCACGCCCGAACGGGTGTGGCGGGCCATCCAGGGCGGGCGGAGGTAACGCGATGTATTCCGACAGCTTCGAGTATTTCCGGCCCCGGACGGTCGCCGAGGCGGCTGCCCTGCTCAAGAAGCACAAGGGCTCGCGCGCCCTCGCCGGCGGCCACAGCCTGCTGCCCGCGATGAAGTTCCGTCTCGCCAACCCGAAGGCGCTCGTGGACCTCGGCGGCATCAAGGGCCTGTGCGGGATCCAGCTCCGCGGCAAGGCGATCTGGATCGGGGCGACGACGGTCCATGCCGACGTGGCCTCGTCCGCCCTGCTGCGCAAGAACTGCCCGATGCTGGCCGAGACGGCGGCGCAGATCGGCGACCTGCAGGTCCGCAACCGCGGGACGATGGGCGGCTCGATCGCCCACGCCGACCCGGCGGCCGACTACCCGACGGCCCTGGTCGCCCTCGGGGCGACGGTGCTGACGAAGGGCCCGAAGGGCGAGCGCAAGATCCCGGCCGAGAAGTTCTTCGTGGACCTGTTCACGACCGCCCTGAAGCCCGGAGAGATCGTCACGGCCGTCCTCGTCCCGCCGCAGGGCAGGGGAACCGGGGCGGCCTACGTCAAGCATCCCCATCCGGCCTCGCGGTACGCCGTGGCCGGCGTCGCCGCCGTCGTCGAGATGAAGGAGGGCAAGTGCGCGCGCGCGAGCCTCGTCGTGGGCGGCCTCACGGCCACGCCCGTGAGGATCGCCGCCGCGGAGGCGGCCCTCGCCGGAAAGAAGCCCGACGCCGCGGCCCTCGCCGAAGCGGCGGGAAAGGTCGCCGCCGCGATCCCCGACCCGATGGGCGACACCTACGCGTCGGGCGAGTTCCGGGTCCACCTCGCATCCGTCCTGGCGAAACGTGCCCTCGCGGCGGCCGTCGAACGCGCCCGGTAAGGCCGCGGCTCCGGCAGCCCCGGACGCTCCGGCCTCGATCGACGCGCTCGAGCGGGCGCTCGCCGAACGCAGCTACTTCGCGCCGCGGGGCCTCACGACCGCCATCTTCCTCGCCCTGAAGCTCGGCCGCCCGCTCTTCCTCGAGGGCGAGGCGGGCACGGGCAAGACCGAGGTCGCCAAGGTCCTCGCCGGCGTCCTCGCGACGGACCTGATCCGCCTCCAGTGCTACGAGGGCCTCGACGTCCACCATGCCGTCTACGAGTGGAACTACGCCCGGCAGATGATGCACATCCGGCTGCTCGAGGCCTCCAACGCCTCGGCGACCGAGCGGGAGCTCTTCGGTCCCGACTTCCTCGAACAGCGCCCCCTCCTGCAGGCGATCGATCCGGCCCGGACGAAGGCGCCCGTCCTCCTCATCGACGAGATCGACCGGGCGGACGCCGAGTTCGAGGCCTACCTGCTCGAGGTGCTCTCGGACTTCCAGGTCACGATCCCCGAGATCGGCACGATCCGGGCCGAGCACCGCCCGGTCGTCGTCGTCACCTCGAACCGCACGCGCGAGGTGCACGACGCCCTGAAGCGCCGCTGTCTCTACTGCTGGATCGACTACCCGTCGCTCGAGGAAGAGCTCGCGATCGTCCGCGCCAAGGTGCCCGAGGCTTCCGAGGCCCTGTCCCGCCAGGTCGCCGGCTTCGTGCAGGAGCTGCGGCGCGCCGAGCTCTACAAGCTGCCGGGGGTCGCGGAGACCCTCGACTGGGCGGCCGCGCTCGTCGCCCTCGACCGCAAGGCCCTCGACGCCTCCGTCGTCGGCGACACGCTCGGCATCCTGCTCAAGTACCAGGACGACGTCGAGAAGGTCCGGGGCGAGACGGCGCGCGCGATGGTGGACCGCGTCCGGGCGGCGGGGTGAGCGGGAAGCTGCTCGGCAACGTCCTCGTCTTCGGCCGCGTCCTGCGCGGCCTCGGGCTCGACGCGGGCCCGGATCGCATGCTCGACCTGGTCCGCGCGCTCGACCACGTCCCGATCGGGGCCCGGCGCGACTTCGAGCACGCCGCCCGGGCCCTTTGCGTGCGGCGGCGCGACGAGCTCGCCCGGTTCGATAAGGCCTTCGAGGTCTTCTGGCGAAAGCCGCCCGAAGGCGAGACGTCGCTCGACCTCGCCTCGCTCGGCGAGCGGCGCCGCTTCCGCCGGCCGGCCTTCGCCCCGGCTCCCCCGCCCGGGGCCGCGCCCGGGCCCGAGCCCGACGCCGCGCCGGAGGCCGACGCACCCCCGCTGCTGCACCTGACGCTGACCTGGAGCGACCGGGAGCTTCTGCGCCGCAAGGACTTCGGCGAGCTGACCGGGGAGGAGCTCGAGGCGGTTCGCCGCGCGATCCGCGGCCTCGCCTGGACCCTCGCCCGGCGCCGCACGCGCCGGCTCCGCGCCGGAGACGGCCGCGGACTCGACCTGCGGCGGACGCTGCGGCGCAGCCTGCGGACTGGCGGAGAAGTCCTCGCGTGGGAGCGGCGCGGGCCGCGCGACGCGCCGCGTCCCCTCGTCGTCCTCGCCGACGTCAGCGGCTCGATGGAACGCTACACGCGCCTGCTCGTCCTCTTTCTCTACGCGCTCGCCCGGGGGCTCGGCGCTCCGATCGAGGCCTTCCTGTTCGGCACGCGCCTGACCCGCGTGACGCGCGACCTCGAGGGCCGGGATCCGGAAGAGGCGCTCACCGCCGTCTCGCGCGCGGTCCCGGACTGGTCGGGCGGAACGCGGATCGGCGACGCTCTCGCCGCGTTCAACCTGCGCTGGGCGCGGCGCGTCCTCGGCCGGGGAGCGGTCGTGCTCCTCATCAGCGACGGCTGGGACCGCGGAGAGCCGGAGGCGCTGCGCGCCCAGATGGCGCGCCTCCAGCGCAGCGCGTCGCGCCTCGTCTGGCTCAACCCCCTCCTCGGCGCCCCCGACTACGAGCCGCTCGCGCGCGGCATGCGCACCGCCCTTCCCTTCGTGGACGACTTCCTGCCGGTTCACAACCTGGCGAGCCTCGAGGACCTCGGGCGGCACCTCGAGCGCCTGCCCGCGGACCGGCCCGCCCGGCGGCAGCAGCCCCGAATTCCCGCCGCCGCAACGGAGGCCCGATGAGAGACGTCCTCTCCGACATCGACCGCTGGCGGGCGGAAGGCCGGCCCGTCGCGCTGGCCACGGTGGTCGAGACGTGGGGCTCGGCGCCCCGCGTGGCCGGGGGAAAGATGGCCCTGACCGCCGACGGCCGGATCGCGGGGTCGGTCAGCGGCGGCTGCGTCGAAAACGCCGTCGTCGAGGCCGGGCGCGAGGTCCTCGCGGCCGGCGCCCCGCGCCTGCTCAAGTTCGGCGTCTCCGACGACACGGCCTGGAGCGTGGGCCTGGCCTGCGGGGGCTCGATCGAGGTCTTCGTGGAGCCCCTCGCGGAGGAGACCTACGGGCCGGTCCGCGACGCGCTCCTCGCCGAGCGGCCCGCGGCGGTCGCCACCGTGATCCGCGCCTCGGCGGCGCTCCCCCTCGGGCGCAAGCTCGCCGTCTTCCCGGACGGAAGCTCCGTCGGGACGCTCGACGAGGCCGCGCTCGGCGCCGCGCGCGCCGCCCTGGCCGACGGGCGCGGCCGGCGGGTGCCGGCCGGGGACGGCGAGATCTTCGTGGACGTCCTCCTTCCGCCGCCGCGCCTGGTCGTCGTCGGCGGCGTGCACATTGCCATCGCGCTCGTCGCCCTCGCGAAGACGCTCGGCTTTCGCGCGGTCCTGGTGGATCCCCGCGAGTCCTTCGGCAACGCGAAGCGGTTTCCCCACGCCGACCAGATCGTGTCGTCCTGGCCGGACCGGGCCCTCGCGGAGCTCGGCCTGAACGCGTCGACCGCCGTCGCCGTGCTCACGCACGACCCGAAGCTCGACGACCCGGCGATCACGGCCGCCCTCGCCAGCGACGCCTTCTATGTCGGCGCGCTCGGCAGCAGCCGGACGCAGGAAAAGCGCCGGGCCCGCCTTCTCGCGGCGGGCGTGAGCGAGGCGGCCCTGTCCCGCCTCCACGCCCCCATCGGCCTCGACCTCGGCGGCCGCGCCCCGGAGGAGATCGCGCTCTCCGTCATGGCCCAGATCGTGGCCGCCCGGAACAAGCGCGTCAGCGCGAGCCGAGCCGGATGAGCTCGCGGCGCAGGCGCGGGTGCCCCTGGAGCAGAGCCAGGTAGCGCCGCTCGAGCCCCCGCGCCTTGGCCCGCACGAGGGCCGCGACCGCGTCGCGCTCGGCGCGGCTCCACCGCGCGAACCCGGGGACGAGATCGAGGACGAGCGCGAAGTCGGCGAAGGAGCGCCGCTCGAGCGGGTCGAGCGAGGAAGGCGCCAGGCGCAGGGCGCTCGCCGCGCGCCGCTCGGCCGACGCCCGCATCCGGCGCGCGTCGCCGCCGAAGTCGCGGCGCATGCGCCGGTTGACGGCCAGCCCCAGGTTGCGGACGTGGAACCGGTCCCACTCGCCGCGCGGCGCGCCCGGCGCCTCGTAGAGCACGTTGTGCGTCACCAGTCCCGCGAGCGTCCGCGCGGAGGAGCGGTACGACGGGTCCTCGGACAGGCGCTTCTCCTCGCGCGCGAGCCGCGCGGCCACACCGGCGTCCGTCGGCCGGAAACCGAGCTTGCGGTAGAACCAGAAGGCGCCCGACGCGATCGCCTCCGCGTTCTCGTAGCCGAGCTGGTAGGGGTCGATCGAGAAGGACGTCACGCCGAGCGCGTCGCGGTGGAGCTTCAGGACCTGGGCGTAGATCCAGGCCGACTCGCCCTCCCGGAACGTGTAGTACATGTTGAAGCCGATCTCGAGCCGGTCGAAGAAGGCGAGCCCCTCGATGTAGCCGATCGGCACGCCGTTCTTGACGACGAAGCCGCCGTACGCGGCGCGCAGCGGCAGGCGCCGGTCCGGGCGGATCCCGATCAGGAAGAGCTCGACGCCGCGGCCCGGGCGGGCGGCGACCACGGACGCCGGGTCGGCGTGCGTGAACGTGTAGAACTCGCGGTACCGCGCCGCGGTCGTCTCCCGCACCATGTCGCAGAGCCGCTCCCCCTCCCGCCGCGGCAGGCGCCGCAGCGCGAGCGGCGGCTCGCCGAACACCGCGTCGAGGGAGACGTCGCGGCGCGTGAGGATCGGGGCGTCGTGGAAGAAGGGCCGCGGTCCCGGCCGCCGCATTTTCGTGCGCGAGGCGGCGCCGCCGCCGAGGTCCCAGGCGATCGGCAGGCCGAGCGAGTCGAAACGCTCCGCCCGCGCGGCCTCCGGCTCGGGCAGCGCGTCGTAGCGCTCGAGGAGCCACGAGAGGTCGTCGCGCCGCCTGCCGGCCCCCGCGGCGAGCCAGGCGAGGTACGGCACGTTGGCGTCCGCGAGGGCCTCTTCCTCGAGGAGCGGGAGGAAGGCCGGCCACGTCGCCCGCATGCGGTCGCCTTGCTCGGCCGCGTCCCAGTCGACGCGCACGCTCCGCGGGTGGCGCCGCGCGAGCCAGCGCGCGAGCTCGAAGGAGAAATCGGTTCCGAGCGTCGTTCCGGCCACGCCCGCGATCTCCGGGGCGTCGAAGAGGGACAGGTCCTCGTCCGCCGCCGCGAGGAGGGCGACCCGCTTCTCGAACGAGCCGAGGATCCGGTCGCAGAGGCGCAGGACCCCGGGCCCGTGCGGGTACGCGCGCAGGAAGAGAACGGCTTCGTGCAGGCGCACGAGCCGCGCGGCGTCGGCGATCGTCAGGCGGCCCGCCGCGCGGAGCAGGCGTTCGGCCTGCCGCGCCCCGGGACGCCGGCGGCGCGCCTCCTCGAGGCGTCTCAGCAGGGTGTCGACGCGGCCCGGCACGGCGCGAATGCTACTTCGATATAAGCTCTCGCGCTCGGAGGAACGCATGACCCCTCGCAACCCCGCCGGCCTTCTGGCCGCGATCGTCTCGGCCGCCTTCACCGGCGCGGCCGCCGCGCAGAGCCCGGCTCCGACGCCCGCCCACGCTCCGGCCCCGGCGGCCGCGGCCCCGGCCCCCGCCGAGAAGAAGGCCGAGCCGTCGCCCGAGGCCCTCAAGGAGGGCAAGGCGATCTTCGCGAAGTTCGTCACGGGGCTCGGCGGCGCCGAGAAGGTCCAGAAGGTGCGCGACGTCTGGACGCGCGGCCTCGTGACCGCCAAGACGCCGCAGGGCGACATGGCGATGGACGTCCAGACGACGATGGTCTTCCCCGACCGGATCTCCCAGCAGGTCGACGCGCCCTTCGGCCGGATGGCCATGGTCGCCACGCCCTCGGGAGCGTTCATCGTCGGCCCCAACGCCGTGCAGGACCTGCCCGCGGGGATGCGCGACGAGCTCCTGAAACAGATCCGCCGCGTCCCGCTCTTCGTCGCGCAGAAGGCGAACGACCCGAAGCTCGTCGTCGCCGCCGCGGGGACCGAGAAGGTCGGCGCCCTCGAGGCGAAGGTCCTCGACGTGAGCTACGACGGCGCGAGCGTGCGGTGGTTTCTCGATCCGTCGACCTTCCGCATCCTGCGCTCGGCGCACACGTCGATGGGCCCGGAGGGCGAGGCGAAGATCGTCTCCGACTACTCCGACTACAAGATGGTCGACGGGTTCCCGGTCGCCTACCACCTCGAGGTGACGACCAACGGGCAGACGGACCAGGTCCTCGCGCTCGAGGAATGCAAGATCAACCCCGGCGCGGACGCCAAGCTGTTCGACAAGCCCGTCTTCCCGACGCCCGCTCCGACCGCAGCGCCCACGACCGGCCCGAAGCCGTAGGACGGCGCGGGCCCCGCCGTCAGAACGGCGGGCAGGTGCTGGGCGCCGGCACGCCGTCGAAGCGGGCCTGCATCCACTGGATCGCGTTCGTGGCCGAAGTGCGCCCGGCCCTCATGTGGCCGACGCCGGGGAACGGCTCGTACCGGACGGTCGCGCCGGCGCGGCAGAGCCCTCCGACGAAATCCGCCGTCACCGACGGGCGGACGATGGGATCCTCCGTGCCCTGCGCCACGTAGACGGGCGCGCCCGCCGGGGAGCGGCCGGGACGGTTCTCGTCGAGAACGCGGCTCCAGGTCGCGTTCGCGTAGATCGCCGGAGCCAGGTACTCGGCCGGAATCGGGAGCGTCGCGAACATCACGCGGTACCTCTCCCCCTCCGACTCGACGCAGTCGCCGGCGACCCCGTCGATCGCCCGCACCACCGCGGGCTCGACGTAGGGCTCGAGGGGCGCCCGGTACACCCGCGACCAGGACCACAGGCAGTAGGACACGATGACCTTGCCGGCGCGCTCGTCGAGGTCGTCCTTCAGGAGCTGCCGCAGGTCCGTCGCCGGCGCGATCGCCGCCACGCCGACGAGGGCGAGCTCCGGCGCGTACGAGCGGGCGAGCTCGCCCGCGAAGAGGGCCGCGTGTCCGCCCTGCGAGTGGCCCCACGCCGCGAAGCGCGGGCTGGCGCCGATCTTCGGGATCTGCCGCGCGGCCCGCACCGAGTCGAGCACCGCCCGTCCTTCGCTCTCCCCGACGAGGTAGGGATGCGGGCCCGGCGTCCCGAGGCCCGGATAGTCCGTCGCCACGACGACGTCGTCGAGCGCCATGAGGGCGGGCAGGTGCGGGATCGTGTCGAGGGCCTCCTTGAGCAGCGACGGCGCGCAGTTCTCGGCGACGCCGGTCGTCGGATGCGCCCAGGCGACGACGGGGCGGCCCGCGGCGGGAGGCGGCAGCTTCGGCGCGATCACGAGGCCCGAAACCTCGATCGGCAGGCCGTCGAGGCCCGTCGACACGTAGAGGATCCTCCAGGCCTGCGCGCCCGGGATCCCCGTCGGGAACGGCTCGGAGCGGATGAGGTGGCCGGGGCGCCGGTCCGCGACGGCCTCCGAACGCGTCGCCGGGCGCCGGGTCGGGGCGATGTAGAAGCCGTCGGGCCGGGGAGGAGGAGCGCCGCAGCTCAGGAACAGGAGCGCCACCAGGGCAAGCGCCTCGCGCAGTCGGCTCACGGCGCGCCGAGTCTAACCCAGCAGCTCCCGGAGGCGGGCGTGTCCCTCGCGGCTGACCGGGACGCGCGAGCCGTCCGCGAGGACCGCGACGTGGCTTCCCTTCCCGTAGGCCTCGAGCCGCACCAGCACGTCGAGGCGCACGACGTGCGAACGGTGAACCCGGACGAACCGCTTCGGGTCGAGCGCGGCGGCGAGGCTCGCGAGCGTCTGCGCCTTGAGGTAGGTCTTCCCCTCGCTCCGGAGGGCGACGTAGTCGTCCTCGGCCTTCACGGACTCGAGGCGGTCCACCGGAATGATGTGGACGCGGCTTCCGTCGCGGACGACGACGCGGCCGAGAAACGCTCCCTCGGGCCGCGCCGCCGCGGCGAGCTCGGACGCCCGCACGGGCGTCCCGCGGCGCAGGCGCTCCCGCGCCCGGTCGACCGCGACCGCGATGCGGGCCGCCTCGAAGGGCTTCAGCACGTAGTCGACGGCGTGGACCTCGAAGGCCCGCACCGCGTAGGCGTCGTAGGCGGTGACGAACACCGCCGCGATCGAGGGATCGAGCAGCTCGAGCACCTCGAACCCGTCGAGCTTCGGCATCTCGATGTCGAGAAAGACGATCTGGGGCCGGAGCTCGCCCGCCGCGCGGACGGCCTCGAACCCGTTGGAGCACTCGCCGAGGATCCGGACGCCCGGCACCCCCGACAGGTGCTGCCGGAGGACGATCCGCGCGGGCTCCTCGTCGTCCACGATGAGGACCCCGGTCTCCGCGGCCGCGCCGGCGCCGTCCGTCACGCCGCCTTCCCGGCCGGAAGCGAGATCACGACGAGGTAGGACTCCGCCAGGCGCTTGGCGGCGAACATCGCGTCCGGGCCGTAGATGGCGGCGAGCCTCTTGCGCACGTTGGCGAGCCCCATCCCGCCGCCCGGCCGCGGAGGCGCCTCGGGATCGACGGGGTTCTCGATCAGGATCCTCAGGCGCCCGGCGCCGCACGCGACGCCGACCCGCACGGTCCCGCCCTCGACGCGGCCGGCGATCCCGTGGCGCACCGCGTTCTCGACCAGCGGCTGCAGGAGGAGCGGCGGCACCAGGCAGCGGCCGCCCCGCTCGTCGACGTCCTCGTCGACCTCGAGGCGCGCCCCGAAGCGCAGCGCCTCGACGGCGAGGTACGCGCGGGAGAGATCGAGCTCCTCGCCGACGGAAATGCTCTCCTTCTCGCCGACCGACAGGCTCTTGCGGAAGAACTCGGCCAGGCGCACGCACATCTCCTGGGCCTTCGGCGGGTCGCTCGCGGCCAGGCCCGAGATCGAGTTCAGGCTGTTGAAGAGGAAATGGGGGCGGATCTGGGCCTTCAGCGCGGCGAGCTCCGCGTCGCGGGCCAGGATCTTGAGCTCGGCCTCCCGCTGCTCCGCGTCGGCGGCCGCCTCGAGCGCGAGGAGCACGTAGTTGAGGGCGGCGGCCAGGAGATACAGGAGGACGCCGGCGGCGAAGAGGGTGACGGCCTGCGAGGCGAACCGCCCCGGCAAACCGCGGAAGGCCGGGATCAGACCGTACGCCCCGGCCAGCAGCGCCGCGAACCCCACCCAGAATCCCGAGATCACGGCGGCGGCCACGGAGTGCGTCACGAGCAGCGGAGCGATCCGCGAGCCGTTGAACGGAGGCTGCCGGCACGGGTACCAGGCCGAGAGCCCCATGAAGGCGTAGGCGAACGTGAGCGGGACGGCGAGGGCGATGGACTCTCCGAGGAAGAGCCCGCCCGGCCGCGCGAGCAGCGCCGTGACGATCGCCGCCAGCGGCGCGCAGGCCGCGAGATACGGAAGGAGCCGGCCGCGGTGCGCGAGGATGGGGTGCATGCCTAGTTCTTGATCTCGATCCCGCCCATGAGGATGAACCCGTTGACCGTCAGGGTCTTCACGGGCCCTTCGGCCGGGGCGACGGTGCGCGCCTTCATGTCGGTCCCCCCGAGCAGCGGCGACACGTTCACGACGACCTTCCAGCCCTGGGGCACGCGCAGAACCACCCCGCCCATCATGACGAAGACCTCGATCGCCACCGCGTCGCTGGCCATGACCGCCTCGCGCAGGTCGATGTCGAAGCCTCCCGCGATGACCGTCAGCGAGCCCCCGCGGAAGTCGGCCGACTGGACGAGGCGGTGGCCGCCGCCGCACAGCGCGAACTCGTTCAGCTGCGCGACCGACGGCCGCCGCGCCATGCTCCCGGTGGCGGACAGGCCCGCGCGCGCTCCCTCGCACGCCCGGTCGCCGGCGTTCGGGCCCGCCGCCGGCGGTCCGCCCGGATCGAAGGAGCGCGCCGACACCGTCTGCCAGATCAGGTACGCGCCGAGGGCGACGAGGGCCACGGGCCACACCCGGTGGAAGGGGACCCAGAACACGTCGAGGTTCCGGAGAAGCAGCAGGACGCCCAGGCCGAGCAGGATCGCGCCCGCCACGCGCTGGCCGGGCCGGCTCGGCGCGAGCAGGCGCGCGAGCCCCGGCGCGATCAGGAGGAGCGGCCAGTAATCCCAGAGCGTCCCTGCGTCCACCAGGTGCAGGTTGTCCAGGATGAAGAGGACCCCGAGGAGCATGAGGAACCCCCCGGCGATCACCTTCTCCGTCACGCGAAACCGCGGCATCTCGTCCATGTCGGCCTCCGAGGGAAAGCTACGCGCGGGCGCGCCGCGTGTCCCCGCCTTTTCGGCGAATGGCGGCCCCGCGCCGGCGAACGAATGGTATTCTTCGACGGGTCGCCCCGGGTCGAGCGAGCGAGTCCGGTCTTCGCCCCCCGGAGCATGGCGAGAGGAGAACGACCATGGCCACCGAAGTCATCATGCCCCAGATGGGCGAGTCGATCGCCGAGGGCACCATCACGAAATGGCTCAAGAAGATCGGCGAGCCCGTCAAGCGGGACGAGCCGATCTTCGAAATCTCGACGGACAAGGTGGACGCCGAGATCCCGTCGCCGGTGGCAGGGACGCTCCTCGAGATCAAGGTCCAGGAGGGCGCCACCGTCGCCATCAACACGGTCGTCGGGATCATCGGCGAGGCCGCCGAAAAGGGCGCTGCCGCGCCGGCTGCCGCGCCGGCCGCCGTCGCCCCCGCCGCGGCCGCACCGGCCGAGCCCCGCCCCGCGGCCCC
>JAYRMU010000067.1:0-4684 GCA_041912555.1 Thermoanaerobaculia bacterium
CGACGAATACGCCGACCAACACGCCGACGAACACGCCGACGAATACGCCTACGGCGACGCCAACGAATACGCCGACCAATACGCCGACGAATACGCCTACGGCGACGCCGACGAATACCCCGACCAATACGCCGACGAACACGCCGACGGCCACGCCGACCAACACTCCGACGAACACGCCGACCAACACCCCGACGAATACGCCCACGGCGACGCCGACGAATACGCCGACCAATACGCCGACGAACACGCCGACGGCCACGCCGACCAACACTCCGACGAACACGCCGACCGATACGCCGACGGCGACGCCGACGAACACCCCGACGAACACCCCGACCAACACGCCGACGAATACGCCGACCAGCACGCCGACGAATACGCCGACGAACACTCCGACCAACACTCCGACGGCGACCCCGACGAACACCCCGACCAACACGCCGACGCTGACGAGCACGCCGACGGCGACGCCGACGAACACCCCGACCAACACCCCCACGGCGACGCCGACGTCCACGCGCACCCCGACGCCAACCAACACCCCGACGACCACGCCGACCCAGACGAGCACGTCGACGCCGACTCCGACCGTGACGCCGACCCCGGCGCTGCCGACGCCCGAGCCGATGAACGTGGACGCCCACGGAACGGGAGCCACGTCGAACCTCAATGGAGTGCTCGAGCCCGGCGAAACCGTGGTCGTGGAGCCGGCCTGGCTCAACTCGACGAACGTCACTTTGACGTTCACCGGAGCTGCGTCGAACATCGGCGGGCCGGCCGGTCCGTCCTACGCCATCAACGACGCGACGGCCAACTACGGCTCCGCCCTGCCGGGCTCGACGACGGACTGCTTCACCGCGACGCCGTCCCACGACTGCTTCGTCATGACGGTCGCGGGCGCCAGGCCCGTGCCGCACTGGGACGCGACGTTCGACGAGCTCCTCTCGCTCGTCGGAGCGGCTCCGAAGAGCTGGACGCTGCACGTGGGCGACAGCTTCACGGACGTCCCCGTGTCGCAGCAGTTCTACAAGTTCATCGAGAACATCTTCCACAACGGGATCACGGGCGGATGCGGCATCGGGATCTACTGCCCGACGAGCTCCGTCACCCGCGCGCAGATGTCGGTGTTCCTGCTCAAGGCCAAGCACGGCGCCAACTACGTGCCGCCGACCTGCACCGGCGTGTTCGCGGACGTGCCGTGCCCGAGCCTCTTCGCCGACTGGATCGAGGAGCTCTACGCGGAAGGGATCACCGGAGGCTGCGGCAACGGCGACTACTGTCCGGCCAACCCGGTGACGCGCGCCCAGATGTCGGCGTTCCTGCTCAAGGCCCAGCACGGCTCGAGCTACGTGCCGCCCGACTGCACGGGCGTCTTTACCGACGTGGCGTGCCCGAGCCTGTTTGCGAACTGGATCGAACAGCTCGCGGCCGAGGGAATCACGGGCGGCTGCGGCGCCGGGATCTACTGTCCCAACAACCCGAACACGAGGGGCCAGATGGCCGTCTTCCTCGTCAAGACGTTCGGGCTGCTGCTCTACGGGCCCTAGCCCTCCGCGGAATTCCGCCGCGCTCGCCGTTCTCGCTCCGCTCGGCGGCAGGCGGCAACGGTGGCCGCCGGTCGGACACTCGCTTTGACGGGCGGCGTCGGCCAGAATGCGCTCTCCGGAAAGGGGGGCCGATGGACAGCTACTACAAGCCCGAGCACCTCGCGCACTTCGGATCGATTGCGGAGGGCAACAAGGATCTCGCCGACAAGTTCTTCGCCTGGTACGGCGCGGTCTTCGCCGACGGGGCGCTGTCGGCCCGGGAGAAGGCGCTCATCGCGCTCGCCGTGGCGCACGCGGTGCAGTGCCCGTACTGCATCGACGCCTACAGCCAGGAGTGCCTGAAGAACGGGGCCGACCTCGAGCAGATGACGGAGGCCCTGCACGTGACGGCGGCGATCCGCGGCGGCGCGTCCCTCGTGCACGGGGTCCAGATGCTCGAGCACGTCAAAAAGGCCTCGATGTGAACTCGCTCCGGTCGCGCGGTGCGGCGCTGGCCTCGGAGGAGCGGCAGATCGCGCTCCTCGAGGGCCTGGACCTGTCGGGGGCGCGGGAGGGCGGGGACTTCGGCCGCGCGCTGCGCGCCGGAGGCTGGGACCGTCTCGCGCCGGAAGGCATCGAGATCTTCCAGATCAACCTCGGCAAGCTCTGCAACATGACGTGCCGGCACTGCCACGTGGACGCCGGCCCCGATCGCGTGGAGGTGATGGACCGCGCCACGCTGGATGCCTGCCTCGCCGCGCTCGACCGGACCCGCGCGCGGACGGTGGACCTGACCGGAGGCGCCCCGGAGCTGAACCCGTTGTTCCGGCATGCCGTGGACGAGGCCGTCCGGCGCGGCAAGCAGGTCATCGACCGGTGCAACCTCACCGTTCTCCTCCTGCCCGCGCACCGCGACCTGCCCGAGTGGCTGGCGGCGCGCGGCGTGGAGATCGTGGCCTCCCTGCCGCACTACCGGCGGCGCGGCACGGACGCGCAGCGCGGCGACGGAACCTTCGAGAAGTCCCTCGAGGCGCTCCGGATCCTGAACGCCGCGGGTTACGGCCGCGGAGATCCGAGCCGGCGTCTGACGCTCGTCGCCAATCCCGTGGGCGCGTTTCTTCCCGCCAACCAGTCGGCGATGGAACGCGAGTGGAAGGCGGGCCTCGCGCGCGAGCACGGCCTGTCGTTCGATCGGCTGCTCGTCCTGAACAACATGCCGATCTCGCGGTTTCTCGAGTGGCTGGAGGAGAGCGGGAACCTCCAGTCCTACATGGAGGTTCTCGTCAACGCCTTCAACGCGGCGACGGTCGCCGGGCTCATGTGTCGCAACACCCTGTCGATTTCCTGGGACGGCCGGGTCTTCGACTGCGACTTCAACCAGATGCTCGATCTCCCGGCGCGATCGGCCGCGGGCGCGCCCTTTCACGTCCGCGACCTCGATCTCGAGGCGCTGCGGCGGCGGACCATCGTGACGGGGAGGCACTGTTTTGGCTGCACCGCGGGGGCCGGGAGCTCCTGCGGCGGGGCGCTCGCGCCCTGACCCGATCGCCGCGGGGCTTCGAATCTGCCCGCCGAATCTGACAGAATCGGTCCCGTCGCCGGGCAGCCCGGCGGCCTCGCTGAAAGGAGCCTGCATGTCGAAGTTCGGAAAGTTCCCGTTCGTCGTTTCTTTCGCGGTCGCCCTCGGCCTCGCGTCGGGGCCGCTGGCGGCACAGGACCAGAAGGCGTCGGGCCAGAAGACCGAGGCCGAGTGGGAAGCCCAGAAGGTCGAGGCCAAGCGCAGCCAGATCGACGCCACGGCCGGCGCGGCGCTCGACCAGCTCCTGAAGGAGAACCCGGCGGCCAAGGAGCTCTTCGGAAAGGCCTACGGATGGGCCGCGTTCGACAACCTCAAGCTCGGGTTCTTCTTCTCGGGCGGCGGCGGAAAGGGCGTCGCGGTCGAGAAGAAGTCCGGCAAGCGGACCTACATGGACATGGGATCGGTCGGGTTCGGGCTCGCGTTCGGCGGAAAGAAATACGAAGTCGTGTTCCTCTTCCAGGACAGCGCCACCTACAACGCGTTCGTGGACAAGGGCTGGCAGGCGACGGGCGCGGCCAACGCCACCGCGGGCAAGGAGAACGTCGGCGGCCAGACGGGGTTCGTCAACGGGATGGCGATCTACCAGATCAGCGGAACGGGCCTGATGGCCAACGTGGACCTGACCGGCACCAAGTACTTCAAGGACAAGAGCCTCAACTAGAGACGACGGCGATCCGGCCGCCGCGGCTCCCTCCCGGGCGCCGCGGCGTGGCCGGCCCTCCTCGCTCCGCCTTCCGCGCAAGACCCGGTATCCTTGGCGCAAACCGTGCGCCCCGCATTTCGCACGAGGAGGTGGAGATGGTCCCGTTGACCTCGCTCTGGATTCCGATCCTGGTTTCTTCCGTCTTCGTGTTCCTGGCCAGCTTCGTCATCCACATGGTCCTGCCGTACCACCGGGGGGACTACGGAAAGGTGGCGTCCGAGGACCAGGTCATGGACGCGCTGCGGAAGTTCGCGATTCCCCCGGGCGATTACTTCCTGCCCTGCGCGGGCAGCCCGGCGGAGATGAAGAACCCCGAGTACAAGAAGAAAGTCGAGGCCGGTCCGCTCGTCGTCATGACGGTGATGGGTCGGGAAGACTACGCCATGGGCAAGCGGCTCTTCCTCTGGTTCGTGTACCTCGTCGCCATCGGCGTCATCTCGGGCTATGTCGCCGGCCGCGCGCTCGCGCCGCACGCGGGCTACCGGACGGTCTTCCGGTTCGTCGGAACCGTGGCCTTCGCGTGCTATGCCGTGGGTCTCTGGCAGAACTCGATCTGGTACTCGCGCAAGTGGTCGACGACGGTCAAGTCCTCGTTCGACGGCCTCGTGTACGCCCTGCTGACCGCGGGGACGTTCGGGTGGCTGTGGCCCTAACCGTCGCCGCCGCGCCGTTGCCGGGGGTGCGGGCGCGGCCGGAGGCCGCCGCCCGCACCCCCCGGCGGGCCCCGCCCAGGCGCGCGCCCGCCCCGCGGATCCCGCCACATCGCTCCGGCTCCCGCGGCGCGGGCCACCCCCCGCCCGTCGGGCGGGTGTCTTACCGCCCCGCCAGCGAGTGGTAGAGATTGGGGTGTAGAGGCACCCACTAAACCCACAC
>JAYRMU010000068.1:0-35363 GCA_041912555.1 Thermoanaerobaculia bacterium
AAATCCGGGCCGTTCCGACGCCGGCCCGGCGCTTCCGGGTTTCTTGACCCCGCCGCCCGCCTCGGCTATTCTTCGCCTCCCCGAGCGGGAATAGCTCAGTGGTAGAGCGCCACCTTGCCAAGGTGGATGTCGCGGGTTCGACCCCCGTTTCCCGCTCCAACAACTCCCGCGATTCGAGTTCGGCGCCAGGGAGGACGTCGCCCGCAGGCGCATTTCGTCCTATGATGGCCTCCCCTTGAAACGGAGCGAGCCATGACGCCCAGAGCCCTGCGATCGAGGCTGCCGATTTTCTTCGCCGTGGTCCTCCTCTCGCTCGGGACGCCCGCCGGTCCCGCGCGCGGCCAGGATCCGGCGCCGGCCGCAACGCCGGCCTCGAGCGGGAGCGGCGCCCCGACGGTGGCTCCGCTGACGAGCGATCAGCTCGACGCTCTCGTCGCGCCCATCGCCCTCTATCCCGACTCGCTGGTGGCGCAGGTCCTCGGCGCGGCGATGAACCCCGACCAGATCGCCATCGCCGACTACTTCGTCACGCAGAACAAGAACCTGACCGGCGACGCGCTCGCCCAGGCCGTGGACCAGCAGGACTGGGATCCCAGCGTGAAGGCGCTCACGCAGTTCCCGGACGTGCTGCACGACCTGGCGACGAACCTCGTGTGGACTTCGAACCTCGGGCAGGCGTTCCACGAACAGCAATCCGACGTGATGGCGGCGGTCCAGGCGATGCGCGCCAAGGCGCAGGCGGCGGGGACGCTCCAGTCCACGGCGCAGGCGACCGTGACGCAGCCGGCTCCGCAGACGATCGTGATTCAGCCGGCCAATCCGCAGGTGGTCTACGTCCCGCGGTACAACCCGGCGGTCGTCTACGGCGCGCCGTACGTCGTGCCGTTCTACACGCCTCCGGTCGCGGTCGCGGCCGCCACCGTGTCCTGGGGCGCCGGCTTCTCCGTTTCGGCCGGCTTCTCGTGGGGCTTCGGCGCGTGGGGCTGCAACTGGGGCGGGGGCGGCGGAGGCGGGAACACGATCATCTACAACCACAACACGTACATCAACAATCGCAGCTGGCACAACACGTACAACAACTATCACCCGTGGGGGCCGGGGCCGCACGGCGACGGTCCCTACGGCCCCCACCGCTACGATCCCGGCAACCGCAATCAGCCCAACGGCGGACGCAACGGCGATCACGGGCTGATCGGCGGCCAGGGCGGGACGCAGCACCTGCTGGGAGGGCCGGGCGGGACCGAGCGCCAGCCCGGAACGCAGCAGCGCCAGCCCGGCGTCCGGCGCGCGGGGATGAGCGGCGACGGGACCTCGGCCCGCGCCGAAAGCAACCGGGGAAGGCAGAGCCTGCACCCGGGCGCGCCGCGTCCGCGGCCGCAGCGACAGCAGAGACCCCAGAACCGGCCGCGTCCGCAGGCGAGGCCACATCCGCCGGCGCGCGGCGGGCATCGGGGTTGAACGTGCGGACACAGAACGAGCACGAGGAGCGCGAGGCCAACATGCAGATCGTGGCGGGACGTTCGGGATCGCGGCCGCGCGCGAGGGCGGCGGCATGGATTCTCCTCGCGGCCGGAGTGGCCGCGGGCTGCTCACGGCGCGAGGCGGCGTCGCCCGCCGGCGCCACGCCGGCGTCCGCGGCCGCGACGCCCGTGACGTTCGCGACGCCGGCCGAGGCGGGACAGGCGCTGCTGGCCGCCGTCCGCGCCGGCGATCAGGCCGCGCTGACCCGCATGTTCGGCCCGGCGGCGAGGGCGGTGAAGTCCGGCGATCCGGCCCTCGACAAGGCGACGCTCGAGAGCTTCGTCGCGCGCTACGAGCGGATGAACCGCTGGGTCGCGATGACGGATGGGAGCCAGGTCCTGTACATCGGCGCCGACAACTTCCCCTTTCCGGTGCCCCTGGCGAAGGACGGGTCGCGCTGGCGGTTCGACCCGGCCGCCGGCGAGGCCGAGCTGCGCGCGCGAGAGATCGGCCGGGACGAGCTGCTGGCCATCGACGCGTGCAAGGCGATCGCGAACGCCGAGGAGCTCTATTTTCAGCAGGGCCACGACGGCAACCCGCCGCATCGCTATACCGCCCTGATCCTGAGCTCGCCCGGCAAGCAGGACGGCCTCCACTGGGAGACGCCCGAGGACCAGCCCGGCAGCCCGCTCGGCCACATCCGCTCCTGGGCTCCGGACGCGCTGGCCCCGGGCGCGCCGGCGGACGCTCCGGTGTTCGACGGATACCGTTTCCGGATCCTCACGGCCCAGGGAAGCCAGGCGGAAGGCGGAGCGAAGAGCTACCTCACCGGCGGAAAGCTCACGGGCGGCTTCGCGGTCCTCGCGGTTCCCGTGAAGTACCGGGAGACCGGCGTCATGACGTTCCTGCTCAGCCGCGAGGGCGTCGTCTACGAAAAGGACCTCGGCGAGAAGACGTCGGAGCTCGCGGCCGCGATGCAGGCCTACGATCCCGGGGAGGGCTGGGCTCCGGCCGAATAACGGGGAGCGCTCCGTTCGGGACGGCGGATCCAGCCCGCCGGGACCGCCGCTCCCGACGTCTTGTTCAGGGGGTTCTTCCCTGAAGCGCGACGACGTGGCGCCAGGCCTGCTCGGCCCGATGCCGCTCCTCGTCGGTCTGCGCCGCGCGCATCACGGCCAGGATCTCCTTTCCTCCGGGATCGAGGCTCGAGAACGTGCCGAGAACTCCGGCGCGGACGAGCCGCGCGTCGAAGTTGACGGGCGCGCACAGGGCGAGCGCGGCGAGCGGCGCGATCCCCAGCGCGAGCGCGAGGGAGACGGCGGGGCGCATCGGGCGTCCCGCGCGCGCGGCCAGCGCGAGGGCCGTCAGCGTCGCGGCCGCCGGGAGGACCAGCGAAGCGAGCGGCCCGGCTCCGAGCAGCGAACCGAGGTTCGGCGCGACGAAGCCGCGGGCGAGCAGCCAGAGCGAAGCCGTCGCGGCGGGCCAGGGAACGTCGAGGGTGAAGTGCGGGTAGCTGCCCGTCAGGAGGAAGTGCTGGGCGACGGAGAACGTCGCGGCCGCGAAGAAGAGCCCGCGGGAGAGCGCGGAGCCGAGGGCCCGCCCGATGGGGACCGCGACGAGGAAGAGGCCGGGGAGGAGGTAGCGGCTCCCGAGAGACCCGCCGCCATGCCAGTTCGGATAGGTGCTCAGGAGCACGAAGAAGAGCGAGATTGCCGCGACGACGAAGGCGCAGTCCGGCCGGCTCTCGCGCGAACGCCACCACCGGACGACCCCGAGGGCCGACCAGGCGAGGAAGGGCGAGAAGACGAGCACTCCGCGCGCGGGATGGAGCAGGTACCCGAGGGCGATCCAGGGGCTCGGGTGGCGGAAGCCGGCAAAGCCGCTGCTGGCGATCTTCGCGAACTGGGGCGTCGCCTCGCGGGCGTAGGACAGGACGAAGGGCGAGCCGAACGCGGCGGCGTTGTAGGCGAGCAGGAGCGCCAGCACCGGAACGGATCCCAGGGCGAACAGCAGGGCGCGGCGGCGGGGCGCGCCGGCGCAGGAACGGACGGCCAGGAACAGGGCGATCGGGGCGACCGTGTATTCGGAGATCGCCGCCACGCCGGCGAGGAATCCGGCCAGCAGCGCGATCCCGGGAGCCCTCCGAACGCCCGGGGCCTCGCCCCGGCGCAGCAGCTCCCAGGCGAAGAACAGAAGGGAGGCGGCCCACGCGTGGCTGAAGAAGGATCGGGCATAGAAGAGCAGGGGCGTCCCGAAGCCGGCCGCCAGGACGACCAGGGGCGCCGCGGATCTCTCCCGGGCCTCGCCGTCAATCCGCCTGGCGAGCAGCCAGAGCGCGAGGACCGACGAGAGCGAGACGGTCAGGACGCGGACGGCGTAGAAGATGAGCCCGGTGCCGGTGTCCGGCCTGGGCAGGACCAGCCGGAGGAGCCGGTAGACCGGGTACGCGGCGAAGGAGAGCCCCGGCGCCTTGTTCGAGTAGAAGCGTCCGTCCGAGACCGACTTGTCTTCGTGGTCTCCGAGAAGCGCGATGGCGCGGTCGATGGAGAAGGTCTTCCACTCTCCCATCGCCACGACCGCCTCGAAGCGCGCGAGGTCGTTGGGGTTCGACCTCGGAGGAAAAACGCCGGTGAAGTAGAGCGTCAGGAACGCGAATGCGCCGACGATGCCCCGCGCCCCTCGGCGCGATGCCTCGCCCGCGTCCTGGGAGGGGAGCGAAGGAGGCGATCCCACGTGGGAGCGGCCGAGCGCTATTCGGAGAACCGGCGGGGTTCGCGCACGCGAAATTCCACGCGGCCGCAGTTGACGCACACGAACGCGTCTGGTCGGATTTCGCCCTTGCCGGGATCCGTCGCGTCCCCGAGCAGGACCGCGAGCTTCAGGGTCAGGTTGCGAACGGGGATCATGGCCTTCCCGCAGGGCTCGCACTTGACTGTCGGCATGGTGCCTCCCTTTCGCCCGACGGCCTCATTGTTTCACGCCGGCGGCGCGAAGGGCCGTCTCGACGCGAGCTAGCGGGACAGCGGCGGCGTCGGCTTCAAGGTGGGGGCGCCTCGCGCCGGCGTCGGGGTGGTCCGGGGCGTCCGCGGGCGCGGCGCGGCCGGGGTCGCGGCCGGGGTGAGATTTGCCGGAACGGCCGTCGGTTGCGGCGCCGACATGGCGGCGTAACTCGAGGTCAGCTCGTCCTTGCCCGAGCCGCCGGGCCCCGGCGCGGCCGTGATCGACGTGACGCGCTTCTTTCCGCCGTTCTCGGTCATCCACATGAGCGCGGCGAGCTGCCCGACGGCGACCAGTCCATCGACCCGGACTTTCGGCTCCAGGTCCATGGCGAGCTCCTGGCCGCCATCGAGCTTGAGGACGATGCGCCGTCCCGGCGCGTATTCCGTCACGGTCCCGGTCATGATCTGCATCCCGGAGCCGCCGGCGGAGTTGGAGCGGGCCGCGGTGGGCGCGGGGGCCGGGGCCTGCGTCGAGCCCGGGTTCGTCTGTCCGGAAACGGCGGCCGTCGCCACGACGGCGGCAAAGACGGCGGCAGGGACTGCTGACTTCCTCATGCGGTGCCTCGCGAGTAAGGCGGCCCCCCAATGAGCCGCGCCACCCTTGATCTTTCAAGATCCATGCCGGCCTCCTCCGGTCGGCCCGGGCCGGCACGGGGGCCGGCAACGTCATAGGATCGCCCGCAACGAAGAAGGAGGTCAGCGAATGAGACTCGCCAGGGTTCGCTCGCGTTGCGTCGTCCTCGCCACGGTTCTCGGGCTCGCCGGCGCCGGGAGCGCGCCGGCGCAGGAGGCTCCCGCCCCGGTCGCGCCCAACTACGGGACCTCGGCCCTCACCTACGAGCAGATCCCGGGATCGGCTTTCTTCCCGCTCGTCTCCAGCACGACCTACTCCCTCACGGCCGTCACCCCCGGGCAGGCGCTGCGCATCGCCTTCGCCGACGGGCAGTACTTCTCGGCCCCGGTCAGCGTCCCGTCCGGCGCCCTCCTGAAGTCGCTGGACCTCCACGCGTGCGACAACGCCGGGCCGGAGCTGGTGCAGGGCACGATCATCCAGTCCGACGCCTTCGGCAACGTCACGGCCTCGGCGCCTTTCCTCAAGAGCGACGGGACTGGCTGCAAGACCTTCACCGCGGACCTGACGTCGCTCGGCATGGTCTCGGACAACCACGCCAAGCACATCTGGCTCGTCGCTTACCTGAACGCGGTTCCCGCGACGAAGACCGTCGGCCTCGCGGGAATGACGGTCGGGTACCAGCTCCAGGTCAGCCCGGCGCCCGGCACGGCGACGTTCGGGGACGTTCCGACGAACAACCCGTTCTTCCAGTACGTCGAGGCGCTCGCCGCGTCGGGGATCACGGGCGGCTGCGGGGGAGGGAACTACTGCCCGAACAACCCCGTCACGCGCGGGCAGATGGCGGTCTTCCTCGCCAAGGCGCTCGGGCTCCAGTTCCAGTAACGCGGGTTCCGGCGCCCGGCGCGTCGGCCGGAGGAAGAAAAGGCCGATCGGGAGGAGCCCCTCCGAGGACCCCTCCCGATCGGCGACGATCCTTCGGGTCCGGTCAGTACGGTTTCTTCGACTGCACGGCGATGGACTTGGCGAGGGGCGTGGAGCCCTGGTCCTTCCCATCGACGACGACCGACACCGTGGACCCCTCCTGCGGCATTCCGCTCGAGAGCTTCGTGGTGTCGTTCCACGAGATCGTGACGTCGGACCCGCTGGAGTCCTTGATCGTCAGGGTCTTCGCGGACGCGTCCACGTGGCTGACGGTGCCCACGATCGTGCGGTCGGCCGATCCGCCGGCCAGCGCGGCCACCGTGAGCGCGAAGAAGGCCGCGACCGACAGTGCGACGAGCTTTCTCATTCGATCCTCCAGAACATGTTGAGCCGCCCCATTGCGGCCCGTCCGGGGAAACCTGCAAGGCTCGCGCCACCCGTCGTGTCGCGGTGCTAGGATTCGACTCCCGCCCGCCGTGGGGTCGGCGGGGCCGGGTTCCTTCCCGGGAGTCCTTCCGGGAATCTGTTTCGGGGGTTCGAGCCTATTTATGTACCATGCGGTGGAAACTCGTCCGTCCGGCCCCCGTAATCTCCCGGGGACGCCGGGGCGGCGGCTCCTGCGAATGCCGGCCGTCGCCCGCGCCCTGAGACTCTTTGCTTTCTGAACGGCAGCCCCGAGCGGGCCGCCCCCTGTGGTCGTCAACGTGGAGGTGAGTGTCCGATGACGAAGCGCGTGTTTCTGATGGTCGCGGGGATCCTCGTGTTCCTCGGGGCCATCGGCATGGTCAAGTACGGCCAGATCAAGAAGGGAATGGCCCAGCAGAAGGCCTTCCGGCCGCCGCCCGAGGCGGTCACGACGTTCGTGGCGAAGGCCGACCAGTGGCCGATGACGCTCTCGGCGATCGGAACGGTCTCGGCCGTCCACGGCGTGACGGTCAGCGCCGACCTGCCGGGGATCGTGGACAAGATCGCCTTCGAGTCGGGCCAGAGCGTGAAGCAGGGCGACCTGCTCGTGCAGCTCGACACGCGCCAGGAGCAGGCCCAGCTGGCCGCCGCCCAGGCCCAGCTCGAGCTGGCGCGCCTGAACCTCGAGCG
Organism: Thermoanaerobaculia bacterium; assembly: GCA_041912555.1. Classification (GTDB taxonomy): domain Bacteria; phylum Acidobacteriota; class Thermoanaerobaculia; order UBA5066; family Gp7-AA6; genus DAHUXD01. The sequence goes on from JAYRMU010000068.1 coordinate 7,051, forward strand.
GATGCAGAGGCTCGTGGACACCCAGATCGGCGCCCAGGCCGACCTGGACCGGACGAAGGCCGAATTCAAGGCCGCCGAGGGGACGGTGGGGAACATCCGCGCCACGATCGACCGCAAGACGATCCGGGCCCCGTTCGCCGGGGTCCTCGGCATCCGGCAGGTCAACCTCGGGGAATACATGAACGGCGGCACGCCGATCGTGCCCCTCCAGTCCCTGCAGCCGGTCTACGTCAACTTCTCCGTCCCGCAACAGGAGATCGCCCGCATGACCGTGGGCAGCGAGGTCCGCGTGACCAGCTCGGAATCGCGCGCGGTCGCCACCGGGAAGGTCACGGCGATCGACTCGGTCATCGACCCCGCGACCCGCAACATCGCGGTCCAGGCGACGCTGCCCAACCCGGACGGCAAGCTCCACCCGGGCATGTTCGTCGAGACGAACATGGTGCTCGGCAAGGCGAGCGAGGTGATCACGATCCCCGCCTCCTCGATCAACCACGCCCCGTACGGCGATTCGGTCTTCATCGTGACCGACCTGAAGGACCCGAAGGGGGAGACTTACCGGGGCGTTCGCCAGCAGTTCGTGAAGGTCGGGGCCGGCCGGGGCGACCAGGTCGCCGTCGAGTCGGGCCTCAAGGCCGGGGACGAGGTCGTGACCTCGGGCGTCTTCAAGCTGCGCAACGGCGCGGCCGTCCAGGTCAACAACAAGACCCAGCCCGGAAACGACCCGGCGCCGAAACCGCAGGAGAGCTAGGCCCACCCGAGGACCATCGCCATGAAGTTCACCGACCTCTTCATCCGCCGGCCCGTGCTGGCGATCGTCGTCAACCTCGTCATCCTGATCGCGGGGTTGCAGGCGATCCGCACGCTGTCGGTCCGGCAGTACCCGCGCAGCGACATCGCGGTCGTCCAGGTCACGACCGTCTACGTCGGGGCCAACGCGGACCTGGTCCGCGGTTTCATCACGACGCCCCTCGAGCGCGTCATCGCCAGCGCCGACGGCATCGACTACATCGAGTCCTCGAGCGCGCAGGGCGTCAGCACGATCACGGTGCACCTGAACCTCAACTACGACACGAACGCGGCGCTGACGCAGATCCAGGCGAAGGTCGCCCAGGTCCGCAACGACCTGCCCCCGGAGTCGCAGGCGCCGGTCATCGATCTGCAGACCGCGGACACCCAGTTCGCGTCGATGTACATCGGGTTTTCCTCCGCCGAGCTCGACCAGAACCAGATCACCGATTACCTGACGCGCGTCGTCCAGCCCAAGCTCACGGCGGTGACCGGCGTCCAGCGGGCCGACATCCTCGGCAGCCGCGTGTTCGCGATGCGGATCTGGTTGAAGCCCGAGCGCATGGCGGCCCTCGGCATCTCGCCCACGAACGTGCGCGACGCGCTGGCCGACAACAACTACCTGTCCGCGCTGGGCCAGACCAAGGGCTCGATGGTGTCGGTCAACCTCGTGGCCAACACGAACCTGCAGACCGCCGACGAGTTCCGGAAGCTGGTGGTCAAGCAGAAGGACGGCGTCGTCGTCCGGCTCGGCGAGATCGCCGACGTCGAGCTCGGGGCCGAGACCTACGACGACGACGTCCGCTTCAACGGTCAGACCGCCACGTTCATGGGCATCTGGGTCCTGCCGACGGCCAACTCCCTGGACGTCATCAAGCGGGTGCGCGCCGCGCTGCCCGAGATCCAGGCGCAGCTGCCCGCGGGCATGAAGATCGGGATCCCGTACGACTCGACGGCCTACATCCAGGACGCGATCGACGAGGTGCTCCACACCCTGGCGGAGACCCTCCTGATCGTCGTCGTCGTGATCTTCCTCTTCCTCGGCTCGTTCCGCGCCGTCCTCATCCCGGTGGTCGCGATCCCGATCTCGCTGATCGGCGCGGTGTTCCTGATGCTGGTCGCCGGGTTCACGATCAACCTGCTGACCCTGCTCGCGATCGTCCTCTCGGTCGGCCTCGTCGTGGACGACGCGATCGTCATCGTCGAGAACGTCGAGCGCCACCTGCACCTCGGGGAGACCCCGTTCAACGCCGCGATCCACGCGGCCCGCGAGCTCGTCGGGCCGATCATCGCGATGACGATCACGCTCGCGGCGGTCTACGCCCCCATCGGCATCCAGGGCGGCCTGACGGGGGCCCTCTTCCGGGAGTTCGCCTTCACGCTGGCGGGCGCGGTCATCGTCTCGGGCGTCGTGGCCCTGACGCTGTCGCCGATGATGGGATCGAAGCTCCTCCGCGAGGGCGGCAGCACGAAGGGCTTCGCGGGCATGATCAACCGGCACTTCGAGAAGGTGCGCACCTTCTACGGGCGGGCCCTCACGCGCAGTCTCCAGTACCGGCCCGTGGTGTTCGTCCTGTGGGTCGGCGTCGTCCTGCTGATCGCGCCGTTCTACATGTTCTCGGCCAAGGAGCTCGCGCCCCAGGAAGACCAGTCGATCGTGTTCGGGATCATCCAGGCCGCGCCCAACGCGACGCTGGACCAGACGAAGCTCTTCTCGGACCAGGTCTACGACGTCTACAAGGCGATGCCCGAGAACGAGAGCGTCTTCCAGATCACGAACCCGAGCGGCGGCTTCGGCGGCATGGTCACGAAGCCCTGGAGCCAGAGGAAGAAGAGCACCGCGCAGCTCCAGGTGGAGGCCTCCATGGGCCTCTCCAAGATCCCGGGCGTGCGGGTCATCTCGCTGATCCCGCCGGCCCTCCCGGGCGGCGGCAGCTTCCCGGTCGACTTCGTGATCGCGTCGACGGCCGAGCCCGCGCAGCTCATCGAGTTCGCCAACACGCTGGTCGGGAAGGCGTTCGCGAGCGGGCTCTTCATGTACGCGGACTCGGACCTCAAGTTCGACCAGCCCCAGGCCGAGGTCGTCTTCGACCGCGACAAACTCCGGGCGCAGGGCGTCAGCCTCTCGGAGGCGGGCAAGGACCTCTCGACGATGCTCGGGGGCAATTACGTCAACCGGTTCAGCATCCAGGGCCGCAGCTACAAGGTCATCCCCCAGATCCAGCGGGCCGACCGCCTGACCGCGGACCAGCTCAAGAACATCTACGTCGGCGGCGCCGGCGGAAAACTCGTGCCGCTGTCCACGTTCGCGAGCCTGAAGACGACGACCGAGCCGCGCGACCTCAAGCGGTTCCAGCAGCTGAACGCCGTGCACATCCAGGGCGTCATCCCGCCCGGCGTGCCGCTCGACAAGGCGCTGACCTTCCTGGAGACCGAGGCCAAGGCGATCCTCCCCCAGGGATTCACGATCGACTACGCGGGCGAGTCGCGGCAGCTGCGGACGGAGGGCGGGAAGTTCCTCTTCACGTTCCTGCTGTCGGCGATCCTCATCTACCTCGTGCTCGCGGCCCAGTTCGAGAGCTTCCGCGACCCGTTCATCATCCTGGCGGGGTCGGTGCCCCTGGCCCTGTCCGGCGCGCTGCTCTTTTCGTTCCTCGGCCTGACGACACTCAACATCTACAGCCAGGTCGGCCTGATCACGCTCGTCGGCCTCGTCGCGAAGAACGGCATCCTCATCGTCGAGTTCGCCAACAAGCTCCAGGAGGCCGGCCGGGCCAAGATCGAGGCGGTCATCGAGGCCGCCGAGACGCGGCTGCGCCCGATCCTCATGACCACCGCGGCGACCGTCATGGGCCACCTGCCGCTCGTGTTCGCCCGCGGCCCGGGAGCCGGGGCGCGCAACAGCATCGGCATCATGCTGGTCAGCGGCATGGTCATCGGCACGGCATTCACGCTTCTGGTGGTGCCGTCGATCTACGTGCTCGTCGCCAAGACGCGGACGAAGGCGAAGGAGCTGGTGGAAGAACCGTCGGGGGCCGGGTCGCTCGAGGAAGCCGCCGTCTAGGCGGCGCAGCGCGGAGAGGCGGTCCGGGTCACCACACCGGGCCGCCCATGTACACGCCGCCGCCCCACCCGGGCCCGTAGCCCGGCGCGCCCCAGCAGCAGGGTCCGCCCCACCCCGGGTAGCCGTAGCTGACGCCGACGTAGGTCGTCGTCTCGCAGCCGACGGCCGCCGTCGCCAGGGCGACGAGGACGAGGAGCGCGAGGAGGCGGAGCGGTCGGAGTCTGGGGTGGCGCATGGCGTTCGTCCTCCGGTCAGAACGGATATTTCTGGAGCGCGAGGACCGCGCCCGTCGGGTCGGCGACGACGGCGAGCGAGCCCTTGCGGATCCCGGGCCGCGGAGCGAGAAGGACCTTTCCGCCCAGCCCTTCGACCCGCGCGGCGAGCGTGGCGGGATCGGCGACGAGGACGTAGGGCAGCCAGTTGGGCGGGACGTTCTTCTCTCCGTCCGGGACCCGGAAGACGCCCGAGTGGGCGCGGCCGTGCTTGAGCACGACGTAGCCCGCGCCCGCCTCGGACTTCGAGGTGGTCATCTCGTGGGGGACCAGGCCGTTGTAGAACGCCAGCGTCGCATCGAGGTCGTGGGTCAGGTACTCGTTCCAGAAGAAGGTCCCCGCGACGGGCGAGGCCGGCTCGGCGGGATCGCCGCCGGAAAAGTGGACGAGCCCGAAGGGCGCGCCGAGCGGGTCCCGGAGGACGGCGGCGCGTCCGAGCTTGCCGACGTCGAGGGGCCCCGCCAGGACGGCGCCGCCCTCGGCCTTCGCTTTCTCCACGGAGGCGTCGACGTCGGCCACCGACATGTACGAGAGCCAGTGCGCCGGCGTCTTCCCGGAACCTTCCTGGCGAGGCAGGTGGATGCCGGCGACCGGTTTCTGTCCCAGCCGGGCGACCGTGTAGGGCCTGCCGAGCACCGTGGTGTCGACGAACTCCCATCCGAACAGCGCCGCGTAGAACTTCTTGCAGGACTCGGGATCTCCGGTCGTCAGGTCGTGCCACACGAAGCGCCCCGGGTCGTTGGCCCCGCGGGCGGGCGCGGGAGAGGAACCCCCCGAGCTGCAGCCGAGCGACAGGGCGAGGGCGGCGGCAGCCAGGGCCGCGCGGCCCTTCGAGAACGCGGGGCGGACGAGCGGGTGCGGCATGCCGGGAGCATACACGCGTCCGGCCGGGCGAGCCCCGTTCGTCCGGGCCGTCTCCATTAAGATCCGCCGATGCGAACGACCATCTGCGCGGCCCTCCTCGCGGCGGTTGTGCCGGCCTCCGGCGCCCACGCCCAACCCTCGATCACCGGTCCCATCGACCCGATGGCCTTCTCGCAGCTCAAGGACTTCACGGCGCACCGCTCGTCGTCCAACTCGGCGCTGCCCGACTGGAACGACGACAGCAAGCACCCGCTTCCGGGCGAGACGCTGACCATCGCCGACCTGGCGGGCCCCGGCATCGTGACGCACATCTGGACGACGGCCTCGGGCACCGAGTACGGCTGGCCGCGGCTGCTGCGGCTGCGCGTCTATTACGACGGCAGCGAGGTCCCGAGCGTGGACGCGCCCCTCGGGGACTTCTTCGCCGTCGGGCACGGGTTCGAGCGCCCCATCCGGTCGCTCGTCATCCGCAATCTCTCGGACGGCCGCGCCCGGAACAGCTACTGGCCGATGCCCTTCGGGAAGTCGTGCCGCATCACGGTCACCAACGAGGGACGCCGGCGCGTCGGTCTCTACTACCACGTGGACTGGGAAAAGGTGCCGAGTCTCCCGCCCAACACCGCCTATTTCCACGCCCGCTACCGGCAGGCGCTGCCGGCGCCCGCCGACGGAAAGCCCTGGGTCTTCCTCGACACGAAGGGACGCGGGTTCTACGTGGGGACGGTGCTGTCGATCGTGCAGGCCGAGCCGGGGTGGTTCGGCGAGGGCGACGACATGTTCTACGTCGACGGCGAAAAGGTAGCCTCCATCCAGGGAACGGGCTCGGAGGACTACTTCAACGACGCGTGGGGCCTCCACGTGGCGGAGGGGGAGTACACGGGCTCCCCGGTCTCCGAGGGCGAGGGCCTGGGCGCGCGCATGACCGCGTATCGCTGGCACCTCGTGGATCCCGTGCCGTTCACCCGGTCGCTGCGCGTCGAAATCGAGCACAAGGGCTGGACCTACCTGCCCGACGGGCGGGTCAAGACCGCCTTCGGCGAGCGGACCGACCTCATCTCGTCCGTCGCCTACTGGTACCAGAAGGGCGTCGCGACCGACCAGCCCCCCGTCCCCTACGGATCGGCCCGCCTGCCGCAGGGCAACGCGATGCAGATCGAGGCCGAGGCCTCGGCGGCGGACGTTCGAGGGGAAAAGGGCAAGGTGTCGGTCTCGAAGGAGCTCTTCTGGGGCAAGGACGTCCTCCTCTTCCAGGCCGAGGGCCCGGGCGCGCGGGTCGAGATCCCGTTCGAGGTCCCGGAGAGCGGCCAGTACGAGCTCTCGACCCAGCTCGCGCAGGGACCGGACTACGGCGTGTACGAGATCCTGCTCGACGGAAAGCCCGTGGTCGGGCGCGACCTCGAGCACGAGCCGGGCGCCGACATCCGGTCGCAGACGAAGTTCGACGGCTACGCCTACGACACGTACGTCGGCCTGGACCGGCAGATCGGGTGGCTGGACCTCTCGAAGGGACGGCACTCGCTGACGTTCGTCTGTCTCGGGAAGAACCCGGCGTCCGGAGGCTACGACGTCGGCGTGGACAATTTCATCCTCGCCCGGACCGGAGCAGGCGGCTGGGCGTTGGCCGCGGAGGTCCGAGAGCCCCGCCTGGGCGCCACGGACACCGCGGGGTTCGTCCGGGCGCTCTCCGACCCGGATCCCCGGGTCCGCACCCTGGCCGCGCTGGCGCTCGAGCGCGAGGGGCCCGTGGCGGCGCCGGCGCTCGGCGCCCTCGAGGCGGCGCTCCGGGACCCCGACTCCAGCGTCCGCGAGGCGGCGGCGCGGGCGATCGGCGCGCAGGGCCCCGGGGCGGCGGCCGCGGTTCCGGCTCTGGCCGCGGCGTGTCAGGAGCCCGGCCAGTCCGGCGCCGTCGTGCGGGCGTGTCTCTACGCGCTCGGGTCGCTCGGGAAGGCGTCGCTGCCGGCGCTCGGAGCGATCCGGTCGACCCTCTCGAACCCGGGAGCGGGTTGGGTGGCGGAACGGGTGATCCAGGACATCGAGGCCGCCGCGCGCCCCTGAGGCGCCGTGGACGGAGCGCCGGTCGCCGGCGCGGCGAGCTCGAACGGCGATCGCGAGGCGCGCGCCGCGAGCTCGGGCGGTTGCGGGAGCGGACTGCCTAGTCTTCGGAGAGCAAGCTTCGGGCCGCGGCGCCGTTGCGCGAGCCGATCCGGGTCGGGTAGCTGCTCGGCATCACCGCGCCGTTCTTCCGGATGCGGCTCGGCTGGATGCTCATGACGTACCGGCAGTGCTCGCACTTGGCGGTCCCGTCGGTCGCCACGGGCGTCGCGTTCGCCCGGCCGCAGTTGCGGCATTTCCAGTTTCGGAGGGTTTCCATGGACAGCTCGCTTTCTCTCCCGAGGACCTCGGGCAGGCAAGCCGTCTCGGGCGGGCGTTGTCCGGCGGGAGGAGGTCGGGAGGAATCCAGAGTACCACGCGGGCGCCGGGGCGGGCGCGGCTGGCATATGATGGCGGTTCCGTGCAGAAACGCTTCGTCGGCCACGTGCGCTTCGACAGCGGGGGCGCTCCCGAGTTCGCGACGGGCTGGAACGAGGCGGAGGCGCCCAGGGCGATCAGCGCCGCGCACGCCCGGGCGGGCCAGCTGCGGCGAGGCTGGTTCGACGCGTTCGCCACGTCCAACGCCTCCGAGCCCCTGGCGATCGAGGCCTGCGGCTGCGGCGTGAAGCCGCCCTTTCGCCGGCGCTAGGAGCCCGCCCCCTGGCCGCCCCGACGCCCCGGCCCCCGGAAACGCCCCCCGCGGCCCCGATGAACCGGGTCCAGCGGATCACGCTGCTCGCGACGGGCCTCGGGCTCTTCATGATCTTCCTCGACGCCCTGATCGTGAACGTGGCCCTGCCCGTCATCCAGGCCGATTTCCGGGTCGGAGAGGCGGGGCTGCAGTGGGTCGTCACCGCCTACAGCCTCGGCATGGCCGTCGCGATCATGTCGGCCGCCACGCTGGCCGATCTCCACGGCCGGCGCCGCCTCTACCTGATGGGCATCGCGCTCTTCACGGCGTCTTCCGTCGCCTGCGGCATGGCGGGCTCGCTCGCCTTCCTCAACGTCTCGCGCGCGGTCCAGGGCGTCGCCGCGGCCACCGTCAACGTCACCTCGCTCGCCTTGGTCAGCGCCGCCTTCCCCGACCCGAAGCAGAAGGCCCGCGCGATCGGCATCTGGACGGCGATCGCCAGCACCGCCATGGCGATCGGGCCGACGCTCGGCGGGTTCCTCGTCGAGCGCAGCGGCTGGCGAGTCATCTTTCTCGTCAACGCGCCGGTCGGCCTGGCCGTCCTCGCGCTGACGTGGCGCTTCGTGGCCGAGTCGAAGGACGACAAGCCGCGTCGCTTCGACGTCCCGGGCCAGGTTCTCTTCGTCGCGGCCGTCGGAGCGCTCGCGAGCGCGGTCATCGAGGGGCCGAAGGCCGGCTGGCTCTCGGGGGGCATCCTGGGACTGTTCGCCCTGTTCGCCGTGTCGCTCGCGGCGTTCGTCGTCCAGGAGCGGCGCAGCGCCGACCCGATGATGGACCTCACGCTCTTCCGCGACCGGACCTATTCCCTGGCCATCGGCACGATCTTCGCGGTGTTCTTCGCCGTCTATGGGATGCTCCTCGTGACGACGCAGTACCTCCAGAACGTGCTCGGGAAATCGCCCATCCAGGCCGGGCTCATCCTTCTGCCCTACAGCGTGGCGTGCACGGTCGTCTCGCTTCTGGCCGGGAGGCTCGTGGGCATCGTCGGTTCGCGCCGCCTGATCCTGACGGGCCTCTCCTCGCTGATCGTGAGCTTCGGGATGCTGTACGCCGGCATGGGCGGAGCGCTCTGGATCGTCGTCGTCGGGCTCGTCTTCTCTTCGACCGGCAGCGCGCTGTGCCTGACCCCGATCACGTCGCTCGCGATGACCGCGGTCCCGCCCGAGCGCGGCGGGATGGCGTCGGGAATCATGAGCGCGCAGCGCGCCATCGGCTCGACCGTCGGATTCGCCGTGCTCGGATCGATCCTCGCCGCCTGGCTCGGCGTGACGCTCGACGGCCACCTGGCCGGGACCGTCCCCGATTCGCGCGAGCGCGGGGAGATCACCGCGGCGATCATCACCGACGCGAACCCGAGGGCCTACGCCGCGGAGATCGGCCCGGGAAGGCCGATCCGCAGCCTCGGCAGCGCCACGCGCGAGCAGATTCTCGCCGCCGCGGACGCGGACTTCGTCGGCGGGATCCGGGTCGGGCTGGTCGCGGCGGCCGCGCTGCTCGCCCTCGTCCTGGCGGCGGGCGCCACGGGGTTCCCGCGCGGGACCGGGGGCCTCCAGGACGCGACGCGCGAGGCCCGGGCGCTCGAGCTCGAGGAGACCGCGCGGGGCCGGAGATCCGGCCCGCCGCCCGAGCTCGCCTAGCGGGCCGGCGCCGGTGCGCGCATAATCGCGGCCGATGACGTCGAGAGGCGCGCCCCGCGCGCGGCGCGGCCTCCCGTTCCCGACGCTGGGCGCCCTCGTCTTCCTCGCCGCCGCGGCGTCCTCCGGCCAGGGCCTGCACGAGTGGGCCGACGAGGCGAAACTGACGGGGGACTGGGGGGGCGCCCGCGCGCGGCTCGCGCAGAGCGGCGTGACGATCGGTTTCCAGTACTACACGAACCTCGCCGGCAATCCCGTCGGCGGCCGGGAGCAGGGGTTCACCTACACCGACAGCCTGAACCTCGCCCTCGACTTCGACCTGGGGAAGCTCGTGTCCTGGCGGGGAGGTTCCTTCCACGTGGTCTTCACGAACCGCGACGGGACGAGCCTGACGCAGAGCTTCATCGGGAACATCTTCACGGTTCAGCAGATCTACGGGCCGACGGAAACCTACCGCCTGACCGAAATGACCGTCGAGCAGAGCCTCGACGGCGGGCGCTGGAACCTCCGGGGCGGGCGGTACCCGGCCGACGAGTTCGCCCAGTCGCCGCTCTACTGCGTCTTCATGAACAACGGGTTCTGCGGCTATCCGGGCGGCATCGCCCAGAACCTCAACATGCCGTACTTTCCGGTGCCGTCCTGGGCGGGCCGCGTGCGCTGGCAGCCGGGCCCCGAGCTCCTGGTCCAGGTCGGCGGGTTCGAGGTCAACCCGACGCTGGCCGACACGCACGGGTTCGACTGGTCCACGAGCGGGTCCACCGGGACCGCCGTCGTGGGCGAGCTCTGGTACGTGCGGGGAGGCGACGCGCCGGGCCTGCCCGGCCACTACAAGCTGGGAGGGTGGTACCAGAGCGTCGGCGCCGCGTCGGATCTCCCGTCCGCCGCTCCCGCCGCGCCCGCGATCTCCGGCGCGCCGGCCGCGTTCGGCCGGCGTCTCGCGGAGTCCGGAGGGGAGAAGGGCGGCGTCTACCTGCTCGTGGATCAGAACGTCCGGGCCGGCGCGCCCGGGACGGGAAGGGGCGCCGTTCCCTCTGGGCTCACCCTCCTCGGCGGCGCGAGCTGGGGTCAGGGACCGACGACGGTCAACGACGTCGCCGCGTTCGGCGGCGTGATCGCCAACGGCATGCTGCCGGGCCGGCCCCGCGACACGCAGGCCTTCGCCGTCACCTGGGCCAACTTCACGGCGCCCGGCGAGACGTACGAGATGGTCCTCGAGTGGAACTACGGGATCGCGGTGACGAGGTGGTTCACGTTCCAGCCCGACGTCCAGTGGGTCGTCCGCCCGGGCGCGACGGGCCGGATCCCCAACGCGCTCGTCGTCGGTGCCCAGGCCGTCCTCGACTTCTGAGGCGCCGGCGCGTCAGCCTCGGATGAGCCGCGCCACGTGCTCGGCGATCGCGGGCGCGGCGGTGAGGCCGGGAGACTCGATGCCGACGAGGTCGTAGAAGCCCGGCAGGCCGCGCGCGGCCTCATCCGCGATCACGAAGTCGCGGAACGGCTCGCCGCGGGCCTGCAGCTTCGGGCGGATGCCGCTGATGTCGGGCTCCAGGTCCTCGTCCTTCACGTCGGGCAGCAGCCGCCGCGCGGCCTCGGCGAACGCCGCGCGCCTGGCGGGGTCGACGCGGTAATCGAACCGCCGGTCCGGAAGGTACTCGGCGTCCGGCCCGAAGCGCAGGCGGCCGCCGGTGTCGAGGACGACGTGCACGCCGAGGCTCTCGGGAGCGGGCACCGGGTAAACGAGGTGCGAAACGAGCTTCGCGCACCGCGGCGAGGCCGAGAAGTAGCTCCCCTTGCAGGGGTGGAGCCGGTAGCCCGCGGCGTCGACGTCGATGCCGGCGAGGCCGGCGACCGTGTCCGCGTCGAGGCCGGCGGCGTTGACGACCCGCTCCGCCGTGAACGCCTCCGTCCCGGCGGGGCCCTCGACGGCGACGCGGTACCCGCCCGGAACGGGCTCGATGCCGACGACGGTCGTGCGGGGCTGCAGCACCGCGCCCGCGGCGAGCGCCTGGCGCAGGAAGTGGTCCATGAGCCCGTGGGCGTCCACGATCCCCGATTCGGGCGACCACAGGGCCCCGACCGAGCGGATGTGCGGCTCCTTCCCGCGCGCCTCGGCCCCGGAGAGCCGGGTGACGGGCACCCCGTTGCCCCGCGCGGCCGCTTCGACCCGATCGAGGGCCGGCACTTCGTCGGCCCGCGTCGCCGTGACGAGCTTGCCGGTCTTCGCGTGGGGGATGTCGTGGCGCCGGCACGCGTCGTAGAGGCGCTCGCGTCCCTCCGCGCAGAGCCGGGCCTTGAGGGAGCCGGCGGGGTAGTAGAGGCCGGCGTGGACGACCTGGCTGTTGCGGCTGGAGGTCTCCATGCCGTGCCTGGGGTTTCGGTCGAGCAGGAGGAGGCCGGGGCTTTCGGGGGCCAGGCGCGCCGCGAGCGCGAGACCGACGACGCCGGCCCCGATCACGACGATCTCCGTGTCGGCCACGAAGCGATCTTAAGGCAGCCGCCGGGCGGATTCCGTTGACCCGGTCCGGCCCGGGGTGTACGTTGACGCTCTCCTCTGGGAGCGTCCGTGAAGCACTGGAAGGAAACCGCCGAGGTCTTCGAGAGGCTGGCCGCGCTTCCGGGCGCCGGCCGGCGGGCGGCCCTCGCCACGGTCGTGGGGATCGAGGGGTCCGCGTATCGCCGGCCGGGCGCGAAGCTGCTCGTCGAGGAAGACGGGAGCGCGCTCGGCTCGATCAGCGGCGGATGCCTGGAGGCGGACGTGCGCGAGGTCGCGCTGGGGGCGATCCGCGAGGGCGCGGCGCGGCGCCGGCGGTACGACACGGGGGCCGACGAGAACGCGGCCTGGGGCCTCGGCCTCGGGTGCGCCGGATCCGTGGAGCTCTTCGTGCAGCCCGCATCCGGGCCGGGCGTGATCGGGGCGGTGGAGCGGGCGGTCGAGCTCTTCGAGGACGGGCGGCCCTTCGCGCTCTGCACCGTGGTCGGCGGCGCTCCCGCGGCCGGCGCCATGGCCGTCGTCTCGGCGGACGGGACCCTCTCGGGCTCGACCGGAGACGAGGCGGTCGACGGGGAGCTCCTGCGGCAGGCGGGCGAGTGGATCGCCGGCCGCGCCTCGGCTCTGCGCGCCGTGGCCGGCGCGGAGATCTTCGCCGAGGTGCTGATTCCCCCGCCGCGGCTCCTCCTCTTCGGCGCCGACGACGACGCGCGTCCGATCTGCGCTTCCGCCGCGGCGGTCGGGTTCCGCGTCACCGTCGTGGACCACCGTCCGGCCTTTCTCGCCGCCGAGCGCTTTCCGGCGGCGGAGCGGCGGCTGGAGCTGCGTCCGGAGGAGGGCGTCGCGGGTCTGCCGATCGGGCCGCGCACGTTCGCGGTCGTCAAGACGCACCTCATCGCCCACGACCGCGAGTGGGCGCGGCGGCTCCTGGAGGCCGGCGCGCCCCACGTGGGCCTGCTCGGCCCGCGGGCCCGGACGCGCGAGATCGTCCGCTCGATCGGCGCCGAGGGAGACGGCCGCGTGTTCGGGCCGGTCGGGCTCGATCTCGGCGCCGAGGGGGCCGAACAGGTCGCGCTCAGCATCGTCGCGGAGCTGCTCGCGGCGTGCGCGGGGGTCGAGCCCCGGCACCTGCGCGAGAAAGGGGCCACGATCCATGCCTGCTGAGGCGGGGCCCGTCGCCGGCGTCGTTCTCGCCGCCGGCTCGTCCACCCGCATGGGCCGGAACAAGCTGCTGCTGCGTGTGGGCGGGGAGGCCCTGGTGGCCCGGGCGGCTCGCCGCGCGGCGGCGGCCGGCCTCGATCCGGTGCTCGTGGTTCTCGGCCACGAGGCCGAGAGGGTCGGCCGCGAGCTCGACGGCGTCCCGTGCCGAAGGATCCTGAACGCCGAGCACGCGACGGGGCAGGCGTCGTCGTTCCGCGCCGGCATCGCCGCCGTGCCGGAGGAGGCGCCCGCCGCGGTGATCCTCCTCGCGGACATGCCGCACGTGACCTCCGGGATGATCGCGGCGCTCGTGGAGCGGTACCGGCGGACCGGCGCCGCGCTGGTCGTCTCGGAGTACGCAGGGGTGCACGCGCCGCCCACCCTGTACGACCGCTCCCTCTTCGCCGAGATCCGCGCGATGTCCGGAGACGGCTGCGGGAGGCAGGTGGTGCGCCGCCACCGCGCCGGGGCCGAGGCCGTCGCCTGGCCCGCGGAGCGGCTCGCCGATCTCGACGAGCCGAAGGACCTCGAGCGGCTGAGCGCCGCGCCCACGGACGAACCGACGTGCGCCCCGACCTCCTGATCCTGGCCGCCGACCTCGTCCGGCGCGAGCTGCCGTTCGCCCTTGCGTCGGTCGTGCGCCGCCAGCCGGCGAGCTCCGCGCAGCAGGGCGACGGCGCGCTCGTCACGGCCGACGGCGTGTTCCACGGATGGCTGGGCGGCAGCTGCACGCAGCCGACGGTCGTCCAGGAAGCACTGCGCGCGATCGCCGACGGCCGGCCCCGCCTGATCGCGCTGTCCCCGACTCCCCGCGACGACCGGCGCCCCGGCGTGCTCGTCTTTCCGATGACCTGTCACAGCGGAGGGACCGTGGACATCTATCTCGAGCCCGTGCTGCCGCCCTCGCGCTTCCTGGTCTTCGGCGTCTCTCCCGTGGCGCGCGCCCTCGCGCGGCTGGCGCGCGCGGCGGGGTTCGCGGTGGACGCGGCCGATCCGGGCGCCGATCGGACGGCCTTTCCCGACGCGGACCGGGTCGGAGCGGACGCCGGCGCGCCCGACCCGGAAGCGGGGGCGCGGACCTTCGCGGTCGTGGCCACGATGGGGGAGCGCGACGAGGAGGCGCTGGCGGCGGCCCTCGCCGCCGCGCCCGCGTACCTCGGCGTCGTGGCGAGCACGAAGCGCTTCGCGCAGATCCGGGACGTCCTGCTTGCCCGGGGCGCGCCGGAAGACGCCCTCGCGCGCGTCAAGAGCCCGGCGGGCCTCGACATTGGCGCGCTGACGCCCGAGGAGATCGCCGTCAGCATCCTCGGGGAGATCGTCCAGGTCCGCCGGCGGATCGCGGCGGCGCCGGCGGCCTCGCCCGCCCTTCCGGTCGCCGCGGCGCGTGGGGAGATCGACCCGGTCTGCGGGATGACGGTCGCGGTCTCCGGCGCCCGGCACACCGCCGAGGCCGGGGGCCGGACCTGGTATTTCTGCTGCGGCGGCTGCCGCGAGAGGTTTCTCGCCGCTCCAGACCGGTTCCCGGCGAAGGCCGGGATCGGGGGGGTATGAAGGACGAGATCCGCGCCATGCAGACGGCGATGGAAGGCTGCGGCTACATCGCCGAGCCGCCGATCGCGACGGCGGTCTTCCTCGCGGTCGAGATGCGCAAGCCCCTCCTGATCGAGGGCGACGCCGGCGTCGGCAAGACCGAGGTCGCCAAGGTGCTCGCCCGCCTGCTCGACACGGAGCTGATCCGCCTCCAGTGCTACGAGGGGCTCGACGTCCAGACGGCCCTCTACGAGTGGGACTACCCGCGGCAGATGCTCCGCGTGCGGATGGCCGAGCAGGAGGGCCGGTCCGCCGGCGACATCGAGTCGGTCATCTACTCGAGGGCCTACCTCCTCGAGCGGCCGCTGCTCAGGGCGATCACGCGCCGCGAGGGGCCCCCGGTGCTCCTGGTGGACGAGGTGGACCGGGCCGACGACGGCTTCGAGGCGTTCCTCCTGGAGGTCCTCTCCGACTTCCAGGTCACCATCCCGGAGCTCGGGACGCTGCGCGCCGAGCACCCGCCCACGGTCGTGCTGACCTCGAACCGCACGCGGGAGATCGGGGACGCGCTGCGCCGCCGCTGCCTCTACCTCTACATCGAGCACCCGACCCTCGAGAAGGAAGTCCGGATCATCCGCGCCCGGGTGCCCGGGGCGAGCGAGCGCCTGGCCGGCGAGATCGGACGCTTCGTCCAGGCGCTGCGGGCCCGGCAGCTCCTCAAGGTCCCCGGCGTGGCCGAGACGATCGACTGGGCCCAGGCGCTGGTCCGCCTTCACCGCGAGCACCTCGACGTCGAAACCGTCGATCAGACGCTCGGCTGCATCCTCAAGGACCGCAACGACCTCGGGGACGTCCGCGGCGACGATCTGGCCGCGCTGGTCGGGGAGGCGGCGCCCATGGGGTGACGGCCGGCGACCTCGTCGCCAACCTCGCGCGGCTCGCGCGCGCCCTGCGGGAGCGGGGCGTGAGGGCCGGCCTCTCCGACGAGGTCGACGCCGTCGAGGCGCTGACGCTCGTGGACCTCGCGGACCGGGACGAGGTGCGCAGCGCCCTCGCGGTCGCGCTCAAGGTCCGGCGCCGCGACGCGGCCGTTTTCGACGAGCTCTTCGAGGCATGGTGGAAGGGCCTGGGGGGAGCGGGGGATCCGGCGGCGCGCCCCGACCGGGCCGCGGTGCCGCCGCGGCGGTTCGGCGGCCTGCCGGGCGCCCGCGCGGGCGGGCCGGAGGTGGAACGCGATGCGCCGCAGGGCGACACGCCCGGTTACAGCGCCGAGGCCACCCTGCGGGCCAAGTCCTTCGAGGAGTGCTCGGAGGCGGAGCTGGCCGCGATGGAACGGATCGTCTCGCGGCTGGCGCTGCGCCTGGCGACGCGGCGCAGCCGCCGGCTCGTCCCGACGCGCGGCCGCGGCCGCGTGGACCCGCGCCGCAGCTTCCGCGCCGCCGTGGCGACCGACGGGGAGTTTCTGCGCCTCGCGCGGCGGGCCCGGCCGGTCGAGGAGCCGCGCCTGGTGGTCCTCTGCGACACCAGCGGCTCGATGGACCCCCACACGCGTTTCCTCCTGACGTTTCTCCTCGCCCTGAAGAAGGCGGCGCGGCGCACCGAGCTCTTCGCCTTCAACACCTCGCTCGTCCGCCTGACGCCGTGGATCACGGCCGACCGGCTCGGCGCGACGCTCGCGCGGCTCTCGGCCGGCGTCCCCGGCTGGTCCGGGGGAACCCGGATCGGGGAGAGCCTCGCCGAGTTCGTCGAGCGCCACCGCGACGAGATGGTCGGCCCGCGCACGGTCGTGGTCATCGTCAGCGACGGCCTCGACCGGGGGGACACGGACGCCCTCGAACGCGCGATGCGGGCGATCCGCGCGCGCGCCCGCCGCGTCGTTTGGCTCAACCCCCTCGCGGGAGACCCGCGGTACGAGCCCACGGCGCGGGGCATGCGGGCGGCGCTGCCGTTCCTCGACGTCCTGGCGCCCGCGCACAACCTGGAGTCCCTCGAGCGGCTGCTGCCGCTGGTGGCCGCATGACGGTGGTGAGGCTGCGGCGGGAACGATCCCCGTCGCGAGTTCGGAAGGAGGCCCGATGATCCCCGCTTCGTTCGACTATCACTCCCCGAAGACGCTCTCGGAGGCGATCGGCCTGCTCTCGCAGTACCGCGACGGGGCCAAGGTGCTTTCCGGAGGGCAGAGCCTTCTGCCGCTCCTGAAGCTGCGCCTCGGGTCGGCGGGCCACCTCGTGGACATCGGGCGGATCCCCGGGCTCGAGTACATCCGGGAGGAAGGGGGCTTCCTGAAGATCGGCGGCCGCACGCGGGAGTCGGCGCTCGAGGAGTCGCCGCTGGTCCGCGCGAAGTACCCGATCCTCGCCGACACCGCCGCCGTGATCGCGGATCCCCTCGTGCGGAACCTGGCGACGGTCGGCGGAAACCTCGCCCACGGCGACCCGGCCAACGACCACCCGGCCACCATGCTCGCGCTCGGGGCGACCGTGGTCGCGACCGGCCCGAAGGGGGAGCGGACGATCCCGATCGAGGGCTTCTTCACCGGCCTCTTCGAGACCGCGCTCGGCAGGGACGAGATCCTGACGGAGATCCGGGTCCCCGTCCCGCCCCCGAAGAGCGGCGGCGCCTACGTCAAGCTCGAGCGCAAGGTGGGCGACTTCGCGACGGCCGCCTCGGCGGTCCAGCTCACGCTCGGCGCGGGCGGCGAGATCGCGCGCGCCGGCGTCGGACTGACGAACGCCGGCCTGACGCCCGTCAAGGCCGAGGCCGCCGAGAAGTTTCTGCAGGGCAGGAAGCCGGACGACGCGGCGATCGCCGAGGCCTCGCGGCTCGCGGCCGGCGCTGCCGATCCGAGCCCCGACCGCCGCGGATCGGTCGAGTACAAGACGGAAATGGCGCGCGTGCTGACCGCGCGCGCCCTCAAGCGGGCCCTGGCCCGGGCGCAAGGAGCGTAGCGATGGCGATGCACGAGATCCAGCTGACGGTCAACGGGGCGCCGCAGGGCGGACGGGTGGAGTCGCGCACGCTGCTCGTCCACTTCCTGCGCGAGTCGCTGCGGCTGACCGGGACCCACATCGGATGCGACACGACCCACTGCGGGGCCTGCACGGTCCTGCTCGACGGCCGGCCCGTCAAGTCCTGCACCGTCCTGGCCGTCCAGGCCGACGGACGCGACGTGATGACGGTCGAGGGGCTCGAGCAGGACGGCCAGCTCCACCCCATCCAGCAGGGCTTCTGGGACGAGCACGGCCTCCAGTGCGGCTACTGCACACCCGGGATGATGATGACGAGCTTCGCGCTGCTGAAGGCGAACGCGAGCCCGACCGAGGGGGACATCCGGCAGGCGATCTCCGGAAACCTCTGCCGCTGCACCGGGTACGTCAACATCGTGAAGTCCGTCCAGGCCGCCGCCGCCAGGGCGCGGGGTTAGGGGGAACGACATGGCACCGCAAACGACGCCCGAGGTCGGGGGAATGGGCCACTCGATGAAGCGCAAGGAAGACCCGCGCTTCATCCGGGGACGGGGCCACTACGTGGACGACATCCAGCTGCCGGGGATGCTCCACATGGACATCGTCCGCAGCCCGTACGCGCACGCGAAGATCCTGAAGATCGACTCGGAGAAGGCGCTCCGGATCCCCGGCGTGCTCGCCGTGATCACCGGCGCCACGCTCGAGCAGTACAAGCTGCACTGGATGCCGACGCTCATGTCGGACACGCAGATGGTGCTTCCGACCGACCGCGTGATGTACCAGGCCCAGGAGGTCGCGGCCGTGATCGCGACCGACCGGTACGCGGCGGCGGACGGGGTCGCCGCCGTGGAGGTCGAGTACGAACCGCTCCCGGTCGTCGTCGACCCGTTCAAGGCCCTCGAGCCGGGCGCGCCCGTTCTGCGCACCGACAAGCCGGGCAAGAAGGACAACCGCATCTTTCACTGGGAGGTCGGCGACAGGAAGGCCGTGGAGAAGGCCGCCGCGGAGGCCGACGTGGTCGTCCGCGAGCACATGTACATCCCGCGCATCCACGTCTCCTCCATCGAGACCTGCGGCTGCGTGGCGGACTTCGACCGGGTCATGGGCAAGCTGACGGTCTACATGACGACGCAGGCGCCCCACGCGATCCGGACCGTGTTCGCGCTGGTGGCGGGGCACGTGGGCCTTTCGGAGGAGAAGATCCGCATCGTGTCGCCGGACCTGGGCGGCGGCTTCGGGGGCAAGGTCCCCGTCTACCCGGGCTACGTGATCGCGGTGGCGGCGTCGGTCGTCATCGGCAAGCCCGTCAAGTGGGTCGAGGACCGGATGGAGAACCTCCAGGCCGATTCCTTCGCGCGCGACTACCACATGGACGTGGAGCTTTCGGCGAAGAAGGACGGCACGATGACGGGCCTGCGCATCAAGACCCTGGCCGACCACGGATACGCCGACGCGGCGGCCAACCCCTCCAAGTACCCGGCGGGCCTCTTCTCGATCTGCACCGGCTCGTACGTCATGCCCAACGCGTTCTGCGAGGTGGACGGCGTCTACACGAACAAGCCGCCCGGAGGCGTCGCGTACCGTTGCTCGTTCCGGGTGACCGAAGCGGTGCACGCGATCGAGCGGATCACGGACCGGCTCGCCCAGGAGCTCAGGATGGACCCGGCCGCGCTCCGCATGAAGAACTTCATCCCGCCCGACAAGTTCCCGTACAAGTCCGCGCTCGGCTGGGAATACGACAGCGGCGACTACCCGGCGGCCCTGAGGAAGGCCATGGACATGATCGGGTACGAGGCGCTCCGCAAGGAGCAGGCCGAGAAGAGGAAGAAGGGCGAGCTCATGGGCATCGGCATCTCGAGCTTCACCGAGATCGTCGGCGCGGGGCCGTCCAAGCACTTCGACATCCTCGGCATCAAGATGTTCGACTCCTGCGAGATCCGCATCCACCCGACCGGCAAGGCGATCGCGCGGTTCGGAACGAAGTCGCAGGGCCAGGGCCACGAGACGACGTACGCCCAGATCATCGCGGAGGAGCTCGGCATTCCCGCCGCCCACGTCGAGATCGAGGAGGGCGACACCGACACGGCGCCCTACGGCCTCGGCACGTACGCGAGCCGCTCGACGCCGACGGCGGGGGCCGCCGGAGCCATGGCGGCGCGCAAGATCCGGGAGAAGGCGAAGAAGATCGCGGCGTACCTGCTCGAGGTCGGCGAGGAGGACCTCGTGTGGGAGCCGGGCAAATTCTCGGTCAAGGGCGCGCCCCAGAAGTCGAAGACGATCCAGGACATCGCCTTCGCCGCCTACACCAACCATCCCCAGGGCATGGAGGCCGGCCTCGAGGCCGTCAACTACTACGATCCGCCGAACCTGACCTTTCCGTTCGGGAGCTACATCTGCGTGGTGGACATCGACCGCGGCACCGGTGAGGTCAAGATCCGCCGCTTCGTGGCGGTGGACGACTGCGGCAACATCATCAACCCGATGATCGTGGACGGGCAGATCCACGGCGGGCTGTCGATGGGCATGGCGCCCGCGCTGATGGAGGAGATCAGCTACGACGAGAGCGGCAACAACCAGGCCGGCAGCTTCATGGACTACCTGGTGCCGACCTCGATGGAGACCCCGAACTGGGAGACGGGCAAGACGGTGACGCCGTCGCCCCACCACCCGTTCGGCGCCAAAGGCGTCGGGGAGTCCGCGACGGTGGGCGCGCCCCCCGCGATCGTCAACGCCGCCGTCGACGCGCTCGCCCACCTCGGCGTGACGCACATCGACATCCCGATGACGCCGCAGAAGATCTGGGCGATCCTGAAGGAGAAGGGCGTGGCGGAGTAGGACGATGGGGCCGCGGGGCCGGCTGGGGAGGATCGCCGGCGCGGGGGCCGCGCTGGCGATCCCGCTCCTGCCGAAGTGCCCGCTGTGCGTGCTTCCGATCGCCGCGGCCGCCGGGGTCGCGCTGCCTCACGGCCCCGCGGTCGAGGCGGCCGTCACGGCGATCGTCGGAGCATGGCTCGCGACGGTGCTCGCGACGGCGCGATGGCTGCCGGTCCGGCTCGCGGCGGCGGCCGCCGCCGCGGCGATCCTCGGCGGGCGGTGGCTCGAGATCCGCGGGCTCGGTTTCGCCGGCGGCGTCCTGATGCTCGGCGTGGCCCTGTGGATCGGCCTCCGCCCGCGGCGCTGCGCCTCGGCGTGCCCGGCAGCGCCGGTTCGCACGCCGGCCGTTCGCTGACCGGTCCGGCCGGACGGCCCCGGGGCGACGCGGCGGGAGCCGGTCGCGATCCTGCGAAAGCGCGGGAGCGAGAACCCGGTTCGGAGGCCCTCAGTCCTTCTCGTCCGCGCGGTCGCGCGTCCGCGCGATCTCGACGGCCTTGCGGTAGCGCGAATCGCCGCGCAGGTTGTCGAGGTCGTCGTCGTGCCGCATCTGCCACGTCTCGTCGAATCCGGCGTCGATCGCCTTGAAGAGCCAGTCGAAGGCGGTGTCCTTCTCGTCGAGCCGCGCGTACGAGCAGGCGAGGTTGTACATCGTGTCGGGCTTGCGGTAGCCGAGGTCGAGGGCCTTCTTGAAGGCCGCGGCGGCGTCGTCGGCGCGGTCTCCGGCGAGCGACGAGTAGCCGGCGTTGTACCAGGCGCGGCCGCTCTGCGGGTGGGCCGCGGCGTACGTCTCGAAGCGCTTCGCCGCCTCGCGCCATTTCGCCCGGTTGGACCGCGATCCCCAGCTCCACGGCCCGTTCCCGTATCCGGGCAGGGAGAGCTCGCGCGCCTCCTTCTCGAGGGCCGCGAACCGGGCCTCGCCCCGGACGTTGTCGAGGTCGTCGTCGCTGCGGAAGAGATCGGGCTGGTCGAAGCCGGCGTCGAGCGCCTTCTGGAGCAGGTCGAGGGCCGCGCTCTTCTTGCCGTCGAGCGAGAGGGCGCAGGCCTGGTTGTAGAACGACGTGGCGACCCGGTACCCCCGGTCGGCGGACTGCTGGAAGGCCTGGGCGGCCAGGTCGTAGCGGTCCACCCGGAGGAGCTCCCGGCCGATGTCGAAGAAGGGCTCGCCGCTCTTCGGCGCCTTCGCGGCGAGGCGCTCGTACCGGCTGGACACGCCCCGCGCCTCCGCCTTCTCGCCGCTCGACTTCTGTTCGTTCGCGGCCTTCCGGATCTCGGCCCAGCGGGGATCGCCGTGGAGGTCCTCGAGGTCGTCGTCGCTCTTGAGGTAGCCGGAGAGCTCGAACCCTTCGTCCATCGAACGCCGGAGCCACTCGAAGGCCTTGTCCTTGTCGCCGAGCAGGGCGTAGCCGCAGGCGATGTTGTAGCTGGCGGCGTCCTCCCGATACCCGTCGTCGATCGCCTTCTCGAAGGCCGCGATCGCCTCCTGGTAGTGGCCGCGCCGGTGGAGGCTCATGCCGCGGTCGTACCAGCCGCTGCCGTCGCGCGGACCGCGGCGGGTGTTCGAGGTCCGGACGAAGCCCGAAGCCGCGCGCGGGGCGGAGCGGGCGTCGGTGCGCCACATCGCGGGAAGGCTCTCTCCCGACTCGGGGAGAGGCGGTGCGTCGGGCTGGGCCGGTTCCTCGAACCGGCCCGCCGTCTCCTCGCGGTCCGCGGCAACGGGAGCGAACGTCGCGGCGTGCGCGGCCGCGGCCGAGGTCTTCGCGGCGGAGGGGCAGGGCGGCGCCACGCAGGGCTTCGACGCGCGCGAGCCCGCCACGACGGGGACGGCCGCGGGGCGCGCGGGCTCGATCGCGACGACGGCGGCGCTCGCGGCGAGCAGCCCCGCCAGGGCGAACCGGGCGCCGCCGGCCGGGGCCGCGGACGACGAGCGCGGGTCGAGGATGGCCCGCAGGCGCTCCTCGAAATGGTGCGGGCGCGCGATCGCCAGGGCCGGAGCCGCCGGGTGCGCGGCCTGGCCGGCCGACCGGAAGATGCCGAGCAGGTGGCCGGCGTACACCGACGGCTTGGTGCCGGACGCGATCACGAGCTCGTCGCAGGCCTGCTCGGCTTCCCGGCGCACGCGGCGGCCGAGCCAGAGCGCCAGCGGATGGAACCAGTAGAGGGAGACGGCGAGCTCGGCGACGAGGAGAGCGGGCCAGTCGGAGCGCTTGACGTGCGCGAGCTCGTGGAGCAGCACGACCCGGCGCCGCTCGACCGCCCACAGCCGCGCGGCGTGGCCGACGAGCAGCAGCGGGCGGCGCCAGCCCGAGGTGATCGCGACGGGCACTTCCTGGTTCTCCTTGAGGGCGACCGGCCGGGAGAGCGCCAGGCGCGCCGCCGCGGCGTCGCGCTCCGCGATCCACCCGGCGTCCCGCAGGATCGCGCCCTCGCGCGAGAGGCGCTGCACGCGGCGCCAGCCGACGAAGAGGCGCGTGGCAACCGCCAGGGCGCCGGCGGCCCACGCCGCCAGGGCCAGCCCGCCCCAGCCCGTCCCGATTCCGGAACCCGCGCCCGGCGTCATCCGGGGCAGCAGCGGGAGCGGAATCCGCGGCAGGACCAGCGAGAGCAGCGGCAGGGCGAGGGCGGCGCCGAGGCCGAGCGTCGCAACCCGGTGCCGCGCGGCGGCTCCCGCCCCGCGCAGCGCGACGAGGGCCGCGGCGGTGGCCACGAAGAGGAGGGTCGCCCGGACGGCGATGCCGGCCGCGAACGCGATCAGGGGAGCGAGGGTGGACATGTCAGCGTCCCTCCAGTCGGGCCTGCTCGATCAGCTCGGACAGGCGGTCGAAATCCGCGTCGGACAGCTCGGAGCGCGAAAGGTCGAGGAGTGCGGCGACGGCCTTCTCGGTGGATCCGTCGAAGAAGGTCTCGAGGACGCCGGCCATCGCCGGGCCGCCGGCTCTCTCGCGCGGCAGGCGCGGCAGGTAGACGTAGCGGTTTCCGTCGACGACGTGCCGGACCTGGCCCTTATTCTCGAGGATCCGCAGCATGGCGCGGACCGCCGAGTAGCCGGGCGGGTCGGGCAGACGCTCGAGGACCTCGCCGGCGGTGGCCTGGTTCTCGCGGTAGAGCACTTCCATGATCTGCCGCTCGCGCCGCGAAAGGTTGGACAGGGACTTCCGATCTCGCATCCTGGCGTCTCCTCCGGGCCGGCCCCGCGTGTGCTAAAAATTTAGCACATGCGAGTTTTTTAGCATGCTGGAAAACGGTACGCAGCCCGCGAAAAAAGGTTTCGGCTAGGGCTCGTCGGGCAGGGGAGCCGGCGTCGGGGTGGGCGTCCAGGTCGGCCGCGGGGAGGGCCGATAGGGCGAGGGCGTGGAGCGCAGGGGCGGGATCGGCGGTTGGACGGGGAGGAGGTTGCTGGAGCCGGGCGGAGCGGGAGCCACCTCGCAACTCGGACACCGGGCCGCCATCGCGGCTCCGACGCCCACGACCGCCGTCAGGAGGAAGACCTGGCGCCTCGGAGTGCGTCCCATCGCCTGTTCCTACCGCCGAACCCGGTCTGCCGCATGACGCATTCGCGTCAAGAGGAGGCGCTAGGCGGGGACGAGCCGGGACGTCACGGTGATCCGGGTCGGCTCGCCGCAACGGCAGTTGCGCAGGAACGACTCGCCGACGCTCGCTCCGACGTCTTCCCGGTGAGGGGCCCCGCACTTCTCGCAGATCCACTCGATCGGGCGGATCTGGGAGCCGGCGAACCCGTGCCAGAAGTGGAGGCAGCTGGCGATGCTCGCCCAGCTCTCCGAGAGCGTGGCCTGGCCCCGGTCCTGCCGGAGCTGCTGGCGCAGGGCGGCCACCTCGTTGGCCGAGTGGACGTCGAAGTGGGCGAGCCGGCTGCGCAGGGCGGCGTCCGTCAGGTTCCCGAGGCGCCGGGGGGGCGCCGCCGTGTCCGGCGGAGTCACGGTGATCTGGATGAGACCGGGGGTTTCCCGGACCTTCGGCAGGCGCGTGAGGACGATCCCGAAGGTCTGTGTTTTCTTCATGGCGTGGCCGGAGTGAGAGAGCACTCTAGCACGCGGAACGGGGAACCTTTTCTTGCGGGGCGCGTAACCGGAATTACGGCCCGCCCCGCGGCCGGCCGTGGAGGTCGCATGCGCGTGACAGGTTTCCCGGTCGTCCTCGGTTTCGCCCTGGGCTTCGCGGCCGCTTCGTCCGCCGCCGGCGAGGAGGCGGTCCGGACGATCCAGGCCGAGCTCCCGGCCCAGGACCTCGCGCGGTTCTCCGTCGAGAACCTCGTCGGGACGATGCGGATCTCGGCCGGCACCGGCTCCTCCGTCACCGTCGTCGCGACGGTGCACGCCGAAAGCCAGGACCTGGCCGACGCGGTCCGGCTGGAGCGCTCCGGGGGGTCGGGCGGCGTCGCGCTGCGGGTCCGCTATCCCTACGACAAGGTCTCGACCTTCCGCTACCGCGAGCCCGGCAACGGGGAAGACTACGGATTCGGGAACTGGGCGTCGTCGAGCACCTACCATTACGATGGGCACCAGGTCCGGGTCAGCCCCGGGCGCGGCACCCGTCTGTATGCGGACCTCGAAGTCCACGTTCCGGCCGGCCGCCTGAACGCGGGGTTCCGCAATCTCTCCGGTCTCGTCGACGCGGAGGGGCTCCAGGGCGAGCTGCGGTTTTCCGTCTCGAGCGCGGACCTTCGCCTGCGCCGCCTGGACGGCACGATCTCCCTCGAGGGCTCTTCCGGCGACATCCGCGCGCGGGACATCAAGGGCAGCTGGACGTCGGATTTCTCGAGCGGCGACTGCGAGATCACGGGCTTCGAGGGCGACGCGCTCTCCCTCCACACGACCTCGGGCGACCTGGCGCTGCGGTCGGTCCACGCGCGGCGCGCGGAGTTCCAGACCACGTCGGGCGACGTGCGCCTCTCCAACGCCGACCTCGAGGAACTGTCCGTCGACGCGACGTCCGGAGACGTGGCGTTCGAGTCGTCGGGCAAGAGGTTGAGGGACGTCCGGATCCGCACCTCGAGCGGGGACGTGGCGCTGCGCCTTCCCGCGGATGCGGCCTTCGACGTCGACGCGGACCAGTCGAGCGGCGACATGGAGGTCGATGGATTCCCGGACGGAACGAGCGTCCGGCACCGCGATTCGATCGTCGGCTACCGGCACGGGTCCGGCGGCGCTCACATCCGCGTGAGGACCTCGAGCGGCGACCTGACGCTCTCGGCCGTCTGAGCGGCCCGCCCGCGAAGGGCGGCTCGCCGCACGTCTCGCTCTATCTCTTTCGCGCTCTTTGAGTTACCCTAGTGAGAGAGACGCGGGAAAGAGAAACGATGACGGGTCAGACTCCGAATCCCGAGCTCGACGAGGCGCTCGTCGAGCTCCACCAGTATCTGTCGGATGCCGTCGCGCCCCTCATCGTGGCGGATTCGGTCCAGCTCCTCATGAAATACCCGCCCGAGGTGGTGGCGAACGCCATCCGGACGTGGACCGGCGCGCAATACCGGCGGGGCTCGGCGGCCGCCGTGCCGGTGTCCGACTACCTGTACCACACGCTCAAGAAGATCCACATGATGGCCGAGTTCAAGCTCGTGCCGCTCGAACCGCTCGAGGTGTACCTGGCGGGGCTGAGGCCGCTGATCCTGGCGCTCTGCCCGGCCGAAGACCGGGCCATGCTGCTCGAGAACCTGGGGCGGCTCGGCGAGGCCCCGGCCTCCATCTCGCAGGCCCAGACGATCTTCCGCCAGGCCTCGACCGAAACCGCCGGACCGCGGGCGAGCGCCTCGTCGGGGGCGGCCGCCGGTTCCGCGGCGGGCGGCGCGGCGGGAGCCGCTCCCGCGGAGGCCCTGCATCGGTTCTCCCTCGTTCTCGAGCGCCTCGAAGCCCAGGGCGGCCTGCGAGGAGCGGGCGGGGGCGCGGGAGCGGCGGGTGGGGGCGGGGCGTCTCCGGGCGGGGCGTCTCCGGGCGCGCCCGTCGCCAGCGAGGCCCTGGCGTTCGCGGCGCGCAGCGCGCAGTCGGCCCAGGAGCTCGAGGCCTACCTCGCCCGCCTCAAGGAGATGGGGCTCGAGGCGGGCACCGACAGCGTGTTCCGGGCGCTCTCCCAGACGCTGCCCGGCTGGGTCGTGCCCGCCGGTGCGTCCGCCGCAGGCGCCGCGCCGGAGACCGGAGCGCTCGGGGCGATGCGGCGGATCATCACCTCCGGCGACGACCCGGTCGAAAGCGGGCGCCGCTTCCAGGAGATGGTGCGCGCCGGCATCGAGCGGTTCAACGAGGGCTCGCTCGCGCAGTCGGTCTCGATGCTCGAGCTGGCCGAGCAGTTGACCTCCGAGAAGAAGGTGGACGCCGGGACGGTCGAGCTCGTGCGCCGCCGGCTCGGCGACACGCTCGACGGCGAGCAGCTGCGCAAGTTCACGGAGAAGCCCGAGCTGCACGCCCAGCTCCGCAAGGTCCTGCAGTTCTTCACGGCGTTCCGCCCCGAGGGGCTGCTCGAGGAGCTGCGGCGCGAGCAGAAGCGGGACCGCCGCCGGCTCCTCCTGGCGCTGCTCGAGGTGCACGGCGCCCCGGCCCGCGCCGCCGCGTTCGAGGAGCTCAACCGCGTTCCCTCGACGGCGGTGGACGAGCAGGAGTGGTTTCTCCGGCGCAACCTCGTCTACCTCCTGCGCCGGATCCCGAGGAGCGCCGACGCCGCGTTCGAGGAGGAGAGCGACGTCGTGCTGCGGCACGCCCAGCTCGGGCTCCCGCTGCTGCTCGTCAAGGAATCGGTCGCGACGCTCGCCCAGTACAAGGACGAGCGCGCGGAGCAGGGCCTGACCCAGATGCTCTTCGAGATCGAGGCGATGCTCGGGAGCCCCGACGAGGGCCCCTATTCGCCCAAAGACCTGCGCGCCCTGCTCGACCGCGTGGCCGCCACCCTCGGCAAGCTGCCCGCGCCGCGGGCGCGGCGCGCCCTCATCGAGCACGCGGGCAAGAAGCAGCCGGCGCTCGGGGACACGATGGCGCGCATCGCGGAGCTCGCGGGCCAGGACATGTCCGAGGACACCGAGTCCGTCGACCAGCTGCTCGCGCTCCTGAAGGCGAACCTCCCCTTCAAGCTCCTCGGGATGACCCTGCGACAGAACGACCAGAGCCTGGTTCGCATCGTGGAGGCGCTCTCGGGAACGCCGTCGGCCCCCGTGCGCCGCGCCCTCGAGGAGGTCGTCTCGCGATTCCGAGGCCAGGACGCGGGGCGCGCGGCCCAGAAGGCCCTGGCCGGGTTCGACCGGCCCAGGCCGGAGGCCGCGCCGGCGGAGGCGGCGCCGGAATCCCCGGCGGCGAGCCTGCAGGGGGACCTCGAGGTGTTCGGCCTGCCCGCGCTGATGCAGAGCCTGGCGGAGTCCTCGGCGTCCGGGGCGCTGACCCTCCGCGGCCCGAAGGGCGGCGACGTGTTCGCGTCCATGACGCTGCGCGAGGGCAAGCTGACGGACATCCAGCGCGGACACCTCAAGGGCGAGGACGCGTTCTACCAGCTCCTGGAGCGCCCGCTGCCGGGCCAGTTCGCGTTCGTGAAGGGGACTCCCCCCGAGAAGCCGGGGGCGACGCCGCGCGAGATCCTCCCCCTGACGCTGGAGGCAATGCGGCGCTACGACGAGTTCCAGGAAGCCGCGGTGCTCGTGCCGGACAGCGTCTTCCTCGAGCGGACGAGCGTTCCCGCGACCCCGTGCCCCGGCGAGAAAGACGGCAGCCTCCTGCAGGCCCTGTGGGAGCGGGCGAGCCAGGGGGCCACGCCGCTCGACTGCGAGGCCGCCGTCGCGAGCGACTCCTACCGGATCCGCCGCGTTCTCGCCCACTGGGTCGAGCAGGGCGCTCTCAAGATCCGCGGCAGGGCCTAGC
>JAYRMU010000069.1:0-68608 GCA_041912555.1 Thermoanaerobaculia bacterium
AGGCCCTGTGGGAGCGGGCGAGCCAGGGGGCCACGCCGCTCGACTGCGAGGCCGCCGTCGCGAGCGACTCCTACCGGATCCGCCGCGTTCTCGCCCACTGGGTCGAGCAGGGCGCTCTCAAGATCCGCGGCAGGGCCTAGCCCGCCGGCGCGACCCCGCCTCGCCTCCGTCCGTCAGCGGCGGATCCAGAGGTCTTCGTAAGGGATCACGGCGTTGGACTGGCCGATGGTGGTCAGGCCCTCGATCTCGGGCCGCGCGAAGCAGTACACCTGGTCGTGGAAGAGGGGCAGGATCAGCGCGTCCCGCGCGATCAGCTCCTCGGCCTGGCGATACAGCGAGTGGCGCACGCGCGGGTCGGTCTCGATGCGCCCCTGCTCGGCGAGCTGGTCGAGCTCGGGCGCGCCGATGTACTTGCGGAAGGCGCCGGCCCCGGAGTACAGCACGCCGTAGAGGAACGTGTCGGAGTCGGGATAGTCCGCCGTCCACCGGCCGATGTCGAGGTCGGCGTCGCCGGCGTCGGAGAGCTTGAGGTACTCCGCCATCGTCCGGCTGGCGGGGCGGATGCGGTAGCCGAGCTCGCGGAAGGCTTCGGTCAGCTCGCGAAAGACGCCGGCGAACTCCCCGAAGAAGACCGGGTGGACGGCGGCGACGAGGTCGATCGATTCCCGGGACACGGTGGCTTCGATGGAGCTGTCGGCCGGGGCCGCCGGGCCCGAGGCGCGAACGGCCCCGCTCGGGCCGGCCGCCGAGTATCCGAGCAGCCCCGGCGGGATCAGGCCGTGCGCCGGAATCGCGAGGCGGCCGAGCGTGCGGCGGACGAGGCCGTTGACGTCGATCGACCGGAAGACCCGGCGCCGCAGCTCGGCGTCCTGGAGCGGCCCGCGGTTGCGATGGAACACGACGAAGTAGGTCGTCAGGCGCGGGCTCTCGCGGTAGCCCGACGCGAAGCGCGCGTCGTGCCGGAACGCCTCGGCGTCGGCGGGCAGCAGGTCGCGGGCGATGGAGAGGCGTCCGGCGAGGAACTCGTTGCGGGTTTCCTCCGGGGTGATGCCGAGGTGGAAGACGATGCCTTCGCTCCTCGGCCGGCCCGCGCGCCAGTAGTTCGGGTTGCGTTCGAGCTCGAGGCGCCGCCCCGGCTCGAAGCTGACGACGCGGAAGGGGCCCGTGCCGATGGCGCCGTCGCGCGCGGAATTGCCGATGGCCCCCGTGCCCTCGGGCACGATCGCCGTCGCGGCGTAGGAGATCATCGCCGGGAAAAACGGCAGCGGCTTCTCGAGGTCCACGTAAAACTCGGTCGGCGACACGATGTGGAAGCCCGCGAGGTCGGTCCCCTCGCCGTCGAGCAGGCGGCGGGCGCCCTGGATCACGGAGAGGACCCAGCGGCTCTCGCTCTCCCGGTTCAGCAGCAGCCGTTCCCACGAGTGGCGCACGTCGCGGGCCGTCAGCCGCCGGCCGTTGTGGAAGCGGACGCCCGGCTGGAGGCGGAACCGGAAGCGGGCGCCGTCGTTCTCCATCAGGATCTCGGAGGCGAGCCAGGGCATGACCCGCGTTCCCTCGACCGCCCAGGTCAGGGTCTCGAAGACGCTCGGGAAGACGTCGGCCTGCTCGACCGTGGCCGTCAGCGAGACGTCGAGGCTGCGCACGACGCCCTGGATCGGCACGTGCAGGACGCCGCCGCCGATCTGCGCCTCGGCCGCAGCGGGCGTCGAAGCCGCCTCGGCTTTTCCGAGCTCGGCGTAGTTGACGTAGGGGGCCGTCGAGTGGAGCTGGATTCCGCGCACCGTGGGGTTCGCGATCCGGTAGTCGACGTCGTGGAAGAGGGGCACCAGGATCCCGGAGTCGAGCAGGCCGTGCTCGAACTTCCGGTAGAGGGCCTCCCGGGCGGCGGGCCTCGGTTCGGCCCGCGCCTCCTCGAGCTGCCGGTCGGACTCGGGCGAAGAGAAATAGGCGCGCAGGCGCCCGGTCTCCGAGTGGAAGAGGTTGTGAGTGAAGTTGTCGGGATCGTCGTAGTCGGCAATCCACCGGCCGATCAGCAGGTCGATGCCGGCGTTGGCGTGCCACGCGTCGAGGAACTCGGGCATGGTCTTCGTCGCGATGTCGACCTCGACGCCGACCTCGGCCCAGAGGCGCAGCAGCGCCTGCATCAGCGCGGCGTACTGGTTGCGCAGGATGGGGTGGACCGCGGCGCGCAGGCGGATCGGCGTGGGCAGGCCGGATGCGCGGATCATCTCGACGGCCTTCTCCCGCGCGAGGTGTGGCTGCCGGCGCCCGGGGTCGTGTCCCAGGACGCCCGGCGGGATCACGCCGGTGGCCGGCAGCGCGAACCGGCCGAGCGCGCCCCAGACGAAGTCCTGGGTGCGCGCCACGCCCGCCAGCGCCATGCGCAGGGCGGCGTTCGAGGCCGCGGGGCTCGCGACGTGGAAGACCGCGAAATAGGTGTTCTTCTTGGGCGTCTCGACGAGGCCTCCGCGGAACCGGGGCTCCCGCAGGATGGTCTCGAGGTCGCGGGGCAGCAGGTCGCGGGCGACGTCGATCTCCCCGGAGCGCAGGCCTTCGGCGATCTCCCCGCCCGAGAGGGACGCCCGGAACTCGATGCGGTCCAGGCGCGCGCCGGGACTGCGCCAGTGCTTCGGGTTGCGCTCGAGGATCGCCCCGTTCGGGGTGTGGAGGGTGGTCCGGAACGGGCCCGTGCCGATCGGTCCGTCGGCCGCGATCGCCGTCCTCCCGTCGGTCAGGAGCGACGGGAGGATCGGAACCGGATGCGAGAGGCGGATCCGGAGCTCTTCCTCCGAGGCCGCCTCGATCCCCGAAACCCCGGCGGCCGTTCCGTCGAGGTACTCCTTCAGGCCGTCGATCGCGGTGAACGCGGCGGGCATGACGTCGCGGGAGAGGCGGATCGAGCGCTCGAGCGCGGTCTTGACCGCGGAGGCCGTCAGCGGCTGCCCGTCCGAAAAGACGACGCCGCGGCGCAGGTGGAGACGCGCCTCCGCGCCGCCGGCTTCGAGCGTCCAGTGGTCGGAGAGCAGGGGCGCGAGGTTGCCCTGCGCGTCCATCGTGACCAGCGTCTCGAAGACGTTGGCCAGGACCTCGTGCTCCTCGGTCGTCTCGTAGATCGAGGGCTCGGTGGCCGCGACCGGGTTGGGCAGGGCGACGACCAGCGTGCCGCCACGGGGGATCTCTTCCTCCGCCGCCTTCGCGCTCGGCGTGAGCGCCTCGATCTCGGCCTGGTAGGCCGCCGCCTTCGCGTACTCGCCGCGCAGGTTCGCCACGGTCGCCCCGAGGGAGAGGAGCTTCGTGAGGTGGTCGGGCTCTCCCGTCGCGCGGGCGGCCTCGATGCCGCGCTCGACCCAGCGGCGGGCGTCGTCAATCCGGCGCGCCTGCCACGCGGCCTCGGCGGCGAAGAGGATCGCGCCGACGGCCTGGGAGGTCCGCTTCTTCGCGTCGAACACCTTCACGGCGGCCTCGGCCTCGCGCAGGGCGGCCTCCGTGTTGCCGGTCATCCGCTGCCCCCGGGCGAGCATCAGCCGGGCCTCGCCCTCCAGTCCCGGATCGCCTTCCCACTCCTCGTCCTCGAGGAACTCGAGCGCGATCTTCGCCACGCGGATCGCGTCCTCGGGGCTGAACGTGTCGAGAGACTTCTGCGCGAGCTTCAGGCCGTACTCGACGGTCTTCTCCGGGACGTCGCCCTGCCAGAAGTGGTGGACGAGCTCGGGGTAGACCCGCTCGAGCCGTCCGGCCGCGCGCTTCTCGATGAGCTCCGCGTACTTGCGGTGGAGCGAGCGGCGCCGGCGGCGCGAGAGCGCCCCGTACAGCACGTCGCGGACGATGCCGCTGGCGAACGTCAGGCGGTCGCCGCGGGACTCGCGCTCCTCCTCGAGGATGCCCTCGAGGATGAGGCGGTCGATCGAGTCCTCGACCCCCTTCGCGTCCTCGGCGAGCGTCTCGAGGTCGCGGGCGTCGAACGTCTTGCCGAAGACCGAGGCGATCGACAGCAGCTCGCGCAGCTCTTCGGGGAGCCGCTCGATGCGCTTCTCGACGGCCTGCTGGATGGTGGCCGGCAGTGCCTCGGCCGAGATCTCGGCCTCCGTCGAGAAGCTCCACGCCCCGGTGTCGTCCCTCGAGATGTCGCCCGACTCGACGAGGGACCGGATGAGCTCCTTGGTGAAGAAGGGATTGCCCTCGGTCGCGTCGCGCAGGCGCTGGGCCAGCTTGTCCGAGACGTGCGCGTCGCCGACGACGGACTCGACGAGCGTGCGGTACTCGGTGGGCGAGAAGGGCGGCAGCGTCAGGGAGACGAAGCGCGGGTCGTCCGTGAAGGTGTCCAGCATCCGCGTCAGAGGATGCCGCTTGTCGGTCTCGGTCTGCCGGTAGCTGCCGACGATCAGCGTCGGCGTGGGAGCGAGGCGCCGCACGATGTACTGGAGGGCCTCGATCGAGATCTCGGCGCCGTGGAGGTTCTCGAGGATGAGGACGAGGGGCTTGCCGCCGGCGATGCGGGTCAGGCTCCGGGCGAGCAGCTCGAAGATCTGGATCCGGTCCTCGACCTTCTTCTCCTCGGCCGGGACCGCGATGCGGGAGTCGCCGCTGACGGCCGCGCGAAGGTCGGCGATCTCGGACAGCTGCGGAAAGAGGGCGATGAGGTCGGCCGCGAGGTCCGAGAAGTCGGGCCGCTCGGCCGAGGACGCCGTCGCGTCGCGCGTCCGGAAGTAGTCCTGGATGAGCTCGCAGAACCCCTGGTAGGAGAAGGACCGGTCCTGCTCGACGAAGCGGCCGTAGAGGACGCGGATCTTGCGGGCGATCGCGAGGTTCTTGAGCTCCTCGAGCAGGCGCGTCTTGCCGATCCCCGGCTCTCCGGCGACGACCGCGAACTGGCAATCGCCCGAGATCGCCGCGTTGAGCCGCCGCTGCAGCTCGGCGAACTCCTTCTCGCGGCCGATGAAGACCGAGAGCGAGGGCCGCTGGACGACCCGGCTCGCCGAGAGCACGACCGACATGCGGAACTCGTCGGTCGCGAGGCTCGCCTTGTGCCGGCGCAGCGCGTCGGCGACCTGGCCGGCCTTCTGGGGGCGCTTTCCCGGGTCCTTCTCGAGGCACCGCATCAGGATGTCCTGGAGCTCCTCGCGGATTTCGGCTCCGAGCGCCCGGGGAGGCTGGGGGATCTCGTGGACGATCCTGTAGAGGATCGACTGGACCTCCCCCGTGAACGGCGGCTCGCCGACGAGGCACTCGTAGAGGACGACGCCGAGCGAGTAGATGTCGGAGCGGCCGTCGAACGCCCGCGACGCGACCTGCTCGGGCGCGAGGTAGGCGACCGTGCCGACGAGGGTCCCGGTCTTGGTCAGCCGGGACTCCGTCGCGGCGTGCGCGAGCCCGAAGTCCATGACGCGCACGCGCGCCCCGGATCCTTCCTCGCGCGTGACCATGATGTTGGCGGGCTTGATGTCGCGGTGAACGACGCCGCGCGAGTGGCTGTAGTCGAGCGCGTCGGCGGTCTGGATCCCGATGTCCACGACCTCGCCGAGGTGGAGCGACTGGTCGCGGATGAGGCGCAGCAGGTTCGTCCCGCTCGCGACCGGCATGACGAAGAAGAGCGAGCCCTCGTGCCGCCCGAAGTCGTAGATGGGCACGATGGCCGGGTGGTCCATCTGGGCGACGAGCTGGGCCTCGCGCTGGAAACGCTCCTCGATTTCCGACGTGAGGTCCGTCGAGGAGATCAGCTTGACCGCGACTTCCCGGTTCAGGAGCGGATCGCGGGCGCGGTAGACGACTCCCATGCCGCCGCGCCCGAGCTCCCCGAGGATCTCGTAGCGATTGGCGAGTTTCGTGCTGATCAGTCCCGTCCCCTCCGCGTCCGCGGTGCGCAGTGTAATCGAAGTTGCCGCGCCCGCATTCCTCCGGTTGGGGCGCCCGGCCGGCTCCGCGCGGCTTATGATTCGCGGCATGCAGGACTTCGAAAAGCTCGGCGTCTTCTACCTCGGCAAGACCTACGACCCGGCGAAGAAGGCGCGGCGAGACGACCTGGTCCTCTACGACTCGCGCGACCTGGTGACGCACGCCGTGTGCGTCGGCATGACGGGCAGCGGCAAGACCGGCCTCTGCCTGTCCCTCATCGAGGAGGCCGCGATCGACGGCGTTCCGGCCATCCTGATCGATCCGAAGGGCGACCTCTGCAACCTCCTGCTGACCTTCCCGGACCTCGCCTCCGCGGATTTCCGGCCGTGGATCAACGAGGAGGACGCCGCCCGCAAGGGCCTCTCCCCGGACGACTTCGCGAAGGCGCAGGCGGAGACCTGGAAGAAGGGATTGGCGGAGTGGGGCGAGGACGGGGCGCGCATCGGGCGCCTCCGGGATGCGGCGGACTTCGCGATCTACACGCCGGGATCGACGGCGGGGCTGCCGGTTTCGATCCTCAAGTCCTTCGCCGCGCCGCCCCCGCCCGTACGGGAGGACGAGGAGCTCCTGCGCGACCGCGTCGCTTCGACGGCGACCGGGCTGCTGGCGCTGCTCGGCGTGGACGCCGACCCGCTCAAGAGCCGCGAGCACATCCTCGTCTCGACGATCCTCGCCGACGCCTGGGCGAAGGAAGAGGACCTCGACCTCGCGGGCCTGATCTCTCGGATCCAGAGCCCCCCGGTGACGAAGATCGGGGTCGTCGAGCTCGAGTCGTTCTTTCCGGCCAGGGAGCGCTTCGAGCTCGCGATGCGGCTCAACAACCTGCTGGCCGCCCCGGGGTTCGCCAGCTGGCTGGAGGGGGAGCCGCTCGAGATCGGCGCGCTGCTGCGCACGGCGGCGGGGAAGCCCCGCGTGACGATCTTCTCGATCGCCCACCTGGCGGACGCCGAGCGGATGTTCTTCGTGACGCTGCTGCTGAACCAGACGCTGGCGTGGATGCGCGCCCAGTCCGGCACGACGAGCCTGCGCGCGATCCTGTACATGGACGAGATCGCGGGCTACTTCCCCCCGGTCGCGACGCCGCCGGCCAAGGCGCCCCTCCTGACGCTCCTCAAGCAGGGCCGGGCCTTCGGCCTCGGCGTCGTGCTGGCGACCCAGAACCCGGTGGACCTCGACTACAAGGGTCTCGCGAACACCGGCACGTGGTTTCTCGGCCGCCTGCAGACCGAGCGCGACAAGGCGCGCGTGCTCGAGGGGCTCGAGGGCGTCGCGGCGGGCGCGTCGCAGAAGTTCGACCGCGGGAAGATGGAGCGGCTGCTCGCCGGCCTCGGGAACCGCGTCTTCCTGCTCAACAACGTCCACGAGGACGCGCCGGAGCTCTTCGAGACGCGCTGGGCGCTCTCGTACCTCCGCGGGCCGCTGACGCGGGCGCAGATCAAGACGCTCATGGATCCCCGGCGGGCGCCGGCGGCCCCGGCGGCGGCCGCCCCGAGCGGCGGGGCCGGGGCGCGCGCGCGGGCCGCGGAGTCGGCCCGGCCCGTTCTGCCTCCCGACGTGCCGCAGCTCTTCGTGCCCGCGCGGGGGGCCGCCGAAGGGATCGCCTATCGTCCCGCGGTGCTGGGAATCGCGGAGGTCCACTTCGCCGACGCGAAGTCGGGAGTCGCCGCGACCCTCCCGGTCGCCCGCGTGGCGGGCATCTCCGACCCGCCCGACTGGGCGGCGGCCGAGGACGCCGGGTTCGAGGTCGCGGATTGCTCCCCGGACCCGGAAAAGGGCGCGGGCTTCGAGGCTCTTCCGCCCGCCGCGGGAAAGGCGAAGAGCTACGAGAGCTGGGGCCGGGACCTCGCGACCTGGATCTACCGCGAGCGCTCGCTCGAGCTCCGGAAGAGCCCTTCGGCCGGCGTCGTCTCGAAGCCGGGGGAGAGCGAGGCGGACTTCCGCTCGCGGCTCGGCCAGGACGCGCGGGAGCGGCGCGACGCCGCCGCGGACGCGCTCCGGCAGAAGTACGCGCCGCGCCTGGCCGCCCTGCAGGAGCGCCTGCGCCGCGCCCGGCAGACCGTGGCGCGCGAAAAGCAGGAAGCGACGCAGGCGGGCCTCCAGACGGCGATCTCGGTCGGCGCCACCGTGCTCGGCGCGCTCTTCGGCCGCAAGACGGTCTCGGCGACGACGATCGGGAAGGCCACGACGGCCGCGCGCGGCGCGGGGCGCACGATGAAGCAGGCCGGAGACGTCGGCCGCGCCGAGGAGTCCGCGGGCGCCGTCGAGCAGCAGATCCACGACCTGGACGCAGAGCTCCAGCAGGAGCTCGCCGCCGCGGCGGCGGCGACGGACCCCGCGACCGAAAAGCTCGAGATCGTGACGCTGCGTCCGAAGAAGACGGACATCACCGTCCGCCGCGTGGCGCTCGTCTGGCTGCCTCATCGGGACGGGCAGCCGGCCTGGGCCTAGCCGGAGGGGCGGCTAAGGGAGGGGACGGAGCCCCAGCCCGGGCGCGCCGGTCGTGCGCATCACGCCGTCCTCGAGGGTGAAGCCGCCCGCGACGACGT
Organism: Thermoanaerobaculia bacterium; assembly: GCA_041912555.1. Taxonomy (GTDB): domain Bacteria; phylum Acidobacteriota; class Thermoanaerobaculia; order UBA5066; family Gp7-AA6; genus DAHUXD01. Next base: position 8,439 of record JAYRMU010000069.1, read on the forward strand.
CCCGGGCGAGATCGAGAGATCCGTCGAGGTCGAGGAACCGGGTCGCGGGGGAGGCGAAGGCCGCGTGGAGGGCCGCGGCGATGGAGACGCGGCTTTCGTCCATGCACCCCCACATCAGGGCGATTCCCGCCGTCTCGGCAATCGCGGCGATGCGCAGCGCCGGACGCACGCCCCCGCACTTCATCAGCTTGATGTTGTAGATGCCGCAGAGGGGCTCCGGCGCGGCGAGCGCGAGGGCGTCCTTCTCGTCGTGCAGACTCTCGTCCGCCGCGATCCGGGCGCGGCGCCGGGGCGCGAGCGTGCGGATCTCCTCGAAGGCCTCGCGGGGAACCGGCTGCTCGACGAACTCGATCGCGAGAGGGGCCGTCCGCTCGAAGAAGCGCGCGGTCTCCTCGATCGTGTATCCGACGTTGGCGTCCACGCGGACCGTGACGCCGGGGCCGACCCGTTCCCGCAGCTTCGCCAGCCGCTCGACGTCGAGCTCGAGCGCATCGCCGATCTTGACCTTCAGGACCCGGAACCCGCGGCCGGCGTACTCGTCGGCCTCGGCCAGCGTCTCGGCGACGGGCTTGATGCCGATCGTGATCGAGGTGGGCAGCGCGTCGTGGGCGCGGCCGAGCGCGTCCGCGAGGGGGACGCCGAGGTGCTGCGCGAACAGGTCGTGGAGCGCGATGTCCACCGCGGCGCGGGCGGCGGGCGTTCCGGGGGTGCGCGCGGCCGCCTCGCGGCAGAGCAGCGCGAGCGCGCGGGCGTCGCGCCCGGCGAGCCAGTCGAGCCCGCCGCCGTCGAGCGCCGCCCGGCACGCCTCGAGCGTCTCGCCCGTGACGTGCTCGCCCGGGGATCCCGCCCCGAGCCCGACGAGCCCCGAGTCGGTCTCGAGGCGGACGAGGACGTTTCCCACGGACGAGACCGGGTCCTGGCCGGCGATCGCGTACGGCCGGGTCAGCGCGAACGACTCGAGGCGGCTCGCGGCGCTCCGGATCCTCACGCCCTGGACTCGCTGGCGAGAAACTCGCGCACGACCGGCAGCAGGGCGCCGACGCCCTCCTCGAGCGGGAGCACGACCGGAATGCCGAGCCGCCAGCCGAGCCGCTGCTGCTCGGTGCGGAGGGCTTCCGGCGTCATGCCCTCGCCGTTCAGGGTGACGGCGAGGGTGCGCGCCCCGAGGCGGTGGATGAGGTCGATCTCGTCGGCGACGGGAGGGATGCGAAGACCGAATTCCTCGAGGCCCTCGTAGAACGCGCGGTGGGGCGCGTGCTGCAGGATCACGCCCGCCGCCCGGCCCGAGAGGATGAACTCGGACCCGGCCGGCCCGGAAGGATTGCGCAGCGCGGACTGCCCCTCGAGCAGGATCAGATCCGGGCGGGCCTCTTTCCAGCAGGAGACGATCGCGTGCTCGAGCTCCCCCGAGACGAAGTCGTTCGGCACCGAGTCGAAGATGAAGCCGAAGGGCGCGCCCTGCATCCAGCCGGTCTGGCCGGTGAAGATGAGCTCCGTCCGGATCCCGACGGCGCGGCAGGCTTCGAGCAGGAATCGCGCGGTCGTGCGCTTGCCGAGGGCGCAGTCGGTGCCGAGGACCGCGATGCGGGGGGCCCCGACCGAGAGGATCTCGCCGCTCCAGAAGTGGAGCTCCGTGCGGGCCGCGGTCTTGCGGACGTCGCGGATGGAGACGCCCCGGCGCGCGGCGGCGGCCGCCAGGCGCGGGTCGTCCGACAGGAACTCGTGCAGGCCGTTGACGACCGACAGGCCTTCCTCGATGGCCTCGGAGACCAGCGCGCGCAGGCCGGGGGTCACGCGTCCGCCCGAGGTGGCGACGCCGACCACGCAGAAGTCCGGCTTCGCGGGCAGGGCGCGGAGCGCGTCCGCGATGGATGCGTGGATCGGGATGCCGCGCTTCACGCCGTCGAGGACCACGCCCGCGTCGCGCCCGGCCGTCGGCCCGTCGATGACGGCGAGGATGCGGTAGCGGTCCGTGCCGCGCACGAGCCCGTGCGCCGTCTTCGCATTCGCCGTCGCGAAGAGGCCGTCGCAGACGACGATCGCGGTCCCGTCCATCGCCGCGCATTATCCCCGAATCGCCGGCGGGGTAAACTGCCGGCGACGCGGAGGTTGTCTGGCCGAGAAACGACGCACGGGTCCGGTCGCGCGCGCAGGATCGCCCCGATACGACGCGGGCCTGCTCACCGCGGACGACCTCCACCTCTTCAACGAGGGCACGCACGTCCGGCTCTACGAGCGGATGGGGTCCCACGCGCGCACGGTGGACGGCGTCGCGGGGACGTCGTTCGCCGTCTTCGCGCCCAACGCGGCTTCGGTCTCGGTCATCGGGGACTTCAACGGATGGAACGCGGCCAGCCATCCGCTCGCCTCCCTGGGCGCGTCGGGGGTCTGGGAGGGGTTCGTGCCCGGCGTCGGGAAGGGCGCGGTCTACAAGTACCACGTCGTCTCGCAGTTCAACGGGTACACGGTGGACAAGGCCGACCCCTACGCCGTCCGCCACGAGGCGCCGCCCCGGACGGGGTCCGTCGTGTGGGACCTCGACTACCGCTGGCGCGACGACAAGTGGCTGGCGGCCCGCGCCGCGAAGCACGCCCTGTCGGCGCCGATCTCGATCTACGAGGTGCACCTCGGCTCCTGGCGGCGCGTCCCGGAGGAGAACAACCGCCCGCTGACGTACCGCGAGGCGGCCGGCGCGCTGGCCCACCACGCGCTCGCCCTCGGCTTCACGCACGTCGAGCTGCTCCCGGTCATGGAGCACCCGTTCACGGGGTCCTGGGGCTACCAGTGCACGGGGTACTTCGCCCCGACGAGCCGGTTCGGCACGCCGCAGGACTTCATGTACCTCGTCGACACGCTCCACCAGGCGGGCCTCGGCGTGATCCTCGACTGGGTTCCGTCGCACTTCCCGTCCGACGAGCACGGGCTCGTCTATTTCGACGGCACGCACCTCTACGAGCACGCCGACTGGCGGCAGGGGTATCACCCCGACTGGTCGAGCTGCATCTTCAACTACGGGCGCAACGAAGTCCGCAGCTTCCTGCTCTCCTCGGCGCTCTACTGGCTCGACCGCTACCACGCCGACGGCCTTCGGGTGGACGCGGTCGCCTCGATGCTCCACCTCGACTACTCGCGCAAGGCGGGCGAGTGGATCCCCAACAAGTTCGGCGGCTGGGAGAACCTCGAGGCGATCTCGCTGCTGCGGCGGATGAACGACGAGGTCCGCGAGCGCCACCCCGACGTCCTCATGATCGCGGAGGAGTCCACGGCGTGGCCGATGGTCTCGCGGCCGACGTACGTCGGGGGCCTCGGGTTCGACATGAAGTGGGACCTCGGCTGGATGAACGACACGCTCGACTACATGGAGCTCGACCCGGTCTTCCGCAAGTTCCACCACACGGACCTGACCTTCCGCCGCATGTACCAGTACACGGAGAACTTCGTCCTCCCGCTCTCGCACGACGAGGTCGTCCACCTGAAGGCGTCGCTGCTCTCCAAGATGCCGGGCGACGAGTGGCAGAAGTTCGCCAACCTGCGCCTGCTCTTCGCGACCATGTGGGCCCAGGCGGGCAAGAAGCTGCTCTTCATGGGCGGAGAGATCGCCCAGTGGCGGGAGTGGAACCACGACACGAGCCTCGACTGGGACCTCCTCGAGCAGCCGCGCCACCGGGGCGTCGAGCTCTGGGTCCGCGACCTGAACCGCCTGTACGCCGCCGAGCCGGCGCTCCACGAGCTCGACTTCGACCCGCGCGGCTTCGAGTGGATCGACTGCCACGACGCCGACCACAGCGTCGTCTCGCTCGAGCGGCGCGGTGCGCTGCCCCGCGACCGCATCGCCGCGGTCTTCAACTTCACGCCCGTGCCGCGCTCCTCGTACCTGGTCGGCGTGGACTTCGCGGGGGAATGGGTGGAAGTCCTCAACAGCGACGGGGTCGAGTACGGGGGAAGCGGCATGGGAAACCGCGGGCGCGCGGTGGCGCTCGCCGTGCCGGCCCACGGCCGCGCCTACAGCCTGTCCCTGACGCTCCCGCCGCTCGGCGCGATCTTTCTGAAGCCGGCCCCCGACAACCCCCTGACGGTCGAGGCCGACGCCGAGGCCGAGCTCGACGCCGCGATCGAGGCCGCGATGGGGCCCGCGCCGGCTCCGCCCGCGGCGAAGTAGGACCGGCCGGGCCCGATGGAACGCTTCGTCTGCATCCACGGCCACTTCTACCAGCCGCCGCGGGAGAACCCCTGGCTCGAGGCGATCGAGGGCCAGCCGACCGCGTACCCGTACCACGACTGGAACGAGCGCATCGCCGCGGAGTGCTACGCGCCCAACGCCAACGCGCGGATCCTCGACGGCGAGAACCGCATCGTGGCGATCGTGAACAACTACGCCTCCATGAGCTTCAACTTCGGGCCCACGCTCCTGTCGTGGCTGGAGGACAAGGAGCCCGAGGTCTACCGCGCGATCCTCGCGGCCGACGTCGAAAGCCGCAACCGGTTCTCGGGGCACGGCTCGGCGCTGGCGCAGCCCTACAACCACATGATCCTGCCGCTCGCGAACGCGCGCGACGTCCGGACGCAGGTGTCCTGGGGCGTCCGCGACTTCGTCCACCGCTTCGGCCGCCGCCCCGAGGGCATGTGGCTGCCCGAGACCGCGGTGGACCTCCCGGCGCTCGAGGCCTTCGCGGCCGAGGGCATCGCGTTCACGATCCTCGCGCCCCACCAGGCGAGCCACGTGCGCCGCCTCGGAGAGGCCGACTGGAGGGACGTCGGTCCGGACGCCGTCGACCCGACGATGCCGTACCGGGTCGCGCTGCCCTCGGGGGCGGCGATCGCGGTCTTCTTCTACGACGGCCCGATCTCGCGCGCCGTCGCGTTCGACCGCCTGCTCTCGACCGGCGAGCGCTTCGCCGAGCGGCTGGCCGGGGCGTTCGCGGAGGGCGGCGAGAGGCCGCAGCTCGTGCACGTCGCGACCGACGGCGAGACGTACGGCCACCATCACCGGCACGGCGACATGGCCCTCGCTTTCGCGCTGCACACCGTGGCCGCGCGCAGCCTCGCCGTCCTGACCAACTACGGCGAATTCCTCGAGAAGCACCCGCCGACCCACGAGGCCCGGATCGTGGAGAACACCTCCTGGAGCTGTTCCCACGGGGTCGAGCGGTGGAGGAGCGACTGCGGCTGCCAGTCCGGGGCCCATCCGGGATGGACCCAGGCCTGGCGCGCCCCGCTCCGGGCGTCCCTCGACGCCTTGCGCGACACGCTCGCGCCTCTCTGGGAAGCGCGGACCGCGGCGCTCTTTCCGGACCCGTGGCGCGCCCGCGACGAGTACGTCGCGGTGATCCTGGACCGGACCCCCGACACGGTGCGGCGGTTCCTCGCCGCCCAGGCCGGGCGGGAGCTCGGCGAGGCCGAGCGGACCGAGGCGCTCAAGCTCATGGAGCTCCAGCGGCACGCGCAGCTCATGTACACGAGCTGCGGGTGGTTCTTCGACGACGTCGGCGGCATCGAGGCGCGCCAGATCATCCAGTACGCGGGCCGGGCGCTGCAGCTGGCGGGGGAGCTCTTCGGGCCCGGGCTCGAAACCGCGTTCCTCGAGATGCTCGAGAAGGCCCGGAGCAACGCGCCGGAGGCCGGCGACGGCCGGCGCATCTACGAGGAGTCGGTGCGGCCGGCCATGGTGTCGCTCGAGAAGGTCGGCGCGCACTACGGGGTCAGCTCGCTCTTCTCCGAGTCCGGCGCCTCGTCGCGCGTCTACTGCTACGACGTCGCGCGCTCGGACTACCGGCTCGTCACGAGCGGCCGCGCCCGGCTGGCGCTCGGCCGGGTCCGCGTGCGCTCGGAGATCACGGGCGAGGCGCAGGAGGTGGCCTTCGGCGTGCTCCACCTCGGCGACCACAACCTCTCGGGCGGCGCGATCCCGTTCCCCGGCAAGGCGGAGTACGAGAAGCTCGCGGAGGAAATCGCCGAGCCCTTTCTCAAGGCGGACCTGACCGCGACGCTGCGCGCGGTCGACCGCCGGTTCGGCAGCGGCGTCTACACGCTGCGGCTGCTGTTCCGCGACGAGCAGCAGCAGGTCCTCGGCCGGATCCTGCGCTCGGTGCTCGTCGCCGCGGACGCCGTCTACCGCGAGCTCTACGAGGAGCACGCCCCCCTCATGCGCTTCCTGTCGAGCCACGGCATCACGCAGCCGCGCGGGTTCCGCATGGCGGCCGAGCTCGCCCTGGCCATGAGCCTGCGCCGGGAGCTCGAGGCCGACGCGCCCGATCCGGCGCGGCTCTCGGGCGTCCTCGAGGAGGCCCGCAACGTCGGCGTCACCCTCCACGAGGACGGCCTGGGCCTCTCGGTCGAGCACACGCTCGAGCGGCTGGCCGACGGCCTGCGCGGCAACCCCTCGGACCTCGCGCGCCTCGAGGAGCTCGAAGCCGTCGTCGATCTGTCCCGGCAGCTGCCCTTCGAGGTGGACGTCTGGCAGGTGCAGAACGCCTATTACGGGCTGCTGCGAACCCTCCTTCCCGGCCGGCGGCGCGAGGCCGACGCCGGCTTCGAGGACGCCCGCCGCTGGGTCGAGCGGTTCCTCGCGCTCGGCGAAAAGCTGGCGGTGAAGGTGCCCGGAAACGACGCGGCCGAGCCGGAGCCAGAGCGCTGACCCCACAGGGGTTAGTGGCCAACCGGCGTCTGCTACACTACCGATTGAGTTGACACCCGTTCTCGAAAAAGCCTTCCGGGTCTCCGGCGTCCCCGAGAAGCTCCTCCCGCTCTTCGCCCTCTCCCACGACCTGCGCTGGACGTGGAGGGCCGACTTGCGCGCGCTCTTAGAGATCCTCGACCCGGACGCCTGGAGGCGCAGCGGGGGCAACCCCGTCCGGCTCTTCCGCGAGGTCCCGGCCGAGCGCCTCTGGCGGGCCGCCGAGGATCCGGCCTACCAGGAGGAACTCTCGGCGATGGTCCGGCGCCTGACCGCGGAGGACCTCGCCGAGCCCCGGGATCCCGCGGCCCGCGAGCTCGTGGCGCGCGGCGAGCGGATCGCCTACTTCTCGGCGGAATTCGGGTTGACCGAGGTGCTGCCGATCTACGCCGGCGGCCTCGGGGTGCTCGCCGGCGACCACCTGAAGTCGGCGAGCGACCTGGGCGTGCCGCTCGTCGGCGTCGGCCTCTTCTACCGCGAGGGCTATTTCCGCCAGGTCGTCGATGGCGAGGGCATGCAGAACGAGGCGTATCCCGTCCTCGAGCCCGACGATCTCCCGCTCTCGATCGCCGAGACGCCGGACGGGAGCCCTCCGGTCATCACGGTGGACCTCGCGGGCCGCACGGTCCACCTCCTCATCCGGATGGCGAAGGTCGGGCGGGTGCCGCTCTTCCTGCTCGACTCCAACCTGCCGGAGAACGAGCCGCACGACCGCGAGATCACCGCGCGCCTCTACGGCGGCGGGCACGAGACGCGCCTGCAGCAGGAGATCGTGCTCGGCATCGGCGGTTCGCGGGCGCTCGACAAGCTCGACGTCCGGGCGACCATCCGCCACATCAACGAGGGGCACGCCGCCTTCGTCTCGCTCGAAAAGATCCGCCGCCTCGTCCAGGAGGAGCGCCTCTCGTTCGCCGAGGCCCGCGAGGTCGCCACGACGGGCAACATCTTCACGACGCACACGCCGGTGCCCGCGGGCATCGACGTGTTCACCCCCGAGCTGCTCTGGAAGTACTTCGGCGGCTACGTCAACGAGCTCGGCATCTCCTTCGACGAGTTCTTCGATCTCGGCCGGGAGGTCGGCGACCAGCCGCGCGAGCTCTTCTCCATGGCCGTCCTCGCCATGCGGCTCTCGACCCACCAGAACGCGGTCTCGCGCCTGCACGCGACGGTCTCCCGCAAGCTCTGGCGCGGCGTCATGCCGGACCTCCCGCTCTCGGAGGTGCCGATCCGCCCGATCACCAACGGGGTCCACGCGGCGACGTGGACGGCGCCCTCGATCGCGGCGACCGGCGTGCGCGACCGCCCCGAGGACGTGGACCGCGGGGAGCTCTGGCGCGCGCACGAGCAGCTCCGCGCCGAGCTCGTCGCCGCCTGCCGGGTGAAGCTCGCCGAGGAGAAGCGCCGCCTCGGGGGCCGGGAGGAGGAGATCGCCGAGGCGTTCCGGGCCCTCGACCCGCGCGCCCTGACCATCGGCTTCGCCCGGCGCTTCGCGACCTACAAGCGCGCGACGATGCTCTTCCGGGAGCCCAAGCGGCTCGAGTACCTCCTCCATCAGATCGGCCGCCCGGTCCAGATCCTGTTCGCCGGGAAGGCGCATCCGCGCGACGAGGCGGGCAAGGAGTTCCTGCGCGCCGTGGCGCGCGCGGCCGAACGGCCCGAGTTCAGGGGACGGATCGGGTTCCTGCCCGACTACGACATGGCCCTCGCGCGCCTGCTCGTCTCGGGATGCGACGTCTGGCTGAACACGCCCGAGCGGCCCCGCGAGGCGTCCGGGACGTCCGGCATGAAGGCCGCGATGAACGGGGCGCTCAATCTCTCGGTCCTCGACGGCTGGTGGGACGAGGCGCCGCACGACGAGGCGGGCTTCGTGGTCGGGGAGCGCAAGGACCAGGCGGGCGACGACGAGATCGCGCAGGCCCTCTACGACGCGCTCGAGAAGCGCGTCCTGCCGATGTTCTTCGACCGCGACGCCTCCGGAGTGCCCCAGCGCTGGCTCGACCGCATGATCGTCGCGTCCTCGAAGGTGGCCCGCGCGTTCTCCTCGGACCGGATGCTCTCCGAATACCTCGAGCAGTGTTACGTGCCCGGGGCGTTCCACCGCCGGGCGATGCGGGGCGTGGACCGCGAGCCCCTGAAGCGCCTGGTCGCCTGGAAGGGGCGCGTGCGCGCGGCCTGGACGGGCGTGCGCTTCGAGGAGGTCGTCATCGAGCCCGACCCGGCAACCCTGCCGCCCGCGGCGGCGTTCGAGGTCGAGGCCCGGGTCCACCTCGGGCCGCTCGACGGCGCGGACGTCTCGGTCGAGATCTTCGAGGGACCGCTCGAGGCCGACGGCACGCTCGAGTCGGGGACGGCCGTCCGGCTCGAGGCGGCGGGGCGCGAGGGCGAGGTCGGGATCTTCCGCTGCACGCACCGCAAGCCCTCCGGGGAGGGGCTCGGCTACACCCTGCGCCTGCGCCCGTTCCACGCGGGCCTCGCGCATCCCAACGAAACGGGCATGATGCTGTGGTGGGGATCGAGGAGCCGGGAGGCGAAGCGGTACGCGGCTTCGGCGTAGGGGCGGGCGCCCTGCCATGACCCGCGCGGCCGGCATCCTCCTGCATCCCACGTCCCTGCCGGGACGCTTTCCGATCGGCGACGTCGGACCGGCCGCCGACCGGTTCCTGGAGTGGGCGGCCCGCGCCGGCCAGTCCCTCTGGCAGGTCCTGCCGCTCGGGCCCACGGGCGCGGGCAACGCTCCGTACACGAGCTCGTCGACGTTCGCCGGCAACCCGCTGCTGATCTCGCCCGAGCGTCTCGTCGAGGAGGACCTGCTCGATCGCGGCGCCCTCGACGACGCGCCGGGGTCCTCGCCCGGGCGTGTGGACTACGCGAGCGCCCGCGCCTGGAAGGAGCGTCTGCTGCGCTCGTCCTGGGAGCACTTCACGCGCCACGCCGGTCCGGCCCTGCGCGAGGACCTGGCCGCGTTCGAGCAGGCGCCGGAGCAGGGCGCGTGGCTGACGGACTGGGCGCGCTTCGGGGCGCTCAAGGCCCGGTTCGGCGAGCGGCCCTGGACCGACTGGGGGCCGGACCTCGCCTTTCGGGATGCCGACGCGCTCGCCGCGGCCGACGCGGAGCTCGCCGTGGAGATCGCGTTCCAGAGGTACGTGCAGTTTCTCTTCGCCCGACAGTGGGCGCGCGTCCGGGGATCCGCGCGCGAGCGGGGGATCGCGCTCGTGGGCGACATCCCGATCTACGTCGCCCACGACAGCGCGGACGTGTGGGCCAACCAGGAGCTCTTCGAGCTCGACGGGACCGGCCGCCCGACGGCGGTCGCCGGCGTCCCGCCCGACTACTTCAGCGCGACCGGCCAGCTCTGGGGAAATCCCCTCTACCGCTGGGACCGGCTGGAGGAGGACGGCTTCCGCTGGTGGATCGCGCGCATCCGGTCGTGCCTGGCGGCGTGCGACCTGCTGCGGATCGATCACTTCCGCGCGTTTGCCGCGTACTGGTCGGTGCCGGCCGTGGAGAAGACGGCCCTCGGGGGCCGCTGGGTGCCCGGGCCGGGACGCCGGCTCTTCGACGCCGCGCGGGACGCCCTCGGCCCGTTGCCGATCCTCGCCGAGGACCTCGGAGACATCACCGAAGAGGTGAGGGAGCTGCTCGACGCGCTGGGGTTTCCCGGCATGAAGGTCCTGCAGTTCGGCTTCTACGGCTCCGACAGCGTGTACCTGCCGCACCGCCACGTTCCCAACGCCGTCGCCTACACGGGGACGCACGACAACGACACGGCGCGCGGCTGGTACGCGGCCCTGAAGCCCGAGGAGCGCGAGCGCGTCTGGGACTACCTCGGGTGCGACGGCCGCGAGGTCGAGTGGGCCCTGATCCGCGCCGCGTACGGTTCGGTCGCCGAGCGCGCGATCGTGCCGCTGCAGGACGTCCTCGGCCTCGGCGGCGAGGCCCGGATGAACGACCCGGCCGAGCCCGCCGACAACTGGCGCTGGCGCGCGCCGGACGACGCGTGGCGGCCCGAGCTGGCGGAGCGGCTGCGGCGCATGGTGGAATTGTCCGGCCGGACCGGCCGGCCGCGCCCGACCGCCGGGCCGGAGTGAGCCCGCCCGCCGCACGGGAGGCCGACATGGACCCGAACCCGAACGACCGTCCGCCGCTGCCGCCCTTCACGCGGGACACCGCGGCCCGCAAGGTGCGCCTGGCCGAGGACGCCTGGAACACCCGCGACCCGGAACGGGTGGCCCTCGCCTACACGGTCGACAGCGTCTGGCGCAATCGCGCCGAGTTCTTCGCCGGCCGGGACGCGATCGTCGCGTTCCTGCGCCGCAAGTGGGCGGCCGAGCTCGAGTACCGGCTGATCAAGGAGCTCTGGGCCTTCACGGAGAATCGGATCGCCGTCCGCTTCGCGTACGAGTCGCACGACGCGGCGGGCAACTGGTTTCGCGCGTACGGCAACGAGAACTGGGAGTTCGACGAGCACGGGCTCATGCGGCGCCGGCACGCCAGCATCAACGACCTGCCGATCCGCGAGTCCGAGAGGCTGTACCGCTGGCCGCTCGGGCGGCGGCCGGACGAGCATCCCTCGCTTTCGGATCTGGGACTGTAGGAGCAGGAGGCAGGAGGCAGGAGGCGGGAGGCAGGAGGCAGGAGGCAGGCTCCTTCCCGCCCCCCGCCTCCCGGGTTTCAGTCGGCGTCGGCCAGAAACATCGACAGGAGCGCGCTGACGATCGAGACCACGAGGGCGCCGAGGATCGCGGTCCAGCACCCCTCGACGTGGAAGTGGAGCCCGAAGCTGCCCGCGAGGAAGCTCGTGAGCGAGAGCATCATGCCGTTGACGACCAGGGCGAACAGGCCGAGCGTCAGGAAGATGAGCGGCAGCGACAGGAGCTTCACGACGGGCCGGATGAAGGCGTTCACGACGCCGAAGATCAGCGCGACCCCGAAGAACGGAACCCAGTTGTCCGACGTGTAGGTGATTCCCGGGACGATCTTGAGGGCGACCCACAGGGCCGCGGCGTTGATCACGAGGCGCAGAAGAAACCGCATCGAGTTCTCCTTCCGGTTCGTAGGATATCGTCCCGGCGGTCGAGCCATGGCACCGGATCGCGTGACTCTCTCGGTCGTCCCCGAGAGGCCGTACTCGCTGGCCCTGACGGCCGCGCGCTACGCCCGCTTTCCCGAGGTCGTCGATCGCTTCGACGGGCGCGTGTACCGCCGGTTTCTCCCGGTCGGATTCCGGGGCGCGCTCCTCTCGGTCGAGCAGCAGGGCTCCGCGGCGAGGGCCGTGCTCCGCGTGACCCTGGAGGGCCCCGGCGCGGAGTCGCCGGCCGCGCGGGAGGCCGCGCGGCGGGTCGTCGAAGTCGCCCTCGCGTCGGCTCAACCGGTGCGCGGCTTCTACCGCGCGTTCGGGGGCGACCCGGTGATCGGCGACGCGATCCGCGACTTTCGCGGACTTCGCGCCGCGGGCGTGCCGTCGCTCTGGGAGGCCCTCGTCACGGCGATCCTCGCGCAGCAGGTCAACCTCTTCTTCGCGTACGACATCCGGCGGGAGCTGTCCGAGAGCTTCGGGCGCCGCGCGCGGTTCGACGGCGAGACCTTCCTCGCCTTTCCCGAACCCGGGTCCTTCGCGGCCGAGACGCCCTCGGCGCTGCGGCGCTTCCGCCTTTCCGACGCGAAGGCGAAGGCGATCCTCGGCCTGGCCGAGGCGTTCGCCGGCGGCGCGCTCTCCGAGGACGGCGTCGCGGCGCTCGACGACGAGGCCGCGATCGAGCGGTTGACGGCCTTCCGGGGCGTCGGCCGCTGGACGGCCGAGATCGGCCTGATGCGCGGCCTCGGCCGCGGCGACATCTTTCCGGCCGGGGATCTCGGCGTCGTGAAGTACCTGGCCCAGGGCCTGCTCGGGCGGCGCGAGAAGGCGAGGGAGGACGCGATGCGCCGGTTCGCCGAGCGCTGGAAGCCGTGGCGCAGCCTCGCGCTCGTGTACGGCTACGCCGAGATCAATCGACGGAAAGCGGCAGCGGCTCCACGTCCAGCTCCTCCGCCCCGGCGGCGCGCTCGGGAAAGCGGCCCGTCACGAAGAGGTTGACGACCGCCAGGGCCACGAGGATCCCGAACACCGGGAGCAGGGAGTGCTCGATCGCGACCCGGAAGGCGGCCGGGGCGACCTCCGCCGCGGCGCCGGGCTCTCCCGCGGAGGCGAGCAGGCGGCCCGCCGTCTCGGCCGCCGCGCCGAGCCGGCGGTCGAGGCCCGCGGCGAGCAGGCCGCCCAGGGCGCCGACGCCGATCGAGCCTCCGATCGCGCGGAAGAAGGGCACGAGGCTCGTCGCGACCCCGCGCTCGCGCTCGCCGACGGAATTCTGGACGGCCAGGACCTGGGCCATGGACGAGGGCCCCAGGCCCGCGCCCACGACCGCGCAGGCGGCCGAGATCCACGGGACCGAGGCGTTCCAGTAGGCGGCCGCGACGAGCGCGGCGAGGCCGGCGAGGATGAGGATCGCGCCCCAGCGCGCCGTGCGGCGGAAGCCGAAGCGCACGATCAGGCGCGCCGCGGCCGTGGCGGAGACGGCCCAGAAGAAGACGAGCGGGGTGACGACCGCGCCGGCCGCGCCGGCCGTTCCTCCCCGGGCGCCCTGGACGAACAGGGGCACGAAGGTGTCCACGCCGAAGATCGTCGTGCCGAGCAGGATGCCGGCCACGTACGGAGCGGCCGTGTGGAGGTGCCGGAAGAGCAGGGGAGGGATCAGGGGGTGCTCGCGCCGGAGCTGCAGCCGGACGAAGAGTCCGAGCGACCCGGCCGCCGCGGCAAACAGGACGAGGCGCGAAGCCAGGCCCATCGCGGCGGTGCCGGGGCGATGGAGCACGGAGAAGAGCAGCGCGGTGACCCCGGCCGCCAGGCTCGCGGCCCCTGCCAGGTCGAGCGGATCGGGCAGCGGCGAGCGCGACTCGATCATCTGCGTGAACACGAGGGCGAAGGCGACGAGGCCGAGCGGAACGTTGATCGTGAAGATGGACCGCCACCCGAAGGACATCGTCATCCACGCGCCGAGCAGCGGCCCGATGAGGCTGGCCGTGCCCCAGACGCCGGAGAAGAGCCCCTGGACGCGGGCGCGCTCCTCCAGGGAGTAGAGGTCTCCCGACACCGTGAGCGCGATCGGCACGAGCCCGGCCGCCCCGAGGCCCTGGAGCCCGCGCGCCGCGATCAGCTGCGGCATGGAGCGCGCGAGGCCGCACGCGATGGCTCCCGCGAGGAAGACCGTGATCGCGACGAGCAGGATCCGGCGCCTCCCGTAGATGTCGGCGAGACGGCCGTAGATCGGCATCATGACGGTCGCCGTGAGGAGGTAGATCGAGAAGACCCACGAGTAGAGGGGGAGGCCTCCGAGGTCGCCGATGATCGTCGGCATCGCGGTCGAGACGACGGTGGACTCGAAGGAGGCGAGCGCCGTCACGAGGACGAGGGCGATCGTCACGTTGCGCCGGCGTCTGGGATCGAAGCGGGGCGTCGCCATGGAGCGGGAGAGTATAGAGTGTCGCCATGCGCGTCCTCGCCGGGACGAGCGGCTTCAGCTACAAGGAGTGGAAGGGCAGCTTCTACCCCGAGGATCTGGCCGCCGCGAAGATGCTCGCGTACTACGCGGACCGGCTTCCGGCCGTGGAGATCAACAACACGTTCTACCGGATGCCCAGGCCCGCGCTCCTCGAGGGCTGGGCGGCCGAGGTCCCGCCGGGGTTCCGCTTCGTGCTCAAGGCCTCGCAGCGCATCACGCACTTCAAGCGGCTCAAGGAGGCGGGCGACGAGGTCGCGTATTTCTTCGGCGTCGCGGCCGCGCTCGGCGAGCGGCTGGGCCCGGCGCTCTTCCAGCTGCCGCCGAACCTGAAGAAGGACCTGCCCCGGCTCGCGGCGTTCCTGCAGACGCTTCCGGCGGGCGCGCGCGCGGCCTTCGAGTTCCGGCACGCCTCGTGGTTCGAGGACGACGTCTTCGAGGCGCTGCGCGCCCGCGGCGCGGCGCTCTGCGTCGCGGAGGACGAAGAGCTCGCAACCCCCCTCGTCGCGACGGCCGACTGGGGCTACCTGCGGCTGCGACGCCAGGACTACGGCGACCCGGAGGTCGCCGCGTGGGCCGCGCGCGTGAAGGAACAGCCCTGGGGCGAGGCCTACGTCTTCTTCAAGCACGAGGACGCGGGCTCGGGGCCGCGCCTGGCCGGGCAGATGCAGGCGCTCTTCGGCGCGCCCTCTCCCTAGGACTTCACGCGCTCGGTCAGCCGAGCGAGCGCCCGGTGGAGGTCGGGCCGGGCCGTCAGCACGGGAAGCAGCGGGTCCTCCTTCATCCGCTTCATGCGCGCCGGCAGCGTCTTGATCGTGTAGTCCTTCGGATCGAGCTTCCCGTTGACCTCGGTCCACCTGAGCGGGGCGGAGCAGCCCGCGCCCGGGACGGGCCGCGCGGAGAAGGGCCCGGCGATCGTCTTGCCGTGGCCGTTCTGGAGGTAGTCGAGGTAGACCTTGCCGCCGCGGGCGCCCAGCATCCGGGCCGTCGTCGAGATGTCGGGAAGCTGGCTCTCGATGGTCTTCGCCAGGATCTCCCCGAGCGTCCGGGACTCGGCGTGGGTGCACTGGCCGCCGAGGGGCAGCAGGACGTGCAGGCCGGTCGCGCCGCTCGTCTTGGCGAAGTGGGGCAGCTCGATCTCGTCGCAGAGGGCGTGGATCGCGCGGGCGACCTTCACGACGTCGGAGAAGGGCGCTCCCTTCGGGTCGAGGTCCAGGATGCACCAGTCGGGCCTCTCCGGCGCGGCGACGCGGCTGGCCCAGACGTGGAGCGGGATGGAGCCGAGGTTGGCCACGTAGAGGAGCGACTCGAGGTCGTCGCACACGAAGTAGTCGATCTCGCGTTCGGCGTGCTCGCTCCAGATGCGCTCGAGGCGCAGCCAGTCCGGCGCGAACGACGGGGCATCCTTCTGGAAGAACGACTTGCCGTGGATCCCGTCGGGATAGCGCGTCATGACGATCGGGCGGTCCTTGAGATACGGAAGCAGCCACGGCGAGATCGCGCGGTAGTAGTCGATCAGGTCGCCCTTGGTGTAGCCCTCCTCGGGCCAGAAGACCTTCGTCAGGTTGGTGAAGGGGACGACCTTCTCCGCCGGCTCGACCCTCGTGGCCGGGGGAGTCGCCGCCGCCGCGGCCGAGTCCTCTCCGTCCGAGTCCTCTTCGCGCTCGCACTCCTCGATCCGCTTGTCCTCGCGCAGGCGCAGGAACGCGGGGTGGCGGAGCAGCCCCTCGCCCGTCCGCTCCTTGAAGCGAACCTCGGCGACCAGCGCCGGCTCGACCCAGACGTGGCCGCGCCCCGTGGGGACCGCGCCCCCGAAAGCGGGCGTGGCGCGGACGCTCCGGGAGAGCCGCGCGGAGAGCTCCCGGAGCAGCTTGTCCGAGAACCCGGTCCCCGCCCGTCCCGCGTACACGAGGCCGCCGTTCTGCCACGAGGCCAGGTGGAGGGCGCCGAAGCCCGACCGGGCGCCCTCGGGCTTCGTGAAGCCGACGATGGCGAAGTCGCCCGTGCGGTCGAGCCGGACCTTCACCCAGTCCCCGGACCGCGCGCCCCGGTAGGGAGCGTCGGCTTTCTTTCCGACCACGCCCTCGAGGCCGAGGCCCCCGGCCGCGGCGAGCAGCTCCTCGCCTTTGTCCTCGAAGTGGTCGGCGAAGCGCACGGGGCCGGTGCGGGGGAGGAAGCGCTCGAGCAGGGACTTGCGCTCGGCGAGCGGCAGGGTTCGGAGGTCGTATCCCTCGAATCCGAGCAGGTCGAAGGCGAAGAACGTCGCCGGGCGCTCGACGGCCGCGCGGTCGATGTCGGCGCGCCGCTGCAGGAGGGCCCGCTTCTGGAGCAGGCCGAAGCGCGGCCGCCCTTTCGGGTCGAGGACGACGACCTCGCCGTCGAGCACGAAGTCGTCGCAGGGCAGGGCGGCGACGGCCCGAGCGACGTCGGGAAACGTGGCCGTCGAATCCATCCCGTGGCGGTAGCGCAGGAGGGGCTTGCCGCCCTCGCGCCCGGCCAGCAGGCGGTAGCCGTCGTACTTGAGCTCCCAGAGCCAGCCCGGCCTCGAGAAGGCCTCGGCACGGGGCTCGGCGAGCATGAGCTTGACGTCGGCGACCCGCACGGGCCGGCGCGGCGCCCCGAGGCGTTCGAGCTCGGCGCGGATCTCCGCCGTGCGGCTCGCGCCCGTGGCGAGGTCCTCGACGGTGAGGCCCGAGAAAATCGACTCCTGGGGATACGCCGCCTCGGCTCCCTTGCGCGCCCAGCCGTCGCGCTCCTTGATCAGCAGCCATTCCTTGCCCGTGGTCTTGCCCCGCGTCTTCATGCGGACGAGCGTCCAGGTTCCGCGCAGCTTGTAGCCCGACAGCTCGAACAGGAGCTTGCCCTTGCGCAACCCCTCGTCGAGATCGGCGAGCGGCGTCCAGCGACCCTGGTCCCAGACGATGACCTCGCCGGCGCCGTAGTTGCCCTCCGGGATGACCCCCTCGAAATCGGCGTACTCGACCGGGTGGTCCTCGACCTCGACGGCCAGGCGCTTGTCGGCCGGATCGGCGGAGGGGCCCTGGGGGACCGCCCAGGATTTCAGGACCCCGCCCCACTCGAGACGGAAGTCGTAGTGCAGCCGGGTCGCCGCATGTTTCTGAACCACGAAGAGATGCGGCCGGTCCGCGCTGCCGCGGCCGAAGGGCTCCGGCGTCCGGTCGGCCGAGCGCTTTTGTCGGTATTTTTCGAGCGACACCCTTCGTCCTGCCCCGGCCCATGTTACCCTTGTCGGTCCTAAACCTATGAGCGCAAGGCCCCTAGCGACAGGAACCATCTCGTTCGGGCTCGTCTCGATCCCGGTGAAGCTCTACGCGGCTTCGGACGCGTCCGCCGGGATTTCGTTCAATCTCCTCCACGCCAAGGACTCCGCCCGCCTCAAGCAGCAGTACCTGTGCACCAAGGACGGCGAAGTCGTGCCGCGCGACCAGATGGTCAAGGGCTACGAGTTCTCGAAGGACCGCTACGTCACCTTCACGCCCGAAGAGCTCAAAGCGCTCGAGGAGCAGTCCACGCAGTCGATCGAGGTCGTGGAGTTCGTGCCGATCGCGAAGGTGGACCCGGTCTATTTCGACAAGACCTACTACGTCGGTCCGGACAAGGGCGGGGCCAAGGCGTACGCCCTCCTCTCGAAGGTCATGCTCGAGACCGGCCGCGTGGCCCTGGCGCGCTACGCCGCGCGCGGCAAGCAGTACCTCGTGATGCTGCGGCCCCTCGAGGGCGGCATCGTGATGCAGCAGCTCTACTACGCCGACGAGGTGCGCCCGTTCTCGGAAGTTCCGCTCGAGACCGCGGAGGTCAGCGACAAGGAGCTCGACCTCGCCAAGCTGCTCGTGGACCAGCGCGCGACGAACGTCTTCAAGCCCGAGACCTACGAGGACGACGTGAAGAAGCGCGTCCTCGGCCTCATCCAGAAGAAGGTCGACGGGCAGGAGATCTCGCTCGCCCCGCCCGAGGCGGGAGGCGGCCAGATCATCGACCTCATGGAGGCGCTCAAGGCGAGCCTCGGGAAGAAGCCCGACGCGGCGCCCGCCGCCCAGACCCCGAGCAAGCCCGCGTCCGCCGAGGAGACAGCGGCGCGCAAACCGGCCAAGCGGGCGCCCGCCCGCGTCGCGCAGATGCGCACCGAGGGCGGCCGCCGGTCCTGACCCGTCTCGGATATCCTGAAAGCCCGTGAAGGGCTACTCCACCCGGGACGTCTCGAAGCTGCTCGGTATGCCGGAAGCGGAGGTCCGCGGCTACGTCCGGGCGGGGTTCCTGTCCCCCGAGCGCGGACCGGGGCGCCGCCTCCAGTTCTCGTTCCAGGACCTCGTCTTCCTCCGCACCGCGGGAGGGCTCGAAGCCGCCGGGGTCCCGCCGCGCAGGATCCGCGCCGCGCTCTCGCGCCTGCGCGCGCAGCTGCCGGACGGCCGGCCGCTGACGGCGGTGCGGATCGCGGTCGAGGGCAGCCGGATCGTGGTCGAGGAGGGCTCGCGGAGGTGGCAGCCCGAGTCGGGCCAGATCCTCTTCGACTTCGGGATCGCCGACCTGGCCCGGAAGGTCGCGCCGATGGTGCGCCGCGCCTTCGAGGAGGCGCGCGAGGACGGGCCGGAGTTCTCGGCCGACGACTGGTACGAGTGGGCCTGCGAGCTCGAGCCCGGTTCGCGGACCGAGGCCTGCGCCGCCTACGAGCGGGCCCTGGCGCTCGACCCCGACCATGCGGACGCGCACGTGAACCTCGGCCGTCTCCTCCACGAGGCGGGGGACGCCGCCGGCGCCGAACCGCACTACCGCCGGGCCTTCGCAGCCAGGCCGGGCGACGCGACGGCGGCCTTCAACCTCGGGGTCGCGCTCGAGGACCTCGGCCGCGACGAGGAGGCCCTCTGCGCCTACGAGCAGGCCGTGGCGGTCGATCCGGAGAACGCCGACGCCCACTTCAACGCGGCGACGCTCGCGGAGAGGCTCGGGCGCGCGGCCGTCGCGCTGCAGCACCTGCGCACCTACCGGCGCCTGACGAGGCCGTGACCCGCCCGTCCGCGCGGGAATCGGGCACTCCGGGGCCCTGTTGATACACGCGCATCATGGCCCCCCACCGAAGCATGAGACACTCGTTGCCGTGCTGAAACGCCTGTTCCTGGTCGGCGGCCTGACGGTCGCGCTCCTGCTGGGAGCCGTCGGGCCGGCCTGCGCCGACTGCTGTCCCGGCGGCGCCGCGGCGGCCTCCGTGGCTGCCGCCCAGGCCTGCTGCGGCGACTGCGCCCCGACGGTCGAGCGGCCGTCGGGCCCGGCGATGATCGCCAAGGCGGAGCTGCCGGACGCGCCGGACTTCGCTTTCCTCGCTCCGTCGCCCGCGTTCGCCGTCCCGGGCGACCGTCGCGCCGCGGGCATCGCGCCCGCCGGTCTTCTCGCCCCGACCCTCCCCACGTCCCCTCCCCGGCCCCTGCGCCTCTGACACTCCCTCCCGTCGCTTGAATCGGGCGGTTCCGGACCAGGCCGGAGCCGGAACAGGGAGAGTTCACGATGCGTCGGTCTACGCTCGGATTGGTCTTCTGTCTCGCCGCCGCTTGCGTGCGCGCGGAGGATCTCGACTGGAAAACGCGCCTCGGGGACGCCATCGCGCGCGCCGTGGCCCGGAACCCGGAGATCGCCGGGATGGAGTCGCGCATCGACGCGGCGCGCCACCGCGTCGGCCAGTCGGGCGCGCTCCCGGACCCGCGGCTCGATCTCGAGCTCCGGGACTTTCCGGTCAGCAACTTTTCGCTCTCCCGCGACGAGATGACCGCCGAGGTCGTCGGGCTCCAGCAGGAATTCCCGGGGGCGGGTAAGCGGCCGGCCCGGCGGGCCGTCGCGGAGGCGGAGCTCGCGGGCGCCTCGGCCGCGCACGAAGACCATCGCGTGCGCCTGGCCTCGGAGGTCGCCGACGCGTTCTTTTCGCTCGGAGAGCTCGACGAGCGGATCGAGATCCTCGAGCGCAGCCGGGAACGGCTGCGCGGCGCGGCGGCGTCCGCCTCCGAGCGCTATCGCGTCGGAAAGGGCGCTCTCGCCGACGTCCTGCGCGCCAACCTCGACGCGACGGCGGCCGAGGAGCGGCTCGTGGCGCTGCGGGGCGAACGCCGCATGATCGCCGCGCGCTGGAACTCCCTGCAGGCGCTGGCGCCGGACGATCCGGTCGCGCCCGTGCCGCTTCCGCCGGGCGAGCCGGCGCCCGCCGCGCCGGCGCAGCTCGCGGCCGAAGCGGAGCGCGCGAGCCCGTCGGTCTCGGCCGGCCTGGCGGAGATCCAGCGCGCCGAGCAGGACCTCTCGCTCGCGCGCCTCGAGGGGCGGCCGGACGTGACCGCGATGGCGTACTACGCGCACCGGATCGACTACGAGTCGCTGGCCGGCCTGGGGGTCTCGGTCTCGCTCCCGTTCGTCCAGAACAAGCGGCTCTCCGAGCGGCATGCGGAGAAGAGCGCCGAGCTCGCGGGAGCGCGGGCGAATCTCGAGCTCGTGCGCAACGGGATCCGGCGCGGGGTCGCGGAGGCGAGCGCCGAGCTCGACCGCTCCGTCGAGCAGGCCCGCCTGTACCGCGGTTCCATCCTGCCGCAGGCCGAGACCACGGCGCGCGCCGCGGAGCAGGCCTACACGGTCGGCCAGGTGGACTTCCTGACGTATTCGCGCGCGGAGCTCGATCTCGACGCGTACGCGGGCGAGCTCGTCGCGCGGCGCGCCGCGGCGTGGCGGGCGCTGGCGGCTCTCCAGACCGCCTCGGGCCTGCCGCTGGTGCCCGGAACGCCGGGCGGGGAGGGAAGCCATGAGTAGGCAGGAGGCAGGAGGCGGGAGGCGGGCGGCGGCGATTGCCGTGTTCGCGCTTCTGGCCGCGGGGGCTTGCGCCCGACGGGAAGCGGACCCGAAACCGGCGGCGCCGGCGACGCCGGCGGCGACGCCCGGGGCGTCGGGCCGCCGGGTCCTCTACTGGTACGACCCCATGGCCCCCGGCTCGAAGTTCGACAAGCCCGGCAAGTCGCCGTTCATGGACATGCAGCTCGTGCCGAAGTACGCCGACGAAGCGGCCGAGTCCGCGCCCAAGGAGTCGGCGACGGTCTCGCTGTCGCCGGAGGCGATCCGGGCCGCCGGCGTGGCGACGGTCGCGGTCGCCCGCGGGCAGGTCTCGGGCGCGATCCGCGCGGTCGGGACGATCGAGGTGGACGAGACGCGGCAGGTCCGGGTCACCGCGCGGGTCGCCGGCCGGATCGAGAAGCTCTACGCCGACTTCACCGGCCAGGCCGTCCGCGCGGGGGCGCCCCTCTACGAGATCTACAGCCCGGAGCTCGTGTCCACCGAGCGCGAGTACCTGCTCGCCCTCGAGAACCGCCAGAACCTGTCCGGCGCGACGCCGGACGCGATCCGCGCCGCGGACGAGCTCGTCGCGGCGGCGCGCGAGCGCCTGCGGCTCTGGGGCGTCGGCGACGCGGAGCTGTCCACGCTCGAGCGGGACCGAAAGCCCCGGCTCGCCCTGACGTTCCGGTCGCCGATCTCGGGGACGGTCCTCCAGAAGACGGCCGTCCAGGGCCAGTCCGTCGCCGAGGGCGCCGAGCTCTACCAGCTCGCCGACCTCTCGACGGTCTGGCTCATGGCCGAGGTCTACGAGCACGAGCTCGGCCGCCTGAAAGTCGGGCAGCCGGCGGAGGTCTCGGTGTCCGCCCTGCCGGGGACGACCTACCGGGGGCGCGTCGCGTTCATCGATCCGGTCCTCGACCGGGAGACCCGCTCGGCCCGCGTGCGGATCGCGCTCCCAAACCCCGGTGGACTGCTCAAGCCCGGCATGTTCGCGGACGCGAGGCTCCTGATCCCGGGGGCGCCCGGCCTCGTCATCCCGCGCAGCGCCGTGCTCGAAACCGGCACGCGCCAGGTCGTCTACGTCGAAGTGCGTCCGAACACGTTCGCGGCCCGGGACGTGAAGACGGCCGAGGCGTCGCCGGACGCCGTCGCCGTGGTCGCGGGGCTGTCGGAGGGAGAGCGCGTCGTCGCCGCGGCGAACTTCTTCGTCGACTCGCAGGCCCAGCTGTCCGGCGGCGCCGCGGTGCAGTACACGGGAGCGCTCGACGTCCAGGCGCCGACGAAGGAGCCGACGCCATGATCTCGCGGGTCATCGACTTCTCGCTCGACAACCGCTTTCTCGTCCTCGGGCTGACGCTGCTCCTGGCGGCCGGCGGGATCTACGCCGCGCGGACCAACCCCGTGGACGCGATCCCCGACATCTCGGAGGCGCAGGTCATCGTCTTCGCCGACTGGCCCGGCCGCTCGCCGCAGGAGGTCGAGGACCAGGTGACCTATCCCATGGCGCTCAACCTCCACGGACTCGCCGGCGTGAAGGCGGTGCGGTCGTCGTCCGCGTTCGGGTTCTCGATGATCAACGTGATCTTCGAGGACGGGACCGACCTCTACTTCGCGCGGACCCGGATCCTCGAGCGCCTGAGCCTCGCGGCGGCCCTGCTGCCCAAGGGCGTGACTCCCGTGCTCGGCCCGGACGCCTCGGCGGTCGGGCAGGTGTTCTGGTACGCCCTCGAGGCCGACGGCGTGGACGCGGGGCAGCTGCGCGCTCTGCAGGACTGGTACGTGCGCTACCAGCTCAACTCCATCCCGGGCGTCGCCGAGGTCGCCTCGATCGGCGGCTTCGTGCGCCAGTACCAGATCGACGTGGACCCGAACCGCCTCGCGGCCTACGGGCTGACGATCCGCGACGTCGTCGAGGCCGTGCAGATGTCCAACAACAACGTCGGCGGCAAGGTCCTCGAAAAGGGCGGGCTCGAGTACATCGTCCGGGGCCTCGGTCTGATCCGCGACGTCGCCGACGTCGAAAAGATCGTCGTGACCGCGCGGGCCGGAACCCCGGTCTACATCTCGAACCTCGGGACAGTGGCCCTCGGTCCCGAGTTCCGGCGGGGCGCCCTGGAGCGGGGCGGCAAGGAGGTCGTCGGGGGCGTCGTGACGATGCGGGACGGCGAGAGTGCGCCCGAGATCATCGGCCGGGTCCGCGCGAAGCTGGCGGAGATCTCGAAGGGGCTGCCGCCCGGCGTGCGCATCGTGCCGGTCTACGACCGCTCGGCGCTCATCGCCCGGGCCGTCGGCACGCTCCAGCGGGCCCTCGTCGAGGAGATCCTGCTCGTGACCCTGGCGCACGTCGCCTTCCTGCTGCACTTCCGGTCGATCCTCATCGTGACGCTGCCGCTGCCGCTCGCGATCCTGACGTCGTTCATCCTGATGCGGGTCTTCGGGATCACGTCGAACATCATGTCCCTCGGGGGCATCGCGATCGCGATCGGCGTGCTGGTGGACGCGGGGATCGTCATCACGGAAAACGTCTTTCGCCACTACGAGTCCGAGGGAGGCCGCAAGCCGACCGTCGAGATCGTGCGCGGCGCGGCCAGGCAGATCGGCCGCCCCATCTTCTTCTCGATGGTGATCATCCTGCTCGCCTTCCTGCCGGTGTTCTCGCTGGCCGGAGAGGAAGGGAAGCTCTTCCACCCCCTCGCGTTCACGAAGACGTTCGCCATGATCGGGGCGACGGTGCTCTCGGTGACGCTCGTGCCCGTCCTCGCGTCCCTGCTCATCCGGGGCCGGATTCACAGCGAGGACCAGAACCCGGTCATGCGGTCGGCCCGCAGGCTCTACGAGCCGGTGCTCGCGGCGGCGCTGCGGCACAAGGCGCGCACGATCACGGTGGCGGTGCTCCTCTTCGTGGTCAGCCTGGTCCTCGTGGCCGGCGGCGGCGAGCTGCTCTCTCCGATCGCGGCGCCGGTGGGGATCCTCGCCTCCGTCACCGACAGCCCGGGCCTCCGGCGGATCTCGGACCGGCTGGCCGGCGCCCGCGGCTGGCTCGACCGCCACCTGGCGCCCGGGGTCGGGCGCGAGTTCATGCCGCCCCTCGACGAGGGCACCCTGATGTTCATGCCCGTGACCTCCAACGCCGTCTCCCTGACGCAGGCGATCGAGATCATGCAGAAGCAGGACGCCGCGCTGCGCAGCGTGCCCGAGGTCGCCTCGGTCGTCGGGAAGGTCGGCCGCGCCGAGAGCGCGCTCGACCCGGCGCCGATCAACATGTACGAGACGCTGGTCGAGCTCAAGCCCCCGGCGTCGTGGCGCCCGGGCATGACGAAGGAAAAGCTGCTCGCCGAGATGACGCGCGTGTCGCAGCTGCCGGGCGTGACGACGATCTGGCAGCAGCCGATCCGCAACCGCATCGACATGCTCGCGACGGGCATTCCGACGCAGGTCGGCGTCAAGGTCTTCGGCCCGGACCTCGCCGTGCTCGAGAAGGAGGCGGGCGAGATCGCCGAGGCGGTGCGCGCGGTGCCGGGGGCGGCGGACGTCTACGCCGAGCAGATCCTGGGCACGCCGTACCTCGAGATCCGCGTGGACCGGGAAGCCGCGGCCCGCTACGGCGTGCGCGTCGGGGACGTGCTCGAGGTGATCGAGACCGCCATCGGAGGAGAAAACCTGACGACGACGATCGAGGGGCGCAACCGCTTTCCGGTGCGCGTCCGGTACAGCCGCGAGCTGCGCGACGATCCCGACAAGATCGGCCGGATCCTCGTGCCGGCGATGGGCTCGGCGCCGATGTCGGCCTCGCGGGTGATGCCGCAGGTGCCCCTCGCCCAGGTGTCGGAGATCCGCGTGCGGCCGGGGCCCTCGATGATCTCGGCGGAGAACGGGCTCCTGCGCGACCGCGTCTTCCTGAACGTCCGCGGGCGCGACGTGGGCTCGTTCGTGGACGAGGCGAAGCGGGTCGTCGAGCGGCGCGTGCCCCTGCCGGCCGGGTACTTCGTGGAGTGGTCGGGCCAGTACGAGCACCAGATCCGCGCCCGCAACCGCCTGGCCGTCGTGGTCCCCGCCTGCTTCGTGATCATCTTCGTCCTCCTCTGGGCGACCTACCACTCGGCGCGCGAGGCCGCGCACGTGATCCTGGCGATCCCGTTCGCCCTCACGGGCGGCAACCTGCTCATCTGGGCCCTCCACGGCCTGGCCGTCGCCCACGGGTGGAAAACCGAGTTCCACATGAGCGTCGCGGTCTGGGTCGGCTTCATCGCGCTCTTCGGAACGGCGGTGCAGACGGCGGTCGTCATGGTCGTGTACCTCGAAGAGGCGCTCGCCCGCCGCAGGGCGGCCGGACCGCTCACCGCGGAGACCCTGCGCGCCGCCGCGATGGAGGGGGCGGTCCTGCGCCTGCGGCCCAAGCTCATGACCGTGTCGACCGTGGTGATGGGCCTCCTGCCGATCCTCTGGTCCACGGCGACGGGCTCCGAGGTCATGAAGCCGATCGCGGCCCCGGTGCTCGGAGGGATGGTCAGCTCGCTCTTCCACGTCCTGATCGTCACGCCGGTGATCTGGACGCTCCTGAAGGAGCGCGACCTCGCCCGGGGGCGGCTCGGCGGCTAGGCCGTCGCCGCGAGGCCCGAGCGGCGCAGGAGATCCTCGATCTCGGCCGGCGTGGCTTCCAGCTTCGGGGCGGCGGCCACGAGGTCGGCGGCCTCGACGGGATACCAGTTGCGGCGCGAGGCGTCGGACAGGCCGATCACGTCGAGGGGCTCGATGGCCCGGCGGATCCCGGAGAGCAGGTCTTCCCGGACGTCCGGCCCGCCGTCGAGGGCCATCCGGCAGCAGCGCCTCAAGGCCGGCCCGAAGGCCGGGTGGTCGCCCGAGAGAAAGGACCCGGAAAGCTCCCTCCGTCCGAGCCGGCGGGCCGCCTCGGCGTAGCTCGCGGCGGCGAAGTAGAGCAGCGTCAGCGCCGCGAAGACGGGGAAGTCGTGGAAGCGGGCGTAGAGCGCGGAGATCAGAAGCGCGGCGGTGTCCGCCTCGAAGAGAGTCCGCGCGCCGTGTTCGCGAAGCGCCTCCTCGAAGGCGGCGGTGCCCCAGGACGTCTCGATCGCGGCGCCGAGCCGCTCGACGCCGAGAAGCGCGAGCGGGAAGCCCGTCGAGAGCAGCGGGTCGACGAAGGCGGCCGCCGAGGGAAGCAGGGCCCAGCCGTCTCCCGCCGCGCTTCGAGCCCGGAAGGCGAGCCGCGGCTGGTGGATGAATCCCATCCGAGGCCTGGCGCCGTCGAACTGGGCCCGAACGCTGGGCAGCTCCTCGAGCAGGCGCCGCCAGGCCGGCTCGCCGGCGGCGAGGTCCAGACGGCGGGCGAGATCCGGCGCGGCGGCCACGCCCGCGCTGGCGACGCCGTTGTTGAAGCGCAGCACCCAGATCCATCCGCCCGCGAAGACGTGGTGCACGGCGGCGTCGTCCACCGGGTAGGGCGGCGTCTCCCCGGAAGCGAAGATCCCGATCTCGTCGAGGCGGCGGACGCCCTCGAAGTGCGTGTAGAGCCCCTCGGTTCGCGGCAGGTCCGGGAACGAAGCGGCGCCGATGCCGAGCGCGCGCTGCAGGAACCCGCCGGGGCCGGAGGCGTCGACCAGGAAGCGCGCCCGGACCGACACGCGGCGCCCGAGACGCTCCCCGTCGACGCGAAACTCGCCGGGCTCCCGGACGACGCCGTCCAGGAGCGTCCGGTCGAGGTACTCCACGCCCTCGCGTTCGGCCTCGCCCGCGAGGAATCGGTCGAAGTCGGGGCGATACCAGTGCGTGTCGGCGACCTCGTCGTTCGGGCTGGCGGCGACGAGCAGCTGGTCGCTCCGGTCGGGCCGGGCGGCGAACGGCCGCCCGATCTCGTGCCCGTAGAACGTGAAGCCCCGCTTCAAGCCGCAGCCGATCCCGGGATGGGTCTTCTGCCAGGTTCCCCAGGCCGCGAGGGGGCGGATGCGGTCGAGCCCGTATCGGCCGGCCAGCTCCTCGAGGAGCAGGTTGGCGAGGGGCGAGGAGGACTCGCCGATCGCGAAGCGCGGATGGCGGCCGCGCTCGACGAGGACGACCGAGCGGCCGAGGCGCCGGGCGACGAGCGCCGTGAGCGAACCGGCGAACCCGGATCCGACGACGGCGACGTCGAACGCGCCGCTCACGCCGCGCCTCCGCACGCCGCGCATGCGACCCGCGGCAGGACCTCCTGGCGGCGGTTCGCGTCGGCGAGCCGGGCCGCGCGTTCCGGAAAGCACGCCCCGCAGCGGCGGAAGCGCTCGAGATCCCAGAGGTCCGCGAAGACCCGGCCCCGGCGGAGCCCCAGCCCGAAATCGAGGGCGGCTTCGAGCGCCGCGAGGGTCGGCGGCGAGAACTCGCCGCGCAGGGCGAGCGCGTCCAGGGCGCCGTTGCCCGGGCGCGTGGGGATCACCGCGACGACGCCCGCGCCCGCGTCGAAGGCGTGCTCGATCGCGCGGCCGGCCCACGCCGCGGCCTCGTCCTGTTCGAGGAACGGGAGCCCCGCGAGAACGAACGCGCGCAGCGCGATCCCCTCCCGAGCCAGGAACGCGGCGGCGTCGTCGAACCGCGCCAGCGTCATCCGCTTGTTCAGCCGGGGGAGGATCCGCGGGTGAACGGTCTCGAGGCCCATGGCGACTTCGAGGCGGCCGTCGAGGAGATCGTTCCACCGCAGGCAGGCCTTCCCGATCAGGGCCGGGTGGGACTCGACGATGACGCGCTCGAACGGACGCAGGAGCGCCGCGATCGCTCCGTATTCCGCGGGCGGGATCGCGTGCGGGTCGAAGAAGCTGCCGGCGTTGTAGAGCTTGACCTGCCGCGCCGGAGGAAGACGGCCGAGCGCCTCGCGGATCTGCGCGGGGATCGCGCCCGGAGGCGCGGTCTCGACGAGGGTGTTCTTCCACAGGTCGCACATGAGGCAGCGCCAGGGACACTCCCGGTTCGTCAGGAAGAGCGTCGCCACGGGGACGGCCCCGCCCGAGGCGGACGTTTCGTCCTCGACGAGGGCGGCGTACGCGCGGAAGGGATCGAGCGCGTTGCGGGGAGGACGGCGGTCGAGAATCCAGCGGTCGCGCTCGGACGCCGCCTCCGGGTAAGGGGCGATCAACCCGTCACTCGTAGAGCGACAGGAAGTGCGACCGGTAGGCGGCCTCCCCGAGCGACAGCCGCCGGGCGGCTTCGTCCGCGGCGAGGGCCCCGTGCTGGAACCTCCGCTTCGGAAAGACGGGCATCGCCAGGCCCGTGACGGCCTCGACGCCCCGTGCGACGACGTCCCCCTTGAGAGCGTAGAGGCGCGCGGTGTCGCCGCCCGACATCGCGGCGAAGGGGATCGCCTCGGCGATCTCGATGACGCGCGGGCGCGTGAACGGGCTGAACCCCTCGAAGCCGTGGGCCCGGAGGGGCGCCCAGGTGCGGGAATAGGAGCGGCTCTGCCCGCCCGAGTAGGTCAGCGAGTGTTTCATGCGCCCGACGCCCCAGCCCTCCTGGTAGAGAAGCGGGTTGTTCACGACGCTCCGGATCGTCAGCTCGGGGTTCTCCTCGATCGGGTAGTCCTTCAGGTTCTCGTCGCCCCCGTCGCCGTCGACGAGGTGGCGCCACTCCGGGTAGCGCTCGCGGATGCCGCGGCACAGGGCCAGGGCCATCGTCGCGGACTCGACGTCGAGGGGCTTGTAGTCCTCGACGACGCGGACCGCCTCCAGCGGATCGAGGGTGTCCGGGGCGACCTCGACCGGCTCGAGGAAGAGGCCGAGCCCCAGCCGCTCGAGGAACGCGCGCGCCTGGGCGAGGTCCTCGCCGCGCCCGGCCGACAGGGTGAAGGCCTTGAGGCGCCCGAGGTCGAGCCCCATCCGGCGCATCGCGTGATACGTCACGAGGAAGACGGCGCCGCTGTCGATTCCGCCCGAGAAGCAGACGCCGATCGGCTCGCGCGGCGGGACGGCCGCGAGCCATTTCGCGATCTCGTCGGCGAGGGCTCCGACGTAGCGCGCGCCGATCGCGGCCGGGTCGGCCGGAAGGGGGTCGAGCGACGGCGTGAAATAGCGCGCGTAGGTCGGCGAGGGGTCCGGGCAGCCGACGAGCTCGATCTCGACGACGTAGTGCGCCGGGACCATGCGCGTGTAGCTCGGGTGGAACTGTCCGGCGAGGCCCTCGCGCTCGAGGAACGCGTGGATGGCGTCGATGCGGTCCGAGACGACCAGGGCCGGACCGGCGGTCTGCTTGGCCAGGAAGTACCGCAGGGGCCGGTCGAGAGAGCGCGCAAGGCGGACCCGGCGGCCGTCCCGCGCGACGAGCGCGAAGGAGCCGTCGATCGCGCCCACGCCCTCGGGCGCCGCCGAGGCCACGCGCGCGCGCGCCTCGTCGAGCGTCATGTTGTGGATGCGGTTGGAGGCGGGATCGGTGAGATCGATCACCCGCTCGACGTACTGGTCGGCCATGGGTCTGCCTCCTCGATCGCGAATCCTACAGCGGCGGCGAGACAATCGAGGGTTAATCGTTTAAAATGAAAGAAATGGGTGCGACATCGGCGGGGGAGGTCGTGCCGGCCGAAGGGTCGGCCGTGAACAGTTCCCTGTCCGCGCTGCTCGCGGCCGCGCGTCCCAAGCAGTGGATCAAGAACCTCGTCCTGCCGCTGCCGTTCCTCTTCGGCGGAGCCCTCCGGACCGCCGACGGATGGCTTCTCGCGGCCGCGGGCCTGGCGGTCTTCAGCGCGATCGCGAGCGGCATCTACATCGTCAACGACGTCATGGACCGGGAGCGGGACCGCGCCCACCCCGAAAAGCGGCACAGGCCCCTCGCGGCGGGGCGCCTCCGGGTCTCGACCGCCCTCGCCGGGGCCGCCGCGCTCGAGGTGGCCGGGCTGGGGGCGGCCTTCTGGCTCCGCGCGCCCTTCGGCCGCTGGTGCGCCGCCTACGCCGTCCTGATGCTGGCGTACTCGGTGCTCCTCAAGCGCATCCCCTTCCTGGAGGCGCTCATCGTGGCGGCCGGAATGCCCCTGCGGGCCCTGGCCGGGGCGGCCCTGGCGGGGGTGTGGCCCTCCCGATTCCTGCTCGTCTGCGCCTACCTGCTGGCGCTCTTTCTGGTCGCGGGGAAACGACAGTGGGAGTTTCACAACGCCGGCCACCGTTCGTCCTCGGAACATCGCCCGGCCCTGGCCGCGTACCGCGCCGAGGGCCTCGACTACCTCTTCATCGTCACCGGGCTCTCGACGGTCTCGGCGTACAGCGCCTACAGCGTCGTCCCGGCGACGACGGTCCACTACGGCGGCCGCACGCTCGCCCTCACCATTCCGTTCGTCGTGCTGGGCCTCGCCCGGTACGTGCATCTGGTCTACCGCCGCGGGGGAGGGGGCAGCCCCACCCAGGCCCTCCTCGTGGACGACCCGTGGCTCCTGGTCATCGTGATGGGCTGGGTGGTAACCGCAGGATGGATCATCTATGGTCACTGATCGGGAAGTCGGGGGGCCGAAGGGCGTGCCCCCCATCGAGCGCCCGGTGCGGCTCGGAGTCGGGTTCCTCGCGTACAACGAAGAGGAGCTGATCGCCAAGACGGTCGCCGAGGCGGTCTCCTCGCTCTCGGCGATCCCGAACCTCACCTGGCACGTGGTCGTCGTCAACGACGGCAGCAGGGACAGGACGGGGGAGATCGCCGAAGAGCTCGCGAAGAAGGACCCCCGCGTCTCCGTCGTCCACCACGACGGCAACAAGGGCTACGCCGTCGCGACCGAGACGGCCCTGCGCAACGTGCCGGGCGACGTCGTCATGGTCGTGGACGGCGACGGCCAGCACACGATGGCCGACGCGACACGGTTCCTCGAGGCGATCGACCAGGGCTACGACGTCGTCTTCTGCTGGAAGAAGGTGCGGCACGATCCGGTCGCCCGGCTCGTCCTCTCGCGGGGCCTGCGCGTGCTGTCGCAACGGATCCTGGGCTCTCCGCTCCACGACATCAACGCCGGCTGCCGGGCGTTCCGCAAGGACGTCGCGCGCCGCATCGAGATCAAGCACCGCATCAACTTCGTCGGCGACGAGATCTACGCGCGCTGCCGGATCGCGGGATGGAAGGTCACGGAGGTCGTCGTCCAGCACTTCCCGCGCGAGGCCGGCCAGTCGATCCACCGCCCCTTCAAGATGCTCGGGACGATCTGGCGCGTGATCCGCTACCTCTTCGACCTGCGCGGCGAGATGAAGCAGGCCGAGCAGCTGCGCCGCCTCGTCGCGAGCAAGGGCCGGGCCCAGTGAGCGGCGGGATCGTCATCCTCGGGGCCGGGCCCACGGGGCTCGGCGCGGCCTACCGGCTGCGGGAACGGGGCGAGGACGGATTCGAGATCTTCGAGCGGTCCGGCCAGGTCGGGGGGCTCGCCACGAGCTTCACGGACCCGAAGGGCTGGACCTGGGACGTTTCGGGCCACATCATCTTTTCCGGGTTCAAGTACTTCAACGACTTCCTCGGAAAGGTCCTGGGCAACGACGGGATCCGCTGGATCGACCGCGAGAGCTGGATCAAGTTCGAGGACAAGTACGTCCGTTATCCCTTCCAGAACCACCTGTCGTCGCTGCCCGAGCGCGCGATGCTCGAGTGCCTGATCGGCCTCGTCGAGTCCCAGACGATCGACAAGGATCGGGCGTTCAAGAACTTCGAGGAGTGGGTCCTCGCGAAGTTCGGCGCCGGGGTCGCGAAGCACTTCATGAACCCCTACAACTTCAAGGTCTGGGCGACGCCGCTCAAGGAGATGGGGTACTACTGGATCGCCGAGCGGGTTTCGGTCGTCGAGTGGCGCAAGGCGATCGAGGCGACCGTGTCGGCGAAGACCACGGACTGGGGCCCGAACGCCAAGTTCGGCTACCCGCTCCACGGCGGGACGCTCGGACTCTGGAAGGGCGTGCTGCCGTTCCTCGGCGAGGGCCGGGTGAAGTACCACAAGCGCGCGGTCGCCGTCGACGAGGAGAAGCGCGAGATCGAGTTCTCGGATGGCACGACGCGCGCCTACGACCGGCTCCTGACGACGATGCCCCTCGAGGCGTTCGTGTCGCGCCTGAAGCACGCGCCGGAACGGGTGCGCGCGGCCTCGCGGAAGCTGCTCTTCAACCGCCTCTTTTCGGTTGGCGTGGGCCTGAAGCGCCCGTCGCCGTCGGACAAGAACTGGATCTACTTCCCGAACCCGAAGACGCCGTTCTACCGGATGACCTACCTGTCCAACTACTCGCCCGAGATCGTTCCCGGCGGCGACACGAAGAAGTACTTCTCGGTGCTCACCGAGACGTCGTACTCGAAGTTCAAGCCCCTTCCCGAGGGCGACTTCGGCAAGGCCGTCGTGGACGGGCTCGTCGCGGAGGGCATCCTCCAGCCGTCGGACCTCCCGCTCATCGAAACGGTCTTTCTGATCCACGCCGGCCACTCGTACCCCATTCCGTCCGTCGATCGGAACCCGGCGCTCGACGAGATCCACGCGTACCTCGAGCCCCGCAACGTCTTCTCGCGGGGGCGTTTCGGGTCGTGGAAGTACGAGATCGGCAACCAGGACCATTCCCTGATGCAGGGCGTGGAGCTGGTGGACCGGTGGATGGACGGGAGCGAGGAGAAGGTGTTCCGCTCGTAGGCGACGACCGAGGTCTCCGACGCCGAGCGAGCAAGCGGCACCGGATCGCGGGCGGGGTCGGGAGGCACGGTGACGTGGGTCACCGAGGGGGCTTGCTAAACTGGTGCGTATCCTCGACGTACGAGTTCGAATCGTTGGTCAACGTCCAGGCGCGAGCCTGGCAAGAGGGAGGACTGCCATGCGACTCGAGATCGGTTCCAGTGGGCGCCAAACCGTCACGAAGGTTGTCGGGCGATTGAGATCTGCCGGATTCGCCCTGCTGGTCCTGGCGATCTTGTCCGGGGGGGCGACTCCCGTCGGGGCGCAGAGCTCGGCGGTCTCGAGCCTGGGAGTCGTGACCGTTGCGCCAGGTCCCGTTTCGGTTCACCGGCCCACCGTCGCGGGTCTCGGATTCCACAACCTGTCGATCGACGCGTTCTCCTTCGTTCCCATCAGCTCGAACACGACGTACGAGTTCGGTTCGGGCTCGGGGCGTTACATTACGGGCGGCACCTCCGAACCGTGGTTCGATGCGACCGTGGACCTCCCCTCCGGCGCCGTGATCGACCTCGTGGCGTTCGAGATCAACGACACCGGGACCTCGGATATCTACGGTTTCCTGATCAAGTGTGACGGGAGCAGCGCCTTCAGCGGCTGCGCGGTCGTCGGGACCGCGAGCACGTCCGGGGGACGGGGCCAGTTTTACATATCCACGAACTCCATGTCCGAGGTCGTCGACAACTTCAACAACTCCTACCACGTCGAAGTCAACGCGGGCACCGACACGTCGGGCAACGTCTTGTTCCGGAGGGCGTCGGTGTACTACCACCTCCAGGTGAGTCCGGCTCCCGCGACGCAGACGTTCAACGACGTGGCGCCCGCGGACTTCGGGTTCCAGCACATCGAGGCTCTCGCGGCGTCCGGCATCACGGGCGGATGCGGCGGCGGAAATTTCTGTCCGAACAACAACGTGACGCGAGCTCAGATGGCGATCTTCCTGGCCAAGGCCCTGGGTCTCTACTTCCCCAACTGACGCTTCGCTTCCCTCGAGCTCGGAAATGGCCGGCCTTCGAGCCGGCCATTTCGTTTCTGGCGCGTGGGCCCGTTAAAATCGGCCCATACCTCTCGTGAGCAGGACCGACCGCCCGACTGGACTGCGCCGGCTGGCGCCATGGCTCGGCGTGGCCGGCCTGGCGGCGCTCTTCGTAGCGACGCGCTCGCTGGGGGCGCGCCAGCTGCCGGCGCCCGCGCTGGCGGCCCTGGCGGGAGGCCTCATCGCCTGGGTCGTCGTGGCGCGGGCCGACCCGCCTGCCCCGGACGTGCTCAGTGACCTCGATCCGCTCGACCCGGGTCCGCGGGTCGTGCCGCTCCTGCTCGCCGTCGCCGCGGCCGGCTTCTGTGCCTGGACGATGCCGCCCGAGGAGTTCCGACTCCCGGGCGTCCTGGCGTGGGCGGCGGCGATCGGCTTCTGGTACCGGGCGTGGTGGCCGCGTGCCGGAGCGAGGACACGCGAGGCGCCCCCGGCTCTGCCGGCGGGGGAGCGCTGGGCGGCCGTCGCGGCGTTCGTGCTCGTCATGGCGGCGGCGGCCTGGTTTCAGTTCCACGACCTCGCCGGGGTGCCCGCCAACCCCGTCAGCGACCACGCTGAAGAGATGCTCGACATGCAGGATCTGCTCGACGGGCACCACGCCGTCTATTTCTTCCGCAACCTCGGAAACGGGCCCCTCCACTTCTACTGGACGGCCTTCCTGGTCAGGGTCGCGGGCCTTCCCCTGAATTTCCTGACGCTCAAGATCGCGACCGCCGCGTGCGGGCTGCTCGTGGCGCCCGCCCTCTTCCTGCTCGGCCGGGAGCTCGGAGGCGTCTGGCTCGGGATCGGAGCGGCGGCGTTCGGCGCGTGGAGCAAGTGGTCTGCCGCGCTCGCCCGCCAGGGGATCGAGTACGTCTATCCGATTCCGCTGACGGCGCTGCTGCTGTGGGCGCTCCTGCGGTACCAGAGGCGGGGAGACCGGGGCTCGCTTCTCGTGGCGGGCCTGGCGATCGGGCTCGGTCTGCAGACGTACCTGTCGTTTCGCATCGTGCCGCTTCTCGTTCCGCTGCTGCTCGGCGCGGCGCTCTTCGAGCGGCGACGCGCGGGAAGGCGGTGGCGGACGGTCGCCGACGGCTTCCTCGTGGCGGCGACGTCGGCGATCCTCCTCCTTCCGGTGCTCAAGTTCGCCGTGGCCGGCCCCAACCGCTCCTTCTTCTGGTATCGCATCGCGACCCGGGCGACGGGCGCGGAGCGGGCGCTGGACGCGCCGCCGCTCACGGTGTTCGCCGGGAACGTGTGGAACATGGCAAAGGCCTTCCACTGGATGGGCAGCTCCACCTGGACCGTCCTCGTGCCGGGCGACCCGTTCCTGGACGCCGTCTCCGGCGCGCTCCTGCTGGCGGGCCTGGTGCTCGCCGTGCGCGCGGTCCTCGGCGGGGCGTGGCGCTGGGCATGGCTCTTCCCGGCGTTCTTCCTGCTGACGCTGCCCTCGACCCTGTCCCTGGCGTATCCGAACGAGAACCCGAGCCTCAACCGGGCGAGCGTCGTCATTCCGGTCGTGTTTCTCCTGGTCGGCCTCCCGTTCGCGCACCTCTGGCGGGGCTTCCTGCGCGAGCGGGTCGTCCTGCGGCTGGCGGGAGCGGCGGCCCTCCTGACGGCCGCGAGCGTGTCGTTCCGGGACAACGCGGAGTCCTATTTCGTCCAGCTCGGCGTCTCGTACGACGGCATCATCGAGCACGCGACCGAGATGGCCGCGGTGATGGACCGGTACCGCGCGCAGGGCATCCCTCTCGAGAACCAGTACCTGCTCGCGACGGGCTTCTGGGTGGACGCGCGCAGCGTCGGGTTCGAAGCCGGCGATCCGACATGGGTCCAGACGCACAACATCCCGCCTCCCGACGTTCCCGAGGGGCTGACGGTCAGGCCCCTCGTGTTCTATTACCGCCCCAACGACACGGGGCGCCTCGAGGCGCTGCAGCGACTCTACCCGGGGGGGACGGCGCGCATCCTGCCCCAGTCCCACCCCGACCGGAACTTCGGCGTGTACGTGGTCAGGGATCGGTAGCCAGGCGCACCGCGGAGAGAAACCCGAGCTCGCGCCAGGCCGGGTTCGGGCGGACGGTGACCGAGAAGCCGCGCTCCCCGAGCCACCGCGCCAGTTCCTCGTGCGTGTGGGCGGTCACGTGGTCGTGGTACTCGAGGACGATGCGGGCGACGCGGCCGAGGACATCGGGCGGGAGGCCCAGGAGGATCTCGAACTCGGCGCCCTCGCAGTCGATCTTGAGGAGGTCGCAGCGCGCGATGCCCTCGCGCTCGAAGACGCGGCCGAGCGTCGTCGCGGGGACGGTGATCGGCGGAGCGGCCGCCGCACTCTCGTCGCCGGCGGTGCGGTGCTGCCCGAAGAGGCCGGTCACGGTGTAGAGCGCGAGCGTTCCCTCCGCGGCCGCGATCGCCTCGGGGAAGGCGCGGACGTTCCCGGCCCCGTTCAGGCGGACGTGCTCCTCGAGCCGGGCGAAGGAGTCGGGGAGGGGCTCGAAGGCGTACACGACGCCCCGGGGGCACCGCCTGGCGGCGTGGACCGTGAAGTCGCCCATGGCGGCGCCGACGTCCACGATCGTCCAACCGTCCTCGAGGGGCGCCTCGCGTTCGTAGTCGCGGTCGAGGCAGGTCTCCTTGAGGAGCCAGGCGTCCATGCGGGTCCGCACGCGAAACCGCAGGCCGTCGTCGAGTGTGACCTCGAGCGGCCGGCGCACCGGCAGCCCGAGAAACAGGCGGAGGAGCGCTCCCCGCGGGCGCATCCGGCCGAGGATCGTGGGGATCGAGGAGAGGTAATACGCCCAGCGCGAGACGCCCCGGCTTCCGGAGCGGCCCGTTGCGCCGGCGTCCGTCATCGTCTCCGGGCGGCGGCCGCCCGCGGCGCCGTCACGGCTTCTTGCCGTCGACGTGCAGCGTCGTGATCGCGTTCGCCATGGCGTCGACGACGTAGAGGACCCGGCTCTTGCCGTCGAACGCCAGGCCGGTGGGCTTCATGAGCTTCTTGCCGGCGTCGTCGGCTTCCCACCGGTGGAGGACCTTGCCGGAGCGGTCGAGCTCGAGGACGGCGCTCGAAGAGGGCACGGAGACGAAGAGGTTCTCCTTCTCGTCCACGGCGACGTACGGCTCCATCGTCTCCTTCCACGCCGCCACGGGGATCGCGTGCTGGAACTTGCCGTCCAGCCCGAGGACCTGGAGGCGATGGTTGCCGATGTCGGCGACGTAGACGCGGGATGCCCCGACGGCGATGCCGACGGGGAACGAGAGCCCGTCGGGGCCGTCGCCGGCCCTGCCGAGGAAGCGCTTCGCCTGGCCGGCCTGGAGGACGACGAGGCGGTTGTTGCCGGAGTCCGCGATCCAGACCGTGCCGTCGGGAGCGACCGCGACGCCCCGCGGGCCGTAGAGCTCGGCGACCGCCGTCTCCTTGAACTGGCCGCCCGTCGTGAAGTGCTGGACGCGCCCGTTCCAGGTATCGGCCACGTAGACGTCGTCGCCGTGGATCGCGACGTCGCCCGGATCCTGGAGCTGGTACTTGCCGTTTCCTTTCACCCCTCCCCATCCGCCGAGGGATCCGCCCGCGAGGTCGAAGATCGCGATGCGCGACAG
Source organism: Thermoanaerobaculia bacterium (assembly GCA_041912555.1). Taxonomy (GTDB): domain Bacteria; phylum Acidobacteriota; class Thermoanaerobaculia; order UBA5066; family Gp7-AA6; genus DAHUXD01. The sequence continues at coordinate 45,710 of JAYRMU010000069.1, forward strand.
GCCGAAGTCGCTGACCCAGATGCGCCCGCGCCCGTCGAGGGCGGCGCCGCGCGGCTCGGAGAGGCCGGCCCAGGGGGCCTTGCCCGGCTCGGCGGCGTCGCGGATGACGGGTGGCTGATCGGGGGCCGGCGCCGGCGTCGCGGCCGCCGCGGCCGGGGCCGAAGCGGAGCCCGGCGGGGTGGAGGCGGCCTTCTCCGTGCGCTTGCAGGCGAGACCGGAGGCGAGCGCGGCCAGGAGGCCGAGGGCCGGGAGGGCGATGCGCCGGAACGAGGCTGCCGGGGCGTCGGGGTTCGACCGTGTCTGGGTCATCGTGCGTGTACTCCCTCTGTCGTTGCGTCCGTCGTGCGCTCCGGCGCGGCCCTTCAGCGGAACGCGTCGAGCGGCCAAACGAGAATGCGGTTCATGTCGCGGTCCGAAACGATGACGTGGCCGAAGGCGTCGAGCGTGATGCCCGTGGGGCGCTTCAAACCGTCGGCCTTGTACGAATGCTGCAGGGCTCCCGACGCGTCGTACCGGGCGATCCGGCCCTTCCAGGAGTCGGTCAGGAAGACGCTGTCGGACGGACCCACGGCGAGGTACGGCTCGGTGTAGAAATCCTTCCACCCGAAGACCGGGAACTGGCGCACGAACTTGCCGTCGGCGTCGAAGACCTGCACGCGGTGGTTGCCCGTGTCGGCGACGTAGACGCGGCCGGAGGGGTCGGCGGCGAGGCCGACGGGCTCGATGAACTGCCCCGGTCCGGACCCCGCGCCGCCCCAGCGGCCCGTGACGGACCCCGTCGCGGCGTCGAAGCGCACGACGCGCTTGTTGCCGGTATCGGTCACGAAGAGCGAGCCCGCCGAGAAGACCAGGCCGCGAGGGCCGAAAAATCCGTGCTCGGGGTCGATCCAGGCGCCTCGCCACTCGCCGCCCGGGCCGAACCGCGCGACCCGGTGGTTCCAGGTATCGGCGACGTACACCTCGCCGTTCGGGCCGACGGCGATGCCGCAGGGCTCGTTCAACTGGCCGTCGCCCGCGCCGCGGGCGCCGAAGGCGCGCAGGAATCCGCCGTTGGCGTCGAAGACCTCGATCCGGCTGTTCTTCGTGTCGGCGACGTAGAGGTTGCCGCTGGCGTCGGCGGCCACGCCGCGCGGCTCGGCGAACTGGCCCGGCCCGTTTCCGGCGGCGCCGAAGACCCTCGCGGCCGGGAGGTCCACGGCGTCGGAGCCGGGGTAGTCGCGCGAGGAAGTGTCCTGGACCTGGAGCTGCAGCGGCTCGAGCGTCCCGGTGCCGGCCAGATCCTTGCGGACGAAGATGGTCGCGTCCTGCGACCCGATGGGGCTCCAGATCTCGTGGAAGAGCCACAGCCGCACCAGGTCGCGGAAGGTGGGATGCATCTTGTCCCCTTCCTTCGTCGGGTCGGGGAACCACCAGGCGCGGATGGGCACGCGTTTGGCGTCGTACTTGCCGGCGAGCTGTTTTTCGAGCGCCCCCTCCGGGTCCCAGTCCGCGATGATGACGGGCGTCGAGGCCTGCTCGATGCGCGAGGCCCAGGTGACGTTGGCGTCGCGCAGGTACCAGGTCAGGGGCCACACGGCCTCGCCGGCGATCGTCACGACCGGCGTCCCGGCCGGCACGCGCGCCTTCGCCGCTTCGGCCGGGGCGAGCGCGCGCACGAGGTCCTTCGAGGTCTGGACGTACGCCAGCATCTCCGCGTGGCGGGGCTCCTTCTCGAGGTCGTGGGCGCCGTATCGGAAGGCGGCCAGGTACGCCCCGCTCGTGTTGACGCAGGCGAGCAGGACGGTCACGCCCAGGGCGATCCCGGCCCACGGCCTACGGCGCTCCGACCAGAGCCGCACGACGCCGAGAGCCGCGAGGATCGTGAGGGGGAGCAGGGGATGGACGGTCAGCCAGGGGACTTTCTCGCGCGCCCAGCCGTAGATCGCGAGCGACCCCACGGCCCAGAAGGCGACGAACTGCAGGAAGGGCGAGAGCGCGGGCGGTTCCGCCGGCGGCCGGCGAAGCGTGAGGACGACCGCCCCGGCGAGGATCAGCGCGATCCACACGATGGCGTGGGGCGCGAGCACGGGGACGAAGCGCCGCACCACGACGTAAACGACCACGGGAAGGGCCGCCGCGCGCAGCACCCGCAGGAACGGGTCGCTCTTCCAGTCCCGGCGCGAGAAGGCAAAGAGCGCCGCGAAGACGATGGCCGTGTCGTAGAACGCGAGCTGCGGGAAGTAGTAGTACCAGGGCCCGGGGATCCGCGCGATCGAGTGCTGGCCCATCCAGTAGGTGATCGCCTTGGGGATCGCCAGCCAGTCGCCGGGATATTTCCCGAAGGCCGTGTACATGCCGGCCCAGATCACCATGAAGAGGATGCCGGCCGACACGATCGGGGCCAGGCGCTCGAACGTCCAGCGCGCCCCCGAGCGCAGCGCCGCCTCGGGCCCCGGCCCGCCCGGGGTTCCCATTCCCCGGAGGACGCACCAGGCGCCGTACGCCACGAAGAGGACGCCCGTCATGTAGGCGTTCTCCTTCGTGACGCCCGCCAGGGCGAAGGACGTCGCGCAGAGCATCAGCCACTTCGAGCGATCGGTCTCCAGGAACCGCTGGAAGGCCAGGATGGTCCCGAGGGTGAACACCAGCGAGTACAGGTCTTCCCGGATGAACCGGGAGAAGTAGAGGAAATGGGGCGAGGCCAGGACGAAGACCGCGTACACGGCGGCGGCGGGCTTCCCGATCCAGCGGCGAAGGGGCCAGGCGAAGCCGATCAGCAGCAGGCCGAAGACCGCGGGCATGAGGCGCGCCGTGAAGTTCGAGGCGCCGAAGACCTTGTAGACGAGCGCGTTGACGTAATAGAGGAACGGGCCGTGGTACGCCGGGTCGTAGCGCCAGTCGCCGCCCTTCGAAAGCGTGTACGACTGGTAGGCGTGGATGGACTCGTCGTGGTGGAGCGGTCGGTCCCCCAGGCTCCAGAAGCGCGTCAGCCCGGCCGCGAGCGCGAGGGCCGCCACGAAGAGGAGGACCCCGGCGGATTTCCGCGCGCGGTCCTGGGCTGCCGGCCCGGTGTCGTTCAAGGAGTCCTCCTCTCGGCCAGGGGGAGCTTCGCGATCGAGGCGTTTCCGGAATTGACGACGTAGAGGATACGGTTTTTCCGGTCGACGGCGATACCCGTCGGGTTCTGGAACTTGCGCCCGGCCTCGTCCGCCACGATCCGCTCGAGGAGCTTGCCGGAGGCGTCGAAGGCGAGGACCGCGGCGGAAGTCGGGTCCGTCGCCCAGATCGTCCCGGCGCCATCGACGGCGAGGTGGGGCTCGATGTTCTCGCCCCAGCCCGGGACGGCGAACTCTCCCCGCGGCGTGCCGTCGGGAGCGAGGATCTGGATGCGCTTGTTGCCGGTGTCGGCCACGTAAATCGCGCCCGACGGGGCGGCCGCGATGCCCGTGGGGCTCGAGAACTCTCCCGGGCCCGATCCCTTCTTGCCGACGATCTTCCGGTCCTGGAGCAGGGGGTCGTACGAGACGACCCGGTGGTTGCCGACGTCGGTGACCCAGACTCGCCCGTCGGGGGCGACCGTGATGCCGCGCGGACCGTAGAGCTCGCCCGCGGAAGCGCGCAGGACGCCGGCGGTCGTGAAGGCCTGCACGCGGCCGTTCCACGTGTCCGCGACGTAGAGGGCGTCGCCCGCGATCGCGACCCCGCAGAGCTCCTTGAACCCGTACTCGCCGCCGCCGCGCCCGCCCCAGCCCCCGAGGAACCCGCCGTTCGGGTCGAAGACCCTCAGGCGCGAGTGGCCGAAGTCGGCGATCCAGATCCGCCCGAGCCCGTCCACGGCGGCGCCGCGAGGCTCGCGCAGGTTGGAGAAGGGCGGTTCGCCCGCGTCGGCCTTGTCCTGGATCGCCGGGCGCTCCTCCGGCTCGTCCTGCGGGCCCGCGGCGGCGGCCGCGGACTCGGGCAGCTCCTCCCGCGCCGGAAGGAGGACGTCCTGGGCCGGCCCGCCGGCGACCCGGTAGACCTGGGTCTCGGGGTTCTCGTAGACGGGCTGGAAGAGGGCCTTGTCGGCGCGGAACTTCCGCAGGCCGTCGGCCGGATACGTCTTGCGCTCGAGCCAGCCGACGTAGACGTACCCGACGTTGTAGCGCTTGAGCAGGGGCTCGACGCGGGCGCTCTCCGGGTTGGTGTAGATGGACCGCACGGCCTGGCGGCGGGCCTCGATGTCCGACTCCGCGTTGCCGCGCTGCTTGACGTGATAGTCCCACCCGAGCACGGTCGGCAGGCCCGTCAGCATCGAGATCCGGCCGAAGTCCTGGTAGGACGGGCCCTGCGCCTCGAGGACGACGGGCGTTCCCTCGACGGTGCGGCGCAGCCATTCGACCGCGCGGTACTCGCCGGGATGCATCGTCTCGAGGTACCGCAGGCCGTCGAGAGACGGGCCCTCGTACGGCGCGAAATGGCGGCTGACGGCGGCCCGGCCGGCGGTCGCGCTCGTGAAGAGCGCGGCGGCGGCCAAGAGACCCGCGGCCGCCCTCGCGGGCAACGCCCAGCGGTCGATGACGCCGCGCCGGTCGCGCCGGAACACGAGGACCGCGGTCGCGATCGCGAAGAGGATCCAGGCCTCGAGGTAGAGCTTGAAGAACGTGTTCATCCGGTCGTAGATGTAGAGGCGCTGGCAGAAGAGGACGAGGAAGAACGCCGCCGCGAGGAAGCCGAGGGCCAGGCGGTCCTCGCGAAGCTCGGCCAGGGCGAAGCACGCCGCCAGGAAGAGAACGACCTCGCACGCGAGGAAGGCGTCGGGCCGGCGCCAGGCGAGCAGCGCCAGCGCCGCGGCGGCGAGCGTGACGAGCGTCCATCGCAGGGGTCGCCCGGCGCCGCGCGCGGCGAGCCGCTCGGAGGCGGACGAGAGCCACCAGGCGGTCGCGAGGAAGAAGAACAGCCCGAAGACCGCGAGCTGGTCCACGCCGGGGGCGGAAGGCTCGAGGTTCTTCCCGATGCCCGGCGCCCCGCCCGCGCGGACCCAGAGCGGCCGGGCGAGCAGGTACGCGGACCCCGCGGCCACCGCGAGAGCCGCGATCCCGCGTCCGGCGCCCGCGAAGGACGGCCGGAGGCCGGCGAGCCCGATGGTCAGCGCCGTGAGCAGGAGCAGGCCGGCGAGCATCGGGACGTCCCACGCGTTCGTCAGGGCCTGCGCCGCGGCGAGGAACCCGAGCAGGACCGCGCCCAGGATCCGCGTCCGCGGCGCCGCCGGGGGATCGACGTGGAGGCGCAGCAGGTGCAGCGCGGCGGCCGCGAACGCGAGGAAGACCGGGATCGCCAGCACGTGCGCGTGGAGATCCGCGAACGTGAGGCTCCAGAACGGGTACTCGTTGATCGTGTCCTTCACGACGCGGGACGTCGCCCAGAAGTAGTCCCAGTCGAGGGCGTGCCTGCGGACGAGCCACTCGCGCAGGCCCGAGAGGTTTCCGACGAGGAGGGTGAGCGCGGCCCCGGCGATCCCCGCCCGGAGGCGACCGCCCCAGCTGCGCGCGAGCGAGAAGGCCCCCTGCAGGATGGTGCCGCCGAGCAGGCCGAAGGCGAGGTTGAACGTGAATCGGGTCGAGAGGTTCGTCAGCAGGGTGAGGAAGACGACCATCTCCTGCCCGAACGTGTAATAGCCGAGGGGCGCGCCGGCCAGCCAGGGGTCCGAGGCCGGCAGCGAGCGCGTCCGGACGAGGATGTTGAGGATCGAGAAGTCCATCGGCTTCTCGCCCCAGTAGATCTCCGGGTTCAGGGATCGGATCCCGAGGAAGAGCAGGAAGCCGGCGGCGAACACGAGCTCGCTCTGCAGCAGAGGCCGGCGCTGCTCGCGGAGGAACCGCAGGAGGTCGTGACGTTCGCGCAGGAAGACCCACGCGGAGACCGCGGCCAGCGCGGCGAGGCAGAGGACCGCCGCGGACCGTCCGTTCGTGAGCACGCGGAAGGTCAGCGCGACGGTCATCGCGTACGTCGCGAAGACGAGGCCGAGGATCCGCGCGAAGCCGAAGCCCCGGTCCGAAAGGCGGGGGAAGAGGCCCCACACGAGCGGGAGGGCGAGGACGCCCACGAGGCAGAGCGCGAGGTACCAGAGGACCGCCGCGCCGAAGGAGCTGCCGGCGGACTCGCCGGGCTCGACCGAGGGCGCCGTCTCGGCGCGGGCGAGCCGGTCGGGCCGCACGGGAGCGCTGACGTGGCGCAGGGCCCGGGGCCACTTCTCCCACTCGTTCATGGTGGGAGGGGTTTTCGGGATCGCGGCGAGCAGCAGGGCCCGCGCGGCCGCGGCCGAGAAGCGAGGCGTCTTGCGGAAGAGGAGGACGCGGGGGTGATCGTAGACGGTGAACTGCTCCTCGGCGCGGTCGTCCGGGATGCGGAGGGGGCCGAGCGAGGGGTAGGACGTCACGTCGGCGGCGCGCTCGAAGCCGAGGCTCCCGTCGAAAAGCGCGCGGTAATAGGCGATCGACATCGGGAAGACGTCGGGAACGCGCGTCACGTTGGCGTAGACGCGGTTGGAGGTCACGGCGACCCAGTCGGCGTCTGCCAGGGCGCGTACGAGGATCTCGGCCTTTTCGCGGGAGTCCGGGTCGAAGAGCGGCAGCTGCGGCGGCCCCGCGTACACGGCCGGGTCGTAGCCCGGCATCGGGAGCGGCAGGCCGTCGTCCCACGACTCGTTGACGATGTGCTGGCGCGCGGGGACGTGCGCGTAGATCCAGCGGGTCGCCTCGATGCGCGATTGCGGGCGGCGGTAGATCGCTGTGAACGCGACCGCCCAGAGCGCGGTGCCGGCGAGCACGCCGACGGCCGCGGCGCGGGCGAGGCGGGGCATCCGGAAATCGCGCAGCAGGTGCGAGAACCAGACTCCGGTCAGGACCGCGAGCGCCGGATAGGCCGGGTAGAGGTAGCGGATCGACTTGACGAGCGTCAGCCCGTAGTAGGCCAGGAGAAAGAGGCTGTGGGCGCACAGGGGAGCCAGGTCGAACGCGCGGCGGCGCACCACCGCTCCCGACGCCCAGACGAGCGCGGCCAGCGCCGAGAGGCCGAAGAAGACGCCCATTCCCCAGAGGACGAGGTTCTCGATCGGGAACAGGAACGTCCGTCCCGCCCACTGCAGGGCGGGGGGGAACCCGGCGACGGAGCCGAAGAGCGCCTGGAGCCGCTTCAGGTCGTCGACCCATCGGGGGTCCAGTCGGAACGAGAAGGGGCTGGGTCCCAGGAAGATGTGCGGGAGGAAGAGACGGATGGCCACCGCCGCCGCGGCGAGGGCGGCGGCGACGCGCGGAATCGCGGCGAGGACCGCGAGCAGCGGGCGCGGCCGGCGTGCGGCGGCCGCGAGCACCGCGACCCCGAGCGGAAGCAGCAGCGCGAGCGCCGGGATCTTGCAGGCCGCCGCCAGGCCGATCGCCGCGCCGGTGGCCGCGTATCCGGCCCAGCCCGAGCGTCCCTGCGCGATCCGCACCGCGCCGAGCAGCGCCGCCGCCGTGAACGTCGTCAGGAACGTGTCCACGGCCCAGAAGTGGGAGAGCTGGATGCCGAGGACGCAGAAGGTCGAAAGGCCCGCCGCGAGGAGGCTCGCGCGGCGCCCCGCGAACCGGCGCGTCAGGCGGTAGACGAGCCAGACCGTCAGGAGGTCGAAGAGCCCCGACAGGCCGCGGCCCACGAGGTAGGTGCCGTCGTAGCCGCGCCGGCCGAAGAGAGGGGCCACGACCTTGGCCGCCGTGATGGGCAGGGTGCCGTACACGAACGATCCCTCGCCGCGGTTGTACGGGTCGAGGCTCGAGCGCTTCGAATCGAAATACTCGGCGGCCGTCTTCGGGAACTCGAGCTTCTCCTCGACCATGGAGATGAAGCGCTCGTCGGGGTGCAGGTGGTGCCCGGCGTCCCAGTTGAGGCCCTGGAAGCGCAGGATCGCTCCCGCGGCCAGCAGGAGCAGGAGGATCGCGCGGGCGCGATCGCGGGACAGGCGCGTCTCCACCGGGGCTAGCTCGGACCCGGACCGATCTTCAGCCCCTTGCGGGTGAGGAAACGGCCGATCTCGTCCCGGCTTTCGTGGATCCACGCGAGCAGGCGCTCGACGCCCTCGGCCGGGGCAACCTGGGGACGCCAGCCGAGCTCCTTCTCGGCCCGGTCGACGTTGCAGTAGAAGACCGGCTGGTCGCCGAGCCGGGCCGGGGCCGAGGCGACGGGGATCTTCCGGCCGAGCCGCTGCTCGAGCAGGACCATGAGCTCCTTCAACGAGAGGCGGAACGCCGGGCCGCCGCCGATGTTGTAGGCGCGGCCGGCCACCGTCGCGCGCCGCGCCGCGGCGGCGAGATAGAGCGAGACGAGGTCGTCCACCCACAGCAGGTCGCGGACCTGCAGCCCGTCGCCGTAGAAGGTGATGGGCAGGCCGAAGACCGCGGCGAGGGCGAACCACGCGACCCACCCCTGGTCCTCCTCGCCGAACTGGCGGGGCCCGTAGATGCACGACTGGCGCATCGCGACGGTGGGAAGGCCGAAGCTGCGGTGGTAGTCGACGACGTACTGGTCGGCGGCGCCTTTCGAGCAGCCGTAGGGCGACTCGAAGGAGAGGGGCTCGGTCTCCGAGACGCCCGCCGGCAGGTTGCGGAAGTCCCAGCGCCCGTCGCGGACCGTCTCGCCCATCGAGAGGTGGCCGTACACCTTGTTGGTCGAGGCGTAGATGAGCAGGGGCGCCCGGTCGGGAGCGCCCGCGTGGCGCCGGCGCAGCTCTTCGAGCAGTCGGAAGGTGCCGAGGGCGTTGATCTCGTAGTCGGTCGCGGGATCCAGGATGGAGGTGGTGACGGCGACCTGGCCGGCCAGGTGGAGGACCACGTCGTAGGGCTCGGAGAGGACGTGCCGGAGGGCGTCCGCGTCGCGCACGTCCGCCTCGACGAAGCGGATCCCGGGATGCGCCGCCTCGAGCCAGGCCCGGTTGAAGCGGGAGGCGGGGCGCAGGAAGTTGTCCAGGACGACGACTTCGTGCTGGAGGGCGCGCAGCCGCCGGGCCGCATTCGAGCCGATGAACCCGGCTCCGCCGGTGATCAGAAACCGCATTCTGTTGTCCCCGAAAATCTAATCTAAGCCGATCATTTTACAGGAGATTCGGGCCGCCGCCTACACACGAACGCGATGCACGAGCCGGGGTTGGGCTCGGGCTCGTCGACCCAGCGGGTGAGCCTCCGGACCCAGAACGCGTTGTCGGTCAGCGCCGGGACCGGGACCCACCGGCCGGTCAGCTGGCGGGAGAGGAGGTGAGGCAGGCTCACGTAGTGGCTGCGGTGGAAGGCGCGCGTGGCCGCCGCGGACATGTAGTAGCGCCACCGCACCACTTCGAGGCCCGCCGCCTCGAACCGCGCGCGCCAGGTCTCGGGAGAGTCGAAGTGAAAGTGGACGGCTTTCCGGTTGAACCAGTCCACGTAGGCGCGGTGGAGGGAGGACAGCCCCAGGCGGCGCCAGGCCCCGGCGTCGGTGAGGAACTCGCGGAATCGGTCGCCGATGACGGTCGTCGCGAAGGTGCCGCCCGGCGCGAGGACGCGGGCGATCTCGGCGACCGTGGCCTCGATGTTCGGGATGTGCTCGAACACGCAGTTGGAGACGACCGAGCGGAAATGCCGGTCGCGGAACGGCATCGAGCCCGAGTCGGCCGAGGTCACGATCCGGTAGACGCCGCGGGCCCTCGCCTCGGAGAGGTCGGCGAGCCCCGGGTCGAGGCCGACGTCGGCGCCCTCGGGAAAGAGGACCGACCCGAAGTGGCCGTCGCCGCAGCCGATGTCGAGGATCGGCCGCGGGAACGGAACCTCCGACAGGATCCGCGCCTCGATGGTCCGGATGACGACCCGGTGGAGGGGCATCTCGCGCAGGTGCGCGCGAAGGATGGCCTCGGAGGTCCGCCCGGGCGTCACCCGTGGCCTCCGACGGCGTCGGCGTAAACGGCCTCGTACTCTTCGAACGTCCGTTCGGGGCGGAACAGCGCGCGGATCTCCGCGCGGGGCCTCCGGTAGCGCTCGGGCGCTCCGAGCACCCGGAGGATCTGGCGGGCCAGCCCCCGCGCGTCTCCGATCGGCGCGATCTCGCCCATGCCCGTCATCCGGACCGGCTGGCGGACGCCGGGGAGGTCCGACGCCACCGAAGGGATCCCGCGCAGCATGGCCTCGACCTGGACGAGCCCGAAGGACTCGGTGGCGTTGACGGAGGGAAGGACGAGCAGGTCCGCGATCGTGAAGAGGTCCGCGATCTCCTCGGGCGGGACGATTCCCGGCGCGACCACGCCCGAGGCGGGATCCGCGAGCAGGGGCGCGATCCGCGCGAGCACCGTTTCGCCCGGAACGTCGCGGGCGCCCGCGAGCAGGAGAACCGCGTCGGGAAAGCGCCCGCGGACCTCGCGAAACGCGTCCACGAGGACGGGCAGGCCCTTCTCCTCGGCGAACCGGCCGAGAAAGAGGAGGACCGGCCCGCCGCGCACCCCGAAGCGCGCACGCACGTCCTCCGCGCTCCGGCCGGTCCCGGGCGGGTCCGCCACGGGAGGCAGGATCCACCCGACCTTCTCGAGCCGGTCCCGCAGCGGCCGGGTGTGGCGCGCATAATCCTCGGTATAGGTGATGACGCGGGCGGCGCGCTCGAGCGCGAAGTGCTGCGAGGCGCGGGCGACGACCTCGACGAGCTTCGAGCCGGCGCTCGGCGGCGGCTGCAGGTCGCAATGGAAGGTGACGACGATGGGCACGCGCAGCGTCGCGCCCAGGAAGGCGAGCGGCACGGCGTTGACGAGCGGCGCGTGGAGGTGCAGGACGTCCGCCCGCGGCACCTCGGCCAGGGCCCGCGCGAGGATCGCCGGCGAGAGGAGCGCCTTGCCCATCCGCGCGGCGACCGGCGCCCGGACGACGCGCACGCCGTTCTCATCGCTTTCGAGGGGGAGCTCCGGCAGGTGCCGGTGGGTGAGGACGGTCACGGAATGTCCCCGCCGCGCCAGCCCCTCCGCCAGGTGCTCGACGTAGATCGTGAGGCCCGAGACGTGAGGGCGGTAGTAGTCGATCGCCATCAGGATCTTCATCGCTGCGGGGCGACGCGAAAGATCGCCGTGCCCTCGGCGTTGAAGACCTGTTCCAGGAACGGGAAGCTGGCGGTCGCCGGGTTCGAGCCGTAGGCCTTGCGCTCCATGTCGCCGAGGACGACGTGGGTGACGCCGTACTTCTGGAGCGTCGCCGCGGCGACCCGCGCGTCGGACGTCGTGTAGAAGAGCTTGACGCGCGCCTTGCGTTCCTCGACCTCGGGATCCTCGGCCCCCGCGCGCGCGCGCCAGAGACCCTCGTGGTTGGCCCAGCCGAGAACCGTCGGAACGCCCGTGTGCGACGAGATCCGCGCGAACTCGGAGTAGGGGTCTCCCGAAGCCTCGAGCACGACCGACCCCGTGGGGGCGTTGCGCAGCATCCAATCGATCGCCTCGGCGTCGCCCCGGCCGCGGCGCCGGAGCGGCCCGCGCGCGTCGAGCGAGAAGGGGCCGTCCTTCTGGCGCAGGCGCGAGACGGCGACGTTGATCGGCCAGAGCGCCGCGGCGATCCCGCAGGCGGCGAGCGCGGCGCGAAAGGCGCGGCTGCGGCGTCCGCCCGCGTCCCAGGCGCGCCCGGCGAAGACCGCGCCGCCGATCGCGACGAGCGGCCAGGCCTGGTGGTAGAACTTGAACAGCGTGTTCATCCGCTGCAGGTCCTGCCCGTAGGTGTCCTTGAAATAGACGAACTCGCAGCCGCCGATCATCCCGAGGCCGAGCAGGAGGAGCAGGGCGGCGAAGACGCCTTCGGCGTCGTCCTCGGGCGCGCGCAGGCTCTTCCAGGCCGCCCTCGCGGCGAAGAGGGCGAGGAAGACGACGAGCGCCATCGCGGGCATCCTGAGGGCGAGGCCCGCGAGGAGCGACACGCCCGCGGCCACGGCGAGGGAGAGATCGCGGCGCCGACGCGCGGGTTCCGAGTCGTCCGAAGCCCTCGGCCAGAGCCCGAGGGCGCAGACCGCGAAGAGGATGCCCCAGACGCCGAGAAACTCGAGCAGCCCCGAGACCATGGTCGCCCGCCCGAGGCCCCGCTCCGCGAGCTGGAAGGAGGCGGTGTAGGGGTAGAAGAGGACGAGGGAGGCGAGGAAGATCCCGGCTCCGGTCGCGCCGCCGCGGACCGCGGCCCCGAGCCCCGGCAGGCGCGCGCCCCGGGTCGTCCAGAAGCAGCCGCCGACGATGAGGAGGATCGCCAGAGCCGGCAGGTTCCAGAAGTTCGCGGCCCGCGCCGTTCCCGCGACGAGGGCGACGAGGAGCATCGAGGGCCATCCCCGCCAGCGCCGGCCATCTCCCGCTTCGACCCAGCGGTGCGCGACCGCGAAGGCCGCGAGGAAGAAGGGGAAGGCGAGCAGGTGCGGGTGCAGATCGGCGTGGAAGAACGTGAAGAAGGGAAATTCGTTGATCGTCTTGAAGTTGTCCGGACCGATGACGCGCGACGCATGCCAGTAGTCGAAGTCCGCCGCGAAGGGCGCGCTCCACGCGTCGAAGGCGCCGGTGAGGTTTCCCGCGAAGACCGCGCCCGCGCCGGCCGCCAGACCCACCGCGAGACGCCCCCGCGACAGGCGCAGGCCGAGGCACGTGGCCGCGGCGAAGGAGAACCCGGCGAAGGTGGCGACGGCGAGGTTGTAGGCGATCAGCGGCGACAGCCCGGGCCCGACGGGGATGCTCGAGAGCTTGGTCTGGACGGCCGCCAGGAGGTATCCCCAGTAGTAGTAGTTGATCGTCTTGCCGGCCATCCAGGGATCGGCGGGAGGCATGGCGGGGTACCGCGCGAGCGAATTCAGGAAGGCGAGGTCCATGAACTTCTCGGCCCCGAGGATCGCCGGCCCGGCGGCGCGGATGGCGAGGAAGACGCCGGTCGCGGACCAGAAGACGACGGCGGCGAGCTTTTCCTCGTCGCCCCACGCCGGGGCCTGCACGACGGGGTCGCCGCAGCGCCGGCGGAAGATCCAGGAACCGGCCCCGACCGCGAGCACGACGAGCCAGAGGGTCAGGCGGGCGAAGCCGAGCGGGGTGGCCAGCGCGACGACCCAGCCGACGTAGGACACGACGGCCAGACCCAGGGGCCTCGAGAGAAGCGCCGCGTCGCGGCGGTTGCCGAAGAAGGCGCGCAGGAGAGGGAGGACGGCGAGGCCCAGGATCTCGGTCGCCAGGGCCCATGCCAAAATGTCCCGCATGCCGTTCTCCCATTGTAGACGACGCGGCGCGCCTCCGGGCGGGAGGGCGGCGCGTGCCGCGTGAGAAGCCGGCGCGGGCGCGAAGGGACGGCGCCGCGCGCGGGCGCGTCCCGTTTCGCGTGCGTCCGATGCTCGCCACGCTCGTCGGCGAGGCCTTCGACCGCCCGGGCTGGGTGTACGAGGAGAAGTACGACGGCTACCGCATCCTGGCGTACAAGGATGCCGGAGGGGTGCTCCTGCTTTCGCGCAACGGAAAGGACCGCACGGCGACGTTCGCCGCGGTCGCCGAGGCGGTCGAAGCTCTGCGCGATCCGGCGATCCTTCTCGACGGCGAAGTGGTCGCGTTCGATCGCGCGGGCGTTTCGCGGTTTCAGCTCCTGCAGCGGGGCGGCGCCGCCCAGGCCTTCGCGGCGTTCGACTGCCTCTACCGCGGGGGCCGAGACCTGCGGGGCGAGCCCCTCTCCGCGCGCCGGAAGGAGCTCGAGGCGGCTGTCGGGCGCGGCTCCGCGCGGCTCTTCCCGTCGCGGCGCCTGACGGGCGGCGGCCTCGCGGCCTACCGGACCGCGAAGCGAAAGGGGTTCGAGGGGATCGTCGCCAAGGACGCGAGCGCTCCCTACGAGCCGGGGCGCAGCCGGAAGTGGCTCAAGGTCAAGGTTCACCAGGAGGAGGAGCTCGTGATCGGCGGCTTCACGCCGCCGCGGGGCGCGCGCCGCCATCTCGGGGCGCTCCTTCTCGGCGCCTACAGGGGGACGGAGCTCGTCTTCGTCGGGAAGGTCGGAACGGGGTTCACGGAAGCCACGCTCGCCGCCCTCGCGAAGATCCTGCGCCCCCTCGCGCGGGCGAGGTCGCCCTTCGCCGACCCCCCGCGCGAGAAGGGGGCCGTGTGGGTCGCCCCCCGCCTGGTCGCGCAGATCGCATTCCAGGAATGGACGGCGGACCGGCGGCTGAGACAGCCGGTCTACCTCGGACTGCGCGACGACAAGAGCCCCGGAGAGGTCGTCCTGCCCGGCGCGGGAAAGTCCCGATGACCCGCGGGCGGTTCGCCGTGCCCGTCTCGCACCCGGACAAGGTGTACTGGCCCGGGGAGGGCTACACGAAGGGCGACCTCGTCGCGTTCTACGACGCCGTGTTCCCGAGCCTCCGGCCGTGGGTCGCCGACCGCCTCCTCTCGCTCGAGCGGTGCCCCGACGGGATCGAGGGGGAGTGCTTCTACCAGAAACAGGCGCCCGCGGGCCTTCCGGCGGGAACGCCGACGAAGGCCGTGCGCCACGCGAAGGGCGTCACGCGATACGTCGTCGGCGGACTCAGGCAGACGCAGCTCGCGCTCGCCAACCTCGGGTGCATCGCCGTCCACGCGTGGGGTAGCCGCGCGGCCGAGCCGCGACGCCCCGACTGGGTGTGCTTCGACCTCGATCCCGAGTCGGGCCGCTTCGCCGACGCCGCCGCGGCCGGACTCCTCGTCCGCGGGGCCCTGGACGCGCTCGGGCTGACGTCGTACCCGAAGACCTCGGGAGGGCGGGGGATGCACGTCTTCGTTCCCATCCGGACCGGGCCGGACGCGGACGAGGTCCTCGCCTTCGCCCGCGAGATCTGCCGGAGACTGGCGGCCGCGCATCCCGACTCGCTCACGGTCGAGGCGCGGATCGCCAGGCGCGGCGGCCGGGTGTACCTCGACGCCGCCCGCAACGGGTTCGCGCAGACGGTCGTGACGCCGTACTCCGTCCGCGCCCGGCCCCGCGCTCCCGTGTCCACGCCTCTCGCCTGGCCGGAGGTGAAGGGCTCGCTCGATCCGACGAAGTTCCACCTCGGCAACTTCCTCCGCAAGCTCGAGAAGGCGGATCCGTGGGAAGGCTTCTGGAAGCGGCGACAGGCTCTGCCGGCGCTGCCGGAGGGGGCTGCCTCCTAGGCCCGTTTCCGGATCGAGACCGTCTTCTCGATGGCCGCGTGAACGACGCCGTCCGCGTCGACGAGGTTCACGCTGTACACGCGGTCGGTCTTGGGAGCGGTCTCGAGGATCGTCCGGATCTCGGCGATCTCCTTCTCCTCGAGCACGAACCGGGCGAAGAGGGTCGAGCGGCCGGGCTTCCGGAACCGGACCGTGGCGGCCTTGTCCCAGACCTCGTACGCGGGGCCGAGGACGTGGATCAGCATGATCATGTAGATCGGGTCGGCCGCGCCGTAGAGGCTGCCCCCGAAGATCGTGCCGACGTAGTTGCGCGTGCGCCACGAGAGCGGCAGCGTCACGTGCACCTCCCTCCAGTCGGAGGCGATGGAGGTGATCCGCGCCCCGGTGCCGCGCCAGGCGGGGAAGAGGTTGAAGGCCCAGCGCTTGCGGCGGGTGCTCCAGGACTCGGCCATGCCCAATGCTAAGCTTTCGCGCCATGTCCGAGCCCGGTTACCTGCGCCTCCTCGAGACCGGGGAGCTCGAGGAGCGCGTCGAAAAGCTCTACGCCCTGCTGCGCGCGTGCACGGTCTGCCCGCGGGACTGCGGCAACGACCGGCTGGCCGGCGTGCTCGCCTCGTGCGCCTCGGGGGAGAGGCCGATCGTGTCCGCCTACACGCCGCACTTCGGCGAGGAGCCGTCGCTCTCGGGCACGCGCGGGGCCGGCAACATCTTCTTCGGAAACTGCAACCTGCGCTGCGTGTACTGCCAGAACTTCCAGATCAGCCAGGACTACCCGGCGCAGCGGACCAACGAGGTCCCGGTCGAGCGGGTGGCCGAGATGGCGCTCGAGCTCCAGGAGCGGGGCTGCCACAACATCGGGTTCGTGTCGCCGACCCACTTCGCCCCGCAGATGGCGAAGGCCGTCCTCCTCGCGGCGAGGCGGGGCCTGCGGCTGCCGATCGTGTACAACACCAACGCCTACGACTCCGTCGAGGTGCTGCGCCTGCTCGAGGGAATCGTGGACGTGTACCTGCCGGACTTCAAGTACGCCGACACCGGCGCGGGGTCGCTGTACTCGAAGGTCCCCGATTATCCGGCGCGGTCCCGGGCGGCCCTGCTCGAGATGTTCCGGCAGAAGGGCTCGCGCCTCGATCTGGACGACGAGGGTCTGCTGAGGGGCGGCCTGCTCGTCCGCGTGCTGGTCCTGCCCAACGGGGTCGCCGGCGTGGCGGAGTCCCTGGCGTGGATCGCCGAGACGCTGTCCTCCAACGTGGCCATCTCGCTGATGGCCCAGTACTACCCGATCCACCGGGCCGCGGCGAACGAGAAGTACGCGGCCCTCTCGCGGTCGATCACGCCCGCCGAGTGGGCGGACGCGCTCGCGGCGCTCGAGGCCAACGGCCTCTTCAACGGGTTCCAGCAGGAACTGGACACGGCGAGCAAGTACTACCGCCCCGACTTCCGCGACCGCGAAACCCCGTTTCGCGACGTCCGGGACTTTCAGTAGGCGGCAACCGCGCTACACTTCTCCCGTCGCCGGGAGGCGAGGGCATCGTGTGCGGGCCGGGGTCAGTGCCCCGGCCCTGTTTTTTCCGGGGGCGCGATCGGCTCGCAGGCGTTGACGATCGCGGTTTCGAACCCCGCCGCGATCGTGACGGTGGTGAACGCGAGCGGCTTTCCGCCGGCGCGCAGCTCGACCCGGTAGTCCCCCGCGGGCGAGAAGAAGCTCCCGGTCTTCACGGTCTCGCGCACCTCGAGCGGCGCCGGAGCGGTGGGCACCGCGAGCAGCGTCTTCTCGACGCCCCCCGGCGAGACGGCCACGATCGTGGCGCCCTGCGGGACCGCGGTGCCGACGTGCGCCACCAGGGTCAGGCGCTCGACGCTGCCGGCCAGCTGCCAGAGGGCTTCGCGCGACGCGCCGCCGGGCACGAAGGCGCGCAGCGTGTCGTACGGAGGCTCGTTCGGGAGCTTGCGCACGGAGCCGATCGGCATCGCGATGAGTCCCCGCACCGCCACGGGGTTGCCCTCGATCGAGGCCGGGGAGAAGCGCGAGTGCTCGAGCGAGACGAGGGCGAAGGGCGCGAGCACGGGAACGGGCGCCGCGACGAACCGGGGTTTGTGGACCGTCCCGTCGCGCTCGACGACGATCTCCTCGAGGACGTTGGAGGAAAGGCGCGCGGCCACGTACGTGGGCGGCAGGTTCACGGGGCCGGCCGTCAGGATCTGCGGCGGGACGAGCCCGGCGCAGGCGGGCGCCGCCGTGGACGGCCCCGCGGCGCTCGCGCAGGCGAGAGACAGGACCGCCGCGCCGGCGAGGGCCGCGCGGATCGCCGTCCGCAGCGCCGTCACGAGCGCGGGACCACGAAGTGGAACGTCGCGGGGTCGCGCGCGAGCCAGAACTGCCCGCCGCCGGCGTTCTTGCCGTCGACGGTGAACTTGAGGATCCAGACGCCGTCTTCCCAGCCGTCGGCGATCTTCTCGACGACGGCGAACTTCACCTCGGTGGCGTGCGCGGGGAC
This sequence comes from Thermoanaerobaculia bacterium, assembly GCA_041912555.1. Classification (GTDB taxonomy): domain Bacteria; phylum Acidobacteriota; class Thermoanaerobaculia; order UBA5066; family Gp7-AA6; genus DAHUXD01. The sequence continues at coordinate 63,314 of JAYRMU010000069.1, forward strand.
GGCGACCGGGGGCTGGAAGACCGGGTAGCGTTTGCCCGTCGGAGAGATCGCCTCGACCCGGACGGCGAGCGTGCGCGCCTCGGGGCCCGGCGGCACGTCGAGCTGCACGGCCGCCCGCAGAGCGGCGTCCTTGCCCTTCTGGATCGGGAACCCTTCGGGAGCGGTCGCCTTGCCCGACGCGTCGGCGGGCGAAATGGCGAGGTCCCCCAGGATGGGCTCGGGGATCTCGCCGCGCTTGTCGTTCGTGATCCGGAACCGCACGCCCACGTTCGTGAAGATCTCGACGGGTTTTCCGTCCTTGGTCGCGGGGCGGAACTCCCACGTGCGGACCGCGTCCATTGCCGGCTGGGAGAAGTCCTTGTGGCTCGTCGAGACCACGAAGAGGTCCTTCACGCGCCCCTGCGTGTCGATGCGCCCGATGAGAAGGACGTTGCCCTGCTGCTCGGTCTTCAGCAGGTTGTCGGGGTACACGGGGTTGGTCTGCTTCGTCTGGACGGCGCCGCGGGTCTGCGCGCCGGCCGCGGCGGCGGCGAAGAGCCCGAGGGCGAGGAACCGGAACGAGGGGCGACGGCGCATGCGGGGCCTCATGCCGCCGGGCCTTCGAGGGCACGGCGGGCGTGGTAGGACGAGCGCACGAGCGGCCCCGACTCGACGCGCGCGAAGCCCATCGCTTCGCCTTCGCGGCGCAGCCGCTCGAACTCCTCCGGTGTGTAGTAGCGCTCGATCGGCAGGCGCCGCTCGTGCGGTTGCAGGTACTGGCCGATGGTCGCGATGTCGCAGCCGGCGGCGCGCAGGTCGGCGAGGAGCCCGAGGACTTCCTCCTCCGATTCGCCGAGGCCGACCATGAGCCCCGACTTCGTGCGCATCGCCAGGTTCCCGCGGTCGCGCCGGCGCGCGGCCCGCGAGAGGAGCTCGAGCGACTGCGCGTATCCGGCGTCCGGGCGCACCCGCCGATAGAGGCGCGCGACGGTTTCCATGTTGTGGTTCAGGATCTCGGGCGCTTCGTCCAGGATGCGGTCGAGCGCGGCGGCGTCGCCCTGGAAGTCGGGGATCAGGACCTCGACCGTGCAGCCGGGGTTCTGCCGCCGGATCGCGCGGATCGTCGCGGCGAAGTGGGCGGCGCCCCCGTCGGGGAGGTCGTCGCGGTTGACCGACGTGACGACCGCGTGGGAGAGCCGGAGCTCGGCGGCGGCCTCGGCGACGCGCGCGGGCTCGTCCGGGTCGAAGGCGCCGGGGCGCCCCTTGCCGACGGCGCAGAAGCCGCAGTGGCGCGTGCAGATCTCGCCGAGGAGCATGAACGTCGCCGTGCGCTCGCGGGCCCAGCACTCGTGGATGTTGGGGCAGCGGGCCTCCTCGCAGACGGTCACGAGCGAGAGCCGGCGCATCATCTGCCGCACCTGTTCGTACTCGCCGGTCGAGTCGAGACGCACCTTCAGCCACTCGGGCCGCTCGAGGCGGGAGGGGCGGGGGGAGGCGTCCACGACGGGCAGCTCGCTCTTCACGCGCGGATTATCTCCCGGCCGAACACGTCCCCGAAATGACGGAGGACCGGGGCGACGAGCTCGGCGGGCGGCAGGCCGCGGCCGAGGAGGCGCTCGATCGTCGTCACGCCGCCGTCCGTGATCCCGCAGGGCACGATGCCGGAGAAGAAGGGCAGCGGCTCGTCCGTGGCGTTCAGCGCGAACCCGTGCGTGGTGATCCACCGGGAGAGGTGGACGCCGATCGCGGCGATCTTGTCGTTGCCGACCCACACCGACGTGACGCGCTCCCTGCGGTCTGACCGCGCCGCCTCGATGCCGAGCTCCGCGAGCGTCCGGATCAGGACCTCCTCGAGGTCCGTGACGTAGCGCTTCACGTCGCGCCGGTCGGGCGACAGGTCGAGGACGGGGTAGCCGACGAGCTGGCCGGGGCCGTGGTACGTCACCTTGCCGCCCCGGTCGGACTCGCGGACGGCGATGCCGAGCTCGCGGCAGCGTTCGGGGGTGAAGAGGACGTCGGCCGCCGTCGCGTTCCGTCCGAGGGTGAACACCGGCTCGTGCTCGAGCAGGAGGAGGCGCTCGCAGCCCCCCGCGGCCACCGAGGCGGCCGCCTCGCGCTGGAGAACGAGCGCGTCGTCGTACGAGACCCGGCCGAGCCAGTCGGCGCGGAGGGGCCGGGAGGCCGTGCGGGCGGCGAGCGTTCCCATCGGCGAGAGTCTATCGTTCAGAGGCCGAGCAGCAGGGTGTCCTGGCCGCGGAGCCGACCGGCCCCCGGGTAGTACCCGGACGACATCCACTGGAGGCGCAGGCCGGCCCGGGCGATCATCGCGTCGAAGGAGGGCTTCGCGTAGGCGACGGCCGCGGTCGGCCGCGAGCGGACGCGCCAGCGCACGGTCCCTCCCGCGTTCTCGCACGGGAAGGCGCGGCGCACGAGCGCGAGCTCCGGGCCGCCGGCGTCGAAGAGGAACGCCGTGACGACCGCCGCGCGGCCGGGCCGGAGGACGCGCCGGATCTCCGCGAGGTAGTGCGCGGCGTCGGGCGGGAGCAGGTGCGTGAACACCGACTTGGCGAGAACGAGGTCGGCCCCGCCGTCCTCGACCGGGAACCGGTAGTCCTCCGCGGGCGGACCGGAAGGACGGCCGTAGACCGAGGCGACCTCGGCCAGATGGAACGTCAGTCGCGGGTCTCCGGCGTACCGCGCGCGGCACCAGCCGATGGACGGCGGGTGCACGTCGAAGCCGACGTAGCGACCGCCCGGCCCGAGGCGCCGCGCGAGCTCCGGGACCATCGCTCCCGGGCCGCACCCGACGTCGAGCACCCGGTACCCGGGCTCGACGAGGCCGAGCCCGTCGAGGAACGCGGCCGTGTCGCGCGCCGCGCTCTCGAAGCGCGCGACGGCGCCCGTGTGGCGGCGCAGCCAGAGGGGAGGCAGGGACGTCCGGCCCGAGAGCCGCCGCCAGAGGCCGTCGGCGGGGCTCGCGAGCCGGTAGGCGGCGTTGCGTCCCCGCCGCAGGGCCTCCCCGATCATCGCCGGGCCTTCGGAAGCGCCTCGGCGCGGGGCGCGGCGAGCGACGCGGCGCCGAAGGCCGCGTAGAGCAGCACGACGGGGTCCCAGGACGCGGAGCGGTATCTCCAGTTCACCTCGAGCGCGACGTGGAGGAGCATGGTCGCGGCGAGCAGGACGACGCAGAAGGCGGCCACGCCCGGCCGCTCGGACCGGGCCAGGCCGACCGCGGCCAGGACGAAGAGGGCCGTGAACCAGGCGCCTCCCGCCACGACCACGGCGCGCGGCCAGAAGCGGGGATCCGGGTACGGGCGCAGCCAGTCCCAGGTCTTCCACGCGAGCAGGCGGAGGGTTCCCCGCGGGTCCGCCCGGCGCTCGGCGAGCGCCGCCCGCGTCAGGGCGCGGGAGAGGCGGCCCGGGGAATCCCGGACGGAGTCCGGGAGCGCGGCGATGAACTCGGACCGGGAGCGTTCGAGCGCGGCGACGGCCTGGTCGATCTCCGCGCGGTCGCGCGCCGCGACGAGGCCGAGCGCCGCGTCGGCGTTGCGGCCGTAGAAGACGTACCCCGCGCCGTCGTTGACGACGATCAGCTCGTGGAAGACGACCGCGTTGCGCAGCGTCCACGGCGCGAGCGCGGCCCCGAAGCCGAGGAGGGCCGAGAGGGCGATGTGCGCGTTGACCCGGCGCGGGTGGCGCCCGTCGAAGAGCGGCGCGACGAGCAGCGGCGCCAGGGCGAGCGCGGAGGATCGGGTCAGCGCCGCCAGCGCGAGCGCGACGCCGGAGAGGACGGCCAGGTTCGACGAGGGGCGGTCCGACGCCGCCAGCAGCAGGTAGCCCGAGGCGAGCAGGAGAACGACGAAGAGCGGCTCCGTCTGGAGGTCCGAGGCCGCGAGCACGAGGGTCGGATGGACGGAGGCGAGGGCGCCCGTCGCGAGCGCGAGGCCTCGGCGGCGGAAGATCCTCGCGGAAAGGGCGGCGAGGAGCAGCGGGACGAGCGCGCCCACCGCCGCGTTCGCCAGGCGCGCCGCCAAGACCCGATCGGGACGCCCGAGCGTCACGGCGGCCAGCAGGACGGGGTAGCCCGGCGGTCGGAAGAGGAACGTCTCGGTGCGTTTCGGGTAGCTGCCCGTTTCGGCCAGGACGCGGGCGGCGAACTGGTAGGCCCCCGCGTCGGCGAAATGCGTCGTCGCGGGATCGGTGGCGGCGACCACCGCCACCCGGACGGCGAGCGCCGCGAGAAAGATCGCCGCGCTCGCCCCGCGCCCGAGGCGGGGAACCGGCGGCGGGCTATCCGAGGTCGAACTCTCCGGACTCGAGCGTCGTCTTCATGTGCGCCATGAACTTGTCGGCGTCGGCGCCGTCGATGAGGCGATGGTCGAAGGAGAGCGCGAGGTACCCGACCGTCCGGATGCCGAGGGCGTCCTGGCCTTCCTCGTCGGTCACCACGACCGGCCGCTTCTCGATCGTGCCCACGCCGAGGATCGCGACCTGGGGCTGCGGGATGATCGGCGTGCCGAAGAGCGACCCGAAGACTCCCGGGTTCGTGACCGTGAACGTCCCGCCCTGGATCTCCTCGGGCTTCAGCCGCTTCGCGCGGGCGCGCTCGGCCAGGTCCTGCGTCGCGCGCGCGAGGCCGAGGATGGACTTCTCGTCCGCGTTCTTGATGACCGGGACGATCAGGCCCCAGTCGAGGGCGACGGCCATGCCGAGGTGGACGTCCTTGTGGTAGACGATGTTCTCGCCGTCGATCGAGGCGTTGACCTGCGGGAACTGGCGCAGCGCCTGGATGGCCGCCCGGAAGATGAAGGGCAGGTACGTGAGCTTGACGCCGTTCTTCTCGAGGAACGCGTCCTTGTGCTTCGCGCGGATCCTCGCGATGTTCGTGTAGTCGATCTGGAAGACCGTCGTGACGTGGGCCGAGGTGCGCTTGGACAGGATCATGTTCTCGGCCGTGATCCGGCGGATCTTGGTCATCGCGACGACCTCGTCGCGGTCCGTCACGGAGATCGCCGGGCGCGGGGCCGGGGCCGCGGCGGGCTCGGCGCGTCCGACCTGGGGGGCCGGAGCCGCCGGGGCGGGCGCGGCGGCCGGAGCGGCGGCGGCGCGCGCCGGAGCGACGGCGACCTTCCGGTTCTCGAGGTACGACAGGATGTCGTTCTTCGTCACGCGGTTGTGGATCCCGGTTCCCTCGACCTCCTCGACCTCGATCGCGTGCTCCTGGGCGATCTTGCGAACGAGCGGGGAGGAGCGGCGGCGGATGCGCTCCTCGATGGATTCGACCTGGCCTCCGGCGACGAAAAGTGGAAGTGGACC
>JAYRMU010000070.1:0-8241 GCA_041912555.1 Thermoanaerobaculia bacterium
CGCGGGAAGACCCCCCCCCGAGGGGTGGGCGGCGCCCCCCGCCGCGGGAGCCGGCGCGGTGTGGTGGGAACCGCCGGCCGGTCGCGCCCGCATCCGGGCGCGCCGGCCGGCGGTGCGCCCGTAGGGCGCAGATCCCGTAACGCAGCGCAGGCGACGTGTGGGCGAGCCGGCCGGCGGTGCGCTGGGCGGCGCTACGCGCCGCTCAGCGCAGATCCCGTAACGGAGCGGAGGCGACGGTTACCCGTACCTCTCCACGTCCGGCGGAATCGCGCCGATCGTGTTGGGCTCCGTGAAGATGAGGGCGGTCGCGTGGATCGGCAGGTACACGGTGTGGTTACCCGCCGCCATCTCCACCCGGCACTCGTAGTAACCGCTGGGCGAGATCGTCATGAGCGTGGCGGGCTTGTTCTTGAAGTCCAGCAGCGGGCAGAACACGATGACGCTTGAGGGCATAGCCGACTCACTCCTTCGCGAGAATCGCGAGCATCTCTTCCCAGGTGACCACGGGGACCCCGAGGGCCTTCGCCTTTTCGAGCTTCGACCCCGGTGATTCTCCCACGACCACCCAGGCCGTCTTCTTCGAGACCGATCCGGAGATCTTCGCCCCGGCCTCGACGAGTCGCTCGGCCGCCTCCTCGCGCGTGATTCCCTCGAGCGTCCCGGTCAGGACGACGGTGCGGCCCGCGAGCGCTCCCTCGGCCGGGCGCTCCCGGCGCTCCCCGTCGAACCGCACGCCGTGGCGGCGCAGCTTTTCGAGCAGCTCCTGCTGCCGGGGATGCGCGAACCAGGAGCGGATCGCGGCGGCCGTGTTGGGGCCGACGTCCTCGACGGCCTCGAGCTCCTCCTGGCCGGCCGCCGCGATCGCGTCGAGCGTCCCGAAGTGGCCGATGAGGGTGCCGGCCGCCTTCTCCCCGACGTGGCGGATCCCGAGCGCGAAGAGCAGCCGCGCCGCGTCGTTCCGCTTGCTCTTCTCGATCTCCGCCACGAGGTTGGAGGCGGACTTCTCGCCCCAGCGCTCGAGCTCGGCCAGGTCCGAGGCCCGCAGGTCGTAGATCGAGGCGACGTCGGTGAGCAGGCCGGCGGTCACGAGCTGGTCGACGAGCTTTTCCCCGAGACCCTCGATGTTCATGGCCCGCCGCCCGCAGAAGTGGATCAGCGCCTCCCGCACCACGGCCGGGCAGCCGGGGTTGACGCAGCGCGTCGCGACCTCGCCCTCCTCCCGCACGACCGGGTCGCCGCAGACCGGACAGCGGACGGGCATGCGGAAGGGCTCCGCGCCCTCGGGCCTCTTCTCGAGGACCACGCGGACGACCTTGGGGATGATCTCGCCGCCCTTCTCCACGACGACCGTGTCGCCGACCCGGACGTCCTTGCGCGAAAGGTCCTCGTAGTTGTGCAGCGTGGCGCGCCGCACGATGGTCCCGGCCAGCGGGACGGGGTCGAAGTGCGCGGCCGGCGTCAGGACCCCCGTCCGCCCGACGTTGACGACGATGTCGCGCACGACCGTCGTGGCCTCCTCCGCGGGGTACTTGAAGGCGAGCGCCCAGCGCGGGGACTTGGCGGTCGCGCCGAGGGCCTCCTGCGTCGCGCGGTCGTCCACCTTGATCACGACGCCGTCCGTCTCGAACTCGAGGCCGTGGCGCTTCTCCTTCCATTCCTCCACGAAGTCGCGGACCTCCTCGAAGCTCCCGCACCGCCTCCAGTGCGGGTTGACCGGGAAGCCCAGGCCCCGCAGCCTCTCGAGCGCCTCCGACTGGCTCGCCGGCGGATCGGGCGCCTCGGCGATGCCGTAGAGCCAGGCGTCGAGGCGCCTGCGGGCGGTGATGCGCGAGTCGAGCAGGCGCATCGTCCCCGCCGCGGCGTTGCGCGGGTTGGCGAAGAGCGGCTCGCCCTCGGCCTCCCGGCCCGCGTTGACCTTTTCGAAGGCCTTCTTCGAGTAATAGACCTCGCCGCGAACCTCCAGGGCCGCGGTCTCCGCGATCGTGAGCGGGATCGTCCGGATCGTCCGCACGTTCGGCGTCACGTCGTCCCCGCGCACGCCGTCCCCGCGCGTGGCGCCCCGCAGCAGGCGGCCGCCCTCGTACCGCAGCGACAGCGAGAGGCCGTCGATCTTGAGCTCGGCCACGAACCCCGAGGGCCGGCGTCCGAGGACCCGCTCGGCCCGCGCGAGCCACGCCTCGGCCTCCTCCCAGGAATACGCGTTCTCGAGCGACAGCATCGGCCGCGCGTGGACGACCGTCGCGAACCCCTCGACCGGCTGGCCCCCGACGCGCCGCGAAGGCGAGTCGTCGCTCGCGAGCTCGGGGTGCTCCTCCTCGAGGGCGAGGAGCTCGCGCATCAGCCCGTCGAACTCGGAATCGGCGATCTCGGGCCGCCCCTCGCCGTAGTAGAGCCGCTCGTGCCGCCGGATCTCCGCCCGCAGCGTCTCGACGCGTTCCCGGGCGTCGGAAGGGGCCTTCTTCTGCGCCATCGGCGCCATGCTACAGTCACCGCGATGTCCGCGGCAAAAGTGCGAGTCCTCGCGCTGTGCGCGAGCGCGGCGGCCGCCCGGCTCTTCTCGCAGACCTTTCCGCCGCCGGTCGCCTCGTACCAGATCACGTGCCGCCTCGACACGGAGAAGAAGACCGTCGAGGGGACCGAGGTCCTCGCCTGGAAGAACACGACCTCGAACCCGGCCGCCACCCTGCGCCTCCACCTGTACCTGAACGCCTTCCGCAACACGCTCTCGACCTTCTGGCGCGAATCCGCGGGCGACCACCGCGACGGGAAGCTCCCGGACTCCTGGGGCTCGATCGAGATCGGCCGCATGACCGGGCCCGACGGCGCGGACCTGCTGCCCGGCCTGCGCTTCATCGCTCCCGACGACGGCAACCCGGACGACCGGACGGTCGCCGAGGTGGTCCTGCCCCGGCCCGTCCAGCCGGGCGAAACCATCTCGGTGGCGATCGACTTCGTCTCGCGGCTACCGCGGGTCTCGGTCCGGACGGGCTACAAGGACGACTTCTACATGGTCGTCCAGTGGTTCCCGAAGGTCGGCGTCTTCGAGGAGAAAGGCTGGAACTGCCACCAGTTCCACGCCTCGAGCGAGTTCTTCTCGGACTTCGGCAACTACGACGTCTCGATCGACGTCCCCTCCCGCTACAAGGGCAAGGTCGGGGCGACGGGCCAGCGGATCGAGGAGCGGGAGACCTCGGCCGGCCGCGTGCTGTACCGCTTCCGGCAGGCGGGCGTCCACGACTTCGCCTGGACGGCGGACCCGGGCTACCTCGTCCTCGAGGACGCCTTCCGCGAAGCAGGCGTCGGCGACGCGCGCCTCTACCTCTACCTCCAGCCCGAGCACGCGGACCAGGCCGAGCGCTACTTCGGCGCCGCCAAGGCCGCGCTGTCCGGCTACGGACGCGTCCTCGGCCCCTACCCGTACGCGACGCTGTCGATCGTGGACCCGCCGTGGGGCGCGCACGGGGCGGGCGGCATGGAGTACCCCACGCTGATCACGGGCGGCACGTCCTGGAGCGCGCCGCGCAGCATCCTCCGGCCCGAGGGCGTCACGGTCCACGAGGCCGGCCACCAGTTCTTCTACGGCCTGATCGCCTCCAACGAGTTCGAGGAGGCCTGGCTCGACGAGGGCTTCAACACCTACATGTGCGACCGGGTCCTGCGCGCGGCGTACGGATCGAACCGCGTGGACCTCGGCGTCTTCGGCCTGCACTTCCCGCTCGGGATCGAGATCCACTACCCGGTCGACGTCAACCGCCGCTACTTCGAGGTCGCCGACTGGGACGTCCTCGCCTCCGAGAGCTGGAAGTTCCGAAGCCGCGCGTCGTACGCCGGCCAGGTCTACTCGAAGACGGCGCTGACCCTGGCGACGCTCGAGCGCCTCCTCGGAACCGCGGCGATGGACAAGGCGCTGCGGCTCTACGCCGACCGCTGGCGCTTCCGCCATCCCACGACGCGCGACTTCATCGCCGCCGTCAACGACTCGACCGGCGCGGACTGGACGTGGTTCTTCGACCGCACATTCTTCTCGTCCGGGATCGTGGATTACGCCGTCGCCCAGGCCGACAGCAAGCCGGCGAAGGCGCCCCGGGGCCTCTTCGAGAAAGACGGCAAGCTCGTGGACGGGCCCCCGGCCGCGCTGGCGAAGGCGCGCGGCTGGGACAGCGTCGTGACCGTCCTTCGCCGCGGCGACGTCGCGATGCCCGTGGACGTCGTGCTCCGCTTCGAGGGCGACCACGTCTACCGCTCCCGCTGGGACGGGGAGGCCCGCTGGAAGCGGTTCCGGGTGTCGCAGGGGCCGCGCCTCATCGAGGCCGTCGTGGACCCCGACGAGAAGATCCTGCTCGACGCCGACCGCACCAACAACGGATGCCGTCCCGAGCCCGACTTGCGCGCCGCGACCCGGTGGTCGGCCCGCGCGGTCTTCTGGGTCCAGAACATGATCGACTTCATGACGGTGGCGTGGTGAGCCGCCGGGGACCGCGCGCCCTCACCTGCTTCCTGCGGGGACTCGGGTTCTCGCTCTCGAAGCCCTACATCGCGGTCGCGCTCTGGCTCATCCAGCTCATGCTCGCCGCGACGCTCATCCTCCCGATCGGCAACCAGATGCACTCCATGCTGGACCGGTCCCCGTCCGGCGAGAAGATGGTGGCGGTCCCCGACTACGGCTGGTGGGAAACCGCCCGCCGCGTCCACCCCGACGTCCTCGGGAACTTCCCCGAGATCGCCACGGGCCTGCTCGCCCCGGAGGGGATCCGCTGGTCGGAGCTGCCCGGCATGCGCGGCATCGGCGCCACCGCGTTCTCCCTCGCGCTGCTCGCGATCGTCCTCCACGCGTTCGCGCTCGGCGGCACCCTCGGGACCCTCCGCGAGCCGTCGGCCTCGCTCGTGACCTTCGGGCGGGAGGGCATGCGGCGCATGCCGGCCTTCCTCGTCTTCACGTTCGCCGCGTGGGGCGCGGCCTTCGCCGCCTACCAGTGGATCTACGTCGGCTCGGGCGAGGCGCTGGCCACGCGGGTCAAGGACCTGCACACCGAGCAGGCCGCCCTGGCGGTCACCGCCGTGCGCCTGGCCGCCGTCGCCCTGGCCCTCGCGGTGATCAAGCTCCTCGCCGACTCGGTGCGGACGGTGTGGGTCGCGCGTCCGGACCTTCCCCCGGTCTCGCGGTTCCTGTTCGGGATCGGGGGGGCGGTGGGACGGCCGCTGCGGCTGTTCGGGATCCTCGGGATGTACGCCGTCACGACGGCGGCCCTCTACCTGATCTGGCTCGTCCTCGACCCCTCGGCCGGAGGCGAGGCGCGCGTGGCCCTCGTACCGCTGATCCTCGCGCAGCAGTTCTTCGTCTTCGTCCGGCTCCTCATCAAGATCGGCTACTACGCCGGTATCTCCGAGGCGCTGACGCGGGCGCCCTCGCCGGAGTATTCGTACGTGACCGGCGCCCCCGGAGCGCCCGGCCTACCGGCGCCCGCTGCGGACGAAGCCCCGCTCGACGGCGCGTAGCGCCGCGTCGAACTTGACGCGGTAGACGAACGGCTGGCGCCGCAGGACGTCCTTGCCTCCCGGTTCCCAGGGCCCCGTGAACCAGGGGAGAAAGCGCAGGTCCTGCACGACGACCTCCGCGCCGCCGTCGCGCGAGGGATAGACGGTCTCGAGCGGGAACCGCGCGAACGCCAGGTACACGCCGATGTCCGGCAGCGCCCGCGCCGCCTCGAGAGCCGGAGAGTCGGGCGGCCGCTCGAAGCTCCGGATCCGGGCCCGGTCCGGGGGCGGATACGACTCCCGCAGGCTCGCGATCACCTCGCTCCACTTCTTCGGCGGCTTCGGGTCCGACGCGCCGCGGGCGAAGGGCCCGATGTCGAAGAAGGCCACGTGGACCGACCCCTCCCGCTCCGACAGCCCCAGCCACCGGAAGGGCGACAGGAACTGCGGCAGCACGGCGACCTTCGCGCCCGGCGGCGGCGCGTCCATCCGCGTCCAGGCCTCGAGCGCCCGGGCGTGGAGAAAGGCGCAGAGACCCACGTAGGCGAAGAGCACGAGCGAGCCCGCGGCGGCGATCCGGCGGCCCCGGTCGCGATAGACCAGCGCCAGCACGAGGGTGACGAGGAGGGTGCCCGTGAAGAACGGATCGAGGATGAAGACCCAGTCGAGCGAATAGCGCGTGCGCGAGGCCGGAGTCCAGAACATCGTTCCGAAGCTCGTGATCCAGTCGAACACGATGTGCGACGCGACGCCGATCCCGGCGAAGAGCCAGAGGGTCGTCAGGCGCGCCCGGCGCAGGAACACCTTCGCGACGAGGGCGATCGCCAGGGCCAGGAACGGCAGCACGAGGAACGAGTGGCTCCAGCTCCGGTGATCGCGCAGGTAGGCCAGCCGGTCGGAGAGAAAGAAGAAGTCGAGGTCGGGAACCATCGCGGCGACCCCGCCGATCAGGAGGGCGGCCCTCGCCCCGGGGCGATCCGTGAGCGACCGGCCCAGGACCGAGCCGGCGATTCCGTGGGAGATCGTGTCCATGAGAGTGCGGATGATACATTTCCGACAGCCGCCGGCCCCGGGCCTGTCGGCGATCTGCGCATGAGGAACCAGCCGCTTCACGGAAAAGTCGCCCTGGTGACCGGCGCCTCCTCCGGTCTCGGACGGGAATTCGCCCTCGCGCTCGCCGACGCCGGAGCGAAAGTGTTCCTCGCCGCGCGCCGCGAGGAGAAGCTCCGCGAGGTCGTCCAGGAGATCGCCGCGCGGGGCGGCGAGGCCGCGTACCACGTCGTCGACGTGCGCGTGGTCCCCGCCCTCTACGACCTCGTGGACGTGCTGCTTTCGCGCTTCAAGCGGCTGGACGTGCTCGTCAACAACGCGGGCCTCGGATACCGCTCTCCCCTGCTCGAGACGCGGCGGTCCGAGATCGCCGAAATGCTCGAGACCAACCTGAACGCGGCGATCTACCTGACGCAGGCCTGCCTGCACGCCCTCCTGAAGGCGGCTCCGTCGGACATCGTCAACGTGTCGTCGATCGCGGGCCTCGAGGGATTCGCCGAGGGGACCGTCTACTGCGCGACCAAGGCCGGGCTGGTCGGGTTCACGCGCGCCCTGGCGCACGAGCTCAAGCCCGCCAACATCCGGGTCACGGCGCTGTGCCCGGGCTCGATCGAAACCGGCTTCTTCGAGCGATTCCGTCCCACCCTCGAGCCGTCGCAGATGCTGCGGGCGGAGGACGCCGTCCGCGCCCTCCTCTACGTCCTGACCTCGCCGCCGAACGTCATCCACGGCGAACTGGTGCTGCGGCCCCGCGTGGTGTGAGCGGGCGCACGAGGGAGGCCGGGCGGTCCCGCGGACGAGCCGCCGGCCGCTCCCCATCGGGGTCGGGACACCTATAATTCGCGCGATGGCCTCCATCCTCCTCGTCGACGACAGCGGCCTTTTCCGCGGAGCGGCGGAAGAGCTCCTCAAGCGCACGGGGTGCGAGACGCTCACGGCGACCAACGGCACCGAGGCCCTGGACGTCGCGCGGCGGGAAAAGCCGCAGATGATCGTCGTCAAGGCGGGTCTCTCGCCGATGACCGGGCTCGACCTCTGCCGCGTCCTCAAGGCGGACCCGGAATTCGCCCGCACGCCCATCGCCCTCGTCGCCCTTCCGGGCCACGAAGAGGCGGCGCGGCGCGCCGGCGCGGACGCGATCCTTCCGCTCCCCCTCGATCCCGAGGCGTTCTTCGCCGTCGTGCGGCGCTACCTGCAGGTCATGCCCCGCGAGGAGGCCCGCTCGGCGGTCGAATGGTCGATCACCTTCTGGCGGGACGGACTCCAGCACAGCGGAACGATCCGGGACCTTTCGCGCGGCGGTTTCTTCGTGAGGACGCCCGTGCGCCAGCCCATCGGCGCGCGCCTCGACGTTTCGTTCGACGTCCCGGTCGAGCGCGGCGTGAAGACGATCGTCGCCGAGGCCATCGTGGTCCGGCTCGGACGGGACAACGACCAGGGGCTCGGGTGCCGGTTCTTCCAGCTGTCGGCCGCGTCCCGGCAGAACCTCGAGGAGTGCCTGCGGATCCTGGCGCTGGGGGACGTGACGGCGTAGCCGTCGCCAGCGCCGCCGGAAGGGTGGGTGGCGGTGGCGGCGCGGTCGGCCGCCCGCGGGTGCGCGGCGCGGCGCCCCCCCCCCCCCCCCCCACACCCCTAACCCCCGGGGCGGCGACGGCTACGCCGTCACGTCCCCCAGCGCCAGGATCCGCAGGCACTCCTCGAGGTTCTGCCGGGACG
>JAYRMU010000071.1:0-3863 GCA_041912555.1 Thermoanaerobaculia bacterium
CCGGATGCGGGCTCGATCGGCCGGCTGATCCCTTCACTCCGCTCCCGCTCCCGCGGCGCGGGCCGCCTCCCTCCCGTCGGTGGGGCGGCGTCCCGCGCCGCGAGCGATTGGAAGAGATGGGCGTGATGAGCCACGCTCTCCCCCCTCTCCCTCCGGGACCCCGACCACCAGAGGCAGACCCTCGGCAGTAGGGTGCGCCGTGCGGAGCACGGCGCTTTCGGGCCGGGGTGAGGGGCGGTGATTCGCCAGCGTCTTCCCTCTCTCCCTCCGGAGAAGCATCCGCGTCTTGACAAATCAAGAACCCTTGATATGTTGTCGGCGATGCAGGGGAGCCGGGACGCCCGTCGGGCGCAAAAGAACGGGGTGGACGCGGCGCGGGTTGCGCGCGTCTGTCACGCGCTTTCGGACGAGACGAGGCTGGCCGTTCTCGAGAGGCTGCGGGGCGGCGAGCGGTGCGTCTGCGACCTCATGGACCTGCTCGCGACGGGACAGTCGCGCCTGTCGTTTCATCTCAAGGTCCTGAAGGACGCGGGCCTCGTCCGCGATCGGCGCGACGGGCGCTGGATCCACTATTCGCTCAATCCCGAAACGCTCGAGCTCGTCCGGGACTACACGACCTTTCTGACCAGGAGGACCCCATGACCGAACCGACCATCACCGACATCGTCCGGGAGAAGTACGGCAACGCCGCGCGGCAGGTTGCGACCGGGAAGACGTCCTGCTGCGGCACGGCGCCGTCGGCGTCCGGGCTGAATTGCGACCCGATCACCTCGAACCTCTACGGCATCTCGGAGCAGGCCGAGGTCCCCGAACAGGCCTTCCAGGCCTCTCTCGGCTGCGGAAACCCGACGGCCCTGGCGAAGCTCGAGCCGGGCGAGGTCGTCCTCGACCTCGGCTCCGGCGGAGGCATCGACGTCCTGCTGTCCGCGCGGCGCGTCGGTCCGGCCGGCAAGGCCTACGGACTCGACATGACGGACGAAATGCTCGAGCTCGCCCGGAAGAACCAGCGGGAGTCGGGCCTGAACAACGTCGAGTTCCTGAAGGGGCAGATCGAGGCGATTCCGCTGCCGGAGAACACGGTCGACGTCATCGTGTCCAACTGCGTCATCAACCTCTCGGCCGACAAGGACCGCGTCCTCCGCGAAGCCTTCCGCGTCCTGAAGCCCGGCGGCCGCTTCGCCGTCTCCGACGTCGTCGTCGCCGGGGACGTGCCCGAGGAGATCCGCCGGAGCGTGCTGCTCTGGGTCGGCTGCGTGGCCGGCGCGCTCTCCGAGGAGGAATACCGGGGCAAGCTCGCGGCGGCCGGCTTTTCCGACGTCACGGTCGAGCCGACGCGCGTCTACTCGGTCGCCGACGCGCGGGACTTCCTGCTCTCGGCGGGGATCGACGCCGACGCGATCGCGCCGCAGGTGGACGGAAAGATCCGCAGCGCCTTCATCCGAGCCGTCAAACCGCGCGCCTGAGGCCCCGCGGGCCCGTCGTTTGACTCGACCGCCCTTTCCGGTATCATGCGCCGTTCCCTCGCGGGGTCGTAGTTCAGTTGGTTAGAACGCCGGCCTGTCACGCCGGAGGTCGCGGGTTCGAGTCCCGTCGGCCCCGCCACTTCGGCCGCCCGCGCCCCCGGCCCTCTTCGTTCTAAGATCTCCCCCAGTTTGGCATTGACGCCAGGGACTTCCCTCGGCCCCTACGAGCTCCTGTCGCCGCTCGGCGCGGGCGGCATGGGCGAGGTCTATCGGGCGCGCGACCCGCGGCTCGGGCGCGACGTGGCGATCAAGGTGCTTCCGGCCGCCCTCGCGTCCGACGCGGAGCGGCTGCGCCGGTTCGAGAGAGAGGCGCGCGCCGCCTCTTCCCTGAATCATCCGGCGATCGTCACGATCTACGAGATCGGGAAGGCCGGCGAGGTCACCTATCTCGCCATGGAGCTGGTCGACGGGCTGACGCTGCGCGAGACGCTCGCCGGCGGGCCTCTTCCGGTGCGGCAGCTGATTTCGATTTCCGCTCAGATGGCCGAGGGCCTGGCCAAGGCGCACGGGGCGGGCATCGTCCACCGGGACCTGAAGCCCGAAAACGTGATGGTCACGAAGGACGGCTTCGTGAAGATCCTCGACTTCGGCCTGGCGAAGGTGTCCGCCGCGGAGCCGGAGGCGGGCCAGGAGACGGCGGCGGCGACGGTGAGCGCGGCCACCGAGCCGGGCATCGTGATGGGAACGGTCGCGTACATGTCGCCGGAGCAGGCGCGGGGCAGCGCCCTCGATTTCCGTTCGGACCAGTTTGCGCTGGGCTCGGTACTCTACGAGATGGCCACGGGCCGCCGGGCGTTCGGAGGCGCGTCCCGGCCCGAGGTGCTCGCCGCCATCATTCGGGAAGAGCCCGAGCCCATCGCGGCCGTGTCCCCGAAGGTCCCGGCGCCGGTCCGCTGGATCATCGAACGCTGCCTCGCTAAGAACCCCGGGGAGCGCTACGCCTCGACCGAGGACCTGGCGCGCGACCTGCGCTCCGCACAGGCGCACCTGAGCGAGCTCTCGAGCGTTTCGGGAGCGGGCGCCTCGACCGCCGCGGCGCCGAGGAGACGGGCGCTGCCGCTGGCTGCGCTCGTGCTCGTCGCCGGCATTCTCGGCGCCGCGGGCGCGTGGCTGGTCGCCCGGCGCGCGGTCCCGACCGCGTCCGCCCCCTCCTTTCGGCGGGTGACGTTCCAGCGGGGCAACATCCTTCACGGCCGCTTCGCGCCCGACGGCCAGACCGTCCTGTACAGCGCCTCCTGGGAGGGCAGCCCGACGGAGGTCTACTCGACGCGCGTCGACGGCACGGAGTCCCGGCCGCTCGGCCTCAAGAAGACCGACCTGCTCGCCGTGTCGCGCACCGGAGAGCTGCTGGTTCTCGTCGGGAGCGACACGTTGAAATCGCCGGGCGGCACAGGCACGCTCGCCCGGGTCCCTCTTTCCGGAGGAGCGCCGCGCGAGCTCGTCGAACAGGTCCATAACGCGGACTGGCTGGCCGGGGGCGCCGTCGCCGTGCAGCGGCACGTCGACGTCAATCACGACGAGCTCCAGATTCCGGCCGGAACGCGTCGCCTCGACTACTCCGGCTCCGGCCCGCGGTCATCGCGCGACGAGCGGCGCGTCGCGATCGCCCGGCAGACGGTCGCGGGCGGGGAGGTCGTGGCTCTCGATGACTCGGGAAAGATCCTCTGGAGCGCGCCTGCCAGCACGACCCAGATCGCCTGGCACCCGAACGGCGAGATCTGGTACTCGCGGGACGTCGGCGACGAGCCGGGCCTCTACGCCGTGACTCCGGGAGGGCGAACGAGACCGATCCTCCGGGCCAGCGGATGGGTCCTGCACGACATCGCGCCGGACGGCCGGCTCCTGATGGAGCGCGCCATCGCGAGGCAGAGCCTGCGTGTACGGCTCGGCGGCGATGCGAAGGAGCGGGAGCTCTCCTGGCTCGATGGATCGGCGCTCGTCGGCGTCTCCGTCGAGCGCGGTGCGCTGCTCTTCTCGGAAACCTTCGAGGCCGGCACCCGGGCCGGAGGGGTCTATCTGCGGGCCCTCGACGGATCTCCAGCCGTCCGGCTCGCGGACGGGACCGCCACGGCGTTCTCGGAGGACGGCCGGTGGGCGCTGGTGCGAAGCGTCGGGACGCCCGCCCGCTACGCGATCGTGCCGACCAGCGCCGGGCAGCCGATCCCGCTCGACCTCGGCGGCGCGAGCCTCGTGGCCGCGGCGTTCCTGCCCGGCCCGGAGCCCCGCCTGCTCGCGACGATCGGCGAAAGCGCGGACCGCGGCGAGCTGGCGATCGTCGCGTCGAAGTCCGTCCGCAAGCTCGGCATATCCCCGGGGTTCACGGATTTCGCGGTCGCGATC
>JAYRMU010000072.1:0-3340 GCA_041912555.1 Thermoanaerobaculia bacterium
CGCTTCGCTCGGGTGACTTCTCACGCCGCGAGCACTTGGGAGAGATGGGCGTGACGAGCCACGCTCCAGGCCGTTGCCTCCGCTGCGATCCGGGATCGGCTCCCTGGTGGCGCACCGCCGGCCGGCTCGCCCGGATGCGGGCTCGACCGGCCGTCTGATCCCTCCACTGCGCTCCGGCTCCCGCGGCGTGAGCCTGCCGTCGCTTCCGCTCGCTTCGCTCGCTCACGCTCCCGCGGCGCGGGCCTCCACCCCCGCTTCGCTCGGGTGACTTCCCGCGCCGCGAGCGTCGAGACGCGGCGCGGCTTCTGAGCTGCTGCACGGCGATCTTTTACGCCGTGCGTCTGTTCGTCGCTTCCCCCTCCCTTCGTCATCCCGAGCGCAGCGAGGGATCCCTTTAGGCGCCGGGAATTTCTGGATGAGCCGTCCCGCGTGATTCCGCCCCCCCGATTCCGCCGGGAACTTTCGTGGCCGCCCGGGTTCCCTCCCTGACAGAATGACCGCCATGTCGCCGCGCGCCCGGTTGATCCGGACCGCCCTCCTTGTCGCGGCCCTGGCGGGGCTCGCGGCCGTGCCTGCGGCTCCGCCGCCCGGGTCCTCGCGACTTCCGGCCTGGACCGAGATCGACGCGCTCGTCAAGGGCCAGAAGTACGAGGAGGCGTCCAAGAAGGTCGAGGCAATCCTCCGCGCGGCCGAGAAGCGCGGGGACGAGGCGGAGTGGACGAAGGCGCTCGTGCGCGAGGTCCAGCTTCGCGTCGGGCTCCACGGGTACGAGACCGCCGTGCGCTTCCTCAAGGACGAGCCGTGGCCGACGGGCCTGCTCGCGCAGACGACGCTCGATCTGTTCTACGGGCAGTGCCTGGTCCAGTACGAGCGCGCGTATTCCTGGGAAATCCGGAAGCGCGAGAAGGTCGAGTCCGGCGGGCCGGTCGACCTCAATGCCTGGACCCGCGAACAGATCGTGGCCGAGGCGGAAGCCGCGTACCGCCGCGCCTGGGGCCGGCGGGTGGCGCTCGGAGCCCTGCCCGTCGGGGCGCTGCGCGAGTACGTCGACCCCAACAACTATCCGGCCGGCGTGCGCGACACGCTGCGCGACGCCGTTTCGTACCTCTTCGCGGAGTTCCTGGCGGATTCCTCGCTCTGGACGCCGGAGCAGTCGAACGGGCTGTATCGCCTCGACCTGCCCGCCCTTCTCGCGAGCGACGGACGCGGCGCGGACGCCCTTCTCGCGGACGCGAAGGCGAATCCCGTCGAGAAGTTCGTGGCGGTCCTCGCGGACCTCGAGGCGTGGCATGGCGGCAAGGGCCAGAGCGCCGCGGAGCTCGAGGCGCGGCTCGAGCGGGCGCGCCGGCTTTTCGGGGCGTTCGGGTCCGACCCGTCCCGGATCGCGATCCGGGCGGATCTCGAGAAGCGGCTGCCGCGGTACCGCGGCAATTCCTGGTGGTCGATGGGCATGGCCGAGGTCGCGACCTTCCGGCAGGGCGAGCTCGCCCCCGACAATCTCGTGAAGGCCCGCGAGGCCGCGCTCGCCGGACGCGACGGCTACCCGCGGTCGCCCGGGGGACGGAGGTGCGATCGCCTCGCTGCGGAGATCGCCGCTCCGGACTACCAGCTCGCCTCCATGCTGGCGGATTCACCCGGCCGGCGCTCGGTGGAGGTCACGCACAGGAACCTCGCCCGGCTCCATTTTCGCGCCTACCGCCTGGACCTCGAGGAGAGAGCCGGCGTCGGCGCCGAGGAATACCTCCTCCCGTCGCGAGGGACGGTCGACGGCCTCCTGCGCACGGAGAAGCCGGCCGCCTCCTGGGACACGGAACTGCCCGCGACTCCGGACTACAAGATGCACCGCACGTTCGTGACGCCGCCCATGACGGGCACCGGACTCTGGGTCGTGGTTGCCTCCGCGCGTCCGGACTTCTCCGAGGGGGACAACCGCGTGACGTCGGTCTCGATCATCCTCGGCAACCTCGTGCTCGTCACCCGCTCCGAGCCGTCGGCGATCGAGGCGCGGGTGGTGTTCGGCGACTCGGGGAGGCCGGTGCGCGGCGCCGAGGTGCGACTGTGTTCCCGCCGCCTGGATTCGGCCGGCCGCCACCCCCTCCTCGCCACGCTCGTGAGCGACGCCGACGGGCTCGTGCGGTTCGACTACGACCCGTCGCTGTTCCACGCGTCGCTGTTTCTTCTCGCCCGCAAGGGGGACGACGTCGCGCTCGATTCCAACTGGTTCGACCTGTCCCGGCCGGCCGCGGTCCACGTCGCGACCGAGGCGGCGCTCGTGTACACCGACCGCGCGATCTACCGGCCGCTCCAGGACGTCCTGTGGAAGGTCGTCGCGTACCGCGGTCGCGCGGACCAGGGACGGTTCCAGACGGCGGCGGACGCCCCGGTGACGGTCACGCTGCGCGACGAGAACAACGCGGTCGTCGAGACGCGCACGGTGACCACCAATGCGTTCGGGTCGGCCGCGGGCCGGTTCCAGCTTCCGGCGGGGCGGGCGCTCGGCGCGTGGCAAATCCAGACCTCGCCCTCGGGAGGGGCGGTCTTCCGCGTCGAGGAGTACAAGCGGCCGACCTTCGAAGTGAAGTGGGAGGTCCCGAAGACGCCGATGCGCCTGGATCGCCCCGCGACCGTCACGGGCTCGGCGCGCTACTACTTCGGCCTCCCCGTCTCGGCCGGTTCGGTGCGCTGGCGGGTCACGCGGCAGGCCCGATTCCCGTGGTGGTGGTCGTGGGAGCACCCGTTCCGGGTCGGGGGCGAGGAGCAGGTCGTCGCGCAGGGGACCTCGACGCTCAGGGCCGACGGGACCTTCGACGCGGCGTTCACGGCCGAGCCGAGCGAGCGCGGCGAGGACGCCCGGGACGTCGTCTACGGCTTCAGGGTGTCGGCGGACGTCACGGACGAGGGGGGCGAAACGCGGTCCGAGTCGCGGGTGTTCCGACTCGGCGCGAGGGCGGTGGACGCGACCGTCCGGATGGACGACGGGTTTCTGCGCGAGGGGACGCCGGGCGTCATGACCGTGCTGCGCACGGACCTCGACGGCGCGCCGCGGGCCGGGACCGGGACCTGGCGCCTGTTCGCCCTCGTCGAGCCGGAGAAGACGCTGCGCCCCGCGGAAGAACCGGTCCGCCGGCAGCTCAACGGGGTCGAGCCGCTCACGCCCGGAGACCGGGAGCGCCCGCGCTGGGCGCCGGGCGAGTCCCTCCAGGTGGTTCTGCACGGCTGGCCCGACGGGAGCGAGCGCGCGCACGGAGACCTCACCCACGACGCGAAGGGCGAGGCGAGGCTCGAGGTCCCGCCCCTGCCGGCCGGAGCCTGGCGCCTGCGCTACGAGACGCGGGACGAA
>JAYRMU010000073.1:0-94078 GCA_041912555.1 Thermoanaerobaculia bacterium
AACCTCCGGCTCGTCGTCTCGATCGCGAAGAAGTACACGAACCGCGGCCTGCAGTTCCTCGACCTCATCCAGGAGGGGAACATCGGCCTCATGAAGGCGGTCGAGAAGTTCGAGCACCGCCGCGGCTACAAGTTCTCGACGTACGCGACGTGGTGGATCCGCCAGGCGATCACGCGCGCGATCGCGGACCAGGCGCGGACGATCCGCATCCCGGTCCACATGATCGAGACCATCAACAAGCTGACGCGCACCTCGCGCTCGCTCGTGCAGGAGCTCGGCCGCGAGCCCAACGCCGAGGAGATCGCCAAGCGCATGGACATGCCGGTCTCCAAGGTCCGCAAGATCATGAAGATCGCGCAGGAGCCCATCTCGCTCGAGACCCCGATCGGCGAGGAGGAGGATTCGCATCTGGGCGACTTCATCGAGGACCGCGGCGTGCTGTCCCCGATCGACGCGGTGCTCGTCTCGAACCTGCAGGAGCAGACGCGCCGGGTCCTCAAGTCCCTGACGCCCCGCGAGGAGCAGGTCCTGAAGATGCGGTTCGGCGTCGGCGACGGCTCCGAGCACACCCTCGAGGAGGTCGGCCGGTCGTTCAACGTGACCCGCGAGCGGATCCGCCAGATCGAATCCAAGGCCCTGCGCAAGCTCCGGCACCCGTCGCGGGCGAAGAAGCTCAAGCCGTTCCTGGAGACGATTCGGTAGAAAACGCCGTTCACGGCCCCGAGGACCGAGCTCGGAGGACCGGCCCGCGAGTCCCGCGGCGACCAAGTCGCTTACGGAAAGCGGCAGGCCGCAAGTCGGGCCTGCGCGCTTCGATGGGGTCAGGTCTTCGGTTTCCGGAGCTCTTCGCGGGTGTGGCGGAGTCAGGATCGCGCTGTCGCTCCGAAAACGCGATAGACCTGACCCCGAGTTCGGCATCCGGGAAGCACCGGTCCGGCAACCGGACCGGTTTGGCTTGGCAAGACGACCCCGTTTGTTATATTCATCGGGGTCCATAGCTCAGCGGTCCAGAGCCACCGGCTCATAACCGGTCAGACCCCGGTTCGAATCCGGGTGGACCCACCAGACGAGGAAGAGATTTTGAGGATTGTGATCCGAGACCGAAACCAAAAAACGTCGTCCGACGAAGGGTGTTCCTCAAGGGGAACGCCCTTTTTTGTGCCCGGAGGTTTGGCGTGACGGACCTGCTGGGCCAGCTCTACCGACTCCAGACGCGCATCCGTTTCGTTCACGACAGCGAAAAGCGCCGCGACACGGTCCCCGAGGACCTCGTCGAGGTGGACCGCGAGTTCCAGGAAAAGGTCCAGGTCGCCGCCGCCCTCAAGGCGCGCCTGACGGAGGCCGAGCTCGAGAAGCGCAAGGCCGAGGGCGAGCTCGCCGACCTCAAGGAGAAGCTCAAGAAGTACCAGGCACAGCTGCGCAACGTGCAGTCCTCCCGCGAGTACTCCGCCGCGCTCAACGAGATCGACGGCGTCGAGAAGCTCATCCGGTCCACCGAGGACCGGTTCCTCGAGCTCGAGGAGGAGATCGAGAAGGCGCGCGCCGACCTCGACGAGCGCGAGAAGACCCTGCCGGCCGAGACGGAGCAGCACGAGGAGCGGCTCAAGGACTGGCGCGCCGAGCAGCGCACCATCAACGAGGAGCTCGCCGTGGCCCGCGAGGAGATCGCGCGCCTCGAGGCCGAGATCCCGCCGCGCGACCGCGCCGAGTTCCGCCGCCTCATCGACAAGAAGCACGGGCTCGCGGTCGTGCTCGTGTCCGGCAGCTCGTGCTCGGCCTGCCACGTCAAGGTGCGCCCGGCCGCGATGCAGATCCTCAAGCAGGGGCGCGAGATCGTCTACTGCGACAGCTGCAAGCGGATCCTGTATTACGAACCGGCGTCCTCGTAGGGCCTCGTGAGATTCCGGGCGTTCATCGACGGCGCCGCCCGCGGCAACCCCGGTCCGGCCGGCGCGGGCGTCTACGTTTCCGCCGAGGGCGAACAGCCCGCCGAGGAGCACTTCGAGGCGCTCGGCCACACGACCAACAACGTCGCCGAGTACAAGGCCCTCCTCCTCGCCCTGCGGCGCGCCGAGGAGCGCACGGCGTCCGAGGTCTCGATCGCGTCGGACAGCCTCCTGCTCGTGCAGCAGATGCTGGGCCGCTACCGCGTGAAGGCGCCGCACCTGCAGCCGCTCTACGCCGAGGCGTTCGAGCGCGCCAAGCGGTTCCGCCGCTTCGCGATCGCGCACGTGCCGCGCGAGGACAACAAGAAAGCCGACCGCCTCGCCAACCTCGGCGCGGACGCGAGCGAGCGCCATCTCGCCGGGGAGCGCTTCCAGCGGGAGAAATGAGCGCCCCGCCGCCCGGGGAGATCGCGCGGCGCCGCGCCCGCATCCTCGAAGCGATCGCGGGGGCCGCCTCGAAGTCCGGACGCCGGCCCGGGGACGTCGCCCTCATGGCGGTCACCAAGGGACACGGCCCCGGGGTCGTCCGCGAGGCCGCGCGCGCGGGGCTCACGCTGTTCGGCGAGAACCGGGTCCAGGAGGGAGCGGCCAAGATCGCCGCCCTCGGGTCCGAGTTTCCGGGTCTTTCGTGGCGGCTCATCGGTCCCCTGCAGACGAACAAGGCGAAGTCGGCGCTACAATGGTTCGCAGCAGTGGAAAGTCTGGACAGGGAAAGACTTGCGGTCCGGCTGGAGAGCCTCCTCGCCGGGGATGCGGGCGGGCGGATTCTGCCCGTCCTGCTGGAGGTCAATCTCGGCGGCGAAGCCTCCAAGTCCGGGGCCGCGCCCGACGCGGTCCCTTCCCTCTACGAGGCCGCGCTCGCCTGTCCCCACCTCGAGGTGCGGGGCCTGATGGCCGTGCCTCCCTACGACGACGACCCGGAGAAGTCGCGTCCGCACTTCCGGCGCCTCTTCGCGCTGCGCGAGAGCCTCGCCGCCCGGTTCGGACGCCCCCTGCCCGAGCTCTCGATGGGCATGAGCCACGACTTCGCCGTCGCGATCGAAGAGGGCGCGACCGAGGTGCGCGTCGGCACGGCCCTGTTCGGCGCGCGGGGGACGGCATGAACGTCGGGGGCTCGGCGGCCGGCGCGATCGTGGACGTCATCCTCTACGCGCTCCAGGCGCTCCAGTGGATCGTCATCATCGCCGCGCTCGTATCCTGGGTGAACCCCGACCCGCGCAACCCGATCGTGCGGTTCCTCTGGGGCGTCACCGAGCCGCTCTTCCGGCCGTTCCGCCGCCTCCTGCCGCCGTCGCGGACCGGCGGCATCGATCTGTCGCCGATCTTCGTCCTGCTCGTCATCTTTCTCGTGTCGCGCTTCCTCGCGCGGCTCGCCTTTTCGATGTGACCCGGTGATCCCGTCAACCAGGAGGTCCGGATGCGCCCTCGGATGAGCCCCCTCGAGATTCAGAAGCGCGAGTTTTCCGGCAAGTGGAAGGGCCTCGATCCCGTCGAGGTCCACCAGTTCCTCGTGGACGTCGCCGAGGACATGGAGGCGCTCGCCCGCGAGAACGCCGAGCTCGACGGCCGCCTGCGCAGCCTCGAGCAGGAAAACGAGGAGCACCGCGAGCGCGAGCGGATCCTCAAGCAGACGCTGCTGTCGGCGCAGCAGGCCTCCGAGGACATCCGCGAGGCCGCCCGGAAGGAAGCCGAGCTCGTCGTCCGCGAAGGCCACGACTCCGCCGAGAGGCTCACGCACAGCGCCCTGCAGCGGGCGGCGGAGATCGAGAAGGCGATCCACGAGCTCAAGATGCAGCGC
The DNA here is from genome assembly GCA_041912555.1 of Thermoanaerobaculia bacterium. Taxonomy (GTDB): domain Bacteria; phylum Acidobacteriota; class Thermoanaerobaculia; order UBA5066; family Gp7-AA6; genus DAHUXD01. The sequence goes on from JAYRMU010000073.1 coordinate 3,745, forward strand.
ACGAACTTCCGGCTCCAGCTGCAGAAGATGATCGAGCTCTTCCAGCAGGTCCTCGAGTTCGACCGCGACGAAGACGACAAGGAGCGGCCCCTGTCCTACATCACGCGCAAGGCGCCCAAGGAAGAGACCGCCGGATAGGGGGTCAGGTCTCTCAACGAGCGATTTCCCCCGCCGGACGGGGTCAGGTCTTGTCATCACGGGAGTCGGCGGTTCCTTCGTCCTCCTTCCCGATTCGCGCCCGGACGCTAAAGGGATCCCTCGCTTCGCTCGGGATGACGAGAGGGAGAGCGCCGCTCGGAAAGGGTCGTCGGGGGCGGCGACGGGGACGGATCGCTCTTTTCGAGTCGCGCCCGAGCTCTCGGGCACGATCCGTGGCGACCGTAGGAACTTCTGCCCCACGGAGCGGCCACACCCTCTCTTTGTCATCCCGAGGAGCGGTAGGGACGAGGGATCCCTTTGGGCGCCGCGCGACCACTGACAAGAGGTAGATTCTCGATCCCAGCATGACCGCCTCTCCGGACTCCGACTCCCTCGAGATCCGCAACATCGCGTGCCTCGCCACCCCCCTGGGCTCCTCCGCCCGGCGCGGCAAGGAGCAGAGCGAGGTCCGGCGGATCCCGAACGCGGCCGTCCGCGCCGAGAACGGGCGCCTCGTCTTCGTGGGCACCGACGGCGACTACGCGCGCAAGTACTCCGGCCGCAAGGCCGCCATCTCGCTCGAAGCTTCCGGCCGCGCCGTCGTCCCGGGATTCGTGGACGCCCACACGCATCCGGTCTGGCTCGGCGACCGCGGCCCCGAAATCGGGCGGCGCCTGGCCGGGGAGAGTTACGCCACGATCGCGGCGGAGGGCGGAGGGATCAACGCCACGGTTCGCGCGACGCGGGCCGCAACGGACGACCAGCTGCGCGCCGCCGTGGCCCGCCGCCTGCGGACGATGCTGTCGCACGGCACGACCACGGCCGAGGCCAAGTCCGGTTACGGCCTGACGGTTCGCGACGAGATCCGCGCGCTCGAGCTCCTCAAGTCGCTCGCCGCCGATGAAAGCCTTCCCCGGCTCGTTCCGACCCTCCTCGCCGCGCACGAGGTTCCCCTGGAGTTCCGCGAGAACCGCGCCGAGTGGGTGCGCCTCGTCGCCGACGAGATCGTGCCGCGGGCGGCCCGCGAAAATCTCGCGGCCTACTGCGACGTGTTCTGCGAGCAAGGCGTCTTCACCGTCGAGGAGTCGCGGCGGATTTTGCTCGCCGCCCGCAAGGCCGGGATGGCCCTGAGAATCCACGCCGACGAGCTCGCGCGCTCGGGCGGCGCCCTGCTCGCCGCGGAGCTCGGCGCCGCCTCGGCCGACCACCTCCTCTTCATCGGCACGGAGGAGATCGCGGCCATGGCGAAGTCAGGAACGGTCGCGGTGATCCTGCCCGGGACGGCCTGGTGGATGCGCTCGCGCCGCGCCCCGGCCCGCGAGCTGATCGCGGCGGGCGTGCCGCTCGCGGTCGCCTCCGACTCGAATCCGGGGACCTGCTTCACCGAGTCGCTCGCCTCGGTCGCGGCGCACGCGTGCCTCGATTCCGGGCTCTCCGTCGAGGAGACCCTCACCGGGATGACGCTCAACGGCGCCGCCTCGCTCGGCCTGGCCGCGGAGCTCGGGTCCCTGGAGCCCGGAAAGCGGGCCGATCTCCTCGTCCTCGACGCCCCCGACGACCGCCACCTCATCTATCATTGGGGCGTCAACCTCGTGGCCACCGTGGTGCGCGGCGGCCGGGTGGCGTGGAGCCGGCCATGAGCGATTTCGCGAAGCTTTCCCTCGAAGAGTTCCTCGGTGCCCTGTCCTCCGCGGCCCCGACTCCGGGCGGCGGGACCGCGGCGGCCGTGGCGGGCGCGATGGGCGCCTCGCTGGCGGACATGGTCTCGGCGCTGACCCTCTCCAAGGAGAAGTACGCCGAGTCGCACGCGGCCGTCCGCCCCATCGCCGAAGCGGCGCAGCTCGCGCGCTCGGAGTTCCTGGCCCTGGCCCGCGAGGACTCCGCGGCCTACGACGACGTCGTCGGCGCCCGGCGCCTTCCGAAGGACACCGACGAGCAGAAGGCGGCCCGCGCCCACAGGATCGCCCTGTCCAACCGCCACGCCGCCGAGGTCCCGATGCGGACGGCGCGCGCGGCCGTGCGCCTGCTCGCGGCGCTCCCCGAGCTCGCCGAGAAAGGCAACCCGAACGCCGCCTCCGACGTCGGCGCCGCGGCCCTCCTGCTCGACGCGTGCGCCGAAGGCGCCCTGCTGAACGTCGGGATCAACCTCGGCGGCATCGAGGACCCCGTCTTCGTCGCCGAGATGCAGCGCGAGACGGCCGTCCTCCAGGAAGAGTCCCAGCGCCTGCGCTCGCAGGTCGTGGCTCTCGTGCGCAAGCGCTTCTAGCTCCATCCATCTCAAAAGAAGGGGTTTGTCGGGCGAACGCCACGCGAGGCGCCGCTCGGAAGAATTTCGTTGACACGATCGTGCGCGTTTACTAGGATAGGAACATTGAATCGCGCGACACCGGGAACGGGTCGCGCGTTTTGTTTTTCGCGCCCTCCCGTTTCGGACCCAACCAGCTGAGCGAATTCCACTTTCCCTGCTGCGACTCTCCCCTGCCCTCCCGCCCCCGTCACCCCCGAACTCACGAAGACCGCGCCAATGAGCCCTTTTGAGGGCGGCGGGCGCCCCCGGCCGACGCGCCATAGAATCCGGACCCTCATGGCCGAAGCGCGCCCGACCCTCTACCTGGTGGACGCCATGTCCAACATCCACAGGGCTTACCACGCGATCCGGGGTCTCTCGACGAAGGCGGGCCGGCCGACCAACGCGATCTACGGCTTCGTGACGATGCTGCGAAAGATGCTCCGCGAGCACCCGAGCGAGTTCCTGGCCGTGGCCTTCGACCGCAAGGAGAAGACCGTGCGGCACGAGGAGTACGACGCGTACAAGGCCAACCGGCCGGCCATGGAGGACGACCTCGCCTCCCAGATCCCCGAGATCCGCCGCGCCTGCGAGGCCTACCGGATCCCCGTCCTGGAGATGCCGGGGTACGAGGCCGACGACGTCATCGGGACTCTCGCGCGCAGCGCGCGCGCGGGCGGTTACGACGTCGTCATCGTGACGGCCGACAAGGACATGCTGCAGCTCGTCGAGGGCTCGCGGGTCCGGGTCTTCCACACGGGCAAGGAAAAGTTCCTCGACGAGAAGGGCGTGGCCGAGTTCTTCGGCGTCGCCCCTTCGCAGGTCGTGGACGTCCTCGCCCTCATGGGCGACTCCTCCGACAACATCCCCGGCGTGCCGCGCGTCGGCGAGGTGACCGCGAAGAAGTGGATCACCGAGTTCGGGAGCCTCGACCAGCTCCTGGCGAGGGCCGACGAGGTCAAGGGGAAGGTCGGCGAGAGCCTGCGCGAGCACAAGGACGACGCGCTCCTCTCCCGGCGCCTGGCGGCGATCCGCACGGACCTGCCCATCCCCTTCGATCCCGACACCCTGCGTCGCTCGGCGCCCGATCCGCAGAAGCTCAAGGACCTCTTCGTCGAGCTCGAGTTCCACTCGCTCGCGGCGGAGATCCAGGGCGAAGAGGCGCAGGCGAAGCTCGCCGCGACCCGGCTGGCCGAGGGAGAGGCGTTCGACCTCGCGCGCGCCGGCGACTGGCCGGGCGTCGCGCTGCTGACCCGCGACGGGCAGGCCCTGCTCGCGCTCGGAAGCGGGAGCGACGTCGCGATCGCCGAGGGCACGGCGGATCGCATCGCGGAGCTCTGGGACGCGCTCGACCGCCCCGGCGCCCGGCTCGCGATCCCCGACGCCAAGCCGCTCGACCGGCTCCTCGGGGAACGGGGCCGCGCGGTCCGCGGCGACCTCTTCGACATCGGCCTCGCGCAGTACGTGCTTTCGCCGGGAGTCGGCAGCTCCGATTTCGAGCCGCTCGTCTTCCAGCGACTCGGGCGACGCGTGACCCCCGACAAGGAGGCCGGCGTCGTCAACGGCGCGCTGCCCGCGCAGCAGGCCATCGAATCCGCCGACCGCTGGCTCGCCGAGCGCGCCTCGGGCGCCGCCGAGCTCGCTCCCGTGCTGCAGGCCGAGCTGACGGCCCGCCCCGCGCTCGAGAAGGTCTACCGGGACATCGAGCGGCCGCTCACCCCCGTCCTCGCGAGGATGGAGCGCGCGGGAATCGCCATCGACGCCCCGTTCCTGAAGGAGATGTCGGCGCGCATGGAAACCGAGCTGCGCGCGATCGAGCGGACGATCTGGGACGAGGCGGGCGAAGAGTTCAACATCAACTCCCCGGCGCAGCTCGGGACGATCCTGTTCGACAAGATGGGCCTCCAGGCGGGGAGAAAGACCGCCAAGACGAAGGCCCATTCGACCGGGGTCGAGGTCCTCAACGAGCTCGCGGCGCAGGGGCTCTCGCTTCCCCGGCGCGTCCTCGAGTACCGCGAGATCTCGAAGCTGAAGGGGACGTACGTCGACGCGCTGCCGGCGCTGGCGGACGCCGAGGGCCGCGTGCACACCTCCTTCCGCCAGACGATCGCCGCGACCGGCCGCCTCTCGTCCTCCGATCCCAACCTCCAGAACATCCCGATCCGCACGGCGGCCGGCCGGGAGATCCGCCGCGCGTTCGTCGCGCCGCCCGGAATGGCGCTCGTCGTCGCGGACTACTCGCAGATCGAGCTACGCATCCTGGCGCACGTCTCGGGCGACGCCGCGCTCCTCCAGGCCTTCGCGGACGGCTCCGACATCCACCGCATCACGGCGGCCAAGGTCTTCGGGTGCGCGCCCGACCTGGTTTCGAACGAGATGCGGTTCGCCGCGAAGCGGATCAACTTCGGGCTCCTGTACGGAATGGGGGCGTTCTCCCTCGCCAAGGACCTCGGCGTCTCGAACAGCGAGGCCAGGACGTTCATCGAGGCGTACTTCGGGCAGTTCCCCGGGGTCCGCGGATGCCTCGACGGGATCCTCGCCGAGGCGCGCGCGACGAAGGAGGTCGCGACGCTCTTCGGACGGGTGCGCCCCATCCCCGAGATCGCGGCCTCGAACGCGGGCGTGCGCGCGAACGCCGAGCGCATGGCGTTGAACGCGCCCTTCCAGGGCACGGCCGCCGACATCATCAAGATCGCGATGATCCGCCTCGATGCCGCGTTGCCCCGGGCGGGGCTCGCGGCGCGCATCGTGCTTCAGGTTCACGACGAGCTCGTCCTGGAGGCGCCGAAGGCCGAGGTGGCGGAGACGAGCCGGCTCGTCCGCGAAGTCATGGAGGGCGCGGCGCAGCTGAAGGTCCGCCTGGCCGTGGAGGTCGGGTCGGGGCAGAACTGGCTGGAAGCCAAGTGACCGCGACGCCCAAGCGTCGCGGTCATCCCGAGGGCCGCGAGGCCCGAGGGATCCCACAGTTGAGCGCCAACCTCTGGCCTTAAGCGCACAGCGTCGTCGCCGGTCATCCGGACGCCGGCGAGACCGGACCCTCCCTTTCCAGCCGCACCCGGACACTAAAGGGATCCCTCGCTTCGCTCGGGATGACAGAGGGAGAGGGGGCTCGGGTAGCTCCGTCCGGGGTCGCAGAGTGGGCGGCTCGGATAGCTCCGTCCCGGGTCGCAGAGTGGGCGGCTCGGATAGCTCCGTCCGGGGTCGCAGAGTGGGCGGCTCGTATAGCTCCGTCCCGGGTCGCAGGGTGGACGGCTCGTATAGCGTCGTCCCGGGTCGCAGAGTGGGCGGCTCGGATAGCTCCGTCCCGGGTCGCAGAGCAGCCCTCGGATAGCGTCCCACCGGGTTGCAGTGCGGGCGGCTCGTAGAAGGTCGTCCCGCGTCGCAGAGCGGCCGGCTCGGATGGCGTCGTCCCGGGTCGCGGTGATCGCTGTGCGAGCCACAGCCGGGACGACGAGGGGGGTACGCCTGGCCGCCCAACGACACCTATTCCGCCCAGCTCTCCCAGTGTCATCCCGAGGAGCGCAGCGACGAGGGATCCCTTTAGGCGCCGGACTGCCGATCGAAAGCCAGGCGCCTCCCTGCCGCAGAAGCCGGTTGGATATACTTCCCTCAATTCCATGCGACTGATGCTTCGGGCCCTGGCCGCAGCCGCACTGCTTGCCGCGGTGCTGACCCTGCCCCTGGAAGGGCAGGCGCCCGCGCCCACCCCGACCCCGGGTTCGCCTCCGGCAGCGGCAGAGCCGGCGGCGGCTCCAGCCGCCGCGCCGGAACCCACGCCGCCTCCGCCCGCGGCCGCCGACGTCGCGCTTCCGCTCCCGACGCCGATCGCCCCGACGGCTCTCAAGATCCGCGAGATCCCGTCCATCACGGTCGAGAAGCTGCCGTCCGACAACCCGTTCGGAAAGGCCGCGGAGGTTCCGGCGGCGCTCCCGCCCAAGCTCGCGTTCACCGACGCGACGATCCCGGCAGGATTCTTCGTCTCCGTTCACGTCGACCCGGCCGGCAAGCCGCTCTCCGTGCGCCGCGACCGCGACCCGATCCCTTCGCTCGCCGCCGAGTCGCTCAAGTCCATCGCGCGGTGGACCTTCACCCCGGCCCGCCGGGGCGGTCAGCCCGTCGACACCTGGGGCGCGTACCGCGTGGACCTCGAGGTCGAGGTCCGTTCGCCGAAGATCGTCACGATGGCGTTCACGCCCGTGACGCCGGCGACCCCGCTCCCGAAGCCCTTCGACTGGAAGACGGACGCCGAGTGGCTCGAGAGCCGCCGCCCGCCCGCCCCCGAAGACGGCTCCCTGCCGCTCGACCAGGTGGACACGGCGCCGATTCCCCAGAAGAGCCCGTGGTCCGCCGACTCGTACAAGGGCCCCTTCTCGGTCCGGTACTGGGTCAAGGTGGACAAGGCCGGACGGATCGATCGCGCGATCCCGCTCGAGGTGAGCGATCCCGTGCTGCTGCCCTACTTCCGTCGCGCGATGGCGGCGTGGGTCGTCCGCCCGGCGCAGGCGGGAGGACAGCCCGTCGAGTCGTGGAACGAGCTGACGCTCGGTGGGCAGGTGTCCTACTCGGACGACATCAAGCAGATCGTCGCGCTGCGCAAGGCGATCGGGCCGTAAGAGCCAGCTCGCCTTCCCCGGAATCTAGAGGATCTGCCTCCGGTCGCCGACGCGGCGCGTGACCCTGGTCGCGTCGAGGTGCTCGAGCAGCGGGATCGCGAGGCGGCGCGTCAGCCCGAACATCTCCTTGAACTCGCCGACGTCGATCGACGTTTTCCCGGAGGCCTTGAGCCGCGCGACCACGTCGTCCACCGCCGCCCGCGAGATGAACCAGCCTCCCGGCAACCGGGCGAGCTCGCCCTTCTTCACGAGGTACGCGATGAGCCCTTCGACGACCTTGGGCCGGTGGCGCACGGCTTGCGCCGCCTCGAGGGGCGAAGGCGGGTCGAGTCCCCGCTCGCGGAAGACCGCGGCGACGCGGTCGGACAGCTCCCTCTCGGCGCCGCCCAGGTCCGAGCGGCCCGGCTGACGGGCTTCATCGCCCGCGATCGCAATGACCCCGCGCGCGGCCAGGGCCCCCTCGACGGCCTCCGCCCAGAGCGGATCGGCGCCGGGGAGCAGGCGCTGCAGAAGCGTGCTGCGGGAGACGCCGACGCCGACTCCGCCCGACGAAAGCAGCGTCGCGAGGAGCTTCGCGGCGCGCGCGCCGAGGGCCGCCAGGGCGGTTTCCCCGACGTACCGGTCCGGCGAGCGGCGCAGCGCCTGGATCTTCCTCGCCGTGAGCGCCGGCGCGAGCGCCGCGCGGACCGCTTCGGGGCGGACGCCGGCACGCCGGGCCAGGGCGTCCTCCGACACCCCCCGCTCGCGCGCCTGCTCGACCCAGAGAAGCAGCCGCTCCTCGAGCGAAGCCTCCGCGAGCGAGGCGAAGGCGGTGAGCGTGTCCGCTCCGACGCGGCCGCGCGGGATCTGCGGAAGCGGATCGAGAACGAGCCCTCCGCCGACCGTTTCGACCGGAGACAGCCGCCGCACGACGAAGCGGTCGCCCGGAATGGCGGCGACGGCCGCCGAGAGACGCAGCTCGGCGAGCGAAGAGCTGCCCGGACGAGCCTCCCTGCTCCCGAGGACCCGGACGCGCGCGCGCGCCTCGGTCGCGAAGTGGTGGAAGGTCACCTGGTCGCCGCTCTTCAGGGGCGTGGCCCGGGGCAGCAGCTCCAGGCGAACCAGCAGCCGCGCCGACACCGCGAGCGCATCGGGGGCGGACAGCACCATCCCGCGGTGAAGGTCTCCGAGCTCGACGCCGGCGAGGTTCGCGCTCACCCGCTCGCCCGCGCGCGCCACCTCCTCCTCGTGGCCGTGGACTTCGATCCGCCGGACGCGGACCGGCCGCCGCTCGGGAAGCAGCTCGAGCTTCTGGTCGCGCGAGATCGTCCCGGAGACGAGACTCCCCGTGACGACGGGGCCGAAGCCCGGAATCAGGAACGCGCGGTCGATCGGAAGCCGGACCGCGCGCGGCTCGCGCTCCTCGCCGCGCGTCCGGGCGGCGACCGAGAGCAGCGCCGCCGTGAGGGCGTCGAGGCCCTCGCCCGTCACGGCCGACACCGGGACGATCGGGGCGCCCTCGAGGAAGGACCCCGCGACGAGGTCGCGCACGTCGGAGATCGTCACCTCGACGAGGTCGCGCGCCACGCGGTCCGCCTTGGTCACGGCGACGACCCCCGCCGAGAGGCCGAGCAGGCGCACGATCTCGAAGTGCTCGCGGGTCTGCGGCATGACGGATTCGTCGGCCGCGACGACGAGGAGCACGGCCTCGATCCCGCCCGCTCCGGCGAGCATGTTCCGGACGAACTTCTCGTGGCCGGGCACGTCCACGAACGAAACCCGGACGCCGTCCCACTCCGCGTGCGCAAATCCGAGGTCGATCGTGATGCCGCGCCGCTTCTCCTCCGGAAGCCGATCCGCATCGATCCCCGTCAGCGCCCGCACGAGGGCCGTCTTGCCGTGATCGATGTGCCCGGCCGTGCCGACGAGGAAGCGCTTCATCGACCGAAGCGTATCGCGGGGGTTCCCAGCGCCGCGGAAGACCAGGATCGCGCGGCTGACAATCGTCGACGCGGCAATACCGACAAGCCCCCCTCACCCCCCACCCTTCCCCGGGGGCGAGGGAGTAGAAGCACGGTGGTGAAGTCCCTGGGTGGCGAATCACCGCCCCTCGCCCCCGCCCGAAAACGCCGTGCTCCGCACGGCGCACCCTACTGCTGAGGGTCTGCCTCTGGTGGGCGGGGTCCCGGAGGGAGAGGGGGTAGAGCGCGGCTCGTCACGCCCATCTCTTTCAATCGCTCGCGGCGTGAGAAGTCACCCGAGCGAAGCGAGGGTGGAGGCTCACGCCGCGGGAGCCGGAGCGAAGTGGAGGGATCAGCCGGCCGGTGGAGCCCGCATCCGGGCGAGCCGGCCGGCGGTGCGCCCGTCCTGTGCCGAAGCCAGTTCGAAGAGCCGCACGCTGAGGGCGCAGATCCCGGAACGGAGCGGAGGCGACGTGGTCGGCGACGGCTCGGGTGATAGCCTCCCCCCATGCTCGCTCGCATCGAAAACGACCTCAAGGCCGCCATGAAGGGGGGCGACAAGCGCAAGGTCGCGACCCTGCGGCTCCTCCTCTCGACGCTCAAGAACGAGAAGATCCAGGCCCAGCGCGATCTGACCGACGAGGAGGTCGAAGCGGCGCTTCGCCGGTCGGTCAAGCAACGCAAGGACTCGATCGAGCAGTACGGCAAGGGCGGCCGCCAGGACCTCGTGGACGCGGAGACCGCGGAGCTCGCGATCCTGGAGGGCTACCTCCCGCAGGGCATGTCCGCGGAGGAGATCGAGGCCGCGCTCAAGGACGTGATCCGCGAGAAGGGACTTTCCGCTCAAAAGGACGTCGGCCTCGCGATGAAAGAGCTCATGGCGCGACACCGCGGGCGCGTGGACGGAAAGCAGGCCCAGGAGATCGCGCGCCGGCTCCTTCCGTGACGGAGAAGACGCCTCCCGCCCGCGTCCGCGAGGAGATCGAGGTCAAGCTCCCGACCACGAGCCTCGGGGACGTGCGCCAGCGCCTCGGCCGCGCCGGCGCCACGCTGCGGGCCTCGAAACACGACGAGTCGAACGATCTCTTCGACGACGCGGACCGCAAGCTTTCCGGAAGCGGCCGCACGGTGCGCCTCCGCAAGGCCGCCGGCAAAGCGATCCTCACGTACAAGGGCAGCGCCCGCTTCGAGGCGGGCGCCAAGATCCGCGAGGAACGCGAGGTCGAGGTCTCGGACGCCGGAGAAGCCGAGGCGATTCTGAAGGGCCTCGGCCTCGAGCGCCGCTTCCGCTACGAGAAGCGGCGCGAGGAATGGGACTGCGCCGGATGCATCGTCGCGCTCGACGAGACCCCGATCGGGGACTTCGTCGAAATCGAGGGGGAGCCGACGGCCATCCGCAGGCTCATCGCCGAGCTCGCCCTCGATCCCGCCGAGGCGATCCCGTACTCCTACGCCGAGCTCTACCTGCGCCGCCGCAAGGAGGAGCCGTCGCTCCCGCCCGACATGGTCTGGAAGGCGTGAGCCGGACGGCGCCGCGCCGCATTCCGTGAGGGCCATCCTCCTCTGCGCGGGCAAGGGAACGCGCTTCCGGCCGGTGACCGAGGCGATCCCCAAGCCCCTCCTACCCTTTCTCAACGTCGCGCTCGCGGTCGCGCACCTCGAGCGGCTTCATGAGGCCGGCGTCGCAGAGATGGCGGTGAATCTCCATCACCTGGCCGATCAGGTCGAGCGCCATCTGCGCGAGCAGGCGCCGCGCCCTCCACAGCTCGCGTTTTTCCGCGAGCCGGCGATCCTCGGCACTGCGGGCGCCCTGCGCAACGCGGCGCCATTTCTCTCGGAGGGCGACTTTCTCGTCGTCAACTCCGACGCGGCCATCGCCCCCGACTTCGCCGCGCTCGTCGCCCGGCACCGGGAATCGGGGCGCGCCGCGACGCTCCTCGTGACGGAAAACCGGCACCCCGAGCGGGACACGCCGCTTCAGGCCGAAGGGGACCGAATCGCGGCCTTCGGCGCGCGCGTCGCCCGCCCCCTGCTCTACACGGGTGTGTGCGTGCTCGCCCCGCGGCTGCTCGAGCGGATCCCTCCGGGGGAGACCGCACTGGTCGCCCACCTCTGGCAGCCGCTGCTCGACGAGGGGCGGGAGGAGATCGGATTCGTCTTCCACGCCGGACCGTACGCCGACCTCGGCCGCGCGGGCGATTTCCTCCGCGCGTCGCTCGAAGCGCTCGCTCGCGGAGGGCGGTTTCCGCGGGGAAGCGGACGCTTCGACCCCGACACGCGGGTGCTCTCCCGGGGCGTGCCGACCGGTTTCGAGGCCGCCGACAGCGTCCTCGGGAGAGGCTCCATCGGCGCGGGGGCCCGCATCGAGCGTTCCTGCGTCTGGGACGGCGCGACAGTGGGCGAGGGCGCGCGCCTTGCGGATTGCATCGCGGCTGGCGGGCGCGTTCCGGCCGGCGCCCACTATGAGAAAGCCCTTCTCTGGTCCCGGGACGGGGGCGACGTCGGCGTCTTTCCGCTGCCCGGGCTCGACGGGGATGATCATGGCAGCCATCCTCTCTCTCCGCGCCGGTAGTAGAGACAGCGCAGCTTCGCCGTCCCCCCGAACACGCGCAGCACGGCCATGCGGTCGTGGGCGTCCCAGAGGTACACGGAGCCCGGCGTGCACTCCCCCATCGCGGAGAAGGAACAAATGTCGGAGCTGTTGAAGCGGATCGGGTCGTCGATCCGATCGAGATAGTGGCCGGGATCTCCCGGGTCCGGCACCCGCGTCCCGGTCATGATCGCGGGCAGCACGTCGTTGCGCGTCCAGGGGTAGGTGACGCCCAGAAACCGGTCGACGCCGCTCGCGATCTCGGCGGTGCGCACGCCGTTGCCGTTGCCGTCGGCGTAGAGCGCCCATTCGTACCGGTCCCCGTTCCTGCGGAACTTCAAGCCGACGTTGCGGTTCTTCGAGATCGCGTACGACCGCGCGAGGTAGAAGGCGACGCTCGCCTCGTGCACCGCGGACCGCAACGCGACTTCCTCCCTCAACCGCTGCACGCCCGGCGTCGCGATCACGAGCATCCAGGCGACCGTCGTCAGGCCGAGCAGGAGCTCGAAGAGCGAGACTCCAGCGTCGGGGCGAAGAGGCCCGGGGCCCAGAGGGCCCCGGGCGGGCGAGGTTTTCACCGTCCCTTGCCCACCGGGACGGCGGAGGCGGGCTTCTCCTTCGGCGCCGCCGGGGGGGAGGAGCGGCGGGAGGCCGAGGAGGAAGAGCGCACCTTGGCGTTGAGGGTGGTCGGGCCGCTGACGGACACGTAGGGCTTGAGGCTGACGAAGAGCTTCTCGCCGATGCCCTTGACCTCCATGAGGTCCTCGGGCCGGGTGAACGGCTTCTCCTTGCGGTGCTCGACGATCCGGGCGGCGACCTTGGACCCGAGCCGCGGCAGGTACGCGAGCTCGGCGGCGGTCGCCGTGTTGATGTTGACCTTCTTGCCGGCCGCGGCCGGCTCCGTGGACGTCTCGGCGAAGAGCAGCGCGCCGGCGCCGAGCCACAACAGGGCTGCGATCGCGGCGGCGCGAATCCTGGACGGTTGCATCGAGGTCTCCTTCTGGTTTCGCTTCGTTCGGGTTTCGGTTTCTCGGGGTCCTTCGTGAAACGTGGCTTTGTCCTCATCGGGTCCTTTTCGATCAGGCGTTCTCCATCGGCCCTCCTTTCGTTTCGCAGGGGCCGAATCGCGAAAGCCGTGCCGTGGCGGATCACACCGACAAGTGGCCGGTGCAGAGCGAGTTAGCGCGAAAGGCCGACGCCGGCCCGCGGGGTTCGATGACAGAGGAGCCTTCCGGGCGCCGCGCGGAGACCGGCGCAAAGCGCTGTCACGGAAAGGCCGGCCGTGCTGCCAAGACGCCATGGCGCGTGTCGAATTTCTTGTCGGTCGGCCCGTGTAGACTGCCCCGCGTGGCGGGAAAAGAGATCGTCGTCGGCGTCTCGGGAGGCTCCGGCGCCCGTCTGGCGAAGCGGTTCGTCGAGGTCACGCTCGCGTCGAAGGGGCTCGCAAAGCTCCACCTCGTCGTCTCCGACGCCGCCCTCTTCGTCGCCCGCAACGAGCTCGCGGGCAACCTCGACTCCGGCGCGGACTGGGCGAACGCGCTCGACGTCCCCGAAGGCCTCGCGCGCCGCCTCGAGATCCACGCGAACTCCGACGTCGGCGCCTCGATCGCGTCGGGCTCCTACCCCGTCTCCGGCATGGCGGTCGTCCCCTGCAGCGGCGGCACGCTCGGCGCGATCGCCAACGGCATCGGACGGGATCTCCTGCAGCGCGCCGCGGACGTGTGCCTCAAGGAGCGCCGCCCGCTCGTCCTCGCCCTGCGCGAGTCGCCCTACTCGCTCGTCCACATCGAGAACATGAGGAGCGCGACCCTGGCGGGAGCGATCGTCGCGCCTCCCCTGCCGGCCTTCTACATCGGATCCCCCTCCGTCGACCGGTTCCTCGACGCGTACTGCGTGCGCGTGGCGCGCATGCTGGGACTCGAGCCCCGGGGCGAGCAGTTCCGCTGGACCGGCGCCCCGGCCCGCGCGGCGCGGCCACGCGCCAAGCGCCCGCGGTGAGCGCCCGGGCGGGCGTTCTCCGTTCCCTGCGGACGACGCTCGAGATGATCAAGTTCAGCCACACGCTCTTCGCGCTGCCGTTCGCGCTCTATGCGGCGTTCCTCGCGGCCAACGGCTGGCCGGCGCCCGCGACGCTCGGCAAGATCCTGCTCGCGATGGTCGGCGCGCGCAGCGCGGCGATGGCCCACAACCGGCTCGCCGACCGGCGGATCGACGCGGCCAATCCCCGGACGGCGTCGCGAGCGCTGCCGTCGGGGGCGCTCTCGGTCGGATTCACGCGGGCTTTTCTCGCCGCCTCGGTCGTCCTCTTCGTCGCGGCCGCGGCGAGCCTGAACCGGCTGACGCTCGCGCTCTCGCCCGTGGCCCTGGCGCTGCTGGCGCTCTACTCGTACACGAAGCGGTTCACGGCGCTCTCGCACCTCGTGCTCGGCCTGTGCCTCGCGCTCGCGCCCGTCGGCGCGTGGATCGCCGTGCGTGGGTCGGTCGAGCTGTTGCCGGTCCTGCTCGGGCTCGCGGTCCTCTTCTGGACGGCGGGCTTCGACGTCATCTATGCGCTCCAGGACGAGGAGTTCGACCGCCGGGCGGGCCTGAAGTCCATCCCGGCCCGGCTCGGCGCGCGGCGGGCGCTCGTCGTGTCGGCCCTGTTCCACGCCGCGATGGCCGCGCTGCTCCTGGCGGTCTGGCGCCTCTCGGGCAGCGACGGAATCCTCCTCGCCGGCATCGCGGCCACCCTCGCCGCGCTCGTGTACCAGCACGCGATCGTGCGGCCCGGGGACCTCTCGCGGGTCAACGCGGCGTTCTTCACCGCGAACGGCTTCGTTTCCGTCACGCTCGCGCTCTGCGGGATCGCGGACGTGCTGACCCGATAGGAGGATCTCGATCATGGATCGTCGACCGACCGTTCTCGCGGCGCTGCTGACCGGGCTCGCGTTCGCCGGCGCCGCCGCCGGGGAAGAAGCCGCCGCGCCGAAGATTACCGGCACCGTCGCCTACCGCGAGCGGATCGCCCTGCCTCCCGACGCCGTGGTGCACGTCCGCCTGGAGGCCGCACCCCAGCCGGAGCGGCAGCCCCGGCTCGTCGCCGAGGTGGCGGTCCCGGCCGAGGGCCGGCAGGTGCCGATTCCGTTCGAGCTCGCCTACAAGGCCTCCGACATCCAGCCGCAGCAGAAGTACCAGGTGCGCGCCACGATCACGGCCAGGGACAAGACGCTCTTTGCCTCGCGGGCCAGCTACCCCGTCATCACGAAGGGCGCGCCGGTGAAGCTCGAGATCCAGGTCGAACAGTCCGGCGGCGCGCACCGGCCCCGGCCCACGCCCGCTCCGGCGAGCCCGGGCGCGGACCTCACGGGCACGAGCTGGAACCTGGTGCGGCTGGGCGAGAAGCCCGCCCTCGCCCTGCCCGGCGGCCGGGCGGCGGGGATCGTCTTCGAGGCCGTCCAGAAACGGATCTCGGGCTCGACCGGCTGCAACCGGTTCATGGGCACCTACGCTCCGGCCGAGCGGGGCGCCCTCAAGCTCGAGCCCGCCGGCATGACGCTGATGGCCTGCCCCGACGACGTGAGCGCCCAGGAGAAGGCGTTTCTCGACGCGCTGCGCGCGACGACCGGCTACAGGATCGACGGGGGCCGTCTCGATCTCACGGCGGGCGACCGCGTGCTCGCGGTCTTCGAGGCGGCCGCGAGCGGTGCGGGGACGGCGCGCTCGGAATAGAATCCCCCTGCGATGCCGATTCCCACCGAAGGCGACGTCAAGCTCCGGCACCTCGCGATCGACGGTCCGATCGGGGTCGGAAAGACCTCGCTCGTCGAGATGCTCTCCCGCAAGTTCCACGGGACGAAGATCCTCGAGGACGTGGACAACCCGTTCCTTCCCGACTTCTACAAGAAGAAGAAGGGGGCGGCGTTCCAGACGCAGCTCTTCTTCCTGCTCGCGCGCTACCAGCAGCAGCAGGAGATCGCGCAGATCGACATGTTCTCGACGCTCGTCGTCGCGGACTACCACTTCCCGAAGGACAAGATCTTCGCGTGCCTGAACCTGGACGACTCGGAGCTGCTGATCTACGACAAGCTCTACACGCTGCTGTCGGAGTCGGTGCGCAAGCCCGATCTCGTCATCTACCTGCAGGGGTCGCTCGAGACGTGCCTGAAGCGCATCAAGAAGAAGACGCGCACGCTCGAGAAAGCCGTCACGCCGGAGTACCTCGCGCAGCTCATCGAGGCGTACAACTATTACTTCTACCACTACGAGGAAACGCCGCTCCTCGTGGTGGACACGAACGAGATCGACTTCGTCAACCGCCCCGCCGACTTTGACGACCTCGTCGCCCAGATCCAGAGGGTGAAGAAGGGCGTGCAGTACTACGTCCCGGCGGGGAGCACGGCGCGCTGAACCGGCGAAGCCGAAGCGGCCTGTCCGAGCCGCACCCGGACACCATAGGCGCCGTGCGGGAAATTACCAGCCGGACGACAAATCTCTCCACTGGGGATTGACCGACTCGATCAGCTCGACCTTCTTCCGCCGCCGCCACTTCTTGAGCTGCTTTTCCCGCTCGAGGTCCGACACGACGTCCGTGGTGTGCTCGAAGTAGAGCAGGCGGTGGACGGCGTACTGTGACGTGAATCCGCCTTCCGCTCCGCTGCGGTGCTCCGCCAGGCGGCGTTCGAGGTCGTTCGTGACGCCGACGTAGAGGGTGCCGGAGCGGCTGCCGAGGATGTAGACGCAAAAGGTGCGCATGGGCCGCCTACGGAGAGATTGTCGCGAGGCGGGTCGAGCGGACTCTCGGCGCCTAAAGGGATCCCCCGTCGCTGCGCTCCTCGGGATGACATTGGGAGGTTGAGGCGTTCGGATTGGCGCCCTGGCTCCATCGCCTTCAGGCGCCGTGAGACTTCCTTCCCGCCCGCCCTGGATCGGCCCTCGACCCCTCGACACGCCGCCCGCGACCCACCATATAATTCCTCCCTCGCCCTTTGCGGCGGCGATCCCGATGTTCGGGACGTCGACCGGAAGGAAAGGAGCGAACGATGGCCGTCCTTCCGCCCGAGGATCCTCTCTCGATCCCGATGCTCGTCGCCGCCAAGGGGGAGGAGCGCATCTCCATGATGACGGCGTACGACGCGCCGACGGCCGCCCTGCTCGACGCGGCCGGCGTGGACGTCCTGCTCGTCGGCGACTCGGTCGAGATGGCCGTCTACGGCGAGCCCAACACGCTCACCGCCACGATGGACACGATGATCCGCCACACGCGGGCCGTCGCCCGCGCCACGAAGCGCGCGGTCGTCGTCGGGGACATGCCCTTCCTGTCGTACCAGGCCGAGCCGGCGCGCGCGGTCGAGAACGCCGGGCGCTTTCTCGCGCAGGGCGGCGCCGCGGCCGTGAAGGTCGAAGGCGGACGCCGCGTCCTTCCGGCGGTCGAGGCGATGCTCGCCGCGGACATCCCGGTGATGGGCCACATCGGCCTGACGCCGCAGTCCTACCGGAAGTTCGGGGGCTTCAAGGTGCAGGGCCGCGAGGCCGACTCCGCCAACCAGATCCGCGACGACGCGAAGGCGCTGGCCGACGCCGGCTGCTTCGCGATCGTGCTCGAGTGCGTCCCCGACTCGCTCGCCGCCGAAATCACCCGCGACGTCGCGATCCCGACGATCGGCATCGGCGCCGGCGCGGCGTGCGACGGCCAGGTGCTCGTGTTCCACGACGTCGTGGGGCTGACGCGCGACCTGCGCCCGAAATTCGTGCGGCGGTACGCGGACCTGTCCACGATCATCGAGAACGCCGCGCGCGCGTTCACGCGCGACGTGAAGAGCGGCGAGTTCCCCTCGAAGGAGGAGTCCTTCACGGGAGCGAAACCGACGCTGCGCCGGGTCAACTAGACTTCCGGCCGGGACCGCGCCGGCGGATCCGCAGGGCCCCGCCCGCCGGGGCGGCCGAGGGCTGCGCCGGCGGCAGGAGCGCGAGGAGTCACCAACGATGGACCGAGCAGGAGAACCGACAGCATGATCACCATCCGCGACGTCCCCACCCTGCGCGAGCGCGTGGCGCAGGCGCGCATGGCCGCCACGCCCATCGCGTACGTGCCCACCATGGGCGCCCTTCACGAGGGGCACCTTTCGCTCGTGCGGCTCGCGAAGAAGCAGGGCGGCCTCGTCGTCGTCTCGATCTTCGTGAATCCGCTCCAGTTCGCGCCGGGCGAAGACTTCACGAAGTACCCCCGCCGCGAGGAGGACGACGCGCGCCTGCTCGAGAACGAGGGGGCGGACATCCTGTACCTGCCGACCGAGGCGAGCCTCTACCCGCCGGACTTCTCGACGGTCGTCGACGTGGCCGGGGTCTCCGACGGCGGCGAGGGTTCGATTCGCGGCGGCCACTTCCGGGGCGTCGCCACCGTCGTCCTGAAGCTCTTCCTGCGCGTCCTGCCCGACGTCGCCGTGTTCGGCCGCAAGGACCTCCAGCAGGTGGCCGTCGTGCGCCGCATGATCCGCGACCTCGACCTGCCCATCCGCCTGCTCGTCGGCGAGACCGTCCGCGAGCCCGACGGCCTGGCCATGTCCTCGCGCAACGCCTACCTCTCGCCGGAGGACCGCCACCGCGCGGCCGACCTCGCGCGCACGCTGTTCGCCGCGCGGGCCCGCGCGACCCATGGGTCCCTCGACGCGCGCCGGATCGAGGAGGACGCCCTGCGGCAGCTCGAGGCCCACCGTTTCCAGATCGACTACGTCGAGGCCGTCGAGGCGAAGACGATGCGCCGCGTCGAGAAGGTCGCGCCGGGCGTCGCGCTGACGGCCGCCGTGCGCCTGGGCTCGACGCGCCTGATCGACAACGTCTTCCTCATCGACCCCGCGCGGGCATAGGATCAGCCGATGGCCATTCCACCCACCCTCGAACCGCCCGCGGCGCCGGCGGCCGCCTCTTCCGACGCCTTCGTGTTCGGCGGGCGCCCGTTCGCGTCGCGCCTGATCGTCGGCACGGGCAAGTACGCGACGTTCCCGCTCATGAAGGCGGCCCTCGAAGAGTCGGCCGCCGAGATCGTCACGGTCGCCGTGCGGCGCGTGAACCTGACGGACCGCTCGAAGGAATCGCTCCTCGACTACATCCCGCGGGGAATGACGCTGCTGCCGAACACGGCCGGCTGCTACAACGCGGAGGACGCCGTGCGCGCGGCGCGGCTCGGCCGCGAGGTCGGCCTTTCCAACTGGGTCAAGCTCGAGGTCCTCGGCGACGAGCAGACGCTCTGGCCGGACAACGAGGCGCTGCTCGCGGCCACGAAGACGCTCGTCGCGGAGGGCTTCGTCGTCTTCCCCTACACGTCGGACGATCCGATCGTCTGCAAGCGGCTCGAGGATGCGGGGGCGGCGGCCGTCATGCCGCTCGGGGCGCCCATCGGCTCGGGCCTCGGGATCCAGAACCCGAACTCGATTTCGATCATCCTGGAGCGGGCGAGCGTGCCGGTGATCGTGGACGCGGGCGTCGGCACGGCCTCGGACGCGTGCCTGGCGATGGAGCTCGGTGCGGCCGGGGTCCTCATGAACACGGGGATCGCCGGCGCGAAGGACCCGGTTCGGATGGCCCGCGCGATGCGGGACGCCGTGCGCGCCGGACGGGACGCGTACCTCGCCGGCAGGATCCCGAAGAAGCGGTACGCCACGGCGTCTTCCCCGGTCCAGGGCGTCATCGGGTCGAGCTAAGTCAAGGGATTCCAGATGGTTAACGCACCATCACGGCCCCCTTTAGGGACGAGGTAACTCGAAGGAGACCCCCTCTCGCCCCGGGAGAGGGCCGGGGTGAGGGGCGTGCTCACCCTCCCCTGTCCCCTCGTACAGATATTCCCCTTGCAACCCTTACAATCTGCGTGCTACTTTCCGCCAGCTTTTAGTTAAAGACCCCGCACATCCCAACCGCCACCTTTATGCTTTTCCTTCCCCCATCCGTTCGCCTTCGCGGGGAGGCGTGCGTGCGTTCGAAAGGGGGTCGGTCCTAGAGATACCTCTTCCCCGGCGCACGGGCGCCGGAGTCTCGATCAGTTGTGTAAACGATTCACCATTTATTTCGCCGGCGCGCGGCATCGGCCGCCACGGCCCAGGGATGAAACCCAGGAGATCTGTAAATTCCATGATGCAGCAATACACGGACAAGAACCTGACTTGCGTCGACTGCGGCGGCACGTTCCTCTTCTCGGCCGACGACCAGGAGTTCTACGCGCGCAAGGGCTTCACCAACGAGCCCAAGCGCTGCAAGCCCTGCCGCGACAAGCGCAAGACGTCCTCGGGAGAGGGCCGCGAGCGCACCTTCTACGACGTGACCTGCGACGGCTGCGGCAAGCAGACTCAGGTTCCGTTCAACCCGACCAACGGCAAGCCGGTCTACTGCCGCGAGTGCTACTCCGCTCGCCGCGCGCAGCAGTCCTACTAAGCCACTCTTTCTCGATTCACGAAGCCCCGGCGTCATGCCGGGGCTTTTTTTGTTATCGTCGAAACTCGTGCGCAGACAGGCAGAAGCGTGAGCGCCTCCCCCGACGCGGCCGCGGGCCGCGAGTACGGCCTTCTCGCCGCCGTCGGCCACACTCCCCTCGTCGAGCTCAAGCGCTTCGCCCGCGGCGCCGCGCGGATCTTCGCCAAGCTCGAGTGGTTCAACCCCGGCGGATCCGTCAAGGACCGCATCGCGAAGGCGATGGTCGAAGACGCCGAGGCCCGCGGCCTCCTCGGCCCCGGCGGCACGATCGTCGAGGCGACTTCCGGCAACACCGGCGTCGCGCTGGCGATGGTCGCGGCGGTCAAGAGATACCGCTGCGTCATCGTGATGCCCGAGGGCTACGGCCACCTCAAGGCGCGTCTCATGCGCGCGCTCGGCGCCGAGGTCATCCGCACCCCCGCCGACGCGATGATGGTCGGCGCCATCGAGCGCACCGAGCAGATCCTCCGCGACACCCCGGGCGCCTACCTCCCCAACCAGTTCTACAACCCCGTCAACCCGCGGACCCACTACGAGACGACCGGCCCGGAGATCACCGCGGCCCTCGACGGCCGCATCGACGCCTGGGTCGCCGGCGTCGGGACGACCGGCACCTACACCGGCGTCGCGCGCCACCTCTCCGAGCGCCACCCCGGGATCCTCCGCGTCGCCGTCGAGCCGCAGGGCTCGATCCTCGGCGGGGGCCCTCCCGGCCCGCACGAGGTCGAAGGCATCGGCCTCTCGAAGATCTGGCCGATCCTCGACCGGGCGACGATCGACGAGACGCTCGAGATCCGCGACAAGGAGGCCTTCGACACCTGCCGCGCCCTGGCGCGCGAGGAGGGCCTCTTCGTCGGCGGCTCCGCCGGCGCCGCGGCCGCCGCCGCGCTGCGCATCGCCGAGAGGCTCGGCCCCGGCAAGACCGTCGTCACGCTCTTTCCGGATGGCGCCGAGCGCTACCCGGACCAGGGCATCTTCGCGGCCTCGCGGCCGAAAGGATAGGCAGACACCATGGGCTTTTCGACCGACTGCATCCACGCGGGCAACGAGCCCGATCCGTCGACCGGCTCCGTCACGGTGCCGATCTACCAGACCTCGACCTACGTCCAGGAGGCCCTCGGCAAGCACAAGGGCTTCGAGTACGGGCGGACGCAGAACCCGACCCGCTCGGCCCTCGAGGAAAACCTCGCGGTGCTCGAGGGCGGCGCCGGCGCCCGCGCGTTCGCGTCGGGGATGGCGGCCATCACCGCGATCTCGACGCTCGTGAAGGCGGGCGACCACGTCGTCTGCTCGAACATGACCTACGGCGGGACCTACCGCTACTACACGAAGATCCTCGCGAACTACGGCGTCACGTTCTCGTTCGTCGACACCGCGTCGAACGCCGAGGTCGAGCGCGCGATGCGGCCCGAGACGAAGATGCTCCATCTCGAGTCGCCGACGAACCCGACGCTCCAGCTCTGCGACATCGAGGCCCTCTCGAACATCGCCCACAGGAACGGCGCCGTGGTCGTCGTGGACAACACGTTCGCCTCGCCGTACCTCCAGAAGCCCCTGTCGCTCGGGGCCGACATCGTCATGCACTCGACCACGAAGTTCCTCGGCGGCCACTCCGACACCGTGGGCGGCGCCGCGATCGCGAAGTCGAAGGAGCACGTCGAGTGGCTCTCGTTCGTCCAGAACAGCTCGGGCGCCATCCTGTCGCCGATGGACTCGTGGCTCGTCCTGCGCGGCATCAAGACGCTGGTCGTCCGCATGGAGCGCCACGAGACGAACGGCCGCGCCGTCGCCGAGCACCTCGCGAAGCAGACGAAGATCCGCAAGGTGAACTACCCCGGCCTCGCGTCCCATCCGCAGCATGCCCTGGCGAAGAAGCAGATGAAGGGGTTCGGCGCGTTGATCTCGTTCGATCTCGGTTCCTTCGAGAACGCGTCGGCGTTCCTCGCGAAGGTGCGCCTCTGCTCCCTCGGGGAAAGCCTCGGCGGCGTCGAGACGCTCATCTCCCATCCCGCGACGATGACCCACGCCTCGATCCCCGAGGAGGAGCGCAACCGGCTCGGAGTCACGCCCGGCCTCGTCCGCATCTCCGTCGGCATCGAGGACGTCGAGGACCTGATCGCGGACCTCGACCAGGCGCTGGCGGCGGTGAAGTAGCCCGGCTCTCCAGCCGCCGCGCGGCGCCTAAAGGGATCCCTCGCTGCGCTCGGGATGACAGGGGGCGGGCGTTGGCGCGTCGACTTGCGATTCCTCTACAGCCCGTGACGCAGATCCGCTCGTCGCCCCGGGGAGCGGGGCGCCCGTCGCCGAGCCCTGCCTCGTATTTGTAGTCCCGCAGTCCGGGCCGGGGCCCCTGCAGGAAGCGTTACTCGCCGAGCGCCCCCTCGCCAGTTGTCATCCCGTGGTCCGGGCCCGGGCCTCTGGTCCGGGCGCCGGGCCTCTGGACGGAGCGGCCCTCGCCGAGCACCCCTCTCCCAGTTGTCATCCCGTGGTCCGAGCCCGGGCCTCTGGAGCAAGCGCCCCTCGCCGAGCGCTCCTCCCCCAGTTGTCATCCCGTAGTCCGGGCGCCGGGCCTCTGGACGGAGCGGCCCTCGCCGAGCACCCATCTCCCAGTTGTCATCCCGAGCGCAGCGAGGGATCCCTTTGGGCGCCGAAGGACCAACCGAGGAGCCGGCCCCGCGATGGAGCCGTCGCGGTCCGACCGACCTACTTCTTCTTCGCCCGCGCGCCCTTGCGCGCCGCCGGCTTCGCCTTCGCCGCAACGACTCGCTTCTTCGTCGTCGTCATCTTCTCGATCCACGACTTGAAGCCCGGCGACGCCAGGTCCACCCGGTACCCCATCACTTCCGGCAGCTCGTACGTGTTGACCCGGTGGATCGTTTCGCGCACGGCCTCGAACTGCGAGGCGCGCGTCTTGACGATCAGCAGCATCTCGCCGTCGTCGCAGACGCGGCCCTTCCAGCGGTAGACGGAGTGGATGTTCGGGACGATGTTCACGCAGGCCGCGCGGCGGCTGCGCACGAGCGCGTGGGCGACGTCGAGCGCCTGCTCTTCGGTTCCGACGGACGTGATGACGACGATCAGCTCATCCTTGGCCATGGCGAGCGCATTCCACGCTGTTCGCCCGCCAGTGTCAAGGACTCGTGAAGCGCATGGTAGAATTCCCAGTCGATCTTTGAGTCTCGTTCGATCAACCGTGGGGGCGAAACGGCTTCGACGGGGACGATTGCGCGAGAGGTTGCATGCCGAGGTCTCACCCCTCCTCGTTAAAGCAGGGTGAAAAATAGTAGCTGCGAACAACAGCAACTTCGCTCTGGCTGCTTAATTAAGTAGCCTCGTTTGACGCGTAGCGCACCCGCCGCGCCGCGTCCGACGTCGCGAAATGCGGGTGTAGCGGCTCCGGTCCCCCGGACGGAGCAGCGAAATCAATTCGGGGTTGCCCTGCCGCCGTTTTGCCTCTTCTCGAGGCGGCAGGGCGAGAACCAAGAAGAGGCTGAGCATGGAGTGGCCTCTCCCGTAGCGCTTCCGGACGCGGGTTCAACTCCCGCCGCCTCCACCAATGCAAAGAATTCGAACCGGACTCCGGACTGCCCGGAGCCGGCTCGATGTCCAATAGAGCCAGCACCTGCAGATTGGAAAGCGCCCGGTAGTAGGGCCTCCCTCCCTCGCGACCCACCGGCTCGAGCCGGATCTTCCCGAGAAGCGCCCTCAGAAGCAGCGCAGAACGCTCCGTACGCCGTTCCAGGACCTCCTGAAGGGCGTTGACCCTCTCCTGGACCCAGACGAGCGGGGGAACGCTCGAAATGGCTTCCTGGCTCCTTTTCAGTAGCTCCAACTCGGCTCTCAACTCGTCCCGCCGCCGCTCGCAGGCGACCAACGCTTCGGCCAGCGCCTGGCTCCCCCGGCCGTCCCCGATGAACTGGACGAAGTTGGCCACCCGCCTCTCCTCGCCTTCGAGCCGATGGTCAGCTGCGAGGCGAACTGACGAAGCGACGTGGAGACAGCCACTTAGCGGTGCCAAGTCCTTGCGCTGGCGGGCCTATGCACTTCTCCCAGTTCCCCGTCGTTTTGCAGCCTCAGTAGCTGCCCTCCGGTTCCTCCTCCTCCGGGGAGCGAACTGCGGTCGCCCGTCGCCCCCGGTGACGCCGCATTCGGTCACGACTACGAGCCCGATAATCAGGATCAGGCTCAGACCAAGGTTCATACGTGGTCATGTCCTTGGCCAAGGTCTCGGTGTCCGATTTCTAGTTCACCGCCTGTGACACCGGCGGCGACGTGGAGCCGCTAAAGTTGGCAACGCCGTTGTAAATTGCCGTGATCGCGTGAGTCCCGCTCGAAAGGGTCGTGATGTTCAGACTGGCGACGCCGCTGGCGAGAGTCTTCGTCCCGAGCGTCGTCGCACCGTCCTTGAAGGTCACGGTCCCCGTCGGTGTCGCGTAGGCCGACGAGACGGCGGCGGTCAGAGTCACCTGCTGCCCTACTGTCGAGGGATTCGGCGCCGTCGTCAGAGCCGTGAGTGTCGGAGCCGGATTGACGACCTGGTTGATGGCAGTTGAGGTGGACGTCGCGAAGTTTGCCGTCCCGACATACACCGCCGTGATCGAGTGCGGTCCGACCGTCAGCGTCGTCGTCGTGAGGGATGCCGTCCCGCCGGAGAGAGCCACCGTCGCGAGCGTCGACGCCCCATTCATGAACTTGACGTTGCCCGTGGGGTTGAGGCCCGGGCTTGTCACCGTCGCCACGAGCGTCACCGGCTGCTTGTAAACCGACGGGTTCTGAGAGGTACTGAGCGCGGTGCTCGTCGCCGCTGGATTGATGGTGAAGGAGAGAACCGGAGACGTCGAGGTTCCAAAGCTCGGGTCGCCTCCATAGACCGCGGTGATCGAACGAACCCCGCCTGGCAGCGTCGTGGTCGTGAGGGACGCAACACCGTTCACCAGGGCTACGGTTCCGAGGGAGGCGCCGCCATTCTTGAACGTCACCGTTCCGGCCGGCACGCCGCCGGAGGAGGTGACGGTCGCCGTGAACGTGACCGGCTGCCCGTAGGTCGCCGAGGTTGCGGGACTGGCAACCAGCGCGGTCGCGGTCGCTGCCTTGGTAACCTTCTGGCTTACCGCGGCAGACGTGGACGGCGCGAAATTGACGTCCCCGCCGTATGCGGCCGTGAAGGATCCCGTGCCCACCGGAAGCGCCGAGGTCGTGAAAGTCGCCACGCCTCCAGAGAGCGTCGCGGTACCGAGGACCGCCGCTCCCCTCTTGAAGGTCACCGTCCCGGTCGGCGTTCCGGACGCGGCCGCCACCGTGGCCGTGAAGGTCACGGACTGGCCGAACGTCGAGGGATTAACCGAAGAGACGAGGGTCGTGGTCGTGACCGCCTTGTTGAGGCTCACGCTTGCGGCGTCGTTGACCGGGTTGAGGTCGACCTCGTTCTCCGCGGTCTTCGTGGCCGTGTTGATGATCGTACCGGCTGCAGTCACCTTTGCCACCAGGGTGAGCGTCGCGGTCGCGGCGTTGTTGACCGCACCGACGCTCCACAGGCCCGTGCCCGACGAATAAGTCCCCTGGGTCGGGGTGGCCGATACGAAAGACAGGCCAGCGGGCAACAGGTCCGTCACCTTCACGCCTGTCGCGTTGTCCGGCCCGCCGTTGCTCGCCTTGATGGTGAACGTCACGTTCGTCCCGACGGCCGGGTTGGGCTTGTTGGACGTCATGGTCATGCCGATGTCGGCCGAGGACTGCCCGGTGATGGTCACGGCCGCCGAGTCGTTGCTCGGATTGGGGTCGGACTCGGTCTCGGCCGACTTGGTGGCCGTATTCGTGATCGAACCCGTTTGGCCCACGACCGCCACGAGCTGCAGAGTCGCCGAGCCGCTCGCCGCGAGCGAACCCGTATCCCACAGCCCCGTGCCCGAGTTGTACGTGCCCTGCGAGGGCATCGCGGACACGAAGGTGAGGCTGCCTGGCAGCATGTCCGTTACCTGGACGCCAGAGGCCGAGCTCGGACCAAGGTTCGTCACCGTAACGTTGAACTGAACACTCTGGCCCACGGCAGGCAGCGGACTGCTCGCCGACTGCGCCAGCTGGACGTCTGCCGAAGGCTGGCCGTTCAGAGTGACACTCGCGAAATCGTTCGCCGGGTTGGGATCTGTCTCTGCCTCCGCGCTCTTCGATGCCGTGTCGACGATCGACCCGATCGCGATGACCTTTGCGGTGATCTGCAGGGCGAGGCTCGAGCTGGAGCTCAGTGCTCCAATGTTCCAGACGCCCGTTGCCGAGTTGTACGTGGTCGATCCCGGCGGCAGGGCCGACACGAAGGCAAGCCCCGCCGGAAGGAGGTCGGTGACGTGGACGCCCGTCGCGTCGTTCGGGCCGGCGTTGGTTGCGGTGACCGTCAGGACGA
Source organism: Thermoanaerobaculia bacterium (assembly GCA_041912555.1). GTDB lineage: Bacteria > Acidobacteriota > Thermoanaerobaculia > UBA5066 > Gp7-AA6 > DAHUXD01. The sequence goes on from JAYRMU010000073.1 coordinate 30,149, forward strand.
CGTTCTGGCCGAGAGCCGGCGTCGGGTTCGAGGCTACGTTCTGGATCTGCAAGTCCGCGACAGGCTGTGCGTTCAAGCTCGCTGCGGCCGAATCGTTCGAAGTGTTCGGATCGAACTCGACCTGGGCGGTCTTGGTGGCGTTGTTCGTGATCGCGCCCGGCTGAGAGACCGTCGCGACGATCTGAAGCGTCGCAGAAGTTCCGTTCGGAAGCCCCCCGACGGCCCAGAACCCGGTTGACGAATCGTAAGTCGTGGGCGCGGAGGGAGTCGCCGAGACAAACTGCAGCCCGGAAGGAAGAAGGTCAGTGACCTGGACCGCGCTTGCGTCGCTCGGGCCAGCGTTGGACGTCGTCAGCGTGAACGTGACGTTCCGCCCAACGAGTGGGCTCGGATTGTCGACCGTTTTGGTCACGCGCACATCCGCCGTCGGCTGCCCGGTGATCAGGACCGTCGCTGAATCGTTTGCCGAGTCTGGGTCGGGCTCGTTCTGAGCCGTTTTCGACGCCGTGTCGGCGATTGAGCCCGTGTGAGTGACGGTCGCGATGATCTGGAGAGTCGCCGACCCGCCGTTTGGAAGCGCTCCAATGGACCAGACCCCGTTCGAGGAGCTGTAAGTGCCCGTCGATGGAGTCGCCGAAACGAGCGACAGGCCGACCGGAAGCAGGTCCGTCACCGCGACGCCGGAGGCGTCCGAGGACCCGGCATTCGCGGCGGTGACTGTCAGAGTGACATCCTGATCGATCGCCGCGCTCGCGGCGCTCGTAGCCAGTGTCACCTGGACGTCGGCCGACGACGTCGAAACCGTGACAACCACCGACGCAGAGGTCGCCGAGCACCCGAATCCGTTCGTCAGCGTGACTGTGTAACTCCCGGACGTCGACACCGTGATTGCCTGCGTGGTTTCCCCGGTGGACCACAACCATGACGTGCCAGCGCTCGCCGTCAGCGTCGCGCTGCCTCCGAAGGGAAGCGTGATGGGGCCGGCTGGAGTCACCGTAGCCGCTGGAGCGGGGTTCACCGTGACGGTCGCGCTTCCCGACGGCGTGCCCGGACCGCTGGCGTCGGAGATCGCGGTGACCGTGTAAGTGGTCGTCAAGGAAGGGGTCACGTTCCGGATAACAGGACTCGACGAAAGATCGGTCTGCGCCAGGCCATCCGACCAGGTAAGGCTCCACGGGGCCGAGCCCGTAAGAGCGGCTTGGACCATGGCCGTCTGCCCCGCGCAGACGGTTCCACCGCCCGACACTGCTGCCGAGGCCAGGGGCGTCGCCGTAGTGCAAATGCGGCCAATCTGGTTGGTGGACTGTTCCGCGAACCAAAGAGCCCCATCCGGCCCAGCGGTAATGCCGAAAGAATTGCTGCCACTCGTAGGGATCGAGTATTCGGTGATGAGACCCGCGGTGGTGATTCGGCCGATCTTATTGGCGCCCGTTGAGCTCTCTGTAAACCAGAGAGCCCCATCTGGCCCCGCGGTGATCCCGTCAAGGTTGTTGTCGCCCGCGGAGAGTGTGAATTCCGTGATGACGCCCCCGGTAGTGATCCGGCCGATCTTGTCCGTCGCGCCGTAGCTGAACCAGAGCGCGCCATCTGGCCCCGCAGTAATGCCAACAGGATGGCCGTCGGCCGTGGGGTCCGTGAATTCCGTGATCACGCCGCCGGTAGTGATCCGGCCGATCTTTTCGCCGAACTCCTCGGTAAACCAGAGCGCACTATCCAGCCCCGCAACGATGCCATAGGGATAGGCACCGCTCGTTGGGACATTGAATTCCGTGATGACTCCACCTGTAGTGATCCGGCCGATCTTGTTGCCGCTGCTTTCCGTGAACCACAGTGCGCGATCCGGCCCCGCAGTGATGCCGTAAAGAACGCCTCCTCCCGAGGGGACTGGGAATTCCGTAATGACTCCCCCGGTGCTGATCCGGCCGATCTTGCCGACCTCAGTGAACCAGAGCGCCCCATCCGACCCGGCAGTGATCGCGAAAGGATTGCTACCGACCGTGGGGACCGTGAATTCCGCGATGGCGCCCGCAGTAGTAATACGGCCGATTCTCCCGGTCTCAAACTCGGTAAACCAGAGGGCGCCATCTGGCCCCGCTGCAATACTCTGTGGGTGACTGCCAGCCGTTGGGACGGGAAACTCGTTCGGAGTCGGACTGCAGGCAAGCGCCACGATGACGGCGACCGGGACTGCTACCGCCGAGCATCCGAGAGAGCTCGTCACAGTCACGGAGTAGCTGCCCGAAGTCGACACCGTGATTGCCCGCGTCGTTTCGCCGGTCGACCATAGCCAGGACGCGCCAGTGTTCGCGGTGAGCCTCGCGCTGCCGCCAAAAGGAATCGAGACCGGACCGGGAGGTGTGATGAGAGCTGACGGCAGCGGATTCACCGTCACCGTCGCGCTGCCAGTCGACGTGCCAGGCCCGTTCGCGTCGGAGACGGCTCGGACCGTGTACGTCGTCGTTCCGCCGGGCGCGACCGACCGGGTCGCCGGGCTCGTGACGATGCCGCTCTGGGTCACACCGTCGGACCAAATGAGAGTCCACGGCGCTGTTCCGCCCAGCGCCGCCTGAATCATCGCTGTGCGACCGACGCAGACAGTTCCTCCACCCGAGACGAAGGCGGAGGCGACCGCACTGACGGCGACCGGGCCACTTGAACCGGTAATGGACGCGTTGACTGTATCGGTCGCCGTAACCGTCTGGCTGTAGGGCGTGTTGAACGTGACGCTGAATGTGTGAACGCCGGCGTCGGCAGCCGTGAACGTGTAGTTCGGTGGCAGCACGGGGACGGAGTCGGTGCTCACGAAATGCACTGTGCCGTTGTACCCCGGAGCAACATGATTCTTCGGGTCGAGCGCCGACACCGTGATGCTGATCGGTATGCCCGCAGTTGCGACGGTCGGCGCCGTCACCGCCAGGTGAGTGGCGAGACACGAGCCCAAGATGATCGAAACGTTGCTAGACACGACATTGGCAACGGCGAAATCGACGCGTCCATCGCCGTTGAGGTCGCCCGCCGCTACGCGGAAGGGCCAGATTCCAACCGCGCTGTTGACGGCTGCCTGGAAAGTTCCGTCGCCGTTGCCGATGAGTACCGACATCGAGCTCGACGGATCGCGGTTCACCGTAACCGCGTCGAGGATGCCGTCACCATTCACATCGGCCAGAATGACAGCCGTCGTCGCGAGCTGTGCGGCATAAGCCACCGGCGCCTGGAAGGAACCGTCGCCCTTGCCAATGAACACCGATACATCGCCCGAGTTCAGGTTGGCGACGATCATGTCGTCCCGGCCATCCCCATTCAGGTCACCGACAGCCACGTCGTAGGGGTTCGTGCCGGCGCTGTAGTTGATCGCCGGCTGAAACGACCCGTCACCATTTCCGATGAGTACGTCCACGCCGCCGGACTCAAGGGCGACGGTCAAATCGGGCATACCATCGGAATTAAAGTCGCCAAGAGCTAACCTGGAAGCGTACTGACCCGTCGGGAAGCTACCGTGGAACAACAACGTGCCATCCGCCTGACCGAGCAAGACGGTGACGTTCTGATCGTTCTCGTTCGAGGTAACCACGTCGAGAAGACCATCACCATTGAGGTCGCCGACAACAAGCGCCCTCGGACCATTGCCGACCGAATACTGGGTTGGGGATCCGAACCCGCCGTAACCGTCTCCTCTGAGGACGCCGACCACGTTTACTCCAAGCTGCGTCACGACGAGATCAAGATGCCCGTCGCCATCCATGTCGGCGACGGCCAAGCCCGCAGGAGAGTAGCCGACCGGGATGCTGATCGCAGGCTGCAGGGTCCCTTCTCCATTGCCAGCTAGTATCGACACGTCTCCCGAGTTGGCATTCAGTACGGCCAGGTCCTGCTTGCCGTCCTCGTTGAAGTCCCCAAAAGCGGTCGCCCAGGGTGTCTGGCCGGCCGTGTAGGGAATGGCCGGGGCTGTCTGGCCACACGCGTTCGGTGATGTGACGACTTGCCGGAGTGCCAGCGACATGCTCGGCGCGTGCGCTGAATCGCCCGTGTAGAACGCCGTCAATGCGTGGATTCCAGTGCCCAGAGAGGAGATCGTCAGTTGGGCAGTTCCCTTCGCGTCCAACGTAGACGTACCCAACATCGAGTCGCTATCGCGGAATGTGACGACGCCGGTGGGCACCCCGCCGCCAGAGTCTACGGTCGCGGTGAACGTGATCGCCTGGCCGAATACCGCCGGGTCGAGCGACGACACGAGAGTGCAGACCGCCGTCGTCACCGTTACCGTCACGGTTGGGTTATTCGTCGACCTGCACCCGTTGCCATCTGTAACAACCAGGACGTACCTTGTCGTGCTCGTCGGGTGGGCATTTGGCGTGCACGAGTTGGCATCATCGAGCCCAGTCGACGGCGACCAAAGACAGGCCACGCCGCCGGAGCCAACCAGAGGCGCCGACTGCCCGACGTTGATCGTCGCCGTGCCGGATGCAACTGCCGGCACAGGAGGGCATACAACCGTCAGGTCGGCGGCAGCCACGGCCTGCGGAAGCGAACCGTCGCCAGCGAAGGTTGCGACGATGCCATCTCGATAGCTTCCCGGAGAGACACCAGCGATACTCACTGGCAACGTCGCCACGCCGGACGAATCTGTGACGGCGATGCCCACAGTTACCCCATTTACGGCAAGAGAGATGGCCTCACCGCTGACGGGTGCTCCGCCGGACACCAGCGTTGCCGAGAGCGAAGTGGTTCCATCGACCGGGGCCACGGATGGTGCCAGAATCAGAAATGAAGACACGCCGACGCGGTAGGCCACACCCGCGCCTCCGGTTCCACCGGAATACGTTGTACCGTATATGTACCCAGCAGGATCCAGAACGAGCCCGCCAGTGGGACCCGCGCCGTCAAGACCAGTGAAGTCATGAAGCAACTTCAAGGACCAGTTGGTCGCCCTCTCGAGCTTGAACAGCGTACCGCCGCTGACTGAACCACCGTATCGTGTTGTCCCGTACAGATTGCCGTTGCTGTCCTCCACGAGCGTGGAGTCGGGACCTCCGCCCTCAAGCGGTGCACTCGCAAAGTCATGGATTGTGCGCAGAGCGTAGCCCTGCGAAGCATCGAGCTCGAAGACAGTTCCGGAGTTATATTGCCCTCCGCTGGTCGTAGTGCCAAACAGATTCCCTTGGGAGTCCATCACGAGACCGCCATGCAGATCGCCACCATCCGGGCCAGTGAAGGTGTGGAGTAGCGTCAGCCCATATCCCGCTGACGCCGTCAGCATGAACACCGTGCCGTTTGTAGACCCGTCCTCGCCCGACGTGGTGCCGTAGACGTTGCCGGCCTCGTCGATAAGCAACGACCCGTACGGATAGCCTCCATCCTCGCCCTGAAAGGAGTAAAGTGTCGTGAGTGCGTGGGGAGCGGACGCATCGAGCCGAAACACCGTTCCGAGGCCGCCCGTCCCACCGAACAGGGTCGTGCCATAGAGGTTCCCCGCTATATCTCGAGCCACCGACCCCCAGGGAACAGACCCGTCCCAACCCGAGAATATGTGAAGAAGCGAGAGCGAATAGCCCTCCGAGGCATCTAGCTCGAACACACCGTTCGACGAAACCGGACCATAGAGGTTCCCCTCACTGTCGATTATCAACGGCGCCCGGGGATTGGCACCGTCCGTACCAAAACTGTGCAGCACCGAAAAGGCGAATTCGTTCCCGGCATCGAGCTTGAAAACAGTGCCCGACTGCGTCACGCCCTCCTGCACCGTGGTGCCGTAAAGGGAATGACCCTGATCGGATACGAGACCGCCGAATGGGAACGTCCCGCTGTGCTGACGGAAGGTGGCGAGCGTTGTCAGCGCATACCCGTTCAATGCGTCCAACGTGTACACTGTGCCACGATTAGATGAGCCTCCCGATGCTGTACTGCCATAGACGCTGCCTAGGGCGTCAAAGACTATGGCGCCTTCCGGATTTGAGCCGTCGGTCCACTCGAACGTGTGCAATGTGGTCAATGCGTAGGTGTTGGCGGAGTCCAGTCGGAATACCGTACCAGCGGAGACATTACAGCCACTGCTGGCGCAGCTATCCGACGTTGTTCCGAACACATTGCCAGCGGCGTCGAGCAGCAGCCCTCCCGGGTTCTGGCCGCCGGGGCCATCGTCGAAGGCGTGCAGCACTGTAACCACCCCGGTCCCGGGATCCAAGCGGTACACAAGTCCGAACTGGGCCGACCGCGGGCCGAAAGCGGTGCCGTAAAGTTGACCGTCGGGGCCGATTACCAGGCCACTCGCAGGGCAGCCGACAGAAGAACCGAAGGTTGCCACCGTTGACAAGCTGTAGTTCGATGAGGCGATCAGTTTGAATACCGAACCTGTGTTGGCGTTGTAGTTGTCGATCACTCCGTAGAGGTTCCCCGAGCCGTCCGGAGTTATATCTGAAGGCGGAATCTGGAGAGGCGCTAGCACGGTCAGCAAGCTGACCGCGTAGTCGTTCGACGAATCGAGCTTGAAAATGATCCCGGTTGACGTGCTGCCGTACAAGTTGCCCTGGGAGTCAGGAGTAAGGCCGGATACCGGGATTCCGTTGCCGAACGTATGGAGCGTAGTCAGTTGATAGCCGTTCGAGGCGTCCAACTTGAAGACGGTGCCAGGGCTCCCATCGCTGCCGGAGTAAGGACTCTGCCCTGTGGTCCCATAAACATTCCCTGCCGAATCTAGAGCGACCCGACCCAGAGGATACGCGCCGTCCGGACCGCTAAAGCTGTGAAGGACAGTCAACTCAAAGTTAGTTGCATCCACCTTCAGCACTGCACCCACTTCTGCAGGCCCGCCGCTTGGCGCAGCCAAGTACAGGTTCCCAGCTGCGTCACGAGTCACGCCAGATCTTGCGTTCCAAGGAGGCGTCGGCTCAAAGTTGTAGATGACAGAAAAGTTCTGAGCGTTCGCGCCCGGCGGAACCAGCACGAGCGTAGCGAGAAGCCGCACGACTGAAAGGCTCGTTCTGATCACTCTTCTGCGTTTCATTTCCGGTCCTCTCGTCGGCCTCGTTGCAGCAGGCGTCGTCGATGAGCTCAGCTTGAAAGAACAGGGCTACCGTTCATGCCGATCGATGAGTGTCGGTGCCTGGCGTTCTCATTTCAGTGTTCACACCCGTTTGCCTTACGATGAGTCCCCAATGAGGACGAGGCGTTACACCGGTCCTGGCCAGGAGGACACGGCTGAGGATCGGTCCCCACTCGAGGCTGCGATGGTCGAGCGATTCCGCAATCGGATTCGTCTTTTCGCGGCGCGGCGGATGCGGGATTGGGCGGCGGCCGACGACATCGCGCAGGAGACGCTCCGCCGCGCCATCGAGGCCTTGCGCGCGGGCCGGATCAACAATCCAGAAGCGCTTCCCGGCTTCCTGTTTCAGACGGCGATTCACGTCTGCCAGCACCGCAGCCGCTTGGCGGGTCGCGAGGGCCGCGCACTTTCCCGGCTGGGCGCGAGCGACCACCAGGGCCCAGAAGACCCTCTCTCCTCGCTGATCTCGGAGGAGCGACGCCTAGAGGTGCGCCGAGCTTACGAACGACTTGACCCGGGCGATCGTGAAGTTCTCTCGCTGACCTATGAGGACGATCTGACCACAGCAGAGATCGGGCGTCGCCTAAGCCTCACAGAGGGCAATGTTCGGGTCCGCCGACATCGCGCTGTTAGGCGCCTCGCTGAGTTACTCCGTGTAACGAGGGATGCCGATCGGGAATTAAAGGACTGAATATGAAGGAGATCTACTGCTTAGAGACAGAACAGGGCGACGTCGTGAGCCGATACCTCGCCGGCGCGCTCCCCGACAGCGAGGCCGAACTTTTTGAGGAGCACTATTTCGGCTGCGATCGCTGCTCGGCTGAACTCGAGCAAGCCGCTGAACTGCGGGCAACATTTCGGCGCCCAGTCGCCGCCCCCGTGGCTTCTCGGCCTGGGAGTAGTCAAGAACTCTGGTCGCTCCTGGCGGCCGTTGCTGCCGTGGCGATGATTGGGCTGGGACTCCGCCAGCTCGCGAGAAACTCGGAGATCCTCCCATCCGGGTCGGCTTTTCGGGGGGCGGCTGAGGAAGCCTTCGCCCTCACAGTCATAGCCGACTCCAACGGCCGGGTCCGGCTCACTTGGCCAGCACAGGACGACGCTCGGGTATACGCGGTCCAGATCCTGAGCTCCGACGGCCGAAGCCTCTGGAAGCAAGAAACCGTCGAAACAAATCTCCTGCTCGACCAGAGCGTCTTGCCGTTACACCGATCGGACGCCCCCATTCTCGCGGAGGTCGAGGCGCTCGACGCGATGCGATCGACCGTGGCAAGAAGTACTCTGAGCCCTTTACCTAGCCCGTAGCGAGCGAGGACACAAGCCCCCGGCGATTCGAAATGTGATCCTGCCAGACCTATTGCCGACGTGCCACTGCTTGCCTTGCGAAGGAAGCGGCGTCCGACGCCGCCGCTCCAAGCATGGCCAGAGTGGCGGGATCGGGCCGAAGCACTCCTTTCCCGCTCCCGCGTTTTGTCACGTAATGTACATCGACCTGCCGGTAGGGAATTCCTGCCGGCAAAGCGGCGCCACGATAGGTCCATGTCTCCATGAACGAGTTCGACAGGTCCGGCACTGTGTGTCCAGGGCCTTCAAACATCGCCTGAATCGCGGCATCCTGGGATCCCGACCCTGGGCTCATCTTCGATAACGGACTCCATTGGTTGTGTTCTGCCACCGTCATGGCGTGCCTGCCCACATTTGACTGCCCCTCGGGATCGGTCGCGTCGCCACTGTCAGAAATGGCACTACGGCTCGCGGACGTAGGTGGCCCAAGCAGCACGAACACCATTCCTCGGTCCGTGAGGCTTCCTCGCTGCTCTGCAGTCTGCGCTAGATGCGCATCGGCAAAAGCAACTCGCCGATCAAACTCCTCACGATAGGTTCGCCCATCGGCACCAGGCAAGCTCGCGCGAGCATCCCAGAACTTCTCGACGAAAGCCACGCGGTCTTCTGAGTTTGAAAGACCAGACCAGACCCGCCTCTCATCCGCCGTGAGAATCCAGCGTACGGGTCCTTCTGCCCAGTACTGGTCTGGCTCATCCCGGCTTACGTTGACCGGCGGTGCTTGAAATGTCTTGTACGACTCGGCCAGGGGTATGAAGCGTCGGGTGCTTGATTGCCGAGCTCTTCCGAACGCGACGACGACTTCTGCCGAATAGACCTTTGGATCGAGCGTCGCGCTTGGTTGGATCTTGAGGAACATCGAGAACGAATCAACCGCCTCTTCTGTCTGACCCAGGTTGGCCTCGCAAACCCCGCGGTAAAATGCAATCGGTCCCTCGAGTTCGAGACGAGCATCCTCGCTGCCGGCTCTTGCCGACTCGGCGTCAAGGACGCCGAGGGTCGATAGAGCGGCCTGCCAAGAAGAAGCGTTGATCTGCTGCTTCAAAGTTCGAAACCGTTCCGAGAGACTTTGCGCCGTCAGGGGCGCCGCACTCACCAACCAGAGCACGAAACAGGTGACAGCAATTAGGAATCTCGCCATTGCATCAACACTCCCTCTCTCTCGCGTCCCCTCTCCGTCAATGAAGCTTCCCGCCGGCTTCCGGCGCCCGTCATACAGCATGCGCGTTTCCTGATGATTCCGCAGGTCCCTTGGCAAGCCCGTAGTCGCCAAAAATATCACGCTTCTGCCAGCCTCCGCCGTAACGAACGGCGTTCAACGGGAACGTTATCTCCAGATAGTTGCTGGGGTGAGTTGTGTCATAGCCTGAACGCGGGGCGATCCAAGCCGAGAAGTGAGACTTCGCAATCTGACTGTCTGGGTAGTTTTCGCGGCAGCTGCCCGTTCTGCCTCGAGCCAGGCCCCCTCTTGCCCAGCTGTCGTTGTCGACCACATCCAGATCGGCTCGCTCGCCGCCAGGGTCGGAATTAGGCCGAACGACGTCTTGATCTCGTGGCGCCGCGACAGCGATCCCGTCGGCGGTTCCTCAGTTCCACAGGGTGAATTCAGGGACGCCTTTGACCTATCCCTCCTCGAGCTCGAACAGAGCCAACTGGGAAGCGTCCGCATCGAAGTTCTCCGAGGGGGCCACCGCCTAACCTTCGAGCTCCCACGTGGCCGATGGGGCGTTACCGCCCGGCCTGCTCTACGGGGAGCATCCCTCGCCGCTTACCGAGACGGCGATCGCTTGCTACAAGCAGGTCGGGCGACGCAAGCGGCGGCGCGATGGAAAGTCGGGTTGCGCCACCTGAGTGCCACTCACGACCCTTGGTCGGCAGCGTGGCTCCTATCCAGAATCGCCGACGCCGACCTTCGTGCCGGAACGCCCAGCGCGGCACGAAGGGCCCACGAGTCGTCGATTCGCTTAGCCTCATCATCCGACGACTGGTGGATGCCAACCAGCATTCGTCTCGCGTACGCCGCAGCCCTCCTACATCACTCCGAGCCTCACGAGGCTGCGACCGAGTGCCGCGTGGCCCTAGACACGATCGCTCTTCGCGCACCGGACAGTCTGACATTGGCTTTCGCGCTTGACCTGCACGGGAGGGCCCTAGAGGACGGCGGCGATCCTGACGGAGCGCGCCAGTCTCTCACCCGTGCCCTTGCAATCCGGCAACGCCTTGCGCCAGACAGCGCGGACGTCGCCGCGAGCCTCGCTGCGCTCGCGCACCTCACGGCGGACAGAGACTCTGCCGAGGACCTCTACGGCCGTGCGGTCGCTCTTCTCGAGAGACTCACGACACGGAACCTCGAGACCGCACGCATTCTCAACGACTTCGGAGTCCTCGAGTTCCAGCGAGGCGACCTCCTCTTTGCCCAGCGCCTGCATGAACGAGCGCTCTCCATACGAAGGTCACTAGACCCGGGAGGACTCGCACTTGCGGAGAGCCTCCACTGGCTTGGAAATGTCGCATGGAGGCGTGGCGATCTCGTATCTGCAGACGACCTTCTTCGCCAGGCTCTGGCGAGTCGACAGGAACTCTCGCCGGGCAGCGCTGCTGTGGAGGCAAGCCTGAACTCGCTCGGCAACCTTGCTGGCTCCAGAAAGGATTTTGAGACGGCGGAGCATTACCACCGCCAGGCCCTCCGGCTTGGCGAAACACTCGCTCCCGACCGGGTGGGGGATCTCCTCATCAATCTCGGAGAGGACGAACGTCTCCAAGGCCGCTACAACGAAGCCGAGCAGTTCCTCAATCGGGCCCTATCACTGAACGGCCGGCTTCCCTTGGATAGCGACCGCAGCATCGCAGTCGCGAACACTCTAATCAGTTTGGCGGCGGTCGCTCGCGATCGGGGCGACCTTGTCGCGGCGGAGCAACTTGAGCGGCGCGCGCTCGCCCTTCGCGAGGCATTCGAACCCGGAACGTTCCATCTGGCTGAAGATCGTGAAGTACTGGCGGACATCCTCAGAAGAAGCGGAAAGGACGCGGAGGCCCGCGAGGTCTACAACCAAATTCGTCATACCGTCAGCAAGGTCGCACCGGGTAGCGAGCTCGAGGCGCGAACGATCCATGCGATCGGGGACCTCGATAGGCGAGCCGGGCGCGCCGCGAACGCGGAGACGGCATTCCGCCAAGCGATCGACACTCTGGAGGCCCAAGAGGGTCGCCTCGGCCATGCGCAGGACACCAGGGAGCAATTTTCCGCGGCCTACTCTGACTACTACCGCGACCTCGTTGACACACTCGTAGATGTTAGTAGGTTCGACGAGGCCTTTTGGGTCCTCGAGCGTTCCCATGCCCGCTTCCTGCTCGAAATGCTCGCCACGCGCGATATTGCATTCTCCTCCGACATTCCGGAATCGCTGGAAGAGGAGCGAAGGCGAGTGAATGCGACGTACGAGGCCGTCCAAGGCGAACTTCAAGAACTATCGGCCCAGGAGTTCTCGCAAAGAGGTCAAGAGATGCTCGATCGGCTGGCAGAACTGCGCGAAGGCCGCCGAGCTATCGCCGATAAGATCTCGGCCCTTTCGGGCCGCTACTCGTCCCTACGCTATCCACGCCCTCTCGACCGGGCCGCATCGGCCACCGTGCTCGACAGTGGAACACTCCTCCTCTCCTATTGCGTTGCGCAGTCAAGAACGCTGCTCTTCGTCCTGGAGCCCGCGACAACCAATAGGGGAGACCTCCACGTGTTCACGATCCCAAAAGGGGAAAGAGCGCTTCGCGAGAGCGTCGAGGCGTATCGGACTCTGCTGGACCCTCGCTCGGCAACTCGACCGGGCAATTCCGCCAGGTTCATTGAGCGGTCGCGCTCCCTCTACGGCACCTTGCTGAAGCAGGCCGAGCCGGCCATCGCCCGATACGACCGCATCCTCATCCTGCCCGATGGCCCCCTCCATATCCTGCCTTGGGCTGCCCTGGTTCGCGGCATGAAGGACGGGAAGCCCCAATACCTCGTTGAATGGAGGCCGATCCATACCGCAGTCTCCGCCACCGTCTACGCTGACTTGAAAAAGTCGCGCCATGAGAACCGGCGCGCGCCAATCTACGAGATCGCGGCATTCGGCGATCCGAAGTATCCACAGCTCGCGAAGCCCGCCTCTTCAAAACGAGGGCACGGAAGCCGTGCCACGGACAGCCTTTCCGACGATCTCATCTCGGATCCCTATGTGCGCGGCTTCGCACGCGGCGGAAATCGCTTCGATCCTCTGCCCCGATCGAGGGAGGAGGTTCAGTCGATCACGGCCCTCTACGCCCCGAAATCCGAGACGTTCCTCGGCGAAGACGCCACCGAGGAGCGCGCCAAGTCACTTGGCAAGGACATCCCGCTCATCCATTTCGCCTGCCACGCCTACGTAAACGAGCGCTTCCCACTCGATTCGGCACTCGTGTTCTCAATCCCGGAGCACCCGAAAGAGGGTCAGGACAACGGACTTCTCCAAGCCTGGGAGATCTTCGAGCAAGTCAGGATCGACGCCGACCTCGTAACGCTTTCCGCCTGCGACTCGGGACTCGGCAAAGAGATGGGCGGAGAGGGTCTCATCGGTCTGACCCGCGCGTTTCAGTACGCCGGGGCCCGTTCCATCCTCGCCTCCTTGTGGAAGGTCGAGGACACGTCCACTGCCGAGCTGATGAAGCGGTTCTACGGGTACCTGAAAGCCGGCAAGCACAAGGACGAGGCGCTTCGGCTCGCCCAGATCGATCTCATCCACTCACCCGCCTTCAGTTCGCCGCGAGACTGGGCCGCCTTCGAGCTTTTCGGCGACTGGAAGTGACGCTTAGCCGCTTGTCGGACGGTTCGCCTCGGTTCGCTAAGGAACGCGGAAAGGTAGGCCCGAGTATCCCTATCGACCGCCCGGACGCAGGCGGACAAAAGCACGGACAAGTCGGTGGAGTAGGGCGAAATCATTCAGGAATCGGCAGGAATTCGCCGGGTTCAACTCCCGCCGCCTCCACCATTTCCACGATGTAGAACCGGGTTCCGGAGCAGACCGCCCCTCCATCCCCACCGCTCCTCGGTCTTCGTCGGCTCGCGGAAGAGCCGAAACCGCCTTCGGGGCTGCCCTGTCGGCGACGCCGAGATGACGCGCGATTGCCGAAAAGAGGCTCAAACCCGGAGCCCTCAGGCGCGTTTCGCCTCGGCGGGACACCCTTTTCGCTCTGGGATAGGCTCCGTCCCGCCAGCATGGAGGCCAGATGAACGATTCGTCTCGGGCAACCCAGCTCCGACGTCCTCGCATGGTGGCTGTCTTCTCCGCGACACTCCTGGCGCTCCTCGCGTCTGCCGCAACCGCCGCGGCGGCCACCGTGACGGTCACCGACGCGGGCGACTCCACCAACGCGTGCGCGACGACGGGAACGGGGACCTGCACGTTGCGCGACGCGATCACGTTCGCGAACGCGCACACGGGCTCGACGATCGCGTTCGGCATTTCCGGCGCCGGCGTCCACACGATCACTCCGACGAACGACCTCCCCAACATTCTGGTCCCGGTCACGATCGACGGTTATACGCAGCCGGGCTCGAGCGCGAACACGAACGGGCCGACGGAGGGGACGAACGCCGTCCTGCTCATCGAGCTCGACGGGGTCAACCTGACCGCTTCGTTCGGCTTCGGGATGTTCATCTTCACCGGGGCGAGCCAGGGAAGCGTCGTCCGGGGGCTCGTGATCAACCGCGGCAAGAGCGCCGGGATCCAGGTCGACGTGTCGAACATGGTGATCGAGGGTAATTTCATCGGCGTCGACCCCACGGGGATGATCGCCGAAGGCAACGGCGGCTATGGCATCGCCATCGACGGCGCCATCACGAACGTCCGCGTCGGCGGCACGACGCCCGCGGCGCGCAACCTCATCTCCAGCAACTTCGTGGGGATCGAGGCGACGGGCGGCACGAATCACGTCATCCAGGGCAACCTCATCGGCACCAACGCCCCGGGCACGGGCGCGCTGCCGGGGGTCTATCCGGGAATCATCCTCGGCCACGTCACCACCGGCGTTCAAATCGGCGGCACGACGCCGGCCGCGCGCAACGTCATCTCCGGAAACTTCGGGGGCATCGCCCTCAGCAACAGCCTCAACGACAGCTCGGTCGCGAACAACGTGATCCAGGGCAACTTCATCGGCACCGACGTCACCGGCACCTTGCCCCTCGGCAACTTGAGCTCGGGCATCGCCTCCGGCGGCTGGAACAACACGATCGGCGGCTCCGCCGCAGGGGCGGGGAACGTCATCTCGGCAAACGCCACCTCCGGAATCTCGCTGGCTTTCGCGGAGGGCACGACGATCGACGGGAATTTCATCGGCACGGACGTGACCGGGACGATCGCTCTCGGCAACCAGGGTCCCGGAGTCCTGCTCCAGGCCGACAACGTGACCGTCGGCGGCACCGATCCCGGCGCCCGGAACCTGATCGCCTTCAACTCCGGAACCGGCGTGGTGGTCGCCGGGCCGGTTGCCGGCAACGCGGTCCGCGGCAACTCGATTCACGACAACGCGGGAACCGGCATCGACCTCAACGACGACGGCGCAACGACCAATGACCTGGGCGACGCCGACACGGGACCGAACAACCTTCAGAACTTTCCGGTCGTCTCCTCCGTGACCTACGGCGCCACCACGACCGTCGCCGGCATTCTCAACTCGACGCCGGGCACGACCTTCCAGCTCGACTTCTACTCGAGTCCTGCCTGCTCCAACTTCCCGCGCGAATACGTCCAAGGCGCCACTTACCTCGGCTCGGGCCCCGCCACGACCGACGGTGCGGGCAACGCCACCTTCAACGTCTCCGGGCTGGGCGCGACGGAAAGCGGGGCTCGCATTTCCGTCACCGCGACCGATCCGGGCGGCAATACTTCCGAGTTCTCCCAGCGCCTGCCCTTCTCGATCAACGTTCAGTCGGGCCCGCCGTCCGGCGGCACGCCCCTGACGATCCATGGAACCAACTTCCTGGCGGGCGCGACCGTCACGATCGGGGGCGTCGCGGCCACCGGAATCAGCGTCACCGACTACAACGACATGAGCGCCACAACCCCCGCCCTCGCGCCGGGAACCGCCAACGACCTCGTCGTCTCCAACACGGACGGCTCGAAGGGCACCCTGGTCAAGGCGTTCGTCGCGGACTTCACGGACGTGCCCAACGCCAACCAGTTCTACTCCTTCGTCACGAAGCTCGTCTCGAACGCCATCACCGCCGGGATCGGCGGCGGCATGTACGGAGTCAACGACAACACGCTGCGCCAGCAGATGGCCGTCTTCCTGCTCAAGGCCAAGCACGGCCTCTGCTACACGCCGCCCCCGTGCGCCAGCGCCTTCGGCGACGTGCCGTGTCCATCGACCTTCGCGAACTGGATCGAGGCGATGGCGGCGGAGGGCATCACCGGAGGCTGCGGCGGCGGCAACTTCTGCCCGGCGAACCCCGTCCGGCGCGACCAGATGGCGGTCTTCCTTCTGAAGGCCGAGCACGGCTCTTCCTACGTGCCGCCGGCATGCACGGGGACCTTCCTCGACGTGCCCTGCCCGTCGACGTTCGCCAACTGGATCGAGCAGCTCGCAACCGAGAACATCACGGGCGGTTGCGGCGGCGGCAACTATTGCCCGGGCAACCCCAATACGCGCGGCCAGATGGCGGTGTTCATCACGAAGACGTTCAACCTGCAGTGAACGAACGCGCAGAGCAGCCGCGAACGGTCATTCTGCGCAGGACGCGGATCCTCTGACCTCCGGCAACTGCATCCGTCGCTCATTTCGCGGCGACGATGCGGGCGATGACCTTCGGATCCTCCGGGAGGAGTCCGACTTTCGAAAGGCGCGGCGCCATCTCGCGCCATCTCGGGTAGAGGCGGTAGGCCTTTGCGAACACGGGGAGCGACTCGTCCAGGTGCCCCGCGTTCACGAGGGCGACGGCGTGCCAGTACGCCATCTCGGCGTCTTCGGGATCGAGCGCCTCGGCCGCGTCGTAGGCCTTGAGGGCCGCGGGGCCGTCCTTCTTCTCCAGGGCCCGGTCTCCCTCGCTCGCGAGGTTGTTGGCGCGCTGGAGCCGGACGAGGCGGCGCAGCTCCACGAGCGGCGACGGATTGTCCTCGACGCGGAGGTCGAAGATCCGGTCCTGCCAGGGCCGACCGCTCGAGACGCCCTTGACGACGAGGATCGCGGCCGACTGCATGCCGCGGATGTCGCCTCCCTCGGCCTGGGCGGCGTCGAGCGCGGCGAGCATCCTGTCGGCGAGGTCGCCGCGCGCCGACTCGAAGGCCTTCGCCATCGCGGGCCACACGGTGGGCTTGTCCATCAGGTTCGCCTGGACGGAGTAGTTCTCGCCGACGTGGTCGCCGGCGGCGGGGATGCATTTCGCGCCCGTGTGAGCCGCGACCCGGCCCGAGGCGTCGATCATCGCCACCTGACGCACGTCGCGCCCGTCGTCGGCCGCGAGCAGACCCTTCAAGGCGTCCGGAGCGCTGCGCCCGGCGCGCATCATGGCGAGGCCGAGGGGACCGTAGCTCGGATCGATGAACGACTGGGTCGCGACCGCCCCGACGCCAGCCTCGGCCCACGTCACGCCCGAGCCGACCGAAAACGCGTGCGACTGAACGGCGACGCCCATCTCGCCCGTCACGGGGTCGCGGGCGACGATCGAGAAGGTGTGAACCGGGCGCAGCGGGACCGGCGCGGAAGGGCCGGCGGTCACAGCGATCAGCGCCAGGAAAAGGGCGGCGAGAAGGGCGGTCCGTCGGCTCATGGGCGACACCTCCGGCGCGACGATACCAGCGCCGCGGCCGGCCGCTCCGAAGCGGCGATTCCTAATTCGCCCGGCTCGCCGGAGGTACGACTCCGTTCATCCGCAGGTACTCGACCATCTGGCCGTAGTGGTCGTAGCCATGGGCGACGCCGAACGTGACGAGGTGCAGGCGGGACGACTTGCCGCGCGTGCCCGTCTGCAGCATGTTCTCGGGCGTCAGAGTGCCGGCCGCCCGGTGGCCCAGGGCGTCGGAGTCCTTCAGGAACTTGAGGATGTCGGCCTTGGACTTCACGCTCTCGGGGCCGTTTCCGCCCCGGAAGTCGTCCGGGATCTGGTCGCCGGTCACCGGCGACCACAAGGCATAGTTGGAGGCGGCGACGTGCTTGACCTGCTGGGCGAACGTCCGCACGCCCTTGTAGTCGCTGCCGGGGATGCTCAGGGCTTCGGGAGTGAAGCCGTACTTCTCCTCCGGCATCGCCTCGGCGGCGTCCAGGACCAGCTTCTCGACGGCGCCGATCTGGCGGTCCACGGTCGCGGCGAGCGTGGATGATGAGGGCGACGGGTTCGCGCCAGCCTTCGTGTCCTGGGCAAGGACGGCGACGCTGACGAGCAGCGCGGGCAGCAAGGCGATACGAGCTCGCTTCATGGGATTTCCCTCCTCGTTTCGAACGACCTCGACCTTCCGACGTTCTTTACGAACCCGGCCCCGAAAAGATGTCGTTCCGGCGGGAAAGAAAGGGCTCGCCGCGGGGCGCTCCGGGGCGCTAGGCGGCGAGGCGCCGGCCGGCTGCGTCTCGAGCTTCTGCCCGGGCGGGCGATCCCGGATTTCCGAGAAGAAGGCTCGCCAGCCGGCGCTCGACCACCGCGAGGGCCCTCGGCGAGGCGCGGACGAGGGCTTCGAGGGTCGGGGCCTCCGGCAGCACGCGTCCTCTTTCGAACGAGGACAGCACCGCCGGCGACACGTACGACGTCCGGCACACGGTCGGAGTGTTGCCCAGCAGCCGCGACGTCTCCCGCATCGCGGCGGCGACGCTGCGCCGGACGGCGCGCGGGCTCGCGGGCTCGGGATATCCCTGCCGCGCGAGGGCGCACGCGCCGAGCAGGGTCCCGGCCCAGGTCCGGAAGTCCCTGGCCGTGAAACGCGCTCCCGCGATCTCTCGCAGGTACTCGTTCAGGTGACGCCGGCGCACGCGGACGAGCGCGCCGTCGGTGTCGCGGTAGCAGAACACCGTCGGGCCGGGCTCAGCCAGCAGGGCGCGGACGACCCGGGCCGCGGGGGCGTCGTCGATGAGCCGCCGTTGCTGCTTCCGGCCCTTTCCCCGGTAAGAGAGCTCGATGCGCCGGCCTGTGACCCGGACGTGCCGGGCCCGCAGGGTCGTGAGGCCGTAGGTCCCGTTCTCGCGCGTGTACACCTCGCTGCCAGGGCGGAGAAACCCGCGAAGCGTCAGGCGCGCCATCGCGGCGAGGACGCGCTCGCGGGTCAATCCCTCTCCCCGCAGGTCGCGCGCGACGTGCGCTCGCAGAGCGGGCAGGACGCGCAGGAGCGCCAGCAGCCGTTCGCGCTTGCGTTCCTCCCGGGTGCGTGTCTGCTTTTCCGAATAGAGATATTGCCACCGGCCGGCGCGGTCGCGCCCGACCGCCTGCACGGCCGACGCGGGCGATCCGCTGATCCACACGTCCTCCCAGGCGGGCGGGACGACGAGGGCGCGGATCCGGGCGAGGTCGGCCGGCGAGGGCCGGGACCCGGCCGCGGTCAGGTAACGGAACCCCCGCTTCGGGGCCCCCGTTCGGCGGATTCCAGCCCTCTGCAGACGTTCGACGATCGTCATCGCGCCAGGCGCCGGGCGAGCCGTCGCGCGCCGTGGACGGCCACTCGGACGGCGTCCGGGACTCGCGGGGCGGCCGGCCCGATCGCGAGCGCGCGATCGCGACGCGGCCGCCCGCCGAGCAGGATCTCGGAGGCGACCGCGACACCGAGAAGGACGAGTCCCCTCCGGAAGTGATGCCCCAGGCGGACGAGAGCGAACCCGCCCGCGCCCGCGAGCAGCACGCGTCCCGCGACGCGAAGGCCGCGCCGGACGGACTCGTCGGCGACGATCGCGCGCATCAGGGAAGGCGGCTCGCGCGCTCGCGCTTCGCGGCCTCCGCGGGATCGGACCCGCCTCCGCGCGTCCACTCGCCGGAATCGTCTCCGTCCGGGATCACCGGCGGGGTCTTCAGGCCCTGCGTCGCCGGGGTCTCGTCGAAACCGCCGCGGTCGCGGGGCGTGTCGGGTTTCCCGTCGTCTCCGGGCCCGGCGGCGCTCGCCGCCCTCCGCGCGCCACCCTCGATGGGTACGTCCCGCACTCCGGGCGCGCGCATCGCCCGCATCTCGTCGGCGCTGGCGGCGATCCCCGCGACCCACGCGGCCGCCGAGACGAGCACGTGCGTGCCCCTGCACACTGGGCAGCGAACGGACTGGACGACCTCGGCCTCGTCCGGGAGGAACCGGCCGAAGGTGAATCGTTCCATCGAGCGCTCGGGACAGAGCACCTCGATGGCGACGCGCCCCGGCTCGGCGGGCGAGCAGCTCATCGGTGCGGGTGTCCCGGCAGCGGCGAGAAGCTGGATCCGGGCGCTCAAAGCCAGGCCTCGAGCGCCTCTTCGGCCGAAGGCGCAAAGACGCCGGCCAGCTCGCACGAGTCCCGGGGTTCCACGACCATCCCGTCCGTGTGGATGATGGACGCCTCGACGTGCACGCAGCGCCGCGCGCCGTTGCGCCGGCGCTCCAGCGCCCCGCTCCGTCCGCAGAGCGGGCAATGCACGATCGCCCTCGACATCGAGACCAGCGAGCCGACCGGCAGCTTCGTGAAGTCCTCTGTCATCATGCGCGAACCTCCTTGGAACGCCTCGATGGCGCACAGCGAGCCTTGTCCCTTCAAGATTCGCGCCAGAGAGACTCGGCCGAGGGAAAAACGGGGTCAGGACGGGCCGCGGCCGGAACGCCAGACGGCCTTTTTTCGCCCTTTCCGCGCGGGCTTCACGAGCTTCGGATTCTCGAGCATGCGGCGCAGGAGCGCGGGAGGGTCGCCGTCGGCGGCCTTCTGGAGGTTGCCGCCCTCGTCGCGGGCGATCTCGACCATCAGGCGCCCCGAGACGACGGAGCGCGGCTCCTCGTCCGTGACCTCGCGCTTGCTCGCGGCGTCGTCCTCGTGCTTGATGAGAAGCCAGGGCGTCTTTCCGTCCTTCTCCTTCCGGGCGAGCCGCACGAGAACCCACGAGCCCTTGAGCTTCTCGCCGTCGAGACGGAACTTCAGCTCTCCCTTCGCGAGCGCCTCGTCGACGTCCGGGACTTCCGGCGTCCACGTGCCGCGGTCCCAGATCATCACGGTCCCGCCCCCGTACTCCCCCTCGGGGATGACGCCTTCGAACTTGTTGTATTCGATGGGGTGGTCCTCGGTCGGCATCGCCAGCCGCTTGACCGACGGGTCGAGCGACGGCCCCTTCGGGACCGCCCACGACTTCATGACGCCCTTCCACTCGAGGCGGAAATCGTGGTGCAGGGCGGTCGCGCGGTGCTTCTGGACGACGAAGGCGAGCTTGCGGGAGCGCCGCCGCGGCGACCGCCCGCCGCGGGGCTCCGGCGTCACCGTGAATCGGCGCTTCTTGCGGTACGTCTCGAGCGGCATGCGAAGAGCTCGGTCGTTCTTTTCTCCTGAACGCGTCTCCGTTTCAAGAAGCGTGCCCCGGAGAAGGGCCGCGCCGCGCGAGTCGCTTCTGGCTCGACTTTTGCTGAAGCCCTCTCGTGGCGTGAATGGTTCGCGCCGGCCCATCGAGGCTCATTCGATTCCCAAGGAGGTCCCCGACATGGCGACTCGAACGATAGAACGAAACACGTTGACCGCGAAGACGCTGATCGGCGATTCGGTCAAGAACGACCGCGACGAGAACCTCGGCACCATCGAGGACTTCATGCTCGACCTGCGCACCGGAAAGGTCGCTTACGCCGTGCTGAAGTTCGGCGGGTTCCTCGGCATGGGGGACAAGCTCTTCGCCGTGCCCTGGGCCGCGATGACGCTCGACATGATCAATCACGAGTTCATCCTCAACGTCCCGAAGGAGCGCCTGAAGCAGGCGCCGGGCTTCGACAAGGACCAGTGGCCCGACATCGGCGATCGCACCTGGCAGCAGGACGTGTTCGGCTTCTACAACGTCACTCCGTACTGGCAGTAGGCGAGCGGCGCTTTCCGGCGGCGCGGGGCGGGCAATCCGCTCCGCGCCCTCATTTTTTTCGGCCCCCGCATCTCCTCTCCTCCTCTTCTCCTCTCCAGGGCCCGCGATGGCACGGAACCTGCTCTTTCCAACCACGTCGGGATCTCGAAGCGGCAAGGCCGCCGAGGAGACGAGACGAAGAGCTCGAATTCCGGGCCTTCGAACCGAAAAAGGAGATGAGCCATGCGATCCACGTGTCGACTCTCGCTGACGATGGCCGGCTTCGCGCTTGCGGCCCTGTGCCTCGCGCAGGATCCGAACGCGGCGCCGCAGCCCACACCGGCGCCGTCCACCAATTCTGTCGCGTCGGACCCGACGGCGGTTCCGCAGCAGGCACCCGCCGAAGCGCCGCCCGCGCTTCCGGTCGTTCCCGCGGCTCCCGAGGCCGGCCAGGCGCCCGCCGCGCCGGCTCCCGACATGTCGGTTTCTCCCGCTCCGGCTGCGACGGCTCCGGCGGTCGTGAACTCGAACCCCGCGGCCCGGACCGAGCAGGCCCTGCCGAAACAGGCCGCTCCGACGCGCGAGGCGACGAAGGCGCGGCGCAAGGCCGAGGCCAAGCCCGCTCCGTCGCGCGCAAACGAGAAGGAGAAGGAAAAGGCCGCCGAGGCCGCTTCGGCCGCCGCGACGTCCGGCGACACGCCGGCGAACAAGCCGCCTGCCGACGGGACCGCCGCGTCCACCGCGCCGGCCGCGCCGGCCGCCGCTCCGGAAGCCCTTCCTCCGGCCCCGGGACTTCCCGATCCGATGGCCAACGTGAACACCGACGCCGCGCCGGTCGAGAAGAACCACACCGCCTGGATTCCCCTCGCCGCCCTGGTTCTCGGGGTGGCCGGCGCGATCACCCTGGTCGCCCGACGCAAGAGCGGAAAGAACGACATCTCGATCGTCGACCGCGACCGGCTGAACGTCGATCGCGACGTCCCGTTCATCGCGCGCGACCGCAACCTGCCGCCGCCGGCGCCCCCGATGCCGCGTCATTCCTGATCGCGCTCGTGTCGCCGGCCCGGGGCGTGCCACCGGCGCGCCCCGGTTTTTCACGTTCTTCGAATCCGACGGAGGAGTCATGACCCGTACCCGCAGGCTCTCGAGTGTCCTCGCTCTCGCCGCCGCGCTCGGCGCGGCGCCCGGCTTCTGCCAGGCGCCCCCCGACGACGGCCCCGAGATCACGCAGACCGTGGCGCGCGTCGCCGCCGTCGACGGCGAGGTGTCGTACGCCCGCGGCGACGATCCCGACGACTGGCAGGCCGCCGACCCCAACGTGCCGATGACCCTCGGCGATCGCGTTTACACGGGGTCGGGCGGGCGGCTCGAGCTGGAGCTCCACGGGGGCGACGTGATCCGCCTCGGTTCGGGAACCGATCTGACGGCGCTGAACATGACGGAACAGACGCGGCAATTCGCGCTCAAGTCGGGCGTCGGGATGTTCCTGGTGCGCGACGTCGGGCCCGACGAGCTCTTCGAGGTCGACAGCCCCAATGCCGCCATCACGCTCGAGCGTTCGGGCGACTACCGGATCGACGTGGACCCCGAAGGCAACACCCGCGTCGCGGTGCGTCGCGGCAGCGCGACGATCGCCGCGGGCGGCGGACAAGTGTCGGTCGGCGCCAACGCCGGCATCCGGATCGACGGGCTCGATGCGCCGCGCTACGAAGTCGTCGCCCTGCCCGAACCGGACGCGTGGGACCGCTGGGCGGGAGAGCGGGAGAGCCGCGTGCTGCGCGCTCAGTCGCGGCATTACGTGAGCCCCGCCGTGGCCGGCGTCGAGGACCTGGATGAATACGGCCGCTGGCAGCGGATCCCCGAATACGGCTGGGCCTGGAGCCCGTCGTCGGTGGAAGCCGGCTGGGCGCCCTACCGCGCGGGACGGTGGATGTGGCAGGACCCCTGGGGATGGACCTGGGTGTCGACCGAGCCGTGGGGGTGGGCGCCGTACCACAGCGGCCGATGGGTCCTCGCCTCGTCGCGATGGTGGTGGGTCCCCGTCGCTCCCTCCGTGCACGTCGTTCCGTACGCGCCCGCGCTCGTCGCCTTCGTCGGGGGCGGCCCGGGGTTCTCCGCGTCGGTGGCGGTCGGAGGAGCCGGCTTCGTCGGCTGGTTTCCGCTCGCGCCGCGCGAGCCGCTCGTGCCCTGGTGGGGCCGGAGGGACGCGCGCATCACGCAGGTCACGAACGTGACGTACGTGAACCGCACCTCCATCACGGTCGTGAATCAGACCACCTTCGTCTCCGGCCGCGCGGTGTCGACGGGCATCGTGACGGATCGCACCGTCGTCCGCGAGGCCTCGGCCGCTCCCATCGTGCGCGGACCCGTTCCGGTGGCGCCGACGCTGGCATCCACGCGCGTTTCCGTGCGCGGCGGCGCGGCGACGACGCGCCCGCCCGCGGCGACGGCGGCCCGGCCGGTCGTCGCCCGCGTCGCTCCCCCGCCGGCCCCGCAACGCTTCGACGAGAAGGTGGAGAGGATCCGGCAGAGCGGCGGCGCGCCGGTCCCCGCGGCCGCCGCGACGCGAGCCTCCGCCGGCGCTGCGCAACGCGCTCCCGCCGCCGCGATTCGCCCGGCCGTAACCGAGCCCGGAAAGGTGACGCTCGCCCCGCGGGGCGGCGGACCGGCCGAAAACGTCCCGCAGCGTGTCGAGCCCGTCGCGGCCCCGAAGGGACGCGCGCTCGCGACACAGAGCCAGCCCGTGGCCGCGCGAACGGCCGAAGCGCCCCCGGCGGCGCGTGAGAACCAAGCATCCAGGCGCGAGGAGGCCCGTGCGGAGCCCGCACAGAGGCCGGTCGAGAGGCCTTCGCCCGCGAACGCCCAGCGGCCTGCGACGTCCGTGCCGCACCCCGCTGCCGATCAACGCCGCGACGTCCCGGAGGGTCGCAAGCCCGGGGTTCCCGCATCCGCGCAACCGCAGGGCCCTCCTCCGACCCGGCGGGAGCCTCCCACCCGGCCTTCCTCACACTTCCCGGCACCGGTAGTCACGGCGGCCCCGGAACCGCAGAGGGCGGAGCGTGCCGCGCCCTCCAGGGAGAGCGGCGCCGAGCCCGTCCCGCCACGAGTGACCGCGACGCGGCGCGAGCCCGCGGCGCCGGAGCCCAATCGTCCGGCCGCGCGGCCGCCGGCCGGGTCCGCGAGCCGCGCCGAGCCCGTCCCGCCTCGGGCGACCGCCACCCGGCGCGAGCCGGCGGCGCCGGAGCCGAATCATCCGGCCGCGCGGCCGCCCGCCGAATCCGTGAAGCACGCGCCGCCTCCGCCGAACGCGCATCCCTCGAGCCCGGGGGAGAAACCCGCGACGCCGAACGAGCGCAAGCAGGCGCGGCCCGCTCCGCGGCCGACGCGTCCGCCGCCCGAGTCAGATCACGGATAGCTCTCGCGGAGGCTCTCTTCGTCCTCCACGGTCAGCGGGAAGAAACGCTCCTCGCCCGAGGCAAACGCGTCGGGCCTGCACGGCGCCGGCCGGCCGCACATGAGCGAACGGGGGTTGGCGTTGTGCGGCAGACCGAGGAGGTGGCCGAGCTCGTGGGCCACGACGTTGCGCGCCACGTTCGGCAGCGACAGCGGCGGGATGTCGGCGCGTCGAAGCACGACGAAGCCGCCCGAGCCTCCGCGCTCGGGGACGGCGAACGACATCAGGTCGGCGCCCGACAGGACGATCAGGATCGGTTCCGGCGACGAGTCGGCCCACTCGCCGAGACCGCGGACGCGCCGGCCGTCCGACACGGCGCGGCTCAGGTCCCGGAGCACGTCGTCGGGGACCGAGCCCCTCGCCACGCGAACGGGACCGAGGCGGGCGGACGCGCCCATCCGCGCGAGCTCCCGGTTCCAGAACGCGACCGCCTCCTCGACCGCGCCCACGCGCGCGTCCGAGGAGTCGCCGAGAACCGCGACCTCGAGGGAAATCGCTCCCCGGGCGGGCGCGGCCGAATCGAACGCGACGAACGCGAGCAGCGCGACGACGAAAGCGCGGATGGGAACCACGATCGGGTAACCGCACCCGAGGCACGGGCCATTCCGACAACGTTCGCCCGGCGCCCGATCGACGACCACCCGCAGCCCCTTGCCGCTTTCGCCTGCTTGCCGCGGTACCGTCGTCGAGTCCTCGGCCCGCGAGCATCTCGCTCAACCGTTCGCGGATCTTCGGCGTGCGTTTCCTCGACGGCCAGGATCTCCAGGTCCTTCCGACGGGTCGCGGATCATCTTGCCGCACGACTCGATGCCGACGCGTCCCGGGAAGATCCGGACGGATCGGGGTCAGGCTCACGCTCCGGGCCCGGAACGCCCGGCCGTCGCGGGTCGGCCACGGACTCTTCGCGGCTCGGCTCGCGCACCGGGGGCGCGGACGGCGGCGGCTCCCGGACGGGTGGATTGCTTTCCATGTCTGGCGGCCGGAGTCCTAAAGCGCCGGCCACGCGGTGAAGCGGCGCGGCGCTCCGACGAAGTAGCTGCGCTCGGGGCGGGGAATCGAGGCGCCGCACTTCGGACAACGCAGTCGGTTCGGGACCGTCTCCTCCTCCGTGTGCCGGCAACGCGGACAATGGAACATTCTCTTCTCGGTGGCCATGCGGTCCTCCCTGGTTCGCATTCCGTCGGTTGCGAGGGCTCTCTCTCGCTCAGGCGCCGGACCAGGCAACGGCCATGCCACGTCCGGTGCGCGGCATGACCGTGCCGGTCCCGAAGAAACGCGCCCCGGAGCTCCGGGGCGCTCCTGCAGATCCGACCGGAATCAGTGGTTGTCCCGAGGGCGCGAAGGTCTCTCGGACCCCGACCCCGCGGACCCCTGGATGCCGGCGGACTTCTCCTTCGACATCCCGCTGCCGCGGCCGTTCGACGGCGCGACGCGAATCCGGTTGTGCACCTGCTTCACGCCGGGCGAGTCTTCCGCGAGGTCTTCGGCCAGCCGCTTCATCCCGCGGTCCTCGACCGTTCCCTCGAGAGTCACCTCGCCGTCCTTGACGTCGACTGTGATCTCGGAGGCGTCGATGTCGGCATGCTCCTCGAGCCGCTCGCTCAGCTGCTCCTTGATGCGTTCGTCGGATCGGGTGTAGCCCTTGGGGCCTTTGCCGGTGTGGCGGCCTCCGAACGACCCGAAGCCGGAGCTCGCGCTACCCGAGAAGCGCGCACCTCCGGGACCCGATTCGCGCCCGAACGATCCGTAGCCCTGCTCCGCCCCGTATTCCCCGCCGTATCCGCCTCCATACGTGTTTCCGCGCCCGGCTCCGTAGCCGCCGCCGGAACCACCGTCCCACTGCGGACCGACCTTGCCCGGGCCGCGCTCGAACCGCTCGTCGCGATCCCAGCTCACCTCGCCGCGCATCGCCCGCTCCTCCCGATCCCAATTGAGCTCGCCGTAGCCGCCGGTCTCGGACGAACGGCCGGCGGAGGCGCCTCCGAACCCCGGCCTCTCCCCTCCCGGCCGCCACGCGCGTTCGCGCTCCCGCCCCTGACCGTAGAGCGATCCGCCGGAGAACTCCTGGGAACGGTCTGCTCGCCCGCCCGCGTAGCCCCGGCCGCGGCCCCTCGGCGCCCGGCCGAATCCGCGATCGTCGTAGCCCTCGCGGGCCATGAGGCCCTGCCCCTGCAGCCATCCACCGCGATTGCCGTAACGGCCGCGGCCCTCGCCCCCCGGCATGTCGGCCTCGCGGCCATAGCCGCCTTCCTCCTCGTCGAAGCCGCGACCATATTGACGCTCGTAATCCATGTGCTGGTCTCCTGAGGTTGGTTGTCGTTGTCCTGTCGAAGTCGAAGGCGAGGAAGACCTCACTTCTTCTTCGTGTTGCTGCCGCGCTCCGCAGAGCCGGCACGGGAGGCGGTCTCGCTCGAGACGCGGCCGCCGTTGTCGGGATTCGCGCCACCCTGACGGCCGGGGCTCTTGCGGCCCTCGGCGCCGCTCGTCTCGTCCTTCTGCGGGCTGCGCTTCGTTTCTTTTTCCATGATGCATCGACTCCTTGGAATTTGCGGCCGAACCCTCGACCGCGGGGTCCCGGGCGAAATTGCCCTGCCCCATCAACTTGCAAGACACGTTCCGGCCGAGGAAGCCGGATGCATTCCGGCGTCGGCACGGATCGTGAAAAGGAACTCGGCGAGTCGGCCGCTCAACGGCCGACGCAACACAAGGAGGTTTCTCATGGCGGATCGTGATCGGGACATGAAATCGGGACAGGGATCCCAGGGCCAGGGCACGCACGGGCAGGGCTCGAATGCCCCGGGCCAGGGCGGACAGCCGAAGAGCACTCAGGGCGGATCGGGGTCCGACCCGAAGCGTGACGGCCAGGGTCAGCTCACCGAGGGCGGCCGGAGTTCTGTCAACAAGCCGCGGAGCGGGTCGGACAAGACCTCGGACAAGTCGTCGGACGAGACCGAGGAGTAGTTCCGCTCCTTCCTCCCTTTCAGGGGCTGGCGGTCCGCAAGGGCCGCCAGCCCGCACTTTGGACGAGGCGAGCGTCGCGGTCTCGACGCTCGTCCTCTTCACCTGCCGAAAGGAGCTCTCATGCCCCGCAAGAGTGGTGGTCGCAGGAAGTACGGCGAGACGGCTCAGAAGAAAGTCGAACGGGCGATGCACGAGCGAAAGCACGGAACGCTCGAGTCCGGCCGGTCCGGCAAGAAAGTCACGAGCCGGAAGCAGGCGATCGCGATCGGGCTCTCGGAAGCGCGCCACGCCGGCGCCAAAGTCCCGAAGAAGCGCGCCTCCTCCGGCCGCTGATTCCGTCGGGAAACGCCGGAGGTCGCGCCGTCAGACGGCCGATTCGGCGGGCGCGCCATCGCGATGGGCGCGCCAGTGATGGAATGCGACCGTCAGAACGGCGAGGACCGGGACCGCAAGGAAGATCCCCGCGACTCCGGCCAGTTCGCCCCCGCAGAGGATGGCCAGGATGACGGCCATCGGGTGCAGGGGCATCTCCCGGCCCACCAGCTTCGGGTAGATCACGTAGTCCTGCGCGACGCGGAGGACGAGGAGGAACGCCGCCACCCCGAGGGCGCGCGACGGCGAGTCGAAAGCCTCGAGCGCCACCGCCAGCACCGCGACGAGGAACGGTCCGACCAGGGGAAGTAGCTCTGCGACTCCCGCCAGGAGGCCGAGCACGACGGCGTAAGGAACGCCGAGCAGAAGGAACCCGACCGAACAGAGGACGGCGACGACGAGGCTCGCGAGCAGCTGCGAGCGGATGTACGCCGCCAGCGTGTGGTTGACGTCCTCGAAGAAGACGTCGCCCCGCCACCGCAGGCGCCGTCCGGGGAACAGGGCCAGGGCGGCCTTCCGCAGACGGTCCGCATCCTTCAGGAGAAAGAAGGCGAGGATCGGAACGAGCACGAGCCACGGCAGGTGCAGGAGCCAGCTCCCGAGCATCGGGAGAATCTCCGTGCGCAGCGAATGGAGCCCTCCCCCCACGGCGTCGCTCACCAGCCCGTCCACGGCAACGCGCAGGTCGCGCGGGAGGGCGCGCGTCTGCCCCTTCTGCCAGGCCTGCCAGCTCGCCTCCACGCGCGCCACGTAGCCCGGCAGCTCGCCTCGCAGCTCGGCGATCTGCTCGTTGAAGGTCGGCAGGAGCAGCATCGTCGCGCCCGCGGCCGTCCCGAAGATCACGAGATACGCCGCAGCGATCGCGAGCGGCGACGGCAGGGCCCGCTTCCGGCCCCTCAGGGAGATCGGCCGTCGGAAGAACGCCACGATCGGGGCCACCAGATAAGCGAAGAGCACCGAGAGGACGAGCAGGAGGATCACCCCCTGCAGACGGTGGAGGACCCAGATCGCCGCGACGAGCGCTCCGGCGGCGAGGAGAATCTGGATGATGGTGCGCAGCGCCACGCTTCCCGCCGGAGGGGACGGGCGGCCGGCCTCGTCCCGCGGAGCCGGCTCCGGGCGTCCGCTCCCGTCCGTCTCCGCCGCGGGCCTGGCCCTCGCGCCCGCCGCCCTGCCGACGCTCACGGACGGACGATCCGATCCCGCGCGCCGGCGCTCACCGCGGGCTCTGTCGGGGCGCGTCCGCCGCGCGCAAGTCGCCGGGCCAGACGGCATCCAGCTTCCCGACGTCCGGCCGGCGACCGGTCACCAGGCCGCGGAGGAATTCGAACGCCACGACCGGGGCGATCTTGTCCACGCTCATGAACTGGGCGAACCGCGCGTCCACGCCGAGCAGGACCATCCGCGGGTCGTCCGGGCCGCCGTTGCGCGGCTCCCCCTCGTCGGGGAACCAGACCTTCCAGGACGGCTCGTAGAGCTCGCGGATCTTCGCGCGGTCGCGCACGATCCGGGCGACGCCGGAGATCGAGACCCACTCCTTCGTCCGGTCCTTGTAGTAGGAGAGGTTCACGTTCGGGTCGACGGAAATCTCCTGGAGCTTCGGCGAACCCTCTTCCGTGACGAACCAGAAGTGCGCGCCGTCCATCCTCCGCTGCGTCGCCATCGGCCGCGCGATCAGGCTTCCGTCCCGTCGGCGGCTCGTGAGCATGGCGACCTCGATGTCCTCGACGAGGTCGTAAAGCGCGTGGACCCTTTCCGCGGAGTTCCGGGGCTCATCCGTGCGGGCGTAGGACATAAAGTTCCTCTCCGTCGTTGCGGTCGGTTCGTTCGCGCCGGCGCGCGGCCTCAGAGCATCTCCTCGCGGGACTGCCTGGCCCGCGCGGCCCCGATGGCGGTCTTCACTTCCTTCTCCTCCTCGGGGGGCGGCAGCACGGCCGGCATCCCGAGCGACTCGATCCACAGCTCCCGGCACCAGCCCGCCGTGTGGTACAGGTGCTCGTCTTCCTGCTGCTCGACCTCGTCCCCGGCCTTGATCAGGGCTTCCGCCCGGCGGCCGTCCCAGGCCTCGGCGACCTCGCCGATCAGCTCCCAGTTGAGGTGGTCCTTCGTCTCCGCGAGGACGACGCACTCGGCGGCCACCAGCTGCGCGGCGTCGGGATTGCCGGCATCCCGGGCCATGCGGATCGCCTTGACGAGAGACTCGCCGATGTGGCGCACGATCTTCCTTCCCGGGGTCTCGGCCTCGGGATCGAGGCCCAGCTTCTCGAACACCGTCAGGACCACCTTGACGTGGTTCTTCGTCTGCTCGAGGTACTCCTCCCATTCCTTCTGGAGGTCTTCGTTGACGACGCACTCGAGCGCGTTTTCGTACACCTGGACTCCGCCGAGCTCGGTTTCGAGGGCCTGGAGGAGGAGCTCGTTGACCTGTTCCTTTTTCATTTCGGGTCTCCTGTGTGTGGTTGCGTGAACGCGACTGTTTCCAGGGACCTCGTCTTGCATCCACCATGCCACCGGGCGGAATCCACGAGCCCGGCGAAGCGCGACCGACGAGACGACAGGGGACTGCCGCCCCCGAAGGGGCGGGTCCAGGGTTGGTGGGAAGTCTTGGTGGGTGAGGTTCGAGTTTCCACGGAACCTTGCCCCTCGAGAAGAGCAAGGGGCGTGCCATGGGATGCGCGCCATGGGGGCCGGGGCGAAGACCCGCGCGCGTGGCACTGCCATTGCACTTCCGGATCGCGGAGGCCAGAGCATGAAGAGTCGAGCCGCGATCGCGAATCATCCGATCCACCCGATGCTCGTGCCGCTCCCGATCGGCGCGTTCGTCCTGGCGTTCGTCGGCGACGTCCTTCACGTCGCCCGGCCGGCGGACCGCTTCTGGTACGACCTCGCCTACACCTGCATCGGATTCGGGATCGTCTTCGCCATCCCCGCGGCCGTCGCCGGCGCCGTCGACTACATCGGCGTCACGATGACCGCGAAGGCCTTTCGGACCGCGACGAGGCACCTCGTTCTCATCGTGTCGTCCGTGCTGCTGTACCTCGTGAGCTTCCTGATCCGCCGGGACGGCGCGGCGATGGCGCACGGCCGATGGGCCCTCGCCCTCGCCACCGGCCTCGCCGCGTTCGCCCTGCTCGCCGTCGCCGGCTGGCTCGGCGGGGCGCTCGCCCACGTGCACCGGGTCGGCGTGGCCGACGCCGAGGCTCACCCGGCTCGAAGCCACCACCGGGAAAGGGCCGCGTCCTGAGGAGCGACGGCGTGCCTTCGACATCCGCGCAGATCGCCCACGGCCTCGCCGGCTCGCTCGAGGTCCTCTCCCGGCGCGTCTCCGACTGGGTCGGCAGCTCCTCCGCCTTCGGCATCGCCGCGGGGATCATCGTCGTGTGGGCGCTGAGCGGTCCCCTGTTTCACTTCTCCGACACGTGGCAGCTCGTCATCAACACGGGAACGACCATCGTCACGTTCCTGATGGTCTTCCTCATCCAGAGGGCCCAGAACCGGGAGTCCCGCGCCGTCCAGCTCAAGCTCGACGAGCTCGTCGCGGCGCTCGCCGGCGCGAGCAATCGCCTCATCGACGTCGAGGACCTCTCCGAAGAGGAGATCCAGGCCCTCCGCAGCCGCTACGCGGACCTCGCCCGGCGGGCCGCGCGCGCGGGGACGAAGCAGCGGGAGGCCCGCTCGGTGGACGACGAGCCCGAACGAGCGGAAGCCGCGAAGCCGCGGCTCTCGAAGGGAAGGCGGCGATGACGATGGCAGGCAACTTGCTCTTTCGATCCGCGGGCACTTTGTCCCCTCTTTCCTCTTCGGTGCCGCGAGTTCCGGTCGTTGGATCGGGGCGCTAGCGGCACCACCTTTTTCCCCGCGCGGGGCCCGTCGGACTGAGTCCCAGGGGCGCCGCGGCGTGTCGGGCGGCCGCTCGAAAAGGAAAGGAAGGCCCGCGGCGAGCCACCGCGGGCCAGGAGCGAAGCGACCGCTGGCGCCTCAGGCGGCGAGCTTCCTCGCGCCGGCCAGGCCGAGAAGCAGAAACACGACGAAGAGAATGCCGAAGAGCAGCGCGAGCACCTTCGCGATCGCGAAGGACGCGCCCGCGACACCCGTGAATCCGAGCAGCGCGGCGACCAGCCCGATGAGCAGAAACGTGAAAGCCCACTTCAACACCGTCATCACCTCCCCTCGCCCCTTTCGGTAGCAAGACCGATGCCGTCGCCGCGCGCGTCCGGTCCGGCCTGGCATCGCGATTGCTCCCCTCGGGAGCACCCGCGCACAAAGGGTGGGCGGGCAAGGAGGTTTCATGCGGCTCTCCCGGTTTCTCCGCTTCGCCCTGCCAGGAATTCTCGTCGCGGGCCTGACGGCCTGCAAGGGCACCGACACCACGACGGCCCCCGGGGCCCTGGCGAACGTCACCGTCAACGCCCCGAGCACGGTCAACTCGGGCCAGAGCTTCACGATCGACCTCGCCGCGACGGCCGTCGGCGTGAACAACGTCCAGAACGGAATGGTCACCATGGCTTTGCCCTCGCCGCTGACCGCCACCGCCGTCGACGCGTCGAGCGGCACCAGCGCGACGTTCTCGGGGGGGAACGTGACGTGGACGCTCGGCACGCTGGACGCAAACAGCCAGTCCACGCTGCACGTCACCGTGACGGGCTCGCTCGCCCCGGGCTCCGCGGCCCAGACCCTGACGATCCAGGCGGTGCTCACCGCCAACGGGATCTCGGCGGGCCAGGCCACCGCCCAGGCGAACGTCCAGCTCAATCCAGCGTCGTAGCCGGGGCCTGGCAGTCGGGGCACCAGTACGTGGAGCGAAGGCCGGCCCCGTGACGCCGCATGCGGATCGCGTGTCCGCAGCGGCGACAGGGCCGGCCTCGTCTTCCGTACACCCAGTGGCGCTCGCCGGCCAGGTCGCTCCGGGTCCGGCGCGGGCCGCTCCCGAGGTTGCGGGACATGAGGTCCCTGGCCTTCGCGAGCAGGCCCCGCAGCGTTCGGTCGTCGGTCGCCGAGACCGGAGCGAACGGGTCCGCGCGGCACACGAAGAGCGTCTCGGACTTGTAGATGTTCCCGATTCCCGCCACGGCGGACTGGCGCAGGAGCGCTTCGGCGAGGGTCTCGCCGGGAACGTTGCGCATCCGCCGGCACGCTTCGTCGAGGTCGAAGTCCGCCGAGAGCACGTCCGGGCCGAGCCTTTCGAGCGACGGATGGCGCGCGATCTCGCGCGGGGTCAGGATCTCGACGACCGGGGCGCTGAAGACGACCGTCACGAACGCCGCCGTTTCGAGCACCACGCGCGCCAGCCGCTCCGGCTTCTGCCAGCGCTCGCCGTGGCGGTAGACGTGCCAGGAGCCCGTCATGCGCATGTGCGTGTACAGGGCGCGTCCGTCGTCGAAGTGGATCAGGAGGTTCTTGCCGCGCGCTTCGACCCGTGCGACGCGGCGGCCCGACAGCCGCGCCCGCTCCACCTCCGGCACGCTCGACCGCGCGGCCGTGAGCACTTCTCCGCCGAGAACCCGCGAGAGCGTCCTCGCGGTGCGCAGGATCGTGTCGCCCTCAGGCATCGCGCCGCTCCGGCGCCGGGGACGGGCGCCCCGCGAGGGCGCGCCGAAGGAATCCGCGGCTCCCCGGCTGGAAGCCCGCGGCGGCGAGGTGCGGCGCGAGCGGCGACCGGCCGGGTTCGGCGCCGTCGATGCGCCCGATCAGGATGGCGCGCCGCCGGCCCGAATCGACGAGCCGGGCGAGCGCGCGCGCGAGGTCCCGGGCCGCGGCGTGCCGGGCCGGCTCCTCCGCCGGCAGGAACGTGACGAGGTTCGTCTCGGTCCTCCCGACCCACGCGAGCAGCACGCCGCCGCGCAGCACGACCTGTGCTCCCGAGGCCCGCTGGGGCCGGGCCTCGCCGCCGGAGGGCCACGGGAGCGCGGCCCCGTAAGGGTTCGCGGGATCGGTCGCCGCGAGGATCAGCGTCGCCGGCTCCTCGGGCTCCTGCCGCATCGCGCGCAGGCGATCGTCCGCGCCGGGCAGCGCGAACTGCGTGGCGCCGAGACCCGCCACGAAGTAGCCGCGGCGCACGCGGCCCGATTCCTCCATCGCCTTCAGGATCGGATACACCGCCGAGAAGCCGCCGGGAATGGCCTCCGCGCCGGCGGCCTCCCGGGTGAGGACGCCGTAGCGCTCGAGGAGGGACCGCGCGAGCGACGTCCGGCGCTCGGTGTCGGACGGCTGCGGATCGCCGGCGCGCTCCGTGAGCGACCAGCGCCCCTCGCTTCCGGGCGGGCCCGGCCGCCGGGACGCCGCCGCGCGCAGCCCCAGCCGGCGGTCGCCGCGGGCCGAGGCCGCGCGCAGGAGGGACCGGAGCGGGACGAGCGTGTCGTTCGTGATCTCCCCGTTCCACACGAGATCCCACAGCGTGGCGACGAGGTCGCCCGCGAAGGCGCCGGTCGCCGCGCGCAGGTCGGCGAAGAACAGGGCGCCGCGCGACGCGAGCAGCCCCCGGATCGCGTCGGCGAGCTCGCCCTCGACCGGAGCCGCGGGCGCGGGCAACCAGGCCGGGCGGTCCGGCAGCCGCAGCGCGATCCGGCCGTCCGAGGGGCCCAGGGGCTCGATGCCGCGCCACGCGACCTCGCCCGCCGCGCACAGGGCGTCGAGGTCGCCGGGCACGTAGCCCGCGACGCGCGCGGGAAGGACCTCCGTCTCCAGCGCGGAGGCCGGAAGCGGCGCGCCCTGGAGCTGTTCGACCGCCGAGAGCAGGGCGTCCGCGCCGCCGCGCGGCCGCGCCACGCCCTGCCATTCCGCCAGGAAGCGCGCGAACACGGCGGGCTCGACGGGCTCGACTTCCCGCCGCAGCTTCGCGAGCGAACGCCGCTTGATCGCCCGGAGCACGCCGGCGTCGCACCACTCCCGCGACCGCCCGCCCGGAAGGAAGTCGCCTTCGACGAGGCTCCCCCGCTCCGCGAGACGGTCGAGCACGAGCCGGGCCATCCCGACCGCGAGCCCGAAGCGGGCGGCGGCGTCCTCGAGCCGGAACGGGCCGTGCGTGCGCGCGTAGCGGGACAGGACGTCGCCCAGCGGATCCGCCACGGGCGCGAGGAACGCGGCGGGCAGCCCCGCCGGCGGGACGATCCCGAGGGCGTCCCGCAGCCGCGCCGCGTCCTCGGCCGCCGCGAACCGCGCCTCGCCCGCGACCGGGACGGCGATGATCCGCCTCTCCTTCTTCAGCTGCGCGAGCCACGCCTCCACGGCCTCCGGGATCTCCACCCGTGCGCGGATCTCGTCCCCGGACAGGTCGCCGAGCGAGAGCAGGAGGTCGTGCAGGCCGTCCGCGTGGCGGACGCGCGAGCCCTCCAGGCGCTGGAGCGACCGGCCGATCGCGTCGATCGCGTCGGCATCGAGCAGCTCGCGCAGCTCCGCCTCGCCGAGCAGCTCCCGGAGCTGGGCCTGGTCGACCGAGAGCGCCTGCGCGCGCCGCTCGGCCAGCGGGGCGTCGCCGTCGTAGATGAAGTTGGCGACGTAGGAGAAGAGCAGCGACGCCGCGAAGGGCGACGGCGTGCGCGAGTCCACGGTCACGACCCGGATCTTCCGCGCCGCGATGCGGCGCAGGATGTCCACCGTGCCGGGCAGATCGAAGACGTCGCGCAGGCACTCGCGGTAGGTCTCGAGGAGGATGGGGAACGACCCGTAGCGCGAGGCCACCTCGAGCAGGTTGGCCGCGCGCTTGCGCTGCGCCCAGAGCGGGCTGCGCCGGCCGGGGTGGCGCCGAGGCAGCAGGAGCGCGCGGGCCGCGTTCTCCCGGAACCGCGCCGCGAAGAGCGATGTCTCGCCGAGGCCGCGCACGACGATGTCCTCGATCTCGTCGGCCGCGGGCAGGAAGAGGGCGACGTCCGGCGGCTCGTCGGACTCCGGGATGCGGAACACCATCCCGTCGTCCGACCAGAGGGACTCGGCCTCGGGCGCCGCGGCCTCGCGCAGGCGCGACAGGACGGCCGTGGACCACGGGGCGTGGACGCGCGCCCCGAACGGCGAGAGGACGCAGACCCGCCAGTCGCCGATCTCGTCCTGGTAGCGCTCGACGACGATCGTGCGGTCGCTCGGAACCTCGCCGGTCGCCTCGACCTGCTCGGCGAGGTACGCGACGAGGTTCGCGGCCGCGCGCTCGTCGAGGCCGTGCTCCTCGCGCAGCCGCCGCATGGCCGCCGCCGGTTTGGCCGCGACGAGCGCCCGCGACAGCTCGCCGATCGCCACGCCGAACTCGATCGGCCGCCCCGGGCGGTCGCCGTGCCAGAAGGGCATCTTGCCCGGCTGCCCCGGCGCGGGCGTCACCGTCACGCGGTCGTGCGAGATCTCGTCGATCCGCCAGGACGAGGCCCCGAGCACGAAGACGTCTCCCGGCACCGACTCGAACACCATCTCCTCGTCGAGCTCGCCGACGCGCAGGCTGCGCCTCGGATCGGCGCCCGCGAGGAAGACGCCGTACAGCCCGCGGTCCGGGATCGTGCCCGCGTTGACGACCGCGACGCGGCGCGCGCCCTCGCGGGCCCGGATCCTCCCGCCCACGCGGTCCCACGTGACGCGCGCCCGGAGCTCGGCGAACTCGTCGGAGGGGTAGCGCCCCGAGAGCATGTCGAGGACGCCCTCGAACGAGGCGCGCGGCAGGTCGGCGAACGGGGCCGCCCGCCGCACGAGGCGGTAGAGCGCCTCGACGTCCTGGTCGCCGTCCGAGGAGATCGCCACGATCTGCTGCGCGAGGACGTCCAGCGGGTTGCGGGGGTAGGCCGTCTCCTCGACCCTGCCGTCGCGCATCCGGGCCGTCGCGGCGGCGGCCGCGAGGAGGTCGCCCCGGTACTTGGGAAACAGGATGCCGCGCGAGACCTCGCCCACCGAGTGGCCGGCGCGCCCGATGCGCTGCATCCCGGACGCGATCGAGGGCGGAGCCTCGATCTGGATCACGAGGTCCACCGCGCCCATGTCGATGCCGAGCTCGAGCGAGGAGGTGGCGACGATCGCGGGAAGGGTGCCCCGCTTGAGGCGGTCTTCGATTTCCTGGCGCTTTTCCCTCGCGATGGAGCCGTGGTGGGCGAGCGCGAGCTCCTCGCCGGCCGTCTCGTTGATGGCCCCCGCGAGGCGCTCGGCCAGCCGCCGGCTGTTGGCGAAGATCATCGTGGACCGGTGAGCGCGGACGAGCTCGACGAGGCGCGGATAGATCGACGGCCAGATCGAGCCCTTCTTGGGGCCGGCCGCCGCGGGCCCCGAGGGGATCTCCTCGTCCGCCAGCCGCGCCATGTCCTCGACGGGGACCTCCACGCGGAGATCGAACTCCTTGCGCGTCCGTGCGTCCACGATCTCCACCGGGCGGGCCTTCCAGAGGCCCCGCTTGCCGTGGATCTCTCCGCCGCCGAGCAGCCGCGCGATCTCCTCGAGCGGGCGCTGGGTCGCCGAGAGGCCGATCCGCTGGAGCGGGCGCCGGCTCCGGCGCGCCTCCTCGAGCCGCTCGAGCGACAGGAAGAGGTGCGCGCCGCGCTTGGAGGCGGCCACCGCGTGGATCTCGTCCACGATCACGGTCTCGACCGAGGCGAACATCTCGCGCGCCTGCGACGTGAGGAGCAGGTACAGCGACTCCGGCGTGGTGATCAGGATGTCCGGCGGCGTTCGAACGATCTGCGCCCGCTCCCGCGGCGACGTATCCCCCGACCGGATCGCCAGCGTCGGGACGCGATGCGGCGTCCCCGCGCGGGACGCCACCGCCTCGATGCCCGTGATCGGAGCCCGGAGATTGCGTTCGACGTCCACCGCGAGCGCCTTGAGCGGCGAAACGTAGACGACGCGGCAGCGCTCCTTCGGCGCCGGCTCCGCCGAGAACATCAGGCGGTCGATCGCCGCCAGAAACGCCGCGAGCGTCTTGCCCGAGCCGGTGGGCGCGAGGAGCAGCGTCGAGCGGCCCTGGACGATCGGGGGCCAGCCCTTCTTCTGGGCGTGCGTCGGCTCGGCGAACGAGGCGCGAAACCAGTCTCGAACGGCGGGCTGGAATCCGGCCAGGGCGTCGTGGCTCACCCGCGCATCCTAAGACGCCCGCGTTCGGGAAAGGGGGGGCGGACGGCGCACCGAGGCGCCGCCCGCCCTGGCGAAAGGGGTTTGCCTAGGAGTGGGGGGTGGGGGTCACGTCGACGGTGACGGTCGACGTCGTCGTGTTCGTCGTCGCCTCGGGGGTGCCCGAAGCGTTGGGAACCTCGCGGGTCGTGGACGTCTCGGTCGTCGTGGTGGCTTCCTTCTTCGCGCAGCCGATCGAGAGAGCTCCGGCGGCCGCGACGAGGAAACCGGCCAGGGTCAGGATCCTTTTCATTCTGTCCTCCTCAAAAAAAGGCGCCCCATGGAGCCTCTTCCGGGGTTGTGCAACATCCGTGCCCCGGTCCCTTGTCATTCGGGAGAATCCGGCGGGGCCCGAAACGCCCGACGGGCCGAAGGGCGGCCCGCCGGGCAAGGAGAGAAGCCCAGGTTACTCGGCGCCTTCGTCGTCCGCTTCGCCGTCCGGCGAGGTGCGCGGGGAGGGATTGCGCTCGCCCGTGGAAGGGTCCGAGGGATAGTGCTGGCCGACGCCTTCTCCCGGATACTCCTGCACGCGGCGTCCGCCCTGGCCCTGACGGCCCTCGGAGGGCGAGTCCGGATCGGTTCGCTTCTGCCCCGACGCGGGAGTCCCGCCTTCGGAGCCGTGCCCCGGCGCGGTCTTCTCGAGGTCGTCCTTGTCGCGATTCTCAGCCATGGAAAGCTCCTTGTGTTCTCGGATCGGCAGGGCCCCATTGCCCTGCGCCATGGATTTGCACGAACCATGCCGCGCGCCGTGCCCCGACCTCGCTGGCAGAGCAATTGCTCTTGTACGGAGCGGGAGGTTTCGAGCCATGAACTGCGATCACAAGGATTGCCGGTGCCAGGAAGCGGTGGTCGAGCTCGCGGGTAAGCACTTCTGCAGCGAACGCTGCGCCGAGGAAGAAACGAGCGGCCGAGCCGGGGCGAAGAACGGCTGCGGCTGCGGTCATCCCGACTGCGCCGCGGTCTGAGCGGCTGAGGCGCCCTCATGAAGCCCATCTGGAACGGACACCTGACTTTCGGGCTGATCTCGATTCCCATCTCGGTGCACTCCGCGGTCGAGGCGTCGGAGAGAGTGTCGTTTCGCCTGCTTCACCGGAAAGACCACGCTCCCATCCAGTACCGGAAGTTCTGCAGCAAGGAGAACGTCGAGGTTCCCAACGACGAGATCGTCCGCGGGTACGAGATCGAGGACGACGAGTACGCCACCGTCGAGAAGGAGGAGCTGGACCGCGTCGAGGACGAAGCGAGCCCCGGCAAGGGCGAGATGGAGGTGCTCCAGTTCGTCGAGTTCTCCTCCCTGAACCCCCTCTCGTTCGACAACCCCTACTACGCCGCGCCCCGCAAGGGCGGCGAGAAGGCCTACGGCGTCCTGCGCGACGCGCTCGTCGACGCCCACCGGATCGGCATCGTGCGGTTCCAGTTGCGCACGCGGCCCCTGCTCGGCGCGCTGATCCCGGGGCCCCGGGCGCTCGCGCTCGAGTCGCTGAGGCCGTTCGAGGAGATCCGGGAGCCGGAAGGCCTGGCGATCCCGGCGCCCGGGAAAAAGGCCGCCGAAGTGAAGATGGCGCGCCTCCTGATCGACCAGATGTCGACGGAGGGATGGGACCCCGCGGACCATCCCAACACCTACCGCAAGTCCCTCGAGAAGCTCCTGTCCTCGCGGCGGCGGTTCGCCCTCAAGGGCCCCGCGCGGGCCCCGGAGGAGAACGTCGTCGATCTGATGGACGCGCTGCGAAAGAGCCTCGGCCAGTCGAAGAGGCCCCGCAAGGCCGCCGCCCGCCGCCAGGCGGGGGCCGCGTGAGCACGTCCGCGCACGCGGCCGCGGTTCCGGCCGTGCGGGCGCCGCGCGAGGGTCTCGTCGCCGTCACCCACCCGGACAAGGTCCTCTGGCCCGACGAGGGCTACACCAAGCTCGATCTCGTCCGCTACTACGACCGCGTCTTTCCTCGCCTCGGACCCTGGGTCTGCGACCGGCTGCTGACGCTCGAACGTTGTCCCGACGGCGTCCGGGGAGACTGCTTCTTTCAGAAGGAGCGGCCCGCGGGCCTGCCCGACGGCACGCCGACGCGCCGGATCCTCCACGCGAAAGGCCTGACCAACTACGTGGTGGGCGGCAGGAAGGAGACGCAGCTCGCGCTGGCCAATCTCGGGTGCATCGCCGTGCACGTGTGGAGCAGCCGCGCGGACGCGCCGCGCAAGCCCGACTGGATCTGCTTCGACCTCGACCCTTCGTCGAAGCGGTTCGCCGACGCCGTCGCCGCGGCGCTCCTCGTGAAACAGGCCCTGGACGCCCTCGACCTCGAGAGCTTTCCGAAGACGTCCGGCGGCAAGGGCCTCCACGTCTTCGTCCCGATCCGCCGGGGACCCGACGCCGACGCCGTTCTGCGGTTCGCGCAGCGGCTCGGCGAGAAGCTGTCGGCGGCCTACCCGAAGCAGCTCACGACCGAGGCCCGCATCCGGGAGCGCCGCGCGCGGGTGTACCTCGATCCCTTTCGCAACGCCTTCGGCCAGACCGTGGTCGCGCCGTACTCCGTTCGAAACCGGCCGGGCGCGCCGGTCTCCGCTCCGCTCTCCTGGGACGACGTGAACGAGAACCTCGACCCCGAGGCCTTCACCCTGACGACCGTTCCGCAGGCCCTGCGCCGCAGGGACCCCTGGAAAGGGTTCTTCGCGGCGCGGCAGTCGATCGCGAAGGCTCTGAAGGCCGTCGAACGCCTCTGACGACGCCGCAGGCGGCATCCTCCTTGCAGGATCACGAAGCGGCGGTCGGCACGGGGCCGATTCGCTCACTCGAGGAGGAAACCATGACTCGAACCAGATTGGCCGCCGCGGCGCTGATGGCGAGCGCCTTCGCGGTCGTCGCTCTTGGTCAGAACGCGGACAAGAACTCCGCCGGTCCGACGAAGAACGACTATCGCCTGCGCGTCGTCGAGCCCGCCGAAGGCGGCACCGTTGCGGGACAGACCGTGAGGGTCGTCGTCAACACGGAGATCCCCGCCGAGGCCGGCGACGCGCGCCGGGACGTCAACTCGATGCCCCGCCCGGACGTCGACGTGTTTCTCGACAACCAGCTGAAGGGGACGATGCGGGACGCGCAGAACGTCCTCGAGATCACGGACGTCACGGCCGGCGAGCACAAGATCGTGCTCCTCGCGAAGAACCGCGCCAACGAGATCATCGACCGCAAGGAGATCCGCTTCTCGAGCACCAGCGCGGACACGGCCGCTTCGGCGGCGACCTCACCCGCGCAGCCTGTCTCGTCGTACGTGCCGCCGGCGCGCCCGGCGACGACGAGCTCCGCGAGCTCGATGAGCTCCACGAGCACGACCGCGTCGGACTCGTCGCTGGCCGGACCCGCCGTCACGGCCCCCTCGGACGGCTCCGCCTCGTCGTGGCCGGGAACGACGTCCCCGGCTCCGTCCTCGCTCTCGGCCTCCGGGACGCTTTCGCGCTCCGCGGCCTCGGCGGCGACGCGCTCGGCGGGCTCTTCCCCGCGGACACTCCCGGCGACGGGATCGTCCGACGCGACGCTCGCCCTTGCCGGCGCCGCGCTGCTGCTCGCGGGCGGTCTCGTCCGGCGGCTGGTCTAACTTCGACTTCGACAGCGGGGGTGCGGCTCCGCGCCGCATTCCCCGCGCTTTCGAGGAGGTCTCATGATCCTCGTGCTTCTGGTCGTCCTCGCACTGCTGCTGGTGGGCGCGCTCCCCCGGTGGCCCTACAGCCGCAACTGGGGCTTCCTTCCGAGCGGAGGAATGGGACTCGTCCTCGTGATCGTGATCGTCCTGCTGCTCTCGGGGAACCTCTGACGCCGTGACCGGTCGCCGCGCAACCGCCGGGAATGCGCTGGCGCTCGCGGGGGCGCTGCTGCTGGCGGTGCCGGCGTCCCACCTTCTGGTCGGGGCGGGATCCCAGGCCTCGGCGAGATCCGCCGAAGCGCGCCCGGAGCGGGCCCGCGCTCGCGGGACTCCGGTCCGCGCCGGGGACGCCTGGGGCCGCATCGAGATCCCGCGCGTCGGCCTCGACTTCGCGGTCTTCGAGGGCGACTCCGACGACACCCTGCGCAAGGGTCCGGGGCACATCCCCGGCACCGCCTCGCCCGGGGACGCCGGCGGAAACGGGAACTGCGTCATCGCGGGACACCGGGACTCGTTCTTCCGCAGGCTCTCGGAGGCGCGCGTGGGAGACCTCGTCCGCGTGCGCGGCCCCGAGGGGGCCTCGAGCTACCGCCTGGAATCGAAGCGGATCGTGCGGCCCGACGACGTGTCGGTCCTGGCGCCGTCCGCGCAGGGACGCCTGACCCTCGTCACCTGCTATCCCTTCGGCTGGATCGGCCGCGCGCCGTACCGGCTCGCCTGGAGTGCCGCGCCGGTCCTGCCGGCGCCGTCCCGCGACGCCAGCCTGGCCCCGGGGGACCCGCGAATTCCCGCACGACCAGCGTCAGGCCGCTGAGCGAGCGCGCCACGCTTCGTCCCCCCAGCTCGTCCTCGGCCGCGTCGGCGGCGCGCAGCTTCCGCACCGCGAGGTGAAGCTCCACGATGCCCTCCTCCTCGCCGCGGCGCAGGCGCCGCAGCGTCACGAAGAGCTCCGGGCCGCGGCCGAGCGTGATCTCTCCCGCCGCTTTCCGCAGGACCGGGAGCGACAGGAGACGCCGCCAGCGCCGTGCATCCTCCGCGGGGCGCGCCGAGCGCACGACGACCCCGTGGAAGCCGAGCGGCTCCTCGCAGGTCATTTGAAGAGCCCGCGCCCGTCGCGCCACAGCGCGGCGAGATCGTCGAACCGCGCGTCGGCCGAGGCGATCGCCTTCTCCGGAAAGCCGCCGGACCGGAGCGCGACGCACGGAAGCCCGATCTGGTGCGCGGCGCCGATGTCGTACGGCGAGTCGCCGACGGCGACCGGACGGCGGCGGCCGAGGCGGAAGCGCGAGATCGCCAGCGAGAACACGTCGTGGAAGGGCTTGGCCTTCGCC
The DNA here is from genome assembly GCA_041912555.1 of Thermoanaerobaculia bacterium. Taxonomy (GTDB): domain Bacteria; phylum Acidobacteriota; class Thermoanaerobaculia; order UBA5066; family Gp7-AA6; genus DAHUXD01. The sequence goes on from JAYRMU010000073.1 coordinate 73,314, forward strand.
ACGTCGTCGCCGCAGGTGTAGCCCGTGACGACGTCCGCCAGGCGCAGGAGCCGCAGCGCGCGCTCCAGCGCCTCCCGGTCGGCCGAGCTCGCCACGACGACCGGCAGCCGCGCGCGCCGCATCGCGCGGACGGCGGCGGAGGCCCCGGGGAACGGGCGCACCTCCCGGCCGAACCGGCGCAGATAGAGGCGCGTCTGAAATTCGCCGATGGCCGCGCCGAGAAAGTGCCGCTCCGCCGGGCGCACGAAGTCCCGGATCAGCTCCTGTCCCCCCTTGCCGATGCCCGCCCGCACGCGCGACCGGGCGGGGCGATGGCCGAAACGCGCGAGCGCCGCCGACCACGCGCGGGCGTGGACGTCGTTCGAGTCGATGAGGCAGCCGTCGAGGTCGAGCAGAACGGCGCCGAACCGCGCAAAAGAAAGGCCCCGGTGAACCGGGGCCGCCGTCTCCGCCTTCGCGCGACGGCTCAAACGACCCGTCGCCCCTGGACGAGGTTGATGATCAGGACCACGACCGCGAGCACGAGAAGGATGTGGACGAAGCCCGAAAGCGTGTAGCCCGTGACCAGGCCAAGCGCCCAGAGGACCAGCAGGATGACGAACAGGGTCCAAAGCATAGGTTGCCTCTCTTCCTTTCCGGGGCTCGCGAAGCGGCCCCGCGGAACAGGAAGAGCGAAAGTCGTGCCAGAGGCGGGGCGGGTCAGCCCTTCCGGGACGACGCCTTCTTGGCGCGCGGCTTCGCCGGAGCCGTCTCCGCGCCCCCGGCGGACTTCCCCGCCGCCGGCAACAGGTCCGCCACGACCTCGGGCCCGATCGTGTCGCCCTCCGTCATGACGTAGGCGCGATGCACGACGTTGCGCAGCTCGCGCACGTTCCCCGGCCAGTCCCACGCCCGGAGGAGCTCGAGGGCGCGGGGGTCCCACGCGGAGACGCCGGCCTTCTCCTGCTCCTCGATCTGTTTCCGGAAATGCTCGGCGAGCAGCGGGATGTCCTCGGGACGCTCGGCGAGGGTCGGCAGGACGATCGGAAGGACGTTGAGACGGTAGTAGAGGTCCTCGCGCAGCTTGCCGTCCTGGATCGCCTGCTGCGGGTCGCGATTGGTCGCCGACACGAGCCGGATGTCCACCCGCAGGTCCTGGGATCCCCCGACGCGCCGCACCGTCTTCGCCTCGAGCACGCGCAGGAGCTTGACCTGGAGCTCGGATCCCATCTCGGTGATCTCGTCGAGGAAGAGCGTGCCCCCGCTCGCTTCCTCGAAGTAGCCGACGCGGCGCTTGTCCGCGCCGGTGAACGAGCCCCGCTCGTGGCCGAAGAGCTCGCTCTCGATGAGGTTCGGCGAGATCGCGCCGCAGTTGAACGCGACGAAGGGCATCGCGGAGCGCCGCGACAGCCGGTGGATCGTCCGGGCGACGACCTCCTTGCCGGTGCCGCTCGCCCCGGTCACGAGGACGGAGGCGTTGGACCGGGCCACGCGGCGCAGGACGTCGAACACCTTCTTCATGGGTTCCGAGAGGCCGATCAGCTCGCCGAGACGGCCCGCCTCGACGAGCTCGCCGCGCAGCGAGTCCACCTCCGACTCGAGACGGCGGCGGGCCGTCAGCCGCTGGAAGACCACTTCGAGCTGCGCGGAGCGCAGGGGCTTGAGCAGGTAGTCCGAAACGCCCGCGCGCAGCGCCTCGACCGCGCTGTCCAGCGTCGCCTGTCCCGTGATGACGATGCCGTCGCGCTCCGGATCGGATTCGCGGGCGAGACGGAACACCTCGATGCCGTCGCCGTCCGGGAGGTTCACGTCCACGACGAGGACCTCGGGCTTGAAGTCCTCGATCGCGCGCGCCGCCTCGCCGGCGGTGCCCACGGCGCGCGTCTGCCCTCCCAGCTCGCGCACGGCCAGGTCCAACCCCTTCCGGGTGGCGACGTCGTCTTCGACGATGAGGACTTTCAGGTTCGTTCCCCCTTACGCCCTTCGGAGGGCCTGGTCGGAGCGGAGTTTTTTACCACGGCCCGCGGGAGGGGTGCCCGGAACGGTCAACCGATCGACTCCTCGCCGCGGTTCAACAGGGCCTGGCGCCCCTTTTCGAAGAGCCGGAAGGCCTTCTCGAGCTCGGCCCGGGCAACGCCCAGGGCCTCGGTCGGATCATCCGCCCGCGCGACCAGGCGTTCCGCCCTCTCCAGGTGCAGGCCCAGCGCCGAGAGCGGGGTCGCCAGGTCGTGAAAAAAACGTTCGAGGGCCGAGCGGGTTTCCGTCACCAGAGCCTCCTCCTGGCCCCCCCCCGGCATCTTTCCTGCATACGACCTACAGCAGGGGCTGCCCCCATCCTATGACAGGAGCGCCAGAGACACGTCCGCTTCCGCCGCAGGGCGTTCCGCCCGGCGCGGACACGCCCGCGCGGAGCTCCCTGCGCACGCGGATGCGCGTCTACGCCGTCGTGGGCCTGATCGTCATCGGCGGATGGCTCTACTACACCATCCGGACCGTCGTCGGGCTCTACGACGCCACGCTGTCGATCTCCCGCTACACCAACCTCCGCGAACGGACGACGGACGCGAGGGCGGGCCTTTCCGAGGCCGCCGACAGCCTGGACCGCTACGTGCGCAACGGCGAGGGCTACGACCTCTCCCGGCACTACGCCGGGCGCACGGGCCTCCAGACCGCCCTCGGCGCGATCCGCCGGCATCCCCTGACGGAGGGAGCGCTGGGGACCGTCCGGAGCGCGGAGGCGATCGCCGACGTCTACGCGCGCGCCGCCGAGAAGACGATCGCGCTGAGGGCCTCCGCCCGCCCGGGCGAGTATTCGGCCGCCCGGGACAACGAGGCCGGGCCCGCGGCCGCGCAGTTGCGCGCAGCTCTCGACACCCTCGAGGTCGTCTTCGGGCGGGGCCAGGCGTTCGCGGAACAGCGCCTCAAGGGCGACCGCGACGCCGCGACCACGGCGCTCGTCGTGCTGGCCACGCTCCTCGTGATCGGCCTCGTCTGGCTGCTGGCCGACGTCGACCGCCGGATCCTCTCGCCCTGCGCCGCCGCCTCCCGGGCCCTGAAGGACCTCGCGGCGGGAATTCCTCCGGGAAGGCTCTTCGATTCCTCTCGCGACGAGATCGGCGAGCTCGGCCTCCACTTCAACCAGGCCGCCCGCGTGTACGCCGAGCGAGCCGAGGCCCTCGAGACGCGCGACATCGAGGGGTCGGTGAACGCGGTCCTCGCCGCCGCCGCGACCGTCAACGACCTCGCCGGCTTCGGGTCGAGGCTCCTCGAGAGGATCCTCGACGTCACCGGCGCTTCGAGCGCCATCCTGTATCTGGCCGAGGAAGGCGACGCGCTTCGGCCGGCGGTCGCGGTGGGCGGCTCGCCCGGCGCCGGCGACGCGGCCGTCCCGGACGAGGCGCGGCGCGCCGCTCGGGAGGGCAAGCCCCTCTTCGTCTCCGTCGATCCGCACACGCCGACCATCGACCTGTACGACGGGCGCATCCTGCCGCGCGAGAGCCTCCACCTCCCGCTCCTGTACTTCGGCCAGCCCGTCGGCGTCCTGGCGCTCGGCGCGGCCCGGCCGTTCACCGAGCGCGCCCGGAACACCCTCGCGGCCATCGCGCCGAGCCTCGCCGTCGCGCTCGCCAACGCCTCCGCCAACGAGCGTCTCGCGGCGCAGTCGCGCCGCCTCGCGGACCAGAACGAGCTGCTCGAGGAACAGCGCAGCCGCATCGCCCGGACGGCCCAGGAGCTCCAGCGGGCCTCCGCGCTGAAGGACCGGTTCCTCGCGGCGGTCTCGCACGAGCTGCGAACGCCCATGACCGTCATCCTGGGGTTCACGGGGAGCCTGCTTCGCGGCACGCAGGGAGACCTCAACGAGCGCCAGCGCGAGAGCCTCGAGCGGGTCCAGCGCAACGCGCGCCTTCTGCTCGGGCTCATCAACGACGTTCTCGACATCTCGAAGATCGAATCGGGGAAGGCCGACCTCCATCGCGAGGTCGTGTCCGTGGCGACGCTCCTGCAGCAGGTCGAAACCGATTTTCGCGAGACCGCCCGGCGCAAGGACCTCGAGCTGACGACGCGCACGGCGCCGGACCTGTTCACCGTGATCAGCGATCCGTCCAAGCTGACCCAGATCCTCGCCAACCTCGTCAACAACGCCCTGAAGTTCACGGAGCAGGGCGCGATCGAGGTCCGCGCCGAACCGAGAGGGCGTCAGCGGTGGGCCCTCGTCGTGACCGACACGGGCATCGGGATCCCCCTCGAGGAACAGGAAGCGGTCTTCGAGGAGTTCCGCCAGGGGGAGTCGAACGGCCACCAGGCGCGCGGGGGCACGGGCCTGGGACTCGCGATCGTGAAGAAGCTCGCCCTGCTGCTCGGCGGGAGCGTCGCCCTCGAAAGCGAGCCCGGAAAGGGCTCCACGTTCACCGTCACCCTGCCGCGCGAGCTGCCCGGGGGCGAGCCCGAAGCGGCGCCCCGGGCGGGCGGATCCGGCGACCTCGCCGGAGCCGGGAGAGGCCGGCGCGCTCTCGTCGTCGACGACGACGAGAGCACCCGGCAGCTGGTTCGTCTCGAGCTCGAGCCCTTCGGTTTCACGATCGCCGAGGCGCCCGACGGGGCCCGGGCGATCGAGTCGGCGCGGCGGTCCCCGCCGGACGTGATCATCCTCGACGTGCTCATGCCGGGCCTCGACGGGTGGCAGACCTTGAAGGCCCTCAAGGAGTCTCCCGACACGCGGACGATCCCCGTCGTCATCCATTCCGTCGTGGACAACCGCGCCCGCGGCCTCTCGCTGGGCGCGTTCGACTACCTCGTCAAGCCCGTCCAGCCCGGTCGCCTCTACGAAATCCTGGCCCGCGCAGGGGTGCTCGGGCAGCCCGGGCCCGTGCTCATCGTGGACGACGACGAGGAGATCCGCCGGGCGCTCGAGGGGGAGTTGAATGCCTCGGGCTTTCGCGCGGCGGGGGTCGCCGGCGGGGACGAGGCCATTGCGCGCATGACGCGGGAGCGGCCCGCCGCGGTCCTCCTCGACCTCCTGATGCCCGACCCCGACGGGTTCGAAGTCCTCTACCGCATCCGCCACGACGAGCGCCTGCGCTCCGTGCCCGTCGTCATCATGACGGCCAAGGACCTCACGCCCGCCGACTACGAGAGGCTCAACGGCTCCGCGCAGCGGATCCTCCAGAAGAGCGGCGACACGAGGCGCCTGGCTCGAGACGTCGTCAACACTCTGGCGCACGAAGGGACCACTCCTGGCTAAGATCCTGATCGCCGAAGACTCGCCGGACATCCGCGCGCTCGTCCTGATGCTCCTCGAGGCGGACGGCCACGAGGTCGTCTCCGCGTCCGACGGCCGCGAGGCGGTCTCGGTCGCCCGCGAGGCGCGGCCGGACCTGATCCTCATGGACCTGTCCCTTCCCATCCTCTCAGGGTGGGAAGCCACCCGGCAGCTGCGCGCCGATCCGGCGACCGCCGCGATCCCGATCATCGCGGTCACGGCGCATGCCATGCAGGGAGACCGCGAGCGGGCGCTGGCGGCCGGCTGCGACGGCTTCATTCCCAAGCCGATCAACGAGGAGACCTTCGCGTCGCGGGTGGCGTCCTACCTCGGGATCCGGCCCGAGGTCTCGCCCGGAGCGGAAGAGCGGACGTCCCTGCCGGGAGGCGGGCCCGGGCGCATCCTCGTCGTGGACGACCAGGCCGACGTGGCGCGGCTCATCCAGGACGACCTTCAGGCCGACGGCCACGAGGTGGTCGTGGCCTTCGCGGCCCGGGAAGCCCAGGATCTCTTCACGACGGACGGCCGCTTCGACCTGTGCGTCGTCGACGTGATGCTGGGAGGCGAGACCGGATACGCTCTGACGGAGAGCCTCTCGCGGCGCTCCGCCGAGTTCGTCCCCGTGCTCCTCGTGACGGCGGGCACCATCGACCGGGAGAAGGGCTACGCGGTGGGCGCCGACGATTTCATCGGAAAGCCAATCGAGACGGTGGAGCTGCGCGCCCGCGCGCGGTCCCTCATCCGGGTCGGGCGCCTCGTCCGCGAGCAGCGCCGCCTCGGGCGTGAGCGCTCGGAGGCGTACCGCAAGCTCTCGGAGCTCGACCGGCTGCGGTCGGACTTCCTCTCGACGGTCTCGCACGAGCTGCGCACGCCCCTCAACACGATCGTCCTGCTCGCCCACCAGATCGAGAAGAAGGCCGCGGCCGAGGAAGGCCGCGGGAACGGCTCGACCAACGTCCGCGTTCTTCTCGAAGCCGCCGAGACCCTCCGCCGCATGATCGACAACATGCTGGACCTGGCCAAGCTCGAGGCCGGCCAGCGAGACCTCCATCCCCAGGCGGTCTCGGTCCGGGAGTTGCTGCGCGAAGCCGCCGACCTGATGGCCCCGCAGGCCGACGCCAAGGGCTTGCGCCTGGAGCTCGAGGCGCACCCGGAGCTGCCTTCGTCGTCTCACCTCGATCGCGAGAAGGTCTCGCGCGTCCTCGTGAATCTGCTCTCCAACGCGGTGAAGTACACGAACGCCGGCCGCGTGACGCTCAGCGCGAAGCCGTGGCAGGGGTCCATCACCTTCGAGGTGACCGACACGGGCGTCGGAATCCCGACCGATCTCATCGGCGCCGCCTTCGAGCCCTTCCGCCAGATCCGTTCGCGCACGGGAGACGCCCCGCGCGGCACCGGGCTCGGTCTGACCATCTCCAAGCAGCTCGTCGAGATCATGGGCGGAGACCTGATCCTCGAGAGCCAGGAGGGCGACGGCACGCGCGTCCGCTTCACGCTCCCCGACCTGCCCGCGGCGGAGGAAACTCCGCGGGCCGCCGAGATGCCGCCGCCCAGCCCGGGCCCGCGGCGGGCCACGGTCCTGATCGTCGAAGACGACCAGCCTTCGCGATACGGCCTGCGGGAGCTGCTCGAGTCGGAGGGCTATGACGTCCTGGAGGCGGTGAACCTGCGGGAGGCCGACGCGGTCCTCCTCGAGAAGAGCCCGGCCGTCATCGTCCTGGACATCACGTTGCCGGACGGCGACGGAGCCGTCTGGCTGCGCGACCGGACCGACCGCAAGCGGCGCCTGCCCCCCGTGATCGCCCTCACGGGCGTCACCGCCGACGTGGACACCCGCAGAATCGAGGCCGCAGGGGTGCGACGCGTCCTCACGAAGCCCGTCAACGTGTCGCGGCTGCTCGGCGCCCTGCAGGAGATCCTGGCCGATCGAGCCTGAGACGGCTCTCGCTCCGGACGAAAGCGAACGCCGCGGGCACGAGGCCCGCGGCGTCGCACGAACCTCCGAGAGGGCTAGGACTTGCCCGTGTAGGGCTCGACCGTCGTCACCTTCCGGCCGTCGGCAGTCTTCGTGTACGTGACCTTCACGCGCTCGCCGACCGAGACGCCCCCCTTGAGGGCCGCGTTCTCGTCGAGGTCGAAGCTGTAGCTCTTGTTCCTGGGCCCGTCGATCTTGATCGTCTTGCCGGGCTCGTAGGACTTGACCGTCCCGACCACGACTTCCTTCTTCGTCTTGGTGTCCGGCCCCGGTCCCGCGTGCTTCACGGTCGTCTCGGAGTGCATCTTCGGGGCCGCGGCGGCCGCCTGCGCGTGGCCGGGCGCGGCGGACAGGACCGAGACGTGCTCGGTGCCGTCGGTGTTCTTGAAGTACGAGACCTTCGCCGCCTGGCCGACGACGATCGTGCCGTCGACGCGGGCGTTGGTGTCGAGGTCGAACGAGTAGTCCTTGTCGCCCGGGCCGATGATCTTGATCTTCTTGCCGGGCTCGTACTCCTTGACCGTTCCGGTGACGGTTTCCCCCTTGGTCTTCACCGTCGGGCCGGGGCCGGTCTGCTTCGTCGTGGTCTCGCTGTGGACCTTTTCGGGGGTTTGTGCGGCCGCATTCGCCCCGACCGCGCAGAGAAGGGCAAGGGCCGTGGTGGCGAGTCTTTTCATGGTTCCATCCTCCATCAACGGCCCTGAATTGGGCCGCACCCGGGATTACTTCAAGAAGCGTGCCCGCTCAGGACGCGCTGGCCGCGCGCAGACCGGCGGGCATCCCGCAGGCCTCCGCCAGGAAGGCCACCGCCCGGGAGACCACCGACGCATCGCGCAGGATCCGGTGATGGCCGAGTCCGCGCGTGGGCACGAGGATGGCACTCGCCCACGACTCGACGATCGCCCTTCCGTCGCGGATGGGGACTCGCGCGTCCCTCTCGTCGTGGAAGACGAGGATGGGCACCGCGCAGCCGCGGCCGACCAGCCGCAGGTCCGGCAGGCGGACGCCATACCGCGCCTCGAGCCGTTCGTTCATGGACCGCGTCGCGCGCTCCGAGAGCCGCAGAGCCCGGGCGAACCGCCGCGTGTAGTTCTGCGGGTCCGCGGGCGGCGACAGCAGCACGGCCGCGCGCGCTTCCAGGCCCCCTCTCAGGGCGAGCGCGCACGCCGCGGCCCCCATCGAGTGGCCGATGAGCCCGACCGGGCTCGTCAGGCGCGCGACGAGCTCGATCGCGCCGACGAAGTCCGGCAGGGACGCGAACCGGCCCGTCGAGAGGCCGTGGGCGGGAGCGTCGAAGGCCACGACGCCGAACCCGGCCTGGACGAGCGGCGCGACGAAGGACCCGAGGCGCGCGGCGTGGCCTCCCCAGCCGTGGACGAGCAGCACGCGCGGCCCCGTCCCCCACACCCAGACGGCGACGTCCCCGCGAGGGCCCGCAACGCGCACCCGGGCGCCGCTCGCCAGCGCCCGGTCCTCGCACCGGGTGCGGCGGGAGCGGGGCGGACGCAGGAAGGCGAGCGCCGCGCACGACCCGCACGCCTCCTGCGAGATCCGGCCGAGGGCGGTCAGCAGCGTACGGGCCAGACGCAGAGTCCGCGCCCGGTCGGACCGCCGGTCGCGCCGCCAGGCCGCAGAGGCGAGCATTTTCGTCGGCACGTCGGAGGCTCTTGCCAGTTTCGCGCCAAGCGGCCGCCGGAACGGCCGGGCGTGGAACGGCGGTTGCAAAGAGCGTCTCCGTGGAGCGGGGCCACGCCGGAATGCTTTGCCGGCGCTACCGCCTTGATACAGAATTCCGGCACCTTGGAACCCGGCACCCGGCCTCCCGGCTCGACGCGGACTCTGGTGGGAGCGGGGCTCGTCCTGCTGGCGGTCGTCGCGTACGGCTGGGTGGTCCTGTCCAACACGCAGACGCTGGTCGAGCAGACGCGGCAGGTGCGGCACACGTGGCAGGTCATCGGGGAGGGCGAGGCCACGCTCTCGATGGTGAAGGACGCCGAGACCGGACAACGCGGCTACCTGCTGACGAAGGATCGGGCATACCTCGCGCCGTACGAAGCCGCGCTCGCCGGGATCCGCGGGCACCTCGTCCGCCTTCACGAGCTCGTCGGGGACAACGCCCCGCAGCAGGCGCGCGTCGCGGAGTTCACGGACCTCGTCCACTCGAAGCTGAACGAGGTCGGGGACACGATCCGGCTCTTTTCCTCGGGCGACGAGGCCGCCGCCCTGCGCACCGTCCAGACCGGACTGGGCCGGCAGACCATGGAGCGCATTCGGGCGGTGATGGAAGACATCCGGTCCGAGGAGAATCGGCTGCTCGACGAGCGGACCCGGCGCGCCCAGTCGGCCGCGCTCGGCCTCCGGGCCGCGGCGCTTCTCGGGGGTGCCGCGTTCGTCGCGCTCGTCGCGGCGTTCCTCGCCGCCGTGCGGTCGGACTTCGTCGGCCGCGCCCGCGCGGAGGCCGCGGCCCGCGAGAGCGGAGAACGGCTGAGCACGACGCTTCACAGCATCGGCGACGCCGTCCTCGCGACCGACGCGGACGGCCTCGTCACGCTGATGAACCCCGTGGCCGAGCGGATGACCGGATGGCCCGCGTCGGACGCCATCGGGCGCCCGGTCGAGGACGTGTTCCGGATCCTCAACGAAAAGACCCGGGAAACGGTCGAGAGCCCCGTCCGACGCGTCCTGCGCGAGGGCGTGGTCGTCGGGCTGGCCAACCACACGGCTCTCGTCGCGCGCGACGGGACGGAGCGGCCGATCGCCGACAGCGGCGCACCCGTCCGCGACGCGCGAGGAACCGTCGTCGGCGCGGTCCTCGTGTTCCGCGACGTCACGAAGCAGCAGCACGCCGAGCGGGACGTCCAGAGGCTCGCCGCAATCGTCTCGTCGGCCAACCACGCCATCATCGGCGAAACGGTCCACAACGTCATCACGGACTGGAACCCCGGCGCCGAGAGGCTCTTCGGTTTCACCGCGGCCGAGATGATCGGCCGCAAGATGTCCGCGCTCGCCCCGCCGGGCGCCCCGGACCCGTCCCCGGCTCTCACCGCCGAGCTGATCGCCGGACGCCGCGTCGCCGAGTTCGACGCCCGGCGGCAGACCAAGAGCGGGCAGTGGATCGACGTCGTCGTCACGCTGTCCCCCATCCGCGACGAGGACGGCAACGTCGTCGGCATCTCCCGGCTCCTCCGCGACGTGACCGAACGACGCCGGCATGCGCGCGAGCTCGAGGAAGCGCGCCAGCGGGCCGAAGAAGCCAGCGCGGCCAAGGACCGCTTTCTCGCGACCCTGTCGCACGAGCTGCGGACTCCGCTGACGCCCGTCATGGCCTCGCTGCACCGGCTCGAACGGCGCCCCGACCTCGGCCCCGGCATGGCCGAGTCGCTCGGAATGATCCACCGCAACGTCGAGCTGGAAGCCCGGCTGATCGACGACCTCCTGGACCTGACCCGCATCTCGCGCGGAAAGATCGAGATCGAACGACTTCCCCTCGACCTGCATGCCGTCCTGGCGAACGTCGTCCAGAGCTCCCGCAGTGAGCTCATCAACAGGGGCCTCCAGGTGACGATGCGGCTCGACGCCGACGAGCGTTACTGCGAGGGCGATGCCGCGCGCCTGCAACAGGTGTTCTGGAACCTCTTCAAGAACGCCGCCAAGTTCACGCCGGCCGGCGGGAGCGTCACGGTCCGGTCCGAGAACCCCGCCCCGGGCCGCATCCGGGTCGCGGTCGCCGACACGGGCAGGGGCATCCGGGCGGACCTCCTGCCCCGGATCTTCGAGGCCTTCGAGCAGGGCGACGTCACCGCCACGCGGCGCGCGGGCGGCCTGGGGCTCGGACTGGCGATCGCCCGCAACCTCGTCGAGCTCCACGGCGGCTCGATCTCCGCCGCGAGCGGCGGAGAGGGACTCGGCGCCACGTTCACCGTCGATCTGGCGACGACCGCGGCCCGCCCCGCGGCGATCCCGTCGACGATCCGGGGCGGGCTCGACGAGCAGGACGCGCGGCGCCGCACCTCGGTGCTGCTGGTCGAGGACGACGTCGACACCGGCGAGGCGATGAGGATGCTCCTCGAGGAGGCGGGCTTCGACGTGCGGGCCGCCGGCAGCGTCGAGGAGGCGAGCCGCCTCTTTCGCGAACGGCCCGCCGACGTCCTGGTCACCGACGTCGGCCTGCCCGACGGGAGCGGTCTCGAACTGCTCTCCACCCTGAAGGCGGTGCACCCGGGCCTGCGGGCCGTCGTGCTCAGCGGCTATGGCATGGAGGAAGACATCCAGCGCAGCCGGAAGCTCGGATTCTCGGAGCACTTCGTCAAGCCCATCAACCCGAGCCGGCTGATCGCGACGCTCGACCTGCTGGGTTCGCGCGAGACCTTGCGATCCTGAGGAGCTTCGGCTCAGGAACGGGGCGTCGGATACGGCGTCACGCGGGCGAGGTCCATGATGCCCGGCGCCGTCCGGCGGGTGACCAGCGTCTTCGTCCTCTCGCCGCCCGGCGTCCTCCTGGCGTCCGGGGCGATGGTCGGGCTCGATTCGGGCGGAGGCGTCAGGCCCGGCCCGGCCGTCGTCGTCGGGATGGGGTTGGGGGTCGGGCTGCCCAGGGGCTCCTGGGCGACCACGAGGGCCGCGGCGCCGAGGAGAACCGCGTACAGGAGGTTTCCGACCCTCGTCACGGCCGGCCTCCGCGGATCAGCGTGACGGCGGGGCGCCGCGACGGCCATCGAGAGCTCCAGGGGTCCTGCGGCAGCGCGCGCCGGGCGCGCGCCGCGGCGGCGGAAACGCCGGACGACACGCCGCTGCGGCGCCGGTCCCGGACCGCGTCGAGGCCGAACTCCCCGGCTCCGACCGCGGCAACCGCGAGAAAGATGAAGCAGTAGAGGACCGCCGGTTCGCCGCCGTTCCGGATCGGCCAGAGGCCCTTCGAGGCGTGCATGAGGAAGTACGCGGTGGCCATCTCGCCCGCCGCGAGAAGCGCGCTCACGCGGGTCAGCAGTCCCGCGGCGATGCAGAGGCCGCCGACGAACTCGATGACTCCCGCCAGGATCATGAGGGGGGCGCGCGCGGCCTCCGCTCCGAAGGCCCCGAAGAGCTTCTGGCCCCCGTGGCACGCGAAGAGAAGGCCGCTCACAACGCGCAGCAGCGCGAAGACCGCCGCGCGGCCCCGGGGGCTCACGAGCGCTTCCCCGCGCCGAGAGCCTTCGAGCGATCGCGCGCGACCTCCGCGCCGCGTCCGTAGCCGCGCTGGAAGGCCTCGGACATCGCCACGTCCCCTTCCCGCTGGCGCAGCGTTTCGAGGGCTTCCGAGTACGCCCGGCCCTCCATGTCCGGCTGGAGCGCGGCGAGAAAACCCCGGCGGTAGACCGTCCGGGGCAGGGCCGCGGCGCCGTGCGCGGTCTCGGTTTCGCCGTCCCGGATGCCGACCCACCACTTCTGGCGGGCGGCATCGAGGCTCTCGGCGCCGGCGGCCGCGAAGATCCGCCGCAGAGCGTCGGCTTCCTGCTCGCTGCGCACGAACGCCAGGACGACGCCCTTCCCCTCGGAGAGCGCGTCCTCGTAGAGATAAGCCTCGTCGCGCGGCATTCCCTCGCGGGACTTCTCCTCCACGGCTTCGCCCGCCATGGCGCCCCCGACGCCTCCGAGGACCCCGAGGAGGGCGGCGGCGGCCATGCCGACCGCGCTCACGGCCCCGATCCCGGGCAGAAGCAGGCTCGCCGTCACGGCGCCGAGGCCGAACCCGGCCGACGCCCCGGTCGCGGCGCCCACCACTCCGCCGACGGCCTGCCCCACGCCGGGCTGTTCGGCGTCGTCCGTCGGAAGCTCGGGCGTATCGGGGAGCGTCCCCGGCAGGAGCTGCTCCAGGCGGCTCGTCGGAAAGCCCAGGACGAGCACCTCGCGCGCCGCCTTCTCCGCGGCCGCGCGCGAGGCGAAAATGCCGACGACAGGTTCCATGGCGATGTCCTCCCCCGCCGGGAAGAGCAAACTTCGCGCCATCGCGCCGACGGCACGATTCCTGCTCGGAGAGGCACGGGAGGACTACCAATGCCCGCATACACGCTGCCCGGCCTCCGGTACGACTACGCCGCCCTCGAACCCCACATCAGCGGCAAGATCATGGAGCTCCACCACGACAAGCATCACGCGGCCTACGTGAAGGGGGCGAACACCGCCCTCGAGCAGATCGAAGAGGCCCGCCACCGCGAGGACTTCACGCGGCTCGGCGCGTTCGAAAAGGCGCTCGCCTTCAACCTCTCGGGGCACGTCCTGCACTCGCTCTTCTGGCAGAACCTCGGGCCGAAGACGGGCGGGCGCCCGACGGGAGAGCTGGCCGCCGCGATCGACGAGCACTTCGACAGCTTCGACCGCTTCAAGAAGCAGTTGAGCGAGGTCGCCGCGACCATCATGGGGTCGGGCTGGGCCGCGCTGATCTGGGAGCCGGTCGGCAAGCGCCTGCTCACGACCCAGATCTACGACCACCAGTCCAACCTGAGCCAGGCCGGGATTCCGCTCCTCGTGCTCGACGCCTGGGAGCACGCGTTCTACCTCCAGTACCAGAACCGGAAGGCCGAGTTCTTCGAGGCCGTCTGGAACGTGTGGAACTGGAAGGACGTCGCGGACCGGTTCGCCGCCGCGCAGGCCGTGGACGTGGCGCTGACCGGATCGGCGAGATAGCGCGTCAGGCGATCGCGGCCGCGCCCGCGGTCCGCTTGCGGTCGATCTCCGCGATGGCCCGGGTCAGGCGATCGCGGGCCCATCGCGGGAACGCGTCCTGCGCCAGGAGGAGGCCGCGACGCAGCGGAGGCGCCTCCGCCGCGCCGGCCAGGCGGCGCTGGCGCAGCCAGGCGGGCAACGCCCCGAGCGCGACCTCGTAGACGCCGGGGACGAATCCCGAGCGCACCCGCCAGCCCGCGACGCCGAGCATGGGGGCGAGCAGGAAGATCGAGGTCGAGCTCGATCCCATCGGGACGAGCTCGCGCGCCTCGTACCCGAACTCCCGCCGCAGAGCGCCGACGACGCGGTCGCGCAGCACCTCGAAGCCCCGGGAGGGCGGCTCCCCGAGCGCGAGGGCCGGAAGACCGACGACGGTGCCGCCCGTCTCCGCGTCGTCGTCCTCGACCACGGGAACGTAGCCGTCGCGCGTGATGCCGACGACGTAGGCGGCCTTCGTTCGTGGAGTGAACACGCCCGCGCCCTGGAGCCGCCTCGGCCGCTGCACGCGCGATCCCGACTGAGCTTTCATGATCGTCGACCTCCGTTCGCCGATTCCTGGAGCAAGGCGCCTGCCAGGCCGGCGACGGGCCGCGCGGCGGCACGCTTCCTGCACCCATGCCTTCCGTGGCGCTCGATCTGCTCTCCCGGCTGCAACGAACGGAGGCCGCGCTGCGGGCGAAGCTCGCGCGAAGGCCTCGCCCGCGCAAGGCGGTCGTCGCGCTCCTGCTCGCCGCCCCCGTCCTGTCGCTGCTCGCCTATGCCGGCGCCGCGCGCTGGCTCCTGTCGGGATCCCGATTGCGCGGCTGGATCAACACGCATCCCGATGCGCTGACGATCGACTACGACGCGGCCAGCTCCGTCTGGCCCGGGCGCGTGAACATCCGCAACCTCCGCATCCGGGGCAGCGACCAGAACGTCGAGTGGATCGTCGAGCTGCAGGACGCGCGCGTCGAGTACTCGATCCTCGCCCTGGCGACCCGGACGTTCCGCTGCACGCGCCTGCGGGGCGGCGGGCTCGCCTTCCACATCCGCGAGAAGATCGCGCCGGCGAAGCTCGCGGCCGCCGACCTCTCGGTGATTCCCCCGATCCCGGGATTCGCCGACCCGCCGACGCGCTCCACCGAGGAGGCGCCTCCGAAGGCGCCGGGGAACCCCTGGCGCGTGGACGTCCGGGACATCCAGCTCGCCGACTTTCACGACATCTGGGTGGACGCCGTCCGGTACCGCGGCACCGCGCGCCTGGCCGGGTCCTTCTTCCTGCGGCCCGGCCTGCTCGCACGGATCGGACCCGCCCGCATCGACTTCGACCACGGGGAGATCCGGCTCGGCGGCGCGCCCGCCGGCCTCGCGCTCTCCGGCAGCGTCGCGGCCGCTTTCGAGCCCTACGAGCCGTTCGCCGTCCACGGCAGCGAGGTCTGGGACCGCGTCTCGGGAGAGGTGAGCCTCGAGCTGCGGTTCGAGAGGCTCCAGGCGATCCAGTACCTCGTCCGCAATTCGCCGACCACGAGCCTCGGCGACGGGTCCGGCTCGGCGACGATCCGCGGGGTCATCGAGAAGGGAGTCGCGAAGGGCGCCGTGCGCGCCTCCGTCCACGACGGCGGCGTCCGGGTGAAGGACGTCGCGCTGACGGGAGACGCGGAGGTCGGCGTGTCGATCCCGACGTGGAACCTGGCGCACGGACCGCTCGTCGTCTCGGGCAGCCACGCCGCACTCACCCGCGTCCAGGCCGCGGGCTCCGAGACCTCGCGCAACTGGTGGGGCCGCTTCGACGTCCCTTCCGGAGAGATCGGCGCGACCACCTCCGCCACGGTGACGGCCCGGTCGCGGGACGCCCGGCCGCTGCTGGCGCTCTTCGGCGTGGACCTGCCGGACTGGACCCGCGGACTCCTGTCGCTCGAGGACTTCTCGGGCGGCGCCCGCGTGGCGCTCGGGCCGTCGCTGGCGCGGGTCAGCGACCTCGACGCACGCGGGGGCGACTTCCGAATCCAGGGGAACTACCTGCGGCGGCGCGCCGCCCGAACGGGAGCATTCCTCATCGAGGCGGGGAAACTGAGCGTCGGGCTCGACCTCCAGGCCGGGATCCCGAAGCTGCGCCTGCTCGGCGCGACGAAATGGTACGAGGAGCAGCAGACGCGCGAAAAAACCTCGCGGGCGGCGACCGAAGCCCGCCAGCCGCTGGTCGCGTCGGCGCGGCCGGCCGCGTCCCCCTCTGGACCGGCGACGCCGGCTTCGCTGGACTCGCCGCGCGAAAGCGTGGTACTTCCGGCGCATGGCGGACACTGAAACGCTCCGGGGCGACGGGTCGTTCGCGGGCCGGGTGGCCCTCGTCGCCGGAGGCACGGGAGGCCTGGGCCGCGCGGTGGCGCTCGCCTTCCTCGCGGAAGGCGCCCGGGTCGCGGTCACGTACAGGGATCCGGGCGAGCTCGCGGCCCTCGAAGGAGCGGCCGGCGCGGGCGCGGCTCGCCTGACGGGACACCGCGTGGACGTCACCGACGAGGCCGCGACGCGGGAGCTCGTTGAGACGCTCGTCTCCCGCCACGGCGCGCTCGACGTCCTCGTCAACGCGGTCGGCGGCTACGCGGGCGGCGCGAAAGTCTGGGAGACCGACCTCTCCGTGTTCGACCGCATGTTTCTCCTGAACGTGCGCTCGGGGGTCGTCCTCGCGCGGGCCGCCGTGCCGGCGATGCTGAAGCAGGGCCGCGGCGCGATCGTCAACGTGGCGTCGCGCTCGGGCCTCGTGCACGGGGCAGGAGAGGCCGCCTACGCGAGCTCCAAGGCCGCGGCGATCGCCCTCATCGACAGCCTCGCCGCGGACCTGAAGGGCACCGGCGTCCGCGCCAACTCGGTGCTGCCGAGCATCATCGACACCGCCGCCAACCGGCAGGCGATGCCCCGCGCGGACTTCGCGAAGTGGCCGAAGCCCGAGGAGATCGCCCGCGTCATCCTCTATCTCTGCGGCGACGACGCGAAGCTCGTCCACGGGGCGGCGATCCCCGTGTACGGACAGACTTAGGGCGGCGTCGGGACCGCGCGAACCGCGTCAGTTCGCCGGAGACCGGGGGTGGGCTTCGACGTACGCCCGCGCCCACTTGAGCAGGCCCTCGCTCGTCAGGCCGTTCCGGTTCGCCTCGGCCTCGGCCTCTTCCAGCGTCCATCCCTCGCGAAGCACGCGGCGCACCATCCAGAGGGCGGACGCGCGGTTGGCCGTCGCGCAGTGGATGAAGACCGGATAGAGGTCCGGGTCGTCGGTGACGGCCAGGAATTCGGCGACGCCCTCGTCCGAGGGGCTCGCCGACACGATGGGGATCGCGACATAGCGCAGGCCCGCCGCGGCGGCCGCCTCCCGTTCCGGAACCTGGTCGGCTTCGGTCTCCACGCGCAGGTTGACGACCGCGCGGAATCCCGCCGGCCCGAGCCCGGCGACCTGCTCCGGCGTCGGCTGGCCTCCGACGGCGACGCGCTCGCTGACCCGGTGGTACTTGTCGATCTCCTCGATTCCGGACGCCGCGGCGGCCGCGAGCAGCGGCGAGAGCGCGATCGCCGCGACGACGAAGGCGGAAGCGAGCCCCTTCCTCGCGTTCATGACGGCCTCACTGGAGGGCGGCGAAGTCCCGCAGGCGGACCGGGAGGCGCCGCGACCCCCACTGCCCCGGCCGCTCTTCGAAGACGCCCGCGCAGGGCTCGCCGCACGACCGGCAGCGCCCGCCCTCGAGAGTCCAGGCGGTCACGTCGTACCCGTCGCGCCCGACGAGCTCCGCCGCACACGCGTGGCAGAAGGTGCTTCCGCCCTCCGCGTCGTCCACGTTGCCCGTGTAGGCGTACCGCACTCCCTCCTTCATTGCGATCCGGCGCGCGCGGGAGAGGGTCGCGGGCGGCGTCGGCGGCACGTCGAGCATCTTCCAGTCCGGGTGGAACGCCGTGAAGTGCAGCGGCACGTCGCGGCCGAGGTTCTCGACCACCCACCGCGACAGGGCCTCGAGCTCGCCGTCCGAGTCGTTCTGCCCGGGGATCACGAGGTTGGTGATCTCGAGCCAGACGTTCGTGCGCTTCTTCAGGTACACGAGCGTGTCCAGGACCGGCTGGAGGTGCGCTCCCGTGATCTCCGTGTAGAACTTCTCGGTGAACGCCTTCAGATCCACGTTGGCCGCGTCGATGTGGCGGTAGAGCTCCTCGCGCGGCCTCTCGCAGATGTACCCGGCGGTGACGGCGACGGTCCGGATGCCCGCCGCATGGCAGGCCTTCGCGACGTCGACCGCGTACTCGAGGAAGATCGTGGGGTCGTTGTACGTGAAGGCCACGCTGCGGCACCCCAGCGTCTTCGCGGCGCGGGCGATGAGCTCGGGCGACGCGGCGTCGGCGAGCTTCGCGACCTCGCGCGACTTGCTGATGTCCCAGTTCTGGCAGAACTTGCACGAGAGGTTGCAACCCTCGGTGCCGAAGGACAGCACCGCGCTGCCGGGAAGGAAGTGGTTGAGCGGCTTCTTCTCGATCGGATCGACGCAGAATCCGCTCGACCGCCCGTACGTCTTGAGGACGACCTGGCCATCCTCGCAGGCGCGGACGAAACAGAGGCCCTGCTGGCCCTCCCGGAGCGTGCAGAAACGGGGGCAGACGTCGCACTGGACCCGGCCGTCCGCGAGACGGTGCCAGTACACGGTAGGAACGGTGGGACCCATGATGGACTCCACCCCCATGCTCCTCCGGGCGGGGCGCGCGGCAATGGTCCGTTTGAATCAAGCGCGGCGTTTCCGGGTCACTTTCCCACGATCCGCACGTTGAAGTCGGGCGTTTTCAGGGCGCCGAACACCGCGAGCCAGAAGAGCAGGTAAGCCTCCAGACCCCGCGCGGCGGCGATGCCGCCGAGGTCGATCACCCGGCTCCAGCCGAAATCGCGCAACAGGGACGTCACGCCCAGCTTCGCCTCCGACGCGTCGCCGCAGACGAACACGTCGCTCGGATCGCCGAGGCGGCCGGGGTCGCCCATGACGCTCGCGTTGACGGTGTTGAGCGCCTTGACCACCCTCGCCTCCGGAAACTCCCGCTGGATCCGCTCGGCGAGCGAATCGGCCGGCCCGGTGAAGAGCGAAGGCGGCATCCCCCTCGACAGGTCGAGCGGGTTCGAGACGTCGACGAGAGGTTTCCCCGCCAGGTTCTCGCTGCCGGCCGCGCGCAGGGCCTCGAGCGCTGCCGTCCCGAGTGTGCAGCTGAACACCATCTCGCCGAACCGCGCGGCCTCGGCGAAGGTGCCCGCCGAGGCCCTCTTCCCCGCCGCGGCAGCCCACGCCTTCGCCTTCGCGTTGACCGCCTCGCGCGACCCCATCTTCACTTCGTGTCCGAGCGACACGAGCTTGCTCGCGATCGCCGAACCGACCATTCCCGTCCCGAGAACGCCGACTTTCATCCGGAACCTCCTGCGGTCTGATACGCAGGTCCGGGGCGAGAAGGTTCGGCGGTCGACCTCTACGGCGCCGGTTTCGCGACCCCGCTCTCGATGGAGGCGTCGATCAGGTCCCAGAGCTTCGCCTCGGCCTTCTCCTCGATCGCCTCTTCGCGCGCGTCGAGCGCCTCCTCGGCGGCGTCGAGCTCGCGCTCGCGACCCTCGAGCTCGCGCTGGCGCGCCTGGATCTCGCGCATGCGGGCTTCGAGGGCCTGCCGGTCCGCGTCGGAGACGGCGCCGGCCGCGACCTCGTCGCCGTCGTCGTCGTCCTCGTCGTCCCCGTCGTCGGTCGCGAGGTCGATCAGCCGATCGACTTTCTCCTCTTCGCGGTCGAGGGCCCGCTCCTCCTTCTCGAGGGCCCGCTGCCGGACTTCCAGGTCCGCCTGCTCCGGCTCGAGGGCGTCGAGCGCGGCGAAGAGCGCCGCCGCCTGTCCGAGCGTGGCGCGGTCCTCGATCCGGTAAGCCCTCCCGTCGCGCCGGAACCAGAGCACGTCGCCCGTCGGGCCTTCGGACACGCGATCGAGGGTCTCACCGTCCACGTTGTCGCTCACCCATCGCTCACCGATCCGGAGCACGTAGGCGTCCGGCCGGGACCGGTGGATCGAGGCCTTCGAGCCCTGCCCCGCCAGCGCCGGCGAGGCGGACAGGAGGGCGAACGAGAGAACCGCCAGAGAGGCGCGGCCGGCGCGGCGAAAGTCGGGCAATGGGCACATGGGGGACCTCCAGCTCACAGGAGGAGACGCCGCAGGCGCCCGGAGGTTACCCGGTTCCTGGCGTCAGGGGCGCGAGGCCCGACGACCCTTCCCCGCGCGCGGCTGGCACGTCGGGCACGCGAACATCCGCCGCCCCGAGAGCGGGAACTCGCGGATCGGTGTCCCGCAGCGGCGGCAGACGCCCTGCTGGTAAACGTAGAACTCGTCGTCGGGCCCGCGCCCGGCGAGCGGATGCGGGGGCGGTTCCGCGGGCGCGATCGTGCGGACCCTTGCCTGCGCGACGCCCCGCCGCATGAGGGACCGGACCGCGCGCCAGAGAGCATCCCACTCCGCGTCCGTCACGCTGCCCGAGCGGCGCAGGGGATGGATGCCCGTCAGGAAGAGCGCCTCGTTGCGGTAGATGTTCCCGACCCCCGCGAGGACGCGCTGGTCGAGCAGCGCGTCGCCGATCGCGCGGCGCGGGCGCCGGACGAGCTCGGCCCTCGCGCGGCCGGGATCGAAGTCCGTCCGCAGCGGATCGGGGCCGAGCCGCGCGAGCAGCGCTCTGCGCGCGAACTCCGGGATGATCTCGCAGGTCGGCGGCCCGATCAGGTCGGTGGAAACCTCCCGCGTCGACAGCCGCATCCGCACCGTGGCCTTCGGTTCCGGGACCCGCGCGCGGTGCCGGTAGAACCATCCCGCCATCCCGAGGTGGACGTG
>JAYRMU010000074.1:0-43436 GCA_041912555.1 Thermoanaerobaculia bacterium
CTCGCACGCGGCATACACCTCTTCGCGCCTGTCGCCACCGGGACGCGGCGTGAGCGACACGCGGATGGTGTCGCCGATGCCCTCAGCGAGTAGCACGCCCATCGCGGCCGAGCTCCACACCAGGCCCTTCATGCCCATGCCGGCCTCGGTCAGCCCGAGGTGCAGCGGCTGATCGGTGCGCGTCGCCAGCTCCCGGTACACGGCGATCAGATCGAGCGGCCGCGAGACCTTGCACGAGATGATGATCTGGTCCTTTCGCAGGCCCGACTGAAGCGCGAGCTCGGTCGACTGCAGCGCCGACAGGACCATGCACTCGTTGATGATCTCCTCGGACGTGTGGCCGAGGTCCCGGTCGGTGTTCTCCTGCATCTTCGCCATGACGAGCTCCTGGTTCAGGGAGCCGCCGTTGACGCCGATGCGGACGGGCTTCGCGTTGTCCCGGGCGATGTGGCAGATCGTCGCGAACTGCTCGTCGCGCCGCGCGCCCTTGCCGACGTTGCCCGGGTTGATGCGGTACTTGTCGAGCGCCCGCGCGCAGTCGGGGTACTTCGTCAGGAGGACGTGGCCGTTGTAGTGGAAGTCGCCGATGAGCGGGGCCTGGACGCCCGCGTCGAGCATGCGGCGCTTGATCTCGGGCACGGCCGCGGCGGCCTCGGGGATGTTGACCGTGATCCGCACCATCTCGGAGCCCGCGCGCGCGAGCTCGATGCACTGCGCCGCGGTCGCCTTGACGTCCACCGTGTCGGTGTTGGACATCGACTGGACGACGACCGGCGCCCCCCCTCCCACCTGGACGGGGCCGACTTTCACTCCCACGGTCGCGTGGCGTTTCCTCTGGCTCATAGACATTTCAATTTACCAGATGCGCGGAGTGTGCCGTTTCGGCGCTGCGGGCCCGCGCTCGCCTATGTTGTACGCTCTGCGCAACTTGGCGCTGACTGCGGGCACTCGCCTGGGACCGTACGAGATCCTCGCGCCGCTCGGCGCGGGCGGGATGGGCGAGGTGTATCGCGCCCGAGACCCGAAGCTGCACCGCGATGTCGCGATCAAGGTCCTGCCCGAGTCGGTCGCCCGGGAGCCGGAGAGGCTGGCGCGCTTCGAGCGCGAGGCGCACGTCCTCGCCGCGCTGAACCATCCGCACATCGCGGCGATCTACGGTCTCGAGGAGGCGGGCGGCGTGCAGGCGCTGGTCCTCGAGCTCGTCGAGGGTGAGACGCTGGCGGAACGCCTCGCTCGAGGTCCCCTGCCGGTCGACGAGGCTCTCGGCATCGCGCGCCAGATCGGCGAAGCGCTCGAAACGGCGCACGAAAAGGGCATCGTTCATCGGGACCTGAAGCCGGCCAACGTCAAGCTGACGCCGGACGGCACCGTCAAGGTCCTCGACTTCGGGCTCGCGAAGGCGATGGCCGCGGAGGGCGTGGCGCCCGACGTGACCCACTCGCCGACGATCACGGCCGCCGCGACCCAGGCCGGCGTGGTCCTCGGGACGGCCGCCTACATGTCGCCGGAGCAGGCCCGCGGCAAGCCCGTCGACAAGAGGTCCGACATCTGGTCCTTCGGGGCCGTTCTCTACGAGATGCTGACGGGCCGCCGGTGCTTCGAGGGAGAGACGGTGTCTGACGTCCTCGCTGCGGTCCTGCGGCAGGAGCCGGATTGGTCGAGGCTTCCGGGCGACACGCCGGCGGCGACGCGACTCCTCCTTCGCCGTTGCCTGGAGCGCGATCCGAAGAAGCGGCTGCGCGACATCGGGGACGCGTGGCTCGAGGGCGTGGCCGAAGCCCCGGGAGGGAGCCCGGCACAGGTGGTCCGGAAGCTCCCGACCGGCTGGGCCGCGGCGATCCTGCTGGCCCTCGCCGCGGGTTACGGCATCACGCGGTGGTCCGCGAAGGCCGCGCCGTCGCCGCGCGGGACCGCGACGCACTCGGTCGTTCCCCTGCCTCCCGGAACGCGGCTCGCCGGCTGGGCATCGCCGGTCGTCGCCATCTCGCGGGACGGCCGTGTCGTCGCGTTCGTCGCCCAGAAGGAGAACGAGATCCACAAGCTCTGGATCCATCGGCTCGACCGCGACGAGACCAAGATCGTTCCCGACAGCGATACGGCCGAGGGGCCCTTCTTCTCGGACGACGGGCAGTGGATCGCCTTCGCCACCAACGTCTCGCAGGAACGCTCGGCTCAGGAGGGTCAACTCAAGAAGTACTCGGTTTCGACCGGACTGACGCAACCCGTCGCCGCGATCCCCGATTACTACGGCGGCAGCTTTGCGGAGGACGGCTCGATCCTCGTGGCGGTTTCGACCACGGAGGGGCTCTGGCGCCTGCCGGTCGGCGGCGGAAAGCCGGACACCTCGGCGGAGAGGGTCGTCTGGCAGGGCAAGGACCAGGCCCGGTCGCTCAACTGGCCGCAGATCCTCCCCGGAGGCCGGGCCGCACTCGTCACGGACGTGGATGCCGTTCCCACGGCCGTCGCCGTCCTCGAGCTGGCCAGCCGGCGCCTCGAGAGCCTCGCGACGGACGTGCGGTTCTGCCGATACGCCGCCGATGGGCGGCTGTTGCTGTTGCGCCCCGATCGGACCCTGCTCGCGGCGCCGTTCGATCCCGGAACCCGCCGCATCACGGGCGAGCCGTTGGCCGTGCTGAAGGACGTTGCGGCGGGCGGCAACGACGGAGGCGCCTTTGCCGTCTCCGATACGGGGACGCTGATCTACGCGACGGGCTATCTCCGCGACAGCGGTCTCGAGCGGATGCGCCTCGTCCGGGTCAGCGAGAGGGGGGAGTTGGAGCCTTTGCCCTTCGACGCGGACGCGTTCGGTCGGGTTCCGAACCCGTCCCCGGACGGACGAAGGCTCGCCGCGACGACGATGGACGGGTCGCTGTGGGTCTACGATCTCGTGCGGCGCGTGCGCTCCCGCATCCCGACGGGCGACTGGAAGTTCCAGGGCCTGTCCGCGGTCTGGTCCCCCTCGGGCGAGGACCTGGTCTTTCCTGCTTCGACGCAGGCCGGGTCGGGGTGGACCATCGTCCGCTCCAGGGCCGATGGGAGCGGTTTGCCCGTCCCCGTGCTGCCGCAGGGAGAGGAGAGGTACCCGCTCGCGTGGACTCCGGACGGCGGACAGATCGTGTACACGGTCCTGGGGAAGGATCCGGGGCTGTGGGTGGGGCCGGCCGGCGGCAACGGCCCGCAGCGGAAGATCGCCGACGGAGTCGTCGCGGGGGCCGACCTGTCTCCGGACGGAAAGTGGATCGTGTACGACCTGCTGGGCCGCGAAGGACGGGACGTCGTCGCGCAGCCCCTGGCCGGTCCCGGAGCGCGCATCCAGATCACCACGGGCGGGGGCCGTACCCCGCGCTGGTCGTCGGACGGAAGGGCGATCCTGTATTCCTCGGGTGACCGCTACCTTCGCGTCCGCGTCTCCGCCGCCGGAGAGAAGCTCGAGCCCTCGATCCCCGAGGAGCTCTTCCGTTCCCGGGACCTGCGCGGCTTCGCGGTCGCCCCGGACGGGAAGGGCTTCTTCGCGGTCGAGGTCCCGCCCGAGTCGGGCGTCGTCCGCGAGCTGCATCTGGTGACCAACTGGTTCTCGGAGCTCGAGCAGCTCGCTCCGGCGAAGGGCGCGAAATGACGCTCGCCGCCGGCACTCGCCTCGGCCCCTACGAGATCGTCTCGCCCCTGGGCGCGGGAGGGATGGGGGAAGTCTATCGAGCGCGGGACACGCGGCTCGAGCGGACGGTCGCGGTGAAGGTGCTGCCGTCGCACCTGTCCTCGTCGGCCGAGGTGCGGCTGCGGTTCGAGCGGGAGGCGAAGACGATCTCGCAGCTCTCGCATCCCCACATCTGCGCGCTCTACGACGTGGGGCGCGAGGGCGAGAACGAGTACCTGGTGATGGAGCTGCTCGAGGGCGAGACGCTCTCGGAGCGGCTCGCGAAGGGGCCGCTGCCGCTCGACCAGACGCTGCGCTGCGGCGTCGAAATCGCCGACGCGCTCGACAAGGCGCACCGCCAGGGGATCGTGCACCGGGACCTGAAGCCCGCCAACGTGATGCTGACGCGGTCGGGCGTGAAGCTGCTCGACTTCGGACTCGCCAAGGCGATGACGCCCCCGGCGGAGCAATCGAGCCTCACCGCTCTCCCGACGCAGCAGGGCCTGACGCAGGAGGGCACGATCCTCGGCACGTTCCAGTACATGGCGCCCGAGCAGCTCGAAGGCAAGGAGGCCGACGGGCGCACGGACGTGTTCGCCTTCGGCGCCGTCCTGTACGAGATGGCGACGGGAAGGAAGGCCTTCGCCGGGGCGAACCAGGCGTCGCTGATCACGGCGATCATGGCGAGCGAGCCGGCGCCCATCTCGGCGGTCCAGCCGGCCGCGCCCGCGGCCCTCGATCGCATCGTCCGGACCTGCCTCGCCAAGGACCCGGAGGAGCGCTGGCAGTCGGCGAGCGACCTGAAGCGGGAGGTGCGCTGGATCGCCGAGGGCTCGGCTTCGGGCATCGCCGCGCCCGCGCCCGGCGGCATTGCCGCCGCGCCGCGCCGCTCGAGCCGCGCCCCCTGGATCGCGGCGGCCCTGGCCACCCTCGCCGCGGCCGCGCTCGTCCTCGCGCTCGTGCGGACGCGCGGCGCGCGCCCGGTGCCGGTCTACGCCTTTCTCGATCCGCCGCCGAAGCTGACGTGGCAGCTCACGGGCGACGAGGCGGCGCCGCCGGTCGTTTCGCCCAACGGAGCGAGCGTGGTGTTCGGTGCCGGTGGAAAGCTGTGGATCCGCTCCCTGCGGACCGGGGAGGCCGCGCCGGTCGCCGGCACCGAGGGTGCGACGTTTCCGTTCTGGTCCCCGGACAGCCGTTCCATCGGCTTCTTCTCGAGCGGAAAGCTGCGGACGGTCGAGGCCGCCGGGGGCCCGTCGCAGGCTCTGGCCGATGCGCCCACGCCGCGCGGCGGCGCTTGGGGACCGGACGGGACGATCGTCTACACGCCCGATTTCCAGGGCGGACTCTGGCGCGTGCCCGCGTCCGGAGGGACTCCGAAAGCCATCACGGAAGTCGACAAGACCCGCCACAGCACGCACCGCTGGCCGTGGATCCTGCCGGACGGGAAGCACGTGCTGTATCTGGCGGCGAGCCACATCAACCCGCGTTCGGAAGCCTCCGGGATCTACGTCGTTCCGGTGGCCGGCGGCCCGTCCACGCGGTTGATCGCGTCCTACGGCAGCGCGCAGACCGTGCCGGGGTGGCTCTTGTCCGTCAGCGAAGGGCACCTCGTCGCGTGGCCTTTCGACGAGGGCAGCTTGACCGTCTCCGGCAAGGCGCGGCGCGTTCCCGCCGACGCCAACTTCGATTACGGCACGTGGCGCGCGGTGTTCTCCGTCTCCCGCGACGGGGTCCTCGTGTACCAGACGGCGCAGGAGCAGGCGCGGGGCCAGCTGCAGTGGATGGATCCTTCCGGCCGCATCGGCGGCAGGGTCGGCGAGCCCAACAACAGCTACGCGTTGCGACTCTCGCCGGACGGCTCACGGGCGAGCGTCATCGAGGGCGACCCGAACAGCGACCTGTGGGTGTACGAGCTCGAGCGCGGGTTCCGAACGCGGCTGACGACCAACGAGCAGGTCATCCTGACGCCCCTCTGGACGCGCGACGGCTCGGAGATCCTGTACGTCAGCGGGACGAGCGCGACCGTGGGTTCGGACTACAAGCTGCTGCGGCGGGCCTCGTTCGGGGGCGGCAAGGTCTCCGAGGTCCTGCGTTCGAAGGTGCGCATCGAGCCGACCGACGTGTCGCCCGACGGGAAATACCTCCTCGCGGACCACGGCGTCATCGGGACGACGACCATCTGGCTCTATCCGCTGGCCGAGCCCGAGAAGGGGGCGCCGCTGATGGAATCCGCGGGCCTGCAGACCGATGGCAGGGTTTCACCCGACGGACGGTGGATGTCGTTTACGCAGCTGCAGGGAGGCCGGCTCGAAGTGTTCGTGGTCGCGTTCCCTTCGGGCACCGATCGGCAGCAGGTGTCGGCCGCCGGCGGCAGCCACGCGCGCTGGTCTCCGGACGGGGGCACGCTCTACTTCGTCTCGCAGGACAACGTGCTGATGGCGGCGGCGGTCGAGAGTCGGGGCGCGCAGCTCCATCTCAAGGCCGCCGAGCCCCTCTTTCCGGTCCAGCTCTTCACCGGGCCGCGCGTCTCCGGCGCGTTCGAGGTCACGCCGGACGGCAAGCGCTTTCTGGTGAACAGCTCCGGCAACGTCGATACGCCGAGCCTGCGGCTCGTCACCAACTGGACGTCCGAGCTCGTTCAGCCCTGACCCGGCCCCGCAGGCAGTCAGCCCGGCGCGTCGGGCAAGAACTGCGGATCGCGAATGTGGACGAGCACCACCCTCCTGGGCCGGGTACTCACGGGCTGGGCAGGTTGTGCGGAGTTCGAAAGAGAAGGCGGCAAACGGCTCCTGTCGCGAGCGTACACCGACCCGCGGGCGCGGACGGCCGTTGTATTCTGCCCCCGCCTTGTCCCTGACAGCCGGCGAGGGCGCCCGCACGCCGATCGCGCTCCTGACGAACTGAACCCGGGAACTGGAGAAGAAACAATGAAGCGGCATCGCACCGTCCTCGTCCTCGTTCCGGCCTGGTTGGCGTTCTTCGCGGGAGCGGCGCGCGGGCAGGACGACGTCGGCGCCCGCATCGCCGGGGCGGCGACGACGCGCGGCGGCGCCTCGGCCTTCCTCGAGACGCTGACCGACACGGTCGGCGGCCGGGTCACGGGGTCCCCGCAGGCGCGCGCCGCGTCGGAGCTGATCCTCGCCGCGCTGAAGCAGGCGGGCTACGCGAACGCCCACTTCGAGGAGTACCCCCTCGAGGTCCGATGGACGCGCGGCCCCGCGAGCGGCCGGATCCTGGCGCCTGTCGAACGGCCCATCCTCGTCGGCTCGTACGGCTGGGTCCCCGGCACGCCGGGCGAGATCGCGGCGCCGCTCGTGGACGTCGGCGCCCCGCCGGCGACCGGCTGGACTCCGCCCGCAGCCGTGCGCGGCGCCGCCGTCCTCGTCGATCCGTACAAGGTCGGCGACGACCCGTCCTTCGTCATGCGCGCCGCCGTCGCCCGGGCGCTCGCCGAGGCGGGAGCGGCGGCGATGCTCCTGCCGTCGGACAAGCCCTCCCGGATGCTCTATACGTCGGCGTTCGGCTTCTATCCCCGCGCGCCTCTGCCCGTCCTCTCCGTGGCGAAGGAGGACGCGCTCCTGCTGCGCCGCCTCCTCGGCAAGGGTCCGGTGAAGCTCGCCCTCGACGTGCGCAACACGTTCGACGCGAGCCCGTACCGCGAGCGCAACGTCGTCGCGGACCTTCCGGGCTCCGGGCTCCCGGACGAGGTCGTCCTCCTCGGCGCGCACTTCGACTCGTGGGATCCCGCGCAGGGCGCCAACGACGACGGCTCCGGGGTCGCCGCGGTGCTCGAGGCCGCCCGGATCCTGAAGTCCCTCGGGATCGCGCCGCGCCGCACGATCCGATTCGTCTTCTTCTCCGGCGAAGAACAGGCGCTGCTCGGCTCGCGCGCGTACGTGGCCGCCCACGAGAAGGAGCTCGACCGCGTGCGCGCGGTCCTGATCATGGACGAGGGCGCGCAGGCCCCGCTGGGATTCGACGTCCAGGGACGGACCGATCTCGAGGCGGCCCTCGCGGCCCGTCTCGCGGCGCTCTCGTCCCTCGGCGCGGCGAAAGCGTGGCCGGACGCGAGCTTCGACCAGGACCATGCGCCGTTCGTCGCCGCGGGCGTCCCCGCGTTCACGCTGAGGGTCGAGCCCGGGGACTACGACACGAACCACCACGCGGTCACCGACACGTTCGACAAGATCGACCCGCGGATGCTCGCCGTGGACACCGCGGTCATGGGGATCGCGGCCTGGGAACTGGCCAACGCGCCGGAGCCGGTGGGCCGGCGCCTGTCGGCCGCGGAGGCCGCGGACCTGATGAAGCGGACCGGCGTCGCGTCGACGAAGCAGATGGTCTACGGCGCGTCGCCGCGCTGACGACCCCCGGCCGCCGGTCTCAGGCCGCGGCGCGGGCCGGGACGACGACGCGCAGCGCGGCGACGAACAGCGCCATCTGCTCGGGCGTTCCGATCGAGACCCGCAGCCAGTTCGGCATCGACGGGAACCGGCGCCCGACGAGGATGCCCCGCTCTAGGAAGGCGCGCCCGACGGGAACGACGTCCTGGCCGACGTCGATCATGACGAAGTTCGCCTGCGACGGGATGGCGCGCCGTCCTTCCTTCGCGAGCTCCGCGTAGAGCCAGCGTCGCGTGTCGTTGAGCAGCTGGCGCTGCCGCGGCACGACCTCGGAGTCGGCGAGGCTCGCCAGGCCCATCGCGAGGGCGGCCTGGCTGGTGTTGTCCCAGGACGCGCGGCGCTCCATCGCGGCGATCTTCGCCGGGGAGCCGACCGCGTAGCCGAGGCGCATGCCGGCCATGCCGTAGATCTTGGAGAACGTGCGCGCGACGACGACGTTTTCGCGGCCGCGGGCGAGATCGAGCGCACTCCGATACGACGGATCGTCGACGAAGTGGTGGTACGCCTCGTCCACGAGTACGACGCACGAGGGCGGCACCCGTTCGAGGAAGGCCGAGAGCGCGGCGGCGCCGACGATCGTTCCGGTCGGGTTGTTCGGGTTGCAGACGTACACGAGCCCCGCTCGCGCGTCGCAGGCCGCCGCCATGGCGGGCAGGTCGTGCCGGAAGTCGGCCGTCTGCGGCACCTTCACCGCCTCGGCGCGCGTGACCTTCGCGTAGTCGAGGACGGCTTCGAAGGTCGGCTCGGCGGCCACGACGGTCCGGCCCTGCGACAGGAACGCGCCGTCGGCCATGCGCAGGACGTCGCTCGATCCGCATCCGAGGAGGACCTGGTCGGGGCCGACGCCGTGGTGCGCCGCGATCGCCTGCTTCATCTCCTCCTGGATCGCCCCCGGATAGCGCGCGGCGACGCCGCCGCAGCCGGCCAGGGCCTCGAGGCTCGGCTTGCACGGCCCGTACGGATTCTCGTTGGCGTTCAGGCGGATGGGTCCCCCTTCCGTCCCGGACGCCGTCGCGCCGGAAAGGGCGAGCGCGGACCCGCGTTCGAGGAGCGTGGCGCCCGCGGCGGCTCCGAGAAGGCGGGCGAGAGAGCGTCGGCTGAGGGCGTCGGGCATGAAGGGCTCCTCCCGGCGCGATTCTCCCCCGGATGAAGGCTCCGCGCCACGTTGTACTCTGCGGGATCGTGAGCGCTGCCCCCGTTCCCGGCCGCCTGCCGCGCGCCCCCGGTCCGCGGCGCCGTTATCCCGGAAGCCACGTCCTGGCGATGCGGCGCGACCCGCTCGCGTTCCTGACGCGCCTGGCGCGCGAATACGGCGACGTCGCGCGGTTCCGGATGGGCCCCGTCGAGCTCC
Organism: Thermoanaerobaculia bacterium; assembly: GCA_041912555.1. GTDB lineage: Bacteria > Acidobacteriota > Thermoanaerobaculia > UBA5066 > Gp7-AA6 > DAHUXD01. The sequence continues at coordinate 9,389 of JAYRMU010000074.1, forward strand.
ATCTCGTGAACCGGCCGGAGTGGATCCGCGACGTCCTCGTCACCCGCGCCGCGTCGTTCCACAAGGGGCGCGGCCTCGAGCGCGCCAAGCGTCTGCTCGGCGAGGGCCTGCTGACGAGCGAGGACCCCGTGCACCTGCGCCAGCGCCGCATGATCCAGCCCGCCTTCCACCACCAGCGCATCGCGGGCTACGGCGCGGTCATGGTCGAGCACGCCGACCGCCTCACGGCCTCCTGGGCCGCGGGAGAGACTCGGGACGCGGCGCGCGAGATGACGCTGCTCACGCTCGGGATCGTCGCGCGGACGCTCTTCGACGCCGACGTCGACGAGGAGGCCGGGGAGATCGGCGAGGCGCTCACGGCGGCGCTCGACCTCTTCCGCCAGACCCTCACGCTTCCCTTCCAGGACCTGATCGACCGCCTGCCCCTGCCGGGCAACCGGCGGTTCGCGCGGGCGAAGGCCCGCATCGACGCGACGATCGGCCGCCTGATCGCCGAGCGCCGGCAGGCGCCCCGCGGCCGGACGGACCTCCTGAGCATGCTCCTCGCCGCCTCCGACACGGAGGGCGACGGCGGAAGGATGACCGATGCCCAGGTGCGGGACGAGGCCATCACGATCTTCCTCGCGGGTCACGAGACGACCGCCAACGCCCTGGCCTGGACCTGGTACCTCCTGTCGCGCAATCCCGAGGCGGAGGCGCGGCTGCACGCCGAGCTCGACGCCGTCCTCGCGGGGCGTGCCCCCGGGGTCGAGGACCTTCCGCGGCTCGCCTACACGGAGATGGTCCTGGCGGAGTCCATGCGTCTCTTCCCGCCCGCATGGATCATCGGCCGGCGCGCGATGGAGCCCTGCGCGATCGGCGGCTACGGCATCCAGGAGCGCGCGATCGTCGTCGCGAGCCAGTGGGTCACGCACCGCGATCCCCGCTTCTTTCCGGAGCCGGAACGGTTCGACCCGGAGCGCTGGCGGCCCGAGGCGAAGGAGAAGCGCCCGAAGTTCTCGTACTACCCGTTCGGCGGCGGCCCGCGGGTGTGCATCGGCGAGGGCTTCGCGTGGATGGAGGGAATCCTGATCCTCGCCGCGGTCGCGCGGCGCTGGCGCCTGCGCCTGGCGCCGGGCCAGTCGGTCGTGCCGTCGCCCGGCATCACGCTGCGGCCGAGGGACGGGATCCGGGTGGTTCTCGAACGGCGCGCCTGACGCCGGGTGCGCGCCCCGCTACTTCGTCGACGGCGGGAAGTGCGAAAGCAGCGTGTCGACCTCGCGGTCGAGCTCGCGGGCGACGCCGTCCGGGTTGGAGCCCTCGAGGCGGTCGATGGCGCCGCGCCAGATCAGCTTGCGGGACGCGTTGCGGATGTCGATCGTGACTGTCCGCTCCTTCTCCCAGTTGGTCGCGACGACGTAGCCGGTCCACCACTCGTAGTTCCCGTACTCGTCGCGCTCTCCGACGCCCGTGTCGCCGGTGTGGTACGCGAGGAGCATGCTGGCCGGAGCCGATCCGCTGACCTTCTGGTAGCCCTTCTTGCGCAGGGCCTCCTCGATAGCGGAACGGATGTGCCCGTCGAGGAAGGCGCCGTCGATGATCGAGTCGCCGTGGGGGACCTTGAACGTCGGGTCGTCGTACCAGGTCCAGGTCGTCAGGCCCACGAAGTTCGCGGCGTGGTCGTAGGCGTACACGGGCTTGGGATGCGTCCCGCCGCAGGCGATCGCGAGGAGCGCCGCGCAGGCGGCGAGGACCAGGATGCCCCGGGTCGTTCGAATCACTTTGCCTCCTTGGCCGGCGGCGGCGGAAACTCCGCGAGCAGCAGCGCCACGGCCGCGTCGATGTCCTTCTTCAGCGCTTCGGGGTTCGATCCGATCATGGCCGTCCGCGCGCCGCGCCAGACCAGCGCCTTGCGGCTGTCGCGCACGTCGAGCACGAGGTTGCCCTGCTTCTGCCACTTCGTCCCGGCGTAGCCGACGTAGGACCAGGACCACCAGTTGTAGACGCCCCATTTGTCCTGGCTCAGGACCCCCGCGGCGTTCGGGTGATACGCGACGTAGAAGCTCGGCGCCCCGGAATCGACCTTGCGGTAGCCCTTCTTCTGCAGCGTGTCGTCCACGGCCTGGCGGACGTTGCGGTCGATGAACTGCCCGTCCACGATGGAGTTGCCCTGCGGCATGGTCCAGGTCGGATCGTCGAACCACGCGTAGGTCGTCAGGTTCGCGAAGCTCGTCGCGTGGTCGTAGGCGAAGTCGGGCGGCGGGTTCTTGTGCGCGCAGCCGAGGGCGGCCGCGAGCAGCAGGATCAGGGCGCCGTTGCGGAAGAGCTTCGTCATGGGTTCGGTTTCGCGGCGCAACGATACACCACCGGCCCGCCGATATACTTCCTCGAAAGACGCGCTCCCGGACGGGAGCCCGCGCGCGGAGGCCCGGGCATGAGCGACTTCAGGACCCTTCTCGAAGAGACCCTCGAGGCCTGGGAGTACACGCGATCGGGCGTCGTCGAGGAGCTCCAGAACATCCCGGAGAAGGACCTCGCGTTCCGGCCGCGGGAAGAGTCCCGGACGGTCGCCGCGCTCGTGCGGCACATCGTCGAGTCCGGGCAGATGATGGCGGGCGAGCTCTCCCGCGCCGGCGGCGACTTCCAGCGCAAGTCCTACGAGGCCCTCCTCCGCGAGCACGGCCGGGGCTTCGCCGGCCCGCGCACGAAGCGCGAGCTCTCCGGGGCCCTGCGCCGCGCCCACCGCGAGGGCGACGCGAAGATCCGCCGGGCGGGGGAGCTGGACATGCTCCAGCAGATCCGCCGTTTCGACGGCAAGCTCGGGACGCGGATCGCGTGGATGAACCACGGGATTGCCCACGAGGAGTACCATCGGGGGCAGCTCGCGCTCTACGCGCGTCTTTTGGGGCGGGTGCCGGCACTGACCCGGCACATCATGGGCGGATAGCCCGAGGAGGTCGCATGTCCGGAAGGAAAACTGTTTCCGCGTTCGTCCTGGTCTGTGTGCTCGCCGCGCCCGCCTTTGCGCAGGTCCAGACGAAGGAGTCGCAGGCTGCCATCACGCCGAGCAAAGCGCTCGGCCTCCTCAAGGAAGGCAACGCCCGCTTCGTCGGCGGAAAGACGAAGAAGCGCGACAACGCCGCCGACGTCAAGGCGACGGCCGCGGGCCAGTACCCGTACGCGGCCATCGTGAGCTGCATGGACTCGCGCGCCCCGATGGAGATCGTCCTCGACCAGGGAATCGGCGACATCTTCAGCCTGCGCGACGCGGGCAACGTGATCGACACCGACTTCCTCGGCAGCCTCGAGTACGCCGTCAAGGTCGTGGGCGTTCACCTGGTCGCCGTGGTCGGCCACACCCACTGCGGCGCGGTCAAGGGCGCCATCGACAACGTGGACCTCGGCAACCTCACGGCGCTTCTCAGCAAGATCGGCCCCGCGATCGCGGCGGCCGGCCCCGGCGGCTCGTCGAAGAGCAACGCCTACGTCGACAAGGTCGCGGAGCAGAACGTCCGCCACTCGATGCGCGAGATCCGCGAGCGCAGCCAGATCGTGCGCGAAGCGCTCGACTCGGGCAAGACCGGCCTGGTGGGCGGCATGTACGACGTCGAGACCGGGAAGACCGTCTTCTACGCCGACTGATCCCGCGCGGGGGCGCCGGGGTGGCGGTCCGCTCCGGCGCCTCGCGTGATTTCGGGGCTTTTGTGCGCGGCGTCACGGCGCGGGAGGGCCCCGACCCTTATCGTTCGGGGATCATGGTGGGACCCCGGGATCTGAGCGCCGTCGAGCTCGAGCGCTGCGGCCTGGCCGCGATCGAGCGCCGCCCCGGATCGGGCGACGCGGTCACCCGGGTCTATTGCCTGCACTGCGGAAGCCAGGTGTCGCCGGAGCGCCGCGAGACCGACCCGAACGGCTGGTGGGCGTGCCGCCGAGGCTGCAATACGACGTACCACTCGGCGGAGCCGCCTCCCCGTGGGGTCAGTCCTGATTTCTGATTTCGCAAGCGGGACCCCCGCTCCCGCCCGCCGGCGCTGACTCGGGACGCGCGCGCCTGGCGACGGGACTCGTGCCGGATCCGGGCGCGGCCGCGAAACCGCTGAATCCGGACGGACCGCGAAAGAAAAGAGCTACCGGCCGCATGCGCCGGTAGCTCCCGCCTGGAGGAAGAGTCGGACTAATTCAGCGTGAACGTCCGCGTCAGGAACACCGCCGCCTGGCCGCGGGTGGACGGATCGCGCGGGCAGAAGAAGAGAATCCCGCCGTCGTTGCCACAGCCGCCGGTGATCCCTTCCTTGTACATCTCCTCGATCCACGGGGCGTATTCCGAGGTGCAGGGCACGTCGAGGAAGGTGCCGTCGCAGCCGGTGGGAGTGACGCCCTTGGCCTTGAGGAGCATGACGGCCATCTGTTCGCGGGTCGTCGGCGCGTTCGGGCAGTAGTTGATCCCGCCGTCGCAGCCGTTCGTGATGCGCCGGTCCTTGAGATCCGCGATCCAGTCCGCGGCGAAGGACCCGAGCGGCACGTCGGCGAAGGGGGCGTCGGTCGCCCGCGGGGGAGCGTAGAACGGGCCGAGCATCGCCTTCAGCAGGAAGACGGCCATCTGGGCTCTCGTGGCGGGAAGGTTGCGGCCGTAATTGCCGTTGCCGACGCCGGCCGTGACCCGGTTGCGGAAGATCTTCTCGACGTAGCCGTGGAAGATGTCCGCCTGCGGGACGTCGAGGAAGTCGGCGAAGTAGCCCTTGAGAACGCCGCCCCGCGTGTTGTCGGGATTGTCCACCAGGACGTCATTGAGCGTTCCGGGGACGAGAGCCGGTGTCGTGGCCGTGATCGCCTTGTCGCTGACGACGGCGACGTCCCGAGCGTCCATGCCGGCGAAGGTCAATCCCGCGCCCGGATGGAAGTTGCCGCCGGTGATCGCGATCCCGGTTCCTCCCGACGCCGGGCCGGAGGACGGAACGATCTTTTCGACGGGGACGAAAACGACCCGATAGACGACGCCGCGGTTCTCGAAACCGCCCTGGGACGTCGTGCCGTAGAGCGCGCCGTCGGACGCCTCGATCAGCCGGGCCTGCGTGGAGATGCCGTCCTTCGCGGTAAACCTGTGGATGATCGAAAACTCGCTGGCGGCCTCGTCTCCCGCGTTGATCCGGAAGATGCTGCCGAAGAGAGCGTAGATCGAGAGAGGCCCTCCCGTGGTCGTCGTGCCATAGAGGTGCCTGTCACGGGCCAGCATCAGCGCGGCGTGGGGGTTGGTGCCCTCGATGGCCTGGAAGTGGTGCACCACCGAGTAGTTCGCGCCGGAGGGCTCGACCCGGAACACGGTGCCCATCCCGTACTTGCCGCCTTCGAAGGTGGTCCCGTAGAGGTAGCCGTCCACGTGGATCAGCGCCGACTGGGGCGTCGCGCCGTCCATCCCGGAGAAGCTGTGAACCACCCTGAGCTCGATGGTCGGGTCCCTGGGGTCGTACATGAAGACCGTCCCCTTGTCCATCGTGCCGCCGGTGGTCGTCGTGCCGTAGAGGCGTCCGCCGACTTCGATCAGCCCTTCGTAGGGCCTCGATCCGTCGAACCCGCTGAAGTGACGGACCGTCACGAACTCGTCCTGATCGGCATCCAGGGTGAAGAGCGTTCCCAGGTCGTGCTTGCCGCCGCGGGTCGTCACGCCGTAGAACCTCGCGGCGGGAGCGGCCTGCATGAACAGGAGCGGAGCGTGAGGCGTCCCGCCTTCGCCGTTGGCCCCGCCGGTCGACGGAACGAAGGAAACCAGGGTCTTCAGCTCGCCGGAGGGCTCCCACCGGAAGATGCTTCCCCAGCCGCTGGAGCCGTGCATGGTCGTGCCGTAGAGAACCCCTTCCGCCGCCTCGAAGAGCGACGCATGCGGATTGGCTCCGTCCTTTCCGTTGAAGGCGTAGATCGTCGCGAAATGACCGAGTGTGTCCAGTTTGTAGAGACTGCCCAGCCCGCCGACCGTCGTGCCGGCGAAGTCGCCGTTGCTCAGCTGCGTGACGCCTGCCTGCGGATCGGCGCCTTCGGGCGCGCCAAAGCTATGGACGACCTCGAAGGTCTGCGCGGCCGACGTGGCGGCCGCGAACAGGGATGCCAGGGCCAGACTCCAGAACGCTTTCATGTTCCTTTTCGTGCTCATCGTCTTCTCCGATCTATCTCCGTCTCGTCGATCTGATTCCGCTCACTCCCCGATCAAGAACCGCTCCTCCCGTTGGTCATTCATCGCCTCCTCCGGCCTTTCTTCGAATCCCTCGGCCGTCACGAAGAAGCGTCTCAGAGAGCGGCAGGTCGCTCAATGAACCAACGGCACCGCTTTTCTGGTGCGAAGGCACCGGATGGCAGGAGTCCCGCCGTCGCGGCGGGCGTCGCGTCAGTGAACGCCTTGTTCGATGGCAGCCGCGACGGCCTGGACGCGGGTGTGGATGCCCATCTTCCGAATGGTGTTCTGGATGTGGTTCCGGGCGGTGAACGCGCTGACGCCGAGCCGTTCGCCGATGGCCCTGGTGGACTGGCCCTGAACGAGAAGCCTCAGGACGTCCATCTGGCGCCGGGTCAGGGCCGAGAGGTCGCCTTCCGCTCCAGGCGCCGGCGGCGGAGGAGGGGGATCGCTCGCGGACCCGGCAGCGCGCCGGTGCTCTCCGAGGCCGTCGAGCAGGCGCAGGACCCCGCGCAGCGCGTGCCTCAACTGATCCTGCCTGGACGTGTCCCGCAGAAGGTGGGCGATCGCCTTCTGGCCCCGCTCCTCGTGAATGAGAAAGCAGAATTCGACCGGAAGGAGGCTCCCGTCCCTGGACCTCACTTCGAGACCCACGTGAGAGGGAAGCGCGCCGCGCCGCAACGAGCGCCGGACGCGGCAGTCCGCCTCGCACCAGATTCGCCCGCCGCGCCGGCCGACGAGGACCGAATGGCAGCGCCTGCCGAGGACCTCGGCCGGCCGGTAGCCCGTCAGCCGCTGCGCGCCGTCGTTCCAGTACCGGATCCGGCCGCCCGCGTCGGCGACGAAGAGAGCCTCGCTCGTCGCTCCCAGGCGCTCGTTCCAGCGCTGAGCAACTGACAGGGATTCATCCATCGGCGATCGCCGGGAGGCGTCCACGAACTGAGCATCGCCCCCACGCGGCCCTCCCGTCCAGATGCGGTTGCATCAAGCGGGCGAGGACCAGGAGAACGTGGAGCGAATGAGGCCGAAGACAACGAAGAGGTGCGACGGAGGAACTTTCGAAACCGGCGACGATCGCGTGAGGTGGGAAGCGCTTCATGCGCGAGCGGGTGCGGCTCTCGTCCGGTGGCGTCTTCGACGCTGACGCAGTGAGCGAGGATTCCAGGATTGTCGCCCGGCGAGCAGGACAGGTGGGCCTGCGCTCGCGGCTGACCGGGCGCGGGCTTTTCCCCGCGATCCTTCAGCGACCGAGATCAGGGTACTGAAAGCCCCGTTCGAACCGGTCACGAGCCAGTCAGTTTTGCCCCTCTCGGTGCCTCGAATGCCAGCCATGTTATTTGTGCCTCGAATGCCAGCCGTGTTATTTGTGCCTCGAATGCCCCAGAACCTGGCACGAACGCGGCACGCCCGTTGTCCGTAGGTTCGAGTCCTACAGGGCTCGCCACTCATCCACCAGGCGGCCAAGGAAGAGGGCACGCCTGCCGACGAGAAGGCCAGCGGGCACCGCCGATTGCGAGGGCGCAAGGGCCTGTCAAAGCGGAAGCGGAATAGGAGAGTCCCGCTCTGGCGGCTGCGGCGAAAGAATCGTGGACTTAGAGATCGGCGCGATTGAGTCGCCGCACTGCCAGCACGGCTGGCACAAACATCCAGGCAATCGCCGAAAGCGCGAGAACCGCGGTGGCGCCGGCCGGCCCCTTCGTGAAGCGAAGGAGGGCGAGTGAGGCAGCACCGAACGCGGTGGTTCCCTGGATGCCGAGAAGCGCCCCGGTCCGGACCGCGTCGATGGGGTTCGTGAGCACCGCGGCGATGAGAAGGCGCGAAGCGGCCCCCGAGGGCAGAAGCGAGGCGATTCCGAGGGCCGCGACGTCGAAGAGGACGACCGCGACGAACCAGACGATCAAGGCCACGGCCAGGGCCCGCGACCGGCGGGAGACCCCGCCCGAGACCAGGAGCGCGGCGATTCCGAGAAAGACCGCGGTCAGGACGAGGGCGCTGGCGAGAAGGAAGGCATATCCTCCCAGCCCGTTCTCTCCCGAGCGCGAGAAGATCAGGAGCCCCGCGCCGCCGAGCCCGATCGCCTGGGCTGCTCCGAGGGCCGCGAAGAGGCCGAGCAGCTTCCCGCACAGGATCGCGCGGCGGGAGACGGGCTGGGAGAAGAGGAGCTCGGCCGAGCCCTTTTCCGGCGCGAGCGCGAGGGCGCCGATCACGAGCGAAGTCAGCGGCGTCAGGAGCAGGACGAGCTGCACGAGCGAGGCGGCGGTCCGGGAGAAGTCCTGGACGCCGGCTCCTCCCGAGAGGATGTAGCCGGACGCGGCGACGGCCAGCGAGAGAGCCGCGAAAACCGCGGCGAAGATCTGAGTCCAGCGCGACCGTACCGCGAGCATGAGCTCCTGGCGGGCGCAGAGCAGCAGGGGCGACGTCGGGTGTGGGGTGTTCACGGCTCGAGCTCCATGGCGATCAGCCTCTTTCCCTCGGGCCGGGCGGCGCCGAAGAGCCGATGACGTCCGCGGCCGGCACGGCGGTGCAGCCGCGCGCGGACGGATCGGCGGCTCGGGACGCGTCGTCCGAGTATGCGAGAAGGTGGGATTCCATCGGTGTCTCGACCGAGGGACAGCGGCTGAAAAGCGCCCGCGTCGCCCCGACCCAGGCGCCGGTGCGGTGGTCCGCGACGTAGGCGACGGCTCCCGCGGGCAGGGGGCCGGACCTCGAGAGGTAGTCGCGGAGGCACCCGATGTCGTCGAAGAACCGGGTCTCCTCTCCGGGAGCGGCGACCTGCGCGGCGAGCTTCGGGTCGGACACGGGCATGCGGCACGAGCGGCAGGTTTCGTTCTTCGTGTCGAGCGTGGAGGGGCCGGCGGCGTCGCCCGCGCAGCGGATCGCACCGAGAAGCAAGGCGAGGGCGGCGGCGCCCCGGGCTCTCGTCATTGCCCCGCTCCCACGAGTTCCCGGTAGAGCAGGTCGAGGCGTCCTTCCTCGGCCGCGAGCCCTCGGATCTCGGCTCGCGCTTCGCGCACGACGTCGAGCACGCGAGGCCGGTCGGCGGCCGGCCCGGGGACGACGAGCTCGTCCGCGGCCCAGCTCGCGGCAGGCGAGATCGCGCGGATCCTGTCGAGGAGGCCCGGCACGCGCCGATCGAGCCGCAGGCGCAGGACGCCCCGCAGGGCGAGACGGTCGGCCAGCTCGCGCTGGGTCAGCGCCGCCGCGAGCCGGCCGCCGACGAGCAGGGCAAAGCGGTCCGCGAGGCGCTCCACGTCGCCGAGCTGATGCGACGTGAAGAGAAGAGTGTGGCCCTCGCGGCGCCGGCGTTCGACGAGGCCGTAGAAGGCGCAGAGGCCGTCGGGATCGAGCGCCGCCGTGGGCTCGTCGAGCAGCAGGATCGGCGCCTCCGGAAGAACCGCGACGGCGAGGCCGAGGCGCTGGAGCATGCCTCCCGAGTACGTCCCGATGGGGCGCGCGGAGGCTCCGTTGAGGGACGCAAACCGGAACACCTCCGCGACTCGCGACACGTCGGCCCCACGCAGCCTTCGGTAGAACTCGACGACCTCCCGCCCGGTCAGCGCCTCGGGGAACGCGACCTTCTGGGGGAGGTACGACAGGCTCACGCGGGCCGACGGGAGGCAGGGATCCTGCTCGGGATTTCCGACGCCAACGGTTCCGGCGGTCGGCAGCAGCAGGCCGGCGGCGGCCTTGAGCGTCGTGGTCTTTCCCGATCCGTTCGGTCCGAGCAGGGCGACAGCCTCGCCGGGCTCGACGGACAGGGACAGGCCGTCGACCGCCTTCTGGGCGCCGAACGACTTGGAGAAGCTCCGGAATCGAATCATCGGCGGCCCTTCCAGAGGCCGACCGATCCGACGGCGATCGCTGCGGCAGAGGCGAAGACGCCGGCCAGGTGCGCGCCTCGCGGCGGCGCGGGCGCGCGGGGAACCCCGGGGAGAGCCGGGGGCCGCGCGAGCGGAGAGCGGTCCTCGACCGTCACCGGGTCGAGCACGGGAAACGAGCGCTCGGCGGCCCCGAGGGCGGCGGCCGCAAACCCGGAGGTGAAGAGGTCGGCTGCGGTCAGGTTTCCGCGGAAGTGATCGAAGACCGACGTCAGCGCGTACGGGCGGTCGGAGCGGCCGTCGCCGTCGAGGTCGGGCTCGTCGTTGCCCGACCAGAAGTTGCCGTCGAAGCGCGTGTCCGTGCGGCGGCCGACGAGCAGGAGCGGCGTCAGGTTCGCGACGAAGGAGTTGCCCCTGAGCACGACGTCGCCGCAGGAGTCGTAGAGCACGAGGGCGACGTCCGATTCCGCGACCACGTTTCCCGAGAAGAGGCATCGGTAGGAGCCTTCGAGAAAGATTCCGCGCGCGTTGTCGGCGATGAGATTGCCCTCGGCCGTGACGTCGTCGCAGGACTTGAAGAGCAGGCCGACCGACGCGAAGCCGCGGTTGTGGAGGAACCGGTTGCGCCGGAAGACGATCCGTTTCGAGTACATGATCGCCGTCCCCGCGGCGTCGTTCTCGAACGTGTTTCCCTCGAAGACATTGTCGTCCGAGAACATGTAGTGGAGCCCGAAGCGCAGGTCGCGCGCGGTGTTTCCGGTGATCGTCCCGTGGGGAGACGACTGGATGTAGAAGCCGTCGCGGACGTCCACGATCGTGTTGCCGGAGAGGCGGAAGCCGTCGGTGTTCCAGACGTGGATGCCGGAGCCCTTCTCGCCGGGGTCCTTGCCCGGGATGCCTCGGATCTCGGAGTCCTCGACGACGGCCCCGTCGGCCTCGCGGAGGTAGATCCCGAAGATCGAGTTCGACACGCGGCAGCTTCGGATGGTCACGTGTTTCGCCGCGACGTGGATGCCGGAGGAGTCGCGGCCGAGGTCGCCGCCGCCACCACCGTCGATGTCCAGACCCTCGACCGTGGCGCCGGCGGCGCGGACCCGCAGGACGCTCCCGGTCCCCGAGCCGAGGAGGCGCGGCCGGCCCTCTCCCGAGATGGTGATTCGGCGGTCCAGGTAGAGGTCGCCCCGATAAGTGCCGGGCCCGATCCGGACGACCGAGCCCTCCGGCGCCGCGTCGATCCTCTCCTGCAGCGGCGAGAGCGTCGAAGCCGCCGGGCGGCCCTCGAGGCCGCTGGCCGCGGCCGGAACCATGTCGGGCCCCGCCTGGGCCAGCACGAAGACGAGGGCGGCGATCATCCGGCCGACCGCGCTTCCCTGGTTTCGTCCCCGATCGCTTCCCGCAGCGCGAGCACGAACGCGGCGAGGAGCACGGCGGCGACGGCGGCCAGCGCGTAGGAGCCGGCCGCGGGATAGGAGTACACGTCGAAATTCGCGAGCTTCTTGTGCCCGAAGAGCGGAGGCATGAAGGGAGCCACCTTGACGGAGGCCGTCGTCGCCAGGCTGTGCCCGTAGGAATACAGCTTGAAACCGAACGACCAGAGCGAGAAGAGGCCGAAGTAGGCGTACAGGACGGCGACGTCGATCAGGTCGCCCATCTTCCCCTGCACGGGGGCGCGCAGAAACAACAGGCCGAGCATCCCCACGACGAACGGGATCCACTTGAACTCGGTGAAGTCCGCGGTCGTCAGGTCGCGCATGCCGATGTAGTGGTTGAGGATGTTGATTTCCTTGACGTCCTGGCCGCCGTTGCCTCCTTCGAGCTTGTAGCTGTAGATCTCGAGGCGGAGCCCGTCCGGATACTGCGGCGCGAACATGGTCATTTTCCAGAGCGGGGCGAGGTAGGTGGGGATCAGGAGCACGAACGCCACGAGGAGCAGGAGCCGTGGCCCGGGGTGAAGCGGCTCGGACAGGAACCGGTTGCTCCTCTCGAAGAATGCCTTCATGTGTGTCTCCTCGGCCGGTGGATCAGGGCGGCGGCAGGCGCCGCCGCCTGGTTCGGCCGGGCTGCTATCCCTTCCTGGGTTTGACGATGAGGTAGCCCTGCATCTCCTGGTGGAGCGCCGAGCAGAAGTTGGTGCAGTAGTACGGGAAGACCCCCGGCTTGTCGGCCTTGAAGGTCACGGTCTTGGTCTCGCCCGGGTCGCAGACGATGTTGATGTTGTAGTCGAGCAGCCCGAAGCCGTGGAGCTCGTCGGTCGTCTGCTCGATGTTGGTCAGGGCGACCTTGACCGTGTCGCCCTGCTCGACCTCGATCGCGGTCGGGGTGATCGTGGAGCGGACGAGGACCACCTTGACGAGGACGTCGTTTCCCTTGCGCGAGACTCCGGCGTCCTTGACGTCCCAGATCGCCAGCGGGTTCTTGTTCTCGTCCTTCGGGTAGACCTCGATCGGGTGGAGCTTCTTGGCTTCGATCATCTGGGCGTAGTGCGGCTCGGGCTCGGTGAAGGCGTCGTAGAGGAGCTTCATCTTCTCCTCGGAGATGTCCACGAGCTGCGAGGATTCCGGCTGCGACGGCCCGACCGAGAGGTGCCGGCCATGCGACAGCTTGTTCAGGCCGACGAGGTACTTGCCTTTCGGCGAGCAGGTGTCGCCCTCGGCCGCGCAGAGGTGGCCGATCGAGTAGGACATCGGGATCTTGTCGACGACCTCCCAGGTGCCCATCTTCCACTTCGCGATGGCGCTGTCGACGAACAGCGAGGTGTAGGCGTACCCGTCCGGGCCGAATTGCGTGTGGAGGGGGCCGAGCCCCACCGGGACCTCGGCATCCTTGATCGACTCGTACTTGAGGACCGGGATCCCGTCCTCGTCGCCGGTGAAGTCCTTGTTGCGGATCGCCGTCTGGATCTTCTCGAAGTTGAAGACGGTCGTGACGCCCTGGAGCTTGCCGGATCCGACGATGTACTTGCCGTCGGGCGACACGTCCACTCCGTGGGGCGACTTGCCGCAGGGCAGGAGATAGACGAGCCCGGGCACCTTCTTCGGGTCGATGACCTTGACGCCGCCGACCATGTCGCCCTTGCCTTCGGCGACGGCCTTCTCGACCGCCTTCCAGTCCACGGCGGCGATGTAATCGCGGTCGCGCTGCGAGGCCGTGACCTCCAGCTTGCCGGTGGCGCGCTCCGAGTTGTAGCAGGTCCAGAACATCCAGCCGTCGGAGACCTTCTTGCCCGCGTCGCCGAGGTCCCAGTCGAAGGGAGGCGTCATGACCTGCCATCCGAGCTTCATCTCGCCGGTCTTCGGGTCGATCTTGATGCCGACGAGGACGCCCTTGTAGTCCGTGGCGTACTGTTCGATCGGCGCGTAGGTGCCCTTCGGAATGGGGATCGAGAACCGCGAGGCCATCATCGAGTATTCGGTGTTCGGGGTGACGAAGGCCGACCCGTGGACGCCCGAGACGTTCGGGATGGGGCCGATGATCTGCTTGGTCTTGAAATCCCGGAGGTCCACGCGCGCGACGCGGCCGTTCATGTCGTTGACGAAGAGCCACCGGCCGTCATAGTCGCCGTTGGTCTCCGAGAGGGCCGGGTGGTGCACGTCGCCCCACGTCAGGTTGCCGAGCATCGCCTTCGACTCGTCGTCGAAGCCGTAGCCCGTGGCGGGGTACGGCGTGTAGACCGGAATGGTCGAGAGGTGGCGCATCGAGGGAACGCCGTAGACGTAGATCTGGCCCGAGTGGCCGCCCGACGAGAACAGGTAGAACTCGTCGAGATCGCCGGGCGCGATGTACGTCTTCTGGGCCGCCACCGCCATGTCCGAGGCGCCGGAGGGTCCCTTCTTCGCTCCGGCCTTCGGGGCGCTCGGGGCGCAGCGGCCCGCGAGAGCGACGAGCACGGCGAAGGCCGCCACCGCGCTCCACGTGATCCAGGTCTTCCTCTGCTTGCTCATCTTTCTCTCCTTCCAAGTCCGAGTTCGAAAGTCCGAAATTCGAGATCGCTCAATGGGCCACCGCTGCGTCCGTCTTCTGGCCCGCGGCCTTCTGTTTCTGGTACTCGGCGAACGCTTCGCGCAGCTTCGTCACCGCGACGTCCTTCTGCTCGGGGGTCAGGACGATCTGTCTCGACAGGACGACGGCCATCGTGCCGGTCGGGGCCTTCAGGAAGTCGTCCACCGTGCGGCCGAAGCGGGACTGCGTGTCCTCGACGGCCGTCGAGAGGTCCGGGCCGATCTGCGCCGGGCTCTTGACCCCCAGGGCCTGGATCGAGTGGCAGACGAAGCAGCCTGTCTTCACGAACCAGGCGCCGGGGCCGGTCTTCATCCGCGCCTCCTCGGCGATCTCCTCCGGAGTCTGCGGGTCGGTGCGCGGGAGTCCCGGCCGGGAGTCGGCCGGGATCGGCGCGCGCCTCCACGACAGCGCCAGCATCGCGAGGGCCTGGGCCTCGCGCGTCGAGAGGTGGAAATTCGGCATGACCGTTTCCGGGACGAGGGCGCGCGGGTCCTTCAGGTGGGCGACGTGCCACGCGTAGGCGCTCATCTGGCCCGAGAGGCGGCCGTACTCGTACTGCTCGGGCGCCTTGTCGCCGACCCACGTGAGGTCGGGGCCGATCGTGCCGCCGCGTCCGTTGATGACGTGACAGGCGCGGCAGCCCTTTTCGAGGACGAGCTTCTTGGCGAGATTGATCTCGTCGGCGCCCTTCGTCTCCCGGTCGTAGCGGTGGCAGACGTTGCAGTTCATCTGCATGAGCGCCGTCTTGTTGGCCGCCAGCGTGTAGGCCTCGCCGAGCTGCGAGCCGAGGAGCGGCTCTTCCCAGTGCTCGACCGGGCCGTGGGCGGCGGCGGCGTCGATGGCCCAGCCCTGGCCGCCGTGGCAGGCGGTGCAGCCGTATTTTTCGATCGGATGGCCCTTGAGCGGTTCCACCGGGTGCGTCTTGAAAGGGTTCTCGGCCTTCTCGAAGCCCTTCCACAGGATCGCCTGGTGGCAGGTGATGCAGCGGTCGGCGCGGCGCATCTCCGAAACCCAGATCTGCTGGACGCCCTTCGGCACCGCCTTCGCCTGCTCGGCGCCGAGCTTCTCGGTGACCTGGGCGCGGAAGGCGTACTGGTAGTAGCGCCAGTCGTGCTTGCGGTCGCTCCAGGCGAAGAGCAGGGTCGAGACGACGAGCAGGACGCCGATCAACGCCAGGACCGGCCGGTCCTTCTTCGGGTACGGGGAGTCGGTTCGCTGTTCCATGTCAGATCCTCGAGGGCAGTTCCGGCCACGGCTGCCATGGCCAGTAGAAGTGCCAGTAGGGGCCCCGCAGGAACGTGCCGATGACGGTCATGACGATTACGCCCGCGACGAGCAGGAGGAAGACGAGGTTCTGGCGGCGGCGGCTCGCGGCGAACCACACGCCGGCGCCCGACCCGGGGCTGCGGTCGAGCCAGGGCCAGGCCGTCATGAGCAGCACGAGGGCCCCGGGCAGGAGCACGCCGCCGAGGAACGCGCCATTGATGGCGAAGGAGCCGAGGTGCAGGGTCGTGTCGGTCACGATTTCCTGGAGCCACAGGAAGTACCAGGGGGCCTTGGCCGGGTTGGGAGTGATCAGCGGGTTGGCGGGCTCCTCGAGCGGCGAGCGCACGAAGACCGAGAGGATCCCGACGAGGGCGATCGTGCCGAGGATGACGATCGCGATCCGGCGCGTCAGATCGGGGATGGAGTTGACGGTCATACCGGGAGCCTCGAGAGACGTGGCGCGGACCTGGGGCGAGGTTCCGCGCGCGATGCCGAGCAACGTGTAGGTCTTCGTCGGGGTCGGCGGCACGTCCCTCCGGTCGGATCGGGAACGCTCGCCGTCGGCCCGCGCGAGGCCGCCGTCCTTGCGGACGCGCCACATGTGGTATCCGAAGAGCGCCCCGATGAGCATCGGCAGGAAGAGGACGTGGAGGACGTAGAACCGGATCAGCGTGGCCTGCTCGATCGTTCGGCCGCCGATGAGGAGCTCCCGCACGGCTGGCCCGACGTAGGGGACCGAGGACGCGATGTTGGTGCCGACCGTCACGGCCCAGTAGGCGAGCTGGTCCCAAGGCAGCAGGTACCCCGTGAACGACAGGAAGAGCGTCAGCAGCAGCATCGCCACGCCGATGACCCAGTTCCACTCGCGCTTCTGCCCCTGTCCGACGCCGTTCTTGTAGGCCCCGGAGAGGAAGACCCGCACGAGGTGGAGGAACACGGCGGCGACCATCAGGTGGGCCGAGATGCGATGGACCGCGCGGATCCACGAGCCGAACGTGATGACGTACTCGATGTCCTTGACCGACGCGTAAGCGCGCTCGACCGAGGGGATGTAGAGAAAGAGCAGCGGCAGCCCCGAAAGCACGAGCAGCAGCAGCAGGGCCGCGGAGACCGTTCCGAGCCAGAACGAGTAGCTCCAGGCGAGCGAAGGCTTGTAGCTCTTGGCGGGGAACCAGTGGAGGAGGAAGTTGGAGACGACCGCGTCGCCGGCCTGCCGGTCCGACGCGGGGCGGAAGCTCCACCAGCGCCGGGGGTGCACGCCGGGCGCCGAGGGGGCCGAGTCCGAGTGTTCCAGTTTCGCGCTCATGGGGTCTCCTTCAGACGACGGTCAGGCGAAAGTCGCGGTCCACCGGGCGGGCGAGGTCCACGACGAGCTGGCCGTCCTCGGGCGCCACCGAGAGGTGGTACCAGGCGAGCGGCTTGGGAGCGGGGCCGGAGACGTTGGTGCCGTCGCCGTTGTACTTCGAGCCGTGGCAGGGGCAGAGGAAGCGATGCGTCAGGCGCAGCGGCTTGCCGTCCACCGTCGTCGTCTGCGGCTGGGAGAGCGCCTCGGCGCGGACGGTGCAGCCGAGGTGCGTGCAGACCGCGGAGACGGCGTGGAAGGTCCGCCCGTCGCGGAAGACGTAGAGCCGCTGGTCGGGCAGGAACTGGAGCCCGTCAGGAAAGTCGTTCGGCATCCCGATCTTCACGGTCGTGGGGGCGTCGTACGAGACGTTGGGCACGAGCGAGCGCATCGAGGCGATCGTCTGCGCTCCGAGCGCCGCGATCCCGCTGCCGATCCCCAGCTTCAGGAGGAATTCCCGACGGTCCTTGCTCATCGCCTGTGCTCCTTCACTTCGCCGCGGCGGCAAACCGCTCGGTGATCGAAAACCGTTCCATCGTCATCGCGTCGGTCGGGCAGCGGGTCGCGCAGAGCCCGCACCGGATGCAGCGCTCGTCGTCCTTGACCATCGCGGACAGCGGAAGCCCGTTTCCCTCGGCCCGGGCCGAGAGCGACGCGCGCTCGTCCTCCGAGAGGCCCAGGTCCTCGAAGGGGACGATCGCGAGGCAGTACTCGGGGCAGACGTCCACGCACCGGCTGCAGAGGACGCATTTCTCCGGGTCGTAGATCGTCTGGACGTGGCAGACGAGGCAGCGGGCCGCCTGGCGGCGCGCCTCGGCATCGGCGTATCCGGTTTCGACCTCCGCGATGCCCGTGCGGCGCCCGACCTCGAGGGTCGGCGCGGCTTCGCGGTCGAAGATCTCGAACCCGGCCGTCATCCGGTAGCGGTCGGTCGGGATCTTCTCGATCTCGAGCCCGATCTCGAGGCGCGAAGCCTCGCGGGAAAGGTGCTCGTGCATCGAGCGCGCGGCTCGCTTGCCGTTGGCCACGGCCTCGATGAGGTTGCGCGGGCCGAAGGCGACGTCGCCGCCCGCGAAGATTCCGGGGGCGGACGTGGCGAGCGTGGCCGCGTCGACACGGATCGTTCCTCCCGGCGTCAACGCCACGCCGTCGGAGGGCTGGAGGAACGCCAGGTCGGGCTGCTGGCCGATGGCGAGAATGCAGGCGTCGGCCTCGATCCGAACGATGTCGCTCTCGTCGTAGCGCGGCGCGAAGCGGCCGTTCTCGTCGAAGACGGCCGAGACATTCTTGAGCTCGATTGCCTCGAGGCGGTCGCCTCCGAGGAAACGATGCGGGCCGCGGCGGGGCAGGAACGAGATGCCTTCCTTCCTGGCCTCCTCGAACTCCTCGTGCCCCTGGGTGGTCCGGAGGACGGGCATCTCCTCCAAGCTCTCGAGCGAGACGAGCGTGACCTCGGCGGCGCCGCCGCGCAGCGCCTGGCGCGCGGAGTCGAGCGCTTCGTTCAGCCGCGCGTCGTCCCGCGAGGCCTCCGCGAGACGGTCGACATCCTCTTCCCGGCCGACGCGAAGGGCCGTGCGGGCGGCGTCGAAGGCGACGAAGCCGCCACCGATGACGACGACCCTGCGGCCGAGGTTCATCCGGTAGCCGCGGTTGGCGTTCAGGAGGTAATCGACGGCCTTGACGACGCCGTCCTTCTCGACGCCGGGGACCTGGAGGTCGCGGCCCCGCGACACGCCGACGGAGAGGAAGACCGATTCGAAGCCGTCACGGCGCAGCCGGGCCAGGCCGAAGTCGGCGGTCAGCGGCGTCTTGAGCCTCAGGGTTACGCCGAGCGCCAGGATCTTGTCGATCTCGGCGCGGATGAGAGTCCGGGGAAGGCGGTACTCCGGGATCCCGAAGCGCATCATTCCTCCGGGCTCCTCCGAAGACTCGAAGACCGTCACGTCGTAGCCGAGCAGAGCGAGGTCGTGCGCTGCCGAAAGGCCCGCGGGACCGGCGCCCACGACCGCCACCTTCCGCCTCGGAGAGGCCTGAGCGAGGCCCGGCCGGTCGAGGCCGAGAGGGTGCACCGGCAGGTGGCCGGCATAGCGATTGCCTTCGGGCGTCAGCGTCTCGCGCAGGACGTCCTGGGTGCCGGGTCGGACCGACTCGACCCCGTACTTTTCGGTCACGAAGCGCTTGAGCGCCCGGATCGAGATGGGCGCGTCGATCGCGCCCCGGCGGCATGCGTCCTCGCAGGGCGCCGCGCACACACGTCCGCAGACCGAGGCAAACGGGTTGGGAGCGCGGGCGACGAGGAACGCGTCCTGGTCGCGTCCCTCGGCGATGAGCTGCACGTAGCGTCCGGCATCGGTCGCGACGGGGCAGCCGCTCTGGCATTTGACCTGGGCTTTCCAGTGGGCGAGATCCGGAAGGCGGATGGCGATGTGCATGGCGATCAGCCCAGCCGCACGAGATCATCCGAGGCGACGGAACGTCCCGCCCGACGTATCTCCCCTGCGCGGAACCGGTAATGGCCCCCGGGCGTACGGACGGTCTTGATCAGTCCGATGCGCGCCCAGCGCGTCACCGTGGACACGGAGACGCCAAACAGTTTCGCGACTTCGCCGCTTGAAAGAAACTTCAAGCCCGTCGCAAGCGAAGAACCCTCTCTGTGTTCTCGTTCGCTCATGGTCCTCGCCATGAAAGATGGCGAGGCCCGCAAGGCGCGCCTATGACGGGGATCATAGGGATAGGCGATTTTGCTCTTTTTCGCGTTTTGGCCGATCGGGCGGCCATCCTGAAGGACGTTTGGAGGAAGGAGCGTGCGCTCGTGGCTGTGGCCGCGCCCCGTGTCGTCGGGGTCCGGCCGACGGGTGTTCTCGGAGCTGGGCTCCGCCGTCGGGGAGGTCGAGACACGGCAGCCTGCTGGCGCTACGCGGTGAAGGCCGCGATGGTGCCGCATTACCGCTTCCCGACTCCGGCACACCTACGGCACGCTACCTCAGCGCGAGCGGAAGACCTGCTCCGACATCGCCGGGATTATGGGGATCAAGGAGGCACTCCGGCGCGGCGCGATCAAACTCTGAACCAACTCGGCAGTCTCGCGCCTCGCGTGCCTCGGGTGACGACGGGAAACCCGGTGTATCCTCTTTCGCTCTAACGGATGGGCCGTTAGCTCAGCTGGTTAGAGCATCGGCCTTTTAAGCCGGTGGTCCTGGGTTCGAGTCCCAGACGGCCCACCAAACTCCCGGCCGCGAGGCGAATCCGAAGAAGCGCGCCGGGCAGTCGCCTGCCCGGCGCGGATCATCGACTAGGTGGGCTTCCCGGACGAATCGGGGGCGTCGCCCTTGGTCTCCTTGCCGACCTCGAGCGGGTCGCCGGTCCGGTGGTCCTCGATCTGGAACCGCAGGAACTCGTGGATGGCGGCGCGCGCGGCGGGGTCGTCGGTCGCGATCACGACCTGGCCGCCGGAGGGGAGCTCGACGTACGTCCAGTGGATCGCCTTGCCCTTCTCCTTCATCACGGGGACGCCGGGCGGAACGCGGTCGTGGATCAGCATCGGGGCGTCGAAGTTGCCCTCGGCGAACATCACGGCGATGTGCGACAGGTGCGAGCGGATCGCGTCGCGGCTGGCCGTGTCGGCCTCGGCGTTGGCGGTGACCTGGATGATTCCGCCGGACGCCGTCAGGAGAAAGTGGTGGGTCGTCTTGTCGTGGTCGAAGCCCATGACGTGATCGCCGCGCGAATCGACGCCGGAGTGGTGGTCGGGGCAGGACGCGGTCTGCGCGGCGCCGGGCCAGGCCGCAGCCAGCGCGCAGGCGGCGAGCGCGAGGCGGAGAGACAGGGTCCCGAAGAGGGTCTTCATCGTCATCCTCCGATCGATGTGGGGATTCGCTCCGGTCAGGGGGGAGGATCGACGATCAGTTCCGCATCGGGCGGCGGAATTCGTGGGAGGGGAAAACGGGGCCCTCCTGCCGGGGAATCCGGATCCCGGCCATGGCGTCCAGCGAGAAGGGCCGGAGCGTGGCGACTTCGATGGCGGCCGTGTACTCCACCGTCGAAGGCGCCTTCGGCGGCGCCGCCTTGCAGAGGGTGACGGGGCAGCTTCCGTGGGCGGCGGCGCAGCAATGGGAGGGCATCAGCCCGGCCGACCGGGCGGCGACCGACAGGAACCCGGCGAGCGCGGCGATGCCGATCCAGGTCCGGCAGGTCTTCACGAGCTTCCAAACTTCCGGCATGCGCCTCGTATTCCGAGGTTCGCGTTCACCCGGCTTTGGCGAGAGCGGCCCGGCGGGCGCGGCTCTCGCGAGCGAGGATCACCACCCGCGCGAGCAGCAGGACGGCCAGCACGGCGGCGTAGGCGAGCGGCTCGCGGACGTCCTTCTTGACGCGCAGGAAGAAGTGGAACGCGGCGAGCGCGGCGGACGCGTACACGAGCCGGTGCAGGCGCTTCCACCGCGTGAAACCCAGGCGCTGCACGGACGCGGCGGTGGACGTCAACGCGAGCGGCACGAGGAGAACGAAAGCGGCGAAGCCGGCGAAGATGAACTTGCGCTTCGCCACGTCCGCGGCGACCGCGCCGAGCCGCAGTCCCTGGTCCAGGCCGATGTACGTCGCGAAGTGCAGCGACGCGTAGAAGAACGCGAAGAGGCCGAGCATCCGCCGCAGGGCGATCGCCCAGGTCCACCCGAGGACCTCGCGCAGGGGCGTGCACGCGAGCGAGGCGACGAGCAGGACGAGGGCGGTGAGGCCGAGCTCGTTGAGCGCCTCGGCGATGGGGTTGGCGCCGAGGTCGTGCCGGGCCGCTCGCGCGAGGAGCAGAGCCAGGGGAGCGAGGGCGCCCGCGAGCACGGCGGGCTTGAGCCAGGGGCGCCGGCCGCCGGCGCGCGGCGCCGCCATCATCACGCCTTTCAGAAGTTCCGCCGCAGGTCCATGCCCGCGTAGAGGCTCGCGACCTGGTCGGCGTAGCCGTTGAAGGGGAGCGTCGGGCGGCGGCGAACCTCGCCGATGCGCCGCTCGGTCGCCTGGCTCCAGCGCGGGTGGTCCACGGCGGGATTCACGTTGGCGTAGAACCCGTACTCGCCGGGGGCGGCGAGGTGCCAGGTGGTCCGCGGCTCGTCGCGGGTCAGGACGATCTTGACGATCGACTTGACGCCCTTGAAGCCGTACTTCCACGGCACGACGAGACGAAGGGGAGCCCCGTTCTGGTTGGGAAGCGGCCGGCCGTACATCCCGGCCGCGAGGATCGTGAGGGGATGCATCGCCTCGTCGAGCCGCAGCCCCTCGACGTAGGGCCAGTCGAGGACGCCGTCGCGCTGGCCGGGCATCTGCGTGGGGTCGAGGAGCGACGTGAACGCGACGTAGCGCGCCTGCGACGTCGGCTCCGCGCGCCGCAGCAGCTCGCCGAGGGGAAATCCGTCCCAGGGGATGACCATGGACCATCCCTCGACGCAGCGCATCCGGTACACGCGCTCCTCGAGCGGGAAGTCGCGGAGGATGGCGTCGAGGTCGATCGTCTGCGGACGGCCCACGTCGCCCTCGATCGCGACCGTCCAGGGGCGCGGCTTGAGCGTCCCGGCGTTTCGCGAGGGATCCTCCTTGCTCGTGCCGAACTCGTAGAAGTTGTTGTAGGTCGTCGCCTGCTCGAAGGTCGTCATCGGCTCGTCCGTGCTGAAGCGGCTCGGGCGGATCTCGCCGAGGCCGTTCCCCGCCGGCGCGCCGGGCGCGGGCGTGGCGGCGGCCCGGGCGCCTTCGCCGCGACCCCTCGCGCCGCCCGTGAGCCACACGAGGCCTCCTCCCACGCCGGCGGCGGTGGCGGCGAACAGCAGCGAGTTCTTGAGAAACCGCCGGCGGTCGGCGTAGACCGTCTCGGGGGTGATCTCCCGGGAGGGCGGGGGTTTGGGGACTTCGGTCACGGATTCCTTTCGATGCGGCCCGGCCCCTCGACGTTACACCCGCCGGCCGCGCTCCGTCAGGCGCCGGCCCGCCGGGCGCTCTTCCCGAGAGCCAGCGCGGCGAGGCAGCCGGCGAGGGTCAGCAGGCTCAGGGCGCCTCCGTACACGACGCTCGCCGGCCGGTACCGGAGCGAAAGGCGGTGCTCGCCTGCGGGGACGCGGAATCCGAGGAACGCCGTGTCGTAGACGAGCGGAGCGGCCGGGCGTCCGTCGAGTCTCGCGATCCAGCCCGGCCAGGCCGTCATCGAGGTGGCGACGATCGTCTCGGCCTGAGCGCGGACGGAGAGGTCGAGCGACTGCGCCCCGTAGGCTTCGATCGCGACCGAGGCCGCGCCGTTGCGGCGCCATTCTCCGGTTCCGGCCGGATCCGGGGAGCCGACGACGCCGCGCTCGCCGAAATCGGAGATCGCATCGAGCAGCACGATTCCGGCGAGCGGGTCGCGTTCGAAGCGGACCCATTCCGGCGCGAACGCGCGGGGAAGGCACCGCTGGTTCTGGAGCAGGTCGGCCCCGCGCCCGCGCGCGCGCACGATCCAGCCCGGCGGCGGGGAGACTCCGGGCGACACGAGGGCGTAGCCCACGTTGAGAAACGACAGGAACGGTTTCGAGAGGTCGTCGACGCGGTTGAACCAGGCGGGCTGCGGCGCGCACCAGAGCGGGTACGTCGCGACGAGGGCGTGCAGCGTCATGGACTCGTAGCCGCGGACGTCCTCGAGCTCGTACATCGCGGCGACGTTCGGGACGAAGAGATACCCCTGCGCCACCATGCGCACGGGCGCGTCGCGGGGGATCGCGTCGAGGACCGGAAGCGGAGGCGCGAGGTCCCGGTCGGGGCAGGAGGGATAGACGCCGCCGGCCTCGAGGACCCGCGCGGAAGCGAGGAGCACGACGAGCGCCGCGCCGAGGGCCGCCGCCGGCGGCCTCATTCCGAGGAGGCCGACCGCGGCGATTCCGGCGGCGAGCGGAAGGAGCTCGAGCAGCACGCGACGCCGCACGAAGCCGTCCGGGATCTCGAGCGCCCTCATGCCCGGAGAACGGACGAGCAGGATCGCCGCCACGGCCAGGGCGGCGAGCGCCGCCGCGGCGAGGAAGACGCGGCGTCCTTCGCCGGCGAGGAGCCGCTCCGTCCCGAGGGCCGCGAGCGCGCAGGCCGCGAACGCCGCCAGGAAGACGAAGTAGCCGGGGACGGCGAGGTCCAGGAGAGGGATCGCGGTGATCGCGTCCGTGACGACCGCCAGGCCCGCGCCGAGCGCGAGGCCGAGGGCTCCCAGCGTCGCCAGGGCCCAGCGGCGGCGGTCCCTCCCGAGGAGACCGACGGCGGCGAGCGGCAGGAGGAGTGTCCCCGCGTAGCCGCCCGGCACTCCGAACCCCTCTTCGAGCCTCCCATGTCCGGACTCCCCGTAGGCGAACGGCACGAGATAGGCGGCCGCGCGGCGCGCGCTTTCGGCCGGCTCGGCGGACTTCCTGACGTGCGCGAAGTGCGCCGACCGCATCGCGCTCTCCCACGTCCGCGGGAGGGCTTCCGCGAGGGGCGCCAGCTGGACCGCGGTCAGGCCGAGGGCGATCGCCCCGGCGCCGAGCGAGAGGCCGAGAGGGCGCGCGCGGCGCCCCGTGCCGGCGAATCCCAGGAGGAAAAGGAACCAGACACCGCCTCCGGCAACAGCGAAGAGAAGGCTCTCCGGATGGCCGGCCGTCACGACGAGGAAGAGGGCCGCGACCGTCAGCGCCGTGGCGCGCCGGTCCGCGTCGCGAACCAGGCGCGACAGGCCGAGCAGGAGGAGCGGGAACGGCGCGAGCGCGTTGCCGACCGGATACCCGAGCCAGAACACCATGAAGTCCGAGAACGCCCAGCCGAGAGCTCCGACGAGGGCGGCCGCGTCGCGGCAGCCGAGATCGCGGAACAGGAGGTACGCCGACAGGAGGGCCAGCAGCAGCCGGAGGCTCATCTGGAGGGTCCACGCCTGGCCGAGCGGGAGCAGGAAGCCGGCCCACGTGAAGGGGTGCAGGACGGCCGCCTGCTGGACGGCGAGCAGGGGCTCGCCCCCGAGCACGAAGCGGTTCCAGAGCGGCAGCCGGCCGTGGCGGACGGATTCGCGGACCGCCTTCTGCCAGGGGATCATCGACGAGACGACGTCGGAGAGCAGGGGCGTCCGGGCGGGCCTCGCCCCGCCGCCCCACGCGGACGCGAAGGGCTCGGTCCCGCGCACGATGTCGAGCGGCGCGTACACCTCGCCCCGGAACGTGGCGAGGCCGGTGAAGAGCAGAGGAGCGGCGGCGAGGAGCAGGGCGGCGCGTCCGCGCAGCGGGAGGACCCACCGGTGCGCCCCGGCGAGCAGGGCCGCGGCCGCCGCCGCGTAAACGGCGAGGCAGCGCAGCACGAGAAGGAGCATCGCGGCGATTCTACGCAGCCGGCGCGGCGGCCGCGGGTCCGGCGAAGCGCCGGCGCAGGAACCGGTTGGCGGGAGACTCGATTCCCTTGTAGAGGAGGATCGCCAAGACGTTGACGAGGACGAAGAGGCCGAGGAGGCTCTGGCCGACGCGCGTCGCCCAGGCCATCGCTCCGGCCCCGAAGAGGCCCGCGCCGAGGACGAAGGCGCGCACGAAGTAGTCGCGGGCGACGCCGATGTGGACCAGGTAGAAGGCGTAGGAGCTGCGGCCGAGAAGGCCCGCGACTCTTCCCGAGAGGAGCCGCCGCAGGGGCGTCCGCTCGCGGATGAGGCCGAGGTAGAACGCGGCGATGAAGACCGGGAGGGCCAGGTTGTTGAGCGCGATCCCGGCCGGATGGTAGAGGCCGTAGAGGTAGGTGGAGGCCGTCGCCGCGCGGAGCGCCGCCAGCGCGAAGACGATGGCCGCGATGCCGGCCGCCCCCGCGACCGTCAGCACCGGGAAGCCGCCGCGCCCGCCGCCGCCGGGGATCCCCGTCCGGGCGACGCGCTTGGCGAGCCACATGCCCGCGTAGAACTCGAAGAAGCGCCCGAAGAACGTGTAGAGGAGGAGGTAGTGCGGCGGGCCCAGGATCCCGGCAGCGGCCGGAAGGGTCGCGACGGGCGCGAGGGCGGCGAGCACGAGCGCCCCGACGCCGAGCGGGAGCAGCGGATGACGCCGCCATCCCAGGAAGATGAGGGGGGCCGCGAGGTAGAAGCACTCCTCGACCCGGAGCGACCAGGCCTGCGGGATGCCGGAGTCGAAGCACGAGAACACGGTCAGGTTCAGGAGCCACACGCGCGGCGACCGTTCGCGCCAGAAGAGCATGGTCGGGACGACGAGCGCGAAGTAGAGCGGGTAGATCCGGGCGAAACGGTTGACGAAGTAACCGCGCAGGAAGGACTCCCGGACGGGGCCGCGCCCGTCGTAGCGCCACGTGATCACGAAGCCGCTGAGCACGAAGAAGAGGGTGACGCCGATGTGCAGCTCCAGCCACAGGACCAGGGAGCCGGCGACGAGCCACGGCGTGTCGTGGTGATGGAAAAAGACCAGGTAGGCCGCGAGCGCCCGCACCCCCGTCAGCGCGGGGATCTGGCGCCCGGCTTCGGCGGGCCCCGAACCGGAAGGGGTCGGAGCGGGGCTCGTCTCCTGTGACGTCGTGGCCATCCTCTCGTAAGCCGCCCGCGGATCGCATGGATCGTACACGCTCCGCGCCGGTACGCCGCGGGCTGGAAGCGCGCCGCCGCGCCCGTTTGTCGGGCGCGCGCCCAACGGAGAGAATGGAGCCATGATGTGCATCGATCGCCTTGCCGCGCGCCGCCTGGGGCTCCTCTTCGCCTGGGGAATCGCCTTCGCGGCGCCCCCGTCGGGGGCCGAACGCCTGCCGGTCCTGAAGCAGATCGACGAGCCGCACCCCTACTACTACCGGGAGATGTACCTCCCGCAGGTGACGAGCGGCCCGAGCGCCGCCGCCTGGTCTCCCGACGGCGCCGAGCTCGTTTACGCGATGCAGGGCAGCCTCTGGCGCCAGAAGCCCGGATCGCGCGAGGCCGTCCAGCTCACCGACGGGCCGGGCTACGACTCGGAGCCCGACTGGTCGCCCGACGGGCGGCGCATCCTGTACACGTCCTATCGCGGCGACGCGCTCGAGCTGCGCGTCCTCGATCTGCAGGACGGTTCGAGCCGCGCCCTCGTCGCCAACGGCGCCGTGAACCTCGATGCCCGGTGGTCTCCCGACGGCGCGCGGGTGGCGTACGTCTCGACCGCGTTCCACGGCCGCTTTCACGTCTTCGTCGTGGACGTCCGGGACGGCGCCGCGGCGGGCGAGCCCGTCCGCATCACCGAGGAGCACGACAGCGGGCTGCCGCGGTACTACTACTCGAAGTTCGACCAGTACCTCTCGCCGGCGTGGTCGCCGGACGGCAGGGAGCTGCTCCTCGTCTCCAATCGCGGCGAGGTCTGGGGCACGGGCGGCATCTGGCGGATGGAGGCCAGGCCCGGCGCCGCCATGCGCCCGGTGCGGATGGAGGAGACCAACTGGAAGGCGCATCCCGACTGGGCGCGCGACGGCCGCCGCGTCGTGTACAGCTCGTACCTCGGCCGGCAGCGCAACCAGCTCTGGCTCGCGACGGCGGAGGGCGGCCACCCGTTCGAGCTGACCTACTGCGACTGCGACCACACGCGGCCGCGCTGGTCGCCGGACGGGCGCCGCATCGCGTTCGCGTCGAACGAGGACGGAAACGTCGCTCTGCGCGTCGTCGACGTCCCCGGCGGCAGGGTCGAGGCGGTGGTTCCCGCGAACCGCCGGTCTCTGCGCCCGGTCGGCACGCTCCGGCTCTCCGTCACGGATTCCGCCGGGGCGAAAGTTCCCGCGCGCCTCTCGGTGACCGGATCCGACGGACGAGGATGGGCGCCCGACGCGGCGTGGCGCCACGCGGACGACGGGTTCGACCGGTCGATCCGGCCCTTCGAGCTCACGTACTTCCACGCCCGCGGCGAGGCGGAGCTGACGCTTCCCGCCGGGACCTACACGGTGCTCGCGACGCGCGGCCTCGAGTACGCGCCCGTGACGCGGACCGTGACGGTGACGGCCGGCGCGGCGGCGGCGGCGCGGCTCACGCTCGAGCGCCTCGCGGACCTGCCGGCGCGCGGATGGTGGAGCGGCGACATGCACGTCCACATGAACTACGGGGGCGCCTACCGCAACGACCCGGCCCGGCTGCGCGCGCAGGCGGAGGCCGAGGACCTCCACGTCGTGGAGGACCTGATCGTGAACAAGGAGCAGCGGGTCCCGGACGTCGCGATGTTCCGCGCCGGGCTCGACCCGGTCTCGACCGCCGCGACGCTCGTCAAGCACGACCAGGAGTTCCACACGAGCTGGTGGGGCCACACGGGGCAGCTGGGGCTGCGAAGCGCGCTGATTCTTCCGGACTACGCGGGCTACGCCGACACCGCCGCCGCGAGCCTCTTTCCGGACAACGCCACGGTCATCGACCTCGCGCACGCGCAGGGAGGAGTCTCGGGCTACGTGCATCCTTTCGACCCGCCCCTTCCCGATCCGGCCGGCGCCGATCCGCTGACGAGCGGCCTTCCGGTGGACGTCGCGCTCGGGAAGGCGGACTACATGGAAATCGTGGGCTTCAGCGACCACCGGACGACGGCGGACGTCTGGTACCGGCTGTTGAACTCCGGCTTCCGCCTCCCCGCGGGCTCGGGCACGGACGCCATGGCGAACTTCGCCTCGCTGCGCGGCCCCGTCGGGATGAACCGCGTGTTCGTCCATTCGGGCGCGAAGCTCGACTACGCCGCGTGGCTCGCGGCGATCCGGAACGGGAGGACGTTCGTCTCGAACGGCCCCCTGCTCTCGTTTTCTCTCGAGGGGCGCGAGGCCGGAGACGACATCGCGCTGCCGGCGGGAGGCCGGACCCTCTCGGCGAAGGTGTCGCTGCGCTCGATCGTTCCCGTGGAGAAGCTCGAGATCGTGTCCAACGGCGCGGTCGTCGCGTCGGTGCCGCTTTCCTCCGGCGGCACGCGCGCGGACGCCACGGTCTCGCTGCCCGTGACGCGGAGCGGCTGGTACACGCTGCGCGCGTGGTCGGCGTCGGCGGCCGAGCCCGTGCTCGACATCTATCCGTTCGCCACGACGAGCCCCGTCTACGTGACGGTGGACGGGCGTCCCGTCCGCAGCGCGGAGGATGCCCGCTATTTCGTCGCGTGGATCGACCGCGTCGAGGCGGCCGCCGCCGCGCACCACGGCTGGAACGACGAGAAGGAAAAGGCCGAGGTGCTGGGCCGCCTTGCCGCGGCGAAGGCGGTCTTCGCGCGGCGGGCGGCGGAAGCGGCTCCGTAGGGCGTCCGCGTCAGCGCGAAGGCTGGCGGGCGCGCTCGCGGCGCGCGAACCCGGCCAGGGCCCTCGCCGCGAGCCTGCCCGAGGTCTTCGTCGGGTATTCGCGGGCGATCTTCTCGAAGGTTCGGCGCACGACGGGCAGCGGCGTTTCCGAGAGGGCCTCGATCGCGGGCGCCATGTCGTCGTGGGCCTGGTCGGTCTTGAGGGCGACGAGCCGGCGCGTGAATCCCGAGGGCCGTCCACGCCGGATGATCCCGATGAGGCGGTCGACGATCGGCTCGTCGGTCGACAGGTCGTGACGTCCGAGCCCGGCGAGAGCCGTCATCGGCCGGCCCGACTCCATGTGAACTCGCTCGGCGTAGTTGACGATGGCGCTGCGGGCGCGGTGGGTCGGAAACGAGGCCAGGGCCGCGGCGACGCGGTCGGCGACCGCGGAGAGGTCCCGGGTTTCGGAGAAGGAATCACGCCCCGGAACCATGTCCTCGAGCTCGGAGAGGAGGCGAAGCAGCGCCTGCTCCGCGCGGTCGTCCCGCGTCTGTCCGAGCAGCCCGACCGCTTCCTTGATCACGAGCGAGGGAAGCCCGAGGCGGCAATGGCGAACGGCGAGCTCCGCTTCTTCGGCGAGCGGGATCCCTGCGGAGCGCGGGATCCGGCGCAGGAGGTGGAGCAGATTGCGCCGGAAGTACCACTCCTCGGAATCGGGCGTGCGGCCGAGGGCCTGCTTGAGACGCGCCACGGCCGCGACACGAGCCGGCTCGCCATGCGCCTCGAGAAGGAGGAGCAGCCAGCGGCGCCGGTCCCGTCTCGGCTCGGACCGCAGCTCCGCGAGCAGGGCGTCGGGGGAAAAGGCCGGGAAGAACTCGAGGACCGCCCGCAGCAACGGACGATCCTCGGGCCTGGCCGCATGGCGCGCAAGCCGCTCGGCGGTCAGCGCCTGGCCCAGGCGGGACCGGACGAGATCGACGTCCGGAGTGTCGAAGGCGTGCTCGCGCTGCCAGCGGTTGGCGAGCTCGAGGAGAAGCGAGGCCTGGCTGAGCGTTCCCTTGTTGAAAAGATCCACGGCGGCGGCGACGAGATCCTGGAAGCGGGTCCAGGCCTCGGAGGCCGGCCGCGCCGGGGCTGCCGTGACGTCCCGCGGGCGGGCCGGGGCCTCGGGAGCCGCGTCGAGCTCTCGGAACGAAGTGGTGCGTTCTCCGATCACGTCCAATACGGTGGAGCAACTTCCGGGCCACGGAAAGATCCGTCTGCATCGTTCGCGGACCTCCTTGGTAAGATCCGTTCCAGCGTCCCGGGGGCCAATTGATCGAGGCTTTGCGAGAGTTCATCGAGCGCGCGCGGGCCTTCCGGCCCGGCGCGGTTTCGTCCCGCCGGCGCGGTGTTCGAGTTTTCGAACAGGGACGTATCAGAAGCTGGACGGCGGCGTCGCTCCTGCTTGCGCTCGTCCTCTCCACGTCCTGCCTGGTCGGCCCGAATTACCAGACGCCGAAGAGCGACGTCGCGCCGCAGTACCTGCCCAATCCCGCGGCCTCGCCCGCGCCCTTGAACGCGGCGGACGCCTACTGGTGGAAGCTCTTCGGCGACCCGGTTCTCGACGAGCTGGTCGACGCCGCGTACCGGAACAACCTGACGCTGCAGATCGCGGGCGTGCGGGTCCTCGCGGCCCGCGCGCAGTTGAACAAGTCGAT
The DNA here is from genome assembly GCA_041912555.1 of Thermoanaerobaculia bacterium. Taxonomy (GTDB): domain Bacteria; phylum Acidobacteriota; class Thermoanaerobaculia; order UBA5066; family Gp7-AA6; genus DAHUXD01. The sequence continues at coordinate 39,848 of JAYRMU010000074.1, forward strand.
CGGAAACCTCTTCCCGCAGCAGCAGGGGCTTTCCGGCGCGGTGAACTGGAGCCAGGTCAACGCCCCGGTGACCGTCAACAAGGCGGACGACAACCTCCTCTTCGCCGCGACCTGGGAGATCGACGTCTGGGGCAAGATCCGCCGCGGCATCGAGTCGGACCGGGCCACCTACCTCGGGACCGTGGCGTCCTACGACGACGCGCTCGTGACGCTGATCGCCGACGTGGCGTCGAGCTACGTGAACATCCGGACCGCCGAGGAGCGGCTGCGCGTGGCCGCGAAAAACGTGGAGACGCAGAAGGAGAGCCTGCGCGTCGCCTCGGTCCAGTTCAAGTACGGCGAGACGAGCGAGCTCGACGTGAAGCAGGCCACGACGCTCCTCGCGCAGACGCGCGCGCAGATCCCGAGCCTGCAGAACACGCTGCGACAGGCCAAGGACGGGCTCGCGGTCCTCCTGGGGGAGACCCCGAACGAGGTGGACGCGAGGCTGCAGGGGGCCGGCAACATCCCCGCGGCGCCGGCCGAGGCCGCCGTCGGCATCCCGAAGGATCTGCTGCGGCGCCGCCCGGACGTCCGGACGGCCGGTCTCGTCGCGGCCTCGCAGTCGGCGCTCATCGGGGTCGCGATCGCGCAGATGTATCCGGCGTTCTCGCTCGCCGGCGCCTTCGGCTTCGCCTCGGACAACGTGGCGCAGCGCTCGCTGTCCGACCTGTTCACCTGGCAGAGCCGCGTGGCGCAGGCGGGTGCGTCGTTCTTCTTCCCGATCTTCAACTACGGCCGCCTCGTCAACCAGGTGCGGGTGCAGGACGCGCAGTTCCAGGAGGCGGTGCTGAACTACCAGAACACCGTGCTCAAGGCGCAGCAGGAGGTCGAGGACGGCCTCTCGGCGTTCTCGACGTCGCGCGAGGCGCTCGCGAGCCTCGAGGAGGCGGCGACGGCGGCGGTCCGGACGACGCAGCTCTCGATCCTCCAGTACAAGGCCGGCGAGACGACCTACACGACGGTCCTCACGTCGGAGCAGTCGGAGCTCGCCGTCGAGGACTCGGTCGCCTCGACGAAGGGAAACGTGGCCCTGGGGTTGATCTCCGTCTACCGCGCGCTCGGCGGCGGCTGGGAATTGCGGGGAGACCGCGACGTCGTGTCCGACGAGGTCAAGGCCGAGATGGCGCGGCGGACGAACTGGGGAAGCATGCTGGAGGCGGCGCAGCACATGCCGAAGGTGTCGCCGGTGGAGGAGCCATGAGGGTGTCATCCAGAAGGACCGAGCGGATCGCGCCGCCGGGCCGGCGAGCGGCCGCCGCGGGCCTCCTCGCGATCGCGGCGCTCGCGCCCGCCTGCCGGCGCGCGGCGGAGATCAAGGCGTCGACCCCGGCCGTCACGGTGAGCCACCCCGTCGAGGAGCCCGTGACCGAGTACCTCGAGATGACCGGAACGGTCGCGGCCTCGAAGACCGTCAACCTCGTCGCCCGCGTGCCCGGATACCTCGAGGAGGTCAATTTCAAGGACGGCGCGGTCGTCGAGGCGGGCCAGCTCCTCTTCCTCATCGAGCAGAAGCCGTACGTCGAGCAGGTCAAGCTCAACGAGGCGGCCCTCGTGCGGGCGCAGGCCGAGCTCGACCGGCAGGAAGCGATGATGAAGGAGAACGCGACCGCCCGGACCACGGTCGAGAACTGGGTCAGCCAGCGCGACCAGGCGAAGGCGCAGCTGGAGCTGGCGAAGATCAACCTCGACTACACGAAGGTCACGGCGCCGTTCACCGGCCGGATCGGCGCGCGCCAGGTCGATCCCGGCAACCTCGTCGGGTCGAACGGGCCCACGACGCTCGCGACCCTCGACCAGCTCAAGCCGATCTACGTCAACTTCAACCTCAACGAGCGCGACGCCCTCCACATGCGGGACCTGCTCCACCAGTACCACCTCGAGGTCGGAGACCGCGTCGGCAAGGCGCCGGTCGAGGTCGGGCTCCAGAACGAGAAGGGGTACCCCCACATCGGGGTCCTCGACTTCACCGACAACAGCCTGAGCACCTCGACGGGCACGATCGCGCTGCGCGCCGTGTTCGTGAACGGGGACACGGCCCTGCTTCCCGGGCTCTTCGCCCGGGTGCGCATTCCGATGGGCGGGCCCCGGCCGATGCTCGTCATTCCGGGCAGCGCGATCGGCAGCGACCAGCAGGGCGACTTCGTCTACGTCGTGGGACCCGACGACGTCGTCGCGAGGCGCTCGATCGTCCGCGGCCCCCTGACGGCCTCCGGCCTCGCGATCCGCAGCGGGCTCACCGCGGCGGACCGCGTCATCGTCAACGGGCTGTTGAACGCGCGCGCGGGGGAGAAGGTGGCGCCGTCCGAGGCGCCGGTGGCGACCCCGGTTCCGGGCGCGGCGGCGAAGCCGTAGCCGTGCGAAGAGACCGCCCCTCACCCCTTCCCTCTCCCGCGGGGAGAGGGAGCTCATCCGGGGCGGGGGGGCATCGCTCCTAGATGCTCGCGAAGTTCTTCATCGAGCGCCCGGTCCTCGCGAACGTCATCGCGTTCGTGACGATCCTGCTCGGCGCCGTGGCGGCGGCGGTCCTGCCCGTCTCGCAGTACCCGCCGATCACGCCGCCGACCGTCCAGGTGACCACGACCTACCCGGGCGCGAGCGCGAAGACGCTGGTCGAGACGGTGGCGCTGCCGATCGAGCAGCAGGTCAACGGCGTCGAGAAGATGCTCTACATGCAATCCAACTGCACGGGCGACGGGCGCTACACGCTCACCGTGACGTTCCAGGTCGGGACGGACCTCGACTTCGCGCAGGTCCTCGTGCAGAACCGGGTCTCGGCCGCCATGGCGCAGCTGCCCGCCGCCGTGCAGCAGCAGGGCGTGCTGACGAAGAAGAAGGAGACGTCGCCGCTCCAGATCATCACCCTCTCCTCGAAGGACAACCGCTACGACGCGCTGTTCCTCTCCAACTTCGCGACCCTGCAGCTGCGCGACAAGCTCGCCCGCCTGCCGGGCGTCGGCGACGTCACGGTCTTCGGCATCGGCGAGTACAGCATGCGCGTCTGGCTCGACCCCGAGCAGATGCTGCAGCGCGGCCTGATGCCGACCGACGTCGTCAACGCCCTCCAGGCGCAGAACGCGTACGTGGCGGCGGGGCAGGTGGGGATGCCGCCGACCCCCGTCGGGCAGGACTTCCAGCTGACGGCCAACGTCCCGGCCGCGCTCTCGGACGCCTCGGAGTTCGGCGAGATCATCCTGAAGACGGCGGCGGGCGGCCAGATCACGCGGGTGCGCGACGTGGGGCGCGTGGAGCTCGGGGCCCGCAGCTACAGCCAGGTGTTCCGCGTGGACGGCCGGCCGGCGGGCGGGATCGCGATCTACCAGCTGCCCGGCGCCAACGCGCTCGACACGGCGAAGGGGGTGCGGGCCCTCCTCGCGACGCTCGCGCCCGGATTCCCCCAGGGCCTCGTGTACGAGATTCCGTTCGACACGACGACGTTCGTGAGGGAGTCGGTGAACGAGGTGTACCACACGCTGTTCGAGGCGGGGTTTCTGGTTCTGGTGGTGATCGTGGTGTTTCTGCAGGACTGGCGGGCGACGCTGGTGCCGGC
>JAYRMU010000075.1:0-36675 GCA_041912555.1 Thermoanaerobaculia bacterium
CGACCGCGTACGCCTCGACCGCCGTGGCCAGGGCGCGCATGTCGCTCATCGTCCGCTTCTGCTTGCCGCGCTGCACCGCGTTCAGGAGGTTCGGAATGGCGATGGCCGCCAGGATGCCGATGATCGCGATGACGATCAGCAACTCGATCAGCGTGAAGCCGGACTCCCTCTTCTTCATGGATATCCTTCCTTTCGTTTGAGGCTCTTCTATTGACTCGCCCTCTTTAAGGCAAGCTTGGAGCCAACTTCCCGACCGAGGTAAGCCTTTTGTTCATAATCACTTGAGGCATTCCGACGAGGGCGTGCCGGCCGTTTTCTGTCAGTCGCGCTCTCGGGGCCGTGACACTAGTTGGCGACGGGCGGCCGGAGGGCGAACTCTTCCAGGACGTCGCTGAAGAGGGCGATGCCCGTCAGATAGTCGCGAAGGTAGATCCGCTCGTCGTTCAGGTGCCGGCGCGCGGCATCGGTGATGTTGGTGGGGATCGCCGTGAAGCCGTAGGCCGGGATCCCCCGTTCCCGCAGGAGGATCGAGGTCGTGTAGCCGCCGAAGGTCGGGACCGGCCCGAACGGAACTCCCGGGAAACGCGCCTCGGTGACGCGCCGCAGCAGGTCGGTGAAGGGCGTCGGATAGGGGCTGGCGACGCTCACCTCGCTCGCCGAGGTTTCGACGACCGCGACCCCGGAGCGCTTCGCGTCCTCCAGGATCGGCCCGAGAAACCCGGCCGGGTCCATGCCGGGCGGCACCGAGACGACGATCACCCGCCGCGCCCGATCGGGCCGGGCCGGAAGCCGGTAGAGGGGCGACCAGTTCAGGCGCGCCTCGAGGAAGCACCCGTAGCGGTCCGGCAGGATGGCGAGCTCCTTCGGATCGCGCACCACGCGATCGAGATGCCGGAGAGGGTCGGTCAGGGGCGAGCTCAGGTGGTTGGCGAGCATGTCGAACCCCTCGACGACGTGCGGATGGGGCGACACGGGCGTCGAGGAGAGCTTCGGCCAGCGCCCGGCCAGGGCTTCGAGCGGGGCGTCGCCATCCGCCTCGAGCTCCGCGAAGGCGTAGCCGGCCTGCAGCGTCTCGAGGCCCCAGAAGCGGACGTCGCGCAGGATGACTTCGGTGGTGCCCCCCTCGTTCAGGACGTTGGCCACGCCGGCGAAGAACTCGGGCCGGTGGTCGAGCAGCCAGCGCGCGCCCCACTTCTGGCCGACTTCCTCGTCCGCCTCGGCGAGGAACAGGATGTCGTTGGCCGGAACCACGCCGCGCCGCTTCAGGTTGCGCATCGCGAGGGCCTGGGCCAGGCCCAGGGACTTCATGTCGTAGGAACCGCGGCCGTAGAGATAGCCGTTCTTGATCCGGCCCTCGAACGGCGGCGCCTCCTTCCAGTACTGCGGGTAGGCGTCCACGACGTCGATGTGGTTGAGGAGGAGGAGCGCGCCTCCGCGGTTCCGGCCCGGCAGCCGCGCGAGGACGTTGCACCTCCCGGGCGCCGGACAGACCATCTCCGCCTCGATCCCGTCGCACTGGAAGAGGCGGAGCAGGAATTCGGCTCCTTCCTTTTCGCCCGTCGTCGGCCGCGTGTCGATCCGCACGTAATCGCGCAGGAGGCGAACGGGCTCCTCGCGCAGCCACTCGTCGGCGGGACGCTTGACGTCGGCAGCCTCCCCGGGAGGCAGGGGGGACGACGAGGGCTTGCGTCCGCAAGCCGCGGCCAGCAGCGCGAGGGAGAGCGCCGCGGCCTTCGTGAGTCGCGAGCGTGTCATCGGGTCTTCGTCCGCGAGCCCATAACGAGCAGTCCGGCTGCGATCATCCCGAAAAGAGCCGGACCCCACGCCGAGAGCGCGAGGCCCGGCAGGCGTTCCTGCCAGACCAGCTCGTGACGTCCCGAGGGGACCGGCACGGCGCTGAAGGCGAGCTGCGCCGGCACGGCCTCGACGGGCTTCCCGTCCAGCAGGATCGTGCGGTAGGGCCACCACGCCCGGAGGACGAAGAGCCAGCCGGGGTCCGCGGCCTCGAGGTCGAGGACGAGACGGTCCGCCGAACGTTCGACGACGCGGACCGAGCCCGGCCTCGCGGAGCCCTTTCCCGCCCGGCCGCTTTCGAGAACCGCTTCGCCTTCGGCCAGCCTCGGGAGAGCCTCGAGCGCCGCCAGCGCCCCGTCCGCTTCCTTCCAGCGCTCGAGCAGCCGGATGTCCGGAAGCGCGCCCGCGTTCTCGTCCCAGCTCTGGAAGGCGTCTCCGCCGACGCGCCGGTAGCCCGGGATCGGGTCCTGGTCGGCGAATCGGATCCCCCACCGCAGCGAGAGCCCTCCGAAGAGGGCGCCCGAGTCGGAAAAGCCGCTGGCCATCCCCGCGAGCTTGCGCAGGCTCTCGACGCGCGAGAGGTCGCCGACGTCGAAGTCCTCGTTGAGGACCGTGCCGCGCTTCCAGAACGAGGGCGTCTGCTGGGTCCACGTGCGACGGCTGAAGTCGGAATAGAGGAGCGTCGCGTCGTCCACCTGCGCCGCGAGCGCCGAGGGCGGCCGGAAGAGCGCCTCGCCGAGGGTCCGGTACGCGCCGGCGGGATCCCGGCGCTCGACGTACCGGGCGAAGGCCGTCGGCCCGAACACGGCCTCCTCGCGGAACGACCGGGCGATCCGGCGATTGGCCTCGATCGGAACGAGGGTCAGCAGCGCGAGGCTCGCGAGGAGCGCGGCGCGCGTTCCCCGTCCCAGGCAGCCGAGGGCCACGACGGTGGCCATCCAGAGCAGGCCGGCCTCCGCCAGGGCGAGCGGCAGGCTCGACTGCGCCCGCGGGATTCCGAGGATCGGATCGGCGCCGATGGCGCCGACCGCGAGCCTGGCGGCGGTGCCCGGCGCGAGCGCCGCCCCGAGCGCGAGCGCGCCGAGGACCGCGCCCGCGGCGAGCGTCCACCGCGGAACGAGGCTCGACCGCCGGAAGAGATCGAAGCCCACGGCCGCGAGGATCGACAGCGCCAGGACGATCGCGACGGCGAGCTTTTCGGGGTTGCGCAGCGGCAGGGGCGAGGAGATCCCGGCGGCCCACGTCAGCGGCAGGAGGCTCGGAGCCACAGAGACCGCGACCGCCGCCACGAGCAGGACGCGCGCGAAGCGGGCTCCCCTCTCCCGCGCCGTCCGCGTCGCGACCGCCGCGATCACGGCGAAGGCGCCGCAGTAGAGCGTGTTGAAGATCCCGATCGCCCGCCCGTGGAAGAGGGGCCAGCCCCAGAGGGAGCGGTTGGTCATGTCCCAGGCCGCGCCGAAGGGATAGGGCACCACGAGCTCGAGCAGCCGCAGCGGATGGATCGAGAAGTAGATCGCCTCCGAGAGCTTCATGCCCAGCACGGCGCGGTTGGTGTGCGGAATCCAGAGAGCCGTCGCGACGATCTGCGGCGCCGCCAGGAGGGCGCCGAGGCCGACCGCCGCGCCGAGGGCGAGGACCTCCGGGCGGCGATGGGCGGGTTCGCTCTCCAGGACGATCCAGAGCAACGCGCTGGCGATCGCGAGCCCCCCGGTGAAGACGTCGCCCGCCAGGAAGTCGAGGCCGAAGAAGCACGCGAGCGGAAGGATGCGCCTCCAGGCGGACGCGGCCGGCCGGCCGGCCGCCCAGAGGATCCAGGGCAGCAGGGTCATCCCGGGATGAATGTGGGGAAAGAACACCTCGGACACCGCGACCCCCGAGAACGCGTAGGTCACGGCTCCGACCCAGGCCGCCGCGCGGGACCGGCCGGTCGAACGCGCGAGCGCGAACAGGCCGAGGCCGGAGAGGATCCAGTGCAGCACCGGGAAGACCTTCGCCGAGAGCGGAAACGGAGCGACGGCGAGCGCGGCGCGCACGGGGTAGAGCGCCCCCGCGTTGGGATTGGGAGCGAGGGGCCGTCCCCCGGACACGTGCGGGGACCAGACGGGCAGGCGTCCCTGCGCGTACGCGTCGTGGATGGACTTCTCCATCGGCAGGTTGTAGGCGATCAGGTCGCGGCCGCTGAAGTTGCGGCGCACGAAGAGAGGCACCGCGTAGGCCGCCACCACGAGCGCGGCGAAGGCGAGCGCCGGAAGGGCCCGAGCCCGGCGGCCGCCGCGCGATCCGGCCGCGCTGCTCACGCGCCGGCGCCCCGCGGGGCCCGGCCAAAGATCCAGAGGCCGGCCGCGAGCGCCGCGAAGAGCGCGGGCCCCCAGCGCGAGACCTCGAAGCCCGGGATCTCCTCGCGCCAGTCCACGGTGTGCTCGCCGGCCGGGACCGGGATCGCGGTGAAGGCGAGCTGGGCCGGCACGCCCTCGACGGGACGGCCGTCCACGCGGATCGAGCGGTAGCCCCAGAAGCCGCGCAGCACGAAGAGCCAGGCGGGATCGGGGCTCGAGATCTGGAGCCTGAGCCGTTCCGGGCTGCGCTCGCCGATTCGCACGAGGCCCGGCCGCGCGGCTCCCTGCCCGGAGCGTCCGCTCTCGAGCACGACCTCGTCGGCCGCGAGGCGCGGAAGCTCCGAGAGCGCCGCGAGCGCGCTCGGCGCCTCCCGCCAGCGGCAGACCAGGCGGATGTCGGGAAGCGCTCCCGGGTTCTCGTCCCAGTCCAGGAAGGCGTCCCCGCCGAACGGCCGGAAGCCGGGCAGGGCCTCCTGGTCGCGGAATCTCAGGCCGAACCGCAGCGAGAGCGAGGAGAAGAAGCGGGCGCCGTCCGGCTGCCCCGCGGCGTACAGCGAGATCTGCCGGAGGCTGTCGAGCCGCGAGAAGTCGCCGCGGTCGGTGTCCACGTTGAAGACGGTTCCCCGGTCCCACAGCCCCTGCACGTGATACCCCCAGCGCCGGCGCGTCAGCTCGGAGCCGTACGGGCTGGCGAGGTTCGCTTCGAGCTGGAGCGGGCTCGGCGGCCGGTACATCGCCTCGTCGAGCGTCCGGAACGCCCCCGTCGGGTCGCGCCGCGCCACGGCCCGCGCGAACGCGGTCGGCGCAAAGAGGGCGGCCGGGTGCTCGGTGCGCGCGATCCGCCGGTTCGCGGCGATCGGGATCGCCGTGAGCAGGACCAGCCCGGCCGCGAGCGGCGCGCGTCCGCCGGCGGCGAGCAGCTCGAGCGCCCCGAACGTCGCGACCCACAGCAGGGCTCCCTCCGCCAACGCCGCGGGAAGCTCCTCGGCGGCCTCGCCGAGCACGATCGCGGGCGCCCCGACCGCGCCGACGGCGGCCGCGGCCGCGCGCTGCGGAAAGAGCGCGGCGCCGGCCGCGAGCAGCGCCAGCACGGCGGCCACGCCGAGCGCCCATCGCCGCGCTTCGGCGCGGCGGCGGAGCCGGTCGAAAGCGAGACCGGCCGCCAGGGCCAGGGCGAGCGTGATCACGACCGAGAACTTCTCCGGGTAGCGCAGCGGGATGGGAGACCCCTTCCCCCGCCAGGCGTCGGGGACGAAGGTCCCCGCGACCGCGAGCACGACGCCCGACGCGAAGAGCGCGAGGCAGAAGCGCGTGGCCCGCTCCGCGACCCGGGCGACGGCCACGAGGCCGACGAGCGCGAACGCGCCGCAGTAGAGCGTCGCGTAGAAGCAGTTGAAGGCGCCGCGCGCCCAGACGAAATGGTCCTCGAGCGTCCAGATCTGCCCGAAGGGAAAGGGCACGAGGAGCTCCGTGAGCCTCCACGGGGACAGCGTGAAGTTCAGGACCTCGCGCAGCGGGATGGCCGTCACGGCGCGCTGGGTCTGCGGGACGAGCAGCGCCGTCGCGACGATCTGGGGGGCGGCGAGGAGGCCGGCGAGAAGGAGGCCGAGGCCGAGCGTCAGCGTGGCGCGCGCCCTCTCGCCGCGCGCGACGCCGATCCCGATCCACAGCGCGGCCGCGAGCAGCGCGATCGCGACCGCGAAGACGTCGCCGAGCAGGAAGAGAAGGCCCCACACGACGGCGAGGCGCACGGCCGTGCGGCCCGGCGGCCCCGGCCGCACGAGCGCCCAGAGCAGCCACGGGTGGAGCGCCGCGGCGGGGCCGAAGGGCTGGTAGAAGACCTGCGACACCGACACGCCGGAGAAGACGAAGGTGACCGCGCCCACCCACGCCGCGGGCGCCGAGACCGACAGCGCGCCGAGCAGGCACAGCATTCCCACCCCGGCGAGGGCCCAGTGGAGGACCGGGAAGAGGCGCATCGCGAGGGGGAAGGGCAGGCGCGCGAGCAGGGGGCGCACGGGGTACAGCGTCCCCGTGTTGGGGTTCGGGAAGATGGGCCGGCCGCCCGAGAAGTCCGCCGTCCAGACGGGGACGCGGCCGCGCGACCACGCGTCGTGGATCGTCTTCTCCATCGGCATCCCGTAAGGAAGCAGGTCGCGGCCGGAGAAGTTGCGCCCGGTGAAGAGCGGGTCGGCGTACACCGCCACGACGAGGACGACCAGGGCGGCGCCGGGAAGGAATCGCAGGAGAGCCGAGCGCGAAGGCGAAGGCTGCGATTCCACTCCGGGGTTAGGATAGAGCATCGAGCTCGAAGTGCAAAGCCGGCCCCGCGCGAGGATCGCGTGGCTCCTCGCGCTCGTCGCCGTCTCCCTCGCGGCCCGCATCTTCCTCCTCCTCCACCGTCCTCTCTGGCACGACGAGGCGTTCACGGCGTGGGTGTCGCGCCTGCCGCCGGCGCGCCTCGCCGAGACGCTGCGGTCCGACTCCGGGCCGCCGCTCTTCTACCTCCTCGAGGGGCCGTTCGCGCGCGCCGCCGGATCGCCCGCGCGCGACCCGCTCCTGCGCCTGCTCTCCTTCGCCGCGAGCCTCCTCCTGTTCCTCGCCGCGCGCTCGCTGCCGCGCGGGACCGCGAGGAGCTGGTGGATCGCCCTGTGCTCGTGCTTCGCGCTCGGCAACCTCTACGCGGCCGAAGCGCGCGCGTACGCGCTGCTCTCGCTCCTCTGCCTGGGGGTCTTCCTCCTCGCCGTCGTCGCGCCCGAAACCGCCGGCCGCCTCGCGGCGCTCTGGGCGCTCGCCGCGGCCGCCCTGTGGGCGCACTACCTCGCGATCTTCGCGGTCGCGGCGGCCCTCGTGATCGCGCTCGCGCGCCGCCGGCTCCGGTCCGCGCTCGCGCTGGCGGCCTCGGCCGCCGCCTTCGCGCCGTGGGTGCCCGTCCTGCTCCGCCAGCCCCGCGACGCGATGGCGTGGATGCGCGAGCCCGGAGGACTCCTCGTTCCGGGACTGCTCTCCGCCCTCGGCGGCGCCGGCCGGATCCCGGGCCCCTTCGGGCCGATGCCGCCGTTCGTGCTTCTCGCGTCGGGGGCCTGTCTCGGGGCGGCGCTGCTGGTGCTCGTCGCGCTCGCCGCGCGGCGCGACCCCGAGGTCCAGGGTGCCCTCCTCTTCGTGCTGCTCGTGCTCGCGTTCGCCGTCGCGGCTTCCCTCGGGCGCCCGATCGCGTTCGCGGGCCGCAGCGAATTGGCGGTGCTGCCGGTCTGGATGTGGGCCGTGGCGCGGGCCGCGCCGGGCCGCCGCGGACTGTCCGCGGCGGCGTTTCTCGCCGCGGCGCTGGGGCTCGGCACGACCCTGCTCGTGTCGTTCGGGCCGCACCCGCGCTCCACCCCGGCGTCGGCCGTCGAAAGCGTCGTGCGCCTCGCGCGCCCGGGCGACGCGGTGCTCGCGGGCCCCGGCTTCTATCTGCCCGCGCTCCTCGCTTCCGACCGCGGCCGGCTGGCGGCGCGCGTCGTTCCCCTCCCGGCGGGCGACCAGCCCCATCCGGGATGGTTCGTGGCCTGGCCGCTCTCGGCCGAGGACGTGCGCGGCGCGGTCCGGGCCGCCGACTCCGTCCCGCCAGGCTCCCGCCTCTTTCTCCTCCTGCCCCCCGCCTATTCGCAGCCCGCGATGATGGTCCCGCTCGCGACCCGCGGCGTGCTCCAGGAGATCGTCCGGCAGCCGGACGGCGTCCTCCCGGTCTGGACGCCCCGGCGCCAGCCGGACGCCGCCCCGTAGAGCGGCCGGTCTCCCCGAGCGGTGGCGAAATCGGCGCCCCTCACCCCGGCCCTCTCCCGGAGGGAGAGGGGGAAGAGCGTGGCTCGTCGCGCCCATCTCTCCCATTCGCTCGCGGCGCGGGAAGTCTCCCGACCGAAGGGAGGGAGGAGGCCCGCGCCGCGGGAGCCGGAGCGCAGCGAGGGGTCAGGCGTCCGGTCGAGCCCGCATCCGGGCGAGCCGGACGCCGGTGCGCCGAAGGCGCAGACCCCCGAGCGCAGCGAAGGCGACGTGCGCGCCGCGGGAACCGGAGCGCAGTGGAGGGATCAGCCGGGCGGTCGAGACCCTTTGGGCGAGCCGCCCGGCGGTGCGCCGTCGCGGCGCAGATCCCGTAACGCAGCGCAGGCGACGGGGCTTACTTCCTCGCGATCGCCAGCAGCGACATCCCGGTGCTCGGCGGGTTCTTTTCCTCGCGCTCGAGCAGCGGCAGGAGCAGCCGGAAGGCGGCGAGCTGGCCCGAGGGCAGGACGCGCCGCCGCAGGATCTTGCCGTTCACGTACCAGCCGAGGATGCCCGGCCGGTTCAGGAACCGGCAGTCCTCCAGGACGAACCCCGCGGCGCGCACCTTCTCCTCGAGCTCGGCCTTCTCGTACCGGCGGAAGTGGCGCAGGTGCTCGTCGAGCGTGCCGTAGAGCCGGGCGAGGGCCGGGACGACGAGGATCAGGCGCCCGCCCGGCGGCAGCACCGCGTGGAAATCCTCGAGCGTCGCCACGTCGTTCTCGATGTGCTCGAGGACGTTCAGGCAGACGGCCGTGTCGATCCCGAGACCGCGGATCTCCTCCCGCTGCTCGGGCGACAGCGGGAATCGGTACGAGCCGATGCGCACGGAGGGATCGTCGCGGAACGTGCCGCGCAGGTACTCGAGGGCGACGGGGTCGAGGTCCGACGCCACGACGAGCTCGGGGCCCTCGAGCTGGCGCGTCATGTTGCCGAAGCCCGCGCCGATCTCGAGGACCCGCTTTCCGAGGGCCCCGCGGAACCGTCCCGCGAGCCAGCGGTTGTAGGGCTCCAGACGGCCCATGCGGGCGAGCGTCACGTGGCCGACGTTGCGGGGGTCCTCGGCCTCGCGCAGGGAATGGCGGACGATCGTCCAGAGCGCCGAGATCGCGTCCTTCCAGCCGATCTTCTTGCCCTCGTCGTAAGTGCGCCCGTAGTACGAGATCGGCACCTCGAAGATCCGGTAGCCGCGGCGGGCCACCTTGGCCGTGATCTCCGGCTCGATGCCGAAGCGGCGCGATTCGATCGTCATCGACTGGACGACCTCGCGCCGGAACATCTTGTAGCAGGTCTCCATGTCCGTCAGGTTCAGGTTCGTGAACATGTTCGAGGCGAGCGTCAGGAACCGGTTGCCGACGGTGTGCCAGAAGTACAGGACCCGCCGGGCGCCTCCTCCGAGGAAGCGCGAGCCGTAGACGACGTCGGCGTGGCCCTCGGCGATCGGAGCCATCAGCTTTCCGTACTCGTTCGGGTCGTACTCGAGGTCCGCGTCCTGGACCACGACGACGTCGCCGAGCGCGTGCCGGAACCCCACCGAGACCGCGGCGCCCTTGCCCTGGTTGACGGGCTGGAGGAAGACCCGGACGCCCTGCTTTCCGTCGAGCTCGCGCAGGATGTCGCGCGTGCCGTCGGTGGACCCGTCGTCGACGATCAGGATCTCCTTCTCGATCGGGACCTCGAGGACGCGCCGGACGATCTCCCGGACCGTCTTCGACTCGTTGTAGACGGGCATCACGACCGACAGCTTCACGACCCTCCCCCTCCTTCGGGCAGCTCGAACAGGTAGATCGAGTAGCCCACGCGCCCGACCGGCCGGCCCCGCGCCGCGAGGTCCCGGCGCAGCGCTTCGAGGGCCGCGGCGACTTCCATCGCCCCATGGTACCGGTAGAACTCGGGCCCGAGGGCCAGGTGAAACGCGGAGATGGCGACGAGCCGGCCGCGCAGGACCGGCTCGGCGGAAAAGTCGGCGACCCCGGTCCGGTACGGCACGTCGTCGCCGCCGAAGTAGACGACCGTCGGATCGGACACGCCCCGGCGCTTGAGCTCGTCGCCGAGGCGCGCGAGATCGAGGCCCCAGTCCACGTTCGAGTCCGAGAGGAGCGCCCGCCCCGCCTCGGGCCCGCCGACGAAGGGGTTGAAGTACGACAGCTCGTACGGGTGGATCCGCCAGAGCTCCCCGGCCGAGACGAACGGAAGCGCGCAGAGCGCCAGGACGGAGGGCCGCGCGAGGGGCCCCGTGGCGAGCGCGACGCGGCGAAAGAGGCCCGCCGCCGCCATCGCGAGCAGCGGGTAGACCGGCAGCAGATGACGGATCCCGATGTTGTAGGACGTTCCGATCGTCGCGAGCACGAGCACCGCCGCCGGCAGCAGGAAAAGCACGCCGTCCTCGCGCGCCGGCCGGCCGCCCAGGAAGAGCCCGGCGATCAGCAGCGCCGTGACGAGCAGGAACGCGACCGAGCTCTTGGCGAGGTAGGCGACGAAGAAGTAGAGGGGAAACCCCTCGACCGAGACCTTGCCGGCCAGGAAGTTGACGCCTCCGCCGACGACGTTCTGGCGGGCGACCGCCGCCAGGCCGCCGAGGTAATGGGCCAGCGGCGGCGACACGTCGACGAGGCCCTCGATCGCCGCCGAGAGACGCGGCGCGCCCCGCCCCGCGACCATCTCGTGGATGATCTGGCGCTGGTCTGCCCGGTCCATCCGCGAGGTGACGGCCGCGTACACGGCGAACACGACGGCCGCCGCGACGGCGAGGGCGGCGGCCCACGACGCGAGGGCGCGGCCCGCGGCACGGGCCGGCCGGGGATCCCGCCGGACTCCGAGCAGCGCCTGGAGGAGGAGGGTCGGCACGAGGTAGACGCACGAGAACTTCGTGACGAGGGCGAGGCCGAGGACCACGCCCGCGCCCGCGACGCGGCCGGCCGACGGCTGCCGCCACGCGCGATCCCAGGCGAGCACCGTCGCCAGGAACGCGAGGGCGGCGCCGAGATCCGTGTGGACGACGCCGGCGTGGGCGATGAGGTTCGGATCCAGCGCGCAGAGGGAGAGCGCGAAGAGCGCGGCGCCGTCCCCGTACCGCGCCCGCGCCGCGAAGAAGAGAAGCAGGAGCAGGACCGCGAACACGACGAGAAACGGCGCCCGCGCCGCGGCCGCGATCGCATCGGCCGGGACGACGTTCTCGAACAGGAACTCGTGCCCGAACGAGGTGAAGCGCAGGCCGAGGGGGATCCGCTCGGGCGGCGGCGCGAGGGGGAGCACGCCGAGCCCCAGGCCCGCCAGGGCCTTCATGAGGGGCGGATGCTCGATGTTGACGATCGCCGTGCGGCCGAAGACCTCGAGGTACCCCGAGAGGATGTGGACCGGCTCGTCGGCCGAGAGCGAATCGCCCCGCGTGTGGCCGAGGACCGCGAGCACCGCGAGGGCCGTCAGGCCGAGCGCCGCCGCGAGGGCCGTTCGCCGGCTCAACGCTTCGGGCCCGCGCCGAAGCCGTGGCGGGCCAGGGCCCCGAGGGCCGCGAAGCCGTCCTTCAGGCGGATCTTCTTGCCCTCCGAGCGCGACCGGCCGAAGTACGACACCGGGACCTCGAAGACGCGGAAGCCGCCGCGCGCCACCTTCGCCGTGATCTCGGCGTCGATGCCGAATCCCGGCGACTCGAGCTGGAGCGAGGGGACGACGCGCCGGTGGAAGGCCTTGTAGCAGGTCGCCATGTCCGAGAGGTTGAGCCCCGTGCAGACGTTCGAGATGAGCGTCAGGAGGCGGTTGCCCTGCTGGTGCCAGAAGTTCTGCACGCGGTGCTCGGTGCTGCCGACGAAGCGCGAGCCGAAGACGACGTCGGCCCGCCCCGCCTCGATCGGCGCGAGCAGCCGCGGGTATTCCGCCGGGTCGTACTCGAGGTCGGCGTCCTGGATGAGGAGGATGTCCCCGCGCGCCGCCTCCATCGCGGTGCGGACCGCCCGGCCCTTGCCCCGGTTCTCGGGGTGCAGGATCACGCGCACGCCGTCCCTGCCGTCCCAGGCGGCGAGCTTCTCGCGCGTGCCGTCCGTCGACCCGTCGTCGACCACGATGATCTCCTTCTCGGTCCCCTCGCCGGCGACGAGGCGGAGGATCTCGTCGATCGTGCGGGCCTCGTTGTAGACGGGGATCAGGACGGAAAGCTTCACGGTCTTGGGGACGATGATACGCGATCGGACGCCGGGATACGGAACGCGGGATCACGCATAATGGATTCGATGCGCGGGAAGGCGGCGGTGTTCGTCCTCGGGATGGCCGCCGCGCTCGCCCTCGGGGTCGCCGCCCGCCTCCACACGCGCGCGCAGGCGGACGCCGGCGGCCGCGTGCATCCCCTCGACTCCGACTCGGCGTACCACCTGCGGCGGGCACGCTTCGCCGCGGCGCAGTTCCCGCGCACGATCCTCTTCGATCCCCTCATGAACTTCCCGGCGGGCGGCGTCGCGATCTGGCCGCCGCTCTTCGACCTCGCGCTGGCCGCGCCGGCGCGGCTGACCCGGGGCGCCGCGGCCTCGGGCGACGCCGTCGCGCGCGGGGCGGCCTGGGTGCCCGTGGCGTTCGCGGCCGGCGCGATCGCGCTGACGGGCCTTCTCGCGCGCCGGCTCTACGGCGCCGCCGCGGGAGCCGCGGCGGCGCTCTTCCTGGCCCTCTGCCCCGGGCACATCCTCTGGTCGCAGTACGCGCACACGGACCAGCACACCGCCGAGTCGTTCTGCGGGCTGCTCGTCCTGCTGCTCTACCTCCGCAGCCGCGAAGAGCCCGGGTCGCCCGGAAACGGCGCGCGGGAAGCCGGCGCGGGAGCGGCGCTCGCCCTCGCGGTCCTGACGTGGCAGGGCGCGATCTACTGGGGCGCGATCTTCGCGCTCGCGCTCGTCCTCGAGACGGCCGCGACGCGCCGCGCGACGCTCCGGGCGGCCGCGTGGACGCTCGGGTTCCCGGCGGCGGCGACGGCGGCCGCGACCGCCGCCTGGCTCGGCTGGCTCTCTCCCCCGCTGACCTACGTCTCGTTCGGGTTCTTCCAGCCGCTCTTCCTCGCCGCCCTCTGCGGGGGCGCGGCGGTCCTCGTCCTCGCGATCCGCGCGGCCCGCCGGGAGCTCGCGCGCGGCGAGCTCGTCTTCGGCCTCGTCCTCGCGGGGCTTTGCGCCGGCGCGACGCTCCCCTTCGCCGGCGGCCTCGTCGCGGGGCTCGTCAACGGGATCGGCTACGCGGCGGGAACCACGCACGAGATCGCGGGAGGCGCCGGGTACGTGTCCTACCCGCGGGACTGGCTCAAGGGCATCTTCGAGACGCAGCCGCTGCTCTCCGGAGGCCCCGGGCTGGCGCTGCGGCAGCTGTCCCCGGGCTTCTTCCTCGCGCCTTTCGCCGTCGTCGCGTGGGCCGCCCGGGCGCGGCGCGGCGTCCGCCCCGGCGTCCACGCCGCGCTCGCGACCTGGGGAGCGGTGACGCTCTTCCTCGCCCTCTCGCAGCGCCTCAACGTGTACTACGCCGCGCCGCTCTGCGCGCTCGTTCTCGTCGAGACGGCGCGGGCCGTGTCCTCGCGCACCGGCCGCCCGGTCCTGGCGACGGTCTTCGGGTTCGCCCTCGCCCTGCCGATGGTGCCCGGCCTGAAAGAGGAGCTGGCCGCGGTGTACGCTCCCGGATCGGACCTCTTCGCGACGCTCGCGCGGATGCGCGCCGAGCTGCCTCACCCGGTCGGCGCCTACGATCCGGGGCTGCTCGGGCCGCCGCCCTTCCCGGCGGCCCTGGCGCAGGCGTCGTCCGTCATCGCGCCGTGGTCGCTCGGCCACTTCCTCCTCTACGAGGCCGAGGAGCCGGTCGTGGCCAACAACTTCGGCTACGGCTTCCTCGACTCGGTGCGCTTCTTCCTCGCCGAGTCCGAGGACGAGGCCCTCGCGATCGCGCGGCGGCACCGGGCCCGCTGGATCGTCGCGACCGACCTGCTGCCCCGCATGAACGACTACGCGTCGTACGTCGGGAAGCCGCCCTACCTCGCCGCGGGCCCCGACGGGGGCCTCGCGCCGACGCCCGCCTACTTCGCGACGATGCAGTCGCGCCTCTACGACTTCGGCGGGCAAGGAGCGGCCTTCCCGGGCGCCACGATTCCTCCGCTCTCGAAGATCCGGCTCCTCTTCCACTCGCAGAGCGCCGTACGGCGGGGCGGGCGCTGGATCCCGCGGTGGAGCGTCTTCGAAATCAGCGCGGACTAGGCCGCGGCCCGAGCCACCGCCAGACGCCCAGGGCCAGGCGCTTCTCCTCGGGCGTCGAGGCCTCGAGCACGACCTCGGCGAGCTCCCGGCGCCCGTCGTCGCGCCCCGAGTAGGCGCCGAGGACGCCCGCGCGCCAGAGGCGGCCGAAATACGGCGGCTCCGGGGGGCGCAGCAGCAGGACAGCCAGGGGCGCGATGCCGAGCAGCGCCGCGACCGAGGCGGCCGGACGGACGGGCGCCGCCGCGCGGCACGCCGCGACGGCCGCGACGGCGGTCATGGCGAAGGGCGGAACCAGGCTGAGCGCGGGGCCGGCCCCGGCGAGCGCGCCGAGGTTGGGCGCCACCCAGCCGCGGGCCAGGAACCATAGGGAGCCTGCCGCCGCCGGCCACGGGATCTCGACCGGGAAGTGGGGCCATGCCGACGCGAGCAGCGCGTGGGACGCGACCGAGAAGGCGGACGCCGCGAGGAAGAGACCTCGAGAGAGAGGTCCCTCGAGGGCCCGTGCGACGGGAAGCGCCGCGAAGAAGAGCCCCGGCAGCAGGTATCGGCTGCCCAGGCTCCAGCCCCCGTGCCAGTTGGGATACCCGGAGAGGGAGACGAAGAGCAGGACGACGGCCGCGACGAAGAACCACCAGTCGGCGCGCTCGCGGCGGCTGCGCCACCAGCGCGCGAACCCCGCGAACGACCAGAGCAGGAAGGGAGAGAAGAGGAGAACGCCCCGCGCCGGATCGAAGAGGTAGGCGGCGGCGATCCGGATGCTCGGCCATCCGAACCCGAAGGCCCCCTCGCGCGCGAGCTTCGCGTACTCCGGCGCGGCCTCCCTCGCCGAGGAGAGAGTCCAGGGCGAGCCGAAGCACACCGCGTCGTATCCGGCCATCAGGGCCAGCGGCAGCGCGGCGGCGAGCCCGAAGGCGAAGAAGCGCCGCCAGGACCCTCCCGCCGCCGCGCGCACGCCGAGGGCCAGCGCGACGGGCGCGGCCGTGTACTCGGAGATCGCCGCCCACGCCGCGAGCAGGCCCGCGAGCGCCGCCAGCAGCGCGCCCGCCGCGCCGCCCCGCTCCTCGCCGCGCCGCAGGCGGTCCCAGGCGAGCAGCAGCAGCGAAGCCGTCCACGCATGCCCGAAGAACGAGCGCGCATAGAAGAGAAACGGCGTGCCCAGCGCGACCGCGAGGACGACGAGCGGGACGGCCGCCGGAGCGGCGGCCGCCTCCTCCGCGCGCGCCGCGAACCGCCGCAGGGCGAGGACGCCGACGAGGGACACCGTCAGCAGCCGCATCCACACGAAGATCGCGTTCGACGTCCCGGCGTCGGGCGCGGGGAGCACGAGGCGCAGGGCGCGGTACACCGGGTAGGCGGCGAACGCCAGGCCGGGAGCCTTGTTCGAGTAGAGGCGGCCTCCCGATTCCGACTTGTCCTCGTGATCGCCGAGCCGCGCGACGGCCGCGTCGATCGAGAACGTCTTCCACTCCGCCATGGACACGACGGTCTGGAAGCGGGACAGCTCGTTGGGGTTGGACCAGGGCGGGAACACGCCGGTGAAGTAGACGCAGAGGAACGCGAACGCGAAGAGGACGGCGCCGGTCGCCCGTCGCAGCGCGGCCGCATCCGCCGTCATCGGCCCTCGCGGCCTTCGGCCTGCCACCACGCGACCGTCCCGGCGAGCCCCTCGTCGAATCCGGTGCGCGCGACGAACCCGAAGGCCTCGCGCGCACGCGACGTGTCGAGCCGGCGGCGCATCTGCCCGTTCGGGCGCGTCGGGTCCCAGGCGATCCGTCCGGCGTAGCCGGTCAGGCGGGCGACCTTCGCGGCGAGGTCGCGGATCGAGATCTCGAGACCCGTTCCGACGTTGACCGGATCCGGCCCGTCGTAGCGCTCCGCGGCGAGCACGACGGCCTCGGCGGCGTCGGTCACGTGCAGGAACTCCCGCGTGGCCGAGCCGTCGCCCCACAGCACGACCTCGGGCGCTCCCTTCTCCTTCGCCTCCGCGAAACGGCGGATCATGGCGGGAATCACGTGGCTCGATTCGGGATCGAAGTTGTCGCCCGGCCCGTAGAGGTTGACCGGGATGAGATAGATGCCGGAGAAGCCGTACTCCTGCCGGTACGCCTGAAGCTGCACGAGCAGCATCTTCTTGGCCAGCCCGTAGGGCGCGTTGGTCTCCTCCGGGTAGCCGTTCCAGAGGTCGGCCTCGCGGAAGGGAACGGGCGTCTGCCCGGGATAGGAGCACACGGTTCCCAGGCACACGAACTTTCCGACCCCCTGGCGCCGGGCCGCCTCGATCAGGTGGAGGCCCATGGCCGCGTTGTCGTAGAAGAAGCGACCCGGATGGAGCCGGTTCGCCCCGATCCCGCCGACGGCCGCCGCAGCGTGGATCACGCAGTCGGGACGCGCCTCGCGCAGGCACCTCGCGGCGGCGTCCGCGTCGCGCAGGTCCACCTCCTTAGACCGGGGCGCGAGGATCGCGGCCGGGCCTTCCCGCTCCAGCCGCGCCACGAGGTGGCGCCCGAAGAACCCGCCGCCCCCGGTGACGAGGACGCGGCGCCCCCGCCAGAAGCTCATGGCTGTCCCGCCGGCCGTCCGGCGGCGGCCTCGCGGGCGGCGAGCGCGAGGTCGGCGTCGGTCATCAGCTCGACGAGGGCGTCGAAGCCGACGGTCGGCGTCCAGCCGAGCAGCTCGCGGGCGCGCGACGCGTCCCCGCGCAGGTGCTCGACCTCGGTCGGGCGCAGGTAGGCCGGATCGATCTCGACGAGGACGCGGCCGGTCGCGGCGTCCACGCCCTTCTCCGCGGGTCCGCCGCCCCGCCACGCGAGCTCCCATCCGGCCCTCCGGAAGGCCCTCTCGCAGAACTCGCGGACGGAGTGGCTCTCCCCGGTCGCGACGACGTAGTCGCGCGGCTCGGGCTGCTGGAGCATGCGCCACATCGCCTCGACGTAATCCTTCGCGTAGCCCCAGTCGCGGCGGGCCTCGAGGTTGCCGAGGTAGAGGCGGTCCTGCAGTCCGTGACGGATGCGTCCGACCGCCCGGGTGATCTTGCGCGAGGCGAACGTCTCGCCGCGGCGAGGGGACTCGTGGTTGAAGAGGATTCCGTTGACGGCGAAGAGGCCGTAGGCCTCGCGGTAGTTGACCGTCATCCAGTACGCGTACACCTTCGCGGCCGCGTAGGGGCTGCGCGGAGCGAACGCCGTCTCCTCGTTCTGCGGCACCTGCCGCGCTCCCCCGAACATCTCGGACGACGAGGCCTGGTAGATGCGCGGGCGGATGCGCAGCTCCCGGATGGCCTCGAGGAGGCGGACGGAGCCAAGGCCCGTGACCTCGCCGGTGTATTCCGGCGTGTCGAAGGACACCTTCACGTGGCTCTGCGCGCCGAGGTTGTAGATCTCCGCCGGGTCCACCAGGCGCAGCGTCCGGTTGAGCGAGGAGGCGTCGTTCAGGTCGCCGTAGTGGAGGATCAGCCGCCGGCCCGCCTCGTGCGGGTCCTGGTAGACGTGGTCGATCCGCCCCGTGTTGAACGAGGAGGAGCGGCGGATGAGGCCGTGAACCTCGTAGCCCTTCTCGAGCAGGAGCTCGGCCAGGTACGAGCCGTCCTGGCCGGTGATGCCGGTGATCAGCGCTCTCCGGACGGCGCTCACGACGGCGAGCCCTCGCGACGGTCGCGCCCGAGCCAGCGGTTCACCTTGAGCTTGAGAAACGCGATCCACGACATCCGCACGAGCAGCAGGCCGTGGCTCACGAGGCGGACCTTCGAGACGCCCGCCGTGCGCCGGGCGTAGCGCACGGGCATGTCGACGAGCGGAAGCCCCAGGCGCGCGGCGCCGAAGAGCAGGTCGAAGTCGCCGAACGGGTCGAAGTCGCCGAAGTACGCCCGGTTCGCGGCGATGCGCTCGTAGTCCATGCGCGAGAGCACCTTCGTCCCGCACAGCGTGTCCTTGATGGGCTGGCCGAGCAGCCACGTGAACGCGAGGGAGAACGCCTTGTTGCCGCACAGGTTGAGGAAACGCATGGACTCCTCTTCCATCGGATAGACCAGGCGCGACCCGTTCACGAACCGCGCCCGCCCCTCCTCGAGGACTTCCACGAAGCGCGGCAGGTCCTCGGGCGCGACCGTCAGATCGGCGTCGAGGATCATGACGATGTCGCCCGCCGCGGCCGCGAAGCCCTTGCGCACCGCGTCGCCCTTGCCGAGGCGCAGCATCCGGTCGGGGTCCTCGGCCGGCGCCCCGGAGGGACCCCGCGGCGTCTGGTGGATCAGCCGGATGTCCCGGGATCCGCGGTGCCGCTCGATCGCCGCCTCGATGCGCTCGACCGTGCCATCGGTCGAGTCGCCGTCGACGAAGAGGATCTCGGTGTGGCGCCCCATCTCCGGCACGCGGGCGACGGCGTCGTCGACGTTGCCGGCCTCGTTCCGGCACGGGATGACGACCGAGACGCTCGGCCGCTCGCGCGGCGCCGGCCGCGGCGGCTCGAGCCCGGCGACCGCGTACTGGACGAGGCAGAGGTGCCGCAGGCCCGGCACGCGCGGCGCGAGCGCGTTGAGCGGGCCGGACACGAACGGCACGCGCACCGGGAGCAGCAGCTCCCGTCCGTGCGCCGCGAGCGCGAACCCGGAGAGGCCCAGGAGGTTCTCGAGGTCCTGCATGCCCAGCCAGTTCTGGTCGGGCTGCGGCATCTTCCAGCCGAGCCTCTCCGCCAGACCGAGGACGCCCTCCCAGAGAAAGTTGTGGTACGTGACGACGAGCCGGGTCGCCGGGTGGCAGAGCGCGCGCAGCCCCCGCAGCGTCGCGTAGATGTCCTGCAGATGCCCGACCAGGTCGCTCGCGACGATGCAGTCGAAGGTCCGCCCCCCGAGCTCCGGTGCCTCGGCGTCGCCCGCCGCGAACCGCAGGGCCGGGTATTTCGCCCGAGCCCGCTCGACCATGGCGCCCGACAGGTCGATGCCGAGGCTGCCCGCCGGGTCCGGCGCGAGCGCGGCCAGCAGGTCGCCCGTGCCGCAGCCGAGCTCGAGGACCCTCGCCCCCGGAGCCACGAACCGGCGGCAGAGCGTCTCGATCGCGCGGTGGTACCCGGCGCCGCCCGCCTTCCAGCGGTCGCGCTCGGGAGCGAGCGCGTCGAAGTGGCGCGCGCGGCGGCGCTTGTTCTCGGCCGACTCCTCGGCGATGCGCCGCCCGGTCGAAGCGGAAGGCGGCGGACGCAGGTCGGTCTCGAGCATCGGTGAGGGTCCGGACATGATCGCACTAACGGTACACTTGCCTCAATGTCCCGGCGGGTTCGCGCGATGTTGCCCGGCTTCGCCGTGGTCGTCCTGTTCGCGCTGCCCCTGCTTCCGGAGATCCTGGGGTCGCGCCGGCTCGTCTTCCGCGACGCCGAGGCGACGCACTGGCCGTGGCACCGCGACGCCGCCCGCTCGCTCGCGTCGGGACGGGTTCCCTTCGTCGACGCGGCGGCCTCCGGCGGACAGCCGCTCCTGGCCAATCCCAACGCGGTGCTCCTCTACCCGACGTTCCTGCTCGAGAAAGCGATGCGGCCCGAGGCCGCCTTCAACCTGCACTACCTGCTCCACGTCCTCTGGGCGTTCTTCGGAGCCAGGGCGCTGGCGCGCCGGTGCGGCCTCGGCGCCGGCGGATCTTTCGTCGCCGGAGTCTCCTTCGCCTTCTCCGGCATGATGCTGTCCTACGGGTCGGCCTTCATGAACTCCTCGGCGGCGGCCGCGTGGCTGCCCTGGTGCGCGGCGGCCTTCTTCGACGTCGGAGAGGCCCGCGCGGCCGGTCCGCGGGCACGGGCGGCCGTTGCCGCGGGCCTCGGCCTCGGGCTGCAGCTTCTGGCGGGCGAACCCGCGATCTCGCTCGTGACGCTCGCCCTCTGCGCCGCCCTCGTCGCGGGACGCGCCGCCGCCGCCCCCCGCGGCGAGCGGATCGCGCGGCTCGTGTCTTCCGGCCTCGCGAGCGCCGCGGCCGGAGCCCTCGCGCTCGCGATCGGCGCGCCCCTGCTGCTGCCCCTCCGCGCGGTCTTTCCGCTGACCTACCGCGGGCAGCACCTGTTCTCGGAGCGCGCCTCCGGGGCCTCGGCGTTCTCGGCGGGTCGCGCGATCGAGTGGCTCCTCCCGCGGTTCGGCGGCAATCCGGACGTGCTCGGCGGCGGAGCGAACTGGATGCGCGCCGGCACCCAGGAGGATCTCGTCTACATCTGGTGCGTGAGCTTCGGCGTCGTGCCGCTCCTGTTGCTCGCGCTCGGCGCCCTCCGGAGGGACTTCTGGGATCGCCGGGCCGCGGCGCTCGGGGCGGGCGGGCTCGCCGCGCTGCTCTTCTCGTTCGGATTTTCCCTGCCCTTCTACCGGCTCGTCTTCGCGGTTGGCCCGCTGCGGAGGCTGCGGTACCCGATCAAGTTCTACCTGCTGACCACCCTCTGCGCGGCCCTGCTCGCCGGCCTGGCCGCCGAATCGCTGGCGCGCCGCCGGTCCGGACGAAGGGAAGCGGTCGCGGTCGCGGCGGCCCTCGCCGTTTTTGCCGCGGCATGGTTCGCGGCGGGGCCGGGGGGCGCCCTCGAGACGTGGGCGGCGCCCGTCGTCTCGCGGATCTCGGACGATCCGGCCGGGTTCCTCGCGGTGTTCCGGGGGCTGGTGCGGGGCGACGCGCTGCTCGGGGCGCTCGCGGCGCTGGCCGTGGCGCTCCTCGTGCGGCCCGGCGGCGCGCGTCCGCGGGACCCGTCCATCCTTCTCGGCCTGCTGGCGCTGGTGTCCGCGTTCTCGTGGGGCCTGCCGCTCTTCGTCTCGGCGCCCGCGAAGGACCTCGAGCGCCCGCCGGCGCTCGCCCGCCACCTGGAAGGGCCGGGGCGGCTGTTCGTTTCGCGCCGGCTGCCCCGTTTCGACCCGGCGGTCCTGAGGCCGGGGCCCGGGGAGCTCCCCCGCACGAGCCGGGTGGCGCGGATCCTCGTCGAGCAGTTCGTTCCGCTGACGGGCGCTCCCTTCGGCGCCCGCTACCTGTTCGAGAACGACCCCGACGGCTCCTACGGATTCTTCAACCGCATCGCAAGCGAAGCGGCGGACGCGTCCACGCCGGCCGACCGCGACCGCCTGCTCGTGGCGTTCGGCGCCCGATGGACGCTCGCCGAGGACGGCGAGGAACACCCGCTCTTCCACCCGGTCACGGGCCTCGAAGTCGCCGGCCGTCGCCTCGTTCTCTCCGAGTCGGCCGACCCGGTGCCGGAGCTGCGCTGGGCCGGCCGCGTGTGGCGCCGCCCCGCGCTGTCGTCCACGCTGGAGCTCGTCCGGTCCGGCAGCTTCGACCCCCGGCGCGACGTCGCGCTGCGCGGCGACGCGGCCGTCGATCCCGCCGGTCCCGGCC
Source organism: Thermoanaerobaculia bacterium (assembly GCA_041912555.1). Taxonomy (GTDB): domain Bacteria; phylum Acidobacteriota; class Thermoanaerobaculia; order UBA5066; family Gp7-AA6; genus DAHUXD01. Next base: position 21,478 of record JAYRMU010000075.1, read on the forward strand.
CCGGCGCGCGGATCGAGCTCGCGTCGGTCGAGGCCGACCGGGCCGCGGCGACCCTCGAGGCGGACGGCGACGGGCATCTCGTGTTTTCGAGAACGTTCTTTCCGTCCTGGCGGGCGCGGCTCGACGGCCGCCCCGTTCCCGTCGCCGTGGCCAACGCCCGCGACCTGGCCGTCTCGGTGCCCGCGGGGCGGCACCGCGTCGAGATCGAGTGGGACCGATTCCCGTTCCGCGCCGGCGTGGCGCTCGAGGCCGCGGCCCTGCTCGCCGCCTCCCTGGTGGCGGTCGCGGCGCGCCGGCTAGGCCGCGGGTAGAAGCCCGAGCTGCGCGAGCAGCTGCAGGTAGATGTCGGGCCGGCACCCGTTCAACGGGATGACGTTCCACGCGTAGTACACCGACAGCGCGGCGTACGCGGGGAACATCCAGCGGAAGGCGCGCGTGTCGATCAGGTCCCGGAACCCGACGACGAGCGCGAAGGGCGCCATGGACAGGAAGTAGCGGCTCCAGTCCTCGGTCGACAGGCAGACGTGGAGGCCGAGCTCGAAGAGGCAGTAGGAAAAGATGACCGGGAACGGGCGCAGGCGGAAGGTCCCGACCGCGTACACGAGGGCGAGGAGGATGTGGAACTCCACCTGGTGGTACAGGCCCTTCTGGAAGAGGACGGGAAGGAACCCGAAGGGAAGGAACCGCGCCAGCTTCTCGCCGTGCGGCGTGAAGTAGGCGTAGAAGTCCCCGAACCGCGCGGCGCAGAAGAGGAAGTACGCGAAGAGCCCGCCCGGGATGAGCAGGAGCCACGGGATCGAGCGCCACCGCCGCCGCACCAGGAGCAGGATCCCGAACGCGGGGGCGATCATGAGCCCCGAAATGCGGGTCAGCGCCGCGAGCGCGCCGGCCGCCGAGGCCCGGCCGACCTTCGCCTTCTCGAAGAAGGTGACGGCCGCGAGGGTCGCCGCGATGTAGAGCGACTCGGTGGCGCCCGTGCTGCGGTACAGGAGCCAGCGGGGCGGCAGAAACAGGAAGACGAGCGCGAGAAACCCGGGCGACGGGAGCTTCCAGACGTCGCGGGCCAGCCGGTAGAACAGGAGGACCGCGGCCGTCGAAGCGAGGACCGAGACCAGCAACAGCGCCCGCTCGTACCCGACGAAGGCGAGGGCCCGCACGCACAGCGGGTAGAACGGCAGATAGCTCGCGAAGAACTTCACGTTGTACACGTAGGCGAGCAGGGCGTTGTCCGGCCGGATGTCGTAGAGCGTCTTCGCGACGGTCAGGTAGTTCGGCCCGTCCCAGAAGCGGTAGACGGGCGCCATGTCCGACAGGAACGGGAGGTACACGAGGAAGGAGCCGCCGACCGACGCGAGCGCGAGCCAGAGCTCCGGGCGGACCTCGGCGCGCGGCTTCACGCCGACATTATGCCGGAGTGGGCGGCGCCCGCCCGGATCCGGCGCGCCTCCCACGCGATCCAGAGGAGGACGCTCCACCAGACGCCGTGCCAGCCCGGCAGGTGCGCGAGGGGAAGCCCGAGGCCGTCGGGAGATCCGAGGAAGAACGCCGAGACCACGACCGTGTAGACGGCAAAGCCCGCGCCGCCGAAGAGGGCGCCGAGCGCGATCGGCCACACGAAGTAGTACTCGCAGATCCCCGGAACGAAGAGGAGCATCACGAGGAAGAGAAGCAGGCATCCCCGCGCGAGCTCCACCCGGCGCAGGACCACGATCGCCGCGGCCACCGCCGCGAGGAACACCGCCCCGGGAAGCCACGCCGGGACGCCCGGGAGCTTGCGCAGCATCGCGACCCCATAGTCCTCGGCGAGGCTGCGGTAGCCGACGACGTGGCTCCGGATCCCCGGCCAGGAGCGCCAGTACGGGAGGAACGACGCGGCGAAGACGGCGTACGGCACGGCCGCTTCGAGGGGCCGGAGGCCCGCGCGCCGGCGGCCCGCCAGGAAGAGCGGCGGGAAGAACGCCGCCACGTGCTTGACGAGCAGCGAGGCCGACAGCGCCGCCGCCGCTCCCGCGCGCGAGGCCGCGGGCCGCCCGGCCAGCCACACGGCCGCGAGCAGAAAGAGCACGGCCACGTTGTCGAACTGCAGGTGGAAGCTCGACACGAAGATCGAGACGGGGTTGGCGAAAAAGAGCAGCGCGGCCGCCGCGCCGCGGCGCCCCCCGCCGGCCAGCCGGTGGAGCAGGACCGCCGTCGCGGCGTCGACGGCCAGGAGGAACGCGCCGAGGGTCGCGGCGAGGGAGCAGCCGATCCTCGCCGCGGCGGCGTCGAGCGCCAGGAGGACGTGGGCCCAGACCGGCGAGTAGTTGTACCGGGCGGTGTCGAGGTAGAGGTCGCCCCCCCGCTTCAGGATGGCGACGACGTCCGAGAAGGACTGGTAGTCGTAGTTGCCCGGGAAGCTCCGGAGCAACGCCAGGCGCACGGCGAGCGCGGCGAGGAATCCCGCGGCGAAGGCCGCGCGGGCGCGGCTCACGGAGAGGGCCACCCGGTCGTCACCGTGCCGCCCCGGCCCGGCAGCCGGGTCTTGCCGATCTCGCGCACCGGGACGCGGTCCCCTCGCGAGAGAACCTCCCGGGCGAGATCCGCGATCAGGACGAACTCCACGCCGTCCGCCTTCCAGTCGTCGAGGATCCCGGCGAAGAGGTCCGCCTTCGACCGGCCCTCGACCTCGGTGTGGATCGTGTGCACCTCCGTGCCCTTCACCGCGCCGCGATAGAAGGCGCGCTGCGCGGCGTCGCCGGACAGCTCCGGCCACGCCAGCGTCTCGTCGAGCGTGGGCAGCGTCGTCGGGATCTCGAGGGTTCGGAACGTCCGCCCCTCCGCCCTCGGAAAGAAGGGTTCGCCGCCCCGGGTGTCCGAGGTGTGCAGGAGCCCCCGCTCCTCCTGGACCGCGAGGGAGCGGGCGTTGGCGGTCCAGCCCGGGGCGGCGCTCGACCGGGCCGGCGCGCCGAGAATGCGAAGGTACTCGGCGTGCGCGGCGCCGTAGTCGCGGGCGATCTCCTCCGGGCTCATGCGGTCGAGCCGGTCGTGCCATCCGACGTGGTCCCACCCGTGCACGCCGGTGTCGTGGCCGGCCCCCGCGGCGGCGCGCAGCACGTCCTCGCACCGCGCGCCGATCCGCGGCGCGGGCAAGAGCGTCCCGTACAGCATCGTCCGCCAGCCGTAGAGGGACGGGGCGCGCGAGCGGATCATCTTCCGGAGAAACCCCTTCCGGGTGAACACGCGCCGCACGGCGACGCCCGAACGGTCCGGCCCGAGCGTGAAGAAGAAGGTCGCCCGGATGCCGCGGGCGGCGAAGATCTCGACGAGGCGCGGCACGCCCTCGCGCGTCCCTTCGAGCGTGTCGCAGTCGACCTTGAGGGCGACGCGACGGGCGGTCACGGGGCGGGCCGCCGGCTCTGGAGGTAGAAGTCGAGCGTCCGGCGGATTCCGTCCTCCAGCGAGACCTTCGGCTCCCAGCCGAGCAGGCGCCGCGCCCGGCGGATCGACGGCACCCGCGTCAGGATGTCCTGGTAGCCGGCGCCGTAATAGTCGCCCGAGGACACCTCGGTGATGCGGGCCCGGCGGCCCGCGTCCTCGAAGCCCGGCGACGCCGCCACGGCCGCGATCATGCGCTCGGCGAGCTCGCGGATCGAGAGGTCGTTGGCCGGGTTGCCGACGTTGAAGATCCCACCGTCGGCCGCTCCGCCCCGGTTCTCGAGGATCGCCATGAGCGCGTCGATGCCGTCGGAGATGTAGGTGAACGACCGCCGCTGCGTGCCGCCGTCCACCAGCTTGATGGGCTCGCCGTAGAGGATGTTGTGGAGGAACTGCGTGAGCACGCGGCTCGAGCCCTCCTTGGGCGAGTCGATGTCGTCGAGGTGCGGGCCGAACCAGTTGAACGGCCGGAACAGCGTGAACTGGAGGCCCCGGGTGCCGTACGCCCAGATCACGCGATCGAGCAGCTGCTTGCTGCACGAGTAGATCCAGCGCTGCTTCTGGATCGGGCCGTAGACGAGCGGCGAGGTGTCCTCGTCGAATTCCGGGTCGGGGCACATGCCGTAGACCTCGGAGGTCGAGGGGAAGACGACGCGCTTGCGGTAGCGCACGGCCTGCTTGACGATCCGCAGGTTCTCCTCGAAGTCGAGCTCGAAGACCGCGAGCGGCTCCTTCACGTACGCCGCCGGGGTCGCGATCGCGACGAGCGGCAGCACGACGTCGCACTTCTTGACCTGGTACTCGATCCACTCCTTGTTGATCGCGATGTCGCCCTCGAGGTACGTGAAGCGCGGGTTGTCGAGGAAGGGCGCGATCTTGTCGGAGCCGATGTCGAGGCCCGAGACGTGCCAGTCGGTCGTCTGCAGGATGCGCTCGGTCAGCGCGTTGCCGATGAAGCCGTTGACCCCGAGGATGAGAACCCGCATCACCGCCCCCTCCGCGCGAGAAAAGCCGCGGCGTCTTCTTCCGGCCCGCCCTCGGCCTGGAGGGCGAGCAGCTCGAGGTAGCGGTCGTCGCCGCACGCGACGTAGAGACGACCCTCCTCCGCCCGGACCTGGCCCGGGAACGTGTCGTGCGCCGCGAGGCCGGGCACACGGGTGCGCCACACGAGCGTGCGGCCGCCGAAGATGTCGGTGAACGCTCCCGGATACGGGTGCGTCACGGCGCGCACGAGGTCGTGGACCTCCTTCGCGGGCCGCGTCCAGTCGATGTGCCCGTCCTCCGGCCGGCGCCGGCCGAACCGCGTCGCGGCCGCCTCGTCCTGCGCGACCGGCTTCGCCGTCCCCGCCTTGAGCTCGCCGAGCCGGCGCGCCAGGACGGTCACCGCCGCGGCGGTGACCCGCCGCTGCACCTCGATCGCCGGGTCGTCGGGGCCGATCGGGACCGCCTCCTGGTCGAGAATCGGGCCCCGGTCCGCCCGGCCGGTCATCGCGTGGAGGGTCGCCCCGGTCCGCGTCTCCCCCTTCAGCACCGCCCAGTTCACCGGGGCGCGCCCGCGGAACTTCGGCAGGAGCGAGCCGTGCATGTTCCACGCGCCCAGGGGCGGCACGGCCAGCATCTCCTCGGGCAGCAGGCGCCGGTAGTAGAACGAGAAGAGGAGGTCCGGCCGCGCGGCCCGCACCCGCGCGATCGCGGCGGGGTCGAGGGGGTTCTCCATGACGACGGGCTCGATCCCGCGGGAACGCGCGAGCTCCGCCACGCTCGGGAACCAGGCCTTCTCCTCGGGCGCGTCGCGGTGGGTCGCGACCAGGACGACCTGCTCCCCCCGGTCGAGGAGGTGCTTCAGGCACGCATGGCCCGTGTCCGAGTAGGCGAAGACCGCGATCCGCGTCATGGAGTCCGCGATCCGGATTGCGACGCGCGGGCCGTGGAGTCGGGGCGATCCGCCGCCGCCCCGAGGCCGTACACGCGCCGGACGCGAAACCGCGGCCGGCCCCGCACCTGCTGGTAAATGCGGCCGACGTACTCGCCCACGAGGCCGAGCCCGGCCATCGCGACGCCGAGCAGCGTGAAGAGGATCGCGAAGAGGGTGAAGACCCCCTCGACCTCGGCGCCGTGGACGATCCGGCGCACGAAGAGGAACAGGCCGAACGCGATGCCGCCCACGGCGACGGCCGTGCCGAGCAGGCCGAACACCTGGAGCGGCACGAGGGAGAACCCGGTCATGAGGTCGAAGTTCAGGCGCACCAGCCGGTACAGCGAGTACGTGGACGCGCCGGCGCGCCGCGGGGCGTGCGCGACCGGGATCTCGGTCGGCCGCCGCGCGAAGCTCTGCGCGAGCGCCGGGATGAAGGTGGAGGACTCGTCGCAGCGGTTGATCTCGTCGACGACGTCGCGCGAGTAGGCCCGCAGCATGCAGCCGAAGTCGGTGATGCGCATCCGCGTGATGGCGACCGTCACCCGGTTGACGAGCAGCGACGCCATCCGCCTCGGGAACGAGTCCTGCCGGTCCTGGCGCACGCCGCCCACCACGTCGTAGCCCTCGCGGACCTTCGCGAGCAGCTTCGGGATCTCCTCGGGAGGATTCTGCAGGTCGGCGTCGAGGGTGACGACGACGTCGCCCGTCACGCTCTCGAACGCGGCGAGGATCGCCTGGTGCTGGCCGAAGTTGCGCGCGAGCTCGAGCACCCGGATCCGGTCGGGCCGGGCGGCCGCCGCCTGCTTCAGGATCGCGAGCGACCCGTCGCGGCTGCCGTCGTCCACGAAGACGATCTCGTACGGGTCTCCCGCCGCGTCCAGGACGGCCGTCAGCCGGCGCACGAGCTCGGGAAGGTTGCCCTCCTCGTTGTAGACGGGGACGACGACGGACGTCTTCACGCCCGGAACTCCTCGAGGACCTCGCGGATCGCGGCGATCGCGTCGTCCTGGTCCGCGTCCGAGAGGCCCGGGAACAGCGGCAGGGAGACGATGCGCTCCGAGACGAAGTGGGCCTCCGGGAAGTCGCCGGGCTTCCAGCCGAAGCGGCCCGCGTAGTAGGAGAACTCGTGGGCCGCCGTGTAGTGGAGGCCGGTCCCGACGTTGCGGCGCTTCAGCTCCTCCATGAACCGGTCGCGGGAGATCGTGAGACGGTCCACGTCCACGAGCGGCGTGTACAGGTGCCAGGCGTGGCGGGCCTCGTACGGCACGCGCGCCGGCAGGATCAGCCCGGCCAGGCCCTCGAACGCCGCGTCGTAGCGGGCCGCCAGCCGCGCGCGCTCCGCGATGAAGCCGTCGAGGCGCTTCAACTGATGGAGCCCGAGGGCCGCCTGGATGTCCATCATGTTGTACTTGAAGCCGGGGAGCGCGACGTCGTACCGCGGGCTGCCCTCCTTCGAGAACCGCTTCCACGCCTCGCGGTCCATCCCGTGGAACTTCAGGAGCGAGGCGCGCTCGAAGACGTCCCGGTCCTCGGTCACGATCATCCCGCCCTCGCCCGTCGTGATGTTCTTGTTCGGGTGGAACGAGAAGACCGAGGTCGTCGGGAACGAGCCGATGCGCCGGCCCTTGTACTCGGTCCCGACCGCGTGCGCCGCGTCCTCGAGGATGGCCACGCCCTTCGACGCGGCCAGGGCGAGCAGGGGGTCGAGGTCCACGGGCTGCCCGACGTAATGGACGGGGACCACCGCCTTCGTGCGCGGGGTCAGCCGGGCCTCGACCTGCTCGACCCGCATCTGGAGGGTCGCCGCGTCCACGTCCACGAGGACCGGCACGGCGCCGCAGTGGACGATCGTGTTGAGCGTCGCCACGAACGTCATCGGCGTGGTCACGACCTCGTCTCCCGGGCCGACGCCGAGCGCCAGGAGGGCGGCGTGGAGCCCGGCCGTCGCGGAGGACACCGGGACGGCGAACCGCCCGCCGACGTACTCGAGGAACCCGGCCGCGAACCGTTCGGTCTTCGGCCCGGTCGTGATCCAGCCCGAGCGCAGGGTGTCGACGACCTCCTGGATCTCCTCCTCGCCGAGGCTCGGACGGGCGAAGGGCAGAAAGGAGGAACGCATGCGGCGCCGAGAGTTTACCTGCAAGCCGGCCGTCAGTTGCGCCACCGGACTCCCCCGGAAAATCCCCAGCGCCGGGCCGGGCTCCAGACGCCGCCGCCCGGGCGGTCGGCCCCGACCTCGAAGCGAAGGGCGTCGCGCCGGTAGTCGTACGGCGCGCCGTCGGCCGCGTGGATCGCCGCGTCGAGCGCGTAGACGCCCGGCGCGAGGTCGAGGGCCGGGATCTCGAGGGTCACGCGCGCGTCGCCGAAGAGCCGCTCGGCCTGGAACCCCTCGAGCGCCGTGTTCGTGCCGAAGACCACGGCCCCGGCGACGGTCGCGATGCGGATGCCGAAGACGAAGTCGGACAGGGCCTCGGGCGCCCGCACGACCATCTCGACCGTCGCGGGCTCGCCCGACCGCAGCCGCCCGACCGGGCGGCCCTCGCGGTCGAGCAGGCGCACGAGCTCCACCGAGGCGACGCCCGAGCCGACGTGGCCCCCGGCGCCCGCGCCCGGAACGCGCCGCTCTCCTTCCTCGGCGGCGACCCGCTCCCGGTACCGCGCCACGACCTCGCCGGACGGGCCGTCGGCCTCGAGGCGCCCGTGGTCGAGCCAGATCGCCCGGCGGCACCGGTCCGACACCAGCGCGAGGTCGTGCGAAACGAAGATCAGGGTCTTGCCCGCCCGCTCGAACTCGGAGAACTTCTCGAGAGCCCTGTGGGCGAAGGCCTCGTCGCCGACGGCGAGGACCTCGTCGACGAGGAGCACGTCCGGGTCGCTGTGCGCCGCGATCGCGAACCCGAGGCGGACGGCCATTCCCGACGAGTAGGTCTTGACCGGCGCGTCCAGGAACTCCTCGACGCCCGCGAAGCGCACGACGTCGTCGAAGCGCGAGGCGATTTCCCTCCGGGTCAGGCCGAGGAGCAGCCCCGTGATCTCGATGTTCTCGCGGCCCGAGATCTCCGGATGGAATCCCGCGCCGAGCTCGAGCAGCGCCGCGAGCCTCCCGCGGACCGCGACCGAGCCCCGGGTCGGGCGGACGATCCCGGCCAGGAGCTTCAGCAGCGTGGACTTCCCCGATCCGTTCGACCCGACGACGCCGAGGGTCTCGCCCGGCGCGACGTCGAACGAGACGCCGTCGAGCGCGACGACGCCCCCCTCGCCGGACCGGCCGCGGCGGCCCCCGAGCAGGGCCGACTTCAGCGTGCCGTGGGCCCTGCGGGCGTACCGGCGGTAGACCTTCGTCGCGCCGCGAACGGCGACGGCGGGCTCGGGCGCGCTCACGCGTCCTCCGCGAGCGAGTCCCGCAGGCGCTCGAAGACCGCGCCGCCGGCCGCCAGGGCCGCCGCCGCCGTGCCCGCCATCCACAGCCAGTCCGCCGCGGGCACCGGCCGGAAGAAGAAGAGCGTGTCGTGGATCCCCGAGAAGAAGCTCGCGAAGGGGTTGGCCTTCAGCAGCCACCGCCACCGCTCGGGCACCGCCTCGACCGGGTAGAGGACCGGCGTCACGAAGAAGGACAGGGTCAGCAGGTTCGCGACGACGTCCCGGACGTCCCCGAAGTGGACGGCCAGGGCCGAGAGGCCGAGCGCCGCGCCGAAGACCGCGAGGCAGAGGAGCGCGAGGACGAGCGGAAATTCCAGCACCGCGATCCCGGGCCGCACGCTTCCCCGGGCCGCCGCGACGGCGAGGGCGGCGAAGAGGACCGGCAGCGCGAGCACGAGGTGCGCCAGGCGCGCGCCGACCGCGGCGGCCGGAAACACCTCGGGCGAGACCGTGGTCTTGCGCAGAAGCGGACCGTTCAACCGGAACGCCTCGACCGCGTCGGTGAGGGCGGCCGACGCGAACCCCCAGACGAGCACGCCGCCGAAGAGAAAGAGCGCGTACGGCCGCACGTCGGCGCGCGGGGCGAACACCAGGCGAAAGACCGTCGCGTACACGAGCAGCAGCAGGAGCGGGTTCAGAAAGGACCAGAGGAAGCCGAGCGCGCCGCCCCGGTAGCGGGCGGAGAGCTCCCGGCGCACGAGGGCGGACACCAGGGCGCGGTGGGCCCAGGTGCGGCGCAGGGGCTGGAAGATGCCCGGAGTTTCAGGTTTCACGTTTCGGTTTTTCGCTCGTCCCGTGCCGCCGGACAAATCGTCGATCCGGGAGTCCTGTCCTGTATTCTCGCACCGTGCCCCCCGACGCCCCCTCCGCGCCGGCCGTCTCGTGCCGGGCGCTGCGGAAAGTCTACGCAGGCGCCGAACCGGTCATCGCGCTCGACGGTCTCGAGCTCGAGGTCCCGGCCGGCCAGTTCCTCGCGCTGGTGGGCGAGTCCGGCAGCGGAAAATCCACGCTGCTGCACCTCGTCGGAGGCATCGACCGCCCGACCTCGGGCGAGATCCTCGTCGCCGGCCGTTCGATCGCGGCGCTGCCCGAGCGGGATCTCGTCCTGTACCGCCGGCGCGAGGTCGGGATGGTCTTCCAGTTCTTCAACCTCCTCCCCCACCTGACGGTCCTCGAAAACGTCGAGCTGCCCCGCCGCCTCGACGGACGCGCGGACGCCTCGGAGCGGGCGGCCCGCCTGCTCGACCGGGTCGGCCTCGGCCGGCGCGCCCGGGCGCACCCGTACGAGCTGTCGGGGGGCGAGATGCAGCGGGTCGCGATCGCGCGCGCTCTCGTCACGGGGGCGAGGCTCCTCCTCGCCGACGAGCCCACGGGCAACCTCGACAGCCGCAACGGCGAGGAGGTCCTGCGCCTGCTCGACGCGATCCGGCGGGAGGGCGGCGTCACGCTGCTGCTCGCCACGCACTCGGCCGCGGCGGCCGCCAGGGCGGACCGGACGCTTGCCGTCCGCGACGGGCGGATCGCGTGAAGGGGTTCGGCCTCGTCTTCCGCGCGCTGATCACCGGTCCGGCCTTCCGCCACCCCGTGCGCATCCTGCTGCCGGTGCTGGGCGTCGCGATCGGGGTCGCCGCCGTGGCGGCGATCCACCACGCCAACCGCAGCGTCACGGCCTCGTTCGAGGACGCGGCCTCCTCGATCGCGGGCCGGAGCGATTTCGTCGTGACCGGCGTCGCGGGCGTGCCCGTCGCCCAGCTCTCCGCGCTCGCGTTCGTCTGGAAGATCGGCTCGTTCGCGCCGGCGGTGACGGGCCCCGCCGTCGTCGAGGGCGGCGCCCGCGAGGTGGCCCAGGTGCTCGGCGTGGACTGGGGCGGCGACGGCGCCGTGCGGGACGTGCGCCTGGTGGCGCCCGCCGGGGCCGGGGCGCGGACGGCCCTGCTTTCCCCGGAGGCGGTGTTCGTGTCGGAGCCCTTCGCGGCGCGCCACGGCCTCGTCCCGGGCTCGTCCTTCGCCGTCGTCGCGGGAGGACGCCGCCAGGAGGTCCGTGTCGGCGGGATCCTCGCGCTGTCGGGCGTCGCGCGCGCCTCGGGCGGCGATCTCCTCCTGACGGACGTGTTCACCGCCCAGCGGCTGCTCGGAAAGCCCGGGCTCGTCGATCGCGTGGACGTCGTGCTCCACCCGGGGGTGTCGCGCGCGGAGGCCGCGCGGGAGATCGCGCGGCGGCTTCCCCCCGGCCTCTCGCTCGATCCGCCGGGCCGGGCGGCCGAGACCGCCGGCCGCATGGTCCGCGCGTTCCGTTTCAACCTGAACGCGCTCGGCTCGCTGACCCTGCTCGTCGGGATCTTCCTCATCGCCAACGCGGTCTCGATCGCCGTCCTGCGCCGGCGCCCCGAGATCGCCACGCTGCGGGCGATCGGCGCGGGCCGGGGAGTGATCTTCGGGGCGTTCCTGGCCGAGGGCCTGGCGATCGGCGCCGCCGGGACGGTCCTCGGCGAGGTCCTCGGGTTCTTCGTCTCCCGCGTGGCGCTCTCGGCCGTCGCCGGAACGGTCTCGAGCATCTATCTCCCGACCGCGCGGATCGCCGCGGCCGGTTACGGCGGAGCCGTGGCCCTGGCCGCCGCCGTGGGGCTCGGCGCCTCGGTCCTCGCCACCCTGGTGCCCGCCATCGAGGCGACGCGCGTCGAGCCCTCGCCGGCGATGCGGCCCGGCTCCGTGGAGGCCGTCGCGAGGAGCCGCCTCTGGCCCCGCGTGATCGGGGCCGGATCGGCCCTCGCCGCGGCCTGGCTGCTCTCGCGGGCAGGGCCCGTGGACGGGTTTCCGCTCTTCGGGTTCGCCGCGGTCGGGCTCGTCGTCGCCGCGCTCGGACTCGCGGCCCCGCTCCTCGTGCGGCTCGGGGCCGCCGGCCCCGGCCGGGTCCTCTCGCGTGCGTTCGGCGTCGAGGGGCGGCTGGCCGCGGGATTCTTCGGGGGCAGCCTCGCGCGCAACGGCATCGCGGTCATCGCGCTCGCCATGGCGCTCGGCATGACGCTCGCAATGATCGTGACGGTCGCCTCGATCCGCCAGACGGTGCGCGTCTGGGTGGAGTCGACCCTGCGCTCGGACCTCTGGATCAAGGCCGACGCGGGAGGCCGCTCGGGCTTCGTCGGGGATCTGCCTGCCGCGATCGTGCCCTTCCTCCGGTCGTTTCCGGGCGTGGCGGCCGTGGACCCGTTTCGCGCGCGCGACGCGGTGGACGCCGCGGGCCGCCCCTTCACCCTGGGATCGGGGGACTTCCGGGTCGTGACCCGGGTGGGCGGTCTGCCGCTGCTCGACGGCGCGGATCCTCGGCCGACCGCGGCCGCGGCGCGGCAGCGCGGCGAGGTCCTCGTGTCGGAGCCCTTCGCGCGGCGGTTCGGCATCGGGACGGGCGGCACGGTCTCCCTTCCGACGCCCGCGGGCCCGAAGGCGTTCCGCGTCGCGGGCGTGTACCGCGACTACTCCAACGACCGCGGCACCGTCGTGATGGATCGCGAGCTCTACCTCGCGCTCTTCGGCGACGAGCGCGTCACCAGCGCCGCGGTCCTCGCCGCGCCGGGCGTGGACCCGAACGACCTGCGCCGGCGGATCCTCGCCTCCGCGGAGGGCCGCTTCGCGATCACGGCCTCGACGAACCGCGAGCTGCGCCGCGAGGCTCTCCGGATCTTCGACCGCACGTTCGCCGTGACCCGGGCGCTCGAGGCGATCGCGATCGGCGTCGCCGTGCTCGGCATCGCCAACGCGCTCGCGGCCTCGGCGGTCGAGCGCCGGCGGACGTTCGGCCTGCTGCGGGCGGTCGGCGCCGCGGGCTCCCAGATCCGCCGGGCGACCCTCCTCGAGGCCCTCCTGGCGGGCCTCGTCGGGACGGCGGCCGCGGTCGCGGCGGGCGCGGCCTTCTCCGGGCTGCTGCTCGGCGTCATCAACCCGCAGTCGTTCGGCTGGACGGTGTCGCTCGCGGTGCCCGTCGGGACGCTCGCCGGCGCCGCCGCCCTCGTGCTCGCGGCGTCGTTTCTCGCGGGGGTCGTGCCGGGCCGCATCGCCGCCGCGGTCGATCCGGCGGCCGCTCTGGCGGAAGAATGAGCGCGGGGATTTCGGCTCTCCGAGGTCGGATTTCGGATTGGGCGCGGTCCTCCGCCCGGATCGCGGTGCTCCTGATCGCCGCGGCGCCCGCGCCGCCGATCCAGTTTCCGCGCGACCACGGAGCGCACCCCGAGGCCGCCGTCGAGTGGTGGTACTACACGGGTCACCTCGACGCCGACGGCGGCGCGCGCTACGGCTTCCAGCTCACGTTCTTTCGCGTTCGGGACCTCCACTTCGCCCACTTCGCCTGGACGGACGTGGCGCGGGGCACGTTCGTGTACGACGAAAAGACCCACCTCGGCCTGCCGGGGATCGCGGGCGCGTCCGCGGCGGGCCTCGACGTCTCGAACGAGGACTGGTCCGTCCGCGAGGACAAGGGCGCCGTGCGCCTCTCGGCGGGCCGCCGGGACGTCGGCGACCTCGAGCTGACGCTGACGCCGGTCAAGCCGCCGGTGCTCCACGGGGACGCCGGGATCTCGAAGAAGGGCCCGGGAGAAAACGAGTACTCGCGCTACGTCTCCATCACGCGCCTCGCGGCGGCGGGAACGCTCACGCGCGCCGGAAAGCCGATCCGGCTGACGGGAACGGTCTGGTTCGATCACGAGTGGGGGCCCGGGGCGCTCCCGGCGGGGGCGTCGGGATGGGACTGGTTCGCCCTCCAGCTCTCCGACGGCTCCGAGCTCATGCTCTACCGGATGCGGCTGACGGGCGGAGCGGCGTCTCCCTACTCGGCGGGGACCTTCGTCCCCTCGTCGGGACCTCCGCGCGCGATCGCGTGGAGCGACGTGCTTCTCACCCCGAAGACGACTTGGACTTCACCGCGCTCGAAGGCCACCTATCCGGCGGTCTGGTCCCTGGCCGTGCGATCGCTCGACCTCGACGTCCGCGTCACGCCCCTCGTCGCCGACCAGGAGCTCGCGACCGAGAAATCCACCGGCGTGACTTACTGGGAAGGCGCCTGCCGCGTCGAGGGAACGAAAAGCGGCCGCGCCATCTCCGGACGCGCCTACGTCGAGATGACCGGCTACGCCGGCCGGGACGTCCCCGGCTTCGCGGCGCCCTGAGCCCCCCTCACCCCGACCTTCTCCTGAAGGGAGAGGGGGAAGACGGCGCGCAGAAGCCATCGGGTGGCGCGGTCAACGCCCCTCACCCCCGCCCGAAAGCGCCATGCTCCGCACGGCGCACCCTACTGCTGAGGGTCTGCCTCTGGTGGGCGGGGTCCCGAAGGGAGAGGGGGTAGACAGTGGCGAAGTCAGCGCCCCTCACCCCGGCCCTCTCCCGGAGGGAGAGGGAGGAGAGCGTGGCTCGTCGCGCCTCTCTCTTCCAATTGCGCGCGGCGCGGGAAGTCTCCCGACCGAAGGGAGGGAGGAGGCCCGCGCCGCGGGAGCCGGAGCGCAGTGGACGGATCAGGCGAACGGTCGAGCCCGCATCCGGGCGAGCCGTTCGCCGGTGCCCAGTGCGGCGCCACCGCGCCGCGCTGGGCAGATCCCGGAACGCAGCGCAGGCGACGTATAGGCGAGCCGCCCGGCGGTGCGCTGTGCGGCGCTACACGCCGCTCAGCGCAGATCCCGTGACGCAGCGGAGGCGACGGTTACGGCGTCGGAGTCGGCTCCGGGGACACCGTCACCTTCTTGCCCGCCTTGGCGCGCGTTTCGAGCGTCACCATGAAGTTGGCGGCCTCGTCGAGGCGGCGATAGAGGTACGGAAAGTCGATGTCGTAGTAGGTTCGGGCGCCCTTGTTGAGGTAGCCCCACTTCGTGCCATTGGAGCCGGCAGCAACGACGTTGCCCTCCTGGTCGAAGACGACGACGGCGACGCCGACTTCCTCGTCGGTCTCTCCATTGTTGTCGATCCGCACGCGCACCTTGGCGCTCGACTTCCGGATCGGCGTCCCTTTCAGGGTGCTGCCCAGGTCGAAGACGACCTGACCGACGACGACGTCCTCCGTCTGCACGTCGATGTTCTGCACGCCGCCGACCGGCTGCCAGGGGAACTTCTTGGTCGCCACCTGCGCCGACGCCGGAACGGCGAGGGCCCCGGCGAGCAGAACTGCCACGCAAAGCTGTCGAATCCTCATTCCCACCTCCACAACAAAGAACACAAAGCGAGGCCGGCGCCGGGACGCCCCGGGCGGACTCTCTTCGGAGTGTAGCAAACGTCGCCTCCGCTCCGTTGCGGGATCTGCGCCCCCACGTCGCCTGCGCTGCGTTACGGGATCTGCGCCCTGCGGGCGCACCGGCGTCCGGCTCGCCCAAAGGGGCTCGACCGGACGCCTGATCCCTCCACTCCGCTCCGGCTCCCGCGGCGCGGGCCTCCTCCCTCCCTTCGGTCGGGAGACTTCCCGCGCCGCGAGC
>JAYRMU010000076.1:0-35091 GCA_041912555.1 Thermoanaerobaculia bacterium
CGGCTGATCCCTCCACTCCGCTCCGGCTCCCGCGGCGCGGGCCTCCTCCCTCCCTTCGGTCGGGAGACTTCCCGCGCCGCGAGCGATTGAAAGAGAGGGGCGCGACAAGCCAGGCTCTACCCCCTCTCCCTCCGGGAGAGGGCGGGGGTGAGGGGCGCTGACTGCGCCACCCAGCGGTGTTTCTCCCTCGCCCCCCAGAGAGAGGGTCGGGGTTGACGGGGGCTTGTGGGCGTCGCTGCGCCGGTGCGCTGTGCGGCGCCCCGGGCGCCGCTCAGCGCAGATCCCGAAACGCAGCGCAGGCGACGTGCGCTACGCCGTTCTCGCCTGCATTCTTCCGTGGTGGCCCTTGAGCTTGAAGGCCAGGATCACGAGCAGGATGCCCCAGGCGATCGCGAAGAAGGCGATGAGCCAGACGACGGACAGGGCGCCGGCGCCGGGGCGTGCGATGAGAAGGCAGCCGAGGACGACCGTGCACACGCCCGAGAGGATCCAGAGCCACTCGCCCTGGATCTCCTTGCGCAGGCGGACGGCGGCCGAGATCTGAAGCACGCCGGCCACGATGGCCCAGAAAGCGATGATCCAGAGCAGCGCAATCGCCGTGATGCCGGGCCAGAAGAAGGTCACGACACCGGCCGCGATCCCGAGAATCCCGAGGAGGATCAGCGAGCCGTAACGCGCCCGGACTCCGGCCACGACTTCGAAGATCCCGTCCACCAGCGCGTACGCGCCCCAGATCAGGACGAGCACCGCCAGGGTGACGCCGGGCCAGGCGTAGGACATGAGGCCGAACAGGATCGCGGCGATGCCGCGCAGGAGCACGACCCACCAGTGCTGAGCCAGGGTGCCGATCATCGAGCGCCTCCTTGTGTTCCCGCGCGGCGCGCGGCCCTCGGGGTTTTCCGGAAAGTCTATGCGAACCCGGGGAAGAGGGGGCCGAGGGCGGACAGGCGCGGGACGCGGAGGACCGTGTCCGGGGCCGGCCCGTCGCCGACGAGGATGCCGCGCAGGCCTGCCGCCTCGGCGCCGACCACGTCGATCTCGTAGATGTCGCCGACGTAGGCGCAGGCCCCGGGGGGCAGCGCGAGCCGGTCCGTGGCCGCGTGAAAGATGCGCGGGTCGGGCTTCTCGACCCCGACCTCGGCCGAGTCCACCACGAACTCGAGCAGCCGCGCGAGGCCGGCCGCCTCGAGCAGGCCCCGGACTCGCCCGTCGGCGTTGGACACGACGGCCACGCGGTACCCGCGACCGAGGAGCAACTCGAGGGTCTCCGCGGCGTCGTCCTCGCGGCGCGACCACAGGTTGGCGCGGCCATGCTCGGCGGCGACGCGCCCGGCCGCCAGACGGCGCGCGGCCTCGTCGGCGAGGCCGAGGCCCTGGAGGAGGGTGTCGAAGTAGAGGGGCACGCGCTCGGCGTCGCGGGACTCGGGGCGGGCGAGCACGAGCCGGCGCACCGCCGCGACGGCCGCGGCCTCGGCACGCCGGAACCGCGCCGCCTCGAACGCGACGCCGGCGGCGCCGCACACGCGCGGACCGTCGACGTGGATCAGCGTCCCCCCCGCGTCGAAGAGGACCGCGCGGACGCCCTTCAAACCAGCTCCGCCCTCACGACCGCCTCGATGTCGTCGGCGATCGCGCCCACCTCGGCGGCGTCGGGCCCTTCGACCAGGATGCGCAGGAGCGGCTCCGTGCCCGAGTAGCGCAGGAACACGCGTCCGCGCCCGCGCAGGGCGTCCTCGGCCCGGGCGACCGCCCGCCCGATCGGCGGCGCTTCCTCGAGGGGCGCGCGGCGCCCGACGCGCACGTTGCGCAGCGTCTGGGGCATCTTCTCGAGCGTGGCGAGCTCGGACAGCTTCCGGCCGTCGGCGCGGACGATCGACGCGAGGATCAGGGCCGTCAGGATCCCGTCGCCGGCCGGCGAGAGAGGGGCGAGGAGGATGTGGCCCGAGTTCTCGCCGCCGAGCGCCGCGCCCGTCTCGTCCATGCGTTTGGCCACGTTGCGGTCGCCGACGGCGGAGCGGGAGAACGCGATGCCTTCGCGGGCGAGCGCGGCCTCGAGGCCGAAGTTGGACATCACCGTCCCGACGACGCCGCCTTCCGGGAGGCGGCCGTGGGCCTTCCAGTCGCGGGCGATGATCCAGAGGACGTCGTCGCCGTCGAGGATCCGGCCCTTCTCGTCGGCGAAGATCGAGCGGTCGGCGTCTCCGTCGAAGGCGACGCCGAGCGCCACGTCCGACTCTCGCGTGGCGCGCGCCATGGTCTCGGGGTGGAGGGCTCCGCAGCCGCGGTTGATGTTGCGGCCGTCGGGGGAGTCGTGGATCGCGGTGACGCGCGCGCCCGCGCGGTGGAAGGCCTTCGGGCCGATCTGGAAGGCGGCCCCGTTGCCCGCATCCATGAGGACCGGAAAGCCGCCGAGGTCCTCGGGGAGGCTGGCCTGGAGGCGCGACAGGTACGTGGCCACGAGCCCCGGGTCGGGGTCGGGTGGCGGGGGCGTGGCGACGGGCGTGGCCGACGGGCCCGCGTCGAGGAGCCGGTTCTCGAGGTACTCCTCCTCGGCGTCGGGCCACTTGCGGCCGTCGGGGCCGAAGATCTTGATGCCGTTGTCCTCGTACGGATTGTGTGACGCCGAGACGGCGACCCCGGCGCGCGCGCCGAGTTCGAGGACGAGCTCCGCGACCCCCGGCGTCGTGATCACGCCCGCCGACGCCACGTTGCACCCGCCCTCCCGCAGGCCGGCGGCGACGTCGGCGACGATGCGGGGCGTCGATTCGCGCGTGTCACCGCCGACGACCACGCGTGCCGGCCGGCCGCCCGACAGGCGGCGGCCGAGCTCGCGGCCGAGCAGCTGCACGGAGGCGGGGTCGAGCGGAAAATCGCCCGCTTTTCCCCGCAGTCCGTCGGTGCCGAAGAGCTTCACGTCTTTCCCTTCCTGGTGCGCGCCGGCGCCGGCCGGACCGTGGGCTCGGGCGCGGGGGCTGGCCTCATTTTGACGCGGACGGTGACCAGTTGTCCTTCCCGGATCCGCACCCCCGGCGCCGGGAGCGCGAGCGTCGTCGTTTCGGTGAACGGCGCGTCCCGGCCCTCCACCGACACGGGCTGAGTCGGAAGGCTGACGAGGCGCGCCAGGGTCTTGGCGGGCCCCACGATACGCGCGTTGCGGGGCTCGACGGTCACTTCGTCCAGGTGCGCTCCGGGCAGGGGCTGCCCCGCGACTTCGGCCACGATCGGGAGGGTCTTCTCGGCGATCGCGTCGAGCGCCAGGCGGACCTCCCCGGGCGAGATGGCGACGACCTCCACGTCCGAGGGAACGTTGATGTCGGAGGGGCCGAGCGGATAGCGCTTCTCTCCCGGCGTCGCGTCGGCGAGGTCGAGCACGGCCTCGAGCTTGGCCGGCTCCAGGGACCGCAGGGGAGTGAAGGCGCCGCGAATCCGCACGTCCACGGAATCCGGCAGGGGAGAGACGACCATGGTCCCGCGCGGCACGTTCACGATCGAGAGCGGGATCCGGTAGCTGCGCTCCGAGATCCGCTCCCGCCGCTGTCCCGACAGGACGAACCACGTCGCGCAGGCGATCACGAGCGCCAGCAGCTTGGTGCCCGGGTTGCGGAGGAAGAGGTTGGAGAGTCGCATGGTCTCGCTCTACCGGTGCGCCGCGAACTCGCGGAAGAGCAGGTCGCGCAGCGACTTGGCGTCGAGGTCTTCCTGCATCTCGCCGCCGCGGGCCAGCGAGATCGTGCCCCGCTCCTCGGAGACGAGGAGCGCCAGGGCGTCGGTCTCCTCGCTGATGCCGATCGCCGCGCGGTGGCGGGTGCCGAAGCGCTTCGGAAGCCCCTCCTTGAGCGAGAGCGGCAGGAAGCTCGCCGCCGCCGCGATCCGGTCGCCCGAGACGATGACCGCGCCGTCGTGGAGGGGAGTGCCGGGCGCGAAGAGCGTCACCAGCAGCTCGTAGGAGACGACCGCGTCGATGCGCGAGCCGTTCTCGATGTACGTCTTCAGCCCCTCGCGGCGCTCGAGGACGACGAGCGCGCCCACCCGCCGCGCCGACAGCGAGGTCACCGCGAGGACGATCTCCGAGACGGTCTCCTCGGCATGGTAGCCCGAGAAGAGAGCGAAGAACGGGGTGCGCCCGAAGGCGGCGAGCGCCCGGCGCAGCTCGTGCGAAAAGAGGACGATGATCGCGAAGGGCACGTAGAAGATGAGGGCCTTCAGGACCGTGGTGAGCGCGACCAGGTTCAGGAGGCTCGCCAGGGCGTAGACGACGAAGATCGCGAAGAGGCCGAGCGTCATCTGCACGGCGCGGGTGCCCCGGATCAGGCGCAGGAGGGCGTAGGTGATCACCGCGACGATCGCGATGTCGAGCGCGTCGCGCCAGCCGAAGTTCAGGTGGCCGAGGGCCGAAAACCGCGCGGCGAGGGCCTGCATCAGCGCGCCGCGGCTCCGGCGGCCGGGCGGGGCGCCGCGGCGGAGCCGGCGATCGCGCCGGCCATCCGCAGGAACCGCACCGATTCGGGCACGTCGTGGACGCGAACGATCCGCGCGCCCCCGCGCGCCGCGGCGGAGAGCGCGGCGAGCGACCCCGGCAGCCGGTCGGCCGGGGAGGCCTCGTCGGACAGTCCCGAGAAGCGGCGGACGAACGCCTTGCGGGACGCGCCCACCGCGACCGGCAGCCCCAGCGAGGCGAACGCGGAGAGGTGGCGCAGGAGCACGAGGTTGCCCTCGGCGCTCTTGCCGAAGCCGAGGCCCGGGTCGATGGCGACCGCATCGGGCCCGAGGCCGGCCACCGCCGCGCGCTCGGCCGCGTCCTGGAGAAAGGCGGCGACATCGGCCAGCGGGTGCGCGTAGGTCACGTCGTCCTGCATCGTGCGCGGATCGATGCCCTTCATGTGCATGAGGATAGCTCCCGCGCCCGCCTCGGCGATGGTCGCCGCCATCGCGGGATCGAAGCGCAGGGCCGACACGTCGTTGACGAGGTCGGCGCCCGCGGCGAGGGCCTCGCGGGCGACGGCGGCCTTGCGCGTGTCGACCGAGAGGGGAGCGTGCGAGTGCTCGCGGATGCCGGCGATGACGGGCACGACCCGGCCGATCTCCTCGGCCGCCGGAAGCTCGCGGGCCTCGCCGTAGCTCGAGGGCCGCGTGGACTCGCCGCCGACGTCGACGATCGCGGCGCCCTGCTCGAGCATGCGCAGCGCCGCCTCGACCGCGCGGCCCCGGTCGAAGTGGACGCCTCCGTCCGAGAAGGAGTCGGGGGTCACGTTGACGACGCCCATGACGGCGGGGCCGGCCGAGAAATCGAGGCTCCGGCCGTGCGCGAGGGCAAGCCCGGGCGGGCGGCGGGCCGACCGCCCGAAGGCGGCCTCGGCACGGGCCCGCAGGCTGGCCGGCAGGGCCTTGAGGGTCTCGGCGCGGCGGGCGCGCGAGAGGACCACCGGAGGCGAGCTCGACCCGCCGAACCGCACCACGTCCACCGGGAAGTCGGAGGCCGCGAACGTGGCCGGCCGGAACCCGTCCCACGAGGCGATCTCGCGGAGCGCGTCGGCATCGGCGGCGGGGACGACGAGGTCGAGATTCATCCGACCCGGAGTCTAACGGAAGGGACCGCGCCGTTCGCCGCTCCGTCGGCTCGCTCGGGGGGCCCGTCGGGCGCTCGAACGACGGCGCGCAAAGAGCGGCCCGGAAGGAGGTTAGCAATGGCGCTCGGAGGTGATGGACATGAACTCTTTCGCCGTGACCCTGTCGCTCGTGGCGGCCTTCTCGGCTCCGGCTCCGGCTCCGGCGCCCGCCCGTACCGAGGTGCGCCTGGCGCAGCTCGCGGCCGAGGTCCGGTCGGCGGACTACCGCGGGGACCGGACATCGCTCGCCCGTCTCGACGCGGCGCTCGGCGAGCTGGACGCGCCCGGGCTCGCCGACTACCGCGACTACTGGCGTGGCTTCGCCCTCTGGCGGCGCGCCATGAACGGCTTCAACGAGACACCGACCCCGGACGATCTCGCCGCCGACCTCGAGAGGGCGCTCTCCCGTTTCCGGGCGGCGCTCGAGGCGCGGCCGGACTGGATCGAGGCCCGCCTCGCGATGGTCGGATGCTGGGGAAACCTGCTGTATCTCGCCGGCAGGGACGAGGGCAGACGCAAGGCCCTCCTCGAGGAAGCGCTGCCCGCCTTCCGGTGGATCATGGGCAACGCCGGCGACAACCCCCGGGCCCTCTGGATCAAGGGAGGGATGGAGCTCGCGGCTCCGCCGCCGACCGGGGGCGATCCCGGCAGGGCGGCGGCGACGCTGCGGCACGGCCTCGCGTGCGCGTGGCGCGAATCGCTGTCGAACGCGGGCGCGCCCGCGTGGGAGCCGTCGTGGGGAGGTCCCGAGAACCTCATGAATCTGGCGTACCTCTACTCCCACTCGGCGCGCGCGGACCGGGCCACCGCCCTCGCCTACGCGGAAGGCGCGCTCACGGCGGTGCCCGAGTGGCACTACGTCCGCGACGTCCTGCTTCCGCAGATCGAGGCCCTGCCGGCGCCCTCCGCGGCGGCCCCGGCGGCGGCGCCGGCCAGGTGAGGCGATCGGGGCCGCCGGCGCGGAACTGCGCGGAGGCCGCTTGCGGTCCGGCACCGTCGCCGTGACAATCGGGGCCTTGAACCCGACTTCTCCGCGCGATTCCCGGGCGGGGGGCGGCTCCCCGCCGCTTCCCCTGGCGTACGCGGGGGCCTGGCTGCTGTTCGCGGCGGTTTACGCGGCGCTCTTTGCCGCGAGCGGCGTCGCGGTTCCCATGGCGGTCCGCGGCGCGCTCGCCGCCGCGCTGCCCAACGCCCTTCTGGGCCTCGTCTCCCTGAGGCTCGCCCGACGGTGGCCGTGGCCGGTCGAAGACCGGGGTCGGCTGGCGACGCGCCTGGTTCCCGCGCTGGTGGCGCTCGCGCTCGCCGCGACGGCGGGGTGGGTTCTCCTGGTCCGCCTCGACGGGTGGATCGCGACCGGAGCGCCGCGCTGGCCGGCGGGGCCGATCATCCTGTGGCAGACGATCATCAACGTGCTGATTCACGCGGCCCTGGCCGGCACCGGCTACGCCTGGCACACCGCGCAGGCTCTGCGGGCGGCGAGCGAGCGGGCGGCCCGGGCCGAGGTGCTGCGCGCCCGCGCGGAGCTGCAGCTGCTGCGATCGCAGCTCCAGCCGCACTTCGTGCTCAACGTGCTCCATGCCCTGCTCGGGCTCGTCCGGCGCGACCCGGCGCGGGCCGAGAACGCGCTCGAGCGGCTGGGCGAGCTGCTTCGTTTCGGGCAGTGGGTCCACCAGACCGGGAGCGACTGGGTCCCGCTGTCGCGCGAGTGGGATTTCGTCGCGGCCTACCTCGGGCTCGAGCGCGTCCGCCTCGGGGACCGGCTGCGCCTCGAGGTCGACGCGGAACCGGCCGCGCTGGAAGTCCCCGTGCCGCCGTTCGCCCTGCAGCCTCTGGTCGAGAACGCGATCGTCCACGCCGTCGCGGCGCGGGCCGCGGGAGGCCGCGTCGCCGTCACGGCCCGGCGGTCGGGGGGCCGGCTGCTCCTGCAGGTCGAGGACGACGGTCCCGGCGCGACCGCGGCGCAGATCGCGGCGAGCCCGCGGATGGGGCTGCGTCTCCTGCAGGAGCGGCTGGCCGCGCTCTACGGCGGCCGGGAGCGCGTGGCGTTCGAGGCGCCCGCGGGCGGCGGCCTGCGCGTGCGCCTGGAGCTGCCCGACGACGGCGCCCCGGAGGCGGCGTGAGCGCCCCGCGCGTCCGCGCCCTCATCGCCGAGGACGAGGCGCCGGCGCGCGAGAGCCTCCGCGAGTCGCTCGCCGACGCGCCGTGGATCGAGGTCGTCGGCGAAGCCGTGGACGGCCGGTCGGCGCTCGCGCTCGCCGACGAGCTGCGGCCCGGGCTGCTCTTCCTGGACGTGAGGCTGCCGGAGCTCTCGGGCCTCGACGTGGCGCGCCAGCTGCGGCACCCGGCGGAAATCGTCTTCACGACCGCGTACGACCGTTTCGCGGTGGCCGCCTTCGAGCTCGGCGCGGTCGACTACCTCGTCAAGCCGTTCGGCCGGGAGCGCCTCGCGGCGGCGATCGCGCGCGTGCGGGCCCGGCTGGCGCAGGCGCCCGTGCCCGGCAGCGACCGCGTCCGCGGAGCGCTCGCGCCCGGGCCCCTGTCGCGCCTCTTCGCCCGCCACGGCGACCGCATCGTTCCCATCGCCACGGAGGGTATCCGCCGCATCCAGGCTCAGGGCGACTACGCCGAGGTTCACGCCCCCGAGGGCGTGTACCTCCTGCACGTCACGCTCGCGGAGCTCGCCGCGCGGCTCGACCCGTCCCGCTTCCGGCAGGTTCACCGCTCCCACATCGTGAACCTCGACGCCATCGAGCACATGCGGCCTTACGACGACCGGCGCCTCGCGATCACGCTCAGGGACGGCAGCGTCGTCGTCGCCAGCCGGGCGGCCTCCGAGGAGCTGCGCCGGCTGGCGCGCTAGCGGAACCGCGGGATCAGAGGTCCCGGCCGTAGAGCCGGATCTCGGGGGCCTCCGCGGCCAGGCGGATCATGCGCCGGAAGGACAGGCCCAGCTTCTCGAGGACGCGGATCGAGCGCTCGTTGTCGGGGTTCGTGATGGCCGCGATGCGCGTCAGGGCGAAGGCGTCCTTGGCGAGCGCGAGCGCGGCGGCGGCCGCCTCGTAGGCGTATCCCTGTCCCCGGTACTGCGGAAGGAAGGCGTAGCCCACGTCCGCGTCCTCGAGGGCGTCGCGCTTGAGGATGCCGCAGAGCCCCACCGGCACGCCGTCGGACTTGCGCGCCGCGAGGAAGAGGCCGAAGCCGTGGCGGGCGTAGCTCTCGATCGGGCCGGTCAGGATGTACTGCCGCGCGCCGTCGAGGTCGCGGACGCCCTTGTCGCCGATGAAGCGGAGCCAGTCGGGATCGTTGAGGAGCTCGAGGATGAAGGGCGCGTCCTCGGCCGTGAGGCGCCTCAGGACGAGGCGTTCCGTTTCGGCGACGGTCATCGGCTCGATCGGGCCGGCGGGACTACGGCTTCTCGTCGGCCGTCGGGCCGTAGATCGAGGGCAGCGGGACGTCCTGCAGCCTCAGGTACACCGACAGCTGGCCGCGGTGGTGGATGAGGTGGTTGAGCAGGATGCGCCGGACGAGGACCTTGCGCTTCATGGTGAAGAAGACCTGGCCGTCGGGGCGCAGCACCGTGAAGTCCCGCTCCATTTCGGCGTCGGACTTGCGCGCGATCCCCGCGCGGCTGCCCGCCACGTTCTCGTCGAAGCGCGCGAGGAACTCGGCCGGGGTCTTCATCGGGGGCGCCTTCTCGGTGCCCGCCTGCCAGGAGTCCGCCTCGAACCGGATGCCGAAGCGGGGAAGCTCCGTCACGTGGGTCGCCAGCGAGCCCAGGCTCATGGACTTCGCGTGCGGCTTCCAGTCGAGCTTGTCGGTCGGGACGCGCTCGAGCAGCCGGCGCGTGGTCGCCATCTCGGCGTCGAATTCGGGGAGAAAGGCTTCGGCGATGGTCATGATCCCAATACGCTGCCGGCTTCGACGAGGATTCCGCCTTTCCGAGGCCGGCCCGGGATCAGGCCGGCTCCGGAACGAGCGGACCGATGTTGCCGTCCGCGATCTCCGGGGTCGCCCCGGGCAGGATCGGCGGCTTCGGAGGGCCCGACTTGCGCAGCTTCGAGATGTCGGTGCCGGACTCGTCGGCGATGATCTGCAGGACCTCGTCGCCGTCCAGGACTTCCTTCTCGAGGAGCGTGCGGGCGATCCGGTGCATCGCCTTTTCGTTGTCGTCGATGAGCTTCTTGGCGCTGTCGTAGGCGCTCGTGACGATGCGCTTGACCTCGGCGTCGATCTGGTTGGCCGTCGACTCCGAGTAGTCCTGGGTCCGGCCGAAGTCGCGGCCGAGGAAGATCTCCTGCTCCGGCCGGCCGAACGTCAGGGGGCCCATGTGGCTCATGCCCCACTCGCAGACCATCTTGCGCGCCATGTCCGTCGCGCGCTCGATGTCGTTGCCCGCGCCGGTCGTCATGTGGCCGAGGAACTTCTCCTCGGCGATGCGGCCGCCCATCATGACCGTGATCATGGCCTCGAGGTACTCCTTGGTGTGGGAGTACTTGTCCTCGGCGGGCAGCTGCATCGTCAGGCCGAGCGCGCGGCCGCGCGGGATGATCGTGACCTTGTGGACGGGGTCCGCGTCGGGCAGCAGCGCCGCGACCAGGGCGTGCCCGCCCTCGTGGTACGCGGTGTTGCGCTTCTCCTCCTCGGTCATGATCATGGACTTGCGCTCGGGGCCCATCATCACCTTGTCCTTGGCGTACTCGAAGTCGATCATCTCGACCTTCTTCTTGTTGAAGCGCGCGGCGTTCAACGCCGCCTCGTTGACGAGGTTGGCGAGGTCCGCGCCCGAGAAGCCCGGCGTGCCGCGGGCGATGATCGAGAGGTCCACGTTTTCCGAGAGCGGCGTGTTCCGGGTGTGCACCTTCAGGATCTGCTCGCGGCCGCGCAGGTCGGGGCGGTCCACGACGACGCGGCGGTCGAAGCGGCCGGGCCGCAGGAGCGCCGGGTCGAGGACGTCGGGCCGGTTGGTGGCCGCGACGAGGATGACGCCCTCGTTCGTGTCGAATCCGTCCATCTCGACGAGCAGGGCGTTCAGCGTCTGTTCGCGCTCGTCGTGCCCGCCGCCCAGGCCCGCGCCGCGGTGCCGGCCGACGGCGTCGATCTCGTCGATGAAGATGATGCAGGGCGCGTTCTTCTTGCCCTGCTCGAAGAGGTCGCGGACGCGCGAGGCGCCGACGCCCACGAACATCTCGACGAAGTCCGAGCCCGAGATCGTGAAGAAGGGAACGTTGGCCTCGCCGGCGACGGCGCGGGCGAGCAGCGTCTTGCCCGTTCCGGGCGAGCCGATCAGGAGGACCCCCTTGGGGATCTTGCCGCCGAGCTTCTGGAACTTCTGCGGGTCCTTGAGGAACTCGATGATCTCCTGAAGCTCGACCTTGGCTTCCTCGACGCCCGCGACGTCCTTGAACGTCACCTTCTTCTGGGTCGGCGTCAGGAGCTTCGCCCGCGACTTGCCGAACGAGAGGGCCTTGTTCCCGCCGGCCTGCATCTGCCGCATGATGACGAACCAGATCGCCACCAGCAGGATGAGGGGCCCGTACATGACGAGCGCCGACACGAAGGTCGAGTCCTTCAGCGGCATGATCTCGATCTCGACGCCCTTGGCGCGCAGGTCCTTCACGAGGTCGGGGTAGTTGGCGGCGTAGGTCTTGAAGCGCGGCTCGCGCTTGCCGGCGGAGGTGGCCCACTGGCCGCTGATCTCTTCTCCGCGGATCGTGACCTTCTGGACGTGGCCCTGGCCGACCTGGTCGAGGAACTGCGAGAAGGTGACCTCCTCGATGGTCGTCGCGCCGGTCTTGAAGACGTTCCAGGCGAGGATGATCAACACGAGGATGACCATCCAGAGAAGCAGGTTTTTGATCGTGGCGTTCAAAGCGGGTACTCCTTGCCGGGCTTGGGACCCGGTCTCCCAGTCTAACGGACTCCGGGGGGCGTTTATTGCTCCGGGACGACCTCGTAGATGTCCGGCAGGTGGGCGTGCAGGCCCTCGTGCTCCATCCCGTACCCGGCGAAGACCCCGCTGCCCTCGGCCGAAAACAGCGAAAAATCGACCGCCACGTTGGTGGTGCGGTCGAGGGGCTTGTCCACGATGGCCCCCAGGTGGAGGGAGGCCGCGCCCGACCCCTTCAGGTGGTCCATCAGGTACGTCTCGATCACCCCGGTGTGGACGACGTCCTTGAGGAGGAGGACGTGCTTGTCCTTGACCGTGAACCCGCTGGCGAAGTCGATCTGCAGGACCTCGCGCATCCCCTCGGCCCGCCGCACGTGAAGGAACTCGCACGCGAACGGCCCGCGGAGCTTGCGGGCGAGGTCGGCCATGAAGAACGCCGACCCCTTGAGGATGGACACGACGATGAGGGGCCGGTCCCGAAGGTCCCGGTCCACGGCCCCGGCCACCGCCTCCACGCGTTCGGCGATCTGGCGCGATTCGTAACGGCGCTCGAGTCTCACGAAACGACCTCCGGCATCGGATCTTCCGTCGAGTCTGGATCCGTCGAATCGTACACCGGCTGCCCGGCGCGAAGCCGGATCGTCAAGGTCCCGCGCCGCCTCTCGAACCGGATGCGGCGCCCCGCCTCGAAGCGGAAGTCGCCGCCGGCCGCCAGGCGCGCGAGCAGGCGCTCCCGCTCCGGTCCGGTCATGGGCGCCCTGCCCGGCCGGGCGAACGGGGCGGCGAGCCGGGAGAGGGCCAGGCGCTGCAACTCGGGAGCGCAGCCGGCGAGCAGGTCCGCGTCGATCCGGACGCCGTCCGGACCGGACTTCACCGCCGGCAGGAGCCGCGCCTCGAGCTCGGCCTCGAGGAGGCGGCGCTCGACGCCCAGGCGGGCGATCTCGAGCGCCATCGCCCGCAGGGCGTCCTCGCCCCCGGGCGACTCGCGCAGCTTCGCGAGCGCGCGCCGGACCCGGTTTCGCGCGAGGCGCAGGTCGCCGTTCGTGGCGTCGCGGCGGAACGCGATCCCGCGCTCGGCCAGGAACTCCAGGATCTCCTCGCGCGCGACGGAGAGGAGCGGGCGCACGATGCCGTCGGCCCGGGCCTCCCGCGGGCCCGCGAGCGCGGCGAGGCCCCCCTGGCGCTCCCGGGCGAGGACGTGGGACTCGACCGCGTCGGATTGCTGGTGCGCGGTGGCCACGAGCCCGGCCCCGGCCTCGCGCGCCATCTCGAGGAGCGCTTCGTAACGGACCTGGCGAGCTCCGGCCTCGGGCGAGAGCCCGAGCGCGCGGGCGGCGCCCCGGGCGTCGCGGCGCCGGGAGAAGAAAGGCAGGCCGAGGCGGCGCGCGTGCTCTTCCACGAACGCCAGATCCCGATCGCCCTCGCGCGGCCGCCATCCGTGGTGAACGTGCCCGACCGAGAGGGTCCAGCCGCAGGCGGGCGCGGTCCCCGCCGCGCCGTGGAGCAGGGCCATGGAGTCCGCGCCCCCCGAGACCGCGAGGAGAATCGCGCTGCCGCGGGGAAGGAGGCCCTCGTCGGCGGCGCGCAGGAGGGCCCGCTCGACCGCGCTCATGGGGTCATCGTAGCGCCGGAGAGGCTAGAATGCACCGTTGGCCTCTTGGTGAAGACGATCGGAAGGACGGAAGAAACATGCCTCGCACGACTCGATCGACGATCCTGGCTCTGGTGCTCGCCCTGCTGGCCGCCGCGAACCTGCGCGCCCAGGCCGCCGCCCCCGGCGATTCCGCCGCCGAGGAACGGGAGAAGGCGAACGAGCTCGCCAAGGAGCTCGCCAACCCCGTCGCGAACCTCTGGTCCCTGCAGTTTCAGTTCAACAACTACGAGCTGACCAACGGCCGCTGGAACTACAACCTGAACTTCCAGCCCGTGATGCCCGTGAGCCTCACGAAGGACGTCAACCTGATCACCCGCCCCGTGATCCAGGTCTACAACAGCGTTCCCTACACGAACAACTTCGGCGAAGAGGCGCGCACGACGACGTTCGGCGACTGGACACAGCTCGAGCTCTTCTCGCCGGCCAACAGCGGCAACTGGCTGCTGGGCGCAGGCCCCACGTTCATCTTCCCGACGGCCGGCTCCGTGTACACCGGCCAGGGAAAGTTCCAGGTCGGCCCGGCGCTGGTCCTCGCGTACATGACGAAGAAGTACATCGTCGGCGTGTTCCCTCAGCAGTGGTGGTCGTACGCGGGCGACGCCAGCCGGCCGAACACCAGCCAGATCAACATCCAGCCGATCGCCTCGCTGTTCTTCGACGGCGGGTGGAACGTGGGCTACTCGGGCAACATCACGGCGAGCTGGAAGGAGCCGGGCGACAACCGCTGGACCGTTCCCATTGGCATCAACGTCGGCAAGGTCCTGAAGTTCGGACGCCTGCCGGTCAAGGTCGGCCTCTCGGCGCAATACATGGTGATGCAGCCGGATCCCGTCGGCCAGCGCTGGAACGTCCAGCTTCTGCTGACGCCCGTCCTCCCGAAGCTCATCCACGGCACGCTGTTCGAGTAGACGTCAGGGGGCGAGCGCCTGGGCGCCGGGCGGCCAGGACGGGACGCAGAACGGATCGAAGTTCGCCGTACGTTCGGCGTACGTCGCCGGGCGGATCGCGCTCGAGGCCTCCGAGCCGGGCGGGGCGAGGGTGACGAGGAGGATCGGCGTCTCGAGGGCGAAGGCGAGCGTCGCCCGTTTGTATCCGGGCGGCCCCGCATCGAGCTCGAACGATCGCGCGGCCCCGGCCGCGAACGGCCCGAGCAGGAAGCAGCCGTTGGCGTCCGTCGCGGCCGCGGCGACGAGCGTTCCGGTTTCGCCGTTCCGAAGCTCGAGGGGCACATTCGCGAGCGGCGCCCCTCCCGCGTCGATCACGACGCCCCGGGTCCAGACCGTGGCGCATCCCGCCAGGGCGGCCGCCAGCGCGCAGAGCGCCAGGGCGGCGAACCGCCGCCGCATCGGGTGCACTCCGGCGTCCCCGGTCCGCGCGGCCCCTAGGCGTGGCTCATCGCGGCCATGCGCTTCTTCATCTCCTCGGGCGAGACGTCTTCGATGTGGGTGCCGACGTACCACCGGTGTCCGAACGGGTCGACGACGCCGCCCATGCGGTCGCCGTAGAACTTGTTCTCGACCGGCGATTCCAGCATCGCGCCCGCCGCGACGGCCTTCTTGACGGTCTCGTCGACGTTCTCGACGTACACGAGCAGCGAAACCGGGGTGCCGCCCGTCGACTTCGGCGCGCGGGCGTTCATCGACGGGTTCTCGTCGGCGAGCATGACGTGGGAGTCCCCGATCCGGATTTCCGAGTGGCCGATGCGGCCGCCGGGCGCCGGCATCCTCATCACTTCGGTCGCGCCGAAGGCCTTCTTGTAGAACTCGATCGCGTTCGCGGCGCCGTCCACGATCAGGTACGGCGTCACGCTGTGGTACCCCTCCGGGATCGCGGTCACTTTTGCGGGCATTTCAGGCTCCTTTCAGCAGTCGAGAAATCTACACCCGGGCGGGCCGGGGGATCCCGGGCGCCCGCCCCGACGCGGAACCCCGGGGTGTCTTCGCGGGTCTCCGAGGGGAGGGGAGAGGCCGGGACCGGCGGCCGCGCCCGGAAACTTCGGCTGGCCGCGTGCGTATCCGGTTTGAGAGTCCCGGCGCGAGGGAGCTGAGGTGACGATGGGCGGTCTCTGGCAGGACGTGCGGCACGCCGCGCGAGTTCTCGGAAAGAAACCCGGCGTGCCCGCGGTCATGATCGCGACGCTCGCGCTCGGAATCGGCGCGACCACGGCCATCTTCAGCGTCGTTTACGGGGTGCTCCTGCGGCCGCTGCCGTACCGGGATGCCGGCCGGATCATGGCGGTCTTCGAGGTCAACACCAAGGGGCGGCCGTCGCGCCTGGCGGACCCGAACTTCGACGACTTCCGCGACCAGAGCCGCAGCTTCGACGCGCTCGCGAAATACTCCGACTACTTCGTGTCGGTGTCCGGGGGCTCGCAGCCGACGCGGACGTCCGCGGCGCACGTCTCGCCCCGCTTCCTGGAGGTTTTCGGCGTGACGCCGGTCCTCGGACGCGACTTCGGCGCCGGCGACGCGAAGAAGGGGGCGGCCCCCACCGCCCTCGTGAGCTACGGGTACTGGAAGCAGCGCCTGGGCGCGCCGCAGGACCTCTCGCAGGCGCACCTGAAGATCGACGGCGTGGTCCACTCCGTGATCGGGGTGCTCCCGGCCGGGTTCGGATTTCCGGCGCAGGCCGAGCTGTGGCTGCCCGCCGACCTCGACGGCGAGAACCCGAGCCGGACGTCGCACAACTACAGCGCCGTCGGGCGCCTGCGCGACGGCGTGACCGTCGCACAGGCGGGCCGGGACATCAGCGCCATCGCGCGCCGCATCCGCCAGGCGTCGAGCGAGCAGGGCGACTACCTCCTCAAGGACGCCATGGTCGTCCCGCTGCAGGAGTCGATCACCGGAAAGGCCCGCGGGGGACTGCTGGTCCTTCTCGGCGCGGTCGCGTTCCTCCTCCTGGTCGCCTGCGCGAACGTCGCGAACCTCCTGCTCGCGCAGGCGTCCGCGCGGGAGCGCGAGCTCGCCGTCCGCAGCGCCCTCGGCGCGGCGCGCGGGCGCCTGGTCCGGCAGTTCCTCGCCGAGGCGTGCCTGTTGTCCGTCGTCGGCGGGGCCCTGGGCGTGCTGGGGGCGTACGCGGGAGTCCGGGTGCTCGTCGCGCTCGCCCCGGAGAACCTTCCCCGGCTGGACAGCGTCGCGATCAGCCTGCCCGTTCTCGGCTTCGCGTTCCTCCTGTGCGCGGCGGTCGCCGCGGGGCTCGGGGCGTTCACCGCGATGCGCGCGACGTCGGGGGACCTGCGCCGGGGGCTCGGGGAGGGCGGGCGCGGGCAGGCGGGCTCGCAGGGCAGCCAGCGGGTCGGGCGGGTCATCGTCGCGGCGCAGGTCGCGATCACCCTGGTTCTCGTGGTCGGAGCGGGCTTGCTCGGCCGCAGCCTGATGAAGGTGCTCGAGGTCAACCCCGGCTTCCGCGTCGACCGGGTCGTCACGATGGACGTCTCGCTGCCCTGGGTGGACGACCCGAAACAGAAGGCCGACCAGGCGATGTTCTTCTCGAGGCTCCTGGACCGCCTCAAGCAGATTCCCGGCGTCCGGAGGGTCGGCGCGGCGAGCGCGCTCCCGCTCGACGGCGGCCTGCCCGACGGGATGTTCCTCCTGCTCTCGCAGAACGAAGTTCCGGCGACGACGGACGGCCTCGGGCCCCTGTTCCAGCAGAAGGAGCGTCTCGGGGTCGCGGACTTCTGCGTCGCGACGGAGGGCTACTTCCAGACGCTCGGCATTCCCGTCGTGCGGGGCCGCATCTTCGACGACCGCGACGCCCCGGGCGCTCCCCACGCGGCGGTGATCAGCGAATCCCTGGCGCGGGAGCGCTGGCCGAACCAGGATCCGATCGGCCGGACGATCGAGTTCGGCAACATGGATGGCGACCTCCGGCTGCTGACGATCGTGGGGATCGTCGGCGACACGCGGGAGTACGGCCTCGACGCGCCCCCGCGGCCGATCGTGTACGTGAACCTCTTCCAGCGGCCGCGCCCCGAGATCACCGTGACGATGCTCAGCGACGCCGACACGCGCCTCGTGACGACGGCGGCGCGCGGGATCCTGCAGGACCTCGACCCCGAGCTCCCGGCGCGGTTCCGGACGTTTTCGCAGGTGTACGCCGCCTCCCTCGGCTCGCGGCGGTTCAACGTCCTGCTCATCGGGTTCTTCGGCGCCACCGCGCTGCTGCTCGCGACGGCCGGCGTGTTCGGCGTGATGGCCTATTCGGTCAGCCGCCGCACCCGCGAGATCGGCGTGCGGGTCGCCCTCGGGGCCCGCCGCGGCGACGTCCTCAAGCTGATCCTGGGCCAGGGCCTTCGCACGGTCGCCATCGGTGTGGGGGTCGGGATCGCCGGCGCCCTGGCCCTGACGCGCACGGTCGAGTCGCTCCTGTTCGGCGTGACCGCCACCGATCCGCTGACCTTCGGAGCGGTCACCGCCCTTCTCGTCGCGACGGCGCTGCTCGCCTGCTGGGTCCCGGCGCGCCGGGCCACGAAGGTGGACCCGATGGTCGCCCTGCGCTCCGACTAGCGGCGCGCGCTCTTCGATCTCCCGGTCACGGGCCGTAGAGCGGCAGGCCGAAGATCCTCACCAGGAAGACGGCCATCTGCCCGCGGATGTTCGGGTCGCTCGGGCAGAAGTTGCCTCCGCCGCAGCCCGCCGTGATTCCCTCGGCCGCGAGCTGCTCGACCCAGTCCGCGAAGGTCGAGGGGCAGGGGACGTCGGCGAACATCCCGTGGCAGGCCGGGGGCGTGTAGCCCGGCCCGTGCTCCGACTTCAGGAGGAACACCGCCATCTGGGCGCGCGTGACCGGGTTCGCGGGGCAGTAGTTGCCTCCGCCGCAGCCGCCCGTGATCTGGAGGCCGGCGAGCTCTTCGATCCAGTCGGCGGCGAAGTCGCCGATGTGCACGTCGCCGAAGACGGTCCCGGTCGCGGGCGGCGGCACGTGGCTGGCTCCGTACTTGCCCTTGAGCAGGAACACCGCCATCTGGGCGCGCGTGACGGTCCCGCCCGGGCAGAAGTTGCCGCCGCCGCAGCCCCCCGTGGCCCCGCTGTGGAACAGGTTCTCGATGAAGGCATAGAAGGGGTGGGAGGTGGGGACGTCGGCGAAGCTGTTGCCGATGTGGATGAGCCGCGGCCAGGTGATGGACTCGAGGCTCAGGGTCTCGGTCAGCACCGCGTCCCAGTGCTGCGCGGGACGCGCTCCGGAAACGGTCACGCGGTAGCAGTTGCCGGTCGCGGAGTGGCAGTCCGCCGTCGCGCCGCCCGCGACCGAGCCGTAGTCGGCCGCCGCATCTCCGATCGCGTAGGTCGGTCCGGCCGGGCCCGTGAGGGTCGCCGCCGTCCCGGTGAAGCTCTGCGGTCCCGCGAGCGTGTTGGTCCAGGACGGCGAGATCTCGACGGTCTCGCCCGGCTCGAGGACGCCGTTCACGTTGGACGTCGTGCCGGCAGCCGCGTGCGTGTCGACCCCCGCGGATTGCGGCGTGAGGGACGCCATCGACAGGCGCCCGATGTTGTTGGAGGCGAGCTCCGTGAACCACAGGTTGCCGTCCGGCCCCGCCGCCAGGGCGACCGGGGCCGAGCCCGCCGTTGGGATCGTGAACTCGGTCACGACCCCGGCCTTCGTGATGCGCCCGATCTTGTTCTTGGAGTCCTCGGCGAACCACAGGTTGCCGTCCGGCCCGGTCGTGATCCCGAGGAGGTTGGCGTTGGCCGTGGGAATCGGGAACTCCGTGACGGCGCCGGTCGGCGTGATCCGGCCGATCTGGTTGGAGCCGGTGTCGGTGAACCAGACGTTTCCGTCCGGGCCGGCGGTGATTCCCTGGGGCGCACTGCCCGCGACGTTGGTCGGGAACTCGGTGACGACGCCCGCCGTCGTGATGCGCGAAACCTGTCCGGTGTCGGAGTTCGTGAACCAGAGGTTGCCGTCCGGGCCGGCCGCGATCTGGAGCGGGAAGCCTCCCGAGGGCACGGGGAACTCCGTCACGGCGCCCGCCGTCGTGATCCGGCCGATCTTCGCGTTGTCCGCCTCGGTGAACCAGAGGTTGCCGTCCGGGCCGGCCGCGATGCCGACGAGGCCTCCGGGCGTGAGGATCGGAAAATCGGTGAAGCCGCCCGCGGTCGTCATCCGGCCGATCTTCTGGGTCGTCTGCTCGGGGAACCAGAGGTTGCCGTCCGATCCGGCCGCGATGAACTGAGGGTTGCCGGCCGCGGGAAACTCGGTGACCGTGCCGGACGTGGTGATCCGCCCGATCTTCCCGACGAAGAACTCGGTGAACCAGAGGTTCCCGTCCGGGCCGGGCGCGATGCCGACCGGCTCGGTGTTGGCGGTCGGGATGGGGAACTCGGTGATGACCTGGGCGGGCGCGGCGGCGGAAAGGCACGCCGCGAGGAGGACGACCAGGGCGGCGGACCGCGAGAGCGCGTCGGGGAGCTCGAATCGCATCTTCGGACCTCCTGGCGTGCGTCGGAGCGAGCCCCGCGTCGTCGCCGGCGCGAATCGTATCGCAGGCTCTTCCTGGATTGCGGCGCCGCCCGAAGAGCGAGCCGTGGACTAGGGCGAATTCGGCTCGCGCAGCCAGCTCTCCGCGTCGGCGGCGATCTCGAAGACGGCGACCCGGATTCCCTGAAGC
This sequence comes from Thermoanaerobaculia bacterium, assembly GCA_041912555.1. Taxonomy (GTDB): domain Bacteria; phylum Acidobacteriota; class Thermoanaerobaculia; order UBA5066; family Gp7-AA6; genus DAHUXD01. The sequence goes on from JAYRMU010000076.1 coordinate 19,755, forward strand.
TCGAGAAGATTGTCGAACATCCGGCTCATTCCGTAAGTCGTCCGGTCGCCGACGATGATCGCGATGCGCCGCTTTCGAAGAAGCGCGGCGTGCGGCGTCAGGAGCTCCGCGATGGCGTGCACGCGCGCCGTGGGCGGCGGGAGGTAGCCTCGCCGATCGAACAGAATCCCTCCATCCTCCGGCAGTTCTGGGTTGGCGCAGGCCGCCAGCACCGCGTCACGGACTTCGTCGGACGAGGGTTCCTCGAGCCCGTATCGCAGCCGGGCGAAACGCCGGGATCGGTCGAGCTCGATCTCGATGGGCAGGGGTTGGGTATCTCGATGAAAATGATAACCGATCCGCGGCCGGGCCTTTCGGACCCGTCGAGGCACGCGATTTGAGCGGCCCCGTTTGCTCCGATTCCGGGCAGTTTCGCGTCGCCGCGGCCTGCGCGTCGGCGGGGAATTCGGAGGCGCGGCCGGTCGTTTTCGACGAACACATGAATCGAGAGAAGAACGAGGCGGGCAACCTCGTCCGTTCCGTTACGCGGCGCGGCGGAGTCTCCGTCACGGCGTTGATCTCGCTCTTCGCCCTCGCCGCCGCGGCCTTCGCGGCGCAGCCCGCGGCGAGCTTCACGTGGACTCCCACATCGCCGGCGACCGGCTCTGCGGTCACCTTCGCCGACACATCGAGCGGGAACCCGACGTCCTGGCTCTGGAACTTCGGAGACCCGACTGCGGGCTTTTTGAACACCTCGACCGCCAGGAACCCGGCCTTCCTCTACGCGCTGCCCGGGACCTACACCGTGACCCTCACGGTGGCCAACGGCGACGGGAGCGCGAGCACGTCGCGCGTCGTGACCGTCGCCGACTCCGGCGCGGCGCTGTGTCGCGAAACCGACAACACGCTCTGTGTCAACGGCGCCCGCTTCAGCGTCTCCACCGAGTGGACGAAGCCCGACGGCACGACGGGCCACGGGCACGCGGTGAAGGTCACGGCCGATTCGGGCTACTTCTGGTTCTTCGACAACGCGAACATCGAGCTCGTCGTCAAGGTCCTCGACGGCTGCGCGATCACGAACGCCTACTGGGTCTTCGGCGCGGGCCTCACGGACGTCCAGGTGTCCCTCACCGTCAGAGACGAGCAGACCGGGGCGGTCTACTCGTCCGTCAATCCCCAGGGCGTCGCCTTTGCGCCGATCCAGGCGACGGGAGCGCTCCCGAGCTCGTGCCCGGGCGGGCCGACCTTGACGCCGACGCCGCCCCCCGGCTCCACCTCGACGCCGACCCGGACTCCCACGCCGAGTCCCACTGCGACTCCGTCAGCGCCGACCCTGAGCACGCTCCAGTCGTCCATCTTCACCCCGATGTGCACCGGCTGCCACGGCGGGAGCGGGCCGGCGGCGGGGATGAACCTCTCTGCGGGCCGGAGCTACTCGAACCTCGTCAACGTCCCGGCCACGACCCGGTCGGGCGTTCGCGTCGTCCCGGGCAATCCCGGCGGCAGCGTCCTCATGATCCAGTTGAACGGCGGGCACCGCAACCTGTCGGCCGCCGAGAGGCAGCAGATCTCGGACTGGATCGCCGCCGGCGCGCTGAACAACTAGCGGGCGGAGCAGGACGGACCGGCCCTCGGCCGCCGACGTGGAGAGGAGGTCCTCTCCCCGCCGAGAAACCCGGCGGCCCGCCGGGCGTACTGGAAGGTGGAGGTGCCGATGCGTCTTCGCCCCGCGGCCATTCCGCTCGTCCTGCTGGCGCTCGCTCTCGCCCTGCACGCCGCCCCGCTGCGGGAGGTGCACGGAAACACCCTGGTGTCGCCGGCCGACCCGGCCGCCACCTTCGTCGTGGGACCGTCGTTCCAGTATGCCGGCGGCCAGCCCATCGACATCCTGAAGGTCGCCGGTGCCGAGCAGTACTTCTTCCTCGACGCCGCGAAGGACCGGTCGATCCGCCGCTTCGTCTGGATCCAGTTCGAGCACTACTACCCGAACAACGCGTACGCCTACGACTACTCGGAGATCGCGCAGAAACCCGTGAAGATCGGGCGGCTCGCGTTTCTCGGCGACGTCCGGGTCAGCCCGAATTACTTCACGATGGACGATCGGCCGGGCTCGGATTCCAAGGCCGCCGAAAACTTCCTCCGCGCGAAGGGCTTCAAGCTCGACGGGACGTTCGTCACCCTCCGTCTCTTTCACCTCCCCGACGCTACGAAGCGTCGGGAGCTCATGATCATCTACGGCGAGGTCCTTCCAGCCGGCGCCTCCGCCGATCGTCTCGAGGCGGAGATCACGGGGCACGCGCTCGCGAACATCCAGGTGCGCTGACGGGCTCGACCCGGCCGGAACGGGTCTCTAGGACTTCTTGGCAGGCTTCGACTTGCCGGCGCCGTTGAGGGCGACCGCTTCGCGAACGAGGGCCTTGAAGGCGGACGCATCGACCTTTTCGCCTTCGTGGATGTCGATCGCGCGCCGGACGTTCCCGTCGAGGCTCGAGTTGAAGAGGCGGGCCGGATCCTTCAGGGACGCCCCCCGGGCGAAGGTGAGCTTCACGACCTTCTTGTAGGTTTCACCCGTGCAGATGTTGCCGTCGCGCGACCAGACGGGCGTGCCCATCCACTTCCACTCCTCGACGACGTCCGGGACGGCTTCCTGGATGAGCATGCGCATCCGGCCGAGGGTCTCCCCGCGCCAGTCCCCGAGCTCGGCGATCTTTTCCGAGATCAGCTTCGATGCCGACGGACCCTTGCTCGGCTGCGACGCCTTCATGACCTCATCCTAGAAGCGCGAAGGGGCGCTTCGCAAGCCGCGGGGGACAGTCCTGACATGCTGATCTCGCCGGGTGCGCCACCGGTCGGCTTCCCGGGATCATCACGGCTTCAGGTCGTAGGAGACTCCCATCGGGCCCGCGCCGGCCAGGTACTTGCGGGCGCGGACCAGCTCGGCGATCTGGCGGATGTGGCCGAGGTCGTGGAGCGCCCACTCGTGCAGCATCTGCGACATCGTGATCTCGCCGTATTCCTTGTGAAGGGCGCGCCGATCGCCCGCGCCGGCGGGGAGGTCGCGGAGGAACTCGAGGTTGTTCTCGCGCTGATCCTCGAAGTGATCGAAGGTTTCCTCGGGGTCGGCGTCGCGATAGAGGTCGAGGTACATCTGCGCGTCGTCGGGCTCGAACTCGGGGCGGGACTCCGCCATGAAACGGTCGAGGCGCGTCCGGTAACAGTGACCCTCGGAGTGCGACAGGTGGGCCAGCACCTCGGCGACCGAGAAACGATCCGGCGCCGGCTTCCACCGGGCGTCCTCCTCGGTCAACTCCGTCATCAGGCCGCGGAGAACCTCGGGGGTCGCCTCCAGCAGGTCCAGGCAGGGCAGTCCGTTTTCGGTCATGCGTTCATCCTACGACTCGCCGGGGGTCGCGGGGGGGATCCCCGGCGGTTGCGCGGCGTCAGGGCCGCGGCGATGACGGAGCCGTGATCGCGCGTGGAGGTTGGTGGCGGTGCAGGGACTTGAACCCCGGACCTAGCGGATATGAGCCGCGTGCTCTAACCAACTGAGCTACACCGCCGCTGGGACGGCGGATGATAGCAAAAGTCGTCCCGGGCGAGCCCCCGCGTCCGGCGCCCGCGGAACGGGCTCCGTCGCGGGGGAGGACCTATACTTCCGTCATGGCGAGCCTGTCGGACCGCTGCGGCCGGTGCGAACAGGAGTTCCCGTACGCGCTTCCGATCTGCCCCACCTGCCACAAGTCCGTCTGCGAGTCCTGCGCCGTCCGCATGGGGGGCAGCGTGTTCTGCGGCACCGAGTGCGCCCACGGCTTTTTCTTCGGGGGACAGGACGACGTCGAGGACGAGTCCGACCTGAGGCTTCTCGAAGATGAGGAATGAGCGCTCCTGAAGTCCAGCCTCCGCCGCGGCCCTCGCGCTTCGGCCGCTTCTTCTGGCGGGACCCCAACACCCAGTTCCTGATCCTGGCCGCCGCCGCCGGCCTGCTCGGCGGCCTCGGGGCGATCGGCTTCCGGATGCTGACGCACTGGCTGACGCGATCGCTCTACGGGACCGAGGACGTCGTCCGGGGGGTCGGCCTCGCGCGGCCCTGGGTCCGCGTCGCCCTCCCGATCGCCGGCGGGCTCGTCGGCGGGTTGATCGCCCGGTTCTTCTTCAAGGAGAAAGGGCCGAGCGGAATCTCCCACATGATCGAGGTCGTCTCGCTCGGCCGGCGAACCGTGCGGCTGCGCCCCTCGCTCGCGCGCGGCGCCTCCTCCGTCGCCGTGATCGCGTCGGGTGGATCGGAGGGCCGGGAAGGGCCGATCATCCAGATCGGCGCGGCGTTCGCGTCGGCGCTCGCGCGCCGCTGGAAGGTCTCGCCCGAGCGCGTCCGCATCCTGACGGCGTGCGGCATGGCCGCCGGCGTCGCGGGCGCGTACAACACGCCGATCGCCGCGACCCTCTTCGTGCTCGAGGTCGTCGTCGGGTCGTTCTCGATGGCGCTCTTCGGGCCGGCGGTCGTCGCCGCCGTGGTGTCCACGCTCCTCGTGCGCTCCGTGCTCGGCGACGAGCCCGTGTACCACGTGGCGCCGTTCGCGGTGGCGTCGCTCGCGGAGTACGTGCCGTTCCTCCTGATCGGCCTGGCGGCCGGCCCGGTGTCCGCGCTCTTCGTGCAGGCGCTGTCGCTCGGCAAGAAGGCCTTCCGGGCCATCCCGCTTCCGATCTGGGTGACGATGGCGCTCGGCGGCGCCGTCGTGGGCGGGATCGCCGTCGGCCTTCCCGAGGTGGCCGGCAACGGCTTCGAGGCGACGGACGGCATCCTCCACGGCAACCCGACGGCGCTCTTCCTCCTCCTTCTCTTCGCGGGCAAGACCGTCGCGACGTCGGCCACGATCGGCTCGGGGGGAGTCGGAGGCGTCTTCACGCCGTCGCTGCTCGTCGGGGCGACGGTGGGCGGCCTCGTGGCCCACCTCTGCCATGCGGTGTACCCGGCCCTCGACGCCCCCGTCGGGGGGTACGCGCTGCTCGGGATGGGCGGGCTGCTGGCCGGCGTCACGCGCGCGCCCCTGCTCGCCGTGATCATGATCTTCGAGCTGACGCAGAACACCGCCGTCCTCCTGCCGATGATGGCGGTCTCCGTCCTCGCGGTGGCGACGGCGCGCGTCTTCCAGAAGGACTCCATCTACATCTCGAGCCTGCGGTCGGCCGGGATCGTGTGGGAGAAGACCCCGGAGGCCACGGCCCTGGCGAGCCTCAAGGTCGCCGACATCATGCGCCGGGACGTTCCGCTCATCCCGGCCACCACGCCGCTCGCGGACGTCGTCGCCGCGTTCCTCCGGTCGCGCAGCCTCTTTCTCTACGTGGGCGACGCCGACGGGAGGCTTGCCGGCGTCGTCGACATCCACAACGTCAAGGAGTCGTTCAGCGAGCGGGATCTCTCGGGCGTCGTGGTCGCCTCGGACCTCGTCACCGAGATCCCGTTCGCGACCCCGGACGAGCCGCTGACGTCGGTCAACGAGAAGCTCTGGTTCCGCGACGCGGGGCAGCTTCCGGTCGTCGACGGTCCGGACACCCGCCGGTTCCTCGGGGTCGTCACGCAGCGCGATCTGCTCGGCGCGTTCGACAGCGAGGTCCTGAAGCGCAGCCGCCTGCTCGCCCGCGTCCGGACGCTCGGCGAGACGGGGGAGGTCGACTACCTGGAGCTCCCGGAGAAGCACCGCCTGGTGGAGGTGGACGTTCCGCGCGAGGTCGAGGGGTTGACCGTGGCGGAGGCAGCCCTGCGGTCCCGCTACGGCGTGTCGGTCCTCGCGGTCAAGCGCCTGGCGCGCGACGGCTCCGAGCGCCGGTTCGTGCCCGAGGCCGGGGACAGGTTCGCGCACGGCGACGTCCTCGTCGTCCTCGGCAGCGACGAGGCGCTCGCGCGGCTGCGCGAAGGAGAGCCGCTGCCGGCCGCGACCGGTCCCTGATCGGTCCGGGAGTGCTATCCTCGGGCACGAGCTTGGACAAGGAACGTCAGGCCGCGCTGGCCAAGGAAAAGCAAAGCGAGCTTGTCGCCCTCCGCGGCAAGTGGTTCAAGGAGCGCACCCGGCTCTACGACCGGGAAACGGGCCTGCCGACGGTCGCCGTCCTCGTGGACGACCTGAAGAGGCAGCTCGAGGAGCGCGGCAGCATCTCGGTCCTGGTCTTCCGCCCGAGCTCCGAGGGCCACGTCGAGGACGTCTGGGGCTGGGAGGCGTACGACGACCTCCTGCTCGACTTCGTCCGCCGGCTGAAGGCGTTCCAGACCGACGGCATCGTTCCGGGCGGCACGCTCTGCCTGCCCAACGTGCGCTCGGACGAGATCATCCTCTTCGTGAGCCCGGACGGGGGAGGACTCATCGACGGGCCGACCGCCCTCGGCCAGAAGGCCGCGGAGCTCGACCAGCTCATCCGCGGGTACCTCGCCGAGCGCGCCGACGTCTCGGCCCGGTTCCGGTCCTTCGTGGGGTCCTCGCGCATCATGAAGGACCCGAAGCATCGCGTCGAGCGCCTCGTCTACCGCGGGGTCCAGGACGCGCGCGACCAGGTCACGCGCCAGACCGTCCGGGCCGAGATCCGGGGCGGCGAGCTGCTCCAGGACGTGATCTCGCGCGGCGACATCCGTCCGGTGTTCCAGCCGGTGTTCGACCTGGCCACGGGAAACATGATCGGCATGGAGGCCCTCTCGCGCGGCCCGCGCGGCAGCGAGTTCGAGAGCGGCGAGACCCTGTTCTCCCTGGCCGACCGCACGGACCTGCTCGTGCCGCTCGAGCGCATCTGCCGCCAGCGCTCGCTCGAGGCGGCCGCCGAGGCGAACCCGCGCCGCCAGATCTTCCTGAATCTCTCGCCGGCGGCGGCGTCGGATCCCGAGTTCCTCGGGCCGATCTTCCGCGACCAGGTCCGAGCCCTCGGCCTCGAGCCCGACCGCATCGTCCTCGAGATCACCGAGCGCACGTACGCGGTGTACGAGGGGCTCTTCCGCGAGGTGCTCTCGAAGTTCCGGTCGCAGAACTTCCGCATCGCGGTGGACGACGTCGGGACGGGCTACTCGAACCTCTCCTCGCTCGCCGACATCGAGCCCGACTACCTCAAGTTCGACAACGTCTTCGTGCGCGGCATCGACCGGCGGCAGGTCAAGCAGGACCTGCTCGAGGCGCTCATGAGCTTCGCCCGGAAGATGCACACGAAGGTGATCGCCGAGGGCATCGAGACCCGCGAAGAGCTGCGCGTCCTCCAGTCGCTCGGCGTGCCCTACGGCCAGGGATTCCTGCTCGCCCGCCCGATGCCGGTCAGCGAGATCGAGCGGTTCGCCTCGATCGCGATCTAGCCGCCCCCGCCGGGGGGAGAGGGGGTCGAGCGAGGACGGCCCGCCGGGCCCGCGGCCCGGTCAGCGTGGCCACATCCAGCCGAAGATCGCGGCCGTGATCGCGGCGTAGACCAGCGCGTCGAAGTTCGACTTCAACGTCGTGCTCCACTTGCGCTGATACCAGATCGAGGCCTGCCAGAGCGCCATGCCGTAGCTCGCGAACGCGACGAGGCCGACGACGTGGAAGACCCGCTTGAACGAGGCGCCGGGGGACACGGTGTGCGCGGCGAGGGCGGCGGCGAGGACCCCGACCACGAGCAGATAGGCGAACCACTGCGCGAACCGCTTTCCCATCTCGAACTCGCCCGACATCACCGTCATCGAGAAGACCGGGCCCCTCTTCAGCTTTTCCCGGTATTCGGCCGACTTCATCTGCTCGCGGCCTCCCGGACGGGGGACGAGGTAGTCGCCCTGCGGGATGTTGAACCGGCGCAGGGCCTCCATGACGCCGTCCTCCGAGGGCATCGGGTCGCAATCGCTCTGGTGGTACGTGAAGACGGTGTGCACGAGGGAGCTCGCGACGAAGACGGCGGCCGCGGAGAGCAGAATCGGGGCCCAGAGTGTCGACAGCGGGACCATTTTGGACCTCCCGGCGCGCCGGGGCGCGCGTTGTTGGCGCAAACGATACCGCGGAACGCCCCGGGGCGACGCGAAGGGCGGGCCTGTCAATGCCCCGTGCGGGGAGTCAACGGTCTGCTTTTCGCGACGGGTGGGCCCTCAGGTCAGGTATCGCCGCGCCACGGGCTCCCGCGCCGCCCGAGTCCTCCCGGAGGCCGCGATGCCATCCGCTCCGGCCGGAGCCGATTCCTGGCCGGCCGTCCGCCGTCAGAGCCGGCCGGTGAGGAGCAGCACCAGGACGATGAGCACGATCACGCCGAGAGTTCCGCTCGGCGCGTACCCCCAGTTCCGGCTGTAGCCCCATCGGGGAACGGCTCCGAGGAGGAGCAGGACCAGAACGATCAGAAGGACCAATCCCATGTTGCGTTCTCCCTTCGACGTGCCTGTCTGCATTTCGGGTGCCAGAGTCCGAGGACGATTCCTCCTGGTCCGCCGCCCATGACGCGCGTGGCACGTGCCTTGCTCCCTTCAGGGCCGGCGCCTCGCGGCGCCAGAAACGGAGTAGCCCCATGACCAGAGTACGTATGACAGGAATTCTCGCGATCGCGGCCGCGGCCTTCGCCGGGCCCGCCTTCGGACAGATGCAGAAAGCGCCGGCGCCGCCTTCCAACGCCTCGCCGGCCATGACCTCGACGCCCCTCGCGTCGTTCGCGCGCGAGGCCGCGGCGGGCGGGCTCGCGGAGGTCGAGCTCGGCAACCTCGCGGTCCAGAAGGCGACCGACCCCGCGGTCAAGGCCTTCGGGCAGCAGATGATCGACGACCATTCCAAGGCCAACGCGGATCTGCAGGCGCTCGCGGCGCAAGCCGGCGTGACGCTTCCCGCCCAGGTGGACCCGAAGGCGAAGAAGACGATGGCAAAGCTCTCGGCGCTCTCCGGCGCGGCGTTCGACAAGGCCTACATGGACGACATGGTGAAGGACCACAAGGAAGACATCGCGCTCTTCGAGAAGGCCTCCCGCGCGTCCGGCGATTCGCCGTTCAAGACGTTCGCCGCGGAGAAGCTCCCGACGCTGCGCGAGCACCTCCAGATGGCCGAACGCGCCCAGGCCGGCCTCGGCAAGTCGGGCGGGTCGAGCTCGGGGAGCAATCGCTAGGACGGATCGGATGAACGAGATCGTTCCGACCGCGTCGCGGCGCCGGCCCTCGGGCGGCGCCGCGGCAGCGGCCGTCTTCGCGGGAGCCTCGATCCTCGGCCTTGCGGCCCCCGCGGCGAACCCGTCCCCCGCGCCCGGTGCCGATTCGGGGTCCTCGGCGGTCGAACGCGGGCGCTACATCACCCACGACCTCTCGATGTGCGTCCAGTGTCACTCGCCCCGGGACGAGAAGGGCGTGATCCAGCGAAGCCGCGAGTTCGCGGGCGCGCCGATCCCCGTCTCTTCGCCGTTCGGCTCGCAGCCACCGTGGGCCTTCCGGGCGCCGAACCTCCGCGGGCTCGAGGGATTCTCGGACGATGAGATCGTCCGGCTCCTGGTCGAGGGAGTGGCGCACACCGGAGCCCCGCCGCAGTCCCCGATGCCGCCCTTTCGGATGACGCAGGCCGACGCCCGGGCGGTCATCGCCTACCTGCGCTCCCTGAAGTAGACGGGTTCCCCGCCCCCGGGGCGGACGGCTCAGCGCTTCGCGCCGGCCTTGCCGCCCTTCCGGCTGGCGAGAACGTCCTCGAGCTCCTTGCGGTTCGCCTCCATCATCAGGGCGCTCAGGTTGGCCTGGTGCTGAATGACGTCGGGCATCCGGGCGACCACCTTCTGACCGGTCGGGGTCTTGAGGAAGGCGAGGATGTCCTTGAGCTCCTTCTCGGTGAAGGTCTTCGAGTAGTAGGCCGCCATGTCGTCGCCGATGTGGCTCGACGCGACGCCGCTGTCCACCCACGTCCGGAGGATGCCCTCGTAGGGCGCGACCTTCGGGTCCCGGCCCGCGATGCTCACGATCGCTTCGAGCGACTGCTGGGTCAGCCGGTCGCCGCCGAGCGCGCGGTAGAGGTCGCGGCCCGCCTGCTGGCTCGCGGCCGGGGATCCGTCCTGGGCGCGGGCGGCGGGGCAGAGCGTGGTCGCGAAGGCGAGAATCAGAATGGCTCTCGTGGATTTCATGAAGTCTCCTGTTTCGTAGCCCGAAGTCGGTACCGGGACCGCGGCGAGCGAGCGGCCAGTTTGTCCGCCGCCTTGTTAACGCAGAGAGCAGACTACCGCCTTCCCGCAATTCGGTCCCGCGGGGCGCCTCCACGGCCGGACGGCGGGGGCCGTATACACTGCGATGGTGCGCGTTAGCGCGGGTTCGTGCGGAGCGTTCTGGCTGATCCTGTGCGGGGTCGTCAGCGCCCAGATCATCACCGAATTTCCGGTGCCGGGCTCGGGGCCGATCGTGTCGGGCCCGGATGGCAACCTCTACACCTCGAACGCGGTCGTCTCCACGGCCGGGACCGTCGTCCGATCGATCACGCTGAACGGGTCCTTGTGCATCCCCTCGCAGGGGCTCGCGTCTTCGCCGATGGGAGGTCTCGCCTTCGATCCGGGCGGCACCTACTGGTATACGAGCCGGTGTCCGCTCCCGATGTGGCCGTTGTTCCCGCTTCCCGAGCCGCCGTTCCTGGCCTCGTCGGCCGGTGACGTCTATCTCGCGCCGATGTTTCCCGTCCTTCTCTGGACGGCGGCGGGTCTCTGGCTGGCCGGCGTTCCGGGGGAGGGCGTGTGGCACATGTCCTCGCCCGGGAACTTCGACAAGACGGCCCTCCCGGCCTCGTCGGACCAGGACGGCAGCAACACCGCGCTCGGTCTCGCGGCCGACGGGGACGGCAACGTCTGGTACAGCCGGTCGGGGACGAACCGGGTCGGCAGGATCTCGACGAGCGGCGCGATCACGGAGTTCGACCTCCCGTCGTCGGATCGCCAGGCTCGCGCCATGACGCGGGGCCCGGACGGGAACGTCTGGTTCCTGGAGACGAGCGGCGACGGTTCGAGGAGCTGGATCGCGAGGTCGACTCCGCTCGGTCAGGTGACCGAGTTTGCGACGCCCTCGCCCGTCGGCCCCGGCGGTCAGATCGCGGCGGGGCCCGACGGAAACCTCTGGTTCACGGTGCCGTTCGTCGGTGAGGCCCTGCTCGACCGGCTCGGCCGCGTGACGCCGGGCGGATCCATCACGGAGTTCGTGACCCCGACGCCGCGCTCGGGGCCGGCCGGGATCACGGCGGGATCGGACGGGAACGTCTGGCTCACCGAATGGGGCATCGGGAAGATCGGCAGGGTCAACGTCGGGCTTGCGGGTCGCTGCTCGCCCACGGCGCTCTGCCTCGACAGGGATCGGTTCTCGGTCTCCGCATCCCATCACCCGACGCCTGCGGGACCGGCCCAGCCGGCAATCGCCGTTCCCCTGACCGGCGACACCGGCTATTTCTGGTTTTTCGCACCGGACAACGTCGAGCTGGTCGTCAAGGTCCTCGACGGCTGCTCGATCAACGGCGAGCACTGGGTCTTTGCGGGAGGCCTGACGAACGTCGGAGTGGACTGGACGGTCACCGACCTGCAGACCGGAACGTCCAGGACCTACTCGAATGCGGCGGGAACGCCGTTGCAGCCGATCCAGGACTCGTCGGCGTTCCCCTGCCCCTGAAAGGCCGCGCTCGGCGAGCCGCGGAGAAGCCCGGCCGCCCTCCTTCGGGCCGGTCCGCGACGCCGACGCGTCTAGAATGCACACAGGACCGCGCCGTGCGAACTCGCGCCGCGGCGCGAATCGCGGGAGGTTAGCTCAGCGGTAGAGCGCCTGCTTTACACGCAGGTGGTCGGGGGTTCGATCCCCTCACCTCCCACCAACGATCGGTTCCCCGTTGCGCGGACGGCTCGGATCATCGCCCGGGCGGTGATGGGGTTCCGGTCGTCGTCACGCTGCCCGCTCAGGCCAGCTTGATGAACGACGCCGGGTCCTTCCACTGGCCGCGCTCGTAGAGGAACCGCACCGCCTTGTCCACCACGATCTGGCCGTCCTCGGGCGAGAGGGTGATCTCCGCGCGCTCGAGGGGCCGGGGCGTCGGCCCCTCGAAATTGATGCCCGACACGTAATAGCCGGATCCGTGGCATGGGCACTTGAACTTGGCCTGGGCCGGAAGCCAGTTCGGCGTGCAGCCCAGGTGCGTGCAGACGGCGACGAGGGCGTAGATGGAGGTGCTGTTGCGGACGATCCAGACTCCGAACTTCTCCTTCCAGCGCTCGTCCACGCCGAGACCGTAGCCGGATGGGTCGCCGGCCTTGAATCGCGTCGGCGGTTCGAAGAGGACGTTGGGGAAGAGGAAGCGCAGCGACGCCGTGAGCCCCGCCGCCGTGGCGACGGCGAAGGCGGTCCACGCGAGGGTCATGAATCGGAGCGCCGAACGCCGGGTGAGGCCCTCGGCCTCAGACTCAACGGAGCGCCGCGCCTCCGCCTCGAAACCGACACCGCGCGACTCGGATGCTGCGGCTGCGGGAGCCGTCGCCATGGGGACCTCCCCGGGAGCCTCAACGCGAGCAAGCCGCCGCCCATTCCGCAAGACGGCGAGAACGGGCCGATGGCCCGGATTTCGTATCGTGTTGCGATATTTTTCGCGCGACGGGGGAGGCCTCGGCCGTCCGGCATCGGAATTGCTTACTCGGAGTCGAGATGGCTCGTTCCTGCCGGCGAGGGTGTCCCTTGGAGACGACGAGTCCCCCGGCTCGTCGCCGCCCCGGGAACGCGGATGACTCTTAGCGCGAGCCGAAGGCGATGGTGGCGGATCGCCGTTCAGGCGTGCCTGCTCTGCGGGGGGACGCCGATCGGCATGGCGCAGGAGGCCAGGCCTTCTCCTGCCGGACGCGACCTTCCCGGCAAGACCGATCTCTCCCGGGTGCCTCAGAAGGTGGACGTCCGGCCCGTCGCCCACGACGAGGAGATCCGGAAGCGCCTGCAGAGGGTCCTGGACGCCACGGACTGGTTCACGTCCCCGAAAGTCGCCGTCGAAGAGGGCGTCGTCTTCCTCGAAGGGTCGGTCTCGTCCGCCGAGCTCAAGAAGTGGGCCGGCGATCTGGCGCGCAGCACCCAGGACGTGGTTGCGGTAGTCAACCGGATGGAGGTGACGCCGCCGTCGGTCTGGGACCTGAGTCCGGCCCGGAAGGGGCTGGGGGCGCTCTGGCTCGACTTCATCCGATCGCTCCCGCTGTTCCTTTCGGGGCTGCTCATCCTGGGTCTGTCCGCGGGGGCGGCCGTCCTCACGGCGCGCGGGGCGCGCGCGTTCCTTCGCCGGCGCGTTCCGGCCCGGCTCCTGCGAAACGTCCTCGCGCTGACCGCGGCCTCTCTCGTCTTTCTCTTCGGCACCTACGTGGTCCTGAGGGTGTCGGGTTTGACACAGCTCGCCCTCACGGTCGTCGGCGGAACCGGGTTGATCGGTCTGGCGCTGGGCATCGCCTTCCGCGACATCACCGAGAACTTCCTGGCGAGCATCTTCCTGAGCCTCCAGCGGCCCTTCGACACCGCCGACCTGATCGAGGTCTGCGGGGTCACGGGATACGTGCAGCAGCTCAACACGCGGACGACGATCGTGATGGCCCTGGATGGAAACCTCGTGCAGATCCCGAACGCCAGCGTCTACAAGAACAACCTGCGCAACTTCACGACCAACGCCAATCGCCGCGAGGACTTCGTCGTGGGCATCGGATACGACGACTCGATCAACGAGGCCCAGGAGATCGCTCTGAAGATCCTGTCCGACCATCCGGCGATCCTGAGCGAGCCCGAGCCCCTCGTGCTCGCCGACGCTCTGGGAAACTCGACGGTCGACCTGCGGGTGTACTTCTGGATCGACGGTCAGAAGCACAGCCGGCTGAAGGTGCGGTCCTCGATCATCCGGCTCGTGAAACGGGCCTTCCAGGAGCGGGGGATCTCCATGCCCGACGCCGCCCGGGAGGTCGTGTTTCCGCAGGGCGTCCCGCTCACGGGTGCCCCCGGGAGATCCGGCGAGAGGAAGGGCGCCGAAACGGCGCGGCGGGTGGCGGCCCGGCCAAGGCGAGAAGAGCCCGATGCCGTCTCGACGAAGGCGGAGGCGGGTCTGTCCAGCGAGGCGGGCTCCCTCGAGGAGCAGGCGAGACAAGCCCAACCCCTGAAAGAGGGGGAGAACCTGCTGGGAGCCGTTCCAGGCGTCCCGCCCTCCGACGAAGAGCCTTAGGAGACGGGCGGTGGCGGCTGGCGGGGCGGGGAGAGGAGGAGGGAAGGATGAGCAGTCTCCGGCAGATCTGGTTCCGGGTGCGGGCGAGCTTCTGGTTCGTCCCCTCGCTCACCGTCGCGGCGTCCATCGCCGCCGCGATCGGGCTGGTTCGGTGGGACTCGGAGGGCAGCCCGGAGTGGATGGACCGCTGGCCACGGTTGTTCGGGGCCGGCGCCGCGGGGGCGCGGGGAATGTTGTCCACGATCGCAGGCTCCATGATGACCGTGGTCGGCATCACGTTCTCGATGACCCTGGTGACGCTGGCGCTGGCGTCGAGTCAGTACACCTCGCGCATCCTGCGGAACTTCATGCGCGATCGCGTCACCCAGGTCGTTCTCGGGATCTTCGCCGGCATCTTCAGCTATTGCCTGATCGTTCTGCGGACCATCCGTGGCGGAGAAGAGAACGGCTTCATTCCGAGCCTCTCCGTGACCTTCGGCGTCGTTTTGGCGATCGGCGGCATCGCCGTCCTCATCTTCTTCATTCATCACATCGCCTCCTCGATCCAGGCCTCGAACATCATCGCCTCGGTCGCCGGCGAGACGATGAAGGCCGTCGAACGACTGTTTCCGGGGCGAGCGGGTCGGGGGAACGAGGGCGACGCCGAGGATCGGTCGTTCCTTCGCTCCCGGCGGACCTGGCAGGCGGTCCCGGCTCCGTCGACGGGCTACATCCAGAGCATCGACACGGCGGCCCTCCTGCGGGCGGGGCGCAAGCACGAGACGATCGTTCGGATGGAGTCGGGCGTCGGGGAGTTCGTCGTGGCGGGCCGGGCGATCGTCTCGGTCGCCCGGGACGACGCGCCGACGGAGGCGATCGTTGCCGACGTCCAGAAGGCCTACGGCATCGACCGGTACCGCACCGTGGAGCAGGATGCGGCCTTCGGGATCCGGCAGATCGTGGACATGGCGCTTCGCGCCCTCTCGCCCGGGATCAACGACACGACGACGGCCGTGACGTGCCTGGACTACCTGGCCGCGATCCTCGCGCGCCTCTCGTCGCGGCGGATCCCGTCCCCCTGCCGCCGCGAGGGGGGAGTGCTTCGGTTGATCGGCGTCGGACCCACGTACGCGAGCCTGGTTGCGGAATCGTTCGACGAGGTTCGGGTCAGCGCGGAGGGCAACGTGGCGGTCCTGTTGCGAATCCTGGGCGCCCTGGAGACGCTCGGCGGGCTGGAG
>JAYRMU010000077.1:0-106523 GCA_041912555.1 Thermoanaerobaculia bacterium
GAAAGCATATAAGCGGGAAGCCTTCCTCGAGATGAGATTTCCCGGGAGCAATCCCCTGAAGGCCCGTGGGAGACGACCACGTTGATAGGAGGGGTGTGGAAGCGCCGTCAAGGCGTGAAGCTGACCCTTACTAATCGGCCGAGCGGCTTGACCATAAAATATTTAAGGCGCGAATCGAAGAAACGTCTACCCGACTCTCTTGAAACCGGATCCGAAGACTCGCCAATGGCGAGCCTCGCGATCGACGGAAAACTTTGGAACCAGAGTTTCCCGGTGACCTTAGCGAAGGGGCCACACCCGTTCCCATTCCGAACACGGCCGTTAAGCCCTTCAGCCCCGATGGTACTTCGCGGTAGACCGCGTGGGAGAGTAGGACGTTGCCGGGGAATTATTTTGAAGCTCAGGACTCGTTCCTGAGCTTTTCTTTTTTTCGGGCCCGGCGGTAGGCGGGTCACCTCGACGCTCGGCCGACGATTCGGGATACAAACGCGCCCGTGAGCCCGACCGCGACGCGCCGCCTCGTTGCCATCCTGGCCGCCGCGGCGGCCCTGGGTTACGCCGCGCTCCTCGCCGTCCACGTCGCGAAGGGCGTGGGAGGCTCGGACGGCGCGGGGTACGCCAGCACCGCGCGGGACATCGCGTCCGGTCGTCTGGTCCTGCCGATCGAGGCCATTCCGGCCCTCGGCCTCGACGCGCGCTGGGCGCCCGTCTTCACCCCGCTCGCCCACGAACCCGGACCGCGGCCCGGGACGATGGTCCCCTACTATCCGCCCGGCTACCCGCTCCACCTGGCGGCGGCCGCCGCGATCGGGGGCTGGGGCACCGCGCCCTTCCTGGTCAACCCGCTCGCGGCGGTGCTGTGCCTCGGACTCGTGTTCCTGATCGGGCGCGAGGTCGGCCTGTCCCGGGCGCTCTCCCTTGCCGGAGCCGTGATCCTCGCGGCCTGGCTCGTCTTTCTGTTCCACGCGGTCCAGCCGATGAGTGACGTCGTCGCGGCGCTGTGGGCGTCGGCGGCCGTCGCCGGCGCTTTGCGCGCCCGGCGACGCACCGGATGGGCCGCAGCGGCGGGCGCGGCGCTCGGGATGGCCGTGCTCGTGCGGCCCACCAACGCCCTGCTCGCGCCGGCCCTCGCGCTCGCGCTTCCGTGGCGGATCGAGGCGTTCGCGCTGTTTGCGGGAGGAGGCCTGCCGTTCGCCGCGGGCGCCGCCGCCTGGAACCGGGCCGCGTTCGGCAGCGCGCTGAAGACCGGGTATTCGCACCAGTTCGAGGGGGAGCTCGCGCTTTCGAACTTCGGGCCCCGGTTCGCGCGCTACGGGTCCTGGCTCGCCGAGCAGCTTTCGCCCCTCGTGCCCCTGGGCTGGCTCGCGGTGGCGGGCGACCGGCGCGTGCCGGGACGCGACCGCGCGATGCTCGTCCTCTGGTTTGCGGCGATCTTCCTCTTCTATTGCTTCTGGGGACCGTCCGACAACTGGACCTACGGCCGCTACCTGCTGCCCGCCGCGCCGGCGCTCGTGCTGGGGTTCCTCCTGTGCCTGCGCGACCTCGCCGGACGGGCCGCCCGCAGCCCCGTTCGGGCCGCCGCCGTGGCGGCCGCGCTGGGGATCGTCTTCCTGGCCGAGATCCGCGCGGTCCGGTTGTGGCATCCGCTCCTCTCGGGAGCCTCGGCGGCCGTCTACCCCGAGGCATGCCGCGCGATCGAAGAGCGAGCGAGGGGATCCCCGGCCCTCGTCGTCTCGATGGATTTTTCCGCCGCGCTGCGTTTCTACACGAACGCCACGCCGGTCCGCTGGGATTTCATCGAGGCCTCCGACTTCGCCGCCCTGCGCGCGCGAGCGGCCGAAAGGGGCTGGAAGGTCTACGCGGTCCTCTTTGCGCACGAGGTCCCGCGCGCGATCGAGCACGTGCCCGGGCCCTGGGTCTTCCTCGGGAACGTCCGCAACGCGGGGCTCTGGGAACTTCCCCCGGCGGTCCCCTGAGCCTCAGCCCGGGTGGGTCGGCAGGCGGTCCGGGGCGGTCGCGCCTGCCAGTTCTCCGTGGTAGAAGGCGTGGCGGCGCTCGGTACAAGTCGTGCAGGTTCCGACGGGCTGCCCGGAACGAAGCCCCTGCCGGATCCGCCTCAAGGGGGCGCCCTGCTCGATGCGGAGGAGGCCGTCGCCCGGATAGAAGCCGATCGGACCTTCCTCCCAGTAGATGCACGGGTTCACCGCCCCATTGGGCCGGATCACGTAGTTGCGGCCGGGATAGGCGCAGCCGGAGAGACGCTTGTGCCAGGCGTACCGCAGGTACTCCGGCCGGTCGAGGCCGGCGCGCCAGCGCCAGAGGCGCCGCCGCGCGCGCGCGGCGAGCCCGGAGCGGCGCCCGCCCGCGCGCTCGAACTCGGGGTAGGACGCCAGGCGCAGGCCGCGCCGCACGGCCTCGCGCGCGGTCGCGGCGAGCTCCGCATCGAGCTCGGCAGGGTCCTCGCCCGACAGCAGCTCGGGCGTGACGTCGATGCCGGGCGTCGGCGAGACGTAGCGCACGTCGATCTCGGAGGCGCCGTGGTCCGCGGCGAACTCCGGCAGGTCGGCGAGCTCCCCGCGGTTGGACCGCATCCAGGTGAAGATGACGCGCAGGCGCGGCGTCTTCGACCGGCGCTCGCGTTTCGCGGCGTTCAGGACTTCGAGGCAGGCGAGCAGCCGCTCCCACTTGGCGGGAACGCGGATCTTCTCGTAGGTCTCCTTCGTCACGCCGTCGATCGACGCGGCCACGGTCGTCACGCGGTTCTCGACGAGGGCGGCGGCCGTCTGGGGCGTCAACGCCAGCAGGTTGGTCGGAAACCAGAGGTCGGGCACGCCGTAGCGGGCGGCGACCGCGAGGATGTCGCGAAACCGGGGGTGGATCATCGGCTCGGCGGCGCAGCCGAGCGCGACGCGCCAGGCCCGGGGAAAGAGATCGGCCGCGACCCGCTCGAAGACGTCCAACGGCATGTTGCCGTCGTCGGAGAGCTGGCGGTCGAAGGGCGGGAAGGCGAGGCGGTCGGTCGCCGCGAAGTAGCACATGACGCACTTCAGGTTGCAGCGAGCCGTCAGGTCGAGGATGACGTTGAGGGGCCGGGGCACCCCGGAATTATGTCATCCGGGCGCGGAGCGGGGGCGCCCGACGAAGATCGCGAAGTCGTCCGCGACGCGCCCTGCGGCGGTCAGGTGCGCTTCGGCGGCGCAGAGGACGTCGAGGACGCGCTCGTCGTGCGCGCGGTCCGCGCCGAAGTTGTGCTCGAGACCCGCGAGCAGGGGATGGAGCAGCCCGCCCGCGCCCGAGTACGACGCCTCCTCGGCGAACCAGCGGCGCACGAGGGCGGGGAGCTCCTCGCTGCGAGCGGCCTCGTGGGGCCGGGCGCGCGCGAGCGCGGCGGCGTCCGGCCGCTCGCGGCGCCAGGCGACGCGGCCCGAGTCCGGATCGCGGCGCAGCCGCTCGGGCAGCAGGCGGAAGTACCGTCGGACGATGTCCATGCGGTCCTCCGGGTACTGGAAGCGGTTCGGGCCGACGTATTCGAGGCAGACGAACTTTCCCCGCGGCGCGAGCGCGGCGTGGAGGCGGCGCAGGAGATCGTCCGGCCGCGCGGCGTGGTGCAGCACGTTGTGGACCAGGACCGCGTCCCAGGGGCCCTCCGGAATCTCCTGCGCGTCGGGATCGAGGGTGAGGTGCGAGACGGCGCTCAGGCCGAGGCGGCGGGCGTGGCGTCGAGCCCGCTCGACCGTCCCGGCGTCGGCGTCGGCCGCGGTGATCTCGCCGACGCCCGGCATCCGCGCGAGCGCCCGCTCCAGGAACCCTTCCCCGCAGCCGACGACCAGCGTGCGCCGCAGCTCCGCGGCGAGGTTCCTCGACCGGACGTGCGACAGCCAGTCCACTCCCGGGTCCCCGGACGCCGCGCGGTTGACGTGGCGCTGCAGGGCGGCCGATGGCACCCAGAACGGCGCGCCCGGGCAGCTCATCGGGCCCGCCCTCTCCCGCGCCGGACCAGGGCCGCCGCGGCCAGGACCGCGAGCGCCGCCAGCGAGATCGCCGACCCGAGGCGAAAGCCCGGAGGGCAGTAGTCGAGCGCGACCCGGTGCCGTCCCGGGGGGATCCGGAGGGCGAGGAAGGGACCGTTCGCGAGGAAGGCCGGAATCGACCGTCCCGTCTCGTCGCGCGCCGACCAGCCGCCGTCCTGGACGAGGGACAGGACGACGAAGCCCGGCTCCCCGCCCTCCGCGACGCGCGCCTCGAAGGCGGCCGCGTTGGTGGACTCGGTGTACCGCGAGACCTCGACCGGGGGATTCTCGAGCGCGTCGCCCGTGCCCTCGGTGAGCACGTACGCCGTCCCGCCCCAGTCCTCCAGGGCGACGACGTCGGCGAAGGCGGGGCCGAAGGCGGCGGCCGCGTCGAACACCGGCCACGGGCGCTTCGCCGGCGGCGGGATTCTCCGGACGCGCGCCGGGGCGAAGGCCCGCGGCAGCACGCGGAGGTTCTCGAAGACCGTGCCGTCGGCGCCCGAGTAGACCTCGCGCCACCGGGCCCCCGGCAGGGGCGCGCGCGGCTCGGCGAGGAGGAAGCGGACGTTCAGGAAGTCGAGGGCCGGAGCGTCCACGTTGCGCAGCATCTTGAAGTAGTCCTCGTACGGGTATCCGCAGGTCCGGTCGAGGAACGCCATGTAGTCGCGGCGCTCGACCGCGTCGTGCGTCCGGATGTCTTCCAGGCGCGCGAAGACGTTGGTGCTCGGAAAGAGCACCGGCCCCTTTCCGGCGACGCGAAAGGTCCCGGGCTGCCGGTGGAGGTACGCGAGGAGCGGCGTTTCGGGAAACAGCAGGTCGGGCGAATAGAGGCGGTTCAGGATGTGCCACTGGACCGTGAGCTCCGCCGCGCACAGCACCGTCAGGCCGAGGACGTAGCGGCCGGGGCGCTCGCGGGAGGCCAGGGCGAGGAGGGCGGCGAGGCCGAGCACCGCGAGGACGAGTCCGAGCTGCCAGGTCTGGAAGCGAAGCCCTCCCGTCGCCCGGCGCAGGCCGAACAGAAAGGCGTAGAGGCCCGCGGCGCAGAGGGCCAGGACGGCCGGGACGGCGACCGCCGCCAGCGGATTGCCTCGACCCTCCCGCACGTCCCGGGCGTAGCGGTCGAGCTCGAAAGCCGCGATGGCCGGCAGGGCGAGCGCCACCCAGCCGTTGAAGCGCAGGGGGAAGACGTACCGGAGCGCCGGGACGTGCGCGAAGATCTCGGCGAGGGGCCACAGGCAGACCGCGACGCCGAATCCGCAGAGCGCCAGGCCCCAGAGCACGCGCTCGGATCGCGGGCGGCCGGAGCCGGGGCGGAGCACGAGCAGCGCCGCCGCCCAGCAGAGGATGCCGGCGTAGCCCATCGCCATCTCGCAGAACGTGCCGGTGGCCCCGGGCACCGCCGGCGAGCGGATCGAGTTTCCGAGCGAGTGCGGGAAGAACCCGGGGAGGATCCCGGCCCAGAGGGGAGCGTGGGGCAGCAGCGAGAGGTGCGGCTGCCAGTAGGGGCGGGCCGCGGCGGCGAGCCGCCCCGAGGCGGCGATCGCCGCGAGCGACGGGAGCAGCAGGAACGCCGTCAACGCGGCCGCGATGGCCGCGGAGGCCGCGATGGTCCGCGCGAGGCGCGGAAGGTCGGGCAGCTCGCCGAGGATCCACCGGGCGAGCAGCCAGAGACCCGCGAAGCAGTAGCCCATGGCGGACGATTCCGGATGGCCGGCGAGGACGGACAGCATGAAGATCCCCGTCAGGGCCGCGAAGGCGCGCCCCCGGCCCTCCGTCGCGCGGCAGCGCTCGACGAGGAACAGGGCCCAGGGCCACAGGCAGAAGACGCCGGATTGCGGATAGAAGATCCAGGGAGGGACGAAGGTGAAGGAAAGCGCGAAGGACGCGCCCGCGAACCCGGCCGCGCGCGGGGAGGCCCCGATTTCGCGGACCCAGAGCCACATGCCGCAGGCGGCCAGCAGGAGCTTGAGGGCGCCAATCAGGGTGAAAGCGCGGGCGAGCGGCAGCAGGTAGGCGAAGGCGTTCAGCGGCCAGAAGGCCGCCGACACGCTGTTCGCCGCCAGGGGCGTGCCGCAGCCGTTCCAGCGGTCCCGCAGCGGCAGGGAGCGGTCTTCGAGCGCGAGGCGCGCCGCCTCCGTCCACGGAAGGACCTGGGTCGTGATGTCGTTGAGGTACGGGTTGTAGGGCGCCCCGCCCCCCTCGGTGTGCCACGGAAGCGTGAAGGTCACGTGGTCGAGCGGCAGGGGCGTCGTGTTCGAGACGAAGGCCCGGACGTCGGGCAGCACCGACAGCACGAGGAAGCCTGCCAGGGCGGCGTTCGGGATCCGGCGGCCGAGCCAGCCGGACCCGGCGCCGAGGGCCGCCGCGGCGCCGAGGAGGACGAGGATGATCGCCAGGGACACGATCACGGGGTTCGAGACTACTACGGCGCTCGGGCGCGATTCGTCGCCGCCGGAGCTCCTCGCGCCCGCGCCGGGACGGCCGCGCTACGCGGAGCCCAGCGCCTCGCGAAACTCCCGCAGCGGCGCGGCCGGCAGCGGCACCCGCCGGGCCGCTCCCGAGGCTTCGACGACGAGCACGTGGGGCAGCTCGGGCGAGTCCTCCCAGGTCTCGTGCCGCTCGAGGCCGCGCAGGTCGGGAACGTCGCTCTCGCCGTAACGGCAGAAGACGGCGTTCGCGAAGCCCGCCGCCCTCAGGGCGCGGGTCAGCGTCTCCCGGTTGTAGAGGAACTGGTGCCCCCAGCCGTGGAACGCGCGGTTCAACCGCATGCAGTCCTCCAGCCGCCCCTCCTCCGAGACGTCCCGCCACCGGTAGTGGGTCGAGAGCACCCACTCGAGGTTGGGCGTGGACAGGCGGAGCATCCCGTCCGGCTTCAGCACGCGCCGGCACTCCGCCAGGAACGCGAGGCCGTCCTCCAGGGCGAGGTGCTCGAGGAAATGCTCGGCGTAGATCGCGCCGACGCCGGCGAAGGGGAGGCCCTTGCGAACGTCGAGCACCTGGTCCACCCCGGGCAGCCCCTGGTTGTCGATGTTGATCCAGCCGGCGATCGCCTGCTGGCCGCAGCCGATGTGCAGCCGCGTCGGCGGCCGGGAAGCGTCCGGCCGGTCGCGGTTTCTTCGGAAGAGTCCCATGGCGTCGAGAGCGTGTTTACCACAGTCGGCGGGGGCGGCCGCCGCGGGCCGTGTTAGGATTTTGACAATTTTCTTGGGGGAGGTCGCATGCGCCGTTTCTCTTCCGCGATTCTCTTTTTCTGTCTGACCGTCGCCGCCCCGCTCGCTCTCGCTCAAACCACCGGAGACATCGTCGGCCACGTCACGGATGAGCAGGGCGGAGCCCTGCCCGGCGTGAGCGTGGAGGCGCGCGGCCCGGCCTTCCAGGGCGCGCGGACCAACGTCACGGACGCCACCGGGACGTATCGGCTGGTTCTCCTTCCACCCGGGGTCTACAAGGTGACCGCTTCCCTCCAGGGATTCGCGCGCATCGAGTCGACGGTCACGGTCGCCCTCGGCAAGACCGCCGCCGGCGACTTCAAGCTCCGGCCGACGGCCAGCGCGGAGATCACCGTGTCCGGGACGGCCCCCCTGGTGGACCAGGAATCGAGCGCGATCGGGAACAACATCGACAGCCGGCAGATCAAGGCGCTGCCGACGGGCCGCAACTACACCTCCATCGTCCAGATCTCCCCGGGCGTCTCCACGCAGACCTCGAACACGGCGGCCTTCGCGAACACGATCGTCGTGAACGGATCGACCGGCCTCGAGAACTCCTTCGTCATCGACGGCGTCGACACGACGGGAGTCGAGTACGGCGCGCAGGGCAAGGAGCTCAACTACGAGTTCATCCAGGAGGTCGAGGTCAAGACCGGCGGCTACCAGGCCGAGTTCGGCCGTTCGACCGGCGGCATCATCAACGTCATCACGAAGTCGGGGGGCAACGAGTTCCACGGCGAGGGGTTCGTCTATTACAGCAACAACTCGGTGCAGGCCTCGAACAAGCATCCGGAGGACTCCGAGCTCTACTCGTTCATATCCGGCTACAACCAGCTCGACTACGGCGCGGCGCTCGGGGGATTCCTCCTCAAGGACACGCTCTGGTTCTTCGGCGCCTACGACCGGGTTCAGAACACGACCAAGCAGACGGTGACCGAGGGGCCGGTCGCGGGACAGCCGGCCGACACCGACAGCACGCGCAACCTCGGATCCGCCAAGCTGACCTGGATGCTGGGCAGCTCCAACAGCATCGTGGCGAGCTACTTCCAGGATCCGAGAGGGGACACCGGCGCCGTCAACGACGGCGCGCATCCGGTCAACGGTCCCTACACGACGTTCATCGGCCTCCAGCAGCTGGGGGGAAGCGACTACACGCTGCGTTACAGCGGCATCTTCGGCTCGAACTGGGTGATCGCCGCGCAGGGAGGGCTCCACCAGGAGGAAAACTCGGTCAACCCGGGCCTGCCGGGCGGGGACGCGATCCAGTACATCGACACCACCAACGGAGACCTCCAGTCCGGAGGCTTCGGCCTGATCCAGGACAAGACCTTCAAGCGCTGGCTCGGGGGCGCGTCCGTGACGAAGTACCTCGCGAACCACGAGATCAAGGGCGGCTTCGAGTACATGTCGGACAAGGCGGACGTGCTCAAGCGGGAGTCCGGCGGCCAGCTCGTCTCGATCTTCCCGGGCGCCGCCCCCTCCGCGCCGGTCTACCAGCACTTCTACTGGACGACCGTCGACGCCACCGTCGCGAACGCGCCGACCTCCGCCCTGATCACCGACCCGCTCCACCGGACCTACTCCTTCTACCTGCAGGACAACTGGACGGTCCTCTCGAACCTGACCATCAACGTCGGGCTGCGCTACGACAACCAGCAGATCTACGACCGGGAGGGCGTGCGGCAGGTGAACCTCAACGACAGCTGGGCGCCGCGCATCGGCTTCACGTGGGACCCGACCCGGGACAGCAAGACGAAGGTCTTCGGTTCGTTCGGCTACTTCTACGAGCAGATTCCGATGGACCTGGTGATCCGGTCCTACAGCTCGGAACGCCAGGCCGTGATCTACAACTTCGATCCGACTTCGACGTCGCCCAACGTGGACGCGGCCAACGCCTGCTGCTCGCAGAGCGACCCCAACGCCGTGGCGAACGGCGGCGGCAAGATCCTGGGCACGCTGAACGACCTGACCGACGCGGGGATCAAGGGGCAGTACCTCCGCGAGGGCGTCCTGGGAGTCGAGCGCGAGATCATCCCGAACGTCGCGGTCGGCGCCCGGTACGTCTACCGCGACCTGCCCCGGGTCGTGGAGGACTTCCTGTGCCTCGACGACGGCACGTACTGCGTGGGCAACCCGACGCAGGACCGCATGAAGTACCTGTTCTCGCTCGACTACAGCTCGCAGTTCCTGGCCCCCAAGGCGCAGCGGTACTACCGCGGGTTCCAGTTCGACGTCACGAAGCGGTTCGCGGACAACTGGACCCTCCTGGCGTCGTACGTCTACTCGACGCTCAAGGGCAACTACGACGGGACCTTCGCGCCGTACACCCAGCCGCGCGGGACCGCGGACCCCAACATCTCGGCGCTCTACGACTACTACGACTTCTTCACGCAGGGCCCGGTCACGGGCGGGGTGCCCTACCCGGTGACGGCCAACGGATACCTCTCCAACGACCGGCGGAGCGTGGCGAAGATCTCGGGTCTCTACGTGACCCCGTTCAACCTGTCCGTGGGCCTGACCAGCTACTACCAGACGGGAACGCCGATCTCGCGCATCGGCTACTCGGGGGCATACTCGCGTCCCGAGTACTTCCTGACGCCCCGCGGGACGGAGGGGCGGGTGCCCTCGTCGTACGACGCCGACCTCCACCTCGGGTATCCGCTGCAGCTCGGCCCCGCCAGCCTGACGTTCCTGGTCGACATCTTCAACATCCTGAACACCCAGCGCGTCATTGCGGTGGACCAGAGGTACAACCTGTCGGAATTCGACAACCCCAACTACGTGTGCGGGAGCGATCCCTCGAATCCCGACCAGGCCAAGTGCAACCCCACCTACGGGCAGGCGATCGCGCGCTCGCTGCCGACCTCGGTGCGGTTCGGGTTGAAGCTCGGGTTCTAGGCGGGGAGCGGGCGGTCCGGAGGCAGGACGGGCGTCCTGCCTCCCGTCATCGAGGCGGAGCCGAAAGCACGGAGGCGAAGAAGTCGCCGAGGGCCGCGGCGACCGCGCCCGGGCGCTCCATCGGCGCGAGGTGGGCGGCGCCGGCGATCTTCTCGAGGCGCGCCCCCGGGATCGCGGCGGCCATGGCCTCCGAGTCGGCCGGCGGCGTCAGCGCGTCCGCCTCGCCGACGACGACGAGCGTCGGCACGCGGAAACGGGCGAGGGCGTCCCTCGAGTCGGGCCGGTCGCGCATGGCCGCGAGGTCGGCCGCCACGGTCTCGGGCTTCTGGCGCAGCATGATCCTCTGGACCCTCTCGACGAGATCGCGGTTGGCGAGCGAGAGGGACCCGAGCAGCCGCGGGACCATCGCCTCGGCGATCGCCGCCACGCCCTTCGAGCCCACCGTGGCGATCGCCTCGTCGCGCTTCGCGCGGCCGGCCTCGTCGTCCGCGGCCGCCCGGGTGTCCACGAGGGCGAGCGCCGCCAGCCCCGCGGGGCTCCTCCGGGCGAGCGCGAGCGCCGCGTAGCCGCCCATCGAGAAGCCGGCGAGGCCCGCCGGGGCGCCGAGCCCGGCGAGCACCGCCTCGAGAAAGTCCGCGTAGTCGTCGATCCGCCCTTCCGAGGGGGCCGCGGTCTCGCCGCGGCCGGGCAGGTCGGGCTTGAGGACCCGGAACCGCCCGGCGAGGGCCCGCGCGACGCCGGACCACATCGCGCCGTCGAGGGGGTATCCGTGCACGAGCACGACCGGCGGTCCGGCGCCCATCTCGCGCACGCGGGCAGGCTGGCCCTTCCAGACGAGGTCCATGGGAGCGCTCCGGCTCTCAGCCCGCGGCGAGGCCGCCGCGCAGGCTGGCCGATTCGGACAGGCCGCCGTCGTCGATGACGGCCTTCAGCAGCGTGACGGCGTCGCCGTCCCACCAGCCCTTCTGCACCCCCTCGGCCAGGATCTCGAAGGCCGTGTCGATGCGCAGGGCGCCGCGGTAAGCGCGGTCGGTGGTGAGGGCGTCGAAGATGTCGGCGATCGTGACGATCCGGACGGTCATGGGGATCGCGGCGCCCGAGATGCCTTCGGGGTAGCCGGACCCGTCGAGCCGCTCGTGGTGGTGGTAGACCACGGGCAGCGTCTTGCGCATCGTCTTCATCGGCGAGAGCAGGTCGTTGCCGACGACCGGGTGTTCCTCGATGATCGCCCGCTCCTCGGGAGTCAGAGGGCCGGGCTTGCGCAGCACCGCGTCGGGGATCACGATCTTCCCGAGGTCGTGGAAGAGCGCGCCGCGGCGCATGTCGTTGCGCGCGGCGGCGTCGAGCCCCATGCGCAGCGCGATGCGGTCCGCGTACTCGGCGACGCGGCCGCTGTGGCCGGCCGTGTACGGGTCCCGCGCGTCGATGGTCTTGGCGAGCGTCAGGATCACGTGCTCGGCGTGCTCGTGCTCGTCGGCGAAGAGCTTGAGCATCACGAGCGCCCGGACGCGGGGCAGGAGCTCCTCCTGCGAGAACGGCTTGGCGAGAAAATCGGTGACGCCCTCGGCCTGGGCCCGCATCTTTTCGGCGGGCGTGGCCATTCCGGTCAGCATGACGACGGGCAGCAGGCGCGTGGCCGGGTCGGCGCGGATGGCCTCGAGCACCTCGTGGCCGCTCCGGTCCGGAAGGTGCAGGTCGAGCAGGACCAGGTCCGGGGGATCGGAACGGACGCGCGCCAGGCCGTCTTCGGCGGTGGCCGATTCCTCGACCGCGTACCCGACCGGGCCGAGCAGGCGCCGGAGCAGCCTCCGGACGTACTCGTCGTCGTCGATGACGAGAATGCGGGCGAACTGCGATTCGGCGAATTGCACGATTTATGGGCCGGTCGGCGTGGTCGAAAGTATAGCCGATCGGCCCGCCCGCCGGCCGTTTCGGAGGCTCCGGGCGCCTCGCTCGCCCGGTCGCCGGGACCCCCGAAGCGGCAGAAACCCGGCGGCGGCGGCGATGCGGCGCGTCAGGGTGGGGATGGCGGCGCGGTCGAGCTCGCCCGCGGTGAGCCAGCGCACGGAACCCGGTCGCTCCCGGCCGTCCCCGGCGGGGCGTGCGGCCGCCAGCGCGCGAAAGACGCGGATCTCGAGCCGGCGGTGGACGATCGTGTGCCGCGCGAGCGCCGGAGCCGACTGCGAATCGAGGTCCAGGCCGAGGCGCGCGAGCGTCCGGCGCAGGGCGCGAAGGGCCGCCGCGGGCGTCGCGCCCTCGGCGGTCGGAAACTGCCACAGGCCTCCGAGCAGCGCGTCGTCGCCGCGCAGGAGCAGCGCGGCGCGTCCGCGCACGGCGCAGGCGGCCGCGACGAAGACGCGCTCGGTCGCCCGCCGGGGTTTGCGTTCCGGGAAGCGCTCGGCTTCGCCGCGCCGCCGCGCCGCGCAATCCCCGGCGAGCGGGCAGGCCGGGCACGACGGCCGGCGCGGAGTGCAGACGAGCTGGCCAAGGTCCATGAGGGCGGCGGTCACGTCTCCGGCGCGGCCCCGGGCCACGAGCGCCTCGGCGCGGGCCTGCACCGCCTGCGCGTGCGCGCGGCTGCCGGCGGTGCCCGCGATCGCGTCGAGGCGGGACAGGACGCGGGTGACGTTCGCGTCGGCGGCCGGGAGGCGGGCGCCGAAGGCGAGCGAGGCGACCGCCGCCGCGGTGTAGGCCCCGAATCCGGGCAGGGCGCGGAGGGCCTCGGGGTCGCCGGGGAGACGGCCGCCGTGGCGCTCCACCACCGCGCGCGCGGCGAGCCGGAGGTTGCGCGCGCGGGCGTAGTACCCGAGGCCCGACCACTCCGCGAGCACGCTCTCCTCGGAGGCGCGCGCCAGCGCGCCGAGGTCGGGAAATCGCTGCAGGAAGTTCTCGTAGCGCCCCCGCACGGCTCCGACGGTCGTCTGCTGGAGCATCACCTCGGAGACCCAGATGCGGTACGGGTCGCGGGTCCCGCGCCACGGGAGCTCGCGCTTCTCGCGGCGGAACCAGGCGAGGAGACGGCGGCGGACGGTTTCCGGCTTCAAGCTTCCCGTTTCAAGACGCGGCCTCCCGAAACTTGAAACCGGAAACCACTCCCCGTCCTACGAGACCGTGATGTCGGTCCTCGGGGCGATCCAGCCCGGCTCCTTCATGAGGTCCCGGATGAAGGCCTTCTCGGTCTCGTCGGGGAGCGCCTCGGCCACGTGCTTCGCATAAGCGTCGGGGGAGAGCAGCTCGCCCGTGAGCGAATACGTCTGGCCCGCGAACTCGCCGATCGAGCGGTGGAACTTCATGTCCGGCGCGGTCAGCGGCGCGACGCCCGCAGGCAGCAGCCGGCTGATGGACTCGAGGAGCTTCTCGGCCTCCTGCCGGTAGAGCTCGCGCGAAAGCTCGTTCAGGTGCGCCTTGTCGGCCTCGGCCGTCTGTTTGGCCTCGTCGTAGCGGCCCTTCAGGCCCCAGACGTAGAACCATTCCGCCGAGGAGGACGAGTCCTTGCCGAAGAGGTCGTAGGCCGTCGAGAGCCACTTGTTGATGTACTTCTGCAGCAGGGCGGGCGGGACGCGGCCGGCCTTCACGATCCGCTGCAGGCCCATGTGGCCCGTGCCGAGGTGGAAGCCCTCCTCGCGCAGCATCGGCCCCATCGAGCGCGCCAGGGGCGCGAAGCTCGAGGTGGAGAGCATGTTGAGCTGGAACTTGCCGTCGCGGTCGACGAACTCGGTGTAGGTGAAGAAGTCGACCCAGTTGTCCACGTCGACGTTGAACGAGCCGAGCAGGCGGTTGTTCTGCCAGGAGCGCCGCTCGAGGAGCTTGCGGGCCTCGATCTTGCCGGTTTCCCCGAAGTGGTTGACGAGCAGGTGGCACATCTGCCAGCCGTGCCGCATCTCCTCGACCATGATCCGGCAGCAGCTGTCGGTGTCGTAGTCCGAGGGCGACGTCTCGAGCAGGTTGCGCTGCTGCTCGACCGAGGCGAACTCGGTGTCGCCCTGGAAGACGATCAGGTTCAGGAGGGCGTCGCGGATCTGCTGGTAGGGGATCTGCCCGACCCGCTCCCACTTCTTCTGGCCCCGGAAGTCGCCGTACTCGATCTCGTCGGAGCGGATGTCTCCGTACTTCGCTTCGAAGTGATAGTCCGCGTGCTTGGGCAGGACGAGGCCGATGTCCCCCTGCCACGCGCGGAACGCGTCGATCCAGTCGTCGAAGGTCGCGATCTTCTTCATCAGTCCCCCGAAACCCGTATCATATCGGGATATGCCGCCGGAGATCGACTGGGAGGGGCTCGTCGTGGCGTTCGAGAACCGCTCCCACAAGATCACGCATTTCTTCGACCGCGAGACCGGCGACGTCGTCCAGGTCCTGGATCGCGACGCCGAGCGGCATGCCGCGCTGGCGGGCGACGCCCGCTACTGCGCGCTGCCCCGCGACGCCGGCGAGCGCTCGCGCGGAGACCTGGAGGACTTCGCCGCCCACTGCCAGGACGCCGACGCGCGCCGCGACCTGCTGGCCGCCCTCGGGACCGGCGACGCCGCGGCGGGATTCCGCGCCGCGTTGCTGCGCCACCCGAAGGAGGAGTCCCACTTCTTCCAGTTCAAGGAGCGCCGGGCGCGGGAGCGCGCGGTCGAATGGCTCAGGGCGCAGGGGATCGCGCGGTGATCCCCGGGCCCGGGCTCCGGACGCCGGGCGTCACGCCGGGAGGCGAAGCAGGCCGAAGCGCTCGGGCACGTGGAAGTCGGGCGGGTCGGCGAGCGTCGGCGACCAGGCCGTGAACTCGTCGGCCGCGCCGCGGTCGATCCGGTAGAAGTTGGCCCGCCAGCGCGGGGGGATCGGGCCGGCGCACAGGGGCCCGAGGGGGATTCCGACCCTCGCGGACCACCGGCGCTCCGAGAGGGCCACGCGCGCCGCGAAGTCGGGCAGATCCCACGCGGTGTCGACGCGCATGGTCGCGCGCCCGAGGTCGGGCGACTCGACCCGGGCGTCGAAGAGCGCGCCGAGCGGATTGACTTCGAATTCGTAGTAGAGGCGGGGAGGGCCCTCCTCCGGGGCCAGGAACACCTCGAAGACGTCCTCCTCCCACAGCGGGGCGTCGCGCCGCTCGTGGGTCGCGACCCGGCCGTCGTCCCGCCCGTCGAAGCGCACGCAGAGCGTCTGGCCGCGCAGGCCGACGCGCACGGAGGTCCGGAGCCGCGGAGGCGCCCCGGTCCGGGCGTCGTGGAGGCGCGCCGCGGGCAGAGCGACGAGCCGGTCCGTCGGCGAGAGCCGCGGAACCGCGAGCTCGGGAAGCGGGCGGCTCAAGAGGGGCGCGGCATCGGCTGGCCCGTCATTTCAGGTCCCACGCCCGGGTGAGGTTGAAGCCGATGTAGACGTTGCTCGGCGAACGGCCGAGCGGAACGGCCTGCATGTACTCGTCCACGGTGGTCTGCCGCTGGTTGCCGGCGAAGAACGCGAAGCGATGGCGCAGGAGCGACTTCTCGACGCTCACGCTCCACCCCACGCCGTTCGAGTTCACCTTCGAGAGCCGCGGGATGACCTCGCCGTGGATCGTGATCGAGTGCGTGATGGCGATCGAGGCGGCGATCGGGACGTTGAAGACGTTCTCGTAGAGGCCCGAGCAGCGGTAGGGATTGAACTGGTCGGCAACGAGCTGGCACGACTGGTCGCCCGGGATCGGGGCGGGGAGGAAGATCGGGAACCCGTTGGTCTGCTGCAGGAACGTCGGGACGGCGGTCAGCCGGACGTACTTGCCGAAGGAGTAGGCGAGGATGGCCTGCGCGAAGAAGCTCGACTTCGGGCTCGCCACGCCGGGCTCCGTGCGCCAGTCCTCGCCGGCGCGCAGGGACGCCGCGAAGCCCCCGGCCTTCGGAAGCTCGTACTCGGCCGAGGCCTCGTAGGTGTTGAGGTCCGACGAGCGGTAGAGGCCCACGTTCAGGTTGCGGACCGGCGCGTACCAGAGCCCGAAACCCCACGTGTTGCCGCTGTCCAGCGTGAAGAAGTTGTTGATGTCGCCTTCCTGGATGCGCTGGACGAACCGGTGCGTGATCAGGAACGTGAGCGTGCCCGCGCTCGGGACTTCGACCGAGGGCAGGTTGATGATGATGTTCGACTCGATCGGGCGGAAGGCGACCGGCTCCCGGAGGGCCTCGAGGGGAGACGGTTCCGGGGGCGGCGTCGGACTGGGAGCCGGCGCGGGCGGCGGCGTGTCCTGGGCCGCGAGGGGCCGGCCGATCGCGAGTCCCGTGATTCCCAGGGCTGCCGCCAGGATCGCTGCTCTCATTCTCATGGGTCACCACCTCCCCAAAAAATCGAGCCTACGGCCGGGCCCCCGCCGGCGCGGCCTCCCTAAGGGAACTCTTCAGTTTGCGGGCCCGTCGAGAACCTCCCGGACCTTCCGCGCGAGGGCCTCCGGCGTGAAGGGCTTGGACAGAAACGCCGTGCCCTGGGGAAGGATGCCCTGCTGGCTCATCGCCGCGTCGGTGTACCCGGACATGTAGAGGACGCGCATCGCCGGCCGGGTGGCGGCCAGCGCCCGCGCGAGCTCCCGCCCGTTCATGCCCGGCATGATGACGTCGGTCAGCATCAGCGAGATCGGAGCCTCGTGGCGCTTCGAGATCATGATCGCCTCCGCGGGGCTGGCGGCCGAGAGCACGCGGTAGCCCTTCAGGCGCAGGAGCTTCTCGACCAGCCTCCGGACCTCGGGCTCGTCCTCGACGAGCAGCACCGTTTCCGTCCCCGGCTCCGCGGCGCGCGCCGGCGGCGGGGGCTGGCGCTCCTCGAGCGGATCCTCGCACCGGGGCAGGTAGATCTTGAACGTGGTGCCGTGGCCCGGCTCGCTGTACACCCAGATGGACCCGCCGCTCTGCTTGACGATGCCGTAGGTCGTCGACAGGCCGAGGCCCGTTCCCTTGCCGTGCTCCTTGGTCGTGAAGAACGGCTCGAAGAGGCGCGCCTGCAGCTCCGCGTTCATGCCGACGCCCGTGTCGGAAACGGCGAGCATGACGTGCGGTCCGGGATGGACCGAAGCGTACTGGCCGGCGAACTTCTCGTCGAGCTCCACGTTCCCGGTTTCCAGCGTCAGGCGGCCGCCGCGGGGCATCGCGTCGCGGGCGTTCACGACGAGGTTCAGGATCGCCTGCTCGATCTGGCCCGGGTCCGCCCGCGTCCGCCAGAGGTCGGCCTCGAGCGCGGTCGTCAGCTCGACGTCCTCGCCGATGACGCGCCGCAGCATCCGTTCCATGCCGGTGATGACCGCGTTCAGGTCGAGCACGCGGGGCTCGAGGACCTGGCGCCGGCTGAAGGCGAGCAGCTGCTGCGTCAGAGCGGCGGCGCGGCTCCCGGCCTGGCGGATCTCCTCGGCGCTCTCGCGGCGGGGATCGTCCTCGGGCAGCTGCGAGAGGAGCAGCTCGCTGTATCCCGCCACCGCGGTCAGCAGGTTGTTGAAGTCGTGCGCGATCCCGCCCGCCAGGCGCCCGATCGCCTCCATCTTCTGGGATTGCAGGAGCTGCTCCTCGAGCCGGCGGCGCTCGGTCATGTCGAAGACCGTTCCGAGGATGACCTCCTCGTCGTCTTCGTCCGAGCGCAGGAGCGACACGTTCTCGACCACCCAGACGAGGCTGCCGTCCTTGCGCCGGGCCTGGTTCTCGAAGTTCACGAGGCTGCCCTCGCGCCGCAGGCGCTCGAGGAACTGCTCGCGCGCCTCGCGGCTGGCGTGGAAGGCGAGGCCGGACTGCGCCATGGCCTCGGCC
Source organism: Thermoanaerobaculia bacterium (assembly GCA_041912555.1). Taxonomy (GTDB): domain Bacteria; phylum Acidobacteriota; class Thermoanaerobaculia; order UBA5066; family Gp7-AA6; genus DAHUXD01. The sequence goes on from JAYRMU010000077.1 coordinate 17,854, forward strand.
GGAGAGGAGTAGCCCATCATCTCCGCGTAGGCGCGGTTGCACTCGAGCAGCCGGCCGTCCAGGTTGGAGCGGTAGACGCCGGCCAGGTTGCGCTCGAAGAGAAGCCGGTACCGCTCCTCGGATCCCCGGATCTCGGCCTCCATGCGCTTGCGGCCCGTGATGTCGCGCAGGATGGCCTGCGAGCCCGCGCGGCCCTCGAACTCGACGGGCGTCACGCGCAGCTCGACGGCGAAGGTGGACCCGTCGCCGCGCAGGCCGACGGCCTCGTAGAGCTCGGGCGTCGGCCGCCCGGCGATCCGGTGCTGCACGATCTCCTCGACCTGCTCGCGCGCTCCCGGCGCGAAGAAGATGGTGACGGGCACGCCGATCAGCGGCTTCTGGTACCCGAACATTTCGACGCAGGCGGGGTTCGCGTACGCGACGCGCCCGTCGATGGCGACGGCGACGGCTTCCTGCGTCTGTTCGAGCAGCACGCGGTAGCGCGCGTCCCGGTCCGACATCTCGCGGAAGTGCCGCGCCTTGACCGAGCGCCGCCAGGCCAGGCCGACGCCCACGATGCCGGCGAAGAGGCCGGCGGCACCGAGCAGGATCCAGAGACCGTGGCGGCGGGCCTCGGCCAGCGCCTCGCCGCGGTCCACCTCGACGACGATCGCCCATCCGATTTCGGGGATCCGGCGCGTCGCGGCCAGGACGGTGTGCCCGCGGCCGTCGGAGAACTGGCCCCCGGAGCGGGCGTTCGACATCGCGGCCGACGCGAACGTGGCGCGGTTCGAGGCCGGCACGCGGAACGCCGCGCCGGTTTCGCCGAACTGCGCGGGCGAGACGACGAGCAGCTGGTCCCCGTCGGGGACGACGACGAGGAGACGCTCGCTCCCGGGCGCCTGGGCCCGGGGGAACATGTCCGCGAAAGCCTGGCGGGCGTCCACGACGAGGAAGACCGCGCCCGTGGCCTCGCCCGCCGCGCCGAAGACGGGGTTGGCGATCTCGAGGTCCAGCGCGTCGCCTCCGTTCCCGGCCAGCCGCGCGAGGAGGGGGCGGCGGTTCCGGATCGCCCCGCGGGCCGGCTCGAGCGCGGCCGGCCCGAAGGCCGTGTTGCCGGTCGAGACGACGACGTTCCCGAGCCGGTCGGCCACCGAGAGGACCGCTCCCGGCTCCTGGCCGATGGCCTCGTCGAGCGCGCTGCGGACGTTCCCGACGGCGTCCTCGAGCGCTCCGCCCGTCGACAGGAGCCGCTGCACGCCCTCGGTCCGGCCGAGGAACTGCACTTCATCGCGCCACTGGCGCACGGCGCGGTCGGCGAGGGCCTGCCGGTCGTCGGCGGCCCGGGAGAGGCGCGCGTTCCAGCTCTCGCGAGCGGCCCTCTCTTCGCGGCGCGCGGAGCTCGCGGCGACGAAGGCGAGCGCGACCCCGGTGACGATCCACCCGGCCAGGAGCCAGCCCGGGATGCCGCGGGGCTCGGGCTGGCGCGCGAGCGGGGGAGGCGTCGGCGTCATCGGCGCGGCCTCAGGCCCGCAGAAGCGCGGCGCCCCAGTGCACTCCGGCGCCGAGCGCCGTGAAGCCCACCAGGTCTCCGGGCCGGATCCGTCCGGACGCCTTCGCTTCGTGAAAGACGAGCGGCAGGGTCGCCGCGGTCGTGTTCCCGTACTTCTGGATGTTGTGGAAGACCTGCGCGTCCGAGAGGCCCAGGTTCTTCTGCACCGCCTCGTTGATGCGGAGGTTGGCCTGGTGCATGAGCAGCAGGGAAAGGTCCTCCACGCCGACCCCGTGGGCCGCCAGGATCTCGCGCACGACCTCGGGCATCGCCGTCGTCGCCAGGCGGAAGACCTGGCGGCCCTCGACGATCGGGACCGTCCGGTTGTCGGCGAACATCTCGGGGGAGAAGTAGGGAAAGCTCGCCGAGCCGCCGCCCGGAACGTGGAGCTTGTCCCAGTGGTTCCCGTCGGTGCGCATGAGGAAACCGAGGAACCCCCGGCCGTCGCCCGACGTGTTCGCCTCGAGAACGAAGGCGCCCGCGCCGTCGCCGAAGATCACCGCGCGATCGCGCTGCGCGGTACCCCACGCCCGGGCCTCCGGCGAGACCGGGCCCGAAGACTCGCCGAAGAGCACGGCCCACTCGGCCTCGGTCCAGGGGAAGAGGCTGGCGTGGCACTCGGCCCCGACGAGCAGGATGCGCTTCGCCGCGCCGGCGCGCAGGAGGGCATCGCTCACGTGGAGTCCGGACAGGAAGCCGGCGCACTGCATCCGCAGGTCGATCGCGTGGGTGCGGTCGAGGCCGAGGGCCCGGGCGAGCAGCCCGCCGTTGCCCGGGAAGTAATGGTCCGGCGTCATCGTCGCGAAGACGATCAGGTCGAGGTCGCCCGGCTCGAGGCCCGCGTCGGCGAGGGCGCGCCGGGCGGCCTCGGCGCCGAGCACCGAGGACGACTGGCCGCGCCGGGCGAAGCGGCGTTCCGCGATGCCGGTCCGCTGGCGGATCCACTCGTCCGTCGTGTCCATGAGGAGGGACAGGCGCTCGTTGGTGACGACGCCTTCCGGCACGAACATGCCGGAGCCGCGGACGACCGTCTGGACGGGGGGCACGGGCCCGATCTTACCGGAGGGGCCTCACTGGAGAGGGGTCAGATCGAAGTCGCCGGTCACGTCGTCGACGGCGGCGGCCCAGCCGAAAACGCTCATGCCGGCGGGCGCGTCGAGGCGCACGCGCCCGGCCGCCTGGTTGGTCACGCCGAGGGCGGCGAAGACCGGTCCCACGACCGCCGCCTCGTTGGGGCCGAGGTCCACGGACAGCGTTCCGGCCGGAGAGCCGTCGGCCTTGAAGCCCGCGATCGTGACGGTGCCCGCCGTCCCGCCGTTGTAGAGGAGCAGCAGGCCGCTGCGGGTGGACGTCTGCGGCAGCCCAATCGCGAAGGCCGATTTCCCGTTCACGCCGGCTCCGGCGTCGATGGCGTTCGCGAACGTCCCGTAGTCGCCGAGGGTGGTCTGGGTCGCGACCCGGATCGAGGCCGCGACCGGCGCGCTCGCCGTGAGCGTGAGGGCGCCCTGGCCGGCCGCGACGCCGAAGAGGGTCGCGAGGACGTCCGCGATCGCCCGGGTCTCGAGGGGCGCGAGGGTGACGGTGGCGGTCGGGGGCGCGCCGGCGGCGCCGATTCCCCAGAAGGTGAGGGTCACGTCGACGCCCGCGGTTCCGGGGTTGGAGAGGAAGAGGTCCGACACGAAGCTGCGGTCGCCGTTCGGGAACGATCCGACCCACGGCAGGACCTGCACGGACGAGGCCGCGGCCGGAAGCGACGGCATCACGTCCGTCGTTCCGGCGTCGAAGACGAGGACCGAGGACTGCAGCGTGCCGTTCGTCACGGCGATGCGCACCGCGTCGCCCGGCTCGGCCGGGACGCCGAACGCGGAGGCCGCCGGGTTGAACGAGAACGACGTGTTCTTCGCGAAGTCGAAATCCTGCGCGCCGCGCTGGGTGCCGTCCGGCGCGAAGAGCGTCAGGGTGGCCTTCGCGTCGTCGAGGGAGTAGAAGTTGAGGATCGAGACCTCCGAGGGCTCCGCGCCCGTGAAGAGCGTCGTCGTCGAGTCCTTCAGGAGCGACGTCGTGGCGAACTCGGCCGGGATCAGGTACCCGAAGGTGCCGCCGTCCGGCTGGACGCGGGCCGACCGCACCGTGGCCGAGAGGTCGGCGGCGCTGCCCGCCGTGACGCCGATCCGCACCGGCCCGTTGAGCAGCGTCGTGCTGTCGGCGAGGTTCCCGAAGGTGTCGGGCGGCAGGAGGGTCGCGCCGGCGCCGAGCGTGAAGGTCGCCTTCGGGGCGAAGTCCGCGGGGGAGTAGAGAAAGAGCGACTGGCCCGAGATCGACCCCGTGCCGCGGTTGCTGAGCGTGACGTCGATGCGGACCTTCGAGCTGGCCGCGCCGCCGAGGGCCGTGGCCATCGGGACGGACTGGTCCGTGACGCCGCCGACGGTCTGAAGGTTGATCGCCGCGAGCTGGCCGTCGGTTCCCATCCACAGACGGCCACCCACGACCGTGATGCCGTAGGTGTTGGCCGAGGGAAACGTCGTCGTCAGGATGCCTCCGGTCACGCCGGGGTTGGTCACGGTGAAGTCCGACGGGGAGATGACCGTGGACGCAGAGGTGAAATCCGTCGGGATGATGATCGACTGCCGCAGGGTGGCCAGCCGTCCCGAAACGCTGCTGCCGACCGTCAGCGTCTGCGGCTCGATGGTCGTGACGCCCGCGATGACGGCCTGGTTCGGGTCGAGGACGGTCACGGAGGACGTCGAGCCGATCGACGTGACGTAGATCCTGTTCTGGAAGATGTCGAGGTGGATCGGGGCGAGGATGTTCGTGTAGCTCAGCAGGTTTCCGGACGCGGGGTCGAACCGGTCGACCCGGTCCGCCGAGCGTTGGGCGATCCAGAGCTGGCCGCTCGCGTCGAGCTGGATCTGCGCGGGGTTCAGGCGGCCCGCGGAGAGCGGGTAGAACGTCCAGGACGTCTCCGTGGCGGCGCCCGGCACCCACCTCACGATGCGGTTGTTTCCGAAATCGGCCATCCAGAACGTCCCGTCCGGCGCGACGACGAGGTCGGCGTAGGCGTAAGTCAGCGGCGACCGGTAGTTCACGACCTGGAGCGTGTCGAGGTTGAGCGACTGCAGGGTGGCCCCGCTCTGCGGCAGCCACACGGTCCCGTCGGGGGCGCGGTAGAAGGCCGCCGGAATCGTTCCCGGCACCACCCACTCGGTCAGCGATCCGTTGGTGGTGTCGAGCTTCGCGTACGCGCAGGTCCCGGCGTCGATGCCGCTCTGCCCGCTCTCGATGAGCCACACGATGTCGCCGTCGAGCTCGAAATCCACGGGATTGGCTCCGAGCTGGTCGCTCGGGCGCAGCTGCCACTGCCGCATCACGCCGTCCTTGAGCCGGGCGACGATGTCCGCCGAGGATTCGAGGAACCAGACGGCCCCGTCCGGCGCGACCTGGACCTTGACGCCGTTGACCCGGGCGCTGTTCTGCGTGGGGAAGAGAACGCCGGCCGGAACCGTGGTCGTCGTCTGCGCCCGGAGCGCGGCGGCGGCCCCGAGCAGGAGGGCGAACAGCTTCGAAAGACGGCTCTTCATGCGACTCGCGATGATAACGCACCGGGGTGCCGCGGCATTTCTGGGCGGGCCGCGGCGTTCCGAGAGGAGAGCATGACTGCCATGACCGAACCCTCTCCCCTCGCCGGCGTCCTCGCGCGCCGCACGGCGCCCGCCGCGCCGGAGCTGACCGAGGCGCTCCCCGACGGGCGTCTGCGCTGCCACGCGTGCGGCCACCGCTGCCCGATTCCCGAGGGGCGCGAGGGCGTCTGCCGCGTGCGGTTCCACCGGGCCGGCGTGCTCCAGGTCCCGCGCGGCTACGTGGGCGCGCTCCAGTGCGACCCGATCGAGAAGAAGCCGTTCTTTCACGCCTTGCCGGGCTCCGACGCTCTGTCGTTCGGCATGCTCGGCTGCGACCTGCACTGCGCGTACTGCCAGAACTGGTTCACGTCGCAGTCGATCCGCGACCCCGAGGCCCTCGGCTCGCCCCAGGACGTCTCGGCCGCCGGGCTGGCCGAGCGCGCGGTCGCGAGCGGAGCGCCGACGATCGTCTCGACCTACAACGAGCCGCTGATCACCTCGGAGTGGGCGGTCGAGGTGTTCCGCGAGGCGCGGGCGCGGGGGCTTCGCACCGGGTACGTTTCCAACGGCAACGGCACGCCCCGGGTCCTCGACTACATCCGCCCCTGGGTCGACCTCTACAAGGTCGACCTGAAGTCGATGGACGACAAGCACTACCGGGAGCTCGGCGGCGTCCTGCAGAACGTGCTCGACACGATCGCGGGCATCCACGAGCGCGGCATCTGGCTGGAGGTCCTGACGCTGACCATCCCCGGCTTCAACGACTCCGACGACGAGTTGACCCGGGCGGCGCGATTCATCGCCTCCGTGTCCCGCGACATCCCGTGGCACGTCACGGCGTTCCATCCCGACTACAAGATGGCCGACCGGGGAGCGACGCCCGTCGAGACGCTGCTTCGCGCGTGCGAGATCGGAACGGCGGAGGGGTTGCGGTACGTGTACGCCGGGAACCTCCCGGGACGGGTGGGAAAGTGGGAGAGCACGCGGTGTCCCGCTTGCGGCGAGACCGTGATCGAGCGACGGGCCTTCCGCATCCTCGCCAACCGCCTCCTCGCCGGCGCGTGCCCGCGCTGTCGAACGGCGATTCCCGGACGCTGGGACGCCGCGGCCGAAGGATCGAGCCGAACCCGCGGGATTCCGCTGCCCCTGCTCTGAAGACGCCCGCCCGGGGCGCCGGACGAGCTGATACCCTCGCCCCGTGATCGAAGGACGGGCGACGCGGGAGGGGACGGAGCGGTTCGCCGGGCGCGCGAAGGCCGCGGCCGGACACTTTCGCCCGGGACCGGACGGCCTGGCCCTTTCCTCGATCGGCCTCGGCACGTACCTCGGCGAGGAGGACGCCGCGACCGACGCGGGGTACGAGGCCTGTGTCGGGATCGGGCTCGGCTCGGCGGTCAACGTGTTCGACGCCGCCATCAACTACCGGGGGCAGAAGAGCGAGCGGGCCGTCGGCCGGGCCCTCGCGGATGCGTTCGCCGCGGGACTCGCGCGCCGCGACGAGGTCTTCGTCTCGACGAAGGGCGGCTACCTTCCCCACGACGCCGACGATCCGCGCCCGGCTCGCGCCTACGTCCGGGAGTCCTTCCTCCTCCCGGGGATCGCGCCCGCGGACGAGATCGCCCAGGGCTGCCACTGCATGGCGCCGGCCTATCTGCGCGACGAGGTCGCGCGCAGCCGCTCCAACCTCGGCCTCGCGACGATCGACCTGTACTACCTCCACAACATCGAGACCCAGCTCGGCGCGGTCGACCGGACCGTCTTCGGGGAGCGCCTCCGGCGCGCGATCGAGACGCTCGAGGACGAGGTCCGCGCGGGCGCGATCGGCGCCTGGGGCCTGGCGACCTGGGACGGCTTGCGCGTGCCGCCGGAACACCCCGAGCATCTATCGATGCGCGACGTGCTCGCGGCGGCCGTCGAAGTCGCGGGCGAGGCGCACCATTTCCGGGCCGTGCAGCTGCCGTCGCACCTGGCGATGGCCCAGGCCGTCGCGTACCGCTCGCAGGAGACCGGGGACGGCAGGGCGCCCGCCCTGTCGGCGGCGCGGACGCTCGGGCTCGCGGCGTTCGGCTCGGGCTCGCTCGGCCAGGGCCGCCTGGCCCGCGTCGAGTTTCCGGAGGAGGTGGCCGGCGCCTTTCCGGAGGCCGGGACCGCCGCGCTGCAGGCGCTGCAGTTCGCGCGATCGGCGCCCGGCCTGACGACGGCCCTCGTGGGGGTCTCGAGCCCGGAGCACGCCCGGGAGAACTTCGGGCTTTCCCGCGTGCCGCCGGCCGAGCCGGCGCGGGTGCTCGGGCTCTTTGCCTAAGGTCTTTGGGTCCCGTACCTTGGAAGGGCCGGAAACCTTATTTCCACGAGCTTGTGCATTTGACTCCGGTTTCGTCGTAGAATGAGCCGTTCCCGCCCGGACCTTGAGTCAGCGCGGCGGGGGTTTGGGAGTCCATGTCCGAAGATCCCTTGACCCCGGAAAGTTTTACGTCCGTCGATCTCCAACCGGAGACCTCTTCTCAAGCCGATGGCCAGGGGCAGGGGCCCGATGGCCAGCGTCCGCACCGGCGTCGCCGTAGACGCCGCCGCCGCGGCGGCCGCGGGGGTCCCAACGGAGGAGGAGGCGGAGGCGCCGCCGCGGCCGGCTTCGACCGGCCCGAGGACGTCGCGGCGACAGGCCCCGAGCGGCCGGCCGAGGGCGTCCTGTTCATCCCTCCCAAGGAGAGCGCGCCCGGAGTCCTCGTCTCGGCGAAGGCGAACTACCTGCCCTCGCCGAAAGACCCGCTCGTTCCCCGCGACCTGATCAACCGGGAAGGCCTCGAGGCCGGAGCCCTCATCGCCGGGCTCGCCGTGGACGGCAACCGGCCGGTCCTGCGGCGCGTGCTGACCGTCGAGGGGCTCGAGCCGGGCGAATTCCGCCAGCGCTCCGCCTTCAACGAGCTGGTGTCGATCGACCCGAACTCGCGCATGAAGCTCGAGACCGAGCCCGACGAGATGTGCGGGAGGGTGGTGGACCTGCTCGCCCCGATCGGCCGCGGCCAGCGCTGCCTGATCGTCGCTCCTCCGAAGGCCGGCAAGACGACGCTCCTGAAGCGCATGGCGCACGCGGTCGAGGTCAACGATCCCGACGTCCACGTCATCGTGCTGCTGATCGACGAGCGCCCCGAGGAGATCACGGACTTCCGGCGCAGCGTCACCCGCGGGGAGGTCATCGCCTCGTCCGCCGACCTTTCCGCCGAGAACCACATCGCGGTGGCGGAGATCGTCGCGGAGCGGGCGCGCCGCCTCATCGAGTGCGGCAAGCACGTCATCATCTTCCTCGACTCGATCACCCGCATGGCCCGGGCCTACAACCACATGCAGAAGGGCGGCGGCAAGATCATGTCGGGCGGCATCGACGCCCGGACGATGGAGAAGCCGCGCCGCTTCTTCGGCGCCGCGCGCAACGCCGAGGGCGGAGGTTCGCTCACGATCGTCGCCACCGCGCTCGTGGACACGGGCTCCCGGATGGACGAGATCATCTTCCAGGAGTTCAAGGGCACCGGCAACACCGAGCTCGTCCTCGACCGCGACCTCTTCAACCGGCGCATCTTCCCCTGCATCAACATCCCGCAGTCGGGCACGCGCAAGGAAGAGAAGCTCTACGGCCCCGAGGACCTGCCCAAGATCGTCAAGCTGCGCCGCGCCCTCGCCGCGGTGGACAAGATCCAGGCGATGGAGCTGGTGCTGGGGCGGCTGTCGAAGTTCCCGACGAACTCGGCTTTTCTGAAGAGTTTTTAGAGAGGTCCGGGGTGAGGGGCGGTGACCCGCCACCCCGCAGCTTCGCCGCCGTCTTACCCCCTCTCCCTCCGGGAGAGGGTCGGGCGGAGGCGGGCGGGATCGCCCAGCGGCCCCTACCGCCTCCGGCTCTTGCGCTTGGTGCGGCCGAAATCCGCCTCGGAGGGCGGCTTCGGTTTCGGTGCGGGCTCGCGGCGCGGCTCCGGGCGCGAGCGGAACCCGGCGTGGGCCCTCGGAGCCTGGGCGACGCGGCCCGAGCGGAACAGGCTTTCGGGCGGCCACTCGACCGGGATCTTGCGGCCGATCCGCTTCTCGATCGCGTCGAGCGAGAAGACGTAGTCGTCGCAGGCGAAGGAGACGGCGGTGCCGAGCGCCCCGGCCCGGCCGGTCCGGCCGATCCGGTGCACGTAGTCCTCGGAGTCCTCGGGCAGGTCGTAGTTGATGACGTGCGAGACGCCCTCGATGTGGAGCCCGCGCGAGGCGACGTCCGTCGCGACGAGGACCGCGAGGCGGCCGTCCTTGAACTCGTCCAGCATCTTGATGCGGCGTTCCTGCGGCACGTTGCCGGCGAGGGCCCGCGTGGGGTAGCCGTTGGCCGAGAGGCCGCGCACCAGGTCGGCCGCGGTGGTGCGGCGGTTGACGAAGATGAGGACGCGGCTGCCGCCCTCCTTCTCGAGCAAGCCGAGCAGCAGGCGGAACTTCTCCGTCGAGGAGACGTGGTAAAGCAGCTCCGTGATCCCGTGGGCGAGGACCCGCTCGGGCTCGATCTCGACCTTCTCGGCGTTGTTGGTGTGCTCGTAGGCGAGCTCCATCACCCGGATGGAGAGCGTCGCCGAGAAGAGCATGGTCTGCCGGCGGTGGTACGGGGGGCACCGGCGCAGGATGCGGCGCAGGTCCTTGATGAAGCCCATGTCGAACATCCGGTCGGCCTCGTCGATGACGAGGATCTCGACGTGGCGGAAGGAGACGGCTCCCTGCTGCTCGTAGTCGAGGAGCCGGCCGGGCGTTCCGACCAGCACGTCGGGCACGCGTTTGACGGCCTCGCGCTGGAGCCGGTAGTCCATGCCGCCGAAGACCGCCAGGGTCGTCAGGCCCGTGTGCCGGCCGAGCACCTCCGCGTCCGCACGGATCTGGGCGACCAGCTCGCGCGTGGGAGCGACGATCAGGGCGCGGGGGCCCTGCCCCGCGGCCGCCGGCTTCTGGAGGAGCCGCGCGAAGATCGTGATGAGGAAGGCCGCCGTCTTGCCGGTGCCCGTCTGGGCCTGTCCGGCGACGTCGCGGCCCGCGAGGGCGATCGGCAGCGTCTTGGCCTGGATCGGCGTCGCGAAGACGAAACCGGCCTCGGCGATACCCCAGCGGACCTCGTCCGGCATCGGGTATTCCGAGAGGAGCGTTCCGGTCAGGTGATGTTCAGAGGTGGGCGCGGTCATGAAAGCCGCGCCGATACTACCGCAGGAGGCATCCGGTCCGGGTCGGGCTACCGGATTCTCCGCCCCCAGTCGCCGACCAGCGGTTTTCCGGTCGCGGCGGCCAGGGCTTGCCCGATCGCCCGCTTTTCCTTCGGCCCCGCCGCCCCGGCGAGGGGGTGGAGGCGACCCCCGGAGCGCGCCGCCAGGCGCCGGACGGCCCAGGTCCACCACGGGGGGAGGGGCCAGAGCGTCTCGCGCCAGCACTCGAGCTCCCGGGACGGGATCCGCGCGGTGCGCGTCCGCTCGAAGACCGTCGTCCGGATCGTGATCTCGTCGGGTCCGACCTCGATGCTCTCCTCGGCGAAGGCGAGCGCCGCGAGGCCGACCAGGGCCAGCGGGGCGGACACGAGGACGGCGACGCTCAGGAAGAGCAGGAGGGGAAGGGGCAGGTCGCCGAGGTCTCCCCGGCGCAGCACGCTTTCCCAGGCCTGGCCCAGCCGGAGGGAGCCGAGCAGAGCGGCCCCCCCGACGGCGGCGGCCAGGCCCCACACGCGCAGCCGCCAGCCCCGGTCCGCGGCCAGCGGCGCGATGGCCACGGTCAGGCCGCCGGGCCGGGCCGTGATCGCGACGCGCGGGCCCTTGCTGCTCGCCAACACCCCGATTGTATGATCCGGGGTCCCCGGCGGACGCCGGGCTTGAGGAGGGACGGATCGTGGTGAAGAAGAAGAAAGCGTCGAAGAAAGCGGCGAAAAAGGCGGCCAAAAAGGAAAAGAAGGCGAAGAAGGCGGCGAAAAAGGCCGCGAAGAAAGCCGCGAAGAAGGCGACCCGAAAGGTCGCGAAGAAGGCGGGCAGGAAGACGGGCAAGAAGGCGGCGAAGAAGACCGCCGGGAGCTCGCCCGCGCGCAAGGCGGCTTCCGCCCCGAAGAAGGCCGCCGCGACGAAGAGCAAGCCGGCGCCGGCCCCGAAGAGCGCGGCCCGGCCGGCCGCGTCCGCCGCGGTCCCGATGGCGGCCGCCGCGTCGAGCGCGGGGGAGGACTACGGGCGCGATTCGTGGAAAGAGGAGGAGTCTTCCGCCGCCGAGGTCGATGCCGACGTGCCGGACCTCGACGAGCTCGAGGCCGAGCTCGAGGAGCCCGAGCTCGGAGGAGAGGGCGAGGACGAAACCGAGTGGTGAAAGGCGCCGGGCTCCGGCGCCGCTGCGGCCGTTCCCCGGCCCCGTGAAGAAGGTCCCGAGAGATCGGGACCTTCGCCTTTTGTGAGGCGAATCAGGCCTTGCGGCTGATCGGGGCGGGCCGCCGGTTCTTGTCCAGGTTGACGTAGGTGACTTCGGCCTGGGTCACCTTCACGCGGTTGCCGACGCCTTCGCCCGGCTGCGAATAGACCTCGACGGAGACGGTGATCGACGTGCGCCCGATCTTCACGAGGCGCGTGTAGAGCGAGACGAGGTCGCCGACGTACACGGGCTCGTGGAACACGACCTCGCGCATCGCGACGGTCACCAGGAAGTCCGCCCCCTGCCGCTTCGCTTCCACCGCCCCCGCCTGGTCGATGTAGGACAGGATCACGCCGCCGAAGATCGTCCCGTGGGCGTTGGTGTCCTTGGGCATCATGATGACGCGGATGGACGGCTCTCGTCCCTCCGGGGCATCGTCGGAGCGGCTCACCAGCCCCCGCCCTTCTTCGGGATGCGGGGGGTTCCGTAGACCGTCGAGACCCGCACGACCGTGCCGTCGGTCAGGTTGACCGTCATCGTCCCGTCCTGGAAGTAGTAGGTCCAGATCTCGTGCTTCGAGTCCCGGCCGCTGGTCCCGACCGCGAAGGACGGCTTCCCGATGGCCGCCACGACCTTGTCGGCCGCCAGACCCGGGTCGACCTTCTTGCGCGAGTCGGTCATGCTGCCCGGCGCCAGCTGCGATCCGACCCCGGCGATCTCCCGGGCCTGCCGGAGCTCCCGGCCCTCCCACCACTGGGGCAGCCACAGGGCCGCGACGAGAAAGGCGGGGACCAGGAACACCGCGGCGAGCAGCCGGCGGCGGGTCTTCTGCTCCGGGTCCATCAGCAGACGAAACGTCCCGGCGGTCCGAGCGCGAGGCGGACCGAGCGCTCGAGCTCGCGGGCCTTGCGCACGAGCTCGCGCGACGTGCCCCCGCGCGTCGGCAGCCGCTCGGCGCGCGCGGCGACCTCCTCGAGGGCGGCGGCGGCCTCGGAGGCGTCGGTGTCCCGGGCGAACACCTCTTCGCCGGACAGGGCTCCGGCCAGGCGCGCGGGGACCGAAACCGCGGCCTTGCGCAGCAGCCGGGCCGCCTCGGGGTCGCGCGGGGCGAGCTCCTCCGCCACGGCGTAGGCGGCGTGGGCGAGGGCCATGGCCTCGGTCCAGAGGGGGTTGTTCTTGTAGTCGGGTCGCTCCGACGGCATGGAGACATTGTAGCCGGAGTGATGATGCGAATGCGTCAGGGCTGCCGCGGGGGACTTGGATAGAATTCCCGCCGCCATGAAACAAAAAGTGACCGTCGTCGGAGCCGGAAACGTCGGGGCGACCGCCGCCCAGCGGATCGTCGAGAAGGAAATCGCGGATGTCGCGCTGATCGACATCATCCCGGGCGTGCCCCAGGGCAAGTCGCTCGACATCATGGAGTCGGCCCCCGTCGAGAAGTTCGACGCGCGGATGACCGGCTCGAACGACTACGACGTCGCGAAGGGCTCGGACGTCGTCGTCATCACCGCGGGCGTGCCGCGCAAGCCCGGCATGAGCCGCGACGACCTCGTCGCGACCAACGAGGGGATCGTCGCCGACGTGGTCCGCAAGGTCCTCCCGGGCTCGCCCGACGCGATCCTGATCATCGTCTCGAACCCCCTCGACGCGATGTGCGAGGTCGCGCGCCGGGTCTCGAAGCTGCCGCGCGAGCGGGTGTTCGGCATGGCCGGCGTCCTCGACTCGGCCCGCATGCGCTGGTTCATCGCCGAGGCCCTCGGCGTCTCGGTCGAGAACACGCACGCGTTCGTCCTCGGCGGGCACGGCGACACAATGGTGCCCCTGCCGCGCTTCTCGACGGTCGCGGGCATCCCGATCCCCGAGCTGCTCCCGAAGGACAGAATCGACGCCATCGTCAAGCGCACCCGCGACGGCGGCGCCGAGATCGTCAACCTCCTGAAGACGTCGGCGTGGTACGCGCCGGCGTCCGCGGTGGTCGAGATGGTCGACGCGGTGCTGCGGGACAAGAAGAAGATCCTCCCGTGCGCGGCTTACCTGCAGGGCGAGTACGGGATGAACGACGTCTACCTGGGCGTTCCGGTCAAGCTCGGTGCGCGCGGCCTCGAGCAGGTCGTCGAGATCGCGCTCACGGCCGACGAGAAGGCCGCCCTCGCGAAGTCGGCGGAGGCGGTCCGGGAGCTGTTCCGGATCCTCAAGGTCTAGCCGTCCGGTGGCGGAGGACCGCCCCCGGACGCTCGCGCGCCGGCTGCACTCGCTCTCGGGTGTCGTGCCGGTGGGGGCGTTTCTCGTCCTCCATCTCTGCGCCAACGCGTCGGCCGCGCGGGGCCCCGAGGCGTACGACGAGACCGCGAGGCGGCTGCGGGAGCTGCCCCTGGCGGTCGCCCTCGAGATCCTCTTCGTGGCGCTGCCCCTCGGCTTTCACGGCGTCTACGGCCTCTTCGTCGCGGCGGTCGAGCCGCGGGGCGCGGCCGGGGCCGGAGACGCGCGGCGCGGGCTCGCCGCGTTCCAGAGGGTGACGGGGATCCTGCTCTTCGGCTTCCTTCTCTTTCACGTGTGGACCACCCGGCTCGTTCAGGTCCACGACCACGGGGAGCTCGACCTCTTCCGCCTGATGCAGGCGCTCTGCGCCAGCCCCTGGATCCGCGCCGCATACGTCGCGGGGCTGCTGGGCGCGGCGGCGCACTTCGCCGCCGGGCTCTTCACGTTCGCCGACACCTGGGGCCTCGTTCGCACCCGGTTCGCGCGCGTGGCCGCGGCGGCCGCCTCGGCGGGGATCTTCGCCGCGCTCTCGGTTCTCGGCCTGCGATCGCTTTCGGCGTTCCGCCTGTGATGCGGGGAGGCGCGGCCGCCGTCCGATATAATCCCCCGCTCTTTCGGCAGGAGCCATGAAAGTCCACGAATACCAGGCCAAGTCGATCCTCGCCCACTACGGCGTCGCCGTGCCCCGCGGCGAGGTCACGGACTCGCCGGCCGAGGCCCGCGAGATCGCGAAACGCCTCGGCGGCCGCGCGGTCGTGAAGGCCCAGATCCACGCGGGGGGCCGCGGCAAGGGCGGCGGCGTCAAGCTCGCGAAGGATCCCGAGGAAGCCCACGACCTCGCCAAGAAGATCCTCGGCATGACGCTCGTCACGGTCCAGACGGGCCCCGCCGGGCGCCTCGTCCACAAGGTCCTCGTCGAAGAGGCCCTCGACATCGCCCGCGAGCTCTACGTCAGCATCACGCTCGACCGCTCCCGCGGCGTGCCGGTCGTGATGGCGTCGCGCTCGGGCGGGATGGAGATCGAGGAGGTCGCCGCGAAGGACCCCGCCGCGATCGTCCGCGAAGCGGTCGACCCGTCCTCCGGGATGTTCCCCTTCCAGGCGCGCAAGCTCGCGTTTGCGCTGGGCCTGGAGGGCGAGAGCTTCAAGAAGGGCGTGGTGTTCCTGCAGGCCCTCTTCCGCGCCTACATGGAGACGGACGCGACCCTGGCCGAGATCAACCCGCTGCTCGTCACGAAGCAGGGCGACGTCCTCGCCCTCGACGCCAAGATGACCTTCGACGACAACGCCCTCTTCCGCCACCCGGACATCAAGGAGATGCGGGACCTGTCGGAGGAGGATCCCCTCGAGGTCGAGGCCTCGCGGTTCGGCCTGAACTACATCAAGCTCGACGGGAACGTCGGCTGCATGGTCAACGGCGCCGGCCTCGCGATGGGGACGATGGACCTCGTCAAGCTGGCGGGCGGCGAGCCGGCCAACTTCCTCGACGTCGGCGGCGGCGCCAACGAGGAGCAGGTCAAGAACGCCTTCCGGATCATCCTGTCGGACAGGAACGTGAAGGCCGTCCTCATCAACATCTTCGGCGGCATCATGCGCTGCGACATCATCGCCAAGGGCGTCGTCGCGGCGGTCCGGGAGATGGGCCTCGCGATCCCCGTCGTCGTCCGGCTCGAAGGCACCAACGTGGACCAGGGCAAGGCGATCCTGCGCGAGTCGGGCCTGAAGATCACGCCGGCCGACGGCCTCGCCGACGCGGCGCGCAAGGCCGTGGAGGCCGTGCGATGAGCATCTGGGTGGGAAAAGAGACGCGGCTGCTGGTCCAGGGCCTGACCGGGCGCGAGGGCACGTTCCACGCGCTCGCCTGCAGGGTGTACGGCACGCAGGTCGTCGCGGGCGTCACGCCGGGCAAGGGCGGGACGACGCACGAAGGGATCCCGGTGTTCGACACCGTGGCCGACGCCGTGCGCGGCACCGGCGCGAACGCTTCGATGATCTTCGTCCCTCCGCCGTTCGCGGCCGACGCGATCGTCGAGGCGGCGGACGCCGGAGTGTCCGTCATCGCCTGCATCACCGAGGGGATCCCGACCAACGACATGATCCGCGCCCGCGCGTTCCTGGACCGGCAGGCCGCGGCCGGCAAGGGCGTGCGGCTGATCGGGCCCAACTGCCCCGGGATCATCACGCCGGGGGAGTGCAAGATCGGCATCATGCCGGGCCGGATCCACAGGCCGGGCCCGGTCGGCGTCATCTCCCGGTCGGGAACGCTGACGTACGAGGCCGTCGACCAGCTCACGCACCTCGGCCTCGGCCAGTCCACCGTCATCGGCATCGGGGGCGACCCGGTCAACGGGACGAACTTCATCGACTGCCTGAAGGCCTTCAAGGACGACTCCGGCACCGAGGCGATCGTCCTGATCGGCGAGATCGGCGGCATGGCGGAGGAAGAGGCGGCCTGCTGGGTCGCCGGCAACCTGAAGAAGCCCGTCGTGTCGTTCATCGCCGGCCAGACCGCCCCGCCGGGACGGCGGATGGGCCACGCCGGAGCGATCATCGCCGGCGGCAAGGGCACGGCCGCCGAGAAGATGAAGGCCCTCGAGGCCGCGGGCATCGGCGTCGTGCGCTCGCCCGCCGACATCGGCAAGAAGGTCCAGGAAATGCTCGGGCGCTAGTCCGCCCGCGCCCGAACATTCGAACGTAAGGAGAGACACCCTTGGAACGGACGCTGACGATCCTGAAGCCCGACTCGGTCGCCGCCGGAAAGGCCGGCGCGATCCTCGCCCACCTCGAGAAGGAGGGATTCCGCCTCGTGGGGCTGCGCCGCACGCGGCTGACCCCCGAACAGGCCCGCGCCTTCTACGCCGTGCACCGCGAGCGCCCCTTCTACGGCGCGCTCGTCGCCTTCATGACCGAGGGCCCCGTGGTCGTCGCCGCGCTCGAGCGGGCGGACGCGGTGGCCCACCTCCGCAGGACGATGGGCGCGACGGACTCCCGCAAGGCCGAGCCCGGCACGGTCCGCCAGCTCTTCGGCACGGACATCGAGAGAAACGCCATCCACGGCAGCGACTCCGCGGAGAATGCCGCGATCGAGATCGCCTTCTTTTTTTCGGGCGCGGACCTGATCTGATCGGCGCGCCCGAGGGGCGCGTCCCGGTCGTCCCGCGCGCGGCGGGAGATCCGTTCGGCCGGCGAGGCGAGGCGTCAGCCTCCGCTTCGCCGGAGGCTGACCAGGACGCGGTTCGCCACGCCCCGCAGGATCGCCACCTCGCGCATCGACATCGGCCGGCCGGCCGCGAGGCGGCGCCAGTCGCGCAGCGAGCGCTCCCGGTGCCCGGTGTCGTAGAAGCCGATCGCGTCGAGCGCCCGGTCCCAGTGCGCGATGGCGCCCTCGATCTCGGCGGCGGGCGCCCACGGCTCGGGGGGAGGGGACTCCGCGGCCGCCGCGGCGAAGGCGCTCGCCACGCCGAGCACGAGGGCCACCGCGTGCGAGAGGTTCATCGTGGGAAACGCGGGGTCGGTGGGGAGGCGCAGGCACGCCGACGAGCGCGCGAGCTCCTCCTCCGTCAGGCCGCTGCGCTCCGGGCCGAACACGAACGCGGTCGCGGCAGGCCCCGTCTCGGCCAGAAACGGGGGCAGGTCGGCAAGCTCCAGGCGGCGCGCGCGCAGGCGCCCGCGGAAGGACGAGGTCGTGACAACGACCGGGAAATCGGCGACCGCGGCCGACAGGGTCGGGTGCCGCACGATCGCCCCGAGCAGGTCCGCGGCCCCGACCGCCAGCCGCGTGGAGTCGGGATCCACGGGCACGGCGGGCTCGACGACGGAGAACCCGCGCAGGCCGAAGTTCTTGGCGACCCGGGCCACCGATCCGAGATTCGAGGCGTTGTGGGGCCGGACGAGGACGATCGACCGGCTGGCGGTGGTCAAGCGGGGACAGTCTAATCCGGGCGGGGCCCGGCAGGGGGAATCCGGAGGGGGCCGCGGGGCCTTATAATTTGTCGGTGAAGCGCTTCCTGGTCCTCGCGCTCCTTCTGGTGTCCTCCCTGGCGGTCGGGCAGGCCGCGAAGCCCGCGGCGAAGCCGCCGGAGGAGCCGCCGACCTTCAGCGAGAGCGCGGGGGCGGAGTACGTGATGCTCCCCGTTCTCGTGACGGACAAGAGCGGCCGGTTCGCCGACGGCCTGCGCAAGGAGGACTTCGTCCTGAAGGTCGGGGAGACGAAGGTCCCCGTGGACACCTTCGACCGCGACGAGAGCGCCCCGGTGTCGTTCGCGTTCCTCCTCGACACGTCCGGCAGCATGGGGGTCGCGAACAAGCTCGAGAACGCGAAGAACGCGATCCGGGCCATCGTCCGCGGCCGCAAGGCCGGGGACGACTTCGCGCTCTTCGCGTTCTCGGAGGGCGAGGTGCGCCTGGTCGCGGATTTCGCCGCCGACCCCTCGAAGCTGCTGCGTTCGCTCTGGGACCTCGAGGCGTCGGGCCAGACGGCCCTCTTCGACGCCGTGGCCGCGACGCCCGAGAGGATGATGAAGGGCCGCAACAACAAGCGGGCGATCCTGCTCTTCACCGACGGGGTGGACAACGCGAGCGAGCTGACGGCCGAGAAGATGGCCGAGCTGCTCCAGCACGTCTCGGTCCCCGTCTACCCGATAGGCATGAAAAATGCTGCGTTCGATGCCCTGTCCGACAAGCAGCGCCAGCAGCTGTCCGTGGACACCCTGCAGATGCTGGCAGGCTCGAGCGGAGGGAGATTGCACCTGGTATCGGGCGACGACGACCTGAGGCCCCTGGCCAACCAGATCTCCGGGGAGGTCCGGCAGCAGTATTTGCTGGGGTTTGCCCCTTCCGGTAAGGGGGATGTAAAATATAGGATTGTGTTCGTGTCCGTGGCCAAACCCGGTTCCTGGGTCGTCCGGACACGCCGGGGGTATCGGGGAACGGCCCCCGGAGGTTCGTAAACGTTTTTCTCTTTTAGGAGGTGCGGACAGATGATCAGGCGATCGCGGGTCAATTCCATGCTCTGGGTCGGAACGCTTCTTTTGGGCATCTTCGGGCTCACGGCGTGCGCTTCCAAGAAGTACGTCGGAGAGGAGGTCTCCAAAAGCAGCGCGGCCACCGAGAAGCGGATCAACGACGTGGAGTCCCAGGTCGAGGCGACCCAGACGAAGGTGAAGCAGCACGACACCAAGCTGGCCGAGCTCGACAACGCGACCCGTCAGGCGCTCGAGAGGGCGCAGCAGGCGGGCAAGCTCGCGGAGGGCAAGTTCGTCTACTCGTTGGTTCTCTCGGATGACGCGGCGAAGTTCCCGGTCAACCAGCACGAGCTCTCCAAGGAGGCGCAGGACGCGCTCAACGCCTTCGCCGAGAGGCTCAAGGGGGAGAACAAGAACGTCTACCTCGAGATCCAGGGTCACACCGACGCCACCGGTTCGGACGCGTACAACCTGAAGCTCGGGGAGGCCCGGGCCGAGGCGGTGCGCCGCTACCTCAACAAGCAGGGCGTCGCGCTCAACCGGATGTCGACCATCTCCTACGGGAAGGCCGAGCCGGTCGAGTCGAACAAGACCAAGGAAGGCCGGGCGAAGAACCGCCGGGTCGTGGTCATCGTTCTCGCGTAGTTTTTCCCTTCGGAATCGTCTTCTCGCGGCCCGGCACTGCCGGGCCGCTCTTTTTTCGGGCGCGCAGTCCGGCCAGCACCTTCTCGAAGTCCTCGGGCACCGGCGATTCCGCCGAGACCGTCTCGCCGGTGCGGGGGTGCGGGAAGCCGAGGCGGCGCGCGTGGAGCATCTGGCGCGGGGCCTGGCCGGCGCCCGCCGCCGGCTCGCCGTAGACCCGGTCCCCGAGCACGGGATGGCCCGCCGCCGAGAAGTGGACGCGGATCTGGTGGGTGCGGCCGGTCTCGGGCCGGATCGAGACGAGCGCCGCGTTGGCGAAGCGCTCGAGGGTCCGGTACCGGGTCACGGCGCTCTTGCCCGCCTCGCCCGAGCGGGCGATCGAGCGGCGCAGGCCCGGCTCGCGCACGAGGTCCGCGTCGAACGTGCCGCTGTCCTTCGGCGCCCCGGCGACCAGCGCGACGTACTCGCGGTCGATCGCGTGCGTCCGGAACCGGTCCTGCAGCGCGTGGAGCGCGGAGCGGGTCCGCGCGAAGACGAGCGCGCCCGAGGTGTCCTTGTCGAGGCGGTGCACGATGCCGGCGTAGGGACGTCCGCCGTAGCGGTGCTGGAGGTAGTGGAGCGCCCGGCTCCAGAGCGTGTCCTTCTCGCGGGCCTCGGTCGGGACGGTGAGCAGCCCGGCGGGCTTGTCGACGATGAGGACCTCGGGATCCTCGTGGAGGACGGTCAGGCGGGTCTTCACCCGGCGGCGCAGGGGACGGTGGGGATGGAACGCGAGCCCGGCTCCCGCCGGGACCGACTGGCCCGGCTCGTCGACGGTCTGACCGTCCACGTCCACCCGCCCGGCGCGGACCGCCTCGCGCGCGGCGCGGCGCGAAAGGCCGAACCGCTGCGCCACGGCGAAGTCGAGCCGCGAGGCGCCTTCCGCCGTCTCCCGTGGGCCTGCGGTGGCCGCCGTGTCCCGTTTGACGATTCCCGTAGGATACCCCCCGTGCAGGAAAAGATGGCCACGCGCAACCCGGTCGCGCGGGCGATCGCCTCGGCCGCCTCGCGGGTCTGGTTCCCGGCGACGCTGGCGTGCACCCGCAACCTCCCCCGCGCGTCCATGCACCGCGGGGGGCGCGCCCTGGCGTCCGTCTACTACCGGATGCGCCCGAAGTACCTCGACGCCGCGCGCCGCAACCTCTCGGTGATCCTCGGCGCTCCGGAGGATTCGCCCGAGGTCGGGCGCCTCGCCTTCGAGATGGTCGTCTCGCACTTCAAGGCCTGGGTCGACTTCCTCCACTTCGCGACGCGTCCTCCCGAGGAGGCGGCGCGCCTGGTCGAGGGCGTCATCGGCTATCCGCACATCGTCGAGGGGCGCCTCGGGGGAAAGGGCGTCCTGCTGCTGACGGCGCACCTCGGCAACTGGGAGGTCGGGGGCCTCATGCTCGCGCGCGTGAACCAGCCGATCCATGTGGTCCTGGTGCCGGACATGTTTCCCGGCGTCGAGCGCGAGCGGCGCCGCCTCCACGAGCGCTGCGGCGTGAAGGAGATCCGGGTGGATCGCAGCTTCGTGCCGACGCTGTCGGTTCTGCGGGCGCTCGGCGAGAACGGCCTCGTGGCGATGCAGGGCGACCGGGACTTCGACAACACCGGCGTCGCGGTCCCGTTCTTCGGGCGAGAAGCCTACTTTCCGAGGGGGCCGTTCCGGGTGGCGATGGCCTCGGGCGCGACGGTCCTGCCGGCGTTCATCGTGCGCCTGCCGGACGGCCGCTACCGCGCCGTCGTGGAGGAGCCCCTCCCGATCGACGCGGACGGGGACCGGGACGCCGCCCTGCGGCGCAACATCCTGCGCTACGTCGCGCTGCTCGAGCGCTACGTGCGGGAGTACCCGGACCAGTGGTACTGCTTCTACCCGTTCTGGGACGACCCGTCGAGAAAGGGCCTGGCCGGGAAGCGGTAGGCCGCGGACGGCCGGGCCCGGTCAGCGCGGCCGGCGCGCGCTGACGGCGGCCACGAAGAACGCGTCGTAGTGCCGCGCGAGCCGCTCGACGTCGGGGAGGATGCCCGGGCCCTCGTACCCGGCGGCCTCGAAGGCGCGCCGCCAGTTCTCGGGCGTGAGGAAGCCGTGGTTGGGCCGCGTCGCGGCGTCGGTCGCGACGCCCGTGAAGTTCTCCAGGAAGTTGAAGACGAACTCCACGTAGATCGGCTGCCCGGGAAACGGGCGGACGCACTCCGAGAACACGGCCACCCCTCCGGGCTTGAGCGTCCGGCGGATGCGCTCGAGGGTCGCCGCCAGGTCGCGCGCGATGTGCACCGTGTTGACCGCGTAGACGACGTCGGCGATGCCCGGTGGGACGCCCTGGCCGGCGAAGTCCTCGTTCATGTCGAGGCGGCCGAACTCGATCGGGAGCTCCGGGAACCGCGCCCGGATCGAGCGCTCGGCGCGCCGCAGGAAAGTGGGGACGACCTCGGTGAAGACGTACCGCCCGATGCGGGAAACGGCCCCGTCGCGCGCCAGCCTCTCGCCGAGGGCGAGGGCCGCGGAGCCCGAGCCCCCGCCGAGCTCGACGACTGTGGCCGGGCGGGTCGCGGGCAGCGCGCGAACGACCGCTTCGGCTCCCAGCCGGTTGTTGATCTGGTAGAGCAGGTGGTCGTTGGAGAAGTAGTCGAACCAGAGGGGCAGCCGCGCCGGCGCGAAGAGGATCTCTTCCCCCGTCTTCTCGCCGCGAAGGAACGCGGGCACGTGCTCGACCATCGCCCGCACGACCGCGAAGGCGGGCAGCGAACGCGGGTCGATGGCGCGGGCGCGGGCCTCCGCGCCGTCCGGGTCGCCCGGGGGCAGCGGCCCGCGCGCGCGGTACCGCCGGTCGCCGGCCGGGCCCTCGGCGTCGAGGTAGCCGGCGGCGGCGAGCTTGGCGAGGAACCAGCGGATCGGGATCTCGGCGCGAGGCGCGAACCCCCGCTGGCCCACGAGCTCGCGGGCCGAGGCTCCGCCGGACAACGCCCCGGCCAGGCCGAGATCGTGGACGAGGCGGAGCACGAAGCCGTCGGTGAAGAGGTCGAACTGCTCGGCGCAGAGGATGAACTCGGGCGAGAAGAGGGCGCGGATCGCCGGGTCGTCGATGCGCGCGAGCAGCGTGTCGAGGTCTTCCGTTCGCTCGGTCACCCCGCGGATTGTAGTGCCCGGCGGCGGCGCGTCGGCTAAACTGTGGGTTCCTCGCATGAAGGCCTTCGCCACGGCGCTCGCCGCTCTCGCTCTGACCGCGGCCGCGTCCGCGGCGGCCCCGGCGGCTCCCGTTCCGGGCCGGATCGTCATCCTCGGATTCGACGGCGTGGATTCGCACATCGTCGAGGAGATGCTCGGCCGGGGCGAGCTCCCGAACCTGGCGGCCCTCAAGGCCCGCGGCGGTTACGCGCCCCTGACTCCGACGGTGCCGGCGCAGACGCCCGTGTCCTGGGCCACGTTCTCGACGGGCCTCGACCCCGGCGGCCACGAGATTTTCGACTTCCTGAAGCGCGACCCCGCCAACCGCATCCCGACCTTCGCGGTCGCCGAGGAGCTGCAGGTCCCGTTCCTTCTGGGGAAGAACACGCCGGCGGCCCTCGCGGCGGCGGCGGCGGTCCTCTTCGGCCTGCCCGGGATCCTCCTCGTCCGGAAGCGCCGGGGCGTTCTCGGGGCCCTGGTGCTCGCCCTGGGAGCCGGCTGCGGCGCCGGCGCCTTCCTCGCCGCCCGGGCCTGGCTGCCCGCGACGCGCCCGTGGGTGCGCAACAACCGCCGCGGCCCCGTGTTCTGGACCGATCCGGGGGCGCGCCCGGCGACCGTGATCCGGATGCCCGTGACCTTTCCCCCCGAGGCGTTCGACGGCGGCCGGATGCTCTCGGGGCTCGGCGTGCCGGATCTCTCGGGGCGGATCGGCAAGCCCGCGTACTACACCTCGGACCCGTTCTTCGCGCCGCGCGAGGGCAACGACTTCTCGGTCGAGATCACCCACCTCGAGTCCAACACCGGGCGCCAGGTCGCCCGGATCGCGGGGCCTCCGGGCCGGGCCTTCGGCCGCGAGGGAACGATCGACGTGCCCATGACGCTGACCGTGTCCGATTCGCGCGACCGGTTGACCGTCGAAGCCTGCGGCACGCGCGCGGAGCTGAAGCCCGGGGACTGGACCGACTGGATCCCCCTCGAGTTCCGCGTCAACCCGCTCGTCGCCGTGCACGGGTACGCGCGGCTGCGCCTCGCCGCGATCTCGCCGGAGATCGGCCTCTACCTCTCGCCGATCCAGTTCGACCCCGAGCGCCTCCCGCCGGGCTTCACGATCTCGTCGCCCTCCGGGTTCGCGAAGGAGCTCGTCGGGCGCTTCGGGCGCTACAAGACGATGGGCTGGGGCATCGACACGTGGTCCATCCAGTCGGCCACGCTGTCCGAGGAGGCCTTCCTCGAGGACGTGAACCAGACATGCGCGCAGGAGCGCAGGATGCTGGCGGGCCTGCTGGCGGGGCCCGAGAAGCTCCTGTTCCATTACTTCGAGTTTCCGGACCGTGTGGCGCACGTCTTCTGGCGCCTGCGCGACCACGAGCACCCGGCCTACGACGCCAGGCTCGCCGAGAAGTACGGCGACGCGGTCGAGAAGTCTTACCGCACGATGGACGACATCGTCGGCGACACGGCGAAGACCCTGAAGCCCGAGGACGTGCTGATCGTCCTGTCCGACCATGGCTTCGCCACGTGGCGCCGGTCCGTCAACTACAACTCCTGGCTCGTCGACAACGGGTACCTCGTCCTCAAGGGGAGCGCGCACCGGCAGAACCTCGAGGCGCTGTTCTCCCGGGGCCAGTTCTGGGAGGCCGTGGACTGGTCGAAGTCGAAGGCCTACGCGATGGGGCTCGGCGACGTCTACGTGAACCTCGCCGGCCGCGAAGCGGGTGGGATCGTCTCGCCGGGCGCGGAGTACGAGGCCCTGCGCGCGGAGCTGTCCGCGAAGCTCTCGGCGCTCGAGGACCCGAAGAACGGCGAGAAGGCGGTTTCGCGCGTCTTCAAGCGCGAGGACGTCTACCGGAGGTTCGACCCGCGCCTGATCCCCGACCTCATCGTCACGAACCGGCCGGGGTATCGCGTGTCCTGGCAGTCCTCGCTCGGCGTGCCGACGGGCAGCGTCTTCGAGGACAACAAGGACGTGTGGAGCGGCGACCACTGCTCGCTCGACCCCGACCTGGTCCGGGGCGTCTTCTTCGCGTCCCGGCCCTTCCACGCGCAACGGCCTCCCGGGATCGCCGACGTGACCGCCTCGGTGCGCGCTCTCGTCGGCGCCCCCGTGATCCAGGACGCGGCCGGGGCGTCGCTCTGGTGAAACGGCTCGCCGCCGCCCTCCTCGCGGCCGCGCTCCCTCTCGGCGCCCAGGAATCGGTCACCCCCGCGGCCTCGGAGCGCGCCGCGGACCTCGCCCGGCTCCAGAACCGGATCGGCTCGCTCAAGGCGAAGCTCGCCCAGAGCGAGAAGAAGGAGGCGACCCTCGCCGAGGAGCTGCAGCGCCTCGAGCTCAAGCTCGAGATCGCGACGCGGGAAGGGGAGCTCGTCGCGGCGACGCGGGAGGAGTTCGGGCGGCGCCTGGCGGACGTCTCCCGCCAGCGCGCCGAGGCCTCGGCGTCGGCGGCCGAGTACCGGCGGCAGCTGCTCGCCCGCGCCCGCGTCCTCCAGCGCTTCGGCCGCTTCGGGTACTTCCGCGTGCTGCTCGAGGCGAAGGACCTGCCGGCCTTCCTCGACTCGATCGAGCGCCTCGACAGCCTCGCGCGGCGCGACGGCCGGCTGCTCGGTCAGTACCGCTTCGCCGAGTCGCGCCTCCAGGAGAACCTCGCCCGCGAGCAGGCGCTCAAGGCCGAGATCGACCGGCTCTACGCGCGAAGCCGCCAGGAGGAGGCGCGCGTCGCCTCGCTGAAGACCGAGCGCGAGACGCTGCTGGCCCGCGAGAAGAGCACGATGGCCTCGCAGCGTCGGGAGGTGTCGGCGCTGACGGACAAGGCGACCCGTCTCGAGCGGCTGCTCGAGACGCTCTCGCGGCAGTCCGAGTCCGAGGAGCCGGCGGGGCCCTCGGCCGGCATCCGCCCGTGGAAGGGCGTGCTCGACTGGCCGGTCCGGGGAACGATCGTCGAGACCTTCGGCCGGCACCGGCACCCGAAGTTCGACGCCTGGACCGTCTCGAACGGCGTCGGCCTCGCCGTCCCGCTCGGAACGCCGGTCCGGGCCGTCTTCGCCGGAAAGACGGTCTACGCGCAGTGGCTGGCCGAGTACGGAAACCTCGTGATCCTGGATCATGGCGACGGAATGCTGACGCTCTACGCGTGGCTCCAGGGCGTGTCCGTCAAGCCCGGCGAGCCGGTGGCGGTCGGGGCCGAGATCGGCCTCGCGGGTTACGGCCCGGGCCGCGACGAGGCGGGCGTGTATTTCGAGGTCCGGGACCGGCAGAAGGCAAGCGATCCGATCGCCTGGTTGCGATAGGGGCACTTCGCGGAGCAGCAAGCAGAAAGCAGAAAGCAGCAAGCAGTAAGCGATTTGAGCCACCGGACCCGGCTGCCTATCGCTTACTGCCTCCTGCCTCCCGCCTCCTGTTCCCCGCCTCCCGCCTCCTCCCCGATGCTTTTCCCGGAAATGCCGGTCCCGCATCGCGGTGTTACCATCGGCACGATGAAATCCAACCGTTCCCGCCTCCTCTTCGTGGTGGTTTCGCTGTGCGGGCTGGCCTCCCTGCGGGCCATGACCGGTCCGGAGGGATCGGGCCGCGACCCCGCCACGCGGGCCCTGTCGATCTTCTCCGAGGTCTTCTCGCTGACCCGGAGCAACTACGTCGAGCCGACCGACTCGAAGACGCTGCTCGAGGGCGCCTACGACGGGATGTCGGACGCCCTGGATCCGTTCTCCTACTACGTGCCCGCCTCCGCCATGGCCGCGTACAAGGCCCAGCAGTCGGCCGGGGCCGCCAGTCCCGGGATCGTGTTTGCGCGCCGCGGCGGCTACCCGTACGTCGTCGCGCCCCTTCCGGGGTCCCCGGCGGAGAAGGCCGGCGTCAAGGGCGGAGATCTCATCGACGCCATCGACGGCAAGCCGATGCGCAACGCGCCGATGTGGAAGATCAAGGCCGCGCTCGAGGGGCCCGAGGGCTCGTCGTGCGAACTCGCTGTCTTCCGCGGTGGCGACGAAAAGAAACTGACGATCGCCGTGTCCCGCGGACGCTTCGACTCTCCGGCGCCGAGCACGCGATGGGAGCGGGACGTCGCGATCATCGCGATCCCGACGTTCACGCCCGGCACGGCCGCGGCGGTGCGCAAGGAGCTCGACGAGGCGTCGCGCCGCTCGATCGACAAGGTCGTCCTCGACCTGCGTGGCTCGATCGGCGGGTCCGTCTCCGACGCGGTGCCGGTCGCTTCGCTGTTCGTGGCGAAGGGGCCGATCGCCACGGTCGTCTCGCGCAAGGCGCCGGAGAAGCCGCTCGAGGCCTCCGGCGATCCGGTCTGGAAGGGCAAGGTCGTCCTCCTGGTCGACGACTCCACGGCGGGCGCGGCCGAGGTGTTCGCGGCGGCCCTCCACGACCGGAGCGGGTCGAAGACCGTCGGGGAGACGACGGTGGGGATGGCGATCGTGCAGCGCAGCGTTCCGACCGAGGAAGGCGGCAGCCTGTACATGACGGTCGGGCGTTACGTGTCCCCCTCGGGGCAGGTGCTCGGCGGCAAGGGCCTCACCCCCGACGAGCGCGTCCTGGTCATTCCGGGCGAAAACGGGGAGCGCGACCTGATCCTCGAGCGCGGCCTCGAGGTCGTCCGCGCCGATTCGGCGGCGCGGAAGGCCGCCTAGCCGTCGCGACTCCAGTCCGTTGAGCCGCCGCGGCCGCCGCGTTTCCCCGGCGACGGTCTTCTTCGCCCTCCTTTCGCTCGTCCTCGGGGTCGCGCTCTACCTCAAGACGCGGCCGCCGGCAGGTCCGCCGGCTCCCGCGCCCCCGCCGCGCGCCGTTTCCCGCACGGCGCCGCCGCGCCCGCGTCCCTCCGCCTCGCCGGCGCCCCGCCGGGCGACGCCGACCCCGGAGCGCCCGAAGCCCTCTCCGCCGGGCGGGACTCCGCGGGTCGCGATCGTGATCGACGACCTCGGCAACGAGCTCGGCCCCTCCGAACGGATCGCGGGCTGGAAGACGCCGGTTGCCGGAGCGGTCCTGCCCGACCTGCGCTGGAGCGCGGCCTCGGCCGAGACGCTCGCCCGCGGCGGCAAGGAAGTCCTGCTCCACCTTCCCATGGAGCCGGAGGGCTACCCTCGCGTGCGCCCGGGTCCGGGGCTCGTGCTGCGCTCGCAATCCGATTCCGAGATCGAGCGGCTGATCGAGGAGGACCTCGCGACGGTCCCCGGCGCCGTGGGCGTCAACAACCACATGGGCTCGGCCGCGACGCAGGACGTGCGGGTGATGCGCGCCGTCGCCCGTGTCCTGTCGCGCCGAAACCTCTTCTTCCTCGACAGCCGCACCACCGACGCGACCGTCGCCGAAAGGACCGCGGAGGCAGCCTCCGTCCGGGCCGCGTCCCGGCGCGTCTTTCTCGACGACGTCGCGACGGAGGAGGCGATCCGCGCCCAGCTCGACGAGCTCGTCCGCCGCGCCCGCCAGGAAGGGGAGGCCATCGCGATCGGGCACCCGTACCCGGTCACGCTCTTCGTCCTCGAGAAGGAATTGCCGGGCCTGGCTGGCCGGGGAGTGAAGCTGGTGAAGGTGAGCGAGCTGGTGCGCTGAGGAATCCGGAATTCGGACCCGGATCGGAAATTCCGAAGTCCGAAATTACTCCCCCTTCTTCGTCTGCTCCCAGTACCGGTCGAGATCGGCCATCGGGACCTCCGCGACGTCGCGGCCGCTCTCCTTCGCGAGGCGCGCGACGCCCGCGAACCGGCCGCGGAACCGCTGGTTCGCCTGCCGCAGCGCCGCTTCCGGGTCGATCTTCCGGCGGCGCGCGAGGTTGACGACCGAGAGCAGGAGATCGCCGATCTCGTGCGTCTCCGCCGGGTGGTCGCCCTCGGCGCGGGCGCCTTCCCATTCGCGGATCTCCTCCTCGATCTTGGCCACGACGTCGGCGTCGCGCTCCCAGTCGAAGCCGAGGTCCGCCGCCCGCAGGGTCTGGCGGTACGCGGCGGCCAGAGCGGGCAGCGCGGCCGGCAGACTGCCGAGGGGATCGTCCGTGGCGCCCTTCTGGCGCCGCTTGCGCCGCTCCCAGGCGGTCTTCACCTCCTCGGCGCTTTCGGCTTTCGGGCCCCCGAAGACGTGGGGATGGCGCTCGATCATCTTGGCGGTGATGCCCTCGGCGACGGCGTCCATCCCGAACCAGCCTCGCTCCTCCGCCAGGCGCGCCAGGAAGAAGACCTGGAAGAGCAGGTCGCCGAGCTCGTCGCGCAGCGGCTCGGGCGCCCCCTCGTCGAGCGCGTGCAGCGTCTCGTAGGTTTCTTCGAGCAGGTACGTCTTGAGGCTCTCGAACGACTGCTCCCGGTCCCAGGGGCACTCCCGGCGCAGGCGTTCGACGAGGGCGGCGAGACGATCGAGGGCTTCCGACACGGGCGGATGATATCCGCCCCCGGACGCGGCGTCCGGCGGGCGTCGCTCCTGCTAAGATTCGAGCATTCCCGGGATGGAAGTCGTGAACGAAGAGGACAAGCCAATCCGTGTCGTGGATCGTCGGATGTTCACTGCCGACGGCGAGCTGCGCCCGGACTACCAGTCGGACGAGACGCCGGACGCCCCGAAGCCTCCGGAGCCGGCCCCGCCGCCCCGGGAATCGGCACCCGCTTCGGGCGCGGGCGCTCCGGCCGCCGAGGAGCGGCCGACGTCCCAGGCGTTCCTGACGCTCGTGAGCTTTCTCGCCACCAACGTGTACGCCGCGCTCGGGGTCGACCCGATGACCGGAAAGAGCCTGTCCCGCCGCGACCCCGCGGCCGCCCAGCAGATGATCGACTGGCTCGGCGTCCTCGAGCAGAAGACCCGCGGCAACCTGAATTTCGAGGAGACGGACCTGCTTTCCCGCGCCCTCTACGAGCTGCGGATGGCCTACGTCGAGGCCGTCCGTCCCCCGGGCCGGGAGCCGCCGCGCCCGGGCGGGTAGAAGCGGAACGATGGGTTTTCGAAAACGCGACAAGCGATCCGGGCGGCTCGCCTGCCTCCTGCCCTCCGTCTTCGTCCTCGCCGGCGCCGCCCTCTTCCTCGTTCCCGCCCCGGCTCGCTCGCAGGACTCGCTCTCGCCCCTGCCGCCGCCCGTCACGCGGGGTCTCTACCGCTCGAACTGGTTCGACTTCCTCTCCGCCTTTTCCGAGAACGACGCGGCGGCGGCGGACAAGGCGCTCGAAGCGATGGTCCGGGCGGGAAGGAAGGTCGGCGTGCGCCGGCTGTCCGATTTCTCGCGGACCGCCGTCTCGCTCGGCCGGCGCGCCGAGAAGCAGAACCAGCCCGACCGCGCCGAGCGGGCGTACGCCGCGGCGCTCCGGCTCGACGACGCGAACCCGGACGCGATCTACGCGTGGCTGTCGTTCCTGGGGCGGCACAAGAGGGTGGGGGAGCTCGTCCGGGCGCTCCCCGCGTCGGCGTCCTCCCTGCTGGCCACGCACGAGGCGCGCGTCGCCATCCTCTCCTGCCTCGGCCTCTGGAGCGCGGCGGCGGCGGTCGCGACGCTCGCCGGGATGGTCCTCGTGCTGGCGGTCCGGCACGCCCCGCGCGTGCTGCACGACCTCCGGGAGACGGCGTTCCGCTCGTTCGGCCGCAGCGGCGCCCTGCCGCTCGGCCTGGTCATCGCGGGGCTTCCCCTCTTCATCGGATTCGGCCCGATGTGGCTCGTTCTCTACTGGGGCGCGCTCCTGTGGGCCTACGCCAATCGCCGCGAGCGGCTCGTGCTGGGCGCCGGGTTCGTCGCGCTGGCGCTCTCGGTGCCGCTCTGCGCCTGGATCACGGAGGAGAACATCCGGCAGAGGTCGCCCCTCTTCGTGGCGGCCATCGATCTCGAGGAGCGGCGCGAGGACGCGAGCGCCGAGGACGGCCTGCGGCAGGCGTCGGCCGTGTTTCCCGAGGACGTGGACGTCTGGTTCCTTCTCGGCACCTACGCCGAGCGCTCGGGGGACCTCGAACGGGCGCTGTCCGACTACGGGCGCGCGATGGGGGCGGACCCGACCGACTATCGCCCGGTCCTCAACCGCGGCAACGTGCACTTCACCGAGGGCGACTACGGCGAGGCCATCCGCGACTACACGGAAGCGGCGCACCGCAATCCCAGGGCCGCCGAGGCGCTCTACAACCTGTCGCTCGCCAGGGGCGAGGCGTACGACTTCGACGGGCAGACCCAGGCCATCGCGGCGGCGCGGGCGATTTCGGCGTCCCAGGTGTCTTCGTGGGCGAACACGCCGACGCTCGCCCGCGTCGTTCCGGCGGGATACTCGGTCGCGCGGGCGCGGGACCGCATCGCCGATTGGAACGCCCAGCCGAAGAGCCGCCGCCTGCCGGGTCATGGCACCGCGGCGCGCCCCTGGCGGGCCGCTTTCTCCCCGTGGTTCCTGGCGCCCCTCGCCCTGTTCGGCCTCGGGCTCGCCCTCGACCGCCTGCGCCGGCGGCGGGGCGTCGCGACGGTGTGCGAACGCTGCGGACGGGCTTTCTGCAATCGCTGCCGGCGCTACGGCGATCCGCCGGAATACTGCACGATGTGCTCCCGGGCGTTCCGCAAGGAATCCCTGGACATCGAGGTGCAGGCGGCCGAGGCGGCGGGGATGCAGCGCCGGTTCGAGTGGCGCGCCCGCGCGGGCCGCATCGCCTCGTTCTTCCTGCCCGGCGCGCGCGCCTTCGAGGAGGGCCGGCCCGTCGCCGGGGCCGCGACGCTCTTCGCGTTCTTCTTCGGCCTCGCCGCCGCGGTGGTGGACGAGAGGCTCTTCGACGTCCTGAGCCTGGCGCCGCCGTCCCGGGTGGGGGCGACGGTCGTCCTCGGCGCCGCCCTGGCGGCGGCCGTCTGGCTGCGGGCGCAGATGGCGGGAAGGAGGGCGCCCGGTGGGTCTTGAAGGCACCCTGAAGGTCTTCTCGCTGACGGAGATCTTCCAGATGCTCGGCCTGCAGCGGAAGACCGGCGTCCTGACCGTCGAGGGCGACGACGACACGATCACGATCTCCTTCCTCGGCGGCTCGGTCGTCGCGGCGGAGTCCGCCGCGCGGCGGCTCGACAACCGGCTGGGCAACCTGCTCCTGCGGGCCGGCTACGTGACGCAGGAGCAGCTCGACCACGTGCTCGCGATCCAGAAGGACTCCCGGCAGCGGATGGGTTTTCTCCTCGTCCGCGAGGGCCTCGTCGAGCCCGGCGAGCTCCGGGAGGCCCTGCGGCTCCAGATCTCGCGCATCGTCTACTCCGCCTTCCGGTGGCCGGACGGACGGTTCCACTTCACGCAGGAGGGGACCGTCGACTACGACGCCGACCACATGGCGCCCGTCGCGACGGAGAACGTCCTGATGGAAGCGGCCCAGATCGTCGACGAGTGGCCCCTGCTCGAAAAACGGGTCGGGGACCTGTCGACCGTCTATCGCCGCGCGCCCGGCGTGGAGAACCTGAAGGTCGTCGCCAACCAGAAGAACGCGCCCGAGGGCACGCTGTCGGCCTCGCGCGCCGAGGCGGAGACGTGGCGGTGGATCGACGGCCGCCGCAGCGTCGCCGACATCATGGAGCGCGCGTTTCTGTCCGACTTCGAAGTCCTCAAGGGCACGGTCGACCTCTCGTCCCGGAACCTGATCGAGGTCGGTCGGGTCGAAGAGGAGCTGCCGGAGCCGCTTCCGGAGCTCGAGGTCCCGGCCCCGTCCGCGGCTCCGGCGGGACGCTCGCTCGGCCTCTGGGCCGCCCTGGTCGTCCTTGCGGGCCTCTCGGCGTACCTCGTGCCGCGCAATCCGGCGAACCTCTTCCTGCGGAGGCCCGGGGAGATCCGGGAGTCGGCGGACCTGGCAAAGGCAATCTCCCTCAATCGCGCCGTCGCGATCGAGCGCGCGGTTCGGGTCTTCTACGACGCGACGGGTCGATACCCGCGCAGCCTCGAGGACCTCGTGATCTCGGGGATCGTCGAGGAGGACGCGTTGCGCGACCCTTACGGACGCTTCTACCGCTACATCCTTCGGGCGGAGGACGGCAAGTTCGGCCTCTACGGCCGCAACGCGCAGGGACAGATCGACCTCGACCTCTCGCTCGAGCGCAGCCTGGCGCCCGTTTCCGAGCTGCGCCCCGCGCCTTCCCGGCAGCAGGAAGAGAAGCCCGAGAAGCCGAGCGTCCTGGTCGTCGAGTAGGTGCAATATCTGAGTCCATTAGACTTAGATAATAATAATTTAATACTTGACATGCGTACGCTCATATCCTATATTTCAGCCTCCCGAACAGGGCTGAAGGAGCAACCAAATGAGCAAGATCATCGGTATCGACCTCGGCACCACGAACTCGTGCGTTGCCGTGATGGAAGGCGGAGACCCGGTCGTCATCCCCAACGCGGAAGGCAACCGGACCACGCCTTCGGTCGTCGCGTTTTCCAAGTCCGGCGAGCGTCTGGTGGGGCAGGTCGCCAAGCGGCAGGCCATCACCAACCCCGCCAACACCATCTACTCGATCAAGCGTTTCATGGGCCGCAAGTTCTCCGAGGTCAGCGAAGAGATGAAGATGGTCCCCTTCCAGGTCGTCGCGGCCTCGAACGGGGACTGCCGCATTCGCGCCGGCGGCAAGGAGAGCTCGCCGCCCGAGATCTCCGCCATGATCCTCGGCAAGCTCAAGGAGGCCGCCGAGGCCTACCTCGGCGAGAAGGTCACCCGCGCCGTCATCACGGTGCCGGCGTACTTCAACGACTCGCAGCGCCAGGCGACCAAGGACGCGGGGCAGATCGCCGGCCTGACCGTCGAGCGCCTCGTCAACGAGCCCACGGCCGCCGCGCTCGCGTACGGCCTCGACAAGAAGAAGGACGAGACCATCGCGGTCTACGACTTCGGCGGCGGCACGTTCGACATTTCGATCCTCGAGGTCGGCGAGGGCGTCGTCGAGGTCAAGTCGACCAACGGCGACACTCACCTCGGCGGCGACAACATCGACCAGCGCGTGATCGACTGGATCCTGGCGGAGTTCAAGAAGGACCAGGGGGTCGACCTCTCGAAGGACGCCATGGCCATGCAGCGCCTCAAGGAGGCCGCCGAGAAGGCCAAGATCGAGCTTTCCACCGTCGTCGAGACGGAGGTCAACCTGCCGTTCATCACGGCGGACGCCTCGGGCCCGAAGCACCTGCAGCTGAAGCTGACCCGGGCCAAGCTCGAGCAGCTCGTCGAGGACATCCTCCAGAAGTCCATGGGACCGTGCCGGCAGGCCATGAAGGACGCCGGGGTCGAGCCCAAGGACATCGACGAGGTCGTGCTCGTCGGCGGCCAGACCCGCATGCCGCGGATCCAGCAGCTCGTCAAGGAGTTCTTCGGCAAGGACCCCCACCAGGGCGTGAACCCGGACGAGGTCGTCGCCATCGGCGCGGCGATCCAGGGCGGCGTCCTCGCCGGCGACGTGAAGGACCTGCTCCTGCTCGACGTGACGCCGCTCTCCCTCGGCATCGAGACGCTGGGAGGCGTGACGACGCGCCTGATCGAGCGCAACACCACCATTCCGACCAAGAAGAGCGAGACGTTCTCGACCGCGGGCGACAACCAGACCTCGGTGGAGATCAAGGTGCTCCAGGGCGAGCGCGAGATGGCGCGCGACAACAAGACGATCGGCGTCTTCCACCTGATCGGCATTCCGGCGGCGCCGCGGGGCATGCCCCAGATCGAGGTCACCTTCGACATCGACGCCAACGGCATCCTCAACGTCTCGGCCAAGGACCTCGGAACGGGCAAGGAGCAGAAGATCACCATCACCGCGTCGTCCGGCCTCGCCAAGGACGAGATCGACAAGATGGTGCGCGACGCCCAGGCCCACTCGGAGGAGGACCGCAAGCGGCGCGAGGAGATCGAGGCCAAGAACCGTCTCGACTCGCTCGTCTACGCCTCGGAGAAGACCTTCAACGAGAACAAGGACAAGCTCGCGGGGGCCGACGCGTCCGCCATCGAGTCGGCTCTCGCCGACGCCCGGAAGGCCCTCGAGGCCGGAGGGACGGAGGCCATGAACGCCGCGGGCGAGCGGCTCCAGCAGGCCTCCCACAAGCTGGCCGAGGCGATGTACAAGGGCGCGGCCGGCTCGGCGCCCGGAGCGGAGTCGGCCGGGGCGGCCTCTTCGGCGCCCGGAGCCGGCAAGGATGACGAGGTCATCGACGCCGAGTACGTCGACACGGAGAAGCAGTAACGAGCCAGACACGGACCCGGGAGGCGGACGGCACGCGCGATTTTCGGCTGCCGTCCGCCGACCGCCTTCTGTAGACTGATTTCATGACCGTCTTCCGCTGGAACTCGCTGCAGGACCTCTTCGCCATCCAGGAGAAGGTCAACCGCCTCTTCGAGGAGACGATCCACCGCACCGAGTTTCCCGACGAGGGGATCGACGCCGCGCTCTGGTCTCCGGCGGCGGACGTCTTCGAGAGCGCCGACGAGATCGTCCTGAACATCGAGCTGCCGGGCGTGCGCCTCGACGACGTGCGCCTCGAGGCCCTCGAGGGCAAGCTCCGCGTCTCGGGGCACCGGCGGGCCGACGAAGGGGTCGAGCCGCGGCACTTCGTCCGCATGGAGCGCATCTACGGCAGTTTTTCGCGCGATTTTCCGGTCCCGGTGTCGCTCGATGCCGGAGTGATCAAGGCGACCCTGCGCGCGGGCGTCCTGCGCGTGGTGGCGGCCAAGGCCGACCGCGGCCAGGCCATTCCGGTCGAGCCGAGGAAGGGCCGGTGAAGGCCCGGCCCCGGGGCGGCCCCGGCGTCTACCGGATCGGGGCGATCGCCGAGCGTTTCGGGATCCATCCGCAGACCCTCCGGATGTACGAGCGGGAGGGGCTCCTGCGCCCGGCCCGCACCGAGGGGAACACCCGTCTCTACGACAGCGACACCATCGAACGGCTCGAGATCATCCTGACCCTGACCCGGCATCTGGGCGTCAATCTCGCGGGCGTGGAGGTCATCCTCCACATGAAACAGCGGATGGAGAAGATGCACGGCGAAGTCCAGAAGATGCTGGAGGTCTTCCGGGTCGAGCTCGAGACCAGCCGGGGAGGGGACCGGACGGTCGCCCTGGCCCGGATTCCGGGCCGCCGCTACGCCGACGCCAAGTCCGAGAAGCGATAGAGCTCGAGGGGGCAGGCGGGCCAGCTCGGCATTACCCTTCGCTGCCTCCTGCCTCCTGCCTCCTGCCTCCTGGCTCCCGCTCCCGCCCTTCGCGCCCGCGCCCCGATTTCCGGCTTCCAGCCCCGCCCTCCCGGCTATAGAATCCCCGCTTCCGAATAGACCGTTTGGAGGGATTGTGAAAAAGCTGCTCTTTGTTCTCGCCGGCCTCGCCCTTGCCGCGTCCTCGCTGGCGGAGCTCACCAAGTACAAGGACTGGGACAAGAGCCCCGAGGCCTACTTCCTGACCGCCGCCGAGCGGACCGAGTGGAAGGCCGTCCAGACCGACGAAGAGGCGGACAAATTCATCGCCCTCTACTATGCCCGTCGCGGAGGCGAGTCCTTCAAGCAGGAAGTCTCCCGCCGGATCGCCGCCGCGGACCAGCAGTTCAAGATGCAGCGCTACAAGCGGGGCGCGGACTCGGTGCGCGGCCACCTGCTCGTCGTCCTCGGGGCCCCGTCGCGCGTGTCCCAGTCGCGCGTCCAGGATTCGGTCAGCAACGAGGGCGACATCACGCGGCTCGACACCAAGCCGATGAGCGAGTCGGCCGCGATCAACTACACGTGGACGTACCTGGCTGACAAGTTTCCGCCGGCCTTCGGGATCGGCGAGTTGAAGGCCGACATCACCGTGGATCCGGCCAAGGGCAAGGACTCGCTGGGCAACTCCGGTGCGGTCGAGAAGGCCATGGCCACGATCGCGGAGAAGTCGATCGTCAACCCGAACGCCTCGGCGGCCCCCGCGGCGGCTCCTGCGGCGGCGGCCGCCGGCGCCGCCAGGAGCGCCGCGCCGGCCGCGGCTCCCGCGCCGGCCGCCGCTCCGTCCATGCCCCTTCCCGCCGCCGTCAAGACGGCGCTCGAGGCCGTCGCCGGCAAGCCGACGGGCGATGCGGGTTTCTGGGCCGGGACTTTCCGGTCCGCCACCGGAGACCAGTTCCTCGCCCTCCAGTTCTACATGGCTTCGAACAAGCCCGCCTTCTCCGCGAACCCGCCGCTGAAGTTCGGCGGCCTCGTGACGGACGAGTCCGGCAAGGAAGTCGACTCCTTCTGGGAGGACGCCACGCTGACCGAGGTGACCGAGGGCTCGCGCAAGGATCACGTCTTCGACCGCTCGGTGACGCTGCAGCCGGGCAGCTACAAGGGCGTCTTCGGGCTCTTCACGGCCGAGGGACAGCCGCCGGTGGCGTCGTCGTCGCTCAGCTTCAAGCTCGAGCCGAAGACGACCGATTTCAGCGTTTCGCCCCTCATTCTCTCGAGCGGCCTCGTCCCCCTGACCAAGCGTCCGGGACCGGCCGATCCCTTCGTGTTCGGGACCGACAAGCCGATCAAGGTCGACCCCAAGGCCGACCACCTCTTTTCGAAGTCGGACAGCCTCTGGTACTTCTACAGCGTCGAAAACCCCGGCGTTCCGGCGCCCGCGGCCGACGCCGCGGCCGCCCCGGCTCCCTCGGCCACGCCCGCGGCGGGCGCGGCCCCCGCCCCGGCCGCCGAAGCGCCGAAGCCCCGGGTCATGACGCGGATCAACGTGCAGCGGGACGGCCAGGATGCCTTCGCGCCCTTCACCGGCCCGGCGGAGCTCGTGCAGACGGCCCCCGGCGTCTACAGCTCGGGCAACGAGATCCCGCTGGCCTCGTTCGAGCCCGGCTACTACGCCTTTCTGATCACGGTTCGCGACCTGAACGCGCCCCGTGGCTCGGTCGCGAACAAAGGGATCGAGCGTCGCGAGGAGTTCATCGTCCTGATGCCCGACGGCAGCCTGCCGCCGAAGGCGGCTCCCAAGCCGGCCGCGGCGAAGCCCAAGAAGCCGTAGCGCCGGCAGGAGGCAGGAGGCAGGAGGCAGGAGGCAGGAGGCAGGAGGCAGGAGGCAGGAGGCAGGAGGCAGCAGAGCCTCCTGCTCCCTGCTTCCCGGTCTACTCCACTCTTACGTTCGCGCGGGCCGTGCCCATCTTTCCGCTGACGCTGTCGCGGATGTTGACGACGATCCGGTAGTTGCCCTTCTTCGTCTGCAGCTGCGCCGTGTAGCGCAGCGTCCCGTCCTTCGCCTTCCCGGCCGGGATCTGGAAGCTCGTTTCCTGGCGGCTCAGGTCGCTCGAGCGGCCCTTGTCGTCCACCGAACCGATGTAGAACTCGGCGCGGGCCACCTCCTTGTCGCCCTCGGGCACGAAGGTCAGTGCGGAGGCCGGCAGCAGGACGGTCGTCGGAAGGATGTAGTACTTCTTGTCGAGAGTGGCGGGCGCGGTCTCGATGCGCGCCGGGATCGCGTTGTAGGACAGGTCGGTCTCCATGGTCGCCCGCGCCCGGCTCTCGACCCGCTGCGTCTCCGAGAGGGGCGCGAACCCCTTGCGCGCCCGCACCGTGACGCCGGGGCGGTTCACGGCGACCTCCACCTTCTGGTAGCCGGTGATCCCGAGCTTCGACAGCGTCACGCCGAGCGTGTAGTAGGTCGAGACCTGCTGGTAGATGCGGGACAGGCCCTTCTGGAAGTCGTTCGTGTTGAGCAGCGCCACGCCGCCCGTCTCGACCGCCAGCTGCGTGAGGCCGTTCTGGCGGTCCTGCTGGGCCTGGAACCGCAGGCTCGGGCGGTTCTCGAAGCCGATCGTGTTCGTCGGCCCCGTCGCCTCCGAGGCCGGCGTTCCCTGGGTCGTCAACCCCGTGGCGTCGACCGTGTAGAACGTGATCTGGTCGGAGTTGGCCTTCTGCACGAGCTCGTTGAGGGCCGTCGAGATGTCGCGGACGTTCATGTTCGTGAGCGTCGGGAAATTCCCCGCGGCGTACTGCGCCATGACCCAGCCGGGCTGGTACTCGAAGCCGCCCGAGACGAAGAGAAAGGCCCTCTTGCCGTTGAGCGGCGTGAGCGTCACGAGCTCGGCGCGCATGCTCTCGATCATGGTCTGGATCTCGATCCCGACCTCCTGGCCGTACTGGCGGGCCAGCTGCATGCGGGAATTCACGGCGCGCCGGCCGCTGCCCATGCTGTCGATCTGGGCGATGGTCTGGGTCTGGCTCTGCAGGCGGGACATGCCGACGCCCTGGCGCTCCATGTCGGTCAGGGCGGTCAGAACGACCTCCTTGCTCGTCGTCCAGTCCACGAGGACGGTCGGAAGCCGGTTGAAGACGACCACGCGCATCGCGTCGTTCGGGCCCAGGCGCGCGGCGAGGTCCCGGATCGCGTTGAGGCTGTAGTTGCGCAGGCCCGGCGGCAGGTAGCCGAGGTCCACGAAGACGAGGAAGTTGCGCGGGACGTAGGCTTCCTCGCCCTTGCGGTACGTGGCCAGCACCTGGTCCGGGGCGGCGGAGGCCATGTCCGGCGCGTGGATCGCCCCCTCGTCGACGAGCGCGAAGTACTCGATCGGGACGGCCTTGCCGCCGATCTTGAGCGTGAAGTCGTCGCGCTTGAGGCCGGTGACGGGGGCGCCCTGTGAGTCCGTGACGTCCACGTCCAGGTTGAGCACCCGCACCTCGACGCTCTCGGAGAAGGTCGGAAGCTGGCGAGCCGGCTGCTGTCCGAAGGCCGTCGCGGCGGCGAGGATCAGGGACGCGGCGAGGCGGGTCCGTGGGTGCATCGTGTCAGGTCCTTTCTCGAGGTCCGGCGGACGGGCCGCCGCGACCGACTCGGAGAACGCCCCCGGCGCCGGCCGGATTCCGAAGTGTCCTGATTTTAGGAAAAATTTGAAGGGGGGGCGCGACGAAAGCGCCCTATTCGCGGACGGCGACCGGCTCGAGGCCCAGGTACTCGAACAGCATGTTGACCTCCGCCGTCAGCTCGTCGGCCTCGAGGTCGTCGCCGGAATCGACCGGCAGGCTCCCGATGGCGCAGCCGGACACCGCCGCGCGGGCCTGGCGAACCACCGCGGCCGCCGCGCTCGGGTCGGTCCCGTCGTCCGACAGGACGGCCTCGAAATCCCGCGGAAGGCCCCAGATCTCGGCCCGCGCCCGCCCGACCGCCGGCCGGTACGTCTCCAGGATCGAGCCCCGGAAGGGCCCGGCCGGCAGGTTCATCTCGCGGACGATCTCGAAGAGGTCGGAGTACCCGATGCAGTGCAGGAGCCCCAGGGTGTAGCCGCGCTCGCGGCTGACGCCGTAGCGCTCGGCGTACCGTCCGGCCGCCACGGCGGCGGCCAGGCTCGCGCGCCGCACCGCCCGCGCCGCCGGGTCGTTGGACGGCAGCGCCGGAAAGTCGGGCGAGGAGAGCCGGTCGATGAGCACGGTCGCCGCGCGCGGCCCGATGCGCTCGAGGGCGTCCGGGACCGTCCCGACGGAGTTCTCCCGGTCGACCGAGAGCGAGTTGGCGAGGATGAGCAGGTCGAGCGTCAGGTACTGGTCGAGCGCCGCGATCGGGGCGATGGCCGAGGGGTCGAGGGGAGGGCGCCGCTTGAGCAGCTCGAGCAGCAGCGTGGCCGTGTCGGCGTGCACGGGCCGCATCAGGTAGTTGCGCAGGAGGCGCTCGCGCAGGCGCCGGGCGAACTCGCGGAAGCGCGCGGCGTGGCCGCGGGCCTCGAGGGGGTCGAGCGTCGCGCCCATGCGTTCGGCCGCCTCCCAGAAGTTCTCCTCGATTCCGTCGGGCAGGAAGGGGAGGACCCACGCGTCGGCGGCCTCCCAGGTCTCGCGGCGCTCCTTGCGCGAGAGCCGGTGCGTGTCGTCGAGCTGCTTGACGCCCTGGAAGGCCAGGGCCTGGCCCCGGAGGGTCAGGCCGATCCGCAGGATCGGCTGCACGCGGTAGGTCGGGTCGTACTCGAAGTTGGCTTCGCGCCACTCGAAGATCTCGAAGAGGAGCTTGCGGGCGAGCTCCTCGACGCGCAGCGAGAGCCCGTCGAGGGTGTCATGGTTCATGTCCAGGATGAGGCGCGTCAGGTTCTCCTGGGTCGTCATGTTGCGCGCGAGCAGCTCGTAGAGCGTCGCGGCGGGAAGCGATCCGCTGCGCAGCAGGTGCACCCCGAGGCGGTGGCGGGGCAGGGACCCCGACACGTAGACGATTTCGCCGTCCTTCCAGTCGAGCGTGCGCCGGTCGTGGCCGCGCGTCACCGTCAACCGTCCCGAGCGGCGGTTCAACTCCATCCATTGGAGAAGATCCGCGAGGCCGAAGACCTCGAGTCTTCCCCGGAAGTGCTCGGTCATTGGGTGGCTACGGCTCGATTTTAGCATCCCCCCGGGAAAGCCCCCGGGGGGCCGTGACAGAATCCGCGGCGTGAAACCGGGCAAACGCGACGAAAATCGGCCCAACCTGCCGGCCGAGACGAGCTCGGGGATCCCGGTCGAGCCGTTCTACGGGGCCCCCGCGCCGGGCGACTTCCCCTACACGCGCGGCATCGCGGCGGAGGGCTACCGGGGGCGCTTCTGGACCATGCGGCAGTACGCGGGGTTCGGCTCCGCGCGCGAGTCCAACGCCCGGTACCGCTACCTCCTCGACCAGGGGCAGACGGGCCTCTCCGTGGCCTTCGACCTGCCCACCCAGATGGGATACGACTCCGACGACCCGCTCGCCCGCGGCGAGGTCGGAAAGGTCGGCGTCGCGATCGCGACGATCGAGGACATGCGGGTGCTGACGGAAGGTCTTCCCCTGGACCGCGTGTCCATCTCCATGACGATCAACTCGACGGCGGCGATCCTGCTCTCCCTCTACCTCGCCGTGGCGCGCGAGAGGGGGATCCGGTGGGACGCCCTGTCCGGCACCGTCCAGAACGACCTGCTCAAGGAATACGTCGCGCGCGGGACCTACATCTTCCCCCCGCGGGAGTCGCTCAAGATCACGACGGACCTCTTCGCCTTCTGCGGCCGCGAGGTTCCCCGGTGGAACACGATCTCGATTTCGGGGTACCACATCCGGGAGGCCGGCTCGACCGCCGTCCAGGAGGTCGCCTTCACGCTCTCGAACGCGATCGCCTACGTCGAGGCCGCCCTGGCGCGCGGCCTGGCGATCGACGACTTCGCGCCGCGGCTCTCGTTCTTCTTCAACGCCCACGCCAACTTCTTCGAGGAGGTCGCCAAGTTCCGCGCGGCCCGGATGCTCTGGGCCGAGATCGCCCGCGACCGGTTCGGCGCGAAGGACCCGAAGTCGTGGAAGCTGCGGTTCCACACGCAGACGGCCGGCTCGACGCTCACGGCCCAGCAGCCCGACGTCAACGTCGTCCGCGTGGCCCTGCAGGCGCTGTCCGCCGTGCTCGGCGGCACGCAGTCCCTCCACACCAACGCCCGGGACGAGGCCCTCGCGCTCCCGACCGAGGAGTCGGCCCGCCTCGCCCTGCGCACGCAGCAGGTCATCGCCAACGAGAGCGGCGTGGCGGACGTGGCTGACCCGCTGGGCGGCTCGTTCCTCGTGGAGGCCTGGACCCGGGAGATCGCCGACCGGGCGCGCGCCCTCATCGCGAAGGTGGACTCCCTGGGAGGCGCCGTCGCGGCCATCGAGCAGGGCTTCCTCCAGCGCGAGATCGACGACGCCGCGTACGCGGCCCAGCGCGAGATCGAGGAGAAGAAACGGCTCGTGGTCGGCGTCAACGCCTTCCGCGAGGAGGGCGAGGCCGCCACGCCGATCCTGACGGTCGACCCGCGGATCGAGACCGAGCAGGTGGAGCGGTTGCGCGCGTTTCGCGCCTCCCGGGACGCCGCGGCCTGCGCCGCCGGGCTCGACCGGGTTCGGAGCGACGCGCGGGAGGACCGCAACCTCATGCCGGGCCTCGTGGAGGCCGTCTCGAGCGGCGCCACGCTCGGCGAAATCGTCGCGGCGTTGAAGGAACTTTACGGAGAGCATCGGCCCGGAAACTGACGAAAGCGGGCCTTAAGTTTCACTATCTGAACCGGTTGCACGTGTGGAAAAGGCCCTGACGCCGGTTTCGCGACCTCGCCGTTCTGCACACCGGCTTGGGCATCCTCCCTAAACTGCTGATGGCAAAGGGCGTACTCGTGCGCACAGATGTTGGTGCATTTCGGTCGCCGAAGGCCCCGTTTCGCGATTTTCGGGGGCTTTCCGCAGGGATATCGACAGGGTTTTCCGCCGGTCCTACGGAAAACTGATTTCCGTCAAGCGGGCGCGAACTTTCGGCCGGCTACACGCCGATTTTCGGGCACAGCGGCTCGACCGGGCAGTCGCCGCAGCGCGGCTTTCGCGCCAGGCAGATCTGCCGGCCGTGGGCGATCAGCAGGTGCGCGCCCATGGTCCTCCGGCCCTTCGGAACCAGGGCGTTCAGGTCGGTCTCCACCTTGACCGGGTCGGTCTGCCGGGTGAAGCCGAGGCGCCGCGCCAGCCGGCCCACGTGGGTGTCCACGACGAACCCCTCGTCCTTGCCGAAGGCGTTGCCGAGGACCACGTTGGCGGTCTTTCGGCCCACCCCCGGCAGGCGGACGAGCTCTTCCATCGTGTCCGGCACGCGCCCCCCGTGCTCGGCGGCGATGGCGGCGCCGGCCGCCCGGATGCTCTTCGCCTTGGCGTTGAAGAAGCCCGTCGAGCGGATCTCGCGCTCGAGCTCGCCGCGAGGCGAGCGGGCGTAGTCGGCCGCGGTCCGATACTTCTCGAAGAGATGGGGGGTGACCATGTTCACCCGCGTGTCGGTGCACTGCGCGGAGAGGATCGTGGCCACGAGGAGCTCGAGGGGGCTGCGGTAGTCGAGCGCGCAGCGCGCCTCGGGATAGGTCTTCGCGAGCCGCCGGAGGACCGTGGCGGCGCGCCGCTTCTTCTCGTCGAGGGTCTCCCGGGGCTTCCGCGCCATCGAGCGGCATCTTATGCTCGTCCGCGATGCGCGCGGCGCGGATCCTGTTCGGCCTCCTGCTCGCGGCGGCGCCGGTCCCGGGCGCGACGCTCACGATCCTCCACACCTCCGACCTCCATGGCCGCGTGGACCCCCACGACGCCCTCGCGGACGCCGATCTCGGGGAGGGCCTCGCTCGCGTCGGCGCGGCCGTGAGGAGGATCCGCGCGGAGGGCGGAGCGACCCTCCTCGTCGATTCGGGCGACACGATCCAGGGCGCCCCGACCCAGGCCCTCGTCTTCTCGGGGCGGATCGGCGACGGCGGCGATCCGATCGTCCGGGCCATGAACCTGCTCGGCTACGACGCGATGGCCGTCGGCAACCACGAATTCGACTTCGGCCTCGAGCGGCTCGAGGCGTCGCGCCGGCAGGCGCGGTTCCCGTGGCTCTCCGCGAACACGCTCGGCCCCGACGGGGAGCCGGCCTTCGCGCCCTACGCGGTGCGCGAGATCGCGGGCATCCGGGTCGGGATCCTGGGGCTCGTGACGCCCCACGTCGCGAGCTGGGAGAG
This sequence comes from Thermoanaerobaculia bacterium, assembly GCA_041912555.1. Taxonomy (GTDB): domain Bacteria; phylum Acidobacteriota; class Thermoanaerobaculia; order UBA5066; family Gp7-AA6; genus DAHUXD01. Next base: position 61,761 of record JAYRMU010000077.1, read on the forward strand.
CCCCTCGCTGCTCGGGTCGCTGAGGTTCGGCGACTCCGTCGCGGCCGCGCGCAAGTACGTCCCGATCCTGAGGGGGCGGGAGCGCTGCGACCTCGTCGTCGTCCTGGCGCACGAGAGCTTCGAGAAGGACCCCGCCACCGGCCGGCCGCGGGAGCGCGGCGCGGGAGGGGAGAACCAGGCCTACGCCCTCGCCACGGAGGTCGAGGGCATCGATTTCCTGCTCTCGGGGCACCAGCACGCGGTCATCTCTCCGCGGCGGCTCGGGAAGACCTGGATCTCGCAGCCCGGGCGGTGGGGAAACACCCTGACCCGCTACGACGTGGAGCTCGAGCAGCAGGGCGGCCGCTGGACCGTCGCGCGCGTCTCCGGGCGCAACCTCCCGATGAAGCGGGTCGCGCCCGACCCCGCGATCGCCGCCGCGGTCGCCGCCGAGCAGAAGGCCACGATGGACGTTCTCGGCGAGCAGGTCGCCGTTCTCGAGAGCGCGGTCTCCGCGCAGGGGGCGCGCCGGCGGGACACGGCGCTGCTCGACTGGCTCCACGGCGTCCAGCTCGCGGCGGGAAAGGCGCAGCTCTCGTTCTGCTCGCTCCTGCCGGCCTCGCTGCCGGACTGGCCCGCCGGGCCGCTGACCGTCCGCCAGGTCTGGGCCTTCTACCCGTACGAGAACGGGCTCGTGACGGTCGAGGCGACCGGCCGGCAGGTCCGGGCGGCCCTCGAGCGTTCGGCGGGCTGCGTCGTCCGTCCGGACGAGCTCGGGCGAAACTGCGACACGCTGGCGGGCGCGGACTACGTCCTCGACCTCTCGAAGCCGGCGGGCCACCGGGTCGCCTCGCTCCGGCGCGGCGGCCGGGAGATCGGCGACGGCGAGCTGCTGCGGGTCGCGATCAACTCCTACCGGGCCTCGGGGGGAGGGGGCTACCCGATGTGGAAGGCCGCCCGGCGCGAGGCCGAGACGGGCAACGTGCGCGACCTGCTGATCGCCGACGCGCGCGCGAAGAAGCGGCTGCGCCTCGAGCCCGACGGCAACTGGACGGCGGTCGGCGGCCGGCCCGCCGGCGGGAACGGCCCGGAGAGACCCTAGGCGCGGCCGCGCAGGTCCCGGGCCACCTCGCGCGCGGCGTTGGAGCCGGGAGCGCCCGTGACGCCGCCGCCCGGGTGCGTGCCCGACCCGCAGAGGTAGAGGCCGCGCACCGGGGTCCGGTACTGCGCCCAGCCGAGGAGCGGGCGCATCGTGAAGAGCTGATCGATCGCCGGCTCGCCGTGGAGGACGTGGCCGCCCGTCAGGCCGTAGGTTTCCTCGAGGTCGAGCGGCGTGAGGACCTGGCGGTGGGCGACGAGGCCCTTGAGGTTCGGCGCGTAGGCGGCGATCGTGTCGACGACGGCGTCGCCGAGGGCCTCGCGTTTGCTCTTCCAGTCGCCGGCCTTCAGCTTGTACGGCGCGAACTGCGCGACGACCGACATCACGTGCTTGCCGTTGGGCGCGAGCGAGGGGTCGGTGAGCGTCGGGATCGTGACGTCGCAGTAGGGGTGCGGCGAGAAATCGCCGTACTTGGCGGCGTCGTAGGCGCGCTCGAGGTAGTCGATGTCGGGGCCGATGTGGATGCGGCCGGACAGGAGTCCCGCGGCCCCGTTGCCGGCGCTCCGGGCGGCGGTGAAGTCCGGCAGGCCCGAGAGCGCGAGGTTCACCTTGGCGAGGGCGCCGGAAGACCGGTAGTTCCGGAGCTTCTGGATGAAGTCGGGGTCGAGCTCGACGGGATCCACGAGGCCGAGCAGCGTGCGCTTGGGGTCGGCGTTCGACACGACCGCGCGCGCGAGGACCTCTTCGCCGGTCGTGAGGACCACCCCGGTGGCGGCGCCGTCCTTCGTGGTGACCCGCGCGACGTCGGCGCCGGTGCGGACCTCCGCGCCCAGGCTCCGCGCCGCGGCGGCCAGGGCCTGGGTCAGGGCGCCCATGCCCCCGCGCACGAAGGTGGCCGGCCCGGCGGCGTTGCCGTCGAGGGCCGCGCCGAGGAGGATGCCGAGGCTCGTGCCGGCCGACCAGGGGCCGGCGTGGGTCCCGTAGATGCCCCGCGCGGCCACGGTCGCGCGCAGGAGCTCGGATTCGAAGAACTCGGAGACGAGGTCGGCGACGGCCATCGGCCCCCACCGCAGGAGCCGGAAGGCGTCGCGGCGGGGGAGCTTGCGGAACTGCCGGCCGACGCCGAGCAGCTGCCAGAGCTCGGACATCGAGGGGTCGTCGATCGAGGGCGGCGTCATCGTCAGCAGCGGCTCGAGGAGCTTCCCGATGCGGCCGAGGCTCTCGTGGAGCGAGAGGTATCCCTTCGCGTCGTGGGGCGAGGCCGTCTTCTCGAGGCCCGACGCCGTCCGGGCCGCGTCGCCGTAAAGCGTCAGGGCCTTGCCGTCCGTCCCCGGCGCGAAGACGCGGACCTCGGTCTGGATGAACGAGAGGCCGTGCTTGTCGAGGCCGAGGTCCCGGGCGATGGAGGGCAGGAACGGGCCGGCGGCGTGGAGGACCGAGGACGCCTTGAAGCCGGGCGCGAACTCCTCGGTCACCGCGACGCCACCGACGACGGCGCGCTTCTCGAGGACGACGGGCTTCAGGCCCGCCTTGGCGAGGTAACAGGCGGCGACCAGGCCGTTGGGCCCGCCGCCGATGAGGACGACGTCTTTCTTCTCGGCCATTCTCGCGTCAGACCTTTCCGCGCTTCCAGTCTTCGAGGAGTTTTTCGGCGGCGTTCTTCCCGTTGGCGCCCATGATGCCGCCGCCCGGGTGCGTCGCCGAGCCGCACATGTAGAGGTTCTTGATGGGCGTCCGGTACTGCGCCCAACCCGGCGCGGGGCGCAGGAAGAAGAGCTGTTCGAGCGTCAGCTCGCCCTGGAAGATGTTGCCTTCGGACAGGCCCCACTCGCGCTCGAGGTCGAGCGGCGTGACGACCTGGCGGTGCTTGATGATGCTCTTGATGTTCGGAGCGTGCTCGGCGATGGTGTCGATCACCGTGTCGCCGAAGTTCTCCTTCTCCTTGTCCCAGTCGCTGTCCTTGAGCTTGTAGGGCGCGTACTGGACGAAGCAGGACATGACGTGCTTGCCCGGGGGGGCGAGCGACGGGTCGGTCAGCGTCGGGATGACCATGTCGATGTAGGGGCGACGCGAGAAGTGCCCGTACTTCGCGTCGTCGTAGGCCCGCTCCATGTACTCGACGGTCGGGGAGATCGAGATCGCGCCGCGCAGGTGGGCGCCGGGGCCGGGGATCGACTTGAAGTCCGGGAGGGCGTCGAGGGCGAGGTTGACCTTGCCGGACGACCCGCGGAACTTGTAGCGCCGGATGTCCTCGACGAAGTCGCCCGGGAGCTCCTTCTCGCCGATCATCTTCAGGAAGGTCAGGCGAGGGTCGACGCTCGAGGAGACGACGGTCGCGTCGATCTCGTCGCCGTTCTCGAGGACGACGCCCTTCGCCTTCCCGTTGACGAGCGTGATCTTCGCGATCGCCGTTTTCGTCCGGATCTCGACGCCGGCCTCGCGGGCCGCGTCGCCGATGGCGTTGGAGATCGCGCCGGTGCCGCCGCGGGCGAAGCCCCAGGAGCGGAACGCGCCGTCGATCTCGCCCATGTAGTGGTGGAGCAGCACGTACGCCGTGCCGGGGGAGCGCACGCCGAGGAAGGTGCCGATGATGCCGGAGGCCGACATGGTCGCCTTGAGGACGTCGGTCTCGAACCACTGGTCGAGGAAGTCCACCGCCGACATCGTCATCAGCTGGACCTGGTTGTACTTGTCCTCGCCCGACAGCTGCTGGAAGCGCTTGCCGAGGAAGAGGAGGTCCTGCAGGCCCTTCAGGTTCAATTTCGTCGGGTCGGGGGGCGTCATGCCGAGGATCGGCTTGACGAACCGGCCCATGTCGGCCATCGCCTTGCCGTACTCGTCGTACGCGTCGGCGTCGAGCTTCGAGTGGCGGGCGATCTCGCGGCGCGTCTTGCCGTGGTCGTTCACGCGCCAGAGGTAGTCGCCGTTCAACATGGGCGTGAACGTGCCGTCGAGGGGCAGGATCTCGAGCCCGTGGCGCGGCAGGTCGAGGTCGCGGATGATCTCGGGCCTCAGGAGCGACACGACGTAAGAGCAGACCGAGAACTTGAAGCCCGGGAAGACCTCTTCCGTGACGGCGGCGCCGCCGAGGACGTGCCGCCTTTCGAGGACGAGGACTTTCTTGCCGGCCTTCGCCAGGTACGCGGCGTGGACGAGCCCGTTGTGCCCGCCCCCGATGACGATGACGTCGTACTTCGAGCTCATGCGCCTCTCGAATCGCCTCGACTGTGACTCCGGGTTTTGATCGGCGGCCTTGCCGTGAGCCGCGGAGCATACTTATAATCGCGCGCCGCGACAAGGTCCTCGTGACTCCGCGTCATTTGCGGGGAGCGAGGCCCGGATTCGAGGTTCGAAGTGCCGATCGGGACCGCCGTACACGACAGAACGTTTTCTCTCTGCGAGAGCCTGAACTACCGCGAGTGGTCGGGCTACTACGCCGTGAGCGCCTACGAGGCGCACCACGACCACGAGTACAACGCGATCCGCAACGCCGCGGCCCTCATCGACATCTCGCCGCTCTACAAGTACCGGCTGACCGGAAAGGACGCCACCCGGCTCGTCGACCGGATCATCACGCGCGACATGCGCAAGGTGGCGGTCGGGTCGGTCCTCTACACGCCCTGGTGCGACGAGCACGGCAAGGTCATCGACGACGGCACGGTCTCGCGCCTGGCCGAGAACGCCTACCGCTGGACCGCGGCCGACCCGAGCCTGCGGTGGCTGCACCAGAATGCGGCCGGCCTGGACGTCCGGATCGAGGACATCTCGGACGACGTCGCCGCGCTGGCGCTGCAGGGCCCGACCTCCGGGCGCCTGCTCCGGGCGATCGCCGAGGCCGACATCGAGAACCTCAAGTACTTCAAGGTGACCTCCGGCAAGATCGCCGGGATTCCGGTGGACGTCTCGCGCACCGGGTACACCGGCGACCTCGGCTACGAGATCTGGATCCCCTGGAAGGACGCGGTCAAGGTGTGGGACGAGCTGATGACGAAGGGCAAGGCCTTCGACATCCACGCCGCGGGGATGCTCGCGCTCGACGTCTCGCGCATCGAGGCGGGCCTCCTCCTGATCGACGTGGACTTCAACGGCTCGAAGAAGGCCCTCATCGGCTCGCAGAAATACACGCCGCTCGAGATGGGCCTCGGCCGGCTGGTCGCTCTCGACAAGGGCCGCTTCGTCGGGCAGGAGGCCCTGCGCCGCGAGGCGAAGGAGGGCCCCGCGCGCGAGATCGTGGGCCTCGAGCTCCACTGGAACGCGGTCGAGGCGATCTACGAGAAGCTGAACCTCGCGCCGCAGATCCCGGCGGCCGCCTCGCGCGTCTCGGTGCCCGTCTACCGCGAGGGCGCCCAGGTCGGCAAGGCGACCTCGACCACGTGGTCGCCGACCCTGAAGAAGATGATCGCGCTCGCGACCGTCGCCCGCGGCGCCAACGCGGTCGGCACCCGGCTCGAGATGGAGGTCACGGTCGAGGCCGTGCGCCACCGCGTCCCCGCGACGGTCGTGAAGACCCCGTTCTTCAACCCGCCGAGGAAGACCGCGACGCCGGTCGTCTAGCCCCGGCAGCTTTCGGAGGCCGCATGGACGCTTCGGTCGGCGAGATCCTCGAGTCCTACGACGCGAACGCCCCGCTCGAAGAGGCGTGGACGATCCCGGCGCCCTGGTACGTGGACGAGCGGGTTGCCGAGCTCGAGCGCCAGTCGGTCTTTTCGCGCACCTGGCAGATGGTCGGACGCCTCGACCAGGTCGCGGAGCCCGGCCAGTACATCACCGCCGTGCTCGCGGGCGAGCCGATCGTCGTCGTCCGCGGCGAGGACCGCGGGCTCCGCGGCTTCTTCAACGTCTGCCGCCACCACGCGGCGTCGGTGATGACCGAGCCGGAGGGCAAGGCGCCGATCCTGCGCTGCCCGTACCACGGCTGGACCTACTCCCTCGCGGGCGAGCTCAAGGGCACCCCCGACTTCGCCGGGGTCTGCGGCTTCGACAAGGCGAAGAACGGCCTCGTCCCGATCGAGACCGCCACCTGGGAGAAGTTCGTGTTCGTGCGCCTGACGCCGGGCGGGCCCTCGCTCGAGCAGTCGCTCGGCCCCCTCGTGGCGCAGTTCGCGAAGCTCGACCTCGGCCGGTTCCACTTCGTCGAGCGGCGCCGCTGGACGTTCGAGTGCAACTGGAAGGTCTTCGTGGACAACTACCTCGACGGCGGCTACCACGTGCCCCACCTCCACAAGTCCCTCTCCTCCGTCCTCGACTACAGCGGGTACACGATCGAGACGGGGGACAACTGGTGCCTCCAGTGGAGCCCCATCGACCACTCGAACGCCGAGGGCGACGTCGCCGCCGTGCGCAAGGGCGAGAAGGCGCTCTACTATTGGCTCTGGCCGAACTTCATGGTCAACTGGTACGAGGGCGTGATGGACACCAACCTCGTCCGGCCCCTCGGCGCCGGCCGGGCCGAGGTGATCTTCGACTTCTACTTCACGGACGTTTCCACGCCCGAGGCCATCGCGCGCAACAAGGCCTCGATCGACGTGGGCAACCGGGTCCAGGACGAGGACCTCGCGATCTGCGACTCCGTGCAGAGGGGCCTCGGCTCGCGGGCGTACAACGCCGGGCGCCTTTCGGTGCGGCGCGAGGGCGGCGAGCTGCTGTTCCACCGCCGGCTCGCGGCGGAGCTGAAGGCCGGGCTCAGGGCGTCGTAGGAGCGCCGGAGCCCGGCTGGCTCCAGAGCGCGATCTCTTCCTCGAGTTTCCGGTCGATCCCGTCGACGGGCAGCGGGCGGCTGACCCAGTAGCCCTGCATCTCGTCGCAACCGTACTTCTGGAGGAACTGGAACTGGTCCTGCGTCTCGACGCCCTCGGCGATCACCGAGAGGCGCGAGCCGTGGGCCATCTCCACGATCGCGCGGACGATGCCGGCGTCGGCGGGGTTCGAGGCGAGGTCCGTGACGAACGAGCGGTCGATCTTGAGCGAGGTGATCGGGAAGCTCTTCAGGTAGCTCATGGACGAGTAGCCGGTCCCGAAGTCGTCGATCGCGATGCCCACCCCCATCGTGCGCAGCAGGTTCAGGTTCGCGACGACGATCTCGGCGCCCTCCATCGCGATCGACTCGGTGATCTCGACCTCGAGGTGTCTGGGCTCGAGCCCCGCCTTGGAGAGGGCGCCCTCGACCGTGTGCACGAGGCCGCGCTCCCGGAACTGCTTGGCCGAGAAATTGACCGCCATCCGCAGGACGAGGCCCGTGCCGAGCCACGTCTTCAGCTGGCTCGTCGCCGCGTGCAGGACCCAGTCTCCGAGGGGCAGGATGAGGCCGGACTCCTCGGCCATCGGGATGAAGGTGGCCGGGGGCAGGAACCCCTTCTGGGGATGCTGCCAGCGGACCAGCGCCTCGAGGCCGACGATCCGCCCCGATCCCAGGCTCACCAGCGGCTGGTAATGAAGGAGGAACTCGTTGCGGTCGAGCGCCTGGCGCAGGCCGTTCTGGAGCTCGAGCCGCTCGACCGCCATGGCCGTCAGCTCCGGCGTGCAGAGCTCGAAGTTGTTGCCGCCGAGGTCCTTGGCGCGGTACATCGCGGCGTCCGCGTTGCGCAGGAGCGACTCGGCATCCTGCCCGTCGTCCGGGTAGGTTGCGACGCCGACGCTTGCGGTCACCTGGAGGGACCGTTCGTCGACCTCGACGGGACGACCGACGAGGCCGAGGAGCTTCTGGGCGAAACGGGACATGTCGCCTCCGGACTGGCGCAGGTCCGGGACGAGGATGAGGAACTCGTCGGCGCCGATGCGGGCGATCGTGTCGACTTCGCGCACGCCGCGCGTCAGGCGCAGGGCGAGCGACTGCAGCATCCGGTCGCCGGAGGCATGGCCCCAGTTGTCGTTGATGAACTTGAAGCCGTCGAGGTCGAGGTGCACGACGGCGAGCTTGCGCTCGTAGCGCCGCGACTGCGCGAGCTCGATCTCGAGGCGCTCGAGAAACCGGACGCGGTTGGGCAGGCGCGTGAGGGGGTCGACGAAGGCGCGTTCGGCGGCCTGCGCCTCGGCGCGGCGCCGGTCGCTGATGTCGAGGAGCGAGCCGATGACGGCCGAGCCCCCTTCGAGCTCGGTCGCCGACTCGTGGGCCTCGACGTCCACGATGTCGCCGTCCTTGCGGATCGCCCGGAATGCGTAGGGCGCCGGGGCGTCGCCGACGAGCAGGCCGCGCAGGCGCGCGAGCACGCCCGCCCGGTCGCCCTCCACGACGAACGGCGCGACCTCGGCCCCGACGAGTTCTTCCGGAGCGTAGCCGAGGATCTCGCCGAGCTTCGGGTTGGCGTAGCGGAAGCGCTCGCCCTGGATGACGTACGTGCCGACGGGAGAACGCTCGACGAGCTGGCGAAACTCGGGTTCGGCCGGGGTCGCGGCGCCCTCGCCTGCGGCCGTTGGTTCGGCCGGCCGCGCCGCGCGGGCCAGCACCTCCCGGGCCCCGAGCCGGATGTCGAGCTGGCGGCCGGCCTCCCGGGCGAGCACGCGCAGGGACTCGAAGGTCACCTCGTCGAGGACCCGCGGCGTCCGGTCCATCACCGACAGGCTCCCGATCGCGCCGGCGCGGGCGGTCGGGATGGGAACGCCCGCGAAGAAGCGCAGCGCGTCCGGGTCGCCCTCCGGCGGGAAGCGAGCGTCGTGGTGCAGGTCCGGCACGATGAGGCCCTCGCGGGACCGGATCGTCTCCGTGCACAGCACGAGGGCGCGAGGCCGGTCCGCGGCGCTGACGTCCCCGCGCGACTTGAACCAGTGCTGGCCGTCCTCGAGCAGGCTGAACGCGGCGACGGGAGTGCCGCAGGCCTCGGCGGCCTGGCGCGTCATCTCGTCGAACAGGGCTTCGGCCACGGCCGTGAGAGTCCCGGCGCGGCCGGCGGCCCGGGGACGCGCGGATCTGCCGCTGTCGGTGGACGAACTCATCTCAAACTGGCCGCTGGAGCCCTCTCATTGTAACAGGGCGGGCCGGCGGCCCCGGCCTCGGACGCGCGTGTCAGGCGCGGGCGCGCACGGAACGGCGCATCGGAACGACGCGGCCGCTCGGCCGGGACGCCCCGACCGCCGCCGCGCGCGCGGAAGCGATGGCAGGCGCGAGGGCCGCGAGCAGCCGGTCGAGCTCGGCCGCGAGCACCACGGTCCCGCGGCGCTCGGACTCCCTGCGGCCCGCGGCCAGGCGGCTGCGGAACTTGCGCAGGTCGTTCCAGCGCCCGAGGTTCTCCTGCAGCGCCTTCTCCCGCTCGGCGCCGGTCGGCTCGGGCAGGCCGAGCGCGACGAGGTCCTCGGCGAGGGTTCGGGCCCGCTTGACCTCGAGGCGATACCGGTGCAGCGTCGCGTCGTCTTTCCCGTCGAGGGGCCGGGCGAGCTCGGTCTCGGCCTCGCGGCGCGCGGCCGCCAGCCGCTTGATGCCGTTGCCGGATCCCCGCCGGGCCAGCCGCGCGAGGCGCCGCCGCAGCCGCTGCATCTTCGCCCCCTCGCTCGCCCCCGCGACCCTCCGGGCCGCCTTCGCCGCGGGCTTCTCCCAGCGAGCGGCGAGCGCGGTGACGGCTTCGGGCGACAGGAGCCCGAGCTCGCCGACGCGCTCGAGCAGGCGCCGGTCGACCTCGAGCTGGCGGGGCTTCGAGAGCGCGCGGGCGATCGCGCGGGCCTTGCGCGAAACGTTTCCGCGGCCGAGCGCCGCGGCGGTGGCGCCGATGCGGCGCAGCGCGACGCGCAGGTCGTGGAGCCCCTCCGGGTTTCCGGCCTTGAGCGCCTTGCGGGCGTCCTCGAGGCCCCGGGCCCGGATCCTCCAGAGTGCGGCGGGCTGCTTCACGGCGGGTCTATTATAGGGAGGAAACACGGGAGGTTTCCTTCACGCCCTCTTCACGCCGCCTTCACGAAGTCCCGCCGGCCGGGCGGCAGACTGTGGCCCGCATGAGCTCGCTCGCCGCCATCGACATCGGCACCAACAGCATCAAGCTCCTCGTCGCCAACGTCGAAGAGGACGGCGCGCTCGACGTGGTGCTGCGCGAGAAGGCGATGGTGCGCCTCGGCAGCGAGACGCTGCGGACCGGGCGGCTGACGCCCGAGGCGATCGAGGCGGGCGTTTCGACGGTCGAGCACCTCGCGAAGCTGGCCGCGGGATCCGGCGCCGAGGTCGTCCGCACCGTGGCCACCTGCGCCGTCCGCGAGGCCGCGAACTCGGACGAGTTCGTGGCGGCGGTCCGGAAGCGCACCGGGCTTCGGGTGGACGTCATCTCGGGCGAGGAAGAGGCGCGCCTCATCAACCTCGCCGTCCGGAGCGAGTTTCCGGCCTCCAACGACCCCCTCTTCCTCGTCGACATCGGCGGCGGCTCGACGGAGTTCGTCGTGTCCAACGGGTCGCGGGTGCTGCTGACCGAGAGCCTCCCGATGGGGGTGGTCCGCCTTTCGGACCGCCACGGCCGCAGCGATCCCCCCTCCGACCGGGACGTCCGGGAGATGAAGAAGACGATCCGGGCGGTGGCCGGGCGCGCGGCCCAGGCAGTCCGGAAGAAGGGGTTCAGGACCTGCGTGGGATCGTCGGGGACGATCCAGTCGCTGTCCCTCGTGCACGAGGCCGCGGTCCTCGGCCGGGAGCCCAACCCCACGGGCCACCGGACGCTGACGCGCGCGGCCCTGAAGCGCGTGAACAAGCTGCTGCGACGCACGAACGAGAAGGAGAAGCTGCGGATTCCGGGCCTCGATCCGAGGCGCCGCGACATCGCGGTCCCGGGCGGGCTGCTGCTCGCCTGGATCCTCAAGCGCACGGGGGCCGACGCGATCGTCGTCGGCGAGCGGGGCCTGCGCGAGGGCCTGCTGCTCGACTACGTGGCCCGCCACGGCGAGCCGCGGGTGCCCGTCAACCGCGACATGCGGGCGCGCAGCGTGGACCGGCTGCTGCGCCGCGGCAACGCCGAGGTGCTCCACGCGGCCCACGTGGCCCGGCTGGCCCTCGAGATCTTCGACCAGACGCACGCCCTGCACCAGCTGGCCGCGACCGAGCGCGAGTGGCTGCAGTACGGGGCGCTGCTCCACGACATCGGGTGCTACATCGGCTACGCCAAGCACCAGCGCCACTCGTACTACCTGATCACGCACGGGGACCTCACGGGCTTCTCGGCCGACGAGATCGAGGTCCTCGCCTCCCTCGCGCGGTACCACAAGGGCGGCCGCCCGCGGCAGGCGCACGAGAACTGGCGCCGCCTCGATCCGTACCTGCGCGTCGTGGTCGAGAAGCTCGCCGCGATCCTGCGGATCGCCGACGGCCTCGACCGCAGCCACCGGCAGATCGTGACGGGCGTGACGTGCCGCCTCAAGTCCCGGAGGATGGAGCTCGAGGTCAACGCCCGGGCGGACTGCGAGGCCGAGCTCGACGCCGCCCGCAAGAAGGCGAACCTGTTCGAGCGCGTGCTCGATCGCAGCGTGTCGTTCCGGGCCGTGCCGGTCGGAAGCGAGGAGGCCGTGCACCAGAAGGACCTCGAGATCCTGTCGGCCGAGGCCCTCTGGAACTGACCCGGACCCCAACCAGGAGTACGACGTGAAAGAGCATTTTGCCGAGCAGCTCGAAGACCTCCGCCGCCAGCTGATCCTCATGGGCGGCGAGGTCGAGCGCCAGATCCACCGCGCGATCGAGGCCCTGACCGAGATGGACGCCGAGAAGGCCCGCAGCGTCGTCGCGGCCGACGAGGACATCGACCGGATGGAGCTCGCGATCGAGGATTCCGCGATCTCGCTGCTCGCGCTGCAGCAGCCCGTGGCCGTCGACCTGCGCTTCCTGGTCGCGGTCCTCAAGATCAACAGCGACCTCGAGCGCATCGGAGACCATGCGGTCAACATTGCCGAGGGCGCCGAGCGCCTCGCGGGGCAGCGTCCCTTCAAGCCCTTCATCGACATCCCGTACATGGCCGAGGTCGCCATGTCCATGCTCAAGCAGTCCCTCGACGCCTTCGTCAGCCGCGACGCCGATCTCGCCAAGCGGGTGATCAAGAAGGACGACATCCTGGACGAGAAGAACGTGTCGATCATCCGGGAGCTGCTGACCTACATCGCCGAGTACCCGGCGCTGACGACCTACTGCATAGAGCTGATCTCGATCTCCAAGAACCTGGAGCGCGTGGGCGACCTCGCCACCAACATCTGCGAGGATACGATCTTCATGGCCGAGGCGCGGTGGGTGAAGCACCACGCGGCGGAGCTGCCGTAGGGACCCGGACGCCAGAAGCCGAGAGGCGGTAGGCTCGACCAGCCTGCGTCCCGCCTCCCGCCTCCTGCCTCCTGCTTCCTGCCTCCCCGACCCTCCCCTCGCATGCGCCCCCATCCCTTCCTCTGGGGCGTCGCCACCTCCTCCTACCAGGTCGAGGGCGCGGCGGAGAACGACTGGACGGACTGGGAGAGCCGCGAGCGGCTCAAGGCGCGGGAGGAGCGCTGCGGGCAGGCGTCGGGCCACCGGGACCGCTGGCGCGCGGACTTTTCGCTCCTGCCCTCGCTCGCCGCCAACGCCTACCGGCTGTCGATCGAGCGGAGCGCGATCGAGCCGGCGCCGGGCTTCTTCTCGGACGAGGCCCTGCGCCTCGAGCGCGACCGGGTGGACGCCCTGGCGCGCCTCGGCGTCGAGCCCGTCGTGACCCTCCACCACTACACGCACCCGCGCTGGTTCTGGGCCCAGGGAGGGTGGGACGATCCGGGGAGCGTCGCGGCCTTCCGGCGGTACGCCGGCGTCGTGGCGGACGCCCTGGGCCCCCGCGTTCGCCTGTGGGTGACCCTCAACGAGCCGATCGTGTTCCTGCTCGGCGGCTACCTCGGCGGCCTGATTCCGCCGGGCCACCGGAGCTTCGCCGCCGCGGCGCGCGCGCTCGGACACCTGCTGCGCGCCCACGTCGAAGCGGTTGCGGTGCTCCGCGAGAAGGCCCCGGGCCGGCGGATCGGCATCGCCCACAACATGCTGGATTTCGCGCCCGACCGCCGCAACAGCGCCCTCGACCGGCGGCTGGCCAGCGCGGGGGAGCGTCTCTACAACCTCGCGCTGCTCGAGGCCATGACCACGGGCCGCATGGACTGGTCCTTTCCGGGGGAAGGCCGGGCCCGGATCGACGTCCCGGATTTCCCGTCGGCCAACGACTTCGTCGGCGTCAACTACTACAGCCGCGTGCACATCCGCTTCCGGGGCGTCCCCGGGGCGGTCGGCCAGTTCCTCTACCGGGACCCGGAGACGCGGGGCCTGACCGACACCGGCTGGGAGATCCACCCCCAGGGTTTCGACCGCGTGCTGCGCCAGGCCGAAACCGCCGGGCGGCCGATCGTCGTCACGGAGAACGGGATCGCGACCGCCAACGACGGCCTGCGGCGCGACTTCCTGCGCGAGCATGCGCTCGTGCTCGCGCACCGGCTGGCGGCGGGGGCGCCCATCCGGGGCTACTTCTACTGGTCCCTGCTGGACAACTTCGAGTGGCTCGAGGGCTTCCGGCCGCGCTTCGGGCTGTACGAGGTGGATTACGCGACGTTCGCCCGCCGCCGGCGCCCGTCGGCCGACCTCTTCGCCGAGCTCGGGAGGCGGTTCACCGCGGAAGCGGGTGCGGAATCTTCTTTCGCCGCTCGAACGTGACGAACTCGGCCACGCCCGCCTCCCGCGCGAACGGGACCGTCCGCTCGTAGCCCCAGCCGACCTCGGCGGGCGCGTGGGCGTCGGAGGAGAACGTGAACGGCAGTCCCAGCCCGACCGCGCGCCGCAGGAGACGCGCCTCCGGATAGACCTCGGCGACGGTCTTGCGCAGGCCCGCCGACGAGATCTCGAGCGCGCAGCCGGCGGCCCTCGCCGCCTGGAGAGCGGCTTCCTCGGCCTCGACCCGGGGCGCCGCGGGGCGGTGACCGTGCTTCTTCGGGAGGTCGAAGTGCGTCAGGACGTCGAAGAGCCCGGTCCGCGCCGCGTTCGCGAGGAGCCGGTAGTACTCGTCGTAGAGGACGGCCGCGCCTTCGCGCTCGAACCGGGCGGGGGACGTGGCGGGGTCGTCGATCCAGCCGCCGGCGACCCGGTGGACCGAGCCGAGGACGACGTCCCAGTCCGCGCGCGCGAGCCAGCGCTCGAGCTCCGCCTCGTGGCCCTCGGCGTAGTCGGCCTCGAGGCCGAGCCGGACGGCGATGCGGCCGGCGAATTCGCCGCGCAGGTCTTCGACCTCGCGGACGTACCCGTCGAACTGGTCCTCGCGCATGGCGAGCTTCGGGTCGCGGTCCTCGGAGGGGAGGAAGTAGAGCGGGATGTGGTCGGTGAACGCGATCTCCGCGAGGCCCAGGCCGAGGGCCCGCTCGACGAAGTCGCGGGAGGCGCCCCCGGCGTGCCCGCAGCGGAACGTGTGGACGTGGGTGTCGCAGAGCCCCCGCATGGCTGCGATTATGGCGTTTCGCGGCGCTTCGCGTCTTCACGCCGTCTTCACGTCTCCGGCCGTACGCTTCGGCTCATGCACCACGCGCTCTCGCTCGGCCACTGCGAATGCGGAAGGACCCTCGAGTTCCGGGACGCGACCGGCGCCGGGTCGCGCCGCGAGATCGCGTGCGGCTGCGGCCGGCGCCACGAGGTCGAGCTCGGCGCGGCGGGGTGGGCCCTCGGCGCCCACCTGACGCCGGAACGGTCGGTGCCGCTCTCGGGGTTCTCGCACGAGCTGCGCCACGCGCCGGACGCCGAGCGCTACTGGTTCACGTTCGCGCTGCGCGGGGAGATCGCGCTGCCGGTCCACGTGCTGTTCTCGCCCTCGGCGAGGAGGGCGGAGGTCAAGGCGGCGGACCTGAAGGTCTTCCCGGTGAACGGGGTCTCGCTGCCGACCGAGGCGCGCCGCCGGTGGATCGCGTGGTGGCAGGAGCGGCAGCCCGTTCCGCGGTCGCGGGTCGCCACGTTCTCGGCCCCGCGGCGCGTCGGGCGCCTGCCGGTCCGCCTGCTCGGACGGCCCGCCGCTCCCGCGCCCGTCCGCTAGCGCCGCTTCACCCCTTCCTTACACCGGTTTTCCGCGGGCTTTCGCCGCCCCTCGCCCGGACTTTGCCGCCGCGGCGGAGACTGCCTCCGTCCGAACTCGACATGCTGCTTTGCGACTTTCACATCCACACGACCTACTCGGACGGCGTCCTGCCGCTCCCGAAGGTCGTGGACCTCTTCGGACAGTCCGGCCACGACGTCATCGCGATCTCGGACCACATCGTCAACCAGGACAGCGGCCTCGGCAAGGTCGCGCACCGCATCGGCAACAGCCTGAACCCCGAGAGCTGGAAGCGCTACGCCGACGAGATCGCGCGCGAGGCGGAGCGGGCGTGGAGCGCGTACGGGATGCTCGTGCTCCCGGGGGCGGAGATGACGCGCAACACGATCAACCGCGACACCTCGGTCCACGTGCTCGCGCTCGGCCTCGACGAGTTCCTGTCCGCCGACGGCGATCCGCTCGACATGTTGAGGGAGATCCGGGCCCGCGGGGCCGTGTCGGTCGCGTGCCACCCGCACGAGATGAGCGAGTGGTTCGCGAACACCTGGTATCTCTGGAACCGCCGCAAGGCCGTTTCCCCGCTCGTGGACCTCTGGGAGGTCGGCTGCCGCTGGGAGCTGTACCCGGTGATCTCGCGCGAGAGCCTGCCGCACCTGGCCAACAGCGACTTTCACCGGCCCGAGCACCTCTACGCCTGGAAGTCGCTCCTCGACGCCGAAAAGACCCGGGAGGGCGTTCTCGCGGCGTTGAAGCGCGGGACCGGGATCGGCGTCCTGCGCCTGACGCCGGCCCGGGCGGCGTCGGCGTGAACCCGCCGGCCGCGATCGCCCTGGCCGGCCTCGGCGCGTCGGCGGCCGTGTACGCGGCCGCCGCGGCGGAGCTCGCCTGGGCGCGCCGCACGCGGCGCGGATCGCGGGTCCCGGATTTCGCGCCTCCGGTCTCGATCCTGAAGCCTCTCTGCGGACTCGACGAGCGCCTGGAGGAGAACCTCGAGTCCTTCTACCGGCTGAGGTACCCGCGCTTCGAGATCGTGTTCTCGTTCGCCTCGCCGGCGGACCCGGCGTTCCCGATCGCGCGCCGCGTCGCCGACCGGCATCCGCGCGTCGCGAGCATCTTCGTCTTCGACGGCCGCGACGCGGGGGGCAACGCGAAAGTCGACCGCCTCGAGGCGGCGGCGGAGCGGGCCCGGCACCGGCTGCTGCTCTGCTCCGACGGCAACGTGGCCGTCCGCCCGGACTTCCTCGAGCGGGCCGTGTCGCACGTCGCGGATCCCCGAGTGGGCCTCGTCTCGCACCTCTTCGCGGCGGCCGGCGCGGCGAGCGTCGCGTCGCGCGTCGAGTCCCTCTTCCTCAACGGCTGCCTCCTTCCGGGCACGGCGGCCGTCGCGGGGATCCTCGGGATGCCTTGCGTGGTCGGCAAGTCGATCCTCGTGTCGCGGACGGCGCTCGAGGTCGCCGGCGGCTTCCCGATGCTGCGCCACTTCCTGGCCGAGGACTTCCTGATCGGGCGGGAAGTCCGGAGGGCGGGCTATCGGGTCGTGCTTTCGGCCGACGTCCTCGAGACCGCCGAGGTCCGCAAGACCGGCGCGGCGGTCTGGGCGAGGCACCGGCGCTGGGCGATGATGCGGCGCCGGCTCGGCGGCGCGCTGTACCTCATGGAGGCGTTCTCCGGGGCGCTGCCCTGGGCGGCCGCGGCCGCGGCGGCGGGCTCCTGGCTCCCGGCCGCGCTGCTGCTCGGGTTCCGCTACGGGGTCGAGGCCCGCGTGGCGGCTTCCCTCGGCCGGCCGCTCTCGGCGGCCGACTGGCTCCTGCTGCCGGTGCGCGATCTCGGCGCCGCGGGCGTTTTCGTGGCGGGGCTGGCGGGCCGCTCGGTGCGCTGGCGGGGGCGACCCCTCCGGATCGGCAAGGACACGCGCATTCTCGGCGTCCCCGGACTCGCGGCCCAGGGCTCGAAAACCTGAAACCTGAAACCTGAATCGTCTACAGCGCCGGGACGGCCTTGAGGCCGCGGCGCGCGAGACGGTCGAGCAGGTCCTGCTGGGAGTCGTGCGGGGTTTCGCCCGGAGCGGGGTGCCGCCGCACGTAGGTGCCGTCGCTCTGCAGGTCGCGGGCCCGCGTGTTGTCCGTGCGGAAGGGCCCGAGGACTTCCTGGCGGATCTTCTCCTTCGCCTTCTCGTCGAGGATGGGGACCATGAGCTCGACGCGGGCGAAGAAGTTGCGCGGCATCCAGTCGGCGCTCGAGATGTAGATCTCCTCCTCGTCGCCGACGCCGAACGCGAAGGCCCGGCTGTGCTCGAGGAAGCGTCCCACGACGCTGGAGATCTTGATCGTCTCGGAGACGCCCGGGACGCCCGGCCGCAGGCAGCAGATTCCCCGCACCGCGAGCTCGATCGGGACACCGGCCTGCGAAGCCCGATAGAGCGCCCGGATCACCCGGGGGTCCACGAGCGCGTTCATCTTCCCGACGATGCCGGAGGGCTTGCCCTCCCGGGCCTTCTGGGCCTCGCGGTCGATCAACGCGAGGATCTTGTCGTGCAGGAGGGAGGGCGCGACCGTCAGCTTGCGATACCGGGTCTTCTTGGAGAATCCGGTGAGGAAGTTGAAGAGCTCCGACGCGTCGTGGCCGAAGTCCGCCCGCGCCGTGAAGAGGCCGAGGTCGGTGTAGATCCGGGCGGTCGCGCGGTTGTAGTTCCCGGTCGACACGTGGACGTAGCGGCGCATGGCGCTGCCTTCGCGCCGGACGACGAGGGCGATCTTCGCGTGGGTCTTCAGGCCCTCGACGCCGTAGGCGACGTGGACGCCGGCCCGCTCCAGGGAGCGGGCCCAGAGGATGTTGTTTTCCTCGTCGAAGCGCGCCTTCAGCTCGACGAGCACCGCGACCTGCTTCCCGTTCTCGGCGACCCGCGCCAGCGCGGCGACGATGGGGGAGTCGGTCCCCGCCCGGTAGAGCGTCATCTTGATCGCCAGGACGTCGGGATCCGACGCGGCCTCCTCGAGGAACTGGAGGACCGGATCGAACGAGTCGTAGGGCTGGTGGAGGAGGATGTCGCCCTTGCGGATCGTGTCGAAGATGTTGGCCGGCGGGTCGAAGATCCCGCGCGCAGACGGAAGATACGGAACGTCCTTGAGCTGGGGCAGGTCGAGCTTCAGCACGGACAGCAGGTCGGCGGCGCCGAGGGGGCCCTCGACGGCGTAGACGTCGTCGGGCTCGAGCTCGAGCTGGGTCCGGAGCAGCTCCCGCACGGGCTCCGGGCAGCGGCTCTCGACTTCCAGGCGGATCGCGGCGCCGAACCGCCGGCGCCGGACGTTCTCTTCCACGCTGTCGAGAAGGTCCCCGGCCTCGTCCTCGCGGATCTCGATGTCCGCGTCGCGGGTCACGCGAAAGGCGGAGGCGCCGAGGATTTCCATGCCGGGAAACAGCCGGTCGAGGTTCGCCTCGACGAGCTTTTCGAGCAGGATGAACTCGAACGCCTTGCCCGTCGCGCCCGGGACCGGGACGAAGCGGGAAAGCGAGGCGGGCACCTTGACGCGGGCGAAGGCGGCGCGCTTCTCCTTCTTCTCGGACAGCTCCACGGCGAGCGACAGGGACAGGTTCGACACGAACGGAAACGGGTGCGCCGGGTCGAACGCGAGGGGGGTCAGGACCGGGAAGACGACGTTGTCGAAGTAGTTCGCCAGCTCCTTGCGCCGCTCGGGCTCGATCTCGTTCCACTCGAGGATGCGCACGCCCGCGTCGGCCAGCCGGGGCTGGAGGTCTTCGCGGAGGGTCCGCATCGCGAGACCCGCGTCGTTCAGGACGATCTCGCGGACCAGGCGCAGCTGCTCGGGGGCCGAAAGGCCGTCGGCGCTGCGCTCGGCGACCGAGGCCTCGAGCTGCTCGTGGAGGCCCGAAACGCGGATCATGAAGAACTCGTCGAGGTTCGAGTGGAAGATCGCGAGGAACTTCACGCGCTCGAGCAGCGGCCAGGCCGGATCGAGGGCCTCCTCGAGGACCCGCCGGTTGAAGGCGAGCCAGGAAATCTCACGGTTGAAGTACAGCGAGTGGTCTTCGAGCCGGTCTTCGGGGGCGGGCGGTCCGCCAATGAACTGTACTTCGCTCATCGTTTTCGCTGTCTCGGCCGACTCAGAGAAACGCGAGGGTACCACCGGTGCTCCGGGGGCGTGTGAAGTCGGGCCGCGGGGGCTCCCGTGAGGCGCGCGGACACGATCGTGTCCAGGTTTTTCGGCAGCGACGCGCCTCTTCAAAGGGTTGGAGAATCAGCGAGATCGGCGACGATCTGGTCAGAAGTCGTCAAACGCATCTTGACGGGCCGCGTCCAGTAATTTATCTAGACATCATATGAGCAGCACCATGGAAACGTCGGGGCCCGGCTCGGCTTCGGAGCCCCGCCTGTCGATCGGGGCCGTCGCCAGGGCGACCGGCTTCTCCCCCGACACGCTCCGCGTCTGGCAGAAGCGCTACGGCTTCCCCGTCCCGCGTCGCAAACCATCCGGCCATCGGCTCTACTCGGTCGCCGACGTGCGCCGCCTCCGGCGCATCTCCGAGGCCCTGGCCCGCGGCCACCGGCCCGGCCAGATCGTTCCCCTCGCCGAGCCGAGGCTCGAATCCCTGCTGACCGACCGGGTCCTGTCGGCTCCGTCGGGCACGGACCGGCGGCCGGCCCTGAAATCCCTGATGGAGCTCGTGCGGGGGCACCGGGGCGACGACCTCACGGCCGCGCTCCTCTCGGAGGCGTCGAGCCTCGGGCCGCTCGACTTCCTGCGGCTGCGCGTGGCGCCCATGATCACCGAGGTCGGCGACGCGTGGTCCCGCGGAGAGCTCGGCATTCACCACGAGCACTTCTTCGCGCAGCGCGTGGAGGACGTCCTGCGGACCGTTCGCCTGCCGTTCGAGCGGGACGCGTCGGGATCGCGGATCCTCCTCGCGACGTTCTCGGGCGAGACCCACGGCCTCGGCCTGCAGATGGTCGCGTTTCTCGGAGCCTTCGCCGGACTGAGGCCGCACGTTCTCGGCACCGACACGCCCCTGGCGGAGATCGTGGCGGCGTTCCGGATCCGCCGCCCGAGCGCGGTGGGGATCAGCATCTCGGCGTCGACGGCCGGCGCGGCTTCGCGGGACCGGCTCGCGGAGTTGCGCCGGGGGCTTCCCGCCTCGGTGACCCTCCTGGTGGGGGGCGCGGGGGCGCGGCGCAGCCACCCGCCGGGAGGCTGCGTCATCGTCGACGACCTCCAGGGCACGCACGACTGGATGCGCCGGCTCGCGGCGGCGCGGGCCTCCGGCTAGCCGCGTTCGGCGAGCACGAGCCGCGCGAACTCGCCCGGCGCGGCGGCGAACATTTCGCGCCCCCGCGCGATGAGCGCCTGCGAGCGCGCGGCCACCGAAGCCCGGATCGCTTCGGCGAGGCCCGGAGCGTCCGGGATCTCGCCCCGGGCCGCGCGTTCCCGGAGCGCGGCGCCGAGCAGGATCAGGTCGGTCGTGTCGCCGAGCTCCTCGGCGAGCGCCGCGAGCGCCTTCTCGCGCCGCTTGAGCGCGGGGCTTCCGGAAGAGGCGAGCATCTCGAGCTGGTAGCGCAGCTCCTTGACGCGCTTGCGCCACTCGTGCAGGTCCGCGTCGTGGCCGGTCCGGGCCGCTTCGGCGAGCGTGCCGTGGACGCGGCGGACGCTGCGCGCGAGTCCGCGGGCGAGGTCGTCCATGGAGAACGCCTCGGGCAGCGTGACGCGCAGGATGTCGGGCAGGGGCCGGAGGATGCGGCTCCCCGCCTGGAGGGCCCGTTGCGCCGCGCCTCCGTCCTGCTCGCGCTCGCGGCCGAGCGTATTTTCGATTTCGGCGCGGGCGGGATCCTCGCCGGTCACGCCGCGAAGCGTGGCGAGCAGCACGTCGGCGTCCCGGAAGGCCCCGGTTTCGGCGAAGGCCCGCTTGAGCTCGCGTCCGAGGGCGCTCGCGGCCCGCTTTCCGAGAGCCGGCCGCAGGAGCGCGACCACGGCCCGGGCTCGCCGGATGGATTTCCGGTACTCGTGGACCGATTCCCCGGCGTCGGCGGCGGCCCGGCGGGCGACGGCGCGCGCGTACCCGAGCGTGCGCGAGAAAGCGAGGAGCACGGATTCCCGCAGCGCGCTCGCGCGCCGCATCGCGAGCTTTCGGCCGGAGGGGCGCCGCGGCGGGCGCAACAGCCGGTGCACGGCCGGGGTCGTCGCCATCGCGGGACGATCCTATCGTCTTTCGCGCGCCGGGGCCGCGGCCCGCGGGCCTCGGGCGGCCTGCGCCTCAACCCGCGCGGCGCGCGATGAGGATCGAAGCGTCGTCGGGAGGCCGCTCGTGGCACGAATGCTCCTGGAGGGCGTCGAAGATCGCGGAAACGATGTGCGCGGCGGGCGCGTCGAGCAGCACCTGGGCGATGCCAGCCAGCCTCTCGACGCCGAACTCTTCCCCCGAGGGAGAGGGGCATTCCGTCACCCCGTCGGTGTAGAGCAGGAGAAGGCCCCCCGGCGGGACCTCGGCGTGGCCGATGCGGTAGACGGACTCCGGCGAGACTCCGAGCACGCGGCCGGACTCCGGAAGGCTGCGCGCGCCGTGCCGCGTGAGGACGAGCGGGGCGGGGTGGCCGGCGTTGATGTAATCGAACCAACCGGAGCTTTCGAGCTCGCCGTAAACGAGCGAAACGAACCGCGACGACAGTGTCGCCTCGCAGAGGATCCGGTTGAGGCGCTCGACCGTCGCATCGATCTTGAGATGGCGGGCCGCGCCCATGCGCAGGCCGACGACCACGTCCCGCGCCTCGAGGGCCGCCGGCAGGCCGTGGCCGGAGGCGTCGCCGATCATGAGGCCCGCAGCGTCGGGAGCGAGGGGGATCGCGTCGTAGACGTCCCCGCCGACCGCGTCGGCCGACTCCGAGCGCGCGGCCAGATCGAATCCGCGCAGGGGAGGGAGCGGATCCGGCAGGAGGCTGGTCTGGATCGCCCTCGCGCGGTCGAGGAGGCCGGTCCATCCGGATTCGGCGGCGCGGTGCTGGATCGCCAGCCGCGCCATCTGCATCAGCAGGGCCGGCCCCTCCTCGGGAAGCCGCGACAGCCGCAGCAGGGCGAGCCACTCGGCGCGCGCGCCGAGCAGCCAGATCGCGGTCGGAAACGGGGCTTTCCAGAATGCGGTCTTTTCCGCCAGGAAGATCTCGTGCTCGGCGCGGGAGAGTTTCTGGAGGCGGTCGAGGAGCCTCTCGTCCGACCCTGCGACGGCGCGCCAGCGAATGCCTTCGCGGCGGGCGAGCAGGACGGCCTCGACGCCGCATTCGTCGCCGAACCGTTCGACGGTTCGCTCGAGCGCGAGGGTGAAGAACGAGGCCGGTTCGCCGGCCGGAAGATCGGCGTACACCGGTTCGATCAGCCGGTAGAGCCGCTTCGGGGCGTGCGTCGGCGAGGCGGAACAGGTCTGGAACTCGGCAGGGGTCATCGTGCCTCCGTGGGAAGGCGAGAGATTGAACCCCGGGCTCCGGCCTCACGGTGAAGCGGGCGTGAGGGATTCCTGAAGGGCTTTCTTTACGGAGATTTGACGCCCGGTCGCGGACAACTTAACGGCCGGGGGCGATCGTGGCGCCACTGCGTCGTACGGTCCTTCCATCCGCCCCGAGAGATCGGGGCCTTTTTTTTGGCGCGCGGCGGGCGCCGGTTCATCAACAGTTGACTGCACCTTCGTCCCGTCTTAACAACCGGATCTTACGGTTCCCGCCCAGTCGTACCGAAAAGAGCCCGAGCACTCGTCAACTTAGTTTCGGAGGAGAGGCGAATGAAAAAACTGACCACCCTGGCGCTCTCGCTGCTGTTTCTCGTGTCGGGGCGCGCGGCCGCGCAGGATTCCCAGCAACCGTCCAAGGATCCCTCGGTGGACCAGCTCAAGGAGATGAAGAAGTCCCTGGAGGAGCAGCAGCAGCAGATCCAGAAGCTCAAGCAGGAAGCCGAGCAGCGCGACGAAGCGCTGCAGCAGATGCAGAAGAAGGTCCAGGACCAGCTCGACCAGGCCCAGGCGAGCGCGGCCTCCGCCGAGGCCAGCGCCGCGAAGGCCAGGGCGGACGCCGCCGAGGCCCAGGCCCAGGCTGAGAAGCCGGGCCTGTACGCCGCCTCGGTGCAGAAGTCGACGGCGGCGGTGCTGGCGCAGACGCAGCCGGTCTTCTCGCCGTCGGACCCGCAGGCGGCCCCTCCGCCGTGGGCGGTCCTGAAGGTCGCCGACAACGTGAACTTCCGCTTCGGAGCGGTCCTGTCGCCGTCGGTGGAGCTGCTGCAGGATCCCAACAGCCAGGGCTACTCGCAGAACTACTACCTGCGCCGCGCCCGCTTCAACATCCAGGGCAACCTGCCGGCCGGCGTCACGGTCTTCTTCCAGACCGACGATCCGCGCCTGGGCTACGCGGGCACCAACGGGGCCAAGAACATCAACTCGGGCTTCCTGATCCAGGACGCCTGGGCGCAGTGGGCGTTCGGGGGCAAGGCGGCGTCCCTGCAGGCGGGGCTCTTCCTGGTGCCGACGATGCGCCAGGTCCTCACGAGCGTCGCCACCTTCCTCGCGCTGGACCTGCCGACCTGGTCGCAGCAGGAGAACACGATCGAGGAGGCCAACGGCGGACGTGACTACGGCGTCGGGATGAACGGCGCCCTCCTGGCCGACAAGCTGACGTACCGCGTGGGCGTCTTCTCGGGCTACCGCGACGTGCCCCACGCCCTCGAGGCCCCTCTGGGTCCGGCCGCGGGCTCGCGCAACCCGCCGCGCATCGCCGGACGCCTCCAGTACGACTTCTTCGACACCGAGTACAGCTACTCGTACGCGGGCACCAACCTCGGACGCCGCAAGGTTCTCGCGATCGCCGGCGGCGGCGACGGGCAGGGCAACTACAAGGCGTACTTCGGCGACGTGTTCTTCGACTGGCCGATCGGCCCGGGCGCGGTCACGGTGGAAGGCGACTACATGCACGAGCAGGCCCGGCCGCAGGTCTACAACATCGGCGGCACGCCGACGACCCTGCCCGAGCAGGACACGCTCTACATCAACGCCGGGTGGTACTTCTGCGCCGCCAAGATCCAGCCCTTCTTCCGCTACGAGTTCCTGAACTACGCCGATCCGATCAACATCGCCAAGGAGCAGACGCGCATCGGCGGCGGCTTCAACTACTACGTGCTCTGGCAGAACTTCAAGATCACGGCCTATTACGAGAAGATCGAGCCCAAGATCCAGCCGACGACGGCCGCGATCAAGAACCTCAACCGCTTCGTCATGCAGTTCCAGGGCTCCTTCTAGGAACCTCCAGAACCTCGGCGGCGGAGGCGGGGCCTCCGCCGCCGCATTCCGATCTCCAGAGGCTCCTCCCCGGGCGCGGTCCCGCAGCCGCCGGATCGAGCGCAAGAATTAACGGTGGTTTCACGCCGATTTTACGTCCGAACTTCATCTTCGCGGCGCGTAAGGAGTAAGGCACATGAAGCTGATGAGAGTCGTTTCCGTCGCGGTGCTCGGGCTGATCGGGGCGCTTCCCGCCCTCCCGCAGAACGTGCAGATCAACGGGGCCGGGGCCACGTTCCCGTACCCCATCTATTCGAAGTGGTTCTCGGAGTACAACAAGCTCCACCCGGACGTCGAGATCAACTACCAGTCGATCGGCTCGGGAGGCGGCATCCGGCAGCTCTCCAACCAGACGGTCTTCTTCGGGGCGAGCGACGGACCGATGTCCGACGAGCAGCTGGCGGGCGCGCCCGGCCCGATCCTGCACTTCCCGACGGTCCTCGGCGGCGTGGTCCCGGTCTACAACATCCCCGGGGTCGACGGGCAGCTGAAGTTCAACGGCGAGGTTCTCGCCGGAATCATCCTCGGCAGGATCACGAAGTGGAACGACCCGGCGATCGGGAAGCTGAACCCGGGCGTCAAGCTCCCGGCGACGGACATCACGGTCGTGCACCGCTCCGACGGGTCCGGCACGACGTACATCTTCGTGGACTACCTCTCGAAGATCTCGGCCGACTTCAAGAAGACCGTCGGCGTCGCGACGTCGGTGAACTGGCCGGTCGGGGTCGGCGGCAAGGGAAACGAAGGCGTGGCGGGTCTCGTCAAGCAGACTCCCGGCTCGCTCGGCTACGTCGAGCTCATCTACGCCAGCCAGAACAAGATTTCGTACGGCTCGGTTCAGAATGCGAGCGGGGAGTTCATGACGGCCTCGCTCGACTCCGTGACGGCGGCGGCCGCGGCGGCGGCGAAGGCGATGCCCAGGGACTTCCGCGTCTCGATCACGAACGCCGCCGGCAAGGGCGCCTATCCGATCTCGTCCTTCACGTGGCTGCTCTTCTACGAGAAGCCGGCCGACAAGCAGCGGGCAAAGATCATGGTGGACTTCATGAAGTGGGCGCTGACCGACGGGCAGAAGTACTGCGCCGAGCTCGGCTACGCGCCCCTGCCGAAGGAAGTCGTGGCCCTCGAGCTCGAAGCCCTCAAGCGCATCGCGATCTAGCCGTCCGGAGCCAGAGGCCATGAAGACCCCGTCTTCCCGCAGGAGCGCCGACGACCGCGGCTTCCGGCTGGGGACGGGGTTTTTCGCCCTGCTCGTCGTCCTGCTCGTCGCCGGGATCTTCTGGGAGCTCTTCCGGACGTCGCACCTGTCGATCGCGAAGTTCGGTTTCCGGTTCTGGACCGGGAAGATCTGGGACCCGGTGTCGGGCGAATTCGGCGCCCTCCCGTTCATATGGGGAACGCTCTATTCCGCGCTCCTCGCGATGCTGATCTCGACGCCGATCGCCCTCGGGATCGCGATCTTCCTGTCGGAGCTCTCGCCGAAGCCGCTGCGCACGCCGCTCGCCTTCCTGACGGAGCTGCTGGCGGCGATCCCCTCGATCGTTTACGGGCTCTGGGGCGTCTTCGTGCTCGTTCCCCTGGTGCGCCAGCTCCAGGTCGCGACCCCCGACTGGCTCCGGAAGGTCCCCCTCTTCTCGGGGCCGCCGCTCGGCGTCGGCATGGGCGCCGCCGCCCTGATCCTGGCGGTCATGGTGATCCCGTTCACGTCGTCCGTCGCCCGGGAGGTCCTGAAGGCGGTGCCCTCGACGCAGCGCGAGGCGGCCTACGCCCTCGGCGCGACGCGGTGGGAGGCGATCCTCGCCGCGCTGCGGTTCGGCCGGACGGGGATCATCGGCGCTGTCATCCTGGGGTTCGGGCGGGCGGTCGGCGAGACGATGGCGGTGACGATGGTGATCGGCAACAACCCGCAGGTCACGGCGTCTCTCTTCAAGCCGCAGTACACGATGGCCGCCGTCATCGCCAACGAGTTCACGGAGGCCGCGGACGACCTCTACCTTTCGGCCCTGATCGAGATCGGTCTCGTCCTCTTCGTGATCACGGTGATCGTGAACGCCGTTTCGCGGCTGCTCATCTGGAGCGTCACGCGCGAGATCAAGGTTCGCAAGTCCGCGGACGCCGCGCCCGCTCCGGCCGCGGCCCCGAAGGCGGCGGCATGAACCGGACGCGGCGGCGCAAGGCGCTCTCGGCCCTCGTGGTGTTTCTCTGCGGCGCGGCCGTCGTGGTTGCCCTCGTTCCGCTCTTCTTCGTCTTCGCCTACGTCCTGCAGAAGGGCTTCTCGTCGCTCAACTGGGACTTCTTCACGAAGATGCCCAAGCCCGTCGGCGAGAAGGGCGGCGGGATGGCCAACGCGATGCTCGGCACGCTCTACCTGATCGGGATCGCCGCCGCCGTCGCCGTGCCCGTGGGCGTCATCGCCGGGGTGTACCTGTCGGAGTACGGGAAGCGCTCGTTCGCGTCGCTGGTCCGGTTCACGGCCGACGTCCTGAACGGGGTTCCCTCGATCGTCATCGGCATCTTCGCCTACGGCCTCGCCGTTCTTCCGGTCAAGCACTTCTCGGCGCTGGCGGGCGGTCTCGCCCTCGGGTTCATGATGATCCCGATCATCACGCGCACGACCGAGGAGCTCCTCAACCTCGTCCCGGGGACGCTGCGCGAGGGAGCCCTCGCCCTGGGCGCCACCCGCGCCCGCGCGGCGTTCTCGGTGATGGTCCCGGCGGCGTTGCCCGGCATCATGACGGGGATCCTGGTCGCGCTCGCCCGGATCGCGGGGGAGACCGCGCCGCTGCTCTTCACCTCGTTCAACAACCGCTTCTTCTCCGCGCGCCTCGACCAGCCGATCTCGTCGCTGACCGTGCAGGTCTATACGTACGCGATCTCGCCCTACGACGACTGGCACCGGCAGGCCTGGGCGGGCGCGCTCGTGCTGGTGGCCTTCGTGTTCGTCTTTTCCGTCCTGGCCCGGGTCGTGACCCGCCGTCTCGAAAGGATGCATCGCACATGAGCGATACAGTGGTGAGCGAAATGGAGACGCCGGTGGACGTTCCGGCGGCCCCGGCTCCGGGCGGCGGCCCGGGAGCCGGCGCGGCGCCGACGGCGGGGCGGACGCTCCGCATGGAGTCGAAGAAGCTCAACTTCTCCTACGGGCCGAAGCAGGCTCTGTGGGACATCTCCCTGCAGATCCCCGAAAAGACGGTGACGGCCTTCATCGGGCCGTCGGGCTGCGGCAAGTCCACGTTCCTGCGCTGCCTCAACCGGATGAACGACATCATCCCGGACACGCGGGTCGAGGGCGACGTCCTCCTCGACGGCCGCGACATCTACGGGCCCGGGGTCGACATCGTGGACCTGCGGCGCCGCGTCGGCATGGTGTTCCAGAAGTCGAACCCGTTTCCCAAGTCGATCTTCGACAACGTCGCCTACGGCCTGAGGATCAACGGCATGTGCTCCCGCGCCGAGATGCCCGACCGCGTCGAGAAGGCCCTGCGCCGCGCCGCGCTGTGGGACGAGGTGAAGGACCGCCTCGACACCTCCGCGATGGGCCTGTCGGGGGGCCAGCAGCAGCGCCTCTGCATCGCCCGGGCCGTGGCCATCGAGCCGGAGGTCCTCCTCATGGACGAGCCGTGCTCCGCGCTCGACCCGATCGCGACGACCAAGGTCGAGGAGCTCATCCTCGAGCTCAAGCGCGAGTTCACGATCGTCATCGTCACGCACAACATGCAGCAGGCGGCCCGCGTCTCGGAGTTCACCGCGTTCTTCATGCTCGGGCGCCTGGTCGAGCACGATCGGACGGAGAAGCTCTTCACGAACCCGGGCCAGAAGATCACCGAGGACTACATCACCGGCCGGTTCGGCTAGGCGTCCGCACGGCCGATGGCAGAAAGAGACAAAATGAAGTCCATGGCGGCGAAGGGCAAAGACGGCGCGGGGGCGGCCCGGGCCGAGGCGCACACCGGCGCGATGAAGCGCATCGCCCTCATCGAGGACGACGCCGACATCGCGTACACGATCCGCCTGAACCTGCGCAAGGAGAAGCGCTACCAGGTCGAGCACTACGTGTCGGGCATCGCGGCGCTGGCCGCCGTCCAGGAGAAGCCCTTCGACCTGGTGATCCTCGACCTGAACCTGCCCGACATCGACGGCCTGGCGCTCTGCCGCGAGCTGCGGCGCGCCGACGAGACGCGCAAGGTCCCGATCATCATGCTCACGGCGCGCGTCGAGGAACGCGACAAGCTCCTCGGCTTCGAGATCGGCGCGGACGACTACATCACCAAGCCCTTCTCGATGCGCGAGCTGCTGGCCCGGGTCAACGCCCACCTCCGGCGGGTCGCCGCGTTCGAGACGTCCGAGGAGGAGGTGTTCCGCGACGGCGACCTCCTGGTGGACCGGGCCCGTTTCGAGGTCGCCCTGAAGGGCGAGCGGGTCCATCTGACGAAGAAAGAGTTCGACCTGCTCTGGCTCCTCATCCGCAACCGCAACCGGGTGGTCACCCGGGACGCGATCCTGGCGCGCCTGTGGGACTACGACGCCGACGTGGAGACGCGGACCGTGGACGTCCACATCCGGGCGCTGCGCCGCAAGCTCGGCGACCAGCGCATCGAGACCGTCGTCGGCCTCGGCTACCGGTACCGCGAAGCTACGGTCCCGAAGTGATCGCGGATTTCGGAACCCGGATGCCGGACCCGGAAACGGCGGGACCCGGAATCCGAAATCCGAGATCGGAAATGCGAAATCCCGCATGAGACTGCGCGCCCGGTTCACCGCCCTCTTCGCGATCCTCGCGGCCGCGGCCGTCGTGTTTCTCGTCCTCATCTCGGACGCGACGGTGCGGCGGGCCGTGGAAGACCGGGTGTCCGAGCGGTTCCGGCGCGAAGTGGCGCACCTGTCCGACGACCTCGCGCGGGGGCTGCCGGACGCCGCCGCCCGCGACGCGTTCCTGCGCCAGGCCGCCGCCGACCTCGACTGCCGCATCACCTACATCGCCCCCGACGGAAAGGTCCTCGACGACAGCGACCTCCTGCCGGCCGACGTCGCCGGGATGGAGAATCACGCCAACCGCGAGGAGGTGCGGCAGGCCGTCGCCGAGGGCAGCGGCGTCTCCCAACGGGTCTCTCCGACCGAGCGCAAGCCGATGCTCTACGTCGCGCGGCGCCTCCCGGACGGGAGCGTCCTGCGCCTGGCCGTGGCCGAGGCGAGCCTGCGCCAGGTCGAGCTCGGCTACCTCTGGACGATGCGCGGCGCCACCTTCCTCGTGTGCCTCCTCCTCTTCCTCATCGGCGCGAGCGCGTCGCGCCGGTTCTCCGAGCCCATCGCCGAGTTGACGCGCGCGGCCTCGGCCGTGGCGGCCGGCGACTTCGCCCGGGACCTCCCGACGGCGGGCGGCGAGGAGGTCCAGCTCCTGTCGAGCGCCATGCAGCGGATGAAGGCGGCGCTCAACCAGGCCGTCCAGCGCGCCGAGGCCGAGCGGCGGCTCACGGCGATGGCCTTCGAGCGCCTGCCCGACGGGCTCGTCGTGGTCGACGCGAAGCTCCGGGTGCTCGAGTCGAACGGGCGCTTCGCCGAGATGACGGGCATCCCGGCCCCCGCCGGCCGCGGCGTCTACGAGGTCCTCCGCGAGCGCCCGCTCTACGACTGCTTCGAAGCGACCCTGAAGGAGGGCGGCGTCTCGGAGCGCACGGTGCACCTGCCGGACGAGAGGGTCTGGCAGATCACGGTCGCGCCCCTTCCCGAGGGCTACCGGGCGGCGGCCGTCGGCGTGCTGCGCGACGTGACGCGCCTCGAGCGCACCGAGGCGATGCGGAGGACCTTCGTCGGGGACGTGTCGCACGAGCTGCGCACGCCCATCGCCTCCATCGCGGCGGCCGCCGAGACGCTGGCCGAGGCCCAGCCCGACAAGGCCGAGAGCGCCGAGCTGCTGGGCCTGATCCGCCGGCAGTCCGAGCACATGCGCGAGCTCATCGACGACCTCATGGACCTCGCGCAGATCGAGAGCGGCGCGGTGCCGCTCGAGCGCGAGGAGATCCCGCTGCGCGAGATGCTGACCGAAACCGCCGAGGACCTCGAGGCGGCGGCCCGCGACCGCGGGGTCGAGATCCGCGTGACCGGGGACGCGGGCGTGACCGCGATGGGGGACCGCCGCCGCCTCGGCCAGCTCGCCCGCAACCTCCTCGACAACGCGATCAAGTTCTCGCCGGAGGGCGCGCCGGTCGTGGTCCGCGTGTGGCGCCAGGGGGGACGGCCGGGTTTCTCGGTCGACGACCTCGGTCCCGGCATTCCGAAGGCCGAACGCGACAAGATCTTCCAGCGCTTCTACCAGGTGGACCGTTCGCGCTCGAAGCAGAGGCCCGGCTCGGGCCTCGGCCTCGCCATCGTGAAGCACATCGCCCAGCTCCACGGAGCCACGGTGGACGTCGAGGGCGAGCCCGGAGAGGGCAGCAGCTTCCGGGTCAGCTTCCCCGCGGCGGCCTGACGCGCCGCGAAGGGCCCGCGTAAAGGCCGCCTGAAGTCTGCGATAGGATGGCGCCGCCTTCGAGGCCGCCATGCTGAACTTCCTTCCGCGCGACGAAAAGTACTTCGACCGATTCACCGAGCTCGCGGTCCGCATCCACGAGGCCGCCAAGATCCTGGCCCGGTTCTTCCGGGAGGAATCGCCGGTCGCGACCGTGGCCGATCAGATCAAGCGGCTCGAGCACGAGTGCGACGAGATCTCCCACGACATTTTGCGGGGGATCGACCGGACGTTCATCACCCCGATCGACCGGGAGGACATCCACCAGCTCGCCGTGCGGCTCGACGACGTCATCGACCTCATCGACGGCACCGTGCGGCGCGTCGTGCTCTTCCAGGTCGAGAAGCCGACGCCGAAATCCCTCGCGCTCTGCCAGCTCATCGTGACGACGACCGCGGAGCTCGTCGAGGCGGTCTCCCACCTGCGCCAGCAGAAGGGCGTCATGGCCAAGTGCATCCGGATCAAGGAGCTGGAGAACGAGGGCGACGTCGTGTACCAGGGCGCGATCGCCTCGCTCTTCCGGGACAACCTTCCGGCCCTCGAAGTGATCAAGTGGAAAGAGATCTACGACAACATGGAGCGCTGCATCGACCAGTGCGTCGCGGTCGCGCACGTGCTCGAGAGCGTGGTCCTGAAGCACTCCTGACGATTCGGCCGGCGCGATGATCTACGTCCTCTTCATCATCGGCATCGCTCTCGTCTTCGACTTCATCAACGGGATGCACGACTCGGCGAACTCGATCGCCACGGTCGTCTCCACGCGGGTCCTGACGCCGCTCATGGCCGTCTTCTGGGCCGCTTTCTTCAACTTCGTCGCGGCCTTCGTGTTCGGGACGGCGGTGGCCAAGACGATCGGGTCGGGGCTCATCGACATCTCCGTCGTCAACTCCGACGTCGTCCTGGGCGGCCTCGTCGGCGCGATCGTGTGGAACCTCATCACGTGGTACTTCGGGATCCCGTCGTCGTCCTCGCACGCGCTGATCGGCGGGTACGCGGGGGCGGCGGTGGCGCGGGTCGGCATCCGCGCGATCGTTCCGGGGATGGCCTGGGTCAAGACGCTTTCCTTCATCGTCCTGTCGCCCCTGATCGGCATGGCGGCCGGATTCGCCCTGATGGTCGCGGCGTCCTGGATGTTCCACAAGGCTCCGTACGGCTCGGTCGACCGCTGGTTCCGCCGGGCGCAGCTCGGCTCGGCGGCCGCCTTCTCGCTCTCGCACGGCACCAACGACGCGCAGAAAACCATGGGCATCATCGGCGGGCTGCTGGTCGCCAACCGCGCGGCGTTCGCCGACCCGGGCCACCCGCTCCACTGGATGCACCTGCCGGACCTCAAGACGATCCCCTGGTGGATCATCCTGTCGGCCCACGCGGCGATCGGGCTCGGGACCCTCACGGGGGGCTGGCGCATCGTGCGGACGATGGGAAGCCGCATCACGAAGTTGAAGCCGTTCTCGGGATTCTGCGCCGAGACGGGCGCCGCGGGCACCGTGATCCTCGCCTCGGTCCTCGGCATCCCCGTCTCGACCACGCACACGATCACGGGCTCGATCATCGGCGTCGGGGCGACCCAGCGCGTCTCGGCCGTGCGCTGGGGCGTGGCGGGCCGGATCGTGTACGCCTGGATCCTGACGATCCCGATGGCGGCGGCGATCGGCGCCCTCGGCTACGGAGTGCTCTCCGCGATCACGCATTGAGGCAGAATCCCCGCATGCGGATCGCCCACCTCGTGCTCGCCGCGCTGATCGCGATTCCGGCCGCCGCCGCGGCCGTCCCCCAGCCGGATCCGGCCGTCTGGAACCTGATCCTCGCCGCGCGGGCCCGCGACGGCGGCTTCGACTACCGCGGAGCGACCGGACAGGACCGCAAACGCCTCGGCGCCTACCTCTCGAACCTCGGCGACGCCGATCCGAAGGCGATGGACGAGGCCGAGCGCAAGGCCTTTTACGTGAACGCCTACAACGCCGCCGCGGTCGCGCTCGTCCTGGACAGGTACCCGGTCAAGAGCATCCGGGACATCGACGGGGCGTTCCGGACGGCGCGCCGGCGGATCGGCGGCGAGATGCTCACCCTCGACGACGTCGAGAACCGCCTCCGCGACCTGAGGGACGCGCGGATCCACTTCGCGATCGTCTGCGCCTCGAAGTCCTGCCCGGCCCTCGCCCCGAAGGCCTACGAAGCGGCGGGGCTGTCCGCGGCCCTCGACGCGCAGGCCCGCGGCTTTCTCGCCGACCCGTCCAGGAACGTCCTCGACCGCGCCCGGTCGCGCCTGGCGCTCTCGAAGATCTTCGAGTGGAACCGCGGGGAGTTCGAGCGCGACGGGGGGACGCTGCGGCAGTACGTCGCGCGGTTCGTGGCGGAACCCGGCCTGGCGAGCTGGGTCGCAACGTTCCCGGGCGCGCCCGAATTCCTCGAGGACGACTGGGCCCTGAACCAGCCCTGAAATCGGCCCGATTTCCCCAAAAAAGAAGCCCCCCGTCGCCGGGGGGCCCGAAGGAGGAGATCGTGTGTCTGCCTGTAATACGGAGAACCGCCCCCGCGTGTTGAGGGTGTTATTTTGACCCGGCGATGAGCCTCCGAGCCGGAACCCGACCGGGCCCCTGCGAGGCCGCTTGATCCGGCTCCGGCTCAAGCCAGGGCGGGAGGAGTCGGTCCGGCGCCGCCACCCGTGGCTCTTCTCCGGCGCGGTCGCCGCGGCCGATGGGGACGGTTCCGATGGCCTCGCCGAGGTGGTGGACGCGGCCGGGCGGCCGCTCGCCCGCGGCGCGTACTCTCCGGATTCGCAGATCCTTGCGCGGCTCTGGACCTTCGACGGCCGGGATCCCGACGGCGAGCTCTTCCGCGAGCGCTTCGCCGCCGCGCGCCGGCTGCGCGAGGAGGTGCTGCCTCCGGAGACGACGGGCTATCGCGCCATCAACTCCGAGGGCGACCTCTGTCCCGGCGTCCTGCTCGACGTGTACGGCGACACGGCCGTGCTCGAGCTCTCGACCGGCGGGACCGTCGCCTGGCGCGCCGCCCTCGAAGCGGCCGTGCGCGAGGTGTTCGCGCCCGGAACCCTCATCGTCCACGAGACGGGTGTTTTCCGGGACGCGGGAAGGGCCGAGGTGCGGGCTCCGAAGTCCGAGCTCACACGCGTTCCCTTTCTCGAGAACGGCCTCCGGTTGCTGGCCGACGTCGGCTCGGGCCAGAAGACCGGCTTCTTCCTCGACCAGCGCGACAACCGCGCCCGCCTTCGCGCGCTCGCGCACGGGCGGAGCGTGTTGAACCTCTTCTCCTACACGGGCGCCTTCTCGATCGCGGCCCTGGCCGGAGGCGCGTCGCGGGCCGTCGACGTCGACTCGTCGGGCCCGGCCCTCGGGCTCGCCCGGGAGCACCGCCACCTGAACGGCTTCGGCGCCGCCGACGAGGACTTCGCCGAGGCCGACGTGTTCGAAGACGTGCGCCGGCGCGCGGCCGCCGGCGAACGGTGGGACGTCGTCGTCTGCGATCCTCCGGCCTTCGCCAAGAGGAAGGCCGACGTGGACCGGGCGGCGCGCGGATACAAGGACGTCAACCGCGTCGCGATGGCGCTCGTCGCGCCGGGCGGGTGGCTGCTGACCTGCTCCTGCTCGGGCCTCGTGGACGCCGACCTCTTTCAGAAGATCGTGTTCTCGGCGAGCCTCGATGCGCGCATTCCGTTCGAGCTCGTGGCGCGCCAGGGCGCCGGACCCGACCACCCGGTCTCGCTCGATTGCCCGGAGGGGGAGTACCTCAAGGGCGTCTGGCTGAGGAGGGCATAGAGCCGGCTTTCCGGGGGTTATCATCGGTCTGTGAGACGAGCGGGACGTCTGGCCGTGTGGATGGGAGCGCTCGTGAGCGCCGCGTGGGCACAAGCCGCGCAGAATCCCTCGAACGGACCGGTCGTCGAGGTCGGCCCGGCGGTCTTTCGGCCCCAGGCCGCGCCGAAGGCGGCACCCCGTCGATCCGACCTCGTCCTCGCCGCGCCGAGGCTTCCGGAAGACGCGCGGCACGCTCTGGGGGCGCTCACCGCATCCGAACGCGAAGAGTTGAAGTCTCCCGACCGCCGGGAGGGCGCGCGCCCGAAGAAGCCGGCCATCAAGGTCGGCATCTCCCGGCCGCTCCCGCAGCCCGTCGGGTTCCAGGGCCTGCCGGACCTGGCCGCCGGCGAATCGCGTACGGTCGCAGGCGGGCTTCTCGAGCGGGCAGCCGACGGGGGATTCGCGTGGACGGCGTCCTTTTCGTCGATCGAGGCGGGGGGGCTGCGCCTCTACATCCGCCAGGCGCGCCTGCCGGCCGGCAGCCGCGTGTACGTGTACGGCGAGAGCGGCGCGGTGTTCGGTCCCTACGATTTCTCGGCCGGCACGCGGCCGGAGGGGTTCTGGACGAACACCGTCTTTGCCGACCGGATCTTCCTCGAAGCCCGGATCCCGGCCTCCGCGACCGCCGCCGAGCTCGGCAAGGCGGTCCTCCTCGTGGGCTCGGTCGTTCACCTCGAGCATCCGGACTTCGCGCCGTCCGCCGCCGACAAGGCTGCGCTCGTCGTCCGGCCCAAGTCGGACGCCTGCTTCGTGGACCGCAGCTGCGTGACGCCCGCCGAGTTTCCGAACGTGGACCAGGCGACGCGCGCGGTGGCGCAGCTCAATTTCAACGACTCGGGCACGGAATACGTCTGCACGGGCGGGCTCCTCAACA
Source organism: Thermoanaerobaculia bacterium (assembly GCA_041912555.1). Lineage (GTDB taxonomy): Bacteria > Acidobacteriota > Thermoanaerobaculia > UBA5066 > Gp7-AA6 > DAHUXD01. Next base: position 97,315 of record JAYRMU010000077.1, read on the forward strand.
CGACCGGCGGGAGCTCCGTGCCGTACCTGCTGACCGCCAACCACTGCTTCTCGACGCAGGCGTCGGCGACCTCCCTCGAGGCCTTCTGGCAGTACAGGACTGCGACCTGCAACGGGCTGCCTCCCGACGAGAACCAGTTCCCGCGCACGCTCGGCTCGACGTTGCTCGCGACGGCCGCGGCGCCGTCGAGCGACTTCACGTTCGTCCAGCTGGCGGGCAACCCGCCGGCCGACAGCGTCCTCCTCGGGTGGACGACCGCGGACGTCGCCCATGCGAACGGCCTCGTCCTCTACCGGCTGAGCTACCCGAACGGGAACCCGATGATCTTCACCCGGGACCAGATCGTGACGGATCCGGCGCCCGGTGTCTGCGCAGATGCCCCGCTGGGAACCTTCCTCTACGAAACGGACATCACGGGCGGAACCGGGGGCGGAAGCTCCGGGTCGCCGCTGTACACCGAAGACCTTCGCGTCGTCGGGCAGCTGTTCGGAAGCTGCGGCACGAATCAGAACGACAACTGCGACAACGTGGACAACTCGTCGATCGACGGCGCGTTCCAGGTGACCTACCCCTCCGTGCGCCAGTGGCTCTCGCCCGGGTCCCCGGGGCCCTGCGTGGCCAACGCGACGACCCTGTGCCTGAGCGGCGCGCGGTTTCGCGTCACGGCGTTCTATGCCACGAGCGACGGCGCGAGCGGAATCGGCATGGGCGTGCCCCTCACGGGCGACTCGGGCTACTTCTGGTTCTTCAGCGCAGAGAACATCGAGCTCGTCGTGAAGGTCCTCGACGCCTGCCCGGTCAACGGCCGCTTCTGGGTCTTCGCGGGCGGGCTCACCAACGTGGGGGTCACGATCCTCGTCGAGGACACGGCCACGGGCGCGACGCGCACGTACACCAATCCGGTGGGAACGGCGTTTCAGCCCCTCCAGGACACCCAGGCCTTTTCCTGCCCGTAGCGTCCGGCCACCGGCGGGGTCGCGCCTGCCCCCGCCTCCCTGCCTCCTGCCTCCTGCCTCCTGCTCCTCCCGGTATACTCCGCCCGCCATGAATCTCGAGCTCACGGAGGAGCAGCAGCTCCTCCAGGCCTCCGTCCGCGAGTTCGCCGAGGAGGTCGTCCGGCCGCACGCCGCCCACATCGACCAGACGGGCGAATTCCCCCGCGAGACCTTTGCGAAGGCGGGGGAGCTCGGCCTGGCCGGGGTCTCCGTCGCGCCCGAGTACGGCGGGTCGGGGATGGACGTGGTCTCGTACGCGATCGTCATCGAGGAGATCTCGCGGGTCTGCGCCAACATGGGCGTCATCCTCTCGGTCAACAACTCCCTCGTCTGCGACCCCGTCGAGAAGTTCGGCAACGAGGACCAGAAGAAGCGGTTCCTCGTGCCGCTGGCCCGCGGCGAGAAGCTGGGTTGCTTCGCCCTGACCGAGCCGGACGCCGGCTCCGACGCCGGCAACCAGAAGACCCGCGCGGTGCGCGAGGGCGACGTCTACCGGATCTCGGGGCAGAAGGTCTTCATCACGTGCGGCTCGGACGCCGACGTGTGCCTGCTCTTCGCGATGACCAACCCCGAAAAGAAGATCAAGGGGATCTCGGCGTTCCTCGTGGACGCGAGCGCCCCGGGGTTCGACCGTTCCCGCCACCAGGTCAAGCTCGGCGTCAACGCCTCGGGGACGGTCGAGATCTTCCTGACGGACGTGAAGGTCCCCGCCGCCGACCGGCTGGGCGAAGAGGGCGACGGGTTCAAGATCGCCATGTCCACGCTCGACGGCGGCCGCATCGGCATCGCCTCGCAGGCGGTCGGGATCGCGGAAGAGGCCCTCGAGGCCGCCGTGCGGTACGCGAAGGAGCGCAAGGCCTTCGGCCGGCCGATCGCGGAGTTCCAGGCCCTGCGCTTCTACCTCGCCGACATGGCGACCGAGGTAGACGCCGCGCGCCTGCTGACGCGCAAGGCCGCGGCGGCCAAGGACGCCGTGAAGAAGAACGGCGGGCGCTACTCGATGGAGGCGGCGATCGCGAAGCTCTACGCCGCCGAGATGGCCCAGCGCGTCACGACGAAGGCGCTCCAGATCCACGGCGGGTACGGCTACACGAAGGAGTATCCGGTCGAGCGCAACTTCCGCGACGCGCGGATCACGGAGATCTACGAGGGGACGAGCGAGATCCACCGGCTGATCATCGCGAGAGAGATCTTCCGCGACGCGGGGTTGGCGATCGGATGAGCGCGAGAGTACGGCTTCTGGCGGCGGGGAGGAGAGGGCGGGCGTACGCGACGCGCCTCACCCCGGCCCTCTCCCGGAGGGAGAGGGAGAAGGTGGAGGCGACGCTGCGCGTCGCGGCGGGGATTTGGGCGAACGCAGCGCCCCTCACCCCGGCCCTCTCCCGTGGGGAGAGGGAGAAGGTGGAGGCGACGCTGCGCGTCGCGGCGGGGATTTAATGGGGCAGACACGCATGTTCCGGGACCGCGTGGTCTCGATGGAACAAACGTTCGAGGGCGGCGAGAAGCACCTGCCGCTGCTGAAGTCTCTCTGCAGCGAGGCGCTGCCGGACCTCGTGTTCCGGGAGCACGCGCTCGACCACGAGCGCGATCTCTTCGTCATGGACTTCGATGCGCCCGACGGCGCGCGCCGCCGGATCGCCTGGACCCGCATGGTCCTGTTCGACGCGGAACGGATCCCGACGCTCGAGGCCGATCCCGCGGCGGCCCTGCGCGCAAAGATCGTCGAGCTCCTGCGCGCGCAGGCCGCGGCCGCACGCCCCGAGATCCTGGTGACGTTCCGGCACCTCGAGGAGGGCTGGGTGGACACGCCCGAGCCGCGCCGCGAGGGAGGCGGGCGCCGGCGGCGTCGCGGGGGACGCGGCGGCCGCGGGGCCGAGAGGCCCGCCGGCGGCGGACGCCCGGGAGGCGGCGGCGGGCGCGATCGCGGCGAACGTCGGCCGGAAGGCGGGCCGCGGGGCGGGGGACCGTCCGCGCCGCAGCGCGGCCAGGGCGGGCAGCGGCCTCCGGGCGGGGGCCCCGACCGCCGGCCGTCCGGTCCTCCGCCGGCGGCCGCCCAGGGCGAGGTCCAGGGACAGGGTCCGGCGGGAGCCGGCGCGGGAGGCAAGCGCCGCCGCCGCCGTCGCCGCCGCGGCCGCGGTCCGGGCGGGGGAGCGCCGGGCGCCGGCGGCCCGCCCGCGCCGCAGGGCCAGGGGCCGCGGCCATGAACTTCGAGCCGACCGAAGACCAGAAGCGCATCCGCGAGGCCGTGCGAGAGTTCGCCTCGGCCGAGATCGCGCCGCACGTGGCGCGCTGGGAGCGCGAGGAGCGACTTCCCCGCGAGATCCTCGTGCGTCTCGGCGAGATGGGCGTGATGGGGATGATGGTTCCCGAGGCGTACGGCGGCGCGGGGGCCGACGCGATGTCCTACGTGCTCGCGATCGAGGAGCTCGCGAAGGTGTGCGCCTCGACGGCCGTGACGGTCTCGGTGAACAACTCGGTGGCCTGCTACCCCATCTGGAAGTTCGGCACCGAAGAGCAGAAGACGACGATCCTCACGGAGCTCGCCTCGGGCAAGGCTCTCGGGGCGTACGCCCTGACCGAGCCGCAGTCCGGCTCCGACGCGGCGAATCAGAAGACGCGCGCCGTCCGCGACGGCTCCGGATACGTCCTGAACGGGGCGAAGGCCTGGATCACGAACGCCGGCGAGGCGCAGTGGTACGTCGTCATGGCGATGACCGACGCCGCCGCCGGCACGCGCGGCATCACCGCCTTCCTCGTCTCCGCCGACGACCCGGGCCTGCGGATCGGGGCGCCGGAGGACAAGATGGGGCTGCGGTCGTCGAAGACGGCCGCGATCTTCCTCGAGGACGTCCGGGTGCCCGCCGAGAGGCGCCTCGGGGCCGAGGGCGAGGGCTTCACCATCGCCATGACGACCCTCGACCATTCGCGGATCGGCATCGCGGCGCAGGGGATCGGCATCGCGCAGGCCGCGTACGAGGCCGCCGCGGACTACGCGAAGACCCGCGAGTCCTTCGGCCGCAAGCTCGCCGAGCACGAGGCGATCGCCTTCCAGATCGCGGACATGCGCGTGCTGCTCGAGGCGTCGCGGGTCCTGACGTACCGGGCGGCGCTCCGGTCCGAAACCCCCGGCGCGCGGTTTTCGAAGGAGTCGTCCATGGCCAAGGTGTACGCCACCGAGGCCGCGAACACGATCGCCGCCCGCGCCGTGCAGATCTTCGGCGGCTACGGCTATTCGAAGGACTACCCCGTGGAGCGGTACTATCGGGACGCCCGCGTCACGACGATCTACGAGGGCACGAGCGAGATCCAGCGCATCGTGATCTCGAAGAACGTCCTGGCCGGACGCTAGAGGACCATGAGCCCAGACGACCCCACGCTTCCGCCCGACGAGGCCTTCGAGGACGACGTCCCCGACCTGGACGTCCCCGAGCAGGACGCGCCCGGCAGCGACGCGCCCCCGGCCGCCGCGGTCGAGGCGGCCGACCCGGACGTCATCGCGGAGGCCGTCGCCGGAGCCATCGCGCCCCCGCCGCCCGAACCGGCCCGGCCCCGTCCCGCCGGCAAGACCCGCCCGGACCTCATCGACCGGCGCGAGCCGCTCTACCGCGAGTGCCGGGGATACCGGCTGCGCCTCGACCCTCCGGATCTCGCGCGCCTGCGCGAGCTTCCCGGCTCGCGCGGCAAGTCGGACGACGAGATCGGCGAGGCCTTCTTCGACGGGCAGGCCGACCGCCTCGCGGCCTCCATCGAGGACGACGTGCCCAGCCCGAGCGAGATCCGGGTGGTCGTGGACCCCTACTCGCGGCAGGCGTTCCTGGCGCTCGAGAACCGGATCCGCGGCATCCTCAGCTTTTGACGCGCCGGGGGCGCGCCCTCGCGCGCGCGGCCGGCGGCCCGCCTAGATGTCGGCGGTGATGACGATCCGCGTGGCCTTCGTCAGGCGCGCCTTCTTCTGGTGCGGGTCGATCTCGACCGAGATCTCGCCGGGCGCCGCGCCCGCGGAGGCCAGGACGTCCGCCCACGCTTCGGCGCGCGAGCGCAGGAAGTCCTCCGCCACGGCCGGTTCCTCGCGCCCTTCGAAATCGGGCAGCGTCTTCAGTCTTTCCACGTTGGGGCGGTCGAGGACGAAGGCAAAGCCCTCTCGGTCCGCCCTATAGGTTCGGGTTCGGGAGTTTGCATCCATATCCGGGAATTTTAGGGCATTTTGAGCGTTTTTCGGCGACGATGAATGCCATGCCGATCCTGCGACGGGTCCTCGCCCTGACTCTCGGTTCTCTCGCGGCCGCCTCGCTGTCCGCCGAGACGGTTCGCAACCACTTCGACACGGACACCGCGATGCGGGTGCCGGGCTTCTTCGATCTCGTCGTCCTCGGGCCGCAGGCCCCCGCGCGCTGGCTCATCCTGACGGACCTCAATCCGCCGTCCGCTCCCAATCGCCTCTCGCAGGTCGACGCGAAGCGCCCCGACGGCTCGATCGCCGCCGCGGTGCGGCGCAACTACGTCTTCCAGGACGGCACGGTGTCCACGTACGTCAAGCGCGAGGGCAGCCACGCGGGGCTTCTTCTGCGCATGGCGAGCGAGAAGGACTTCCTCGTCCTCATGGTCGACACCGGCTCGGGGGAGGCGGTCCTGACGTCCTGGCGCGACGGAAAGCCGACCGAGCTCGGCCGCGGGCGGGCGAAGCTCGACCGGGAGTGGGAAAAGTTCGCCGTCGCCGCGCAGGGCCCGTCGCTGACGGTCTCCTTCGGCGATCAGAAGCTCTTCGAGGCGAAGGACCCGAAGCCCGTCACCGGCAAGACCGGGCTCGTCACGACGGGCGCGGGCGCGGCTTCCTTCGACGAGTTCATCCTCGAGTTCGAGCCCCCGAGGCCCTAGCCTGCCTCCTGCCGCCTGCCTCTTCCGTCTCCCGCCCTCTAAGGCGCGACGGAATCGGCGAAGCGGAAGCGTCCGCCCTCGACGCGCAGGACCACGGCGGGCTTTATCGGATTGCGGTCGGCGTCCATCGTGATGGTGCCCGTGACGCCGGCGAAGTCCTTCGTGGCGGCCAGCGCGTCGCGGATCCGGGGCCCCTCCGTCGAGCCGGCGCGCGTGATGGCGTCGGCGATCAGACGCATCGCGTCGTACGAGGTGGCGGCGATCGAATCCGGCTCGGCGCCGTAGCGGGCCTTGTAGGCGTCCACGAACTTGTGGACCGCGGGCGCCGGGTCGTCCACCGAGTAGTGGTTCGAGAGGTACGCCCCCTCCATGGCCTCCCCGCCGATCTCGACGAGCTTGGGCGAATCCCACCCGTCCGCGCCGAGCAGCGTCGCCTTGAGGTCGAGCGACTTCGCCTGCCGGGCGATCAGCCCCGCATCCGTGTAGTAGCCGGGAACGAAGAGGACGTCGGGGCTGGTCGGGCGCAGGGAGGTCAGCTGCGCGGAAAAGTCGCTGTCGCCCTCGGCGTACTTCGCTTCTGCGACGACACGGCCGCCGGCCGCCGTGAAGGCCGCGCGGAAGGCGTCGGCCAGGCCGACGCTGTAGTCGCTGCGCGAATCGGTCAGGATCGCGGCCGTCTGCGCCTTGAGGTTCTTGCGCGCGAACGTCGCGAGGACCTTGCCCTGGTAGGAATCGATGAAGCACACGCGGAAGATGTAGTCGCCCTTCTTCGTGACCTCGACGTTGGTCGAGGAGGGGGAGACCATCGGGATCGAGTAGCTCTGCGCGATCGGCGCCGCGGCCAGCGACCGCGACGAGGCGTTCTCGCCGATGAGGGCCACGACGTGGTCCCGCGTGACGAGCTTGGAGACGACCGATGCGGCCTCGGCGGCCTCGCCCCGGTCGTCCTCCGAGAGGAGAACGATCGGCCGGCCGAGCACGCCGCCCGCGCGGTTGATCTCGTCGGCGGCGAGGAGGGCGCCGTTGCGCCCCGAGATCGCGAACGTGGCGGTCGGCCCCGTGAGGGCCCCGAAGAACCCGATCTTGACGCCCTGGGTCTGCGCCGTCTTTTCGCCGCCGCAGGCGGCCGCGAGGGCGGCCGCGAGGAGCGCGCCGGGGAGGAAAGCTCGCTTCATGGCGGAGATTCTACGTTGAGCGGCGGGATAGGATCCCGCGCGGAGAAACGACGATGTCGAGAATTTCCCTGGTCGGGCGCTCCGCCGCCACCCGCGCGGCGCGCGAGGCCTTCGAGCGCAAGATTGCCGAGCGCGGCAACATCCCGAACATGTACCGGGTCTTCGCGCACCGCCCCTGGCTGCTGACGACGATGGACGCCCACTTCGCCGCCGTCATGGGGTCGGGGACGGTGCCGCTGCGGCTGAAGGAGCTGCTGGCCGTCCAGACGTCGCTCGAGAACCAGTGCCGGTACTGCGAGGCGTCCCACACGATGCTGGCCGAGCGCACCGGCGCGACGAAGGAGCAGATCGCGAGCCTCCTCGACTTCGAGAAGGGCCCCTACAGCGAGCGGGAGAAAGCGGCCCTGCGCTTCGGCCTCCAGATGACCCGGGACTCCAACCGCGTTCCCGAGTCCACGTTCGCGGACCTGCGGAACCACTTCGAGGAGGCCGAGATCGTCGAGCTTGCATCGGTCGTGGGCCTCTTCGCGTATTTCAACCGCTTCAACAACGCGCTCGGGCTCGAGCCGACGAGGCCCGGCGAGGGCGCCGACAGCTGATAGGCTTACGCGCTCTGGAGAAAGGGGTTATGAGCTCCAACAAGTCCTACGATCTCGTCATCATCGGTTCGGGCCCGGGCGGCTACGTCGCCGCGATCCGGGCCGCCCAGCTCGGCATGACGGTCCTCGTCGTCGAGAAGGAAACCCGGCTCGGGGGCGTGTGCACCCTGTGGGGCTGCATCCCGACGAAGGCCATGCTCCACACCGCGGACCTCCTCGAGGAGGCGCGCCACGGCGCGGACGTCGGCGTCTCCGCGCGCGAGGTCCGCCTCGACATGCCGGCGGCCCTCAAGCACAAGGAAAAGATCGTCCGGCAGTCCACCAACGGCATCACGTTCCTGATGAAGAAGAACCGCGTCGACGTCGCGAACGGCTTCGGCCGACTGACCGGCCCGGGCCGCGTTTCCGTGACGGGCGCCGACGGCGCCAAGACCGTCTTCGGCGCGAAGAACGTCATCGTCGCCACGGGCTCGACGCCCCGCTCCCTGCCCGGGATGGACATCGACGACAAGACGATCCTGTCGTCGACCTCGATGCTCGAGCTGACCGAGGTTCCGAAGTCGCTCGTCGTCATCGGCTCGGGCGCCGTCGGGGTCGAGTTCGCGTCCATGCACGCCCGCTTCGGGGCGAAGGTCACGATCATCGAGGTCCTGCCGCGCGTCGTCCCGGTGGAGGACGAGGAGATCTCGCGCGAGCTGGCGGCCTCGTTCAAGCGGCAGGGCATCGCGATCTACGCGGACACCCGCGTCGAGCGGATCACGAAGAGCGACGGGGGCGTCGAGATCCTCGCGCGCTCGGCCGGCGACAAGACCGAGACGTTCCGGGCCGAGAAGGTGCTCATGGCGGTCGGGCGGCGGCCTCTCACCGAGAACATCGGCCTCGAGGCCATGGGGGTGGCGACGGACAGGGGCTGGGTCAAGGTGGACGGCACCATGCGCACGAACGTGCCCGGCGTGTACGCGATCGGCGACGTCATCCCGACGCAGGCCCTCGCGCACCTGGCCTCGGCCGAGGGCGTCCTCGCCGTCGAGCACATGGCGGGAAAGCCCACGCGGCCCATCAACTACGACCAGGTCCCGGGATGCACCTACTGTTCGCCGGAGATCGGGTCCGTCGGCCTGACCGAGGCGAAGGCCCGCGAGCGCGGCTACGACGTCGTCGTGGGAAAGTTCCCGTTCTCCGCGATCGGCAAGGCGCGCATCCTCAACCAGGCGTCGGGGTTCGTGAAGATCGTGGCGGAGAAGAAGTACGACGAGGTCCTCGGAGTCCACGTGATCGGCCCGTCCGCGACGGAGCTGATCGCCGAAGCCTGCGCCGCGATGAAGCTGGAAGCGACCTCCGAAGAGCTTGTCAAGACGATCCACGCCCACCCGACGCTCTCGGAGGCCATCCACGAGGCGGCCGAGGCGGTGCAGGGGCACGCGATACACATCTAGGCCGTCGCCGGCGCGGCGTTACGGGCTCTGCGCCGCGGCGGCGCCGCCGGCGCCGCACCGCGCCCCGCCGGGCGGCTCGCCCCAAGGGGGTGGCCCGCCCGGGGGGTCCCTCCCCCCCGCTCCGGCTCC
>JAYRMU010000078.1:0-84424 GCA_041912555.1 Thermoanaerobaculia bacterium
CCGGCGGTGCGCTGTGCGGCGCTACGCGCCGCTCAGCGCAGATCCCGTAACGCAGCGCAGGCGACGTTTTGGCTGTGGGGGGTGGAATCGAACCACCAACCTTCCGGTTAACAGCCGGACGTTGTACCAATTCAACTACCCCACAACCGAGCCTCCATCATAACGGCGGAAGGAAGGGAACGACGCGGGAGGCCAGCGGCTCGGGGATCGCCCGCAGCGCCTGCCGGATTTCCTCGGGCCCGTAGCGCTGGGAGAAGTGGGTCAGGACGACCGCCTCGTTTTCGAACCGGCCCGCGCGCGCCAGGATGTCGTCGAGGTGGATGTGCGCATACTCGCGGGCGCGCTCGCGGTCGTCCGGGAGAAGGAACGAGCACTCGAGCAGCAGGACCTTCGCGCGAAAGAGCTCGGGGCACGCGTCGAAGATCTCCTCGCCGCAGTCTCCCGGGTAGGCGAGCAAAGGGATCTCTTCGCGCCGCGTGACGGGCTTTCCCGCCGCGCGCAGCGCCGCGATCTCGAGGCCGTCCCGGCCGGCGAGCTCGTCGAGCAGCTTGTGCCGCACCTCGGAGAAGAGGTAGCCCACGGTGGGAACCCGGTGGCGGCCCGGGAGAACGGTCAGCTCGAGGTCGTTGCGCAGGCGCACGCGGTCGCCCGGCGACACCGGGACGACCTCGAGCTCGTACTCGATCTGCTCCAGCTGCTCGCAGGCCCTCACCCACTGCGTCACCGGGGCCGCCGCCTCGGCGGGCACGAACACGCGGGCGGCGGGCAGCCTCGCCAGCCGCCGCCGCGACGCGAAGTGCGCGAGCCCCGCCATGTGGTCGAGGTGGCCGTGCGAGACGCAGACCGTCGCGTAGCCGACGACGTCCTCGGGAGCGCGCCCGAACTCGAGCAGCGTCCGGAACCCCGGCAGCTTGTAGAAGGACTCGTGGCCCGCGATGGACACCCCTTCGATCGGGATGCCCGCGGCCTCGACGCTCACGCGCCCGCGGCCCGGCGGATAGTCGTGCGACATCCGCCGCAGACTACTTCAGCGCACGGGCAGGCCGGCCGCGCCGAGGCTGAGCACGGCGCCGAGGCAGAGCCCCGCGGTCAAGGCGAGGAACAGAAGCAGGCTCGAGCGGTGGCGCGCGGCGATCATGGGTCGTCCTTTCGGTCTCCTCCGTAGGTTGCACTCCCCGTACCAGGCTCCGGAGGGCTCCTAAATCCCTGTCCCGAAGGCACCTCGGCCGCGGGCGGAAGACCCTCCCGCGCCGGATGCCCCTGTCCCTGTTACCCGCGGTGACATACCCTTCGCACCCGTGCGCGTCGCCCTCTTCGACTACCACCTCCCGGCGGACCGGATCGCCCAGGAGGCGCGGCCCCGGGGAACGAGCCGCCTGCTCGTGCTCGACCGCCGGTCGGGCGAGTTGGCGCACCGCCGGTTCGCCGACCTGCCGGAGATCCTCCGGCCCGGCGACCTCCTCGTGCGCAACGACGTCCGCGTCCGTCCGGCGCGCCTGTACGGGCGCGACTCCGAGGGCCGCCTGGTCGAGATCTTCCTCCTCCGCGCCGCCGACGAGGGGCGCCGCCGCTGGCTGACGCTCGCCAAGCCCGGTCGCCGGGCGAAGGCGGGCCGGATGGTCCGCTTCGACGACGGCCTCACGGCCGACGTCCTCACGGTGCACGACGACGGATCGCGGACCGTGCTCTTCGACCGGCCGCTCGACGACGCGCTGCTCGCGCACGTCGGCCACACGCCCCTGCCGCCGTACATCCGCCGGGAGCCCGGGGCTCCGGACCGGCCCGAGGACCGCGCGGCCTACCAGACGGTCTTCGCCCGCGAACCGCTCGCCGTCGCCGCGCCGACCGCGGGACTCCACTTCACCGACGAGATCCTCGCCGGAATCCGCGCCCGCGGCGTCGAGATCGCCGACCTGACGCTGGCCGTCGGCGCGGGCACGTTCAAGCCGGTCACCGCCGACGACACGGACGACCACGTCCTGCCGCCCGAGGACGTGGTCCTGCCGGCCGCGACCCGGGCCGCGATCGCGCGGGCGAAGGCCGAGGGGCGGCGCGTTCTCGCGGTCGGGACGACGGTCGCCCGCTCCCTCGAGGCCGCGGCCCGCCGGCCCGACTTCGCGGAACCGGGCGACCTGTCCTTCGCGACCGACCTCTTCATCACGCCCGGCTTCGAGTTCCGGGCGCTCGACGGCCTCCTGACCAACTTCCACCTTCCGCGCTCGACGCTGCTCATGCTCGTTTCCGCCTTCGCCGGGCGCGAAAACGTCCTCGCCGCGTACGCGGCGGCGATCCAGCAGGGCTATCTCTTCTACTCGTTCGGCGACGCGATGCTCGTGGCCTGACCGGCCCGCGACGCCCGATAGAATGACGGCTCCATGAAAGTCCCCGCGGCGCGGTGGGTCGGGTACCCGGCGGCCGTGGTGGTCGTGCTCGCGACCATCGGGCTGCTGAAGCTCTTTCCGCAGCTGACGGTCTCGTCCATCGCGCTGCTTCTGCTGCTGACCGTGTTCCTCTGCGCCTCGGTCTGGCAGAGCGGCCCGGGCGTCCTCGCCGCCGTGCTCGCCACGCTCGGCTTCAACTTCTTCTTCCTGCCGCCTCTCTACACGTTCACGATCGCGGACCCGCGCAACGTCACGGCGCTCTTCGTCTTCCTCGTCTCGGGCCTCCTCATCGGCCGCCTGTCGGCGCTCTCGCGCCGGCGTCTCGGGCTCCTCGAGGCGGAGCGGCGGGATCTCATCGCCCTGACGCAGCTCTCCCAGGGGTTCCTCTCCGACACGAACCGCGAAACCCTGATCGGCGTCGCCGCGGACCGCCTCCGGCAGGCCCTGCAGTGCGAGCAGGTCGCGATCCTGCTCGCCGACCCGAAGGGCGTGCTCTCGCAGCGCATCGAAACGGGAGACGCGCCTTTCCGGGCCGAGATCGCCGAGCTCGCCTTCCGGCAGGGCAATTCCGCTGCCTACCCCTCGGACCTGGGCGGCACGGACATCTACCTTCCGATCCCCGTGGGGCTGCAGCGCGCCGGCGTCCTCGTGGCGCGGGGCCTGCGCTCGAGCGAACGGATGGCGGAGGCCTGCGCGGTGCTGCTCGGCCTGGCGGTCGAGCGCGAGCGGTTCCTGCGCCTCGCCCGGGAGTCCGAGGAGACGCGCACGAGCGAGCAGATGAAGTCGACGCTCCTCGCCCAGCTCGCCCACGACCTGAAGACGCCCGTCGCCGCCGCCCGGGGGGCGATCGAGAACTGGGAGGCCGAGTCCGGCGGCTCCGACGCCTCGCACGCGGCGGGCGCGCAGCTCGCCACGCTCGGGCGCCGGATCGCCGAGCTCATGGACCTCGTGCGCCTCGACTCCGGGACCGCGAAGCCGCGGCCCGAGCGCGTCACCTGCGGCGAGATCGTGGAGGCCGCGATCGCCCGCTTCGGCGACTCGCTCGCCAGCCACGCGCTCTTCCTCGAGCCGCCTCCCCCGGAGCTCTCCGTCGAGGTGGACCCGGCCCAGCTGACGGAGGCGCTCGGCCACGGCCTCGAGAACGCGGCCCGCTATTCCCCCGCGGGCTCGACCATCCACGTGTCGGTCGCCGACGACGAGGCGAACGTCTCCTTCCGCGTGGCCGACCAGGGCAAGGGCGTCCCCGCCGAGGCGCGGGAGCGGGTCTTCGAGCGGTTCGTCCGCCTCGAGGACGCGGGCCGGCTGCCCGGCAGCGGCCTCGGCCTCTCGATCGCGCGCAGCCTTGTCGAGCTGAACGGCGGGCACCTGAGGCTCGGCGAGGCGACCGGCGGCGGCGCCCTGTTCGAGATCGTCCTCCCGCGGGCCCCCCGGTGAGCCGGGTCCTCGTCGCCGACGACGAACCGGCGATCCGGAAGGTCGTGCGCGACGCGCTCGAGCGCGACGGGCACGAGGTCGTGGCGGCGATGGACGGGCAGGAGGCCCTCGACCGGTTCGAGGAGGGGGTCTTCGACCTCGTCGTCACGGACCTCGCCATGCCGCGGGTGGACGGGCTCGCGCTCGTCAAGGAGATCCGCAGGACCTCCGCCGTCCCCGTCCTCGTCCTGACGGTCCGCGGGGAGGAGCGCGACAAGGTCCGGCTCCTCGACGAGGGCGCCGACGACTACGTCACGAAGCCCTTCGGGGTCGCCGAGCTCGTCGCGCGCGCCCGGGCGCTCCTGCGGCGCGTCGAGTCCGCCCGCGGCCCCGCGGTCACTCGCTGGGGCAACATCGAGATCGAACCGGAGGCGCGAACGGTCCTCAAGGCCGGCCGGCCGGTCCACCTGACCCCGATCGAGTTCTCGCTCCTCGTGACGCTCCTCCGAAAGCCGGGCGCCGTCTGGACCCATCGCCAGCTGATGTCCGAGGTCTGGGGCACGACCGCGGGCGTCACGTCCGACACCCTGCGGGTCCACATGGGAGGACTGCGCCGCAAGCTCGAAGACGATCCGAACCTCCCGCGCTGGTTCCGCACCGAGCCCTGGGTGGGATACCGATTCTCGCCCGAATAGCCCTTCCGGACCCCGCCTCGGAAGGGCGCGTGCTCCCCGGACCCCGGAAAAGCCCGATCTTCCGCACTTCTTTCGGCCTCCTTCCGGACTTCTTTTCCTGGCCGGAGAGATCCTGCAGGCATGAAAGACGAACGGAAAGCGATGGTCTTCGCGGGCCTGGCGATCGTCGTTCTTCTCGGAGGATGCGTCCTGGCGCTGGCCTTCCCGGGATTCGAGGTCGCGCTGGTCGCGTCCGGGTTCGTGGGATATGTTGCCTGCGGCCGGCGCGCCATGGTCCTCTGGCGGGCCGACGAGAAGGTCTTTGACCCCGGGCAACGCACCAGGGAGAAAAAGACGCCCACATCGAGGCTCGCGGCCGCCGTCGTGTTCCTCTTCGCCCTCGCCGCGCCGGCGCTGGCGCAGCAGACCATTTTCAACGTCCCGTCCGCCGACGTCCTGGACCCGGGGAAGTTCTATCTCGAGGCGGACGCCCTCGGACGCCCCCAGGACCCGAGCTTCGGCTTCTTCACGATGCGGGGCGTGTACGGCTTCGGCTCGAACATCGAGGCCGGCGCCAACTTCGGGGGGGTCGCGGCCTCCGGCCGCTCCGTGCCGTTCGCGACCGTCGACATCAAGTGGCAGCCCTGGCACGACGACCACCTCGCGTTCACGACCGGCGCGTTCGGCCTCTTCTACCTTCGGGGCTCCCGCGACGGCGACCCGGCGGCGCTCTGGTACGGCGAGGCCTCCTACAAGCTGCCCACCAACACGCGGCTGACGGCCGGCGGGTACTGGGCGACCTCGGGGTACGCCGCTCCGGATCCGCAGGCCGGCGCGCTGCTCGGGTTCGAGCAGAAGATCAACGATCACCTGAACCTCATCGCGGACTGGTTCAGCGGGGACAACGCCCTCGGGTACTTCACGCCGGGCGTCTCCGTGCCCCTGGGGAACTGGACGATCTACGCCGGCTACTCGATCAAGAACGGCGATTCGAAGGGCAACGCCATCCTGTTCGAGCTCGGTTTCACGTTCTGAGGAGGCATCGAATGGCAGACGTCGTCTTTCTCGCGATCACGGTCTTCCTGTTCTGGATTTCCGTCGTCTACGCGCGGCGCTGCGACAGGGTTTGAGGAGGACAGCATGGGATGGGAAGACGTTCTCGGTCTGGTCGTGACGGTGGGCCTGCTCGGGTACCTCCTGTGGGCCATGCTGCGGGCGGAAAAGGTTTGAAGTCATGACGACCATCAATTTCGTCGAGATCCTGGTCTACCTCGGCATCATCGTCGCCCTCACGCCCCTCCTGGGCGGCTACATGAAGCGCGTGTTCTCGGGCGAGCGGACGTTCCTCGACCCCGTGCTGCGGCCGGTGGAACGGGGGATCTACCGCGTCTGCGGCGTGGACGCCTCGAAGGACCAGGGCTGGGTGGACTGGACGGTGACCATGCTCATCGTCAACGCGGCCTCCCTGGTCATCCTGTACGCGATGCAGCGGCTCCAGCAGTTCCTGCCGCTCAACCCGAACAGGTTCGGGGCGGTCTCGCCGGACTCGTCCTGGAACACCGCCGTCTCGTTCACGACGAACACCAACTGGCAGGGCTACTCGGGCGAGACCACGATGTCCCCCTTCACCCAGATGGCGGGACTCGCGCTCCACAACTTCCTGTCGGCGGCCACCGGGATCGCGATCGCGGTCGCCGTCATCCGCGGCGTCGCGCGCGAAAAGGCGAACGGCATCGGAAACTTCTGGTACGACTGCACGCGGGCCATCCTCTGGGTGCTGCTGCCGATCTCCTTCCTGGCGGCCCTCTTCCTCGTCTCCCGCGGCGTCGTCCAGAACTTTCGCGCCGACGTCACCGTCAAGACCGTGGAGGGGATCGAACAGAGGATCTCCCAGGGCCCCGTCGCCTCGCAGGAAGCCATCAAGGAGCTCGGGACGAACGGGGGCGGGTTCTTCAACGCCAACTCGGCTCACCCCTACGAGAACCCCACGCCGGGGACCAACTTCCTGGAGCTTCTGCTGATCTTCGCGGTCGGCGCGGGGCTGACGAACACCCTGGGCCGGATGACCGGCTCGGTGAAGCACGGCTGGGCCGTGTTCGGGGCGATGGCGCTGATGTTCCTCGTCGGCGTCTTCGTCTGCGGGATCGCCGAGCAGAAGGGCAACCCCATCCACCAGAAGCTGGGGGTCGCGGCCCTCCCGACGGCCGGGGGAACCGGCGGCAACATGGAGGGCAAGGAGGTCCGCTTCGGGATCGGCGACTCGGCGCTCTTCGCGACGGTCACGACCGACGCCTCCTGCGGCGCGATCAACTCCTGGCACGACTCGTTCACGCCGATCGGCGGGCTCGTGCCGATGGGCAACATCGCCTCGGGCGAGGTCATCGTGGGCGGCGTGGGCGCGGGCCTCTACGGGATGTTCCTGTTCATCGTCCTTTCCGTCTTCATCGCGGGCCTGATGGTCGGGCGGACTCCCGAGTACCTCGGCAAGAAGATCGAGGCCCACGAAGTGAAGCTCGCGATGCTGTCGGTCCTCATCCTGACGCTCTGCATCCTGGCCTTTTCCGCGGCCGCCGCGGTCCTGCCGGCGGGGCTTTCCTCCCTCAACAACAAGGGACCCCACGGCTTCTCGGAAATCCTCTACGCCTTCACTTCGGGCGCCGGCAACAACGGTTCGGCGTTTGCGGGCCTGAACGCCAACACGCTCTTCTACAACGTGACGCTCGGCGTCGACATGTTCTTCGGCCGCTTCTTCATGCTGATCCCGATCCTCGCGATCGCCGGATCGCTGGCGGCGAAGAAGAAGGTCCCCGCGTCCGCCGGCACCTTCCCCGTCACCGGACCCCTGTTCTCCGTCCTGCTCGTCAGCGTCATCGTGATCGTCGGGGCGCTGACCTTCTTCCCCGCCTTCTCCCTGGGCCCCATCGTGGAACAGCTCCTGATGAAGGCCGGGACTCTTTTCTGAGGAGGATGACCGTGGCACAACCCCGACGCACCGCCCTGTTCGACCGCGCGATCGTCCGCGCCGCGATCGGGGACTCGTTCCGCAAGCTCGACCCGCGCGTCCAGGCGCAGAACCCCGTCATGTTCGTCGTGCTCGTCGGAGCCGTCCTGGTCAGCATCCTGCTCGTGCGCGACGTCGCGCGCGGCAGGGACGTCCTGTTCAACGTCCAGATCGCGCTCTGGCTCTGGTTCACGCTCCTCTTCGCCAACTTTGCCGAGGCGATGGCCGAGGGCCGGGGAAAGGCGCAGGCCGCCACGCTGCGCCGCGGCCGCACCGAGACGATGGCGCGCCGCGTCACCCGCAAGGGCGAGGAGAGCGTCCCCGCGACCAGCCTGCGCAAGGGAGACCGCGTCGTCGTCGAGGCCGGGCAGGTCATCCCCGGGGACGGCACGGTCGTCGAGGGCATCGCGTCCGTGGACGAGTCGGCCATCACGGGCGAATCGGCTCCCGTCATCCGGGAATCCGGGGGCGACCGGTCGGCCGTCACGGGCGGCACGCGCGTGCTCTCGGACCGCATCGTCGTGGAGGTCACCTCCAACCCGGGCGAGACGTTCCTCGACCGGATGATCGCCCTCGTCGAGGGGGCCTCGCGGCAGAAGACCCCGAACGAGATCGCGCTGTCCATCCTCCTGGCGGGCCTGACGATCGTGTTCCTCATCGCGACCGTCACGCTGCGCCCCTTCGCCCTCTACGCGCAGGGGACGGCGTCGACGCCGGTCCTCATCGCCCTCCTCGTCTGCCTCATCCCGACGACGATCGGCGGCCTGCTCTCCGCCATCGGCATCGCGGGCATGGATCGCGTGCTCCAGCACAACGTCCTGGCGATGTCGGGCCGCGCGGTCGAGGCGGCCGGGGACGTCAACGTCCTCCTGCTCGACAAGACGGGCACGATCACCCTCGGCAACCGCCAGGCGACGGAGTTCTTCCCGGCGCCCCACGTCCTGCCGGGCGACCTCGCGGAAGGCGCGCAGCTGTCCTCCCTTTCCGACGAGACGCCGGAGGGCCGCTCGATCGTCGTCCTCGCGAAGGACCAGTTCGGCCTGAGGGCCCGCCGCATGGAGGGCATGAAGTTCATCCCCTTCTCCGCGCAGACCCGCATGTCGGGCGTGGACTTCAACGGCCGCCAGATCCGCAAGGGGGCCGGCGACTCCGTGGCGGACTGGGTCCGCGCCGGGGGCGGGACGATCGACCCGGTCGTGTCGGACCTGCTCAACAAGATCTCGGCGGAGGGCGCCACGCCCCTCCTCGTGGCCGACGGAACCCGGGTCCTCGGCGTCGTGGCCCTGCGCGACGTCGTGAAGGCGGGCATGAAGGACCGCTTCGACCGGCTGCGCGCGATGGGCATCAAGACGATCATGATCACCGGCGACAACCCGCTGACCGCCGCCGCCATCGCGCGCGAGGCCGGCGTGGACGACTTCCTCGCCCAGGCGACGCCGGAGCAGAAGCTCGCCCTCATCCGCAAGGAGCAGGAGGGCGGCAACCTCGTGGCGATGACGGGCGACGGGACGAACGATGCGCCGGCCCTCGCGCAGGCCGACGTCGGGGTCGCCATGAACACGGGCACCCAGGCCGCCCGCGAGGCCGGCAACATGGTGGACCTCGACTCCAACCCGACGAAGCTGATCGAGATCGTCGAGATCGGCAAGCAGCTGCTCATGACGCGCGGCTCGCTGACGACCTTCTCGATCGCCAACGACGTCGCCAAGTACTTCGCCATCCTCCCCGCGATGTTCGCGGCGACCTACCCGGCCCTCAACGCCCTGAACGTCATGCACCTCGGCAACCCGAAGTCGGCGATCCTCTCGGCCGTCATCTTCAACGCGCTCATCATCATCGCCCTCATCCCGCTGGCCCTGAGGGGGGTCAAGTACCGCCCGCTGGGGGCCGCCCGGATCCTCACGCGCAACCTCTGGATCTACGGCGTCGGCGGGATCGTCGTGCCGTTCGTCGGGATCAAGCTGATCGACTGGATCGTGCTGGCCCTGCACCTGGCCTGAAGAGGAACGTCCATGAAACTCGCCCTTCGCTCGACCCTCTACGTCGTCGTCCTCACCGTCCTTCTCGGCGGCGTCTACCCGGCGGCCGTGACCGCCGTCTCGCGCCTCTTCTGGAAGGACAAGGCCGACGGCTCCTTCGTCACCGCCAACGGGCGCGTCGTGGGCTCGGAGCTCATCGGCCAGAACTTCAAGGGCGCCGGATACCTGCACCCCCGCCCCTCCGCGGCCGGGAAGGACGGCTACGACGCCACCGCCTCCCAGGGAACGAACAAGGGGCCGACCGATGCCGACCTCGCGAAGGCGATCGGGGCGGCCGTGGCCGCGGCCCGGGAGGACCGCCCGGGCGACCCGCGCCCGGTTCCCGCCGACCTCGCGACCACCTCGGCCTCGGGCCTCGACCCCCACCTCTCCCCCGACGCGGCGTTCTGGCAGGCCGCGCGCATCGCGAAGGCCCGGGGAGCGACCGAAGAGACGGTGGCCGAGGTCATCCGGCGGCACGTCGAGCCCCGCACGCTCGGCCTCTTCGGCGAGCCGCGCGTCAACGTGCTGCTGACGAACCTCGATCTCGACCGCGCGCTGCCGGTGCGCCCTTAGAATCGACGCATGCCGCAGGAAGAATCCCGGCGCACCTCCCCGGACGTCTTCCTCCGGCTTCTCGAGAAGTCCCGGCGCGGCAAGCTCAAGATCTACATCGGGCACGCCGCCGGCGTCGGGAAGACCTACCAGATGCTCGAGGACGCCCACGCCCTGAAGAAGCAGGGCGTGGACGTGGTCGTCGGGCTCGTCGAGACCCACGGTCGCGCCGAGACCGCGGACCGGGTCGCCGGCCTGGAGCTGGTCCCGCGGCGTTCGATGTCGTACAAGGGGAAGGCCCTGGAGGAAATGGACCTCCCGGCCATCCTGAGCCGCAAGCCCGAGGTCGTCCTGGTGGACGAGCTCGCGCACACCAACGTGCCCGGCACGGAAAACGTCAAGCGCTACCAGGACGTCGAGGACCTGCTCGCGGCGGGCATCTCGGTCATGACGGCCGTCAACATCCAGCACTTCGAGTCGGTCCAGGACATCGTCTCGCGCGTGACCGGCGTCGACGTGCAGGAGCGGGTGCCGGACCGGATCCTCCGCCAGGCCGACGCGATCGTGAACGTGGACCTGCCGTCCGAGGAGCTGCGCGAGCGGCTCAAGGCCGGCAAGATCTACCCGGCCGAGCGGATCGGACCCGCCCTCGAGAACTTCTTCACCGAGGAGAACCTGGGCTCGCTCCGCGAGCTCGCGATGCGCCAGATCGCCGACCGGCTCGAGGCGGAGCGGCGCGGCCCGGACCGGTCCGCGGCGACCGAGCCCGTCGGAATCAAGGCCATGGTCGCCATGTCCTCGAACCCCGAGACGACCCGGCTGCTCCTGCGGCGGGCGTCCGCGCTCGCCGGGAAGCTCAACACGAACTGGTTCGCCGTCTACGTGCGCACCCCGAAGGAGAGCCCCCAGCGGATCTCCGCGCGGGAGCACCGCCTCCTGAACGAGAACGTCACGCTCGCCATGGAGCTCGGCGCGAAGGTCGTGTGGCTCGCGGCGGAAGACGTCGCCGCCGAGCTGCTGCGGTTCGCCCGCGAGCACGGCATCACCCTCGCGATCTTCGGCAAGACCCACCGCCCGTGGTGGCTGGGCCTCGTCCGGCAGAGCCCCATCGAAACCTTCGCGGCCGCGGGAACCGGGATCGACGTCTACGAGATCGAGACGGAGGGCCGGGGTCAGTCCTGAACTCTTGAACTTCGATCCAGAGTTCAGGATTTCAGGATTGACCCCATGGCCGCGCCATGGCCGCGAAACCTTCGCGGCCGCGGGAACCGGGATCGACGTCTACGAGAATCGAGACGGAGGGACGGGGTCAGTCCTGACTCGTTGATTTCGGCCCCGTGGCCGGAATTTCAGGGAGGGAAGGGGTCAGTCCTGAACTCTTGAACTTCGATCCAGAGTTCAGGATTTCAGGATTGACCCCATGGCCGCATGGCCGCGAAACCTTCGCGGCCGCGGGAACCGGGATCGACGTCTACGAGATCGAGACGGAGGGACGGGGTCAGTCCTGACTCGTTGATTTCGGCCCCGTGGCCGGAATTTCAGGACCGACCCCTCGAAGGGCCGCCGTGTGCGCCGGCGTGGTCCCGCAGCAGCCGCCCACGATGCGGGCTCCGAGGGCGATCCACCTCCGGGCCTCGCGCGCGTAGTCCTGCGGCTCGAGCTCTTCCGTGAAGCTCCAGCCCGGACCCTCGGCGGGAAGCCCCAGGTTGCCATAGGCCGCCAGCGGCCGGCCCGGGACCGCGGCGGCCAGGACCGCCAGGTCGCCGGCCAGACGCGCCGCCGCGACGCAGTTGATCCCGATCGCGTCGGGCTCGAGGGCCGCGAGCGCGA
Organism: Thermoanaerobaculia bacterium; assembly: GCA_041912555.1. Taxonomy (GTDB): domain Bacteria; phylum Acidobacteriota; class Thermoanaerobaculia; order UBA5066; family Gp7-AA6; genus DAHUXD01. Next base: position 11,873 of record JAYRMU010000078.1, read on the forward strand.
CGGCCGCCGCCCCGAGGCTCTCTCCCGAGAGGAGCTTCCCGGCGCCGTCCGTGACGAGCGAGACGACGACCGGCACGCCGGCCGCCTTCGCGGCGCGAACCGCCGCGGCCGCCTCGCGAAGAGTGTTGTGGGTCTCGGCGAGAATGAGGTCGACGCCCGCCTCGGCCAGAAACCGCGCCTGCGCGCCGTGCTCGCGCGCCAGGGACTGGTCGTCCGGAACGAGGTCCGGGCGGTAGCAGTCCTCCAGCGGCGAGAGCGATCCCGCGACGAAGACCTCGCGCCCCGGAGCCGCGGCGGCCTGGTGCGCCAGGCGCACGGCGAGCGCCGAGAGCTCCCCGGCGCGCTCGCCGAGGCCCGCCCGGGCGAGCGAGCGAGCGTGCGTGCGGAAGGTGTTGGCCGTGAGGATGTCGGCCCCGGCCGCGACCTCGTCGCCGTGGATGGTCCACACGATCTCGGGGTCCTCGACGAGGGCGCGCGCGCTCCAGAGCGGCAGGGCGGTGTTCGTCTCCCGCCGCTGCAGCTCGGTCCCGAGCGCCGCGTCGAGCACGAGGGCCGGCCCCGAGCGGAGCCGTTCGAGAAAGCGCTTGGAGAGGACGCCCACGCGGCGCAGTCTAACGACATCGGCGACGCGGGCAGAAACGGGCCGCCGGCGGTTCGGGCCGCCCGGGCAAGGCAGGCTCTCGCCCCTGCTCCGCGCCTGCCCGGCTACTCCGCGAGCGGCACGACGAAGACGCCCCCGCCGTAGGAGCCGGCGACGAGCTCATCGCGCTCCGGGTCGAGCCAGAGGGACGTCACGACCGCGCCGACTCCGGCAGCGGGAAACGGGGTCCAGCTCGCGCCGGCGTCCTTCGTCCGGAACAACCCTCCGGCCGTTCCCGCGAAGAGCGTTCCGGCGGCCCGCGGATCCGCGAGCAGCGCGTAGACCGGCGCCTGCGGAAGCCCCTCCGAGGCCGGCGCCCACTGCCGGCCGGCGTCGAGGCTGCGAAAGACGCCGGAGTCGGTGCCCGCGTACACGGCGCCCCCCGCGAGGGCGTCGACCGCGAGGGAGCGCACGATCCGGCGCGTGAGCTCCCGGCCGCCCGGCTTCCAGCTTCGCCCCCCGCTGTCGCTGCGGAACACCCCGGCGCCCGCGGTCGCCGCGTACACGACCGAGGCGTCCTTCGGGTCGGCGGCGAGCTCGAGGGCGAAGGTCTTTTCGAGCCCGGACGCCGCGGAGCTCCAGCGGTCTCCCCCGTCGTCGGAGCGGAGCACGCCCTCGCGCGTGGCGACCAGCGCGAGGTCCGGGTGCGCCGCGTCCACCGAGAGGCTGAACGCGCCGTGCGTCGGCGACCAGGACCAGGTCCCGCCGTGATCGGCGCTGCGTCCGATGCTCCCCGACGTGCCCAGAAGAAGCTCGGGGCTCACGGTCCCGCGCAGTGCGATCGCGTAGGCGGCGAGGCCCTCCGGGATTCCGGGGACCGGATCCCAGCCGGGCTGCCCCGGGACGGCGCGCATCAGCCCCGTGGACGTCCCGGCGAACAGGGCCTCGGGCGGCGGCGAGGGAACGGCCACGCTGTACACGACCCGCGCCGCCAGCCCCCGGCTCGACTCCCGCCAGGGCGCCGAAGGCGCCTCGCGCCGGAGCACTCCTCGCGCCCCCGCCGCGAGCTCCCCCCCGGAGGCGGCGCCGCCGAGGGCTTCGACGGCGTCCACGCGCGCGAGCTTCCACGTCGTTCCCCCGTCCGCCGACGAGAGGACTCCGTCGGGCGATGCGGCGAGGACCCGGCCCGGGGCGCCGCGGTCGAGATGCAGGGCGGTCACGTAGGTCCGCCGAAGGCCGGTCTTCGTCCACGTGGCGCCGGCGTCCCGGCTGACGAAGACGCCCTCCCCGGCGGTCGCCGCGAAGGTCCCGGCGCCGCCCTCGCCGATGGCGAGCGCGAGCACGCGGGCCGGAAGGCTCGCCGTCGGGGTCCAGGTCAGGCCCCGATCGACGCTGCGGAACACGCCGCGCTCGGAGGCGGCGAGGGCCGCGTGGTCCCCCGGATCGACGGCGAGCGCGCGCACGTCGCCGTGGTCCATCGTCGTCGCGAGGAGGGTCTTTCCGCCGTCGTCGCTGCGCAGGACGCCCCGGCCCTCGGAGCCGGCGTAGAGGACCCGGGGATTGGCCGGATCGAGCGCCACCGCCGCGATCCGCGACGCGGCCAGCGTCCCGCCGCTGCCTTCCCAGCGCTCACCCGAGTCGGCGCTCCGAAAGAGGCCGCCATCCGTCCCCGCGAAGACCAGGGCCGGATCGGGACCGACGGCGAGGCACCGGACCGGGACCCCCGGGAGGCCGGTGGACGCCGGCTCCCACCGCGCTCCGCCGTCGCGGGACCGGAAGACACCGGCGTGCGTTCCGGCGTACGCGACCGAGCCGTCGGCAGCCGAGACCAGCGCGTGCACGGGGCCCCCGTCCGGGCCGATCGAGCGAAGGCGCTCGGCCGGCGGCGCCGTGATCGCGGGCGGAAGAACGGCGTTCGCCGAACCCGATTCGCGGCCGGCAAGCGCGATGCCCGGGGCGAGCCAGCGGCCGAGGTGCCGGGTGTCCTGCAGCCCCTCGAGCCAGGCGATGCGCTGGCGATCGACTTCGGCGCGCAGGTCCCGCAGCGCGAGCTGCACGTCGTGGGCCGTCGCCAGGCGAGGTCCGTCGGGCCATTCGGGCGCCGCCACATCGCCGACTCGCCAGACGACGAGGGGCACCATGACCTCCGCGAGATAGGCGCGCGCCTGGGCAGCGGTGAAGCTGCTGATGTTCGGCCGATCGAACCCGGAGAGAATGAGCACGACCGCCCGGCGCTTCGGCAGTCCCCCGAGGGAATAGCCCGCCGCGGCCACCGCGTCGGCGTAGCGCGAAAAGCGCGAGCCGGGGGTCAGGGTGCGCACGCCGCCCAGTCGGGAGAGCGTGATCTCCTGGGCCGGAAGCGGTTCCTCGGGAAACACGACGCGGACCCGGTCGAAGGCATTCGAGCCATCCGCGGGCCATCGTCTCGGAAGGGGCACGCCCGTCCTCACGGTTGGCTCGACGATCCCGTCGAGCCCCTTCCAATCCATGACGAACGTCACCTCGGGCTCGGTCTCGTCGACGGCGCGCACCGGAAGCCCGGCGGCGGCCAGCGCCGCGGCGGGATCTCCGCCCGCGCCCGCCTCCGCGAGGATCGGGATCGCCGCCAGCGACGCCTGCGCCTCCTCCGGGTAGAAGGCATAGAGCGTGCGGGTGTACGACGCGCGCGTGCCGTCCGGGAACTCCGCGTCCACGACGACGACCTGGGGCTTCGCGCCCCTGGCCAGCGCCACGTGCGCGTGGTGCCCCGTGCCTTCCCAGGCCTTCGCGGCGTCGAGCTCGAGCACGAGGCGCTTGGGGTCGAGCCTGCCGGGGTGCGCCCACGTCACGTCGAAGTCGCACTCCCGGCGCTTCTCGTCGCACCCGCCGGACGCCAGGACTTCCGGCTCGATCCCCGGGCGGTTGACCCAGCGGCGCTGCCGCTCGGTCACGTGCCCCGCCGCATCCGTGCGCAGGAGCTCGAGGAGGTGGACGCGCGGGTCGGGGCCGAGGTCGACCGTGCAGCCGGGCGAGGCGGCCGTCACGACGCAGACGGGGCGCCCGTCGAGCAGCACGTGGGCGGGCGCCCGCGACTCGCCGAGGTCCACGGCGATCGGGAAGAGCCCGATCAGGAGGCCGATGGGATACGAGAGGATCTGCAGTCAGGGCCTCTCAGGCTCGGGCAAGAGGAGAGAGGAGGTCAGGCTGGTCGACCGATCGCGGCCGGAGAGGCTCCCACGAGCACGTCGGCGCCACATCGGGCAGGAAAGCACGGTACGAGAGGTCATGAGCACCTCCGGCGGTCGCGGCTCCTGATCAGACTAGCAAACGGTCCGCCAGACGCTCGGCCACGAATATGCTCGAAAAGCCACCAACGGACGTGTGCACCGACGTCACCGCTTCTGGACACGACGTCCCTTTCCAAAGCCGGTCCGGCCTCCGTGCGGAGGCTCCCCCAATCCGATCCATTTCCTAATTTAATTAGGAAATTCATAGAAAAGTCCGAATTAAATAATGACGACGGCCCAGATTTCCAGAAAAAAATTTATCACCCTCGACCCGAAATAAATAAGGCCAGAGTCGCCTCTGGCCTTATTAAATAAGCAATCCGCTCCGAATCGTCTACATCAGTATGTATCGAGGTATTTCTCCGTCTCCCAGGGCTGCACTCTCGAAATGTACTCGGACCACTCTCCGCGCTTGGCCTCGAGGTAGTGGTTCAGGATGTGCTCGCCGAGGGCGTCCGTGACGACCTCGTCCTTCTCCAGGTTGTCGCAGGCCTCCGAGAGGTTCGCCGGAAGCTGGTCGATCCGCAGACGCCGCTTCTCGCGCTCGCTCATCTTGAAGATGTTGCGGTCGACCGGCTCGCCCGGATCCATGCGGTTCTTCACGCCGTCGAGACCGGACGCCAGCATCACCGCGAAGGCGAGGTACGGGTTACAGGACGGATCGGGCATGCGGACCTCGATCCGCGTGCCCATCCCGCGGCGGGCCGGGACGCGGACGAGCGGCGAGCGGTTGCGCATGGACCAGGCGACGTTGATCGGCGCCTCGTAGCCCGGAACCAGCCGCTTGTAGGAGTTGACCAGCGGGTTGGTGATGGCCGCGAAGCCGCGGGCGTGGCGCAGGATGCCGCCGGTGTAGTTGAGGGCCGTCTTCGAGAGCTGGTGCTTCGCCTTCGCGTCGTAGAAGACGTTGTTGCCCTTCTTGTCCAGGAAGGACTGGTGGACGTGCATGCCCGAGCCGTTGATCCCGTAGATCGGCTTGGGCATGAACGTGGCGTGGAGGCCGTGGTCCATCGCGACCTTCTTGACGATGAAGCGGAACGTCGAGACGCGGTCGGCCGTCGTGACGGCCTCGGCGTACTTGAAGTCGATCTCATGCTGGCCGGCGGCGACCTCGTGGTGGGCGGCCTCGACCTCGAAGCCCATCTGCTCGAGGGCGAGGACGATGTCCCGGCGGGCTTCCTCGCCGCGGTCCACGGGGGTCAGGTCGAAGTAGGCGCCCTCGTCGTGGGTGTCCACGATGGGGTCGCCGTTGGCGTCGCGGCGGAACAGGAAGAACTCCGCCTCGGGGCCGGTCACCAGCGTGTAGCCCATGGCCGAGGCCTTGTCCATCTGCTTCCGGAGGGTCATGCGCGGGCAGCCGGCGAACGGCGAGCCGTCGGGCGTGTAGACGTCGCAGATCAGGCGGCCGACCTTCTCGCCGTTCTTGTGCGCCCAGGGATAGATCGCGAACGAGTTCAGGTCGGGCACCAGGTTCATGTCGGACTCTTCGATCCGCGTGAACCCCTCGATCGAGGAGCCGTCGAACTGGATCTCCCCGTCGAGCGCCTTGGCGAATTGCGAGCTCGGCAGCTCGACGTTCTTGATGACGCCGAAGATGTCGGTGAACTGCAGGCGCATGAAGCGGACGTTCTCCGCCTCGCACACCTTGAGGATCTCGGATTTCGAGAGCCCCGGACCCGCCGCATCGAACTTCAGGACCTTCGCCTTAGCCATGCCGTCCCCCTTTTTTTGACGTTGCGGCAGAATTCTACGGTCATCTGCGGGGAAATCAAGGTCCAATTTGACTATTTGACGTCGAAACTTGGCCACTCGTGCACATTTTCGTGTGCATGACGCATTCTCCGCCGGCCCGGCGCCACCCGCCACCCGCCGAATACAATGGCGCGCATGACGAGCGAACGCTGGCCCACGCGCGACGAGGCGCGCGCCCTCCTCTTCGAATTCACGCAGTCCGACGCCCTTCGCAAGCACGGCCGCGCCGTCGAGGAGGCCATGCGGGCCTGCGCGCGCCGGGCGGGCGTGACGGACCCCGCGGAAATCGAGCGGTGGGGAATCGTCGGGATGCTGCACGATTTCGACTTCGAGCAGAACCCGACCGAGGACACGCACCTGCACGTGGGTGGGCGGATCCTGCGCGAGAGGGGGTACGCCCCGGAGATGGTCGAGGCCATCGAATCCCACGCGGATTACATGAAGATCCCCCGCGACACGCCCCTGAAGAAGGCGATCTACGCCTGCGACGAGCTCGTCGGCTTCATCGGGGCCTGCGTCAAGGTCCGGCCGACGAAGAAGATCGCCGACCTCCCGGCCTCCTCGGTCGTCAAACGCCTGAAGGACAAGGCTTTTGCCAGGTCGGTCGACCGCTCCTACGTCTACGGCGGGGCCGAGGCCGTCGGGGTCCCGCTCGAGGAGCACATCGCCTTTCTCATCGAGGCCCTGAAGCCGATCGCTGACGAAATCGGCCTCTAGTGGTATAAATAGCGTTCCCCTTTAACTCAAAGTCGCTCTCAGGAAAGGACTTGTCCCCATGAGCACGGTCGAGACCATTTCCCCCAGAACGATCCGGGCGCGGTCCATCGCCAAGGACCTGTCGGGCGAAGAGCTGCGCGCGCTGGCCCGCTCCGGCGAGAAGACCACGGAGTACGGGTCGCCCGTCTATGCCACCCGGATCAAGAACCGGTCGGCCAAGAAGACCTACATCGTCGCCGACGGCCTTTCGGTCGGCGTCATGCAGCAGTCGATCGAGGCGTCGCGCGCCATCGAGAAGATCCGCGAGGTCCAGGAAGCGCTCTCGAAGATGGACCTGATCCAGGTGGACCGCCGGATGGGCATGAACCACGAGGTTCCGATCCACTGCCGGCTCTTCGTGCCGAAGGAGTACGCGCGCATCGCGTACATGTGGCACAACATGCTCTTCCCGTCGAACTCCTCGCAGGAGCCGACCTTCATCTCGGTCTACGTGCCCGACTGGCCCGAGACGTTCATCTTCTGCGACGTCAACCAGGGCTACACGTACATCCTCGGCACCGACTACCCCGGAGAGGCCAAGAAGTCGATGCTGCGGCAGGCCATGTACTGGATCAAGCGAAAGGGCGGCCTCGGCCTCCACGCCGGCTCGAAGATCCTCCGCGTGATCGGGCAGGACGGCGAGCTCGCCGACGTCGGGTTCCTGCTCTTCGGGCTCTCGGGCACGGGCAAGACGACCCTGACGCTCCACGACCACGGCCTCCACGAGCCGGAGAAGGCGATCATCAAGCAGGACGACGTCGTCCTGCTGACGCGCGACGGCCGGGCCTTCGGCACGGAGGACGGCTTCTACATCAAGACCGAGGGCCTCGAGCCCTCCCAGACGGTCCTCTGGGGGGCGGCGACGCACCCGACCGCCGCCTACGAGAACATCAAGGTCGCCGACGACGGGAAGGTCGATTTCCTCGACACGTCCCTGACCTCGAACGGCCGCGGCGTCGTGCTGCGCAGCTACATCAAGGGCTCGGGCGACGGGATCGACCTCGAGAAGGCCAACAAGATCGTCTTCATCACCCGCCGCAACGACGTCGTGCCCGTCTGCGCCCGCCTGACCTCGGAACAGGCGGCGGCGTATTTCATGCTGGGCGAGTCGATCGAAACCTCGGCCGGCGACCCGACCAAGGCCGGCCAGGCCAAGCGCGAGGTCGGGACCAATCCCTTCATCGTCGGCCCCGAGGCCGAAGAGGGCAACCGCGTGCTCCAGATCCTCCGCGAGAACCCGGACATGCACGCCTACATCCTCAACACGGGGTCGATCGGCGCGAAGGCCGGCTCGGCGGGAGACAAGATCACGATCAAGATCTCGACCGAAATCATGAAGCAGATCGCCAAGGAGGGCATCCGCTGGCAGAAGGACCCCGACTGGGGCTACGAGGTGCCGGTCGAGGTGCCCGGGATCGACCTCGCCCGGTACGACCCCAGGAAGCACTACTCGCCGGCCGAATACGCCGAGCTCATCGACAAGCTGCGCGCCGAGCGGCGCGCGTGGCTGGCGCAGTTCCCGGGGCTGGATCCGGCGATTCCGAGGGCGATCGAGAAGGGCTAGGCGGTCTCCTGCCGCCAGCCTGAACGCCTCGACCCGGGGCTCTCACCCGGCCCCCGCCGGTCCTCCCGGGCGCAACGAGGGATCCCGCACCGAGTCAGGCCCGGCGGCAATCGAGTCCGGGATCCCTCGGGCCTGCGGCCCTCGGGATGACATGGGGTCGGCCCCGCGGAATCGAGGGGCGCCAATCCTTCGTTTCACCCGGCGTCCATCCCGCGTCGTTCGGACCGTCCACGCGTCGTGGCTGCGCCCGCCCGCGTCATCCGGAACGTCCGCCCCTCGGCTCGCCGGCGCCCTCCCTTTGTCATCCCGAGCGCAGCGAGGGATCCCTTTAGGGTCCGGGTGCGGCTCGGGGAGCAATCCCGTTGAAGCCCTCGTCGGGCTGGCAAAGGGATCCCTCGGGCCTGCGGCCCTCGGGATGACCTGCGCCGGCTTCGCTGGCGCAGGTCACTCTCCCAGGTACGCCTCTTTCACCTTCGGGTTCGACGCGACCTCGGCCGAGGTCCCCTCGAGCGCCACGTGCCCGGTCTCGAGGACGTAGGCGCGGCTGGAGTGGCGCAGGGCCGCGTTGGCGTTCTGCTCGACGAGCAGGACCGGAACGCCCGAGCGGTGGATCTCCTCGATCGCCTCGAAGATCGCGTGGACGACGATCGGCGCGAGGCCGAGCGACGGCTCGTCGAGGAGCAGGACGCGGGGCTTGGACATCAGGGCGCGGCCGATCGCGAGCATCTGCTGCTCGCCGCCCGAGAGCGTTCCGGCCGTCTGGCGCAGGCGCTCCTTGAGGCGCGGAAAGAGGGCGTACACGCGCTGGTAGTCGGCGGACGCGCCGCCGTCCTTGCGGGCGTACGCGCCCATCTCCAGGTTCTCCTGGACCGAGAGGTTGGCGAAGACGATGCGCCCTTCCGGCACGAGGACCAGGCCGTCGCGCACCAGCCGGTGCGTCGGCACGGAGCGCGTGGGCTGCCCGCGGTAGCGGACCTCGCCGCCGGACGAGGGCACGAGGCCCATGATCGCGCGCAGCGTCGTGGTCTTTCCGGCCCCGTTGGCGCCGATCAGCGTGACGATCTCCCCCTCCGAGAGCGTCAGCGACACTCCCTTGAGCGCCCCGATCGCGCCGTAGGAGACGGAGAGATCGCGGACCTCCAGGATCGCCTCGCTCACGCGCCCCCCAGGTAGGCCTCGATCACCTTCGGGTCCCGCTGGATCTGCGCGGGCGGGCCGATCGCGATCGTCGAGCCGTAGTCGAGGACGTGGACGGTCTCGCAGATGCCCATGACGACCTTCATGTTGTGCTCGACCAGCAGGACGGCCATCCCGAAGCGGTCCCGGATCCAGCGGATCAGGTCCATGAGCTCGGTCGACTCGTGCGGGTTCATGCCCGCGGCCGGCTCGTCGAGCAGCAGCAGGCGCGGCGCCGTCGCCATCGCGCGGGCGATCTCGAGTCGGCGCTGGCTGCCGTAGGGCAGGTTCTTCGCGCGCTCGGCCGCGAGGTGGTCGAGCTTGAAGATCTTCAGAAGCTCCATGCTCTCCCGGCCGACGCGCTCCTCCTCCTCCCGGTGCGCCGCCGTGCGGAGCACCGCCGTGGTGAGCGTCGTGGCCTGGCGGCAGTCGAAGGCGACCTTGACGTTGTCGAGGACCGACATCTCGCCGAAGAGGCGGATGTTCTGGAACGTGCGGGCGATGCCGCGGCGCGTGATCCGCCCGCACCGCTCGCCGGCGATCGGGTTGCCCTCGAAGAGGATGTCGCCGGAGGTCGGGACGTAGACCCCGGTGATGACGTTGAACACCGTGGTCTTGCCCGCGCCGTTGGGGCCGATCAGGCCGTAGAGCTGGCCCGGAGAGATCCCGAGGTCGAGCTCGTTGACCGCGTACAGGCCGCCGAACCGCATCGTCACCCGGGACAGCTGGAGGATGGACATGGATGGACCCGGAGCCTACGCGTTGCCCGCCGTGCCGGGCGCCGCGCCGATCGAGCGGCGCCGCTTCGTCAGGAACGTGACGAACTCCTTGTGGCCGAGGATCCCCTGCGGCCGCACAATCATCAGGACGATCAGCATCAGGGAGAAGAGGACCATGCGGTACTGGGCGAACTCGCGCAGGCCCTCCGTCAGAGAGATGAAGAGGACGGCGCCCAGCACGGAACCGCTGATCGAGCCGAGGCCGCCGATCACGATCATGATGATGATCTCGAACGAACGCAGGAAGGTGAACGAGTTCGTGTGCACGTACATGAGGTAGTGGGCGAAGAGGCCGCCGGCCACTCCGGCCAGGGCCGACGACACGACGAAGGCGATGACCTTCGCGCGGGTCGTGTGGACCCCCATCGCCTCCGCCGCGATCTCGTCCTCGCGGATCGCCACGAGCGTGCGGCCGAACGACGAGTGCACGATCCGGTAGACGATCAGGATCGTCACCGCGGCGAAGAGGTAGATCCAGAAGAAATTGGCGAGCTTCGGGATCCCCGAGTAGCCGCGCGCGCCTCCGACGGCGTCGATGTTGAGGATGAAGACCCGGATGATCTCCCCGAAGCCGAGGGTCACGATGGCGAGGTAGTCGCCGCGCAGGCGCAGCGACGGCACGCCGACGAAGAACCCGGCCACCGACGCCAGGGCCGCCCCGATCGTCAGCGCCACGAGGAGGACGACGCTGTCCCGGGCGAAGGGCGGCAGGCCCCCGAGGGCGCCGCGCACCGCCGCGCCGAAGGTCACCGTGAAGTATGCCGACGAATAGGCGCCGATGGCCATGAAGCCGGCGTGGCCGATCGAGAACTGGCCGGTGAAGCCGTTGATGAGGTTCAGGCTCACGGCCAGCGTGATGTTGATCCCGGCGAGGCACAGGACCTGGAGGAGATACGGAGGCATCGCGAGGCCCGGCACCAGGGTGCCCGCGAAGACCCCGTTCAGGACGAGCAGGGCGGCGAGGACGCCCGCGGCCGCCAGCCAGCCCTTCACACTTTCTCCTTGTGGACGCGGCCGAGGAGGCCCTGCGGGCGGAGGATCAGCACGAGGATCAGGATCGCGAAGGCGATCGCCTCGCGGTAGGTGGAGGAGAGGTAGCCCACGACCATGACCTCGGACGTGCCGATGAGCAGCCCGCCGAGCACGGCGCCGGGGATCGAGCCGATCCCGCCGAGGACCGCCGCGACGAACGCCTTGAGGCCGTACATGATCCCCATGAGGGGGTCGATCTTCGGGATCTGCATCCCGATCAGCACGCCGGCGGCCGCGGCGAGGGCCGAGCCGAGCGCGAAGGTCACGGAGATGATCCAGTCCGTCGAGATGCCCATGAGCTTCGCGGCATCCAGGCTGAAGGAGACCGCGCGCATCGCCTTGCCGGTCCTCGTCTTCATGATGAACAGGCGCAGGAGAACCATCAGGAGGAACGAGACGACGATCACGGTGATCTGCTCGCTCGTCAACCGCACCCCGGCGACGTGGAAGTCCGCGCGGGGGGCGAGCGAGGGAAAAAACCGCGGATCGGGCCCGAAGACGAGCTGGGCCAGGTTCTCGATGAAGAGCGACACGCCGATCGCCGTGATCAGCAGCGTCAGCCGGGCCTCGCGGCGGACCGGACGGTAGGCCAGCCGCTCGATCAGGATCCCCAGCAGGCCGCAGGCGATCATCGAGCCGAGCATCACGAGCAGCGCCGACACGAGGGAGGGCTGCTCGCCCTGGAGCTTGCGCGACAGGTAGTAGCCGACGTATGCGCCCACCATGTACACGTCGCCGTGGGCGAAGTTGATGAGGCGCAGGACGCCGTAGACCATGGTGTAGCCGAGGGCGATCAGGGCGTAGATCGACCCGAGCGACAGGCCGTTGACCAGCTGCTGAAGGAAGGTCGTCATCGTCGAGCTGTCAGCCGTCGGCCCGCAGCCGTCAGCCCCCGTGGAGCGACTACAGCTTCACCGCCTCGGGCTTGATCGTCTCGACCAGGAGGAACTTCCCGTTCTCGATCTTGAGGATCACCGCCGGCTTGACCGCGTTGCGGTCCGCGTTGATCGAGATCGAGCCCGTCACGCCGGGGAAGTCCTTCGTGGACGCGATCGCGTCGCGGATCTTCGGGCCCTCCGTCGATCCGGCCTTCTCGATCGAGGCCGCGAGGATGTGGGCCGCGTCGTACGCGAGGGCGGCGAGCGCGTCGGGCATCTGGCCGTACTTGGCCTTGTAGTCGGCCACGAACTTCTGCACCGTGGGACTCGGGTCGTCGGTCGAGTAGTGGTTCGAGATGTAGCAGCCGTTCAGGGCGGGCCCGCCGATCTCCCAGAGCTTCGGGGAGTCCCAGCCGTCGCCGCCCAGGAACGGGACGGTGATGCCGAGCTCGCGCGCCTGGTGCACGATGGTCCCGACCTCGGTGTAGTAGCCCGGCAGATAGACCGCCTCGGGGTTGGCCGCCTTGATGGCGGTCAGCTGGGCGCGGAAGTCCGAGTCGCCCTGGCTGTAGGACTGCTCGACGACGATCTCGCCGCCGAGCTGGCGGAACTGCTGGCGGAAGAACGTCTGAAGCCCGACGGAGTAGTCGCTGCGCACGTCCACGAGGATCGCGACCTTCTTCAGCTTGAGCGTGTCGGCCGCGAACTTGGCCATGACCGCGCCCTGGAAGGGGTCGATGAAGCACACGCGGAAGATGTAGTTGCCGACCTGCGTCACGCGGGGGTTGGTCGAGGAGGGCGAGATCATCGGGATCGAGTTCGACTGGCAGATCGGGGCGGCCGCGAGCGAGTGGGACGAGGCCACGTGGCCGAGGACCGCGGAGACGCCGCTCTGGTTGATGAGCTTCGTCACGACCGTGCCGGCTTCCTCGGGCTTGGACTGGTCGTCCTCGACGAGCAGCTTGATCTGCTTGCCGAGCACGCCGCCCTTCTTGTTGACCTCCTCGAAGGCCAGCTCCGAGCCGTTCTTCGTGGAGATGCCGAACGTCGCGATTCCGCCGGTCAGCGAGCCGTACTCGCCGATCACGATTTCCTTCTGGGACCCCTTGGAACCGCACGACACCGTGGCGGCCAAAACCACCGCCAGACAGGCTGCGGCGAGCACTCGAAACCTCATGGTCGCGATCCTCCTCGTCTCCGGATTGCGGAAAGACGGCGTATTCTTTCGCAGAGGCCGCCGGAAGTCAAAACATCCTTTCTGTCAATGCCTTAGGCTAGAATCCCCCACCGAGAAGAAACGAGAGAGAGGCACACCTTCATTAGCGACACCCGCTTGCACCCGATCGACACACCCTCCCCCGCTCCGAGCTCCGAGCCGGCCCCCCGCATACGACCGCGCAGCGAGCACCCGATCTCGCGCTCGAAGATCGATCCGGACGCGCTCAAGGTGCTCAACCGCCTGCACGGGGCAGGGCAGAAGGCCTACCTCGTCGGGGGCAGCGTCCGGGACCTCCTGCTGTCCCGGGTGCCCAAGGACTTCGACATCGGGACCGACGCGCAGCCGTCGGCCCTCCGGAGGCTCTTCCGCAACTGCCGGATGATCGGGCGCCGGTTCCGGCTGGCGCACATCCTCTTCGCCAACGGGAAGGTGGTGGAGGTCGCCACGTTCCGCCGCCGCCCGGACCCCGTCCTCGACGCCGCCGGCCACGAGCTGCTCCAGACGTCGGACAACACCTTCGGCACCCCGCGCGAGGACGCCCTGCGCCGGGACTTCACCATCAACGGGCTCTTCTACGACATCTCGGACTTCTCGATCATCGATTACGTCGGCGGGCTCGACGACCTCGAGGCCGGCCTCGTGCGGACGATCGGCGACCCGGACATCCGCTTCCAGGAGGATCCGGTCCGCATGATGCGCGCCGTCGAGTTCGCCAGCCGCCTCGGCTTCGCGATCACGCCGGACGCCTACGAAGCGATCCTGCGCCACCGCAAGGAGATCGTGAAATCGGCGGCGCCCCGCGTCACCGAGGAGCTCGCCCAGGCGCTGCGCGGGGGCCACGCCCTGCCGACGCTGCTGCTGATGCGGGAAGTCGGGCTGCTCGACGTGCTCCTGCCGGAGCTCGCGGCCGTGCTCCGCCAGATCGACCCCGACCACGCCCACGGAACCGGCCACCTCTTCTGGGCGCTCCTCGACGTCCTCGACGCGGAGCGGCGCCGCGGCCGGGTCTTCGACGACGCGGTCCTCTTCGCGCTGCTCTTCCTGCCGATCGTGCGCGCCCACGTCCGGGACATCGCGCCCGACGGCGATCCGGACCCCAACCGCCTGGCCACGATCATCGAGGACGTCGTCTCGCCCCTGGCCCTGCGCATGTCGCTGCCGCGGGCCGCGACGGATCGCATCAAGCAGGGACTTGCGATCGTCGGCAAGCTCTCGCACCGCCCCGACACCAAGCTCGCCACGAGGCGCCTCGCGCTGCGCGACGCCTTCGCGACGGCGCTCGACGTCTTCGAGTTGACGGCGATGGCCACCGGCCGCGGGCAGGAGCTCGTCCGCGACTGGAGGGCGGTCCAGGCCCGGATCGCGCGGGCCCGAGAGACCGGCGAGATCCCGGCGCCCCCGCCGCCTCCCCCGCGCCGCCGCCGCCGCCGCGGCGGCCGAGGCCGGAGGCCGCCGGCATAGCGCCTCCTGCCTCCTGCCTCCTGCCTCCTGCCTCCTTTACTGGATACAATCCCCTCATGTTCCTCTCCTCCAACTTCCTCGGCATTCCGCCCGACGAGAACTCGCTCGAGAAGAGCCGCGTGGCGGTCCTGCCCTGCCCCTACGAACGCACCGTCTCCTACGGCGTCGGCACGAAGAACGGGCCGGCGGCGATCCTCGAGGCGTCCCACTACGTCGAGCTCTACGACGACGAGCTCGACGAGGAGGTCTACCGGATCGGCGTCCACACGCTGCCCGCCTGGCTTCCGGACAACATGGAGCCGGAGGCCTGCGTCGAGGGCCTCGAGAAGGTCGTCGGAGAGCTGATCGGCAAGGACCGCTTCGTCCTGACGCTCGGCGGCGAGCACTCGATCGCGCCGGGACCGATCCGCGCGCACCGCGCGAAGCACCCGGGCATGTCCATCCTCCACTTCGACGCGCACGGGGACCTGCGCGACGAGTACGAGGGCCAGAAGTACTCGCACGCCTGCGCCGCCCGGCGCTGGGTGGAGCTCGGGATCCCCTCCGTTCACGTCGGGATCCGCTCGATCTCGAAAGAGGAGATCGACTACGTCCGGCAGAGCGGGACGATGATCGTCTCCAACCGCGAGATGCACCGCTCCGACGCGTGGATGGAGAAGGCCCTGAAGAAGCTGACCGGCGAGGTGTACGTCACGTTCGACGTGGACTTCTTCGACGGCTCGCTCGTGCCCGCCACCGGAACGCCGGAGCCGGGCGGCGGGACGTACGACCAGGCCCTCTCGATCCTGCGCCGGGTGGCCTCGGAGCGCCGGATCGTCGGCGCCGACGTCGTCGAGCACGCCCCCCTGGCGGGCAACCGGGCCCCGGACTTCATGATCGCCAAGCTCTGCTACAAGCTGCTGGGGTATGCGTTTTTCCCGGAAAAGGCCCGGAATCCGGTTCTGTCGCCGAAGTGAGCGGGGAGCAGGAGGCGGGGGGCAGGAGGCAGGCAACTCCTGGCATGCCAGAGGTTTGGCTCGTATCGACCTGCCGCGTGTGGACGGCCTCCTGGCCCGAACATTCCGCGCCCCGCTGCGTCTAGTGTCACTGAGGGCAGTGTGAGCACCAGCACGACCGACGAAAAAGACCTGGTGGCCCGCTGCCGCGAGGGCAACGACGACGCCTGGAGGGAGCTGGTGGATCGGTTCGGGCAGAAGGTCTATGGGATCGCCTACCACTTCACGCTCAAGCGGGAAGACGCCGAAGAGCTGTCGCAGGAGATCTTCCTGAAGCTCTTCGAAAACCTCCATCGCTACGACGGCGGCTTCCCGCTCGTCGCCTGGGTCCTGTCGGTCTCGCGCAACCTCTGCATCGACCGCTACCGCCGCCGCAAGCGCGAGAAGTCCTTCCGCTTCGTCTCCGACGAGGCCGTGACCGCGCTGTTGACCTCCGACGACGACCCCGCGAACCTCGCGCTCCGGAAGGAGCGCACGCAGATGCTCTTCTCGGCGCTCGCCGACGTTCCCGAGGACCTCGCCGAGATCCTCATCCTGCGCGACCTGAACGGGCTCGCCTACGACGAGATCGGCAAGGCCCTCGAGCTTCCCGAGGGGACGGTCAAGTCCCGGCTCTTCCGGGCCCGCGCCGAGGTGGCCCGCAAGATCCGCGAGCGGCACGAGAACAGGAGCTCCGGAGGCGGGATCACCGCGATCGCCGTGGCGGCGGCGGGGCTCGTATGAGCTGCCGCGAGCTCGAGCGCCTCTTCGTCGCCGGCGCGCCGGACGCCGAGGCGTCCGCCCATCGCGCCGGGTGCGCGGACTGCGCCCGCCTCGGCGCGGACCTCGACCGGACGGCGTCGCTGGTGTCCGGACTGCGTCCGGCCGCGTGGACCCCCCGCCTGCGCCAGTCCCTCCTCGAGATCCCGCGCACCACCGTCTCCTGCGAAGGGGCGGACGGGCTCGTCGCGGCGCTTCTGGAGGGCGAGATCGCCGACGCCGACGAACGCCGCCTGCGCAGCCACCTCTCGCGCTGCGCCGGATGCACCGAGGCCGCCGAGTCGCTGCTCGCGATGCGGAGCCTCGCCGCTCCGGAGCTGCCGCCCTGGCTGGCCACGCGCCTGGCGGCCGCGCGCCCCGCGAAGAAGAAGTCCTTCTGGCGGTCGGCCTTCTCCGGGAAGATGGTCATCGCCTACGCCTACGCGGCCGCGGTCCTCGTGATGCTGCTGGGCCTCAATCCGACCGCGGTCGTGCGCAAGGCCGGCTTCGCCAGCCTCGGCGAGAGCACGCGCAACGCCGTGACCGTCGCGCAGAGCTCCCTCGGCGACCGGCTCGGGGCCGTCCAGGAACGGGCGCTCCGCACCGTGGCCGTCTGGAAGGGCCACGTGTTCGGCTACGGGCGGGCCGCGGTCTCCAACGCGCTCGCGATCGTCTGGAGACCCGAGCCCAGGAAGACGACGCCCGCCAACCGCCCCCACCTCGGCAAGGAAGGCGGCGCGGCCGCCTCGTCCGGAGAATTCGACCTGGCGGGCGACTCGAAGCGGGAACCTTTCCCTGCCCGATTTCGTGTGTAAGAGCGACGACGGAAGTCGACGAGGAGAATGAGATGAACGACACATTCGGTTCGCAGCCCGCGCCGCCCCAGCCTCCCCCGGCTCCGGCGGCCGTCCCGCCGCCGCCGGCCGCCATCCCGTACCCGGTGATCGTGGATCGCAAGTCGCCCGCGCTGGCCGGATTCCTGTCGATGTTCCCCGGCCTCGGCCACCTGTACCTCGGCCTCTACCCGAGGGCGTTCGCCGTGGGCGGCGCCTTCATCCTCGGGATCATGATGACCTCGCACGGCGGCCCCGGCGAGTTCTTCGGCCCGCTCATCGCGTTCGTGTGGTTCTTCGCGATCATCGACGCCGTGCGGCAGGCCAAGGCCATCAACCGCGGCGAGCTGGTGGAGGCGGGATTCGCGCCGGAGATGCAGATCCGCAAGGCCGCCGCCGGCACGGGCGCGCTGACCTGGGGCGTGATCCTCGTCGGGCTCGGCGCGCTGCTGCTGATCGACCGCTACTGGGACATCGACTGGTCCTTCATGTCGGAGTGGGGCGGCCCGCTGGCCTTCATCCTGCTCGGCCTGGTGCTGATCGTCAGCCACGTGCGCAAGCGCCGGCGCGAGAACGAGGCGCACGAGGGAATGCCGCCTCGGAGCGCGTAGCGCCCCGGATCGCGACCCGTCACACCCCGGCCCCTCTCCGCAAGGAGAGGGGTTTTGCTTTTCGGCGCATTCGCCGGCCTGGCCTCGAGGCGGGTTGTGACCCCTCGAGAGGGGGTCTTGGCCTCGAGGCGGAGCGCGACCCCTCACCCCTGCCCCCTCTCCCGGGGGGAGAGGGGTGACTATCTTCTTTTGAAGTACTTCTCGAGGTGCTCCTCGGACATCGAGAGGACGACCGGCCGCCCGTGCGGGCAGGTGAAGCGGTCGCGGGTCTTCGCCCAGTCGGAGACGAGGTGCCGGATCTCCTCCGGCGCGAGGTGGTAGCGGATCGTGACGGCCGACCGGCACGCGAGGCTCGCCGCGATGCGGTCGCGGCGCAGGTTCTCGTCGGCGGTCTCGGCCTCCCCCGCCAGCGCCGCGATCGCGCTGCGCAGCATCTGCGCCGGGTCGCGTCCCGTCGTCTCGGCCGGCAGGGCGGCAATCGCGTAGGAGCGGCCGGACATCGGCTCGATCTCGAAGCCCGAGGCCTGGAGGTCGGCCATCCGGGCGCCCAGCGTCTCCACCTCCTCCGGGCTCGCCTCGAAGAGGACCCTCACGAGGAGCTTCTGCGACAGCACGCGCCCCGAGGCGATCCGGTCGCGGATCCGCTCGTAGAGCGTGCGCTCGTGCGCGGCGTGCTGGTCGATCACGAGCAGGCCCTCGGGCCCGCTCGCCAGGATGAACGACTCGCGGTGCTGGCCGATGGGAACGATGTCGGGGACCTTCTTCTCCGCCGTCGCCGCGGCCGCCGCGGCGGGCTCCGGACCCGCCGGGGGCGGTGCCGGAACGCCGACCGGGGCGCCGGCGGGCGAGGCGAAGGGGTCGCGGTACGGTGGCGCGGACTCGGCGACGACCGAGCCCGAGGGCACGGGACGCAGCCGGCGCTCCTCCTTGCCCGTCAGCAGGGCCGAGTGGAGGGCGTGGTAGACGAGCCGGAAGGCCGTCGCCGCGTCGGCGAACCGGACCTGCGTCTTGGCCGGCGAGACGTTGACGTCCACGGCGCCCGGCTCGGCCGTGAGATACAGGAAGACGCCCGGATGGCGGTCGATCCGGATCGCGTCGCGCGAGGCCTGCCCGATCGCCCGCGACAGCGCCCGGTCCTCCACCGGCCGGCCGTTGACGAAGAGGTACTGGTAGCGGCGGCTCGGAAACGTGACCGCGCCGCGCGTCGCGTAGCCCGACAGGCGCAGCCCGCCGGAGCGCGCCTCGAAGAACTCGAGCTCTCCGAGCGTGGCGCGCCCGAAGACCTGGAGGATCCGAGCCCCCCGGTCCACCGCCGCCGGGGCGTCGAGCGTCTCGCGGCCGTTCGAACGCAGGGAAAAGGCGACGGCGTGGTTGGCGAGTGCGGCCTTCGTGACCGCCGCCGCCACGGCCCGGGCCTCGGCTTCCGGGGAAGACAGGAACTTGCGCCGGGCGGGCGTCTTCGCGAAGAGGCCCTCGACGAGGACGTCCGTCCCCCGGGGCCGGCCGGCCGGCTCCTCGGAGACGGGACCCCCGTGCTCGATCCTCAGGCGGATCGCCTCGGGCGAGGAGCCGTCGGAGGTCGTCAGCGTGAGCTTCGAGACCGAGGCGATCGAGGGCAGGGCCTCCCCGCGGAATCCGAACGTCTCGACCTTCAGGAGGTCGGCGTCCGAGGAGATCTTCGAGGTCGCGTGCCGCTCGAGCGCCAGGCGCGCGTCCTCCGGCGCCATCCCCGACCCGTCGTCGCGCACGAGGATCCGGTCCACGCCACCGCCGTCCACCTCGACGTCCACGCGCGAGGCGCCGGCGTCGAGCGCGTTCTCGACGAGCTCCTTGACGGCGGAGGCCGGGCGCTCGACGACCTCTCCCGCGGCGATGCGGTCGATGACGGGGCTCGAGAGGCGGTGGATGCGCGGCACGGTCGCGAAGTGTACCCCGCGCCGCGAACGCCGTCGTCTCGCGACAATGAGTAGACAGAGAGTCGCCGGCGAACTCCGCGAAAGGAGTTCGAACCATGAGAAGGACCCTTCTGCCGGTGCTCGCCCTCTGCGCTCTCGTGACAAGCCCTTCTGTCAGCCGCGCCCAGAGCGGCCCCGACAACGACGCGGACGGCGCGCCCGGGTACGTGAACAGCGTGTTCCATCACGGGCAGGTGGACTCGATCAACCTGTACAACGGGCAGCTGACGATCCCGATCTCGATGGGGCCGTCGTACCCGGTCGGACCGAAACTCCGGGTCCAGGTCGTCCTGTCGTACAACTCCCGCTCGACGGACTACGGCGCGCCCTCGGCCGCGGAGCAGAGCCGCTCCTTCTCCTTCAAGCCCCTGGCGGGCAACCCCTCGCTCGGATCGGGATGGGAGCTCACGCTCGGCGCGATGAAGGCGTGCAAGCACGGCGCGGTCGTCGGCGTGTGCTACTTCGCGGCCGACGGGAGCCAGCACATGTTCGGCAGCGGCCCGAAGGCGAGCGACGCGTCGCAGCTCTATTACACCGGGACCGGCCCCTACGAGATGTGGGACGGAGACGGGAACCACTACGTCTTCGGCTCCCGCGTGAGCGGCTACGACGACGTCGGCCTGCCCGAAGGTTACACCCACGATTTCGGACGCGGCCGGGACGGCTGGTACCTGACGTCGGTCACCGACCCGTACGGCAACGCGTACTCGGTCAGCTACTACACGGCCGCGGAGGTGGCCACGCCCCTCTGGACGTACGGGGCGCCGGTCTTTCCCTGCCCGGCGCACACGACGGCGATCATGCAGATGCGCGCGCCCGCGGGGACGGGGACCTGGATTCCGAAGGACGTCACGCTTCCCTCGGGAAGCCGGATCCACTTCAACACGGGCTCGGTCCTCGGCGTGTCCGGCATGATCACGTCCGTCGCCTTTCCGGAGCTCGTCGACGGGGCCGCGGCGACGAAGACGTGGACGCTCGGGTACGAGACCGCGGCGGCGCCGCTCAGCCACGGCTGCGGCCAGGACGCCGGCGGCAACCCGATGACCGTCCTGGCGAACGTCCTGCGCCTGAAGAGCCTGAGCCTTCCGGCCGACGATTCGGGATCCTCTCCGTCCTACCAGTTCTCCTCGTCCCCGCAGTTCGCGCAGGTCCTTCTCGATCGGATCGCGTTGCCGACGGGAGGCGCGATCCAGTACTGCTACAACACCTACACGATCTTCCACGGCCGCGGAGGCAAGCTCGAGCCGGGCTGCCCGGGCATGACGCCGCCCGCGGACGATCCCGACAACGTCGTGATCCAGTCGCAGGCGTGCCCCCTCTCGATCGCGGAAGAGCCGCCGCCCGAGATCCCGGGCGGGTGCACCCAGGAGAACTCCGCCCGCTGGATCGACACGCAGACGGGCGTCGTGCGGCGCCGGGAGATCGTCGGCGCCGCGCAGAACGACACCGTCTACCGGCAGTTCGCCTTCCCGTTCGGAGAATCCGGCGACGCGTCGTCGCCCCAGGATTCGCAGACCCTGACGGTCGCGATCTTCCCGGGGACGGACCGGAACGGCGACGCCGGCCGCAGCCGGGCCCGGGCGGTGCTCTTTCGCAGCACGCGGGGAACCGGCGGCTCGGGCATCGAGATCGGCAGCGTCCCCGGCGACGTCGTCGGGGCCGAGATCGAGGAGCGCGTCTTCGAGACCGATCCGACCGCGGCCCCCCTGCAGGATCCTCCCTGCGGCGGCCCCGCTGACTCCGGATTCTGCGGCAGCAAGGCCGTCCGCGTGGTCCAGAAGGCGTACGAGTTCGACGCGCCGGGATCCGGCCTTCCGGGCACGAACCGGCGCCTTCAGAGCGAAAAGACGATCTATGGCGCGAGCAACTGCGGATCCTGCCCCTACCACCAGGTCGCGTACACCAACAGCGGCGCCGACACCTGGGACTCCAACGGCCGCCACTACGGCGTCGAGACGCACACGGGAACCCTCGGAGGCGACGGCAGGACGATCACCACGGACTGGGCGCCCCTGAACTGGGCCTCGGGGCCACCTCCGGGCCAGCCGGTCCTTCCGAACCTGCTCGACCGCCGGACGACGACGACGGGCTCCTCGACGAAGGACGAGTACTTCGAGTTCGACACTTCGACCCCGAACAAGTACGGGTTCCTCAAGGGCACCTTCGTCCACGACCCCGGAACCTACGGTTCGCCCGGCAACGCCTTCACGACGATCGTCTTCCTGAACTGCCGCTACGACGACGGCGCGGGCAACGTCGACAGGGAGTTCACCGCGACCTACCCGAACTACGGACCGGCGCCCTCGAACCCCTGCTCGACCCGGTATCCGACGTTTCCCGACCCGTTCCCCAACAACGGCGACGCCTTCGCCAAGGACTACACGTGGCAGCACGGGGAGCTGCTGTCGGCGCGATGGATCAACGGGACGGCGGGCGCCCCGACGTTCCGGTTCCGCGACTACGCCCGCGACGCGACGACGGGCTGGATCACGAGCTCGAAGGACACCGCCGGCCTGGCGACCTCCTACCAGTACGACGCCCTGGGGAGGCCGCACCGGATCGTGCCGCCCTCGGCCTCGGAGCTGGCCACGTTCGTGTGCTACGAGGGCCCCGGCGCCACGACGGCCTACCGGGCCCCGGCCAGACAGGCGTGCCCCGTCGCCGCATCGAACGGAAGCGTCGCGACGTGGCAGCACTTCGAGTACGACGGCCTCGCCCGCCTCGCGCGGGAGAAGCGGCTGCAGCCCTCCTCGGCCGTCGTGAAGCGATTCACGCTCTTCGACGGCCCGGGCAACGCGTACTTCACCTCGGAATGGGTGCCCGACGCGACCCCCGAGGCGCTCGCGCTCGACCTTCCGGCGAGCTGCGCGTTCAGCGGGGGGACTCTGGCGGGCCGGGCCCGTCCGTCCGCCGCGCCCGGCACCTTCCGCCTGTGCTACGACCCGTTCGGACGGCCCCAGCAGGTCGTCGGAGCGAAGATGTCGAGCCTCGTCACGGTCGACCGCGCCGATGGAGCGGGGAACCCGTACAGCGACACGAAGGAGGCCGCCCTCACGTACTGCCTCAACGCCCGATTCGCGAACCTGGCGGCGCCGACGTGCGGCTCCGGCGGGATCAACGCGACGACGACGACCCGGAGGGACGCCTTCGGGCGGATCACGAGCGTCACCGAGCCGTCCGGCGACGTGACGTCCCACACGTACGACGTCAACGGCAGGCTCCTCGCGGTGAGCCAGGGCGCGCAGAGCCGCACGTTCGTCTACGACGACGAGGGGTTTCTTCGGAAGGAAACGACGCCCGAAAAAGGGACGGTCTTCTACGACGCGATCGGCAGCCTCGGCAACGTCCTCCGCGAAAAGCAGCCGGACGGGCTCGTGATCGCCCGGACCTTCGACTTCGCCGGAAGGCTCGTCGAACAGGATGCCCCTCCGGGCACCCGGTACCTCGTCAACTGCTACGACGGGGCGGCGGCCTGCGTGGACGGAAGCCCCGGCTTCGCCGGAGGCTCCTACCCGGGCGGCAAGCTCACGCGGCGCTACGGCTACAACTGGATCCCGACGATCGGGCCGATCGTGGACGAGCAGTTCACCTATGGCGACGGCGGCGGAAGGCTCTCCCGGCTCGCGACGGGCGTGGGCAACGGAGACCTCAACGCGACGACGGCCCAGAGCTGGACCTACGACAGCCTCGGCCTGGCCGGAACGCACAACCATCCCCGGATTTCGGGGACTTTCCCCGTCGTCACCGCGTACACGAACGGCCTCCCGACGTCCGTCTCGGGCAACGCGACCAGCCTCGTGACGGCGGCCGCGTACAACCCGGCCGGCGGCCTCTCGTCCTGGACGTCCGCGACGAGCCCGACCCCCGTCGTCACGACGATCACGCAGGACCCGACGGCGCTGCCCCGTCCGGCGCAGATCCTGTCGAAGAAGGGCGGGACGGCTCTCTTCGACACCGGGACCTATTCCTACGACGGCGCCGGGAACGTCCTCTTCGAGGGCAACCCCGTGAACGGCGGCTCGTTCACGTACGACGATCGCTCGAGAATCCTGTCGGCGACCTACGGTTCGGCCTCGAAGGCGTTCACGTACGACCGGTGGGGCAATCTCCTGTCGAACGGCGGCCTGTCGTTCCTGATGGACCCGGCCAACAACAACCACCTCAAGGTCGGCGGCTCCACGACGGCCGTGTCCTACGACGGTCGCGGCAACGTGATCACCCACAACGCCGACACGATGTCCTGGGACGCGCTCGACCGGCTCACCCGCAACCAGAACGCCTCGTCCGACTGGGTGTTCCTCCACAACGGCGCGGGGGAACGGCTCGCCCGGTTCCCGGGGAGCGCCTCGGTGGCCCGCCGCGAGATGGCGCGCCTGGTCGGCGAAGCCAACAAGGCCGCCGGCAAGACCGGGTGGTCGGCCGCCCCGGACCCGTGCCTCGGCACCTTCGGCGACGTCCCCTGCGGCGACGCGGACGCCCGGTGGATCCAGACCCTCTTCGACCACGGCACCGCGGGAGGATGCGGCTCCGGGGCCTTCTGTCCCAACGACGCCCTCAACAGGGCCCAGATGGCCGCCTTTCTCGTGAAGGGGTACCGGGCCGACGGCGCCCCGGCCCCGGCCTGCACGGGATTGTTCACGGACGTGCCCTGCTCCGGCAACTCGGCCTGGGTCCCGTTCGCCCCGTACATCGAGCAGCTTTCGCGCGACAACGTGACCGCCGGATGCGGCGGAGGGGCCTTCTGCCCCGGCAACCCCGTGACCCAATGGCAGATCCTCGTCTGGATGTCCAAGGCGCCGGCCGTCGCGGGCGGGGCCGCCTGGAGCTCCGTCTACCACCCCGTTCCCCGCGGATCGATCTACACTTTGCGCGATGAGCAGAACCGGGTCGTCACCGAGATGACCGCGGCCGCCGCGTCGGGCTCCGGCTCGGCCACGCTCTCCGTCAACCGCGACAACGTCTTCCTCGGCAACCTGCTCGTCGCGTCCAACGGCTCGGGAACCTGGAACTTCGACGTCTCCGACCATCTCGGCAGCGTGCGCGCCCTCTGGGACGCGGCCGGAAACGTGACCGAGACCCACAAGTACTGGCCGTACGGCGAGGACACCAACCCGATCGCCCCGGCCCAGCACCTCACGTTCCAGCAGATGGAGCGCAACGACGGCGTCGCGCAGCACTTCGACCACGCGCGGACGCAGCACTACGGCCTCGGGCGGTTCCTGAGCACGGACAGTGTAGGCGGAGAGACCCGCAAGCCGCAAACATGGAACCGCTACACGTTCGCGCGAAACAACCCGGAAAAGACTCTGGATCGAACCGGGCTCTGGTCGCCCGAGATCCATTCAGACATCATCAACACCGCTTTTCCAGGCCTCACATTCGAGCAGCGCGCAATCATGATCACGGCAAGCAGAAAGGTCGACGCAATCCTCGCGACGCATGTCGGCTCGAGCACGATCAACTTCGGACAGGCCATGCGCAATTCGTTCGAACACGGAATGAAGGCTCCCTACGAGACGAAAGAGCAGGCTCAGGCAAAAACGTCGCTCTTCATCACTCAGAACGAGAACACCGCCAAGGGACTCCAGGCGATCGCTACGCGCAATGGAGCCGAAGGACTCGATCCGGCAGCTCTCAACGCATTCGGCACCGCTCTCCACCCCCTTACGGATCTCACATCGCCCGCCCATGAAGGCACCCAAACGTGGTTCCTCATGAACTTCGCATCGCATACGGGGACCGAAAGCGAAATCTCCTATCTGGAAAAGGAGGCCGCGGTGGCCTCCGCACGGGATGCCTTTGGCAGGGTATTCGGCACGAAGGCCCTTGCGGAAGCGGCCTGTTCCGAGGGATCCAGCTGCTGGGAGCGGCTACACGAGAAACCGGCCGACTGAAGGGAGGACGCGATGAACTGGCGCTGGTGGGCGATGATCCCGGCGGCCTTGGGAAGTTACCTCGTCGTAGGGCTCGTCCACGCCCAAGTCCTCCAATGGGTAACGTGGCGAGGACCTCAGCTGGTGGCGTTCGCAACGGTAATGGCTGCCCTGGCGGGCTCGGCCTGGGTCATTTCGGGCGTTGTCCTCGTCCGAGAAAAGGCCTGCCTTGTGGGTAGTTTATTGGCAGGAGTGCTGGTCATCGTGGATGCTTGGCAGATGATCACCGTTCCTGTCGGCCTCTCCCAAGAACGCCGCGTCAATACCCTGCTGCCGCTCGCCGTACAAGCGATCACCTCAATAACGGTCGCGGCGGCCGTTTGTGCGCGGAGCCGTCGCGACACCCGTCGCGCCCCTCCGATGCACGAACCCTCCAGGCCCTGAGCCGTGTGGCGGCCGATGACTCTCTGCGCGAACCGACCCGGCAGACGGCCTCACCATGCCGAGCAACCCCGCAACGGTCCTGCGCCGAACGAAGAAAGGACGAATCGATGATCTCGAGATCGACCCGATCGAACCTGCTCGCGGTCCTGTTTGTCCTGGTTGCGTCGCGAGCGAGACTCCAGGCCAGCGAACAGAGGATCGTTGCGATCTTCGGCGGTCAGTCCGTCTCTGTCCCGCTGCCCGACGGCTGGACCTTCCAGGAGAAAACCGATCCGGCCACCGGCATCCAGACGGTGGCCGTCGGAGACCCGAAAGGCGAGGTCGACCTCAGCGTCTCGTTCCTGCCGGACCCGGAGGGAAACCTGGCGACCCGGAAGGGCCTCGAGGACCTGGCGCGTCACGTCTTCGCCACGTACGTGGACGGATCGGTCGAGAAGACGATCACGCTCACGCCCTTCGACGCCCCCGGAGGTCTCGGCGTCCTCACGTCCTTCACCGACGCGAAGCTCGACCCGAAGCACATCCCGCCCGGCGAGCGCCTCATCTCGACGACGGGACTGCGGTCCTGGAAGGGCGGCTACCTGATGTTCACCCTCCTGACCGACTCGAGGGACTCGCCGGCGTACAAGACGGCGCTCGCGCTCGCGCGCGACGGGATCCGTGTGAAGCTCCCGGTTTCGTTCTGACGCGGCGGCGGGGGGCGCCTCAGCGGGAGAAGACCGTCCTGCCGCCGACGACCGTCGCGTCCACCTGGATCTTCTCGAGGTCCTCGGGCTTCGCGCGGAAGGGGTCCGCGGACAGGACGACGAAGTCGCCGAGCTTGCCGGCCTCGAGCGAGCCCTTGTCCTTCTCCTCGAAGGCGGCATAGGCCGCCGAAACCGTGTAGGCGCGCAGGGCTTCCTCGACCGAGATCTTCTGGCTCGGGACCCAGCCGCCGGGGTTCCTGCCGTCGATCGTGCGCCGCGTGACGGCGGCCGCGATCCCGAGGAGAGGCGAGATCGGCGCGACGTCCCAGTCCGACCCGAAGGCGAGCGTGGCCTTCGCGTCGAGGAGCGAGCGGAACGCGTACGTCCCCCGGGCGCGCTCGGGGCCCAGCCGCTTGTCCGCCCAGCGCCCGTCGTCCACGGCGTGGTACGGCTGCATGGAGGCGATCACGCCGAGCTCGGCGAAGCGCGGGATGTCCGCGGCGCGCAGGTGCTGGGCGTGCTCGATCCGGAATCGCCGGTCGCGCGGCCCGTTCTGCTTCTCGACGCGGCCGTAGATGTCGAGGATCTCCGAGTTGGCGCGGTCGCCGATCGCGTGGACCTCGACCTGGAGACCCGCCCTGTCGGCCCCGGCGATGCGGCCCTCGATCGCCGAGAGCGGAATCGCCTCGGTCGCGTAGACGCCCTTGTTGCCGGGCTCGTCGCTGAAGGCCTCGAACATGACGGCCGTGCCCGATCCGAGGGACCCGTCCATGTATCCCTTCACGCCCCCGATCCGCAGCCAGTCGTCGTTCTTCATCGAGGACTGGAGGTCCTTCGCCTGCTCCCAGTGGAGGAGGGAAGGCCGGTAGTTGACCCGGACGGTCAGGGCTCCGGCGTCCCGGAGCGCCATCCACGCAGGCACGTCGCCCGCGTCGCCGGGCAGATCCTGGACGGAGGTGACGCCGAACTCGGCCGCGTTCCGCATCGCCGCCCGCATCGCCCCGACCATCTCGGACTGCGTCCGCGCGGGGCGGAACTTCCAGACGAGGTCCATCGCCCCGTCCTTCAGAATGCCGGTCGGCTCCCCCTTCGCGTCCCGCACGATCACGCCGCCCGGGGGATCGGGCGTCGCCGCCGTGACGCCGGCGATCTTCAAGGCGAGGCTGTTGCACACCATCATGTGGCCGTCCTGGCGGGAAAAGCACGTCGGGTGGTCGCCGGTGGCCGGGTCGAGCAGGGCCTTCGTCGGCAGCACGGGCGGGGTCCACTGCATCTGGTCCCAGGCGCCGTCCGTCAGCCACTCTCCCGCCGGGCGCGTCTTCGCGTACGCGGCGACCATCCGCGTGAAATCCGCGCCGTCCTTCGTCTGGCGCAGATCCACGGCCAGCAGGTCGAAGCCGCCCATGGACATGTGGGTGTGGCAGTCGATGAATCCGGGCACGACGCGGCGCCACTTGCCGTCGAGGACGATCGTCTTCGGGCCCTTGAGCCTTCGGACGGCCTCGTCCATCCCGACGGCGACGATTCGCCCGTCGCGGACGGCCAGGGCCTCCGCCTCCGGGTTCTTCGGGTCGCCGGTCCAGATCTTCGCGGACAGGAGCACGAGGTCCGCCGGAGGCTCCGGGGGGGACACGGCGAACAGGACGGCCATGGCGAGCGTCGTCAGCAAGGTGCCTCCCCTATGCGGTGGACGAGGTGCCCACGTTCTTCTCGGCCAGCGCGGCGCGCGCCGCGGCGAGCCGGGCGATGGGCACCCGGAAGGGCGAGCACGACACGTAGTCGAGGCCGACCTTGTTGAAGAACTCGATCGAGCGCGGATCGCCGCCGTGCTCGCCGCAGACGCCGACCTTGAGCTTCGGCTTGACCCCGCGGCCGCGCCGCGTTCCGGTCGAAACGAGCTCGCCCACGCCGAACTGATCGAGGCTGGCGAACGGATCCTCGGGAAGGATGCCCTCTGCGATGTACACGGGCAGGAACGTCCCCATGTCGTCGCGGGAGTAGCCGTACGTCATCTGCGTCAGGTCGTTCGTGCCGAAGGAGAAGAAGTCGCAGTTGATGGCGATGCGGTCGGCCCGCAGCGCCGCGCGCGGGACCTCGATCATGGTCCCGACCTTGTAGGACACCTTCTGGCCGGTCTCCGCGGTGACCTTGGTCGCCGCATCGTCCACGAGGAGGCGCAGCCGCTCGAACTCGCCGCGCGCGCCCACGAGGGGGATCATGATCTCCGGGTTGGGGTGCAGCCCCTCCCGGATCGCCGCGGCCGCCGCCTCGAAGATGGCGCGGACCTGCATCTCGTAGATCTCGGGATTCGTGATCCCGAGCCGGCACCCGCGGTGGCCGAGCATCGGGTTGGCCTCCTTCAGGGCGCGCGTCCGTTCGCGGACCTTCTCGAGGGGCACGCCGAGGTCGGCCGCCGTCTTTTCCATCGTGTCGTCGTCGTGCGGAAGGAACTCGTGCAGGGGCGGGTCGAGGAGCCGGACCGTGACGGGGCGCTCCCCCATCTCGCGAAAGATGCCGAGGAAGTCCTCGCGCTGCATCGGCAGGATCTTCGCGAGCGCCGCGCGCCGCTGGTCGAGCGTCTCGGCGAGGATCATCTCGCGGACGGCCACGATCCGCCTGGCCTCGAAGAACATGTGTTCCGTCCGGCACAGGCCGATTCCCTCGGCGCCGAAGAGCCGGGCGACCCGCGCGTCGGTGGGCGTGTCCGCGTTGGCGCGCACCCCGAGGCGGCGGCGCGCGTCGGCCCACTCGAGGATCCGGGTGAAGGCGCGGTACACGGCCGACTGCTCGGGCTTCATGGTCCCCTCGACGACCACCTGGAGGACCTCGGAGGGCTGTGTCGGGAGCTGGCCGAGGAGAACCTCTCCGGCGGTCCCGTCGATCGAGATCCAGTCCCCTTCCGACGCCTTGAGCCCGCCGGCGCGGATCTCCCCGTGCGCCAGGTCCACCGAGA
Source organism: Thermoanaerobaculia bacterium (assembly GCA_041912555.1). Classification (GTDB taxonomy): domain Bacteria; phylum Acidobacteriota; class Thermoanaerobaculia; order UBA5066; family Gp7-AA6; genus DAHUXD01. Next base: position 41,424 of record JAYRMU010000078.1, read on the forward strand.
TCTCGCCGGCGCCGACGATGCAGGTCTTGCCCATGCCGCGCGCGACGACGGCCGCGTGGGACGTCATGCCGCCGCGGGTGGTCAGGATTCCCTGGGCGGCGTGCATTCCCGCGATGTCCTCCGGGCTCGTCTCCTCGCGCACCAGGATGGCGCTCTCGCCCCGGGCGGCCATCGCGACGGCGTGCTCGGCCGTGAGCGCGATCTTGCCGCACGCCGCTCCGGGCCCCGCCGGCAGGCCCCGGCCGAGCAGGCGCCCTCCCTTGACGGCGGCGGCCTTCTCCTTCGCCGGAAAGATCGGCGCCAGCAGCTGGACGAGCTGCTCCGGCTCGACGCGGGCGACCGCCTCTTCGGCGTCGATGAGCTTCTCGTCCACCATGTCCGTCGCGATGCGCACCGCGGCGAAGCCCGTGCGCTTGCCGTTGCGCGTCTGGAGGAGAAAGAGCTTGCCCTCCTCGATCGTGAACTCGAGGTCCTGCATGTCGCGGAAGCGCTGCTCGAGGCGCTCGCGGACGAGCTGGAGCTCCGCGTACGCCTTCGGCATCGTTTCCTCGAGCGAGAGTCCCGAGCCGTCCGCGTTGAGCGGCCGTGGCGTCCGGATGCCGGCGACGACGTCCTCGCCCTGGGCATTGGGCAGGAACTCGCCGTAGAACTTCCGCTCGCCGCTGGCCGGGTCGCGGGTGAAGGCGACGCCGGTCGCGGACGTTTCGCCGCGGTTTCCGAACACCATGGCCTGGACGTTGACCGCGGTGCCCCAGTCGTCGGGGATGTGATGGAGCTTGCGGTAGGTCTTCGCGCGCTCGTTGTCCCAGGACCGGAACACCGCCGCGATCGCGCCCCAGAGCTGCTCGCGCGGGTCGTCGGGAAAGTCGTGGCCGGTCCGCTGGCGGACGATCAGCTCGTCGCGGCGCACGATCTCGGCGAGGTCGGCGGCGGTCAGGTCCATGTCGGTCTTCGCGCCGCGGAGCTTCTTGACCTCCTGCATCGCCTTCTCGAACTCGTGGCGCGGCACGCGCAGGACGACGTCGCCGTACATCTCGAGGAAGCGCCTCCGGCAGTCGAGCGCGAACCGTTCGCCCGAGAGCGCCGCGAGGCCCTTGACGGTCCGCGAGGTCAGCCCGAGGTTCAGGATCGTGTCCATCATGCCGGGCATCGACGACCTTGCGCCCGACCGCACCGACACGAGCAGCGGGTTGTCCGGATCGCCGAGGCGCTTGTCCGCGTCGTGCTCGAGCTTGAGCAGCGCCGATTCGACCTCCGAGCGGATGCCGTCGAGCGAGGCGCCCCGGGACGCGTCCGCGCACACCGACGTCTCGATCGTGAATCCCGGCGGGACCGGGATGCCGAGGGCCGTCATCTCCGCGAGGCCCGCGCCCTTGCCGCCGAGCGTCTCCTTGCCGAGGCCGGCCCCTTCGGCGATCCCGTTGCCGAACGAGAAGATGCGCTTCATTTTTCCACCACGATTTCGGAAAAGTCGGCGAGGCTCGAGAACTCCTTCTGGATCGACGCGAGCAGCGCCAGACGGTTGCGACGCAGGTCCTCCTCGGGGCAGTTCACCAGGACGTCGACGAAGAAGCGGTCGAGGGAGGGCGCGATCGAGGCGATCGTCTCCATCGCCTCGCGGTAGTGCCGCTCCGCGGCGAAGGCCGCGATGGCCTGCCGGGCCTGCAGGAAATCGGCCGCGAGCCCGCGCTCCGCGTCCTCCCGGTAGAGATCCGGGGAGGGCGCGCCGTGGTCCGCGGTCCCGACGATGTTGCGGATGCGCTTGAAGGCGAGAATGAGCGCGCGGAAATCCATGTGCCGGCGCGCCTCGGACAGGGCCCGGGCCCGGTCGGCCGCGTCGGCGAAGTCCCACACGCCCACGTTGAGCACCGCCGAGATCTCGTCGTAGGCGTAGCCCCGCCGCTCGAGGAGGCTGCGCAGCCGCTCGGCGAAAAAGCGGCCGAGCTCCTCGACGGTCTCGTCCGGGCCGGGGCCCTTGAGGTCCGGCGGCAGGAGCGAGAGCGCCTTGCGCGCGACCGGCCGCCAGTCCGTGCGCCAGTTGCGCGCGATCGCGATCGCCACGACGCCGAGCGCCGCGCGGCGCAGGCCGTACGGGTCCTTCGAGCCGGTCGGCACCAGGCCGATGCGGAAGAGCGCGCAGAGCGAGTCGAAGCGGTCGGCCAGCGAGAGGATCGCGCCCGAGGCCTCGCGGGGCGGATCGTCCGACCCGGAGGCGGGCCGGTACTGGTCGTAGATCGCCTTCCACACGGCGTCCGGGTAACGCTCGCGCCGCGCGTAGATGCCGCCCATGACCCCCTGGAGGTCCGTGAACTCCTTGACGACGAGGGTCGTCAGGTCCGCCTTGGACAGCCGCGCGGCGGTGCGCACCGTCTCGACGAGGTCCGCCCGGCCCGTCAGGCGGGCGATCTCGGCGGCGATCTCCTCGACGCGCTCCGTTTTTTTCCGATAGTCGCCCAGGCGGTCCTGGAACGTCAGGCGAGACAGGGCGGCGACCCGGGCCTCGAGGCGCTCCTGCACGTCGGCCTCGAAGAAGAACCGCGCGTCGGCCAGGCGCGCGTTCAGGACCCACTCGCTGCCCTTCGCGACGAATCCCTTGCGGTCCTCGGCGTTGTCCATGACGGCGAGAAAGTGCGGCAGCAGTCCCGAGGGGCCCCGGACGGGCACGTACTTCTGGTGCGTCCGCATGGCCGTGACCGCGATCTCCTCGGGCAGCTCGAGGAACTCGGCCGCGAACGCGCCGCGCACGAGGCCCGGCCACTCGACGAGATCGGAGAGCGTGTTGGCGAGGTCCGCGTGCGCTTCGATCTGGCCTCCGACTTCCGCCGCGAGCTTGCGCGCCTTTTCGAGGATCAGGACGCGGCGCGCCTCTGCGTCCGGCTCGACGAAGGCCCGGCGCAGGCCCGCGAGGTAGTCGTCGGGCCCCGTCACGCGGATGTCCCCCTCCGAGAGAATCCGGTGGCCGACCGTGCGGTCGCCCGCCGCCACGCCGAAGAGCTCGAACGGGACGACCCGTCCGCCGAGGACGGCGAGGACGCCGCGCACCGGGCGGACGAACGCGCGCTCGCCGGAGCCCCAGCGCATGGTCTTCGGAAACGTCAGGCCCGCGACGACGAGCGGGACGAGATCGGCCAGCACCTCGGAGGCGGCGCGTCCCGGGATCGAGCGCCGCGCGGCCACCGTCCTGCCCCGCGGCGAGTCCACGACCACGAGGTCCGCGACGTCCACCTTCTGCGCCTTCGCGAATCCCTCGGCGGCCTTCGTCGGCTTTCCGTCGGCGCCGAAGGCGTTGGCGGCCGGCGGCCCCAGGACCTCCGACGCCCGGTCGAGCTGCCGCTCCGGCAACCCGCGCAGGACGACGGCCAGGCGCCGGGGCGTCGCGTAAGACTCGGCGGCCGCGGGCGCGAGCCCCTGCTCGGCCAGCGCCTCCGTCAGGCGGCGGGCAAGCTCCAGGCGCGCCGGCAGCAGCGCCGGCGCCGGGATCTCCTCCGTCCGGATCTCGAATACGAAGTCTTCGACGTTCACTCGGAATCGTTCCGCCGCCGGGCCCGCCCCGGCCGGCCGCACGCCGTGGAAACCCTCAAACCGCCGCCGGTTCCGGCTCCGAGAGCGGGAACCCCGATCCTTCCTTCCCTGAGACGGCGGCCCGCGCGCACGCGCAGGCGAGGTCGCGGATCCGCCGGACGATGCCGACGCGGTCGGTCGCGGAGACCGCGCCGCGCGCGTCGAGGATGTTGAACTGGTGCGAGCAGACGAGCGTCGCCTCGTACGCGGGCAGCACGAGCCCGGCCTCGAGGCAGCGCTTCGCCTCCTTCTCGTGGCGGTCGAGCATCATCGTGGCGAGGTCCACGTCGGCGACCTCGAAGTCGTACTTCGAGAGCTCGACCTCGTCGCGCCTGCGAACCTGGCCGTACGAGAGCGTGTCGTTCCACATCACGTCGAAGACGGAGTTCGCCTTGGCGAGGAACATCGCGATCCGCTCGAGCCCGTAAGTGATCTCCGCCGTCACGGGCGCGAGGTCGATGCCGCCGGCCTGCTGGAAGTAGGTGAACTGCGTGATCTCCATGCCGTCCATGACGACCTGCCACCCCACGCCCCAGGCGCCGAGCGTCGGCGACTCCCAGTTGTCCTCCTCGAAGCGCACGTCGTGCTCGGCGAGGACGAGCCCGAGCCGCTCGAGGCTGCGCAGGTACATCTCCTGGACGTCGTCAGGCGACGGCTTCAGGACGACCTGGAGCTGCATGTGGCGCAGGAGGCGCATGGGGTTCTCGCCGTACCGCCCGTCGGCCGGGCGCCGGGACGGCTGGACGTACGCGCAGCGCCACGGATCGGGCCCGAGGACCCGCAGAAAGGTCGCCGGGTGCATGGTCCCCGCGCCCACCGGGAGGTCGTAGGGCTGCTCGATCAGGCACCCCTCCCCCTCCCAGAACGCGGTCAGCTCCCGGATCAGCCCCTGCAGGGTGAACACGGGGCGGAGTTTACCGCAGGGCTACCCCAGCACCTCGGCCAGCACCCGCTGCGACTTGAGCTCGTGCCCCAGGAAGTGCCGTCGCGCCAGGCGGGCGACGCGGGCGATCTCGGGCAGGCCCGGAGGCCGCGCGGCGGGATCGAGGGGGCCCGAGAGAAAGCTCGACAGGGTGCGGTGGGCGTCGGGGGTCAGGCGCAGGGTCTCGCCCTGGCGGCATTCGGGGCCGACGAAGCCGGGGCGCCTCTCGTCGAAGAGCAGGGGCCCCGAGGTCTCGAGCGCGCGTCCGCACCCGGCGCACTCCCGCGGAGCCGGGAAGAGGCCGGAGAGCTTCAGGATCCAGACGTCGAAGTAGGCCGCCACGAGCGCCGCGGGGGCTCCCGCGAAGAGGGCGTCCATCGCGTGGCGCGCGAGGCGGTAGAAGGGCTCGGCCGGGTCCGACTCCGACACGAAGGTCTCGAGGCTCTCGGCGAGGGTCGAGAGCAGGAGGGCCTTCTCGAGGTCCTTCGAGAGCGCGAAGGACGGGCGAATCGGATCGGCCGCGTTGATCGAGACGAGCTCGCGCCCCTCCTTCTCGTAGTAGACGACGCGCGCCTCGGTCATCGGCTCGAGCGCCCCCGAAAAGCCGCTCTTCGGGCGGCGGGCGCCGCGGGCGACGCCGCGCTTCTTGCCGGCGTCGCGCGTCAGGAACGAGACGATGCGATCGGTTTCCTTGAGGGCGTAGGTGCCGAGAATGAAGGAATCGGAGGAGTGGAGCCGCACGCTGCGATTATGATGAGCGGGGGCGCGAAACGCTGCCTAATAAAATTAGGAATTATCATTAAAATGCCTAATTAAATATGGCAAACAAGCAAGCGCAGCCGATGGACCCGGGTGTCGTCGCCCTCGGCTGGGTCTCGTTCCTGTCGGACGTCGCCTCCGACATGATCTACCCGCTCCTCCCCGACTTCCTGACGCGCACGCTCCACGCCGGCCCCGCGGCCCTCGGGCTCATCGAGGGCATCGCGGAAGCCACTGCGTCCCTCATGAAGTGGGCGTCGGGCTGGTGGTCGGACCGGGTCCGCCGGCGAAAGCCGATCGTCGCGGCCGGATACTCGATCGCCGCTCTCGCCCGCCCGCTCATCGGTCTGGCGGGGAGCTGGGCTCAGGTCCTCGCGATCCGCTTCGCCGACCGCGTCGGCAAGGGCATCCGCACGTCGCCGCGGGACGCGCTGCTCGCCGACATGGTCCCGCCCGAGCAGCGAGGCCGGGCCTACGGGCTGCAGCGCGCGATGGACAACGCCGGCGCCGTGGCGGGGCCGCTGCTGGCGGCCTTTCTCCTCAAGTTCGTCTTCGAGGACGAGCGCTCCGTCTTCCTGCTCGCCGCGATCCCGGGCGTCCTCGCCGTGTTCGTGCTCGTCGCGCGCGTGCGCGAGACGCCGAAACGCCCGCCCGCCGCGGCGCCGGGGCGCGCCGTCCCCGAGGGCCGCCTGCCCCGGGCGTTCTGGACGGTCATCGGCATCTTCGTCCTCTTCACGCTCGCGAGCTCGACCGACGCCTTCCTCCTGCTCAAGGCGAGCGACACGGGGATCCCGGTGTGGCAGATCCCCCTGCTCTGGGCCCTCTTCAACGGGGTCAAGGCCGCGGGGGGCGTGCCGGGAGGCGCGCTCGCCGACCGGCTCGGCCGGGTGCGGACGATCCTCGCGGGCTGGACCGTGTACGCGGTGGCGTACGTCGGCTTTGCCTACGCCGCGAGGCCCCTCCAGGTCTGGGGACTCTTCGCGTTCTATGCCTTCTTCTACGCCCTCACCGAGGGAGCCGAGCGAGCGCTCGTCGCCGACCTCGTGCCGGCGGCGTTCCGGGGCCGCGCCTTCGGCGCCTTCCACGCGAGCGTGGGCCTGGCCGCGCTGCCGGCTTCGCTCCTGTTCGGCGTCCTCTGGAAGGCCTACGGGCCCCGCGCGGCGTTCCTGGTCGGAGCCGGCCTCGCGGTCCTGGCCGCGGCGGCTCTCCTCGGCTGGCGCCTCGGAAGCGGCCGCGACGCCGAGGCCGCGGGGGCGCGAAGCTGATACGATTCCGGCCTCATGGGACCGGTTTGGCGCCTCATCAAGGGACAGAAGGACATGTGCCACCGCTGCGGGCGGGAGATCGTGGATTTCCCCGCGGTCGGCCGCGTCGTGGACTTCGAGTTCAAGGCCGAAGAGAAGTACTGCTGGGACTGCTACCGCTACCTCACGCCCTTCGTGGACGACGTGGCGCCGGTCTCGCAGGACCCCTTCCAGCCGGTGACCAAGCCCGCGATCCCGTGACGGACCTGCTCTCGACCTTCCGGGGGTCGGACCTCGAGCCGATCGCCGGAAAGGTCTTCGGCGGCCGGCGCCTCTCCTTCGAGGACGGCGTGGCGCTCTTCGCGACCCGCGATTTCCTCGGGCTCGGGCGCCTCGCCAACCACGCCCGCGAGGCCCGCCACGGCAACCTCGCCTTCTACAACGTCAACCGCTACCTCAACCCGACGAACCTCTGCTGGGTGGACTGCGCCCTCTGCGCATGGGCCAAGAAGGTCAACGAGCCCGGCGGTTACGAGATGGCGATCGACGAGTGCGTCGCCGAGGCCGGCAAGGGTTACAGCGAGGCGGTCACCGAGTTTCACATCGTCGGGGGACTCCACCCGACCTGGCCGTTCGAGTACTACACGGGGCTGCTCTCCGCGCTCAAGCGCGAGTTCCCGGGCGTCCACCTGAAGGCGTGGACGATGGTCGAGCTCGACTGGATCGCGCAGATCGGGCGGATGACGGTGGCCGAAGCCATCCGGCGCCTGCACGAGGCCGGGATGGACTCCTGCCCCGGGGGCGGAGCCGAAATTTTCGCGCGCCGCGTGCGCGACGTCATCTGCAAGAACAAGATCTCGGGCGAGCGCTGGCTCGAGGTGGCCCGCGAGTGCCACCGCCAGGGCGTGCGGACCAACGCGACGATGCTCTACGGACACGTCGAGACCGTCGAGGAGCGCGTGGACCACCTGATGCGGCTGCGGGACCTCCAGGACGAGACCGGAGGGATCCCGGGCCTCATCCCCCTCGCGTTCCATCCCGAGAACACCCCCCTCGCCGATCTCCCGGCCTCGACGGGCCAGCTCGACCTCAAGGTCATCGCCGCCTCGCGGCTGATCCTCGACAACGTCCCGCACATCAAGGCCTACTGGATCCAGATCGGGTCCAAGCTCGCGCAGGTCGCCCTCTTCTTCGGCGCGGACGACCTGGTCGGCACCGTCGTGGACGAGACGATCACCCACGCGGCCGGCGCCACGACGGCCTCGGGGATGACCCGGACCGACTTCGAGCGGATCATCCGGGAGTCCGGCCGCGAGCCCTACGAGCGGGACTCCGAGTACCGGCGCGTCCTGCGAGGCGCCTCCAGGCCCGAGCCCGTTCCCGCCTGAAGGCTGCCGGGCGCGGGGGTCAGGTCTCTAAAGGAGCGTTTGACCCCGGAGCCCGGGGTCACCCTGGGGTCAGGTCTCTCATTGAGCGTTTTCCTCTTGATCAACGCCGGCCCGGGGGTCAGCTCTCTAAAGGAGTGCTTTCGAGCCCGGGGGCCCAAGGGGTCAGGTCTTCGCCTTTCGGATCCCCCGGGGGCTCCCTCGGTGCGGCAGTTCTCGTGGGACACGCCGAGAACCTGACGGTCTGCCCCCCCCTCCCGGCAAGACCGAATAACGAAGATCTGACGCCAGTACGGGTTCGCAAGGAACGCTCATAGAGAGACCTGACCCCGGCTATTGGGAGGTCGCAAGGAACGCTCATTGAGAGACCTGACCCCGGCTACTGGTCGGTCGTGACGGCGGAGTCGGTCGAGACCGAGAATTTCTTGTAATCGCCGTACTCGAAGAAGGCGTCGACCTTCGCGCCGAAGAGGAGGAGCACCTTCGCCGCCCCCGTGAAGCGGGCCTCCGCGGGCAGCCAGATCTCGTCGTTGACCTTGCGCCGGTAGAAGTAGGACGAGGCGCCCTTCTGGAGCCGGGCCACGCCGGCCGGCCCCACTCCCAGGTTCTCGAGCAGGTGTGCCTCGATGCGGGCGAGCTGCTTGTCCTCCTCGTCGAGCCAGGCCCGGCCCGCGAGCTTCTGGAGGACCTTGCCGCCCTTCGTCACCGGCTTGTAGCCCGGGCGCGGGGAGAACGCGATGACGATCGTCGAGCGTCCATCCACCAGCTCGCGGCCCTCCATCACGAGGTCGTCCATCCGGAAGAGCTCGTCGATGACATCCTTCTCCTCGCGCAGATCGTCCTGCTCCTTCGCCAGGCGCTTCGCGCGCGCGGCAGCGTCCTCGTCGGCCAGCTTCCTCTCGGACTTCTCGGCCCGCTCGGCCTGCTTGCGGTCTTCCTCGGCCAGCTCGGCGGCGGGCAGCGGGACGCCGTCGCGGGCGATCAGGCGGCGGTACATCTTTCCCGGCTCCGCGGACGGATAGACCTCGAAGGTCTCGACCGAAGACTTCTTCACCGCGCCCTTCCCGTCGAGGCGCCGCTCGGTCCTCTTCTCGGTGAAGGTGTATTGCTCGAGCAGGAGACGGTCGCTGCGGAGATTCTGCCTCACCTCCTCGAGAAACGCGCGCGTGTCGGGAAGAGGGCGGGGGTCGTCGGCGCCCGCCGCGCGGCCCGGCGCAACGGCGCACAGAATCAGAAAACCCGCAAGAAGCACTCTCCTCATACGAAGTGAAAACAACGGCGCCCCGCCGCCCCATTCCGCGTGTCGAAAAAGAAACCGCCGACTCCGCGCCTGCATATAATCCGGGGGGCGGGGTCGTCGCGCCCGCCGGGAGGCAACGGGATGGTCGCTACCGAGGGATTCGCCGGCTCGTCGATCGGCCGCAAGGTCATCATGGCCGTCACGGGCGCGATCCTCTTCGGTTTCGTGCTCGTCCACATGCTCGGCAACCTGCAGGTGTACCTCGGCCCCGAGGCCCTCAACCACTACGGCGTCTTCCTGCGCGAGCTGCTCCACGGGACCGGGATCTGGATCGCGCGGGCCGTCCTGCTCGCGGCCGTGGTCCTGCACATCTGGTCCGCGACGTCCCTCACGCTGACGAGCCGCCGCGCGCGGCCCGAGGGCTACCGGCTCCAGAAGTGGCAGGAGTCCACGTACGCGTCCCGGACGATGCGCTGGGGCGGGGTGATCATCCTGCTCTTCGTGATCTACCACCTGCTCCACTTCACGATCGGGACGGTCCATCCGAGCTTCATCGAGGGCGACGTCTACCACAACTTCGTCGCGGGCTTCCGCGTCGTCCCGGTTTCCCTTTTCTACATCTTCGCGATGCTGGCGCTCGGGCTGCACCTGCGCCACGGCGTCTGGAGCATGTTCCAGACGCTCGGCGTCTCGCACCCCCGCTACATCCGGGCAGCCCGCGTCGGCGCCTGGATCTTCGCGATCCTCGTCGTGATCGGAAACATCTCCTTCCCGCTGGCCGTGCTGGCGGGGATCGTGAAGTAGCCAGGAGCCCGAGGAGGTCTCTCAAGCCGTGGAGCTCAAGTCCAACATCCCCTCTGGGCCGATCGAGAAGAAGTGGGACAAGCACCGCTTCGAGATGAAGCTGGTCAACCCGGCCAACAAGCGCAAGTACACCGTGATCATGGTCGGGTCGGGACTGGCCGGCGCGGGCGGCGCCGCCTCGATGGCCGAGCTCGGATACAAGGTGAAGTGCTTCTGCTACCAGGATTCGCCGCGACGCGCCCACTCGATCGCCGCCCAGGGCGGGATCAACGCCGCGAAGAACTACCACAACGACGGCGACTCGGTCTTCCGCCTCTTCTACGACACGATCAAGGGCGGCGACTTCCGCGCGCGCGAGGCCAACGTCTACCGCCTCGCCCAGGTCTCGGTCAACATCATCGACCAGTGCGTGGCGCAGGGCGTTCCGTTCGCCCGCGAGTACGGGGGGCTTCTCGACAACCGGTCCTTCGGCGGCGCCCAGGTCTCCCGGACGTTCTATGCGCGGGGCCAGACGGGCCAGCAGCTCCTGCTCGGCGCCTACCAGGCCCTCGAGCGCCAGATCGGCCTCGGTTCGGTCGAGATGCACTCGCGCCACGAGATGCTCGAGCTGATCGTCGTGGACGGCCGCGCCCGCGGCGTCGTCGTGCGCGACATGGTCACGGGGGCCCTCGAGACGCACATGGGCGACGCCGTGTGCCTGGCGACCGGCGGGTACGGCAACGTCTTCTACCTCGCGACCTACGCCAAGGGCTGCAACGCGACCGCGATCTGGCGGGCCTACAAGAAGGGCGCCGCGTTCGCCAACCCCTGTTTCACGCAGATCCACCCGACCTGCATCCCGGTCACCGGGGAGTACCAGTCCAAGCTGACGCTCATGAGCGAGTCGCTCCGCAACGACGGGCGGATCTGGGTGCCGAAGGCGAAGGGCGACAAGCGGGCCCCCGGGGAGATCCCCGAGGCGGAGCGCGACTACTACCTCGAGCGGATGTACCCGAGCTTCGGCAACCTCGCCCCCCGCGACATCTCGTCGCGCGCCGCCAAGCGCGTCTGCGACGAGGGCCGCGGCGTCGGGCCGACGGGCCTCGGCGTCTACCTGGACTTCCAGGACGCGATCGGGCGGCTGGGCCAGAAGACGATCGAGGAGAAGTACGGGAACCTCTTCGAGATGTACGAGCGCATCACCGACGAGAACCCGTACAAGGTCCCGATGCGCATCTACCCCGCCACCCACTACACGATGGGCGGACTCTGGGTGGACTACAACCTCATGAGCACCATTCCGGGGCTCTTCGTGCTCGGAGAGGCCAACTTCTCGGATCACGGCGCCAACCGCCTCGGCGCGTCGGCGCTCATGCAGGGGCTCGCCGACGGCTACTTCGTGATCCCGTACACCATCGGCAACTACCTCGCCCGCGAGAAGTTCACGCCCGTGCCGGCCGACCACGCCGACGTCCGGGCCGCCGAGAAGGCCGTCGCCGACCGGACCGCGCGGCTCCTCTCGATCCGCGGCAAGCGCACCGTGACCTCGTTCCACCGCGAGCTCGGCAAGATCATGTGGGAGCACTGCGGCATGGCCCGCGACAAGAAGGGCCTCGAGCACGGCATGGGCAAGATCCCGGGCCTGCGGGAAGAATTCTGGAAGAACGTGACCGTGCCCGGGTCCGGCGCCGAGCTCAACCAGTCGCTCGAGACGGCGGGCCGCGTCGCCGACTTCCTCGAGCTCGGCGAGCTCATGTGCCTCGACGCCCTCGAGCGCGACGAGTCCTGCGGCTGCCACTTCCGCACCGAGCACCAGATGGCCGACGGCGAAGCGAAGCGCAACGACCAGGACTTCTGCCACGTCGCCGCCTGGGAGTACACCGGCGACGGCCGCAAGCCCAACCGCCTGGTCGAGCCGCTGACCTACGAGAACGTGGAGCTGGCCGTCCGGAGCTACAAATGAACATCACCCTCAAGGTCTGGCGCCAGAAGGACGCGAAATCGCCGGGCGCGTTCGTCACCTACGCGGCCGGCGACGTCAGCGAGGAAATGTCGTTCCTCGAGATGCTCGACGTCGTCAACGAGGGCCTGATCCAGAAGGGCGAGGAGCCGATCGCGTTCGACCACGACTGCCGCGAGGGGATCTGCGGCACGTGCGGCGTCGTCATCAACGGCCGCCCGCACGGCCCGAAGTCGAAGACCACGGCCTGCCAGCTCCACATGCGCAGCTTCCGCAACGGCGACACCCTGACGATCGAGCCCTGGCGCGCCGAAGCGTTCCCCGTCGTCAAGGACCTCGTCGTCGACCGCGGCGCCTTCGACCGGATCATCGCCTCGGGCGGGTTCGTCTCCGTCCCGACCGGGAGCGCCCCCGACGGCAACGCGATCCCCATTCCGAAGGAGAACGCCGACCTCGCGATGGACGCGGCCGCCTGCATCGGCTGCGGCGCCTGCGTGGCCGCCTGCCCCAACGCCTCGGCGATGCTGTTCGTGTCGGCCAAGGTCTCGCAGCTCGCGCTGCTGCCGCAGGGCCAGCCGGAGCGGCGGGACCGGGTCCTCAACATGGTCGCGCAGATGGACGCCGAGGGCTTCGGCACGTGCACGAACCACGGCGAGTGCGAGGCGGCGTGCCCGAAGGGCATCCGCATGGAGTTCATCGCCCGCATGAACGCCGACTTCGTCAAGGCGAGGCTCACGTCCGGACGGCGCGAAGCGGCGGGCGGGGGCGGCACGGGATAGCACGTGGGAACGGCTCACCGCCGAGAGAGGAATGCCCGCATGAACCGAACGCGCCTGGCCCTGGTTCTCGCCCTGCCTCTGTTGTTCGCGTCGAACCTGCCCGCGCAGGAGCAGGGCGAGGTCCGGTTCGACATCGTCCGCGGAAAATGGACGATCACCTCGAAGAACATCGAGGACGACGAGTGGGTCACGAAGTACGTCGAGATCAACCAGAACCGGACCCAGCTGTCCGGCCACTTCCAGGGACCCAACCAGCAGGGAGGAATCGAAGGCTCGATCCTCAATCACCACATCGTCTTTCACACGAGGACCAAGAACGTCCTGACGTTCCGGGCCGAGGTGGACGGCGACACGATGACCGGAACCTACAGCTTCCGCGGCCGGGAGGCCCCCTTCAAGGCCGTTCGCACCAGCACGGCCCCGCCGCGCTAGCCGCCGGGACGAGGACGCTCGCATGACCGAAACGAAGAAGACCCGCACCGAGTCCGACACCATGGGGAAGGTCGAGGTGGCGCACGACCGCTACTGGGGCGCCCAGACCGAGCGTTCCCTCGCCCACTTCAAGATCGGCGCGGAGCGGTTCCCGCGGGAGATGATCCGGGCCCTCGGCATCCTCAAGAAGGCGGCCGCGATCGTCAACCGGGACCGCGGAGCGCTGCCCGCCGACAAGACGAAGGCCATCGTGGAGGCGGCCGACGAGGTCATCGCCGGCAAGCTCGACGACCACTTCCCGCTGGTCGTCTGGCAGACCGGCAGCGGGACCCAGACCAACATGAACGCCAACGAGGTGATCTCCAACCGGGCGATCGAGATCCTCGGCGGCACGCTCGGCTCGAAGAAGCCGGTCCACCCGAACGACGACGTCAACAAGAGCCAGTCCTCCAACGACACGTTCCCGACCGCGATGCACATCGCGGCCGTCGAGCAGATCCACCACCGCCTCCTCCCGGCCGTGCGCCGCCTGCGCGACACGCTCGACGGGAAGGCGCGGGAGTTTTCCGGCATCGTCAAGATCGGCCGGACGCACCTGCAGGACGCGGTGCCGATGACGCTCGGCCAGGAGATCTCGGGCTGGGTCTCGCAGCTCGATCACAGCCTCGTCCACCTGAACGAGGCCCTGCCCCACCTCTACGAGCTCGCCCTCGGCGGAACCGCGGTCGGCACCGGCCTGAACGCGCCGGCCGACTTCGGCCACAAGGTCGCGAAGGAGATCGCCGCTCTCACGAACCTCCCCTTCGTGACGGCGCCCAACAAGTTCGAGGCCCTGGCCGCGCACGACGCCCTCGTCAACGCCCACGGCGCGATCCGCACGCTGGCCGCCGCCCTGATGAAGATCGCCAACGACGTCCGCTGGCTCGCCTCCGGGCCGCGCTCGGGCCTCGGCGAGATCCGGATCCCGGAGAACGAGCCGGGCTCCTCGATCATGCCGGGGAAGGTCAATCCGACCCAGTCCGAGGCCCTGACGATGGTCTGCGCCCAGGTCTTCGGCAACGACGTCGCGGTGACGGTCGGCGGCGCCTCCGGCAACTTCCAGCTGAACGTCTACAAGCCCCTCATCATCTCCAACGTCCTGCGCTCGATCCGGCTGCTGGCCGACGCCGTGGACTCGTTCAACGAGCACTGCGCGCGGGGCATCGAGCCGGACCACGAGCGCATCCGCGAGCACGTCGGCCGCTCCCTGATGCTCGTGACGGGCCTCGCGCCCCGCCTCGGGTACGACAAGGCCGCCGAGATCGCCAAGAAGGCCCACAAGGACGGCTCCACGCTCAAGGAGGCCGCGCTCTCGCTCGGCCACCTCACGGCCGAGGAGTTCGATCGCGAGGTCAAGCCCGAGAAGATGGTCGGTCCGGGCGACTGAGGCCGGAAGCACCGACCATGCCCGGAGTCCCGGAACCCATCCTCCACTGGCCCGACGTCCATGCCCTGATGTTCGCGGGGACCCGCCTGTTGCTCGCGGCGGCCCTCGGGGCCGTCATCGGCATCCAGCGCGAGCGCGTCCACAGCACGGCGGGCCTGCGCACCCACATGCTCGTCTGCATGGGAGCGGCGTTCTTCGTCCTGGCGGCCGTGGCGAGCGGCGACACCTCCGCCGACGTCAGCCGCGTGATCCAGGGCATCATCGCCGGCGTGGGGTTCCTCGGCGCGGGCACGATCCTGAAGGTGAGCGACCGCGGGGAGGTGCACGGACTGACGACCGCCGCGAGCATCTGGCTCACGGCCGCGGTCGGGACGGGCGCCGGCCTCGGCCACGTCTGGCTGCCCATCCTCGGGGCCGCCTTCGGCTTCATCATCCTCGGGCCGATCGGCCGGCTCGAGAAACGCCACCCCCCGGAGGGTCCCTCGCGCTGACGCGGCGCCGCCGAGTCCTGCGCCCTCAGGCGACCGGCTCGAAGACGAACACGACGTCGTCGCCGCCGCCTTCGGGCCGCGCCCCCGCGCTCTCGTAGAGCCGGACGGCCGCCGCGTTGGAACGGCTCGCGACGACCCAGGCCTTCACGACGCGCTCGCGGCGGCACCAGGCCAGCAGTTCCTCGACGAGGGCGCGGCCGACGCCGCGGCGGCGCCGGCTCTCCTCGACCCCGATCTCGTAGAGGCAGACCATCCTTCGATCGCGGTCCACCCGGTCGAGCGCGTAGGCCACGAGGAACCCGGCCGGCGAGCCCCTCTCCCCGGCGACGATCAGCACGTTCCCGGGGCGGCCGAGGAACCCGCGGAGCTGTTCGGGACCGAACGACGGGTCCTCTCCCGCGCCCTTCAACGCGCGGAGCGCCTCGGCGGCGAACTCCGCGTCGTCGGGTCCGAGGCGACGAATCCTCACCCCCTCACCGGCGCCCCTTCAGGACGACGGTCTTCCCGATGGGAGCGAGCGCGATCTCGGCCAGCTTCAGGTGCTGCAGGCCGAACGGGATCCCGACGATCGTGACGAAGCACAGCACGGCCGAGATGAGGTGCCCGATGGCGAGCCAGACGCCGGCCAGGAGGAACCAGACGACGTTGCCGACGACCCCGAGCGCGCCGGTGCCGACGTCGCTCTTCCCGGTCACGACGCTGCGGTCCGCGACCGCGCGCCCGAAGGGCAGGAAGCAGAGGTTGCCGATCACGAAGCACGCCCGTCCCCAGGGGATCCCGACGATCGAGACGAACGCGACGACGCCGGCCACCCACCACGCGAGGCCCATGAGCAGGCCGCCGCAGACGAGCCAGATCAGGTTCAGGATCGCGTTCATGAAACCTCCCGGAGCCGCCGGAGCGGCGAATGCCCACCCATCAGGCCCACCTGGCCGCGATCCTGCGCACGGTCGTCGCGTTGCGCAGGGTCGCCGGCTGCCCGAGCGCCCGCTCGAGGGCGTTGCCGGACATCCTGGAATCGCTGAACCGGCCCCGGCGGAGCCAGTACAGCTCGCGCCCCTCGAGCTGGAACACGTCGACAGAACTCGAGAGGCCGAGCACCCTCCTGCGCGCCGCCGCATCCGGCCTGGCTCCCAGGAATCCGATGTACAGGCCGTGGCCCGGCGCCCCGAGCTCGGAGCGGGAGAACGGCGCGTGCGCGGCCACGGCCGCGAGCTCCGCGGGCGTGCGGAGGAACGTCGCGACCGCGTAGCCGAGACGCGCCTCGAGGTGCGCCGCGATCCGCCTCTCGAGGGCCGCCGGCGTCTTCGAGGACGCCTCGAAGAGGACGTTGCCGCTCGCGATGACCGTCTCGACGTCCGCGCAGCCGAGCGCCTCGAAGTGGCCGCGCAGCGCGGCCATCGTGACGGTGTGGCCGCCGACGTTGATCGCGCGCAGGAACGCGACGTAACGGGGCACGGCCGTCAGATCCCCGCGCCGAGGAGGTTGATGTCGCGGGTCTCGAGGATGGGCTTCGGATACCCCTCGACGGCGAGGCGGATCATCGCGCGGCCGACGGCGACCGTCGTCGTGACGGCCCCGGGCGCGACCCGCCTGAGGAGCGGGTACAGTCCGCCGAGGACGGCGTACGCGGCGCGGTAGAGCGGCGTCTTCGAGCGCACGCCGCGCATCGGATGGATGAAGCCCGGCCGCAGCATGTAGGCCGCCCGGAACGGCATCGCGAGCAGGGCGTTCTCGGTCCTGCCCTTCACGCGCGCCCACATCGTTCGGCCGCGCTCCGTGCCGTCGGTCCCGGCGCCCGAGACGTAGCAGACCGTCGGGCGCGCCCCGGCGTCCAGGAAGGCCCCGGCCACCGACACCGTCAGGTCGTAGGTCAGGCGGGTGTACGCCGCCTCGCTCATTCCCGCCGACGAGACGCCGAGGCAGAAGAAGCAGGCGTCCGCGTCGGCAAACCGGGCCCGCAGCGTCCCGCAGTCGAAGAGGTCGCCCTGCACGACCTCCGTCAGCTTCGGATGGCGGACCCCGGTCGCCGAGCGCCCGACCGCGACGACGGACCGGATGCGCGGATCGTCGAGGCACTCGAGCAGGACGCCGCCTCCCACCATGCCCGTGGCCCCGAACAGGACGACCTTCACGGCCGCGCGCTCAGACGCGCAGCGGCGCGAGCGGCACGGGGCCGCTCGACCGGCCGTCTCCCGTCACCGCCCGCCGCACGACGCTCGCCTGGCCGAGGTGGTACGCCGCGTGCGCGCAGAGGTGCAGGAGAAAGCGGTCCGTGCGCAGGCGCACTCCGTTGACGGCCTCCGGGTATTCGGCGTCGAGGCGTTCGAGGGGGAGCTCCGGCAGGACCCTCCGAACGGCGTCGATCGCCGCCCGGATCTCCGCCTTCACCGCGTCCCGGGCTCCCGTCCGGCGGCTGAACTCGAGATCGCGGTTGCGGACGTACCCGCTGCCGCCGAGGACCGTGCCGACGAAGTACTGCAGGTTCCCGGCGACGTGGAGCGCGAGGTTGCCCGCCGAGTTCGCGGTGCCCGCCGGCGTCCTCCACACGGAGGCATCGTCCGGGAAGAGGTCGAGCTCGCGCTCGAACGTCTCGAGCTCGCGAACGAGGAGCACCGACAGATCGTGGCCGAGAGGCATGGGGATGCGCGCGGCCGGCGAGCCTATTCCCCGCCCCGGATTCCGTACTTTTCGGCGAGCACGGCCATGTGGTGCCGGACGTGGCCGACCATGATCGAGGCGAGCGCGCGGGCGGACACCGGGCTGCCGTTGGCGTTCCCCACGTTCAGGATGGCGCCGCCGTCGAGGTGCGACAGCATCGAGACGTTGGACCGCCGCAGGTGTTCGAACTCGTCGAGGAGCTCGCGCAGGGCGTAGCGGTCGTGGCCGGCGTTGGCGGCGTAGTCGTTCTCCTCGAACGAGGGCAGGGGCGTCACGTCGCCGCGCGCCACGCAGAGGGCGCGGTAGCCGAAGACGCGCTCCGCGTCCGTCACGTGCCCCAGGACTTCGCGAATGCTCCACTTGCCGGGCGCGTACCGGAAGCCCGCCTGCTCCTCCGTGAGGCCGCCGAGCGCCGCGCGCAGCTCCGCGGGCTGTTTCTCGAGGGCCGGGAGAACGTCGTCTTCGGAGACGCGGGACACGTAGCGCTGGAAGGCCGGGTGGTATTCGGAAGGAGCGGGCCGGTCGATCTTCATGGCCGCATTATGCCTTCCGCGACCCCCCGCCCGCGACCGCCGCGCCCCGCTCCTCGAGGAGCGCCCGGAGGACGGAGCGGTGGCAGCGCGACTCGTCCTCGCAATAGCAGCCGACCGCGAAGGCGGCGTGGCGGGAGAGAGCGGCGAGGACGTCGAGAACCCGGCTCGCCTCCGGCCTCGCCATCTCGGCCCGGTAGCGCCGCACGAAGGACTTCCAGGCGCGCTCGTCTGCGGCGCCGAGGGCCGCCTTCACGAGGCCCTCGGAAGGCGAGAGGTTCGGCAGCCACACGTCGTAGAAATCGCGCGACGCGAACTCGCTCTTCGGCACCCCCCGGGGAGGACGCCGCACGGTCCCGATGCGGACCCCCTCCCCCTTCCCCCGGGGCGTTCCGAGACGGACGACGCGGATCGCCATGATCCCTCCTCCTCGCCGGCGGCGGTGGGCGGTTCGAAGCCCGGCGGCTCGAGCACGCGG
Organism: Thermoanaerobaculia bacterium; assembly: GCA_041912555.1. GTDB lineage: Bacteria > Acidobacteriota > Thermoanaerobaculia > UBA5066 > Gp7-AA6 > DAHUXD01. Next base: position 60,075 of record JAYRMU010000078.1, read on the forward strand.
GGAGCGCCCCGGAGCGCCGCGGCCTCGGAGAACGTCGTCATGTCCCGCCCCGGGTGATCTTCTCCTGCGGAAGAACCCTCGCGACGATGATATCGCCGGCCGTCCGGCGTTCAGGCGGCGCGACGCGGGCGCGGGGAGAGCAGGACGGCGACGATCGCGATGGCCGCCCCGATGCAGGATTCGACGAATCGCAGCAGCGAGTTGACGAGCGGGTTGAGCCCCGGGGCCGCGACCGAGACGGCGAGGATGATGACGACCGTGACCGCGGCCAGGCGGGCGTGGTCCGGGACCCCGGCGGCCTGGCAGAAGAGCACCGTGACCCCGACGCACGCCGTCATGCCGAGGGCACTGAACGGCAGGAAGGACAGGTAGATCGCCCCGACCCCGGCGCCGATGAACGTGCCGACGATCCGCAGGAGCGCCGACCCGCGGGTGTCTTCCAGGGTCGCCTGCAGGACGACGATGCCGGACACGACGGACCACAGGCCGCCGAGCATCGCGGAGCCCGCGTGGAAGAGCGCCGTGAATCCCCTCCCGGCCAGGAAGGACGCCAGGCACACGGCCGCCGTCCGGACGGCGACGAGCAGGTTGTCCCGGTCCCAGCGCCTGAACCCCGCCACGGCCGCCCGGCGCTCCCCGGGTCTAGCCGAGCGTGGCGACGAGGATCGCCTTGATCGTGTGCATGCGGTTCTCCGCCTGGTCGAACACGACCGAGGCCGGCGACTCGAACACGTCCTCGGCGACCTCGAGCCCTTCCATGCCGAACTTCTTGTACAGCTCCTCGCCCTTGGTCGTCTCGCGGTTGTGAAAGGCGGGCAGGCAGTGCATGAACTTCGCGCGGGGGTTGCCGGTCGCCTTCATCAACGCGCCCGTGACGCGGTACTTCTGGAGCATCCGGATGCGCTCGGCCCATTTCTCGGCGGGCTCCCCCATCGACACCCAGACGTCGGTGTGGAGGAAGTCGCAGCCCTTCACGGCCTTCTTCGGGTCCTCGGAGAGCGTGATCTTCGCCCCGGATTCGGCGGCGAGCTCGCGGGCCCGCGCGACGACCGGCGCCGCCGGCCACAGGGCCTTCGGCGCGCAGAGGCGGACGTCCATGCCCATGCGCGCGCCCACGAGCAGCAGGGAGTTGCCCATGTTGTTCCGGGCGTCGCCGAGATAACAGTACGCGATCCGGTCGAGGGGCTTGTCGCAGTGCTCCTCCATCGTCAGAAGGTCGGCGAGCATCTGCGTCGGGTGCGACTCGTCGGTCAGGCCGTTGTAGACGGGCACCCCCGCGTTGTCGGCCAGCTCCTCGACGACCGTCTGCTTGAACCCGCGGTACTCGATGGCGTCGTACATCCGGCCGAGCACGCGGGCCGTGTCGGCGATCGACTCCTTGTGGCCGATCTGCGATCCCGAGGGCTCGAGGTAGGTCACGCCCATGCCCTGGTCGTAGGCCGCGACCTCGAAGGCGCAGCGGGTGCGCGTCGAAGTCTTCTCGAAGATGAGGCAGAGGTTCTTCCCGCGCAGGCGCGGCACCTCGGTCCCCGCGTCCTTGGCGCGCTTCAGGTCCCGCGAGAGATCGAGGAGGAACCGGATTTCCTTCTTCGAGAAGTCGGACATTTCGAGAACGCTGCGGTTGCGAAGGTTGAACGGCATGGGGTCATTTTCTCCTATTCCTGTTCCCAGGGCGGGGGCGGCGCGACGCCGACGGCCCGGTCGGCCTCGCGGGTCGCCGCGTCCACCGCGGAGCCGATGCGTTCGAGCGCATCCCGAGAGGACATGTCCGGCGGCACCTGGAAGGGCTCGCCGTACACCACGACGCAGCGCGAGAACGGCTTCGGCACGAGATAACGGTCCCAGGACCTCAGGAACCAGGGCCGGCTGCTCGCGCTCGAGTACGGAAGGATCCACGCGCCGGTCTTGCGCGCGAGCTGGAGCACCCCGAGCTGCGCGGCGCGCGGCGGGCCCTTGGGGCCGTCGATCGTGAGGGCCGCCCGGTGCCCGGCGCCCACGGCGTCGATCATCTCCTGCAGGGCCGCCCGCCCGCCCTTCCCCGTCGAGCCGCGCACCGCGACGTAGCCGTTTCTCTCGAGCCAGCGGGCGATGATCTCCCCGTCCTTCGAGCGGGAGGCCATCGTCACGATGTCCTCGTGGAGGTGCGCGAGGATGCACAGGACCATGCGCCCGTGCCAGAGGGTGTAGATGAAGGGCAGGCCCTTCGCCCTCAGCCCGCGCTCGCGCTCCATGTGGATCTCCTCGATGCGGATCGTCGCCCGCAGGCCGAGGATTCCTCCGCCGATGAGGAGGGAGGCGGCGCGCTGCAGGAGCATGCGCCCCGTCAGGAGCGGGGCGCCGCGAACGGCGCCGCCACCTTCTCGAACACGCGCGGGATGATCCCGGGGACGGTCTTCACGCCCTTCGTGAAGACGGCGAGGACGATCTCGGAGCCGTTGGGCAGGGCGATCAGGCCGACGAGGTGGTGGTAGTCGTAGGCGTCGCCGGACTTCGCCCAGAGCCGGCTGCCGCCGGGCAGGCCCTGCCCCGCCAGGCGCGCGTCCTCGAGCTCCAGGTCCTCGAGCGGCTTCTCGGAGGTGATGTCGCGCGCGAGCAGCGCCATCATCTCGGCGGTCAGACGCGGGCCGGCCACCTCGCCGCGGGCGATCTCCTTGAACAGGCTCGCGGCCTCGGCGGCGGACATCCGGTTCCGGTTCTTTCCGCCCTCGCGAAACGCCTGTTCGCGGCCGTAGGCGTCCTCGCAGAAGGTCTTCTGGTCGGCGTTCAGGTTCCCGTAGCCGCGCGCCCGGTAGAAGTCGTTGACGGCGTTGCGGCGGGCCTTCCACTTCTGCCACTCGGCGGCGTCGGCGATCTCGGGGCCCGAGGTCGTGCCGGTGATCGAGTCGACGACGAAGCCGGTCGCGTCGTTCGAGGAGATCGTGATCATGTCCCTGACGGCCCGCACGAGCTCGGGGTTGTCGGAGAGCCGGCCGGCTTCCTTCTGCGCCTCGTAATACGACAGGTAGCAGATCTTCACGACGGAGCACGGGTACGAGCTTTCGTCGGCGCGATACCCGCCCGAGGGGTGCGCGCCGTCCGGGCCGGAGGAGGACAGGTCGATGACGGCGATCGAGAGCCCCTCCGCGGTGAGGCCGTCCTTCGCGAACTCTTCGACGGTCTCGGCCGCGACGCGCGCGAGGAGCGCGTCCAGGCCGGGGGCCGGGGCGAGCTTCGAAAGGGGCGCGGCCTTCTCCCCGAAGAGGGGCGCCGCGCAGAGGGTCGCGAGGGTCAGCAGCGCGGCGACGCGCCTCAGAGACCGGCTCCGCGGGCGTCCGGGAACGGCAGGGGCGACGGGGGCTGCGGACGCGACGCCTCGCGCCGGCGGTGCGAGCGTCGAACCGCCACGATCATGGCGCCGACCATCGTGAACGGCATCAGGACCATGAGCAGGATGGACCAGTACATACCCCGCCACACGCTGCTCTGGCCCGGCTTGTCGGTGTTCGAGGCCGCGTCCTTGCAGAGCGGGCAGGCGGACGCGAGGACCGGCGCGAGAAGCGCCACGAGCAGGACGACGGCGAGGACGCGGAGGGTCGTTTTCATCCCCTTCACCTTACCCGAATCGGGCCCGGAGGGTAAAGCCGATAGAGCATCGTGTAGATCACGACCCCCGTGACCGAGACGTACAGCCAGAGGGGAAAGGTCCACCGCGCCAGGCGCCGGTGCGGGCCGTCCCGGCGCTTCAGGCCGAGGTACAGCGTCCGCAGGACGAGGGGCACGATGGCGGCCGCGAGGATCGTGTGCGAGATCAGGATCGCGAAGTAGACGAGGCGGACGGCACCCTGGCCCGTGAAGCGCACGGACCCGACCCGCGCGTGGTACACGACGTAGCTGACGAGGAAGGCGGTCGAGACCGCCGCCGCGGAGAGCATCAGCCGGCGGTGGCGCACGACGTCCCGGCCCCGGATGGCGCGATACGCCAGGACCAGCAGGACCGCGGAGGTCGCGTTGAGCGTCGCGTTGAGGACGGGGAGGTCGGTGATCTGCACGGAATGGACGGGTTCAGCCGGGGCGGGCGCGGCGGTGCCCGCCCGCGGGCGCCGGAGGCCGCCCCGACGGCGTCAGATGAGGTACACGATCGCGAAGAGCAGGATCCACACGAGGTCCACGAAGTGCCAGTACAGCCCGAGCGTCTCGATGCCGAGGTGGTGCTGCTGCGTGTACTTGCCGAGGAAGGCCTTGCCCGTGCACCACGCGATGCACACGACGCCGCAGAAGACGTGGAACCCGTGGAAGCCCGTCATCGTGTAGAACGTCGACCCGAAGAGCGAGACGTGCGGGTTGAAGCCCTCGTGCAGCAGGTGGCGGTACTCGTAGACCTGGACGCCGAGGAAGGTCGAGCCGCCGAGCAGCGTCAGGCACAGGTACAGCTTCATCTTGCGGGGATCGCCGCGCTGGATCCACTCGAGCGCCTTGACCATCGTGACCGACGAGCAGATCAGGATGAACGTGTTCGCCGCGGTCAGCCAGATGTTGAGCGTCAGCTTCGGATCGGGCCAGTTCGAGCCGTACCGGAGCACGATGTAGGACCCGATCAGCCCCGTGAAGAACATCACCTCGGAGCAGAGGAAGATCCACATCCCCATCTTGTCGTGGGGAATTCCGGTCGCGGTCTCGTCCTCGAGCGCGTGCGGGTCGAACGTGATGGCGTCTGCGTGTTCCATGTCCCCTCTGCTTGCTGCCTGTTTGCTGACCGCTTGCCGCCTGTCCTCAGGGCCTCGGCAGCGCGAGCTCGCCGATGCCGACGGACACCAGGATCGCCCCGAGGATGAGCGTCGAGGCGAACAGGACGCCCATCGTCTTGCGCTCGAACTTGAGGTGCATGAAGTAGAGGGCGACCAGGACCGCCTTGATGATCGCCATGCCCACGATCCCGGCGGCGAGCACCAGCTTCGAGTGGTGCGGCAGGACCGACCAGCCGACCTCGACGATCGTGAGGCCCAGCAGCCACCAGAAGATGGCCATGTAGTTGGGGATCGTGTGTCCGTCGGTCGTCATCGCGTCTCCCTCGTTCTCAATGTGCCCGCGAAAGGATGAACATCAGCGACCCGAGGAACAGGGACGCCGCCACGAGGACGAGCACCCACAGGGTGCGGCGGTTCGCGGGGATCGCCGCGCTCATCGGTCGAACACCATCAGGCCCAGCAGGAGCGGCAGGTACAGGACCGACGCGAAGAACAGGCGCCGGGCGGCGGCCGTCGACCGGTCCCAGGCGAACAGCATCGCGCACCCGAGGAAGGCGACGCCGAGCAGGAGGGCGCCCCACAGGTAGCCCTTGCCCGCCGCCGCCAGCAGGCCCGCCGCGAGCGTCACCGGCAGGAGGGCCGTGGCGTAGAGGACGGCCTGCCGGCCGGTCGAGGACCCGTCGCGGTCGGTGACGGTCAGCATCGGGAAGCCGCCGCGCGCGTAGTCGTCGCGATAGAGCCAGCCGATCGCGAGAAAGTGCGGCAACTGCCAGAGGAAGAGGATCGCGAAAAGACCCCAGCCCGCGGGAGCCAGGCTCCCCCGCGCCGCGGCCCAGCCCATCAGCGGAGGCAGCGCCCCCGGAACCGCGCCGACCACCGTGGAGAGCGAGGTCAACCGCTTCAGCGGGGTGTAGGCGAGCACGTAGGACGCGAGCGAGGCCGCGCCGAGCAGCAGGGTCAGCGGGTTCACGAAGGCGAGCATCGCGAGGCCCGCGCCGGAAAGCACGAGGCCGAAGGAGAGCGCCTCGTCGGGGCGCAGCCGGCCCGCCGGCAGGGGCCGGCGGCTCGTGCGGACCATCCGGGCGTCGGTGTCGCGCTCGGCGAACTGGTTGAGGGCCGAGGCCCCGGCGCACAGCAGCGCGGTGCCGGCCATGAAGAGGACGAAGCGGAGGATCGAGAAGGTCCCGAGCGTCCCCACCGCGTAGCCGACCGCCGCCGTGACGAGAACGAGCGAGGTGATGCGCGGCTTCGTCAGCTCGGCGAAGTCCGCCGCGCGAGTCGGGACAGCCGGAAGATCTTCGGCGCGGACTACTTCCACGCGGCCGCCTTGCCCGTCTGGACCGGGCGCATCGGGATGACGTTGCCCCGCCGCCGCTCGGCGGCGAGGGAGGTGAGCCCGAACGCGAGCGTCGACCCGAAGAGGAGGGCTCCGGTCGCGACGTGCGCCGTCGTGACGATCACCGCCTTGCCCGAGAGCACGGTGGCGGCGCCGAGAGTAACCTGGACGGCGACCAGGGCCGCCAGCCAGAGCGCGGTCTTCTCGAGACCCGGGCGGCGCGACCGGAAGGCCCGCGCGACGCACAGGCCGACCATCGCGGCGACCGCCAGGGCGCCCACCCGGTGAGTGAAGTGGATCGCGACCGGGAACGAGGTCAGCGGCGGCACCAGGCGCCCGAGCGCCAGCGGGAAATCGGGGATCGCGAGGCCCGCCTTCAGGTGGCGCATGACGGCCCCGACGAGCAGCTGCAGGAAGACCAGGCCCGCCGTCGCCGCGCCGATCCGGGCCACCGGGCTGCCCGCGAACGCCGCTCGGACGCTCAGGGGGGCGCGCTCCTTCCAGCCCGGCGCGGTCACGACCGCGATCGACACGACCAGGCAGAAGAACGTCTGCGCGAGGCAGGCGTGTGCGACCGACACGGCGGTCGGCAGGAAGAAGAGGACGGTCAGGCCGCCGAGGACTCCCTGGGCGACGACCGCGGCGAGCGCGCAGTACCCGAGGCGGCGCACCCACCGCCGCTCCTCGCGCCGGGCGAGCCACAGCGCGAGAACCACCGTGAGCATGCCGACCGTCGCGGCGACGAGGCGATGGGAGTGCTCGAACCGGATCCCTCCCACCATCCTGGAGAGCGGGAACGTGAACATGTTCTGGCCGTAGGTCGTCGGCCAGTCGGGCACCGAGAGGCCCGACTCGGTGGACGTCACCAGGCCGCCCGCGACGATCAGGCAGAGCGTCGCGGCCGCCGTCAGGACGGCGAAGCGGTGCAGGCCGACGTTCGGCCGGCCGGTTCGCGGGAAGGCGGACTCAGGCATGCGCTTTGACCGGGGACGGGCCGGGCGGCTCGCTCTGCGGCCAGTAATCCGAGCCGTGGCCCGGGACGCTGAACTCGTAGGGCCCGCGGTAGACGGTCGGAACGCGTCCGACGAAGTTCTCGTGGGGCGGAGGCGACGAGGTCTGCCACTCGAGCGTGTTGGCGTGCCACGGGTTGGGGCCGGCGAGCTTGCCGCGCCGCATCGAGAGGAAGAAGTTGAGCACCAGGATGACCTGCCCCGCGCCCAGCACGAAGAGCGAGATCGTCATGAACTGGTTCATCGGCTGGAGGCCCTTCAGGTGCGTGTACTGGGAGTAGTCGTAGATGCGCCGCTGCATGCCCCGCATCCCGAGGAAGTGCATCGGGAAGAAGACCAGGTTGAACGTCACGAACGTGATCGCCCAGTGCACCTTGCCCCACGTCTCGCTCATCATCCGGCCGAACATCTTCGGGTACCAGAAGTACAGGCCGGCGAACGCGCCGAAGAGCGACCCGCCGAAGAGGACGTAGTGGATGTGGCCGACGATGAAGTACGTGTCGTGGATGAAGATGTCGACCGGCGTGGAGGCCATGAAGACGCCCGACAGCCCGCCGATGACGAACATCGACACGAAGGAGAGGGCGTTGAGCATCGGGGTGGTGAACCGGATGTCGCCGCCCCAGAGCGTCCCCAGCCAGTTGAAGGTCTTGATCGCCGACGGGACCGCGATGACCATCGTCGAGATCATGAAGGTCGTGCCGAGGATCGGGTTCATGCCGCTCTGGAACATGTGGTGTCCCCAGACGATGAACCCGAGGCCCGCGATGCCGCACATCGAGTACGCCATCGCCCGGTAGCCGAAGATCGGCTTGCGCGAGAAGACGGGCAGGATCTCCGAGGTGATGCCCATCGCGGGCAGGATCATGATGTAGACCTCGGGGTGGCCGAAGAACCAGAAGAGGTGCTGCCAGAGGAGCACCTGGCCGCCGCCCGCGTTCGTCCACGGCTGGCCGGACACGACGAGCCCCGCCGGCAGGAAGAACGTGGTCCCGAGAATGCGGTCGAAGAGCAGCATGATGAGGGCGGCCGAGAGCACCGGCAGCGCCAGAAGGAGCAGCAGCGCGGTGATGAAGAGCGCCCACGTCGTCAGGGGCATCCGGAAAAAGGTCATCCCCGGCGCCCGCATGTTGATGATCGTGGTGAGGAAGTTGACCGCCGAGAGCAGCGACGAGAGCCCCAGGATCAGCAGGGAGATCAGCCAGAGCGTCTGCCCTTTCGGCTGGATCGCCGACAGCGGCGCGTAGGACGTCCAGCCTCCCGCGGCCGCTCCCCCGGTGACGAAGAACGACCAGATGATGATCACGGCGGCGGGCACCGCCACCCAGAACGACATCATGTTGAGCTTCGGGAACGCCATGTCGCGGGCGCCGATCTGGATCGGGATGACGTAGTTGCCGAACGCGCCGATCAGCAGCGGCATGATCGCGAAGAAGATCATGATCGTCGCGTGCATCGTGAAGAGCGAGTTGTAGTACTCGGGCAGCATCTGGCCGCCGGGCATCCCCTCGGGGGCGATCTTGCCCATGAACGCCAGGGGGCGCCCCGGCCAGGCGAGCTGGTAGCGGACCAGGGTGGCGAGCAGGCCGCCGATGATCAGCATGAAGAGCGCGTAGAACATGTACTGCTTGCCGATCACCTTGTGATCGAGCGAGAAGATGTACTTGCGCCAGAAGGACGTCGGGGCCGCGTGAACCGCGGCGTGGTGCTCTTCCCGGGGTTTGGCGACCGTGCTCAAGAATTCCCCCCCTTTTCCGGCGCCGCCGCGGCCTGCTTCGCCTCCGCGCCGCCCGCCGCGGGCGCGGGCTGATCGGCGGCCTGCGCCGCGGCCTGGTCGGCGAGCCACTTCGCGTAGTCGTCCGGCGTGTCCACCGTGACGAACCCCTTCATGCGGTAGTGGCCGAGCCCGCAGAGCTCGGCGCAGGCGATCTCCCAGTGGCCGACCTTGTTGCCCTCGAACCAGATGCGCGTGTGCATTCCGGGAACCGCGTCCTGCTTGACGCGGAACTCCGGCAGGAAGAACGAGTGGATGACGTCCTTTGACGTCAGCGTCACGATGACGGGCTTGCCGACGGGGAAGTGCATCTGGTTGAGCGAGACGACGTCGTCGGGCGTGTCGAATTTCCCGTCGGGGCCGGGGTACCGGAAGTTCCAGGCGAACTGCTCGCCGGTGACCTGGATCTCGAGCGCCTCGTGGGGCATGTTTTCCTTGATGTGGTCCCAGATGCGCCGCGAGAGCAGGGCGAGCATCACGCAGATGAGCGCGGGGATGATCGTCCAGATGACCTCGAGCCGGTTGTTGCCATGCGTGTATTTCGCGACGCGGCCTTCGCGGTGACGGTACTTCCAGAGGAAGACGAGGAAGATCACCTCGACGAGGACGAAGATGATGCCCGTGATCCACATGATCAGGTGGAACATGCCGTCCACCTGGGGCGCGTAGGTCGAGGCCTGCTCCGGCAGGTGCAGCCAGAACGGGAGCGCGCCCGCGGCCGACGGCAGCAGCGCCGCGGCCCCAAAGAAAAGCGCCGCGCGGAGGGCCCGGGCGGCGCGGGGAAACCGTATTGTGTTCTTCACGGCGCGGTAGATTACCGGACTATCCCTTGAAGTTGAAATCCACCGTTTTCGCCTCGCTGCCGGTAATCGTCACGTTCTGGGTCTGGGTGCCGTACTTCTCGTGCCAGGCCTCGATCACGTAGTTGCCCGGCGGCAGGTTCTTGATCTCGAAGGCGCCCTGGTCGTTGGTCACGGCGAAGAAGGGATGGTTGAACACGCCCGCGTAGGCGCCCATCCACTTGTGCACGTCGCACTTGAATCGCAGCCCCGTCTCCGGATTGTCGAACTTCTTGATCGTCTCCATTCCCTTGAACGGCTGGCCGATGTTGAACTCGGCGTTCTTCTTCGGGAGGGCGTGGATGTTGTGCAGCGTGCCGTCGCTGTTCAGGACCTTGAGCGGCTGGCCGGCCTGGATGCCAAACACGTGCGGCCGGTACTGGCAGCCGTGCTGGTCGAGCGTGATGGCCTCGGTCGGCGCCGGATAGTTCCCGTTGACGCCTTCCTTCACGTACACGAGGACCCACTCGAGCGTCTTGTTGGGGTTGACGACGACCTCCTGCTCGTAGACCGGCTCCTTGTGCTCCGACTTGCAGAACGCGTCGGCGTCCATCTTGATCTGCGGCATCGCCGGGGCGGTCCCTTCGAAGTTGACCTTGCCTGTGACCGTCGCGCCACCGGCGGCGGGCGCCGCGGCGGGGGCGGCGGCCGGCGCCGCGGCCGGCGCGGATGCCGTTCCGGCGGCCGACTTGGACCCCTCTTCTTCCATCAGGGCGTCCTCGTCCTTCTTCCCGCCGCAGGCGAGGAGGGTCAGGCACATCGTGGCCGTCAGAAGCAGAAAGAGACCGCGCTTCAACATGGACAACACTCCTTACGTGTGATTTCCGGCGCCGCCGGCCCACCGGCGCACGCGCGCCAGGTCGCCGAATGCCGCGCAATCTTATCGGAGCCTTCCGGCCCTTTTCAAGCGCGGCGGCCGCTTTCCCCGGCGCCGGTGGTATCGTCCCTGCGGCCGTGCCGACGACGACGATCGCCGCCGAGAACCTCGGCAAGTCCTTCTCGGGAGCGCGGCTCTTCTCCGGCCTCTCGTTTACCGCCTCGCGCGGCCTCGTGGCGATCGCGGGCCGCAACGGCAGCGGGAAGACCACGCTCCTGAAGATCCTCGCGGGGCTCACCCGCCCGACGACCGGCACCGTCCGGGTCGGCCGCGAGGGGGAGCCCCCACTGGAATCGTCCGAGCTGCGCCTGGCCGTCGGCTGGGCGGGGCCCGACCTCTCCCTCTACGGCGAGCTGTCCGCGATCGAGAACCTGCTTTTCTTCCGCAAGGCGGCCGGACGCGAAGCCGATGCCGGCGACGTCGTCCGGCGCCTCGCCGAGGTGGGCCTGGCCGAGGAGGCCATGCGCCGCCGCGTCGAGGAGTATTCGACCGGCATGAAGCAGCGGCTGCGGGTCGCTTTCGCCACGCTCTTCGACCCGCCGGTTCTCATCCTCGACGAGCCCATGGTCGGCCTCGATCTCGAGGGCCGCGAGACGGTCTTCCGCGCGGTTGCCGCGGCGCGCAAGCGCGGACCGGTCCTGCTCGCCTCCAACGACGAGCGCGACTTCCAGGACCCGGACGACCGGATCGAGCTGGCAGGCGGGAGACGCCCCGCGTGAGCGTCCTCTCCCGAGCCTGGGCGGTTTGCGCCAAGGACGCCACGCAGGAGCTGCGGCGCAAGGTCGCGATGGTCGCGGTCTTCTTCTTCGCGGCGACGGCCCTGACGCTCGTGTCCTTCGCGATCGGGCCGTTCGGGCTCCCGGCCGCGGACCGGCCCCCGCTGCAGGCCGCGCTGCTGTGGATCATCCTCTTCTTCGCGGCGGCGACCGGCCTGCCGAGGGCCTTCGTCGCGGAGGAGGAGACGGGCACGGGCCTCGCCCTGCGAAAGACGGTGCCGGCGCCCTTCGTGCTCGCCGGCAAGAGCCTGTTCAACTTCATCCTCTTCCTCGCGATGGCGGCCGTGACCATCCCGGGCTTCCTGATCCTGCTCGACTGGAAGGTCGGCTCTCCCCTCGGGGTCGCCGTCACGATGCTCGCGGGCGGCTACGGCCTGGCGGTCGTCTCGACCTTCCTGTCGGCTCTCGTGGCCCGGGCCGGGCAGCGCAACGTCCTCTTCGTCCTCATCGCCTTCCCGGTGGTGCTCCCCCTTCTCCTGACGGCCATCGCCGCGACGATCGAGGCGACCGCGGGCGGATTCCCGGGCACCCCCCTGAGGGTCCTCGTCGCCTACGACGGCGCGGCGACGGGCGGGGCGTATATGCTGGCGAGCGTCGCATGGGAAGATTGAGGGGGATTTCGGAGTCCGGATTCCGGGTTTCGGATGGGGAGCCGAGATGAAGTTCCTGAAGTTCCTGCTTCTTCCGTACATGGGCGCCGTCATCGCGGCCGCCTTTCTCTGGCCGAAGCCCGCGTCCGGGTTCATCGGGGAGTCGTCCCGAATCGTGTTCTTCCACGTGCCGTGCGCATGGGCTTCGACGCTGGCGTTCATCGTCGCGGCCGTCTACTCGGCCGGATATCTGTGGAAGCGCAGGCCCTGGTACGACGACGTGGCCGCCGCGGCCGTGCGGATCGGCCTGCTCTTCGGCGTCCTGACCCTCGTCACGGGCTCGCTCTTCGCCAACGTCATGTGGGGCTCCTGGTGGAACTGGGATCCCCGGGAGTCCTCGTACCTTCTCCTCGTCTTCCTCTACGCCGCCTACCTCTTCCTGCGCGCGGCCGTCGAGGACCCCGAACGGCGCCCCCGGATCGCCGCCGCCTACGCCCTCTTCGCCGCCGTCCTGATGCCCTTCCTGACCTTCGTGGCCCCCCGGGTGACGGCTTCCCTGCACCCCCAGACGGTGATCAACCCGCAGGGCAAGATCCTCATGGACACGCCCACCCGGGCCGTGTTTTTCGGGGCCATGGCGGGGTTTTCCGCCCTCTTTTTCTGGATGCTGTCCATCGACGCCCGGGCGGCCCGGCTGCGCCGGACGGCGCAAAATTCGCTAGGGGACTGATGCATTCTCATCAGGCGTCCGACCCTGTCCTGAACGACAGTTGCGTGGGACGTTCAGGAGGGGGAGACTCGACGCCATGAGCAGCCTCGGATACCTCGCAGCGGTCAACGTGGTGATCTGGATCGGGCTCTTCGCCTACCTCTGGCGGCTGGACCGCCGCGTCTCGGAAAAGGAGCGTTCCTCGTGAAAAAGGGTTATTGGATCGCCGCCGTCCTGACGCTCGCGTTCGTCGGATTCGGCCTGACCGCCTTCCAGAAGACGCTGACGCCCTACCTCTCCTTCGAGGAAGCCCGGAAGGCCCGCGGCGTCGTCCAGGTCATGGGCGCCCTCGACAAGGAGAGCGACCGCTACGACACGAAGAGCGAGGAGCTCTCCTTCGAGCTCCTCGACCCGAACGGCCACCGGATGGGGGTCGTCTACCGCGGCGTCCGTCCCGGCAACTTCAAGGACGCGATCTCGATCGTCGCGATCGGCCGCTACCATGAGGGCCGGATCGAGGCCGAGAAGCTCCTCGTGAAGTGCCCCTCCAAGTACCAGGGCGCCGAGGTCGAGAAGTCCTACGCGTCGCAGCCCGCCCCCGGCAAGGTCTCCTGATGTACGTCTGGCCTGGCGTCGCCGCCATCTGGAGCGCGCTCCTGATGGGTCTCTTCTCCCTGATCACGTACCTCCGGGTCGATCGGGGACGCAAGGACCTGCTCTCGCTCGCGCGCACGACCTACACCGCCTTCGCCGTCTCGGTGATCGCCTCGGCCGCGATCCTGATGACGCTCCTGCTGCAGCACCGCTTCGACGTCTCGTACGTCAACTCGTACTCCGCCCTCGACCTGCCGCTGCACTTCCTGATCTCGACGTTCTGGGCCGGACAGGAAGGCTCCTTCCTCCTCTGGTGCTTCTGGGGCTCGATCATCGGGTTCTTCGTCTGGAGGAGCGCCAAGGAACAGGAAGCGCCGGTCATGGTCGTGTACCTGTCCACCTTCCTCGGGATCATCGCGATCCTCTGCAAGCAGAGCCCCTTCAAGCTGCTGCCGCCTCCCGCGCCGGCCGACGGAGTGGGCCTGAACCCCCTCCTCCAGGACCCGTGGATGGTCATCCATCCCCCGGTGATGTTCCTCGGGTTCGCCTCGCTCTCGGTGCCGTTCTCGTTCGCGATCGCGGCCCTGTGGAAGAAGCGGTGGGACGGCTGGATCACGCGCGCCCTCCCGTGGGCGCTGCTGACCTTCCTGACGCTCGGAACGGCCATCCTGATGGGCGGGTACTGGGCGTACAAGACGCTCGGCTGGGGCGGCTACTGGGGCTGGGACCCGGTCGAGAACACGAGCCTCGTCCCGTGGCTCTTCACGACCGCGCTCGTCCACGGCATGTTCCTGCAGCGCGCCCGCAAGCGCCACCGCAAGGTCAACCTCCTGCTCGCCTGCACGGCCTACGCCGCGATCCTCTACGGGACGTTCCTGACGCGCTCGGGCGTCCTGGCGGACTTCTCGGTCCACTCCTTCATCGACCTCGGCATCACGGGATGGCTCATCGGCATCCTCGGGACGTTCATCGGCCTGTCGGTCGTCCTGCTCGCGTGGCGCTGGCGCTCGATCCCGAGGACCGAGGACGAGGAGCCGGCCCTGCTGTCGCGCAGCGTCTTCTTCATCCTGGGCATCGCGGTCTTCTGCGCCCTGGCCGTCGTCATCCTGCTCGGGACCTCGGCGCCGATCCTGACGCGCCTGTCGGCCGCCCCGTCGCAGGTGCAGACGAGCTTCTACGGCAAGACGACGACCCCGGCGGGGTTCCTCCTGGTGCTCCTGGCCGGGCTCGTGCCCTTCGTGGGCTGGAAGGGAGAGTCGGGACGCGACCTCTTCAAGAGCTCCCGCCGGTCGCTCGCGCTGGCGGCGATCCTGACCTTCGCGGCCTTCGCCCTCGGGGCGGACAAGCCCGAGACGCTCATCCTGCTCTTCACGGCCTTCTTCGCGGCCGACATGAACCTGCGCGCCGTGATCCGCAAGGCGGGCAACGGGAAGCTCGGCGGCGCGGGCGGCTACCTCGCGCACGTCGGCGTGGGCATCATGCTGGCCGGGATCGTCGTCTCGGGGGCCTACGCCAAGTCGCAGCGCGTCACCCTGCCGACGAACGTCCCGAAGAAGGTCGGCGACACCACGCTGACCTTCCTGCGCATCGTCCCGGGCTCCGGCGACCGCAAGCAGGCCATGGAGGTCCGGGTCGAGCCGGCCAAGGGCAAGGCCTTCTACGCCTACCCGAAGATGTACGAGAACAGCCGGACGGGCCAGCTCATGGTCAACCCGTCCATCAAGAACTCGGCCATCATGGACCTGTACATTGCTCCGCAGCAGTACGACCCGGGCCAGCCGCAGGTCGTCGGGCGGGACGTGCGGCTCACCAAGGGAACCACGACCAGCATCGACGGCACCGGGTACACGCTCTCCGACCTGAACGCCGACCGCTCGGCGATGATGACCGGCAAGCAGACGATCCTCGTCCTGACCGACCTGACCCTCACGCCTCCCGACGGCTCGAAGCACGAGGTCACGATCAAGTACGTCTACAACCTCGCCACCCAGCAGGCCGACGCCGAGCAGGTCGCGCTGCCGGGCTACCCGAACGCGACCGCCCGCGTCCTCGCGGTCTCCCCCAACGACGGCGCCGTCGTCATGCGGCTGACCGGCGTTTCGAAGAACCCGAACGAGGAGTTCCAGGCGGCCACGGTGGAGTCCCTGTCCGTGGACGTCACGCACAAGCCCCTCATCGCGCTCGTCTGGGGCGGCTTCTACGTGATGATGGCCGGCGGCCTGCTCGCCTTCATCAAGCGCTCGCGCGAGGCGCGCAAGGCCGTGCTCCTCGACGGCGCGGCACAGACCGTCCGCGCGGAGTCGCCCGTGGCGCCGACGGGCCCGGCCGTGCCGGCGCACACCCGCTCGCCGCTCGGCTAGGGTCTCCTCCCCGATCCCGCCGCGTCGGGCACGGGGGCCGGTCCTTCTAGGGCCCGGCCTCCATCTCCAGCCCGTCGTGGGCGGCCGTGACGGCGCAGCCCGGGGGATTGGCCGCGGCGAGCTCCTCGAGGGCCTTGCCGAGCGCCTCGTCGCCCATCTCGATGGGTCCCGTTCCGAAGTGCGAAAAGACGGCGCGCATGACGCCGTGCCGGGCGAGCCATCCGAGCTGCGCCCGCACTGTGGTGTGGCCGATCAGCACGCCGCTCGGGTGACGCCGGACGAGGGAGCCGGTGAGCGTCGAGCCGTCGCCGATGTAGAGGTTCGCGCCCGAGAGCGCCGACGCCGGGTCCTCGAAGGCGACGATGTCGGCCGAATAGACGAGCGTGTAGTCGCCGATCGCGATCCTCGCGCCGACGCACGGGCAGCGGATGGAGTGGATCACGGGCAGCGCGGTCAGCCGGAACGGGCCGATCGCGGCGGGTTCCTCCGGCGCGAGGACGACCCGGTTCAGCAGGGGCAGCTCGCGGAGCAGCTCGTGCGTCACGGCGGACGCGTACACGGGCACGTCCGTGCCCTCCCAGAGGCCCCAGCCGTGGTCCGGGTGGGCGTGCGAGACGAAGATGGCGTCGGGACGGATCCTGCCGAGCAGGCCCTTGCGGTTCTCGCCGAAGTCGCAGAGAAGCCGGAACCCCTTCTCCTCGAGCACGAACGCCGAATGCCCGGCGTGCCGCCGCGACGACTCCGGGACGTAGCCCTTCGTGCCGTGGAACGCGATGTGCACGGGCCGAGTCTAGAATCAATCGGATGCGATTCGGGGATTTTGAGCTGGCCATC
Source organism: Thermoanaerobaculia bacterium (assembly GCA_041912555.1). Lineage (GTDB taxonomy): Bacteria > Acidobacteriota > Thermoanaerobaculia > UBA5066 > Gp7-AA6 > DAHUXD01. The sequence continues at coordinate 76,498 of JAYRMU010000078.1, forward strand.
ATCGACGGCGGACGATTCCGCCTCGACGGCGGGGCGATGTTCGGCGTCGTCCCCAAGCCCCTCTGGGAGAAAAAGTTTCCGGCCGACGAGAAGAACCGCGTGCGCCTCGCCTCCAACTGCCTGCTCGTCCGCGGGCGGGGCTACACGGCGCTCGTCGAGGCCGGAATCGGGAGCGCCGCGGACGCGAAGGCGCGCGAGATCTACGCGATCGAAGAAGGGGCGACGCTCGAGGAGGGCCTCGCCCGCCGGGGCGTCGAGCCCGCCGACGTGGACGCGCTCGTGCTGTCCCACCTCCACTTCGACCACGCCGGCGGGGCGACGCGGCGGCGGGACGGCCGCGCGGTCCCGGTCTTCCCCAACGCCACGCTCTTCGTCCAGGCCGCCGAGCTCGCGCATGCCCGCGAGCCCCACGAGCGCGACCGCGCCTCGTACGTGCCCGAGCAGTGGGAGCCGTACGCCGACGCGGGCCGGCTCGAGGCCGTCGAGGGCGAACGGGAGATCCGGCCGGGCCTGACCGTCGTGCCGCTTCCCGGGCACAACGCGGGGATGCAGGCCGTCCGCCTCGACGCCGGGGGCCGCACCGTCTTCTACTGGGCCGACGCCCTGCCGACCTCCGCGCACGTCCCGATCCCCTGGATCATGGCCTACGACCTCTACCCCGTCGAGCTCATCCAGAACAAGAAGCGCCTGCTCGACCGGGCGGTCCGGGAGGCCTGGCTCTGCGTCTTCGAGCACGACCCCGACGTTCCCTGGGGCACGATCGTGGACGAAGCGAGCGGCAAGCGCCGCGTGCACGTCGTCCCCGCGGACCGGGCCGAGTTCTAGGGCCGCGTCGGGCGGGCGTTACGGCCCGACGGCCGCGGCCGCGACGAAGACGCCCCAGCGCCGCGCGGGCGGGGCGTCCTTGTCCGAGGGCCGGCGATACGCGAGGTCGAGGAAGACTCCCCCGCCGCCGATCACGCGGAACTCGAACGTCACGGTCCCGGCCGCTCCCGGCATCGGCTTGGCCGGAGCGTCGAACTTCGGCTCGCCGACCTGCGCCAGCACCGAGGGCGCGTTCGAGGCGATGGCCCACGAATAGCCCGTCGACGGGTTCGACGGCAGGCGCACCTGCAGCACGTCGCCCTGGGCGAGGAAGATGTCCGAGCCGCTGTCGGGCTGCTCGAGAAGCAGGCCGCGCGGCAGGACCGAATCCTTGACGACGACCTGCACGCGGAAGAGGCCGCCCGCGGGAGCGCGCGGATCGCCGGCTTTCAGGCACGCGAGGCCGAGGCTCGCCGAGCCCGCCGTGACGGCCTTGTAGCGGAAGACCGGCGCTGCCGGCGCCGCGTCCGCCTCGGGCTTCAGGATGGAGGCGTCGCCGAAGGCCGGACCCCACGCGCAGCCCGACGCCCCGGCCGCGAGTCGGACCTCGAGGGTGTCGCCCGGCGCCAGGTTGACCGTCCCGCCGTCGTAGAGATCGCCGATCACGACCGTCTGGAGGGCCGCGCCCGCCGGGGCGGCGGCGCCGAGGAGGGCGAGGGCGAGCCCGGCCCCGAGGCCGGCCCGCCGGGAGAAACCGGCCATCAGACTTCCCGGAGGGCCGTCGTGATCTTCAGCCGCGCGGCGCGCGCCGCGGGGAAGAAGCCGCCGATGACGCCCATCGCGAGTGCGAAGGCGAGCCCGCCGGCGATCAACTGCGGGGTCATGCGGAAGTTGAACAGGACTTCCGAGAACGTCCGGAAGTTCATGGTGCCGGTCGGCCGGGTCAGGAACAGGTTGAAGACGAGGAAGGTGATGACGACGCCGAGGACGCCGCCCGCCAGGCAGAGCAGGAGCGCCTCGAGGACGAACGACACGAGGATCGAACGCCGCGAGAAGCCGATCGCGCGCAGAGTCCCGATCTCGCGGGTCCGCGCCGAGACCTGCGCGTACATCGTGTTCATCGCCCCGAAGGCCGCCCCGATGGCCGTGAAGATCCCGACGAGGAACGCGAGCGCCTTGATCGGCGCGCCCGTGATCATCTGCTCGTCGAAGTACTTCCGCTCGGTCTTGCCCTCGAGCTTCAGGCGCTGATCGCCCTTGATCGTCTCGATGAACCGGTTGGCCGCGTCGGCGTCCGGGAGCCGGACGAAGACCGTCGAGTAGATGTTGCGCTTGGTCTGCTGCTGAAGGTCCGTGACGTCGGTCCAGATCTCCGACTCGTAGGCGCTTCCCTGGGCGTCGAAGAGCCCGACGACGACCCACTGGAAGCTGCCGGACTTGATCGTGTCGCCGACCTTCATGCTCGCGAAGCGCCTGGAGAGGTTGCGCGAGACGATCGCCTCGTTGGTGGCCGGGGTGAACATCCGCCCGTCCACGATCTTCACGCCGGGGCGGATCTCGATGCCGATCGGCGCCATGCCCCGCACCTGCACGTTCGAGCTCGTCTTGCCGTCCGACCGGGGCACGTTGAGGAGCGTGAGGAGCTCGGGCGAGATGTAGGGCTTCCCGCCGGCGTTGCGCTCGGGGCCGGGCAGGGACTGGATCTGGTCCGCCTGCTCCCGCGTGATGACGCTCTGCATCTCGGCCTGGGCGCCCACGCGCATCGCGATGACGTTGCGCGGAGAGGCCGTGACCGTCAGCGTCCGGGTGACGCCCTGCACGAGCGCCAGGACGCAGAGGAACACGGCGACGACCAGGCCGATGACGAGCGCCGTCATCCCGGTGGACGTCTTGCGGGCGATGAGGTTGCGCAGGTTGTACTTGATCGGGATCGCCATGGTCACACCACCCGCCGCAGGCCGTCGACGATGTTGAGGCGCGACGAGCGGATCGCCGGGACGAAGCCCGCCAGGATCCCGACGCCGACCGAAACCGTGAAGGCGAGCAAAAGCGTCTGCGGCGACACCTTGAAGTTGACGAGCCAGATCGAGATGGACGTCTTGTTCCCCGCGGCGACGAGCGCCGGGATGAAGAGGAACTTCGCGAGGAGGACCCCGAGCAGGCCGCCGAGCAGCGACATCAGGACCGACTCCGAGAGGATGAAGCCGAGGATGTGCCCGCGCCCGAACCCGAGGGTGCGCATGACGGCGATCTCGGTCACGCGCTCGCGGGCGGACATCGCCACCGTGTTGGCGACGATGAGCGTCACGGCGAAGAGGATGATGAGCGAGATGCCGTTGATGAGGAACTTGACGTTGCCCATCATCTCCATGAACTGGAGCTGGAACTGCTTCTCGGTCAGCGTCTTCGTCGGCGCGTCGCTGTTGACGAACATCGCGTCGATGGCCGCGGCGACGCGCGGCACGTTCTCCCCGGAATCCACCTTCAGGTAGTAGATGCCGGTGTACTTGTCGGCGCCGAACCACTTGGACTGGTTGAGGTACTCGTTGTGGAAGAAGATGTTCGTCTCGTCGCCGGCGTTGAAGGGCCCGACGTAGACGAGGTCGAGGTTGATCGGGATGTACGTTCCCTTCAGGACGATGTGGTCGCCCTTCTTCCAGTGGAACTTGTCGGCGATCTTCTGGCCGGCGACGAAGCCCGCGCGCGTCGCCTTCCACTCGGCCTTGACGGCCGGGTCGATGGTCGCGTCGTCGAAGATCTTGTCGAAGTAGATCTCGGGGTCGGTCGAGAGCTGCCCGATCCAGTTCTCCGGCTTGTCGTCCTTGTAGACGCCGCCGAACCAGATCTGCGGCGACACCGCGACGACGCCGGGGATCTGCTCGATCCGCTGCCGCTGCGAGAGGGGCAGGAAGTTGCCGAGGCCCGTGGCGTGCTGGACGACGAGGCGGTTGGACCCCTTCCCGCCCGACGGGTCGGCCTGCATCGCCTGGAGCAGCGACGTCAGGATGACGATGAGGACGAGCACGAGGACGATGGAGCTCGCCGTCAGGGACGTCCGCAACTTCTTGCGGAAGACGTTCTTCCAGATCAGCCGGAAGTACTTCACGCCTTCCTCCCCGCGCCGGCCTCGGTGCGCTCGTCGGCGTGGAGCACGCCCTTGTCGAGGTGGACCATGCGGTGGGCCCGGCCGGCCGCCTTCGGGTCGTGGGTGACCATGACGATGGTCTTGCCGAACTCCTCGTTGAGCCGGCGCAGCAGCTCGAGGATCTCGTCCCCCGACTTCGCGTCGAGGTCGCCCGTGGGCTCGTCGGCGACCAGGATCTTCGGGTCCGAGACGATCGCGCGCGCGATCGCGACCCGCTGCTCCTGTCCGCCGGACAGCTGCCGCGGGTAGTGGTCCATCCGGTCGGCGAGGCCGACGATCGAGAGCGCCGTCTCGACGTGCTTGCGCCGCTCGGCCTTCTTCAGGTGCGTGAGGAGGAGCGGCAGCTCCACGTTCTCGAAGGCCGTCAGGACCGGCAGCAGGTTGTAGAGCTGAAAGATGAACCCGATCGAGTGCGAACGCCAGGCCGCCAGCTCGGTCTGGCCGAGGGTCGCGATGTCGCGCCCCCCGATCAGGATGCGGCCCCGCGTCGGCGAGTCGATCCCGGCGATGAGGTTGAGCAGCGTCGTCTTGCCCGAGCCCGAGGGCCCCATCAGCGCGACGTACTCGCCCTCCGGGATGTCGAGGTTCAAACCCATGAGGACCGGGACCTCGATCTGGTCCCGCCGGTAAACCTTCTCGACGTTCTCGATGCGAATGAGCGGTTCGGCCATGTCAGCTCTCCTGTCCTTCCGCGCGCACTTTCTGCCCGTCCTGGACCTTCGCCCCGCCGGCGAGCGAGATCAGCCGCTCGCCGCCCTGCAGGCCGTCCTTGATCTCCACCTGACCCTGCACGTCCCCTCCGGCCGTGACCGGCGTGAACTTCGCGCGGCCGTCCACGAACCGGTACACGCCCGTCTTCCCGTCCACCGTCGTCAGGGTCGCCTTCGGCACGACGACGCGGGAGCGGGCCTGCGCGCCCCCCGTGGCCCCCGACGTGAACGCGACGCGCGCCGAGAGGTCCGGCAGCACCCGGTCGTCGGGATCGAGGAAGGCCACCTTGACCCGGACGGTCGCCTTCTGGCGGTCGGCCGCCGGAACGATCTGCCGCAGACGGCCGTGGTACACCTTGTCGGGAACGGCGTCGAGCGTGATCTCGGCCGGCTGGTCCTTGCCGAGCTTCGAGAGGTTCGCCTCGTTGACGTCCGCGCCCACGTAGAGCGACGAGAACTCGACGATCGTGACGATCGCGCCTCCGGAGCCGCCGCCCGACGGCGAGGAGCCGAACGGGGAGACGGCCTCTCCGACGAACGCGCGCTTGGCCGTGATGACGCCCGTGAAGGGCGCCCGGATGATCGTGTAGTCCGTCAGGGCCTCGATGTAGCGGACGCGGGCGCGCGTGGCGGCTTCCGTCGCCACCGCGGCGTCGAGGGCCGACTTGGGGGTCAGGCCCTGGTCGTAGAGGTTCTTCTGGCGCGCGAGCTCGGCGCCCGCGTTGACCCAGTTGGCCTTGGCCTCCGCGAGCTGCGCGTCGAGGTCGGTCGAATCCAGCCGGGCGATCACGTCGTCCTTGCGGACCCGCGTGCCTTCCGTGACGTTGAGCTCGGTGATCCGCGACGTGATCTTGGGCGAGAGGTCCGCCTTGCGCTCGGCCTCGACGTACCCGGTCGCCGAGAGCAGCGTCGTCGCCTGGCCCTCGGTGACGACCGACGCCGTCACGATCTCGACCTTCGCCGGCCGCAGGGTCCGGCCCGTCAGGAAGAACGCGGCCACGCCCGCGGCGACCACCAGGACCGCGCCGAACAGCATCCAGCCGCGCGGGCCCCCGCGGCGCTCGGGCTCGCGGCGGATCCGCAGGGCGGACAGGTCGGCGGGTCTTGCAGTTTCCTGGCTCATGGACCTCAGGTTCGAGTTCGCCATTCTAGCCTCGTCTCCCGTGCGGAAGAACGCGACGTCCGGCCGGCCGCCGGGGCGCTTCCGGGACCGGATTCTCGCCGTTTCGCGCCCGTCGGGGCGGCCTCTTCGACGAACGGGCATGGTAACCTTTGAGCAGGAGGTGGGTCATGTCGAACCGCGTTGGAGTGGCGGTCGCGGTCCTGCTCGCCTGCGCCTTCGCGCTCCGGGCCGAAGACAAGTTCTACCAGGTCGATCTCGCCCCGTCGGGAAAGGTCATCGCGAAGGACCTTCCCGTCACCAAGGGGACCATGGTCGTCTTCCACGAGTACCCGAGCGGCACGCTCGTGAGCATGCCCCGCTCGAGCGTCAAGAAGGTCATGCAGATCGCGCCGGGCAGCGCCCAGCAGTCCAACGTCGCCGAGCGCGTGATCCCCATCGGCAACCTCGCGATGCAGGGCGGCAGCACCCAGGCCGGGCCGCAGAACGCCCGCACGATCGGCGCGGCGAAGGCGGCGGCCGCGGCCCCGAACAGCTCGGGGCTCGGGACCGGCTTCTACAGCAACGTCATCCCCGGCGAGTCGCAGGCGATGCCGAACTCGGCCAACGACTACCAGGTCGGCCGCACCTACGCCTACGCGCCCTCGAACGCGACCCAGAGCTCCCCGGGCGCGCCCCCCACGGCGCCGTCGGCGACGAACGGACAGAATCCCCCGCAATAGCCACGAGTCAGGACGGCGAGCCGCAGACGGGGTCGAGGAGGAACGGAATGGGCACGCGGGTGTGGATCGCCGCTACCCTGCTCCTCTCCGTCGCGCGGGCCCGAGCCGAAGAACCGCACTACCGGATCGAGCTCGCGCCCTCCGGGACTATCGTTTCCATCGGAGTCCCGGTGACCCGCGGCACGTCCGTGCTGTTCCACGGAACCGACGGGAATTTGATGAGCCTTCGCAAGGCGGACGTCAAGAGGATCACACGGATGGCGTCGCAGGAACCGGTCTCTCCCGCGCCCACGAGTGTCATCGCCATCGGCAATCTCGCGATGCAGGGTGGCTCAGCCTCATCGGCGGCGCCCGCTCGTCCCGCCTCTGCGGGCGCTGCCGCCGCTGGCCCGCGATGGAACGGTTACGACAGCTGGACGGTCGTCCCCGGCGCCGCAGACGCCCCTCCGCCGGCAAGCGCCGTCCAGGTCTCACCGGGAGCACCGCCGACGTTGCCGCCCGCACCGGTACTCCCGCCCTAGACGCCCACTCCCGCCTTAGACTCAGGAAGGAGCTGGGCCCCGAGACCGACCCTATTTGGGGGAATCGGTCGTGATCGCCAGGCCGTCCGAAGTCGGCACGATGTGAGGGCCCTGCGACGCGGCCCGGGCGGCGGCGGGCTTGGACGAGCCGGCGGGCGCCTGGGCGCCCCCGCCCTGCATCGCGAGGTTGCCGATCGGGACCAGGCTCTTCCGGACGGGAGTCGCCGCCTGCTCGGCGGTGATGGCCGCGAAGCTCCGGACGTCGGACTTGCGGAGGCTCATCAGCTTGCCGTCGGGATACGCGTGGATCAACAGCGTCGTGCCGCGCGCCACGGGCGCCCCGATCGCCACGAGGCTCCCGGAAGGAACGAGCTCGACGCGGTAATACGCCGTCTCCGCCATGGCGGCCGCGGCGACCAGGAGGAGGCCGGCTCCGATCAGGTTTCGCACGTTTTCCCGCCTTTCGTTTCGCATGAGTGTGGCACAGGTACCGTCGCCTCCGCTGCGCTCGCGGAGACTCTTCGCGCCGCGGGCGACTCGATACCGCGTCGCTGGAAATCCTCGGCGCAGCCACTCCTCTACGCCCCTCTCACCCCGACCCGCTCCCCCCCCTCCGGGGGCGAGCGGGAAACACCGCTGGGTGGCGATTCAGCGCCCCCTCGCCCCGGCCCGAAAGCGCCGTGCTCCGCACGGCGCACCCTACTGCTGAGGGTCTGCCTCTGGTGGACGGGGTCCCGGAGGGAGAGGGGGTAGAGCGTGGCTCGTCACGCCCACCTCTTCCAATCGCTCGCGGCACGGGAGGTGCTTTTCAGCCGCGCTGCCTCAATCGCTCGCGGCGCGGGAAGTCTCCCGACCGAAGGGAGGGAGGAGGCCCGCGCCGCGGGAGCCGGAGCGAAGTGGAGGGA
>JAYRMU010000079.1:0-20187 GCA_041912555.1 Thermoanaerobaculia bacterium
GGGGCGCGCTGGGGCGGCCGCCGCGCGCGGGGGGCGCCGGCGCGACGTGGTGGTACCCGCCGGGGGGGCGCGCCCCTTGGGGCGCGCCGCCGGGCGGTGCGCCGTGGGGCGCGGGCGGCGCCGCCGCGGCGCAGATCCCGTAACGCAGCGGAGGCGACGTTACCGGTAGACCACCCGCCGCAGCGTCAGACCCCGCGCCGCGGCCTTGGCGCAGAGGAGGCGGCGGTCGCCGGTCGCGAGGAGCCGGGCCGCCCGGTCGACGGGAACCCGGCCGCGCGCGGCGTCGGAGAGCACGCCGCAGATCGACCGCACCATCCCCCGCAGGAAGCCGTCTCCGCGAAACACGACGCTCAGCTCGTCGCCGTCCTCTTCCACGAGAACCGCGTGCAGATCCCGAACGGTCGGCTCGGCCGCCGGGGTCGCCACCGCGAAGACGCGGAAGTCCCGCCTGCCGGCCAGCCCCGCGGCGGCTTCGCGCAGGCGCGCGGCGTCGGCCCGCGGCGAGATCGGAGCGACGAACGGCGCGTCCCGCGGGGGAATCACGGCGGCGCGGCTCCAGCGGTAGCGGTACTCCTTCCAGGCCGCGTCGAAGCGGGCGTGAAAATCGGGCGCCGCCTCCTCGACGGAGAGCAGGCGCACGTCCTCGGGCAGGGCGTCGTTGACGGCGTCGCGCACCACGCGCGGCTCGCGGCGCCGCGGCAGATCGAAGTGCGCGACCTGGCCGTCCGCGTGGACGCCCGCGTCCGTCCGGCTCGCTCCCTCGATCCGGATCGCAGCGTGCGCCAGGCGGCCGAGGGCCTTCTCGACCGTCGCCTGAACGGTCAGCGGCGCGTTCTCCTGCCACTGCCAGCCGCGAAAGCGGGTCCCGACGTAGGCGACGACCGCCCGGTAGCGTTGCATCGGCTAGGCCCCCGCACCCGAAGACGGAAGGGAATCGAGGGTCCCGGGGACGGGACGCCGCCCCGCCCGCGGTCCGAGGAATCCCCGCCCGAGCAGCAGCGCGAACGGAACGTACTCGAGCGCGTAGACGGCCGGTCCCGGCAGCCACGGGACCGGAACGAGGAGCGCGTACGACAGCACCACGGCGAACGAAAGATAAAGGAACGCGGGATGGCGGCGCCGGGCCGCGAACGGCAGGACCCAGAGCAGGTACCACGGGTGCAGCGTGGGCGAGACGAGAAGCAGGGCGGCGAGCGAGCCGAAAACCGCGGCCTCCGTGTCCGCCGACCGCAGCGCGATCGCGAAGAGCGCCGCCGCGAGCAGCGCCGCGAGCGCGGCGCGCGCGAGGAAGCCCGCGGAGAAGTACGGATAGACCGACTGCGTCCAGGCTGGATGGCCGAGCCCGGCCTTGAGCATTTCGAACGCCGCCTTCGCGCGGCCGGCCGCGCCGGCGCGCTCGAAGAGGCTCGCGAGCGCCGGATAGGCGACGGAATTGAACTCCCAGCGCGTCGCGTAGTCGCCGAGGCCCCCGACGGGCGTCACGCCGCCCCTCGTCGCGCCGAGCCAGAGGACGCCCCCCGTCGCCACCGCGGCGGATGCCAGCGCCAGACGTCCCCTCCGGACGAGGGGAATCGCGGCCGCCAGGGGCACGTACTTGGTGAGGGCCGACAGCGCGAACGCAACGCCCGCGCGGGCCCTCCGATCGCGCGCCGCGAGCACGAGGCAGGCCAGCAGGAGGGCGACGCCGAGGGAGTCGAGGTGGCCCTCTCCCGCGCTCGCGGTGACGGCGAGAGGATGAAACGCGTACAGGGCCGCCGCGGACGCCGCTCCCGGGCCGCCCATCGCGACGAGCAGCGCGACGATCGCCAGGTCCCCGGCCGCGAAGACCGCCCGGATCCCGCGCTCCCCGCCGAGCAGCAGCCCCGCGCGAAAGGCGGCCTGCGCCACGGGCGGGTACACCGTGCGCACGTCGGCGTGCGCGAGCCGCGCGCGCAGGGCCGGGGCGACGCCTGCGAGCGCCGGGTCCGCCGGCGCCAGGGCGTACGGCGAGATCCCGGCGGCCCCCACGCGCGCGTCCCACTCGTAGCGGCGCACGTCGTCGGAGAGGCCCGAGGACCCCGCGAGCAGCGTCAATCGCAGCACCGCGCCGCACAGCAGCAGGAAGCCCCGTCTCGAACCGGATAGACTCTGCGCCGCGAAGAGTGCGATGAAGGAGCCCGAGGCGAAGAGCACGATGTACGTTCCCAGGCGGGTCGGCGGGTCGGCGGTGAGCGCGAGACCCGCCGCGACCGCCTCCGCGGCGCCGAGCACGAGCCACGGCCCGAACCGCGCGCGAAAGGCCGCCGCGTGAGCGCGGGAACCGGAACCTGGCTGACCCTCGGGGCCTACTACGCGGTGCTCGCGCTGCTCGCCGTCTACGGCTTCCACAGGGCCCTGATGGTCCACCTGTTCTACCGGCATCGGAACGAAGCGCCCCGCCCCGCCGGCGCGCTCGCGCCGCTGCCGCGCGTCACCGTCCAGCTGCCCATCTACAACGAAGTCTACGTCGTCGAGCGCCTCGTCGCCGCGGTTGCGCAGCTCGACTACCCGCGCGAGCTGCTCGAGATCCAGATCCTCGACGACTCGGCCGACGAGACCCGCCACGTCGCCCGCCGCGCCGCCGAGAGGCTGCGCGCCCGGGGCTTCGACGTCGCGCACCGCACGCGAACGCGGCGCGACGGGTTCAAGGCGGGCGCCCTCGCCGAGGGGCTGCGCGCGGCGTCGGGCGAGTTCCTGCTCCTCTTCGACGCCGACTTCGTCCCGCTGCCCGGCATGCTCCGCGAGTGCCTGCCCTACTTCTCGGACCCCGCGGTCGGCATGGTGCAGGCGCGCTGGGAACACCTGAACCGCGACTTCTCGCCCCTGACCCGCGTCCAGGCGATCCTCCTCGACGGCCACTTCGTGATCGAGCACACGGCCCGGCACCGGTCCGGGCGCTTCTTCAACTTCAACGGCACGGCCGGCGTCTGGCGCCGCCGGTGCCTCGAGGACGCCGGCGGCTGGGAGTCGGACACGCTGACCGAGGACCTCGACGTGTCCTACCGCGCGCAGCTCGCGGGCTGGAAGTTCGTCTACCTGAAGGACTGTGTCGCGCCCGCGGAGCTGCCCGTCGACATGAACGGGTTCAAGAGCCAGCAGCACCGCTGGGCGAAGGGCTCGATCCAGACGGCGCGCAAGATCCTGCCGCGGGTGTGGGCGAGCCGGCTGCCGTGGGCGGTCAAGGCCGAGGCGTTCTTCCACCTCACGAACAACGCGTCGTACGTCCTCGTGCTGCTGCTCGCGCTGCTGCTCGTGCCCGCGATCCTCATCCGCGACCGGATCGGCTGGCAGCGGCTCGCGGTCCTCGACTTTCCCCTCTTCTTCGGCGCGACGCTTTCGTTTCTCGCCTTCTACGTCTCCTCGCAGCGCGAGCTCGGGCGCGGCGGCCGCTCGCTCTTCGCGCAGCTGCCCCTCCTCATGTCCCTCGGCGTGGGGCTCTCGGTCAGCAACGCGCGCGCGGTCCTCGAGGGGCTCTCGCGCCGCCGCAGCGATTTCGTCCGCACCCCGAAGTACCGCATCGAGGGCGGCGCCGGGGAATGGCGATCCAAGAAGTACCGGGCGCCCCGCAGCCTCACGCTCGTCGGGGAAATCGCGCTGGCGGCGTACTTCCTCGCGAGCCTCGTCTTCGCCGTCGCGTTCCGCTACTGGGCGGCGGTGCCCTTTCTCCTCGTCTTCTTCAACGGCTTCGCCGGCACGGCGGCGCTCTCCTTCGCCGGGCCCCGGTGGCGGCGACCCGCCGCGCCGCGGTGGGCTCATGACGCCGCCTGACGCCGCGCCCCGGCGGGATCCCGTCTGCGGCATGACCGTGGACCCGGCAGGAGCGGCCGCGCGCCGGACCCACGCCGGGCAGGAGATCCTGTTCTGCGCCGCGGGATGCGCGGCGGCGTTCGATCGGGATCCGGAGCGGTACCTCGCCGAGGGGCGCCCCTCTCCCCTCCCTTCTCCCGCCGGGAGGGGCGCATCCCTTCCGCTGCCCGTTCTCGCGCCGGGGACGGCGGCCGTTTCCGAGGGCGGGGGCGAATCCGTCACGCTGGCCGTCGAGGGCATGCACTGCGCCTCGTGCGTCACGACGATCGAGAAGGCGCTCTCGGCCGTTCCCGGCGTGTCCGAGGCTTCCGTCAATCTCGGGACCGCGCGGGCCGAGGTCCGCGGCGGACGTCTCGACGCCGGGCGCCTCGTCGCGGCCGTCCGCGCGAGCGGCTACGAGGCCCGCCCGGCCGGCCAGGAGTCGCCGGACGAGGACGCCGAGCGCGCCCGGCGCGAAACGCGCGGCCTCTTCCGGCGCACGCTCGTCGCGGCCGCCCTGACCACGCCGGTCGCCGTCCTCTCGATGGCGGACGTGTCGTTCCCGGGCCGCAACGCGGTCCTGCTCGCGCTCACGCTTCCCGTCTACCTCTGGGCGGGCGCGCCGTTCCTGTCCGGGGCGGTCCGGACGCTGCGCCGCCGCTCCGCGAACATGGACACGCTGATCGCGATCGGCACCACCGCCGCCCTCGCGCTGTCGGCCGCGGCCACGTTCTTTCCGGAGCCGATGGCCGCCGCGCCCGGCGCCATGGGCCACGTCTATTACGAGGCCGTCGGCGTCATCCTGACGCTCGTGCTGCTCGGGCGGTACTTCGAGACGAGGGCGCGGGGACGCGCCTCGGAGGCCGTGCGCCAGCTCCTCGACCTCGCGCCCAAGCGCGCGCGCCGGCTCGAGGGCGGCGCCGAGCGCGACGTGCCGCTCTCCGACGTGCGCGTCGGCGACCTCCTGCGGGTCAAGCCCGGCGACGCGATCCCGGTCGACGGCCTCGTGCGCGCCGGGCGCTCCGCCGTCGACGAATCCATGGTGACGGGCGAGTCGCTGCCGGTCGACAAGGTCGAGGGCGACCGCGTCCTCGGCGGAACGCTCAACGCCGAGGGGATCCTCGACGTCGAGGCCACGGCGGTCGGAAGCCGCACGGCGCTGGCCGAGATCGCGCGCCTCGTGCAGCAGGCCCAGGCCTCCAAGCCGCCCATCCAGAAGCTCGCGGACCGGATCTCGGGCGTGTTCGTGCCGGTGGTGCTCGCGCTGGCGGTCGTCACCTGGGTCGTCTGGTACGTCGTCGGCCCCGAGCCGCGCGCCCTCTTCGCGACCGTGGCGTTCGCGTCGGTCCTCATCATCGCGTGTCCGTGCGCCCTCGGCCTCGCGACGCCGACGGCGATCCTCGTCGGGACCGGACGGGGAGCCCGCGCGGGAATTCTCTTCCGCAACGCGGACGCCCTCGAGAAGGCGCGCCGCGTCACGCTCGTCCTGCTCGACAAGACCGGGACGATCACGGAGGGCAGGCCCCGGCTGACGGACCGCGTGCACGTGGCCGGCGTTCCCGACGAGGAGCTGCTCGGCCTGGCGGCCGCCCTGGAAGCCGGATCGGGACACCCGCTCGCGCAGGCCGTGGTGGCGGCGGCCCGGGAAAAGGGCGTCGCGCCCCCCGCCGCCGCGTCGTTCGCGTCGCGCACCGGGTTCGGGGTCACGGGCACCGCCGGAGGACGCCGCGTCGTCGTCGGCAACGCGCGGCTGCTGGACGAAGAGGGCGTGGACGCGGGGCCGGTCCACGACGACCTGGCGCGCTTTGCCGCCGAGGGGAAGACGCCGCTCCTCGTCGCCGCGGGAGGGAAGCTGCTGGGCGTGCTCGCCGTCGCGGACCCCGAGAAGCCGGCGTCGAGGGACGCCATCCGCCGGCTCGACGCGATGGGTCTGCGCGTCGCCATGCTCACCGGCGATCGCGCCGACACCGCGCGGGCCGTGGCGGCGCGCGTCGGGGTGGACGAGGTGTTCGCGGAGGTCCTCGCCCCGGAAAAGGCCGGCAAGGTCCGCGAGCTGCAGGCCCGGGGCGAGACGGTCGCGATGGTGGGCGACGGGGTCAACGACGCGCCGGCCCTGGCTCAGGCCGACGTCGGCATCGCGATCGGAGCCGGCGCCGACGTCGCGATCGAGGCGTCGGACGTGACCCTGGTGGGCGGGAGCCTCGGATCGGTTCCCGAGGCGATCGCGCTCTCCCGGGCCACCATGGCGACGATCCGGCAGAACCTGCTGTTCGCGTTCCTCTACAACGCGCTCGGGATCCCGATCGCGGCCGGCGCGCTCTATCCCCTCACCGGCTGGATGCTCTCGCCGATGATCGCCTCGGCCGCGATGGCGGCCTCCTCGGTGTCGGTCGTGGGCAACAGCCTGCGCCTGGCCCGGAGGAGCCTCGCGTGACTCCCGACCGGATCGCGGCGATCGGCGTCGGGGCGGCGCTCGTCGCCTTCCTCCTCGTGTTCTTCTTCGGCAGGCGCCGGGCGGTCGCCGCCGGGCCCGAGATCACGATCGTCGTGGACGGAGGCTACGCGCCCGACCTCATCGTCGCGCGCCGCGGGGTCCCGCTGCGCCTCGTCTTCGACCGCCGCGACACGGGTCCCTGCACGGACGAGATCGTCCTTCCGGATTTCGGAATCCGGCGCGCTCTTCCCTCCGGGGCGAAGACCGTCATCGAGATCGTTCCGGAGCGCGCCGGCGAGTTCTCCTTCTCGTGCGGCATGAACATGCTCCACGGAAGGATCCGGGTCGCCGGATGACCGAGCCGACGCTGCGGATCACCGAGATCTTCCGCTCGATCCAGGGCGAGTCCACGCGGGCGGGGCTCCCCTGCGCCTTCGTGCGCCTGACGGGCTGCTCGCTGCGCTGCGTCTGGTGCGACACCGCGTACGCCTTCCACGGCGGCGGCGATCTCCCGCTCTCGGAGGCGGTCGGCCGCGTCCTGGAGCTCGGGACGCGGCTCGTCGAGGTCACCGGCGGGGAGCCGCTCGAACAGGAAGCGGTGTATCCGCTCCTGGAACGCCTCCTCGCCGCGAAGCGAACGGTCCTGCTCGAGACGGGAGGCCACGTCCTGCTCGACCGGGTGGACCCGCGGGTCGTCAAGATCGTGGACGTCAAGGCCCCCGGCAGCGGGATGCAGCAGGCCAACCTGCTCGAGAACCTGGCGCTCCTGCAGCCCCACGACGAGCTGAAGTTCGTGATCGCCGACCGCCGCGACTTCGACTGGTCGCTCGCGATGGTGCGCGACCGCGACCTCGACGCGGGAAACGTCGTGACGTTCTCGCCGGCCTGGGGAACCCTCCCCGCCGCCGAGCTCGCCGCGTGGGTGCGGGACTCGGGGAGGCCGATCCGGCTCGGCCTCCAGCTCCACAAGATCCTGTGGGGAGACGTGCCCGGACGATGACCCGCGCGATCGTCCTGCTCTCCGGCGGGCTCGATTCCGCGACGTGCCTGCTCCTCGCGCGCCGCGACGGCTTCGAGGTCCGGGCCCTCTCGTTCGACTACGGCCAGCGCCATGCGGTGGAGCTCGACCGCGCGCGCGTGCTCGCCTCTCGCTACGGCGTGGTCGAGCACCGCGTCGTGCGCCTCGATTTCCCCGGGAAGGGCGCGTCGGCGCTCACCGACCCCGCGCTCGCCGTGCCGCACGACGCGCTCGGCCGCGAGGACATCCCGATCACGTACGTCCCCGCCCGCAACACGCTCTTTCTCGCACATGCGATCGCCTGGGGCGAGGTCGTCGGGGCCTTCGACATCTTCATCGGCGCCAACGCGCTCGACTACTCGGGATATCCGGACTGCCGCCCCGAGTTCCTCGAAGCCTTCGAACGGATGGCCAACCTCGGCACGAAGGCGGGCGTGGAGGGCCGGGTCGCGTTCCGGATCCGGGCTCCCCTGCTGCGCATGACCAAGGCCGAGATCGTGAGCGCGGCGGCCGCGCTGGGCCTCGACTTCGCCCTGACGACGTCGTGCTACGAGCCCGGACCGAAGGGTCAGCCCTGCGGATCCTGCGACGCCTGCCTCCTGCGCGAGAAGGGGTTTCGCGAGGCGGGGCTGGCGGATCCGGCCCGGGAGGGCGCCTAACTACATGAGCCAGAGAGGCTAATATTTCTATATCTAAGAACTTGACAAGCTGACACTCAGATACTATTCTTCAGCCTCCAGTCCGGGGCGTGCTCCGCAGGATTCTCGACCCGAGGCCCCCCGGCGGGAAGGAAGCTCATGCGTTTTGACCAGCTGACCATCAAGGCACAGGAGGCGGTCCAGGCCGCGCAGACGGACGCCCGCGCACGCGGAAACGCCGAGATGACGGGCGACCATCTCCTCCTCGCTCTCCTGAAGCAGGACGACGGCGTCGTGGTACCCGTCCTCCAGAAGCTCGGCGCCAGCCCCGACAAGCTCGCCGACGAGATCGAGGCCGAGCTCGACCGGCGGCCCAAGGTTTCCGGCGCGTCGGCCGACTCCGTCGTCTCCCGCGACCTGAACCGCGTCTTCGACCGGGCCTTCGAGGTCGCCAAGGAGTTCGGCGACGAGTACGTTTCGACGGAGCATTTTCTCCTCGCCCTGGCCGAAGCCGGAGGCGACACGGCCAGGCGCCTCGCCAGGGCGGGCGTCAAGAAGGACGACCTCCTCAAGGCCCTGAAGGAAGTCCGGGGCTCCTCGCGCATCACGGACCCCAACCCCGAGGACAAGTTCCAGGCCCTCAAGCGCTACACGCGCGACCTCACCGACCTCGCCCGGCGGGGAAAGATCGATCCCGTGATCGGCCGCGACGAGGAGATCCGCCGCGTCGTCCAGGTCCTGTCCCGCCGCACGAAGAACAACCCCGTGCTCATCGGCGAGCCCGGCGTCGGCAAGACCGCGATCGTCGAGGGCCTCGCCCGCCGGATCCACATGGGAGACGTGCCCGAGGGCCTGAAGAACAAGCGCGTCGTCTCGCTCGACCTCGGCGCCATGATCGCCGGCGCGAAGTACCGCGGCGAGTTCGAGGACCGCCTCAAGGCCGTCCTGAAGGAGATCGAGGAGGCCCAGGGCACGATCATCCTCTTCATCGACGAGCTGCACACCCTGGTGGGCGCCGGCGCGGCGGAAGGCGCGATGGACGCGAGCAACATGCTGAAGCCTGCGCTCGCCCGAGGCGAGCTGCGCGCGATCGGCGCGACGACCCTCTCCGAGTACCAGAAGCACATCGAGAAGGACGCCGCGCTCGAGCGGCGGTTCCAGCCCGTCTACGTCGAGGAGCCCACGGTCGAGGACACGATCGCGATCCTCCGCGGGCTGCAGGAGCGCTACGAGATCCACCACGGCGTCCGGATCACGGACGCGGCTCTGGTGGCCGCCGCGCGCCTGTCCCACCGCTACATCACGGATCGCTTCCTCCCCGACAAGGCGATCGACCTCGTCGACGAGGCGGCGGCCCGGATGCGCACGGAGATCGACTCCGTGCCGGCCGAGATCGACGCCGTCGAGCGGCGCATCGTCTCCCTCGAGATCGAGAAGCGCGCCCTCCAGAAAGAGAAGACGAAGGAGGCCCGCGAGCGGCTCGAGGAGATCGAGAAGCAGCTCTCCGAATCCCGCGAGGAGTCGAGCCGGCTCCGCGCCAAATGGTCCGCCGAGAAGTCGGTCATCGTGAAGATCGGCCAGATCAAGGAGGCCCTCGAGAAGGTCCGCCAGGAGGCGGTCGAGGCCGAGCGGCAGGGAGAGCTCCAGAAGGTCGCGGAGCTGCGCTATGGACGGCTCCCCCAGCTCGAGAAGGAGCTCGCCGCCGAGAACGCGCGCCTGGCCGATCTCCAGAAGGGCCAGCCCATGCTGCGCGAGGAGGTCACCGAGGAGGACATCGCCACGGTGGTCTCGAAGTGGACCGGCGTTCCCGTGAACCGGATGATCGAGAGCGAGTCCCAGAAGCTCCTCAAGATGGAGGACCGCCTCCACATGCGGGTCATCGGCCAGGACGAAGCCGTCGGCGCCATCGCGGACGCCGTCCGGCGCTCGCGGGCGGGCCTCTCGGACCCGAAGAAGCCGCTCGGCTCCTTCCTGTTCGTCGGCCCCACCGGCGTGGGCAAGACGGAGCTCGCCCGGGCCCTGGCGGAGTTCCTCTTCGACGACGAGCACTCGATGGTGCGCCTCGACATGTCCGAATACATGGAGAAGCACGCCGTCGCGCGCATGATCGGCGCGCCCCCGGGCTACGTGGGCTACGAGGAGGGCGGGCGCCTCACCGAGGCCGTGCGGCGGCGGCCGTACTCGGTCGTCCTGTTCGACGAGATCGAGAAGGCGCACCCGGACGTCTTCAACGTGCTGCTGCAGGTGCTCGACGACGGCCGGCTCACCGACGGCAAGGGCCGCGTGGTCTCGTTCAAGAACACGGTCATCATCATGACGTCCAACCTCGGCTCCGAGTGGATCGCCGAGGAGTCCGCGCGCGACGAAGCCGAGGTCAAGGCCAAGATCGAGGAGGCCCTCCGGCGCCACTTCCGCCCCGAGTTCTTCAACCGGATCGACGACGTCATCGTCTTCCACCGCCTGACGCGGGACGAGATCGAGAAGATCGTCCAGATCCAGCTCGAGGGCCTCGCGAAGACCCTGCTCGGCCGCGGCATCGTCCTCACGTGGACGAAGGCCGCCCTGCGGCAGCTCGCGGGCCGGGGCTACGACCCGACCTTCGGGGCGCGCCCGCTCAAGCGCCTGATCCAGAAGCAGGTCTCCGACATTCTCGCCGCGAAGCTGCTCCGGAACGAGATCGGCGACGGAGACATCGCCGAGCTCGATGCCGGCGCCGACGGCGGGACGCTCGAGCTCAGGAAGAAATCCGTACCCGTCAGCGTCTGACCCAAATTTCAACCAAGGAGGACTTATGAATCTGATGCGCTGGGACCCCTACCGTGAGATCGCGAGCCTGCAGGACCGGTTCAACCGCGCGTTCGGCGCGGCCGCCCGCCCCGAGAGGGAGGACGAGATGAACCTGGCCGCGTGGGCGCCGCCCGTCGACATCGCCGAGGAGAAGGACCGGATCCTCATCACGGCCGAGCTGCCGGGCTTCAAGGAAGACCAGATCGAGATCCAG
The DNA here is from genome assembly GCA_041912555.1 of Thermoanaerobaculia bacterium. Classification (GTDB taxonomy): domain Bacteria; phylum Acidobacteriota; class Thermoanaerobaculia; order UBA5066; family Gp7-AA6; genus DAHUXD01. Next base: position 10,896 of record JAYRMU010000079.1, read on the forward strand.
ACCGAGAACGGCATGCTGACGCTGCGCGGCGAGCGCCGGTTCGAGAAGGAGAGCGAAGGCCGGAGCTACCACCGGGTCGAGCGCTCCTACGGACAGTTCGTCCGGAGCTTCAGCCTCCCGAACAACGTCGACCGCGAGAAGATCAAGGCCGACTTCTCGGACGGCCTGCTCCGCGTCGAGCTGCCCAAGCGGGAGGACGCCAAGCCGCGCACCATCAAGATCACGGCCGGCGAGCCCTCGAAGAAGGCCGACCCGATCGACGTCAAGGCCCGGTAAGGGCTTTCCGTCCGCTTTCCGGTGCCCCGCCGTCCGGCGGGGCTTTTTTTGGCCTGTCCTCCGGGACGCGCGGAAGACGGCCGTCGGCCCGATCTTCGCCCTCTCCGGACGGAGGCCGGCGGCGGCCCGCCCGCGGGGCTTTTCTTGGACGGAATGCTCCTGCAGAATGCGCCGTTGTGCTGCGCGTGAAGCGACTCCTCGCCGTCCTGGTGGCCCTGGCCGCGATCCCCGCGCAGGCGGGCCCGCTCTCGAACCGCCGCACCGAGATCGTCCTGGTCGTCGAGAAGGTCTCCCCGGCCGTCGTCAACATCTCGGCCGAGCAGACACTGCGCCAGCGTCCCTCGATCTTCGACGACTTCTTCTTCGGGTTCGACGGCAGGGCCCGCAAGCGGACCAGCCAGTCGCTCGGGTCCGGCGCCATCATCGACCCCAAGGGCATCATCGTCACCAACGACCACGTCGTCTCGGGCGCCTCGAAGATCACGGCCATGACCAAGGCCGGGCTCGAGCTCGAATGCGACGTCGTCGGCTCCGACGCGGACAACGACCTGGCCGTGCTGCGCGTCCGCAAGCCGCCCGGGCCCCTGCCGGCCCTCAAGCTCGGCTCCTCGACCGACCTCATGATCGGCGAGACGATCGTCGCCATCGGCAACCCCTTCGGCCTGTCCAACACGGTCACCGCGGGCGTCGTCTCCGCCAAGGGCCGCAGCGTCCGCGGCGAGAACAACCAGACGTACACCGACTTCATCCAGACGGACGCCTCGATCAACCCGGGCAACTCGGGCGGACCGCTCGTCAACGTCGACGGAGAGATGGTCGGCGTCGCCACCGCGATCATCGGCGGGGCCCAGGGCATCGGGTTCGCCATCCCGGCCGACCGCGCCCGCCGGATCGTGGACGACCTCCTGCGGTACGGCGAGGTGCGCGCGGTGTGGATCGGAGTGCGGGGCAAGACCCTCGTGAGCGGCGAAGAGAACCGGCCGCGCGGCTTCCGCGTCCGGAGCGTCGCTCCCAACTCCCCGGCTTCGCGCGCCGGCATCCACGAGGGCGACCAGATCGTCTCGGTGGACGGCACCCCGATCGACTCGCAGGAGGCCTTCGAGACCGTCCTCTCGACGCGGGGACCCGGCCTGCCCCTCAAGATCGTGCTCCGGTCCAAGGGCGGCGACCGCACCGCGACCGTCCAGGGCGAAGCGCCCCCGGCCGGAATCGGGACGCAGCTCCTGCGCGAGGAGATCGGCCTGACCCTGCGCAAGTCGCCCGAGGGCTACCGGATCTCGTCGGTGGACCGGGACAGCCTCGCGGCCCAGGCGGGGCTCAAGCCCGGCGACGTCCTGCTGACCCTCAACGGCACCGCCGTCCGAGGCCCCGAGGACGTGGACCACGTCCTGCAGCGCGACTTCAACAAGAACAGCCTGCTCATGGAGGTCGGGAGGGGGCGGTTCTCGTACAGCCTCACGTTTCCGCTCGACTAACCGTCGCCTCCGCTGCGCTCGGGGGTCTGCGCCTTCGGCGCACCGGCCGTCGCCCGGGCGCCTCGTCACCCACTCCCGGCACCTCGTCGCCCCACTCCCGGCGGTCGGGCTCGCTTCGCGCCACACCATTCCACTTGTCATCCCGAGGAGCGAAGCGACGAGGGATCCCTTTAGGCGCCGGGGCACCACTGGAAAAGCCATGTCGCCGATGGCCGTGTCGGCCGCAGCGCCAGAGCTTCAGCGCCGAAGGCGCAGCTCCGACACCACGATTCCCGCGAGCACCAGCACGCCCCCGACCCATCCGCGCGCGCCGAGGCGTTCGCCGAGGAACCAGCCGGCCAGGACGGCGGTCACGACCGGCTCGAGCGTGTAGATGATCGCGGCGTGGGTCGCGGACATGTGCTGCTGCGCCCAGGTCTGGAAGGCGTACGTCCCCGCGGTGCCGACGACGGCGAGCACGAGCGCCTGCGCGACGAGGTCGGGCCGTCCCGCGATGGGCCTTACGCCCGACCAGAGCGCCGCCGCGCCGCCCTGCCAGACGGAGACCAGGCCCGCTGCCACCGCGACGAGGGCGATCTGGATCGTCGTGAACCAGACGCTGTCGTGCCGGCCGGATCGCTCCGCCATCTCGACGATGTAGAAGGCGAAGACGACGCCGCAGCCGAACACGAGGAGGTCTCCGCGGCCGATCCCGAGCCCTCCGGCGGGAAAGGTCATCAGGACGAACCCCGCTCCGGCGAGCGAGATCCCGAGCCCGTTCTCGAACGTCGGGAGCTTGCGGGTCAGCAGGTAGGCGGCGACGGGCGTCAGGACCGACGCCATTCCCGTCAGGAACGAGGCGTTCGAGGCCGTCGTGCCCGCCTGTCCGAGGATCTGCAGGCCCATGCCGAGCGTCAGGAGGGCGCCGAGGTACAGGCCGTCCGGGACCAGCCGCGGCGTCCGGGCGCGGCCCGGCAGAAAGAGGGCGCACAGGACCGTGGCCGCCGCGAACCGCCAGAAGAGGAACGGGATCGGCGGCACGACGCCGAGGAGGTTCTTGACCATCACGAAGTCCGCGCCCCAGACGAGCGTCACCGCCGTCAGCACGGCGTCGGCGCGCCAGCGAAGCGCCAGGGGCTCTCGTTCCGCGTCGGTCTTCATGCGCGTTCCGGTTGGAAACGGTGCTCGTTAGTAAGCTAGGATCGGGCGCCTTGCAAGACCCGATTCGTCCCCGCGTCCGTTTTGCCCCGTCCCCGACGGGCTCGCTCCACGTCGGGGGCGCGCGGACGGCCCTCTACAACCTCCTCTTCGCGCGCCATACCGGGGGGACCTTTCTTCTCCGGATCGAGGACACCGACGTGGAGCGCTCCCGGGAAGAGCTGACCGCCCAGATCCTCTCGGCGATGGACTGGCTGGGCCTCGAATACGACGAGGGCCCCTTCTACCAGTCCCGCCGCGAGGACCTCTACCGCGAGGCGGCCGAGCGCCTCATCCGCGAGGGCAAGGCGTACCGCGCGTTCGAGACTGCCGAGGAGTTGGACGCCGACCGCAAGCGCGCCGAGGCGGCGGGCCGGGCGTACCGCTACTCGGGAGCAGGGCGCTCGATTCCGCTCGAGGAAAGCGACCGGCGCGCCCGGGCCGGCGAGCGCCACGTCGTGCGCCTGCGGATGCCCGAGGAGACGATCGTCGTCGACGACCTCATCCGGGGCCGCGTGGAGTTCCCGGCGGACGCCCTCGACGACTTCGTCCTCGTGCGCTCCGACGGCCACCCCCTGTACCACTTCTGCGTCTGCGTGGACGACACCGACATGGCGATCACCCACGTCATCCGCGGCGACGATCACCTCGCCAACACCCCCAAGCACGTGGCCCTCTTCCGCGCCCTCGGCGCCCCCATTCCGCAGTTCGCTCACCTCGGCATGATCCTCGGGACCGACCGCAAGAAGCTCTCCAAGCGCCACGGCGCGGCGGCCGTCGAGGAGTGGCGGGACGAGGGAATCCTGCCGGAAGCGCTCTTCAACTTCCTGGCTCTGCTCGGCTGGGCTCCCGGCGGCGACCGCGAGATCCTGACCCGCGAGGAGATGGAGCGCGAGTTCTCGCTCGACAAGGTCGGCGCGTCCCCGTCGGTCTTCGACCCGGAGAAGCTGCTCTGGATGAACTCGCAGTACGTCGCGCGGATGCCGGCCGAGGAGCTCCTGCGCCGGTCGCTGCCCCACGCGGCCGCCGGGGCGCCCGAGCCGGCCGTCGCCCTGCGCGCGATCGAGCTGCACCGGCCTCGCGTGCGGACCACGATCGAGATGGGCCGCGCGCTCTCGTCCTACGCCCACGACCCGGCCGACTACGAGGCCGAGGGAATCAAGAAGCACGTCAAGCCCGACACGGCCCGCCACGTGGAGCGGCTCGTCGCCGAGCTCGAGACCGTGCCCGAAGCGGGCTGGACGGCGGCCGCCACGGAAGCCGCGCTGCGCGCGGTCGCCGAGGCCGAGCAGGTCTCGGCGGGAAAGCTCATCCACCCGACCCGCCTGGCCCTCACGGGGACCACGGTCGGCGCGCCCCTCTTCGACGTGGTGGAGCTGCTGGGGCGCGAGACGAGCCTGCGGCGGCTGCGCCGGTTCGTCGAGGCCGTCCGGGCGCGGACGCCCGCCTGAGCGCGCGCGCCGTCAGGACGGCGAGGACTTGACGCGGTAGTCGTGGCGCAGCGCGTGGAGGTCCTTCAGGGCCGACCGCAGCACCTGGATCACCCGCGAGACCTCGCGCCCGTAGTAGCGCATCTCCGGATCGCAGTCGGTGAGGCTGTACACGGCCTCGTCCTTCTCGAGCCGGTCCTTCTCGAAGGTCAGGCGCTCGATCATCTCGTCGAGCTCGCCGCGCAGGACGAACGCGATGTCGCGCACGCCGAGATAGCGGCTGCACTGCGGACAGTGCACGGCTTCGCTGCCGGTGTCGGGCACGCTGTCGATCACGAACTGGCGCTCGCAGCGCGGGCACTCGAAGACTTCCGGGATCATGGTGTCGAGGCCAGAGTGTACTCTCCGCGCCGCCCGCCGGGCGGGCGATTTTTCCGCTCCCGCGCCGGGCCGCAATGCCCGTACAATGCGCAGGGGCTCGCCCTGCCCGCACCGTCGCGGCAGGGCTCCTGCGGAGCCCGGAAGCGCATCTCATGAAACTCGTCGTCGTCGTGGGTACCCGACCGGAGGCCATCAAGATGGCCCCCGTCGTGCAGCGCCTGCGCCGGGAGTCCTCCTGCGAGGTCGTCCTCTGCGCCACCGCGCAGCACCGCGAGATGCTCGACCAGGCCCTCGGGCTCTTCGCGCTCTCCCCCGACATCGACCTCGACCTCATGCGGCCGAACCAGACGATGAACGAGCTGTCCTCGCGGGTGTTCGCGGGACTCGACGGCGTCCTCGAGCGCGAGAAGCCCGACTGGCTCCTGGCGCAGGGCGACACCACGACCGCGATGTGCTCGGCGCTGGCCGCGTTCCACCGGCGGGTGCGGGTGGGGCACGTCGAGGCCGGGCTGCGGACCGGGGACTTCCAGCACCCCTTTCCCGAGGAGATGAACCGGCGCGTCGTGGACCTCGTGTCGGACGCCAACTTCGCGCCGACCCGCCGCGCGGCCGAGGCGCTGGCCGCCGAAGACGTCCCCGCCGGGAAGATCCACCTGACCGGAAACACGGTGGTCGACGCGCTGCTCGCGATCGCGGGCGGCGACGGCGAGGTTCCCGAGGAGGACCTCGTCCTCATCACCGCGCACCGGCGGGAGAGCTTCGGCGAGCCGCTCGAGCGCGTCGTGCGCGCCATCGGACGCCTGGCCCGCGCCTTCCCGGCGACGCGATTCGTCCACGTCCTCCATCCGAACCCCAACGTCGGGCCCGCCGTCCGCCGCAACGCCGGACTGCCGAACGTCGAGCTCGTCGAGCCGCTCGACTATCTCTCCCTCGTGCGCCTCATGCGGCGCGCCCGGCTGATCCTGACGGATTCCGGCGGCATCCAGGAAGAGGCGCCGACCTTCGGCAAGCCCGTGCTGGTCCTCAGGGAGAAGACCGAACGCCCCGAGGGCGTCGAAGCGGGGCTCGCCGCGCTCGTCGGAACCGACGAGGAGAAGATCGTCGCGCGCGCCTCCGCGCTCCTTTCCGACCCGGCGGCACGGCGGGCGATGGCCGGCCGCGGCAATCCGTACGGCGACGGACTCGCCTCGGACCGGATCGCGGCGATCCTGGCGGGCCGGCCGTTCCCGCCGTTCGTCCCGCCGGCATGAAGCCCGACTGGGAGTCGGGCCTGCGCGGCCGCCTGTACGCCTTCGGGCGCCGCGCCGTCCCGATCGCCTGGCGCCGCGCCCTGCGGCGCGTCCTGCCGCCGGAGCGGCTCCTCGGCATCCGCAAGCCGCCCGTGGACCTGCCGCGCTTCGAGCTCGATCCCGGCCGCGCCCGGCCGGGCCGTCCCGACGTCGTGCTCCTCCCGGTGATCGCCTGGAGCTATCGCCGGCAGCGGCCCCAGCAGCTCTCCGAAGCCCTGGCCCGGCGCGGCCTGCGCGTCTTCTACGGCTCGCTGCGCGGCACCGGCGAGCCCTCCGAGCCCACGGGCGTCGCGCCGGGCGTGACGCTGCTGCCCATCGCGGGCGTGCGGCGCGAAGACCCCGCCGACCGCCGGCTCAAGGACCGCGCCCTGGCGGAAGCGCTCGCCGGCATGGAGGCCGCCCGCGCCCGATTCGAGCTGCACGACGTCGTCCTGCTCGTCCAGTCCCCCTTCTGGGCGCCGCTCGCCCTCTGCCTCCGGGAGCGCCTCGGCTGGCGGATCGTGTACGACTGTCTCGACGCGCACGAGGAGTTTCCGAGCAACCGCCCCCGCATCCTCGCCGAGGCCGAGCGCGAGCTCGCGTCGTCGGCGGATCTCGTCGCGGCCACCTCCGACGCGCTCCTGCGCCAGATGACGGCCTGGAATCCCCGCGCCCGCCTCCTGCCGAACGCGTGCGAGTTCGAGCTCTTCGCGGCGATCCCGGCGCCCGCGCCGCGTCCCGGGGGCCTGACCGTCGGCTACGTCGGCGCCGTGGACGAGTGGTTCGACATGGGCCTGCTCGCCGAGCTCGCCGCCCTGCGCCCCGCCTGGAGCTTCGAGATCGTCGGCGGCCTCGAGGGGATCGCGCTCGAGGTCCCGCGCCTGCCCAACCTCGTCTTCCGCGGCGAACGCCCTCATCGCGAGATGCCCGATTACCACGCGCGCTTCGACGTCGAGATCATCCCCTTCCGCCTTTCCGCGCTGACGCACGCCACCGATCCCGTGAAGCTCTACGAGGCGGCGGCCGCGGGGCGCGGCGTCGTCGCGACCCCCATGGAGTCGCTCGAGCCGTTTGCGCGGCGGGGCCTCGTGCGCCTGGCGGCCACCGCGGGCGACTTCGCCCGCGCGATCGAGGCGGCCGCGGCGGAGGGCCCCGACGGCGCCCGGCGCCGGCGCGACTTCGCCCGCGAAAACACCTGGGACATCCGCGCGGAGACCCTCGAAGGGTGGTTGACGGCGGAGAGAGGCCGTGAGACGGTGACGCGTGAACCGTGAACCGGGAATCGCCCCCCTCGAGCCGGCCGGCGTGAGCAACGTTCCCGCGGCCGCCCGCCGCGACACGCACGTCTACGACTCCGCCCGCCAGCGCCCGCGCTGGATCGAGGAAGGCGTCAACCTGTGGCGGTACCGCGGGCTCGTCCACGAGCTCGTGATCCGCGACATCAAGGTCCGCTACAAGCGCTCGGTCCTCGGGATCCTCTGGACGATGCTGGCGCCGCTGCTCAACATGATCGCGCTGACCCTCGTCTTCTCCGCCCTGCTGAAGAGCTCGATCCAGAACTACCCCGTCTACTTCATGGCCGGCTCGATCTTCTGGACGTTCTTCGCCCAGACGACCTCGACGGCGACGTCCCAGACCCTGGCCTCCAACGAACTCGCCAAGCGCATGTTCGTGCCGCGGTCGGTCTTCATCGCGTCCGCGCTCGGCGGGGGCCTCGTCAACCTCGTGCTGTCGCTCGTGCCCCTGGTCCTGATCCTGGTCGTGACCGGGTTTCCCCTGCACCCCACCTGGGCGTTTCTGCCCGTGTCGGTCCTCATCGGGGCGCTCTTCACGGCCGGCGTCTCGCTCGTCCTCTTCACGGTCGCGTCGCGGTTCGCCGACATCAAGGAGATGTACCTCGTCATCGTCCAGACGTGGTTCTTCCTGACGCCCATCGTGTATCACCCCTCCATCGTCCCCGGCCGGTACCGGTTCATCCTGGCGCTCAACCCCATGTATTTCCTGATCCGGACGTTCCGCACGCCGATCTACGAGGGGACGGTCCCCTCGGCGACGCTCCTCGGCGGATCGTTCCTCATGTCCGCCCTCGTCCTCGTCACGGGCTGGGTCTTCTTCTGCCACCGCCGCGACGACATGGCGTACTGGAGCTGACGCCGATCATGGCCGCGGTCATCCGGCTCGAGAAGGTCACCCTGCGGTACCGCGTGCCGCGGGAGCGCATCCTGTCCCTCAAGGAGTACGCGATCCGCCGGGTCCAGCGCCGCGTGGTGTACGACGACTTCGAGGCCCTCCACGCCATCGACCTCGAGGTCCACCCGGGGGAGCGCGTCGGCGTCATCGGGAGAAACGGGGCGGGCAAGAGCACGCTCTTCCGCGTCATCTCCCGCGTCCTGCCGCCCGGAGACGGCCGCGTGTACGTGGCGGGGCGGATCGCTCCGATCCTCGAGCTCGGCCTCGGCTTTCACGGCGAGCTCACGGGCCGGGAAAACGTCATGCTCCAGGGCGCCCTCCTCGGGTTCTCCCGCGCCGAGACGCGGCGCCGGCTCGACCGGATCGTCGAATGGGCCGAGCTCCAGGAGTTCATCGACGCGCCGATCCGGACCTTCTCGACCGGCATGGCGGCGCGGCTCGCGTTCGCCGTCGCGACCGACGTGGACCCCGACATCCTCCTCGTGGACGAGGCCCTGTCGGTCGGCGACGAGAAGTTCCAGCGCAAGTGCCACGACCGGATGGACGGGCTCAAGGCCCGCGGCAAGACGTTCCTGCTCGTCTCGCACTCGCTGAGCCAGATCTCCGACAACTGCGACCGCGTCCTCTGGCTCCACCATGGCCGGATCGTCCGCGACGGCCCCGTCGGCGAGGTGACCGAGGCGTACCACCAGTGGTCCCTCGGCGAGAGCGACGCCGTCGCGCCGGCCGGCTAGCCCGCCCGGAGCCGGAAGGGCGCCCGGGCAAAAAAATGGGCGCAGCAACCCGGCTGCGCCCTGAATACGTTGGTCCGTGGACGTTACCTTCCGCCGCAAACCCGCTCAACTCGGAAATTTACGGGCGGCGGCCCGCCCGAGAAACGAAACCGGCGCGGCCCGATCGCCGCGCCGGCTTTCGCCCCGGACCGCCCGATCTCGCCTAGGGCCCGTAGAGCAGCAGACCGAACGTCTTGACGAGGAACACCGCCATCTGCTGGCGGGCGACCTGGCTGGTCGGGCAGTAGTTGCCCCCGCCGCACCCCGCCGTCACCCCACGCGACACCAGCTCGTCGATCCACGGCGCGAACGGGCTCGAGCAC
>JAYRMU010000080.1:0-8014 GCA_041912555.1 Thermoanaerobaculia bacterium
CCCTACTCAACCTCAGTCCAGCGAACCGAACGCCTCCCTCGATTCCTCAACCACTACAATCTCAGGAGACCCCATGCAGCCCTCAACAAACGCTCCCCAGCTCAACGCCTCCGGGAACAACCTCTTGAGAACTGACACCTAACCCGCCTCGCCCCCCCGCAGCCGGGAGAGGAACCGCTCATCGTTGCGCCAGTCGGGCTGGACCCGGACCGTGAGCTCGAGGTACAGCCGGCGGTCGAGCTCCTTCTCGAGCTCCTCGCGCGCGGCCTTCCCGATGTCGCGGATCATTGCGCCGCCCTTGCCGACGATGATCCCCTTCTGGCCCTCGCGCTCGACCACGATCGACGCGACCACGACCGTGATGTCCTGGCCCTCTCCGGGACGGACGGACTCGATCACGACCGCGTGGGCGAACGGCAGCTCGTCGCGCGTGCGTTCGAGCAGCTTTTCGCGGATGACCTCGGCGATCCACTCCTTCTCGGGCGTGGCGGTCAGGAAGTCGTCCGGATAGGCCGCGTCGCCCTCGGGCAGGTGCTTCGCCAGGACCTCGAAGAGGTGCTCGACGCTCTCGCCCGTCCGGGCCGAGACGGGCACGATGTCCCGGAAGTCCCGGAACGGCGCCTGCTCGGCCAGGCCCGACAGGAGGGGCAGCAGCCGGTCCTTGCGCAGGAGGTCGATCTTGTTGACCGCGAGGACCACGGGAACCCCGGCGCGGGCCGCGAGGTCGCCGATGTACGCGTCGCCGGCGCCGCGCTCCTCGGCGGCGTCGACCACGAAGAGGATCGCGTCCGCCGACGAAAGGGCCTCGGTCGCCTCGCGCACCATCTCGGCGTTCATGCGGTATTGCGGACGGTGGATGCCGGGCGTGTCCACGAGGGCGATCTCGACGCCCGGCCGGCGCGCCACGCCCAGAATGCGCCTTCGGGTGGTCTGGGGCTTGTCCGAGACGATCGCGACCTTCTCGCCCACCAGGGCGTTCACGAGCGTGGACTTGCCGGCGTTGGGCCGGCCGACGACCGCGATCTCGCCGACTTTCAAGAGCTCTCGGCCATCGGCGGTCAGCCGTCCGCCTTGACCTTGACCGGGCGGTCGGGGCGGGTGCCGACCGAGGGCGGATGAGAGCCGATCGCCGGCTCGATCTTCACGCGGTGGACGCGCCGCCGGTCGGCTTCCTCGACCGTGAAGCGCAGGTCCGATTCCCGGTACGTCTCGCCCTGCTTGGGAATGTGGCCGAGGCGGCTCGTCAGGAACCCGCCCACGGTCGTGAACTCTTCGCCCTCGGGCCCGCGCCCGAACAGGTCGCGGACGACCTCGATGTTCGCCTTGCCGGAGATGGAGTACGCGGACTCGCCCGACCGCGAGACCGTTTCGCGCTCGTCCTCGTGCTCGTCCGAGATCTCGCCGACGATCTCCTCGAGAAGGTCCTCGACCGTCACGAGCCCCGAGACCCCGCCGTATTCGTCCACGACGATGGCCATCCAGAGATGCCGCCGCTGGAATTCGCGCAGCAGCTCCGAGACCTTCTTCGTCTCGGGCACGAAGTACGCCTCCCGCATCAGCCCCGCGACCGTGCCGCTCGTCCCGGCGCGCACCGCCTCGAGGGCGTCCTTGACGTGGACGACGCCGACCACGGTGTCGATCGAGCCGCGGACGACGGGGATCCGCGAGTACTTGGTCTCGACGAAGAGGTCGAACAGCACCGTCAGCGAGGCCGCGACGTCGATCCACACGATGTCCGTGCGCGGCGTCATCACCTCGCGGACGCGGGTGTCGCCGAAGTCCACGATCGACAGGAGCAGCTTCTCCTCGTCCTTCTCGAGGATCCCCTCCTGCCGTCCGACGTCGATGTAGGCCCGCACCTCCTGCTCGGTCGCCTCGGGGGGCTTCTCGGGCGCGGCGGCGCGGCCCGCGAAGATCCGGCGGATCAGGAAGGCGATGGGCAGGAGCAGCCACGACGCGGCGGTCACGAGGGGCAGCAGGCCCCCCACGATCCGCTCGGGGTCGCGGTTGGCGTCGCGGCGCAGCAGCGCGATCTCGGTCAGCATCCAGCCGACGACGAAGAACGCCCCGCCCCACAGCCAGGGCCGCGGGACCTCGTACGTCTCGAGTGCCGAGACGGTGGTCAGCAGGCCCGCGAGCAGGAGCGCCTGGACGAACACCTTCGTGGTGGTCCGGACGATCTCGACCTCGCCCGCTCCGGAGAGGAGGCGCGCGCGCTCCGGGTGCTCCTCCAGCAGGCCCCGGATCTTGATCGGCGAGAGGCGGTCGAGCGCCAGCGCGAACGACTCGAAGAGAAGGAACGCGCCGTAGCAGAACCCCGCGGAGAGGATCGCGATCATCGCGCGCCCCGGCGAGCCGGTCGGCCCGGGGCCGCGTCGGCGATCTTCAGGCGGCGGCGCAGGCGGGCCTCGAGCGCGTCCATCTCGCCGTCGTCGGTCTCGTGGTCGTAACCCATCAGGTGCAGGAAGCCGTGGAGCAGGAGCCGGTCCATCTCGCGCGCCGGGGCCTCGGCCCGGCGGCGGGCCTCCCGCGCTGCGGTGGGAACCGAGATGACGATGTCCCCGAGGAATCCGGCCTGCGGCGCCGCCCCGGCCGGGAACGCCAGGACGTCGGTGGAGCGGTCCTTGCCCCGGTAGCGGCGATTCAGGCTGCGCATCCGCCCGTCCGCGCAGAAGAGCACCGACACGCCGGCTCCGCCCGAACGCGCCGCGCGGGCCGCGCGCGTGAGCAGGCGACGGACCCGCGCCGCCGGCGGCGCCCCGGCCACGCGCCCCTGCACGTCGATCTCCATCACACGGCCCTCGGGCCGGCCGCCGCGCCGGCGTCGGTCGGGCGCCGCCGCGAGCGCTCGCGGTTGAAGTCGAAGCCGGGATAGTCGATGCGGTGGTGGAACACCGTCGTCACGGTCCGCTCGAGCGCCTCGACGATGACCGACAGGTCGCGCATGGTCAGGTCGCACTCGTCGAACTGTCCGTCGCGCAGGCAGTCGTCCACGATCTGGCGGATCATGGTGCGGATCTTCGCGGGCGTCGGCTCGACGAGCGTGCGCGAGGCCGCCTCGACCGCGTCGGCGATCATCAGGATGCCGAGGATCCGCGTCGAGGGCTTGGGTCCCGGGTAGCGGTACTCGATCTCGGCCACCTCGCCCTCCCCGGGCTCCGCCTTGGCCACCGCCTTCTGGTAGAAGTACCGGATCAGCTTCGTGCCGTGGTGCTCCCGGATGGCCGTCACGATCGGCTCGGGCAGCCGCGCCCGGCGCGCCATCTCGACGCCCTCCTTGACGTGGGCCGCGATGATCAGGGCGCTCATCGAGGGCTCCAGGCGGTCGTGGCGGTTGTAGCCCTTGGCCTGGTTCTCGATGAAGTAGTCGGGCATCTTCGTCTTGCCGATGTCGTGGTAGTACCCCGACACGCGCGCCAGCAGCGAGTCCGCGCCGATCGCCTCGGCGGCCGCCTCGGCGAGGTGGCCGAGCATCAGCGAGTGCTGGTAGGAGCCGGGCGCTTCCAGGGCGAGGGCGCGCAGGAGCGGCAGGTTCTGGTTGGAGAGCTCGAGCAGGCGGATGTCCGTGACGACCGAGAAGAGGTGCTCGAAGACCGGCAGGAGCAGGGCGACGACCATGGAGACCGTCAGGCCGCCGGCCACGCCCGCCAGGGCGTCGTACAGGAAGTCCCAGCCCCAGGGGCCCGCGTTCAGGAAGTGGATGGCGACGATCGCGACGAGGTTGCCCGAGGCCACGATGCCGCCCATCGCCAGCAGCACGCTGCGCGCGCCGACCTTGCCGAGCCCGTAGATCCCGGCCAGCGACCCGACCACCGCGAAGAGCGCGAAGGGAAACGACAGGCCCATCAGCACGCCCGCGCCGACCGAGAACACGAGCGCCACCAGCAGCGCCGGCCCCATGCCGGCCACGAGGCTGACGACGATCGGCCCGGCGGCGAACGGGATCGCGTAGTTCACCGCGTCGGACGCCCCTTCGAGCGAGGGCGACAGCGCCTGGGCGAGGGCGAAGGCCGCCCGCGTGACGAGGGCGAAGACGATGCCCGTGGCGAGGACGGAGCCGTACACGACGCTGGTCGAGCGCTCCCGGCGGCGCCGCCGCTGACGGCGGGCATCCAGCCAGAAGGCCGCGGCCGCAAGGATCTGGAGGATGAGGATCCCCGTGACCTTCACCCAGGACGACGGGTCCGACGCGGAGGCCCGCACGGCCGCGATCCACTGCGCCGTGCGGGGCGTGATCTCGTCGCCCCGCCGCACGATGACCTTGCCGCGCGGCAGGCGCGTGAACACGCTCTCGACGCCGCGCGAAGCGGAAGCGCGCCGCTCGGCCGTCTGGGCCGCGTCGTACACGAGGCTCGGCCGCAGCGTCGCGGCCAGGAACGCGGCGACCTCGGCGCGCTCGCGCGGGGAGAACGGGCTCTCGGCCAGGCGCGAGGCCACCGCCGCCCGGGTCTCGTTGCCGGACTCGACCGCGCCGCTCTCCCGCCGCTTCGACTCCCGGCCCGACGAGGTGTCGCGCGCCGTGATGCCGCGGCTGCGCGCCTCGGGCGCGAGGTCCCGGTGGTCCACGATGCCGCCCCGGTACAGGTCGAGGCCGATGACCGCGAAACGGTCCTCCAGGTCCTTCGAGAACCCCTGGCGCGCCAGCGCCGCGAGCGCCTCGTCGCCGATCGGAAGGGCGAAGGCGTCGGCGAGCTCGGGCGTCACCCGCCCCTTCGGCCGGATCTTCGCCGCCGCCGCCCGGGCCCGCTCGAAGGACGACCGCAGCTGCTCCTCGAAGCGGGCCGGCGCCTGTCCGTCGGCCCCGTACACCGGGAGGACCTCGGCGGCGGCCTCGGCGCGCCGGCGGGCGGTCGCGTCGGGGTCGGGGACGATCAGGTCGCGCGGGGCGACGATGTCGCGCGCGGCGACCATGCCGGCGGCCGCCGGGCTGTCGCGAAACGACAGCGTCGGCGCAAAGCAGAGCGTCGTGACGACGACGTACGCGAAGGCCCAGGCCAAGGGACGGAACCGCGGCGTCCCCGATCCGTCTCCGCGCTCCGGAGGGGCCGGCGGCCGCTGGAAATCGATCGTCTTGCGCCCGGCGGGCGCTTCGGCGGACATCGGCGCTGCCTCAGCGTCCGGGCGCGAGCGCCCCGGAGCGCCCGGAGGCTCCCCGTTCGGCGCTGGCCACGGCGGCGGCTTCCCTCTCGCGATCGAGGGCCTCGTAGGCCGTGATGATCGACTGGACCAGGCTGTGGCGCACGACGTCGCGCTCGTCGAAAAGGACGAAGCGGATCGCGGAGATCTTCGCCAGGACCTGCTGGGCTTCGCGCAGGCCGGACGTCTTGCCCTGGGGCAGGTCGATCTGCGTGATGTCCCCGGTGACGACGGCCCGCGAGCCGAAGCCGATGCGCGTCAGGAACATCTTCATCTGCTCCGAGGTCGTGTTCTGCGCCTCGTCGAGGATGATGAAGGCGTCGTTGAGCGTGCGGCCGCGCATGAAGGCGATCGGGGCGACCTCGATGATGCCCCGCTCGAGCAGCTTCGCCGTCTTCTCGTAGCCGAGGATGTCGTAGAGCGCGTCGTAGAGAGGCCTCAGGTAGGGGTTGACCTTCTCGACCAGATCGCCCGGGAGGAACCCGAGCTTTTCGCCCGCCTCGACGGCCGGACGCGCGAGCACGATCCGCTTGACCTTCTTCTCGATCAGGGCGGCCGCGGCCATGGCGACGGCGAGGTAGGTCTTTCCCGTGCCCGCCGGGCCGATCGCGAAGACGAGGTCGTGGCGGTCGATCGTCTGGGCGTAGATGCGCTGCTTGAGGTTGCGCACGGTCACGACGGACTTGAGGGTCGGCCCGAACGGGCTGTCGGTGAAGAACTCGACCAGCGAGGCGGCGGGGTCTTCCTTGACGACCCGGATCGCGGTCGCCACGTCGCTCCTCTGGAGGGGATAGCCCCCGGCCAGCAGCTCCGACAGGCCGGACAGCAGGCGCCGGGCGGCATCCTCCCCTGCGCCTTCTCCGATCACCGAAACTTCGCTTCCACGAGACTGGAGCCGGACGCGGAAGGCGTCCTCGATGGCGCGAAGGTTTTCGTCGGCGATTCCGAAGAGGGCGGTCAGGCCGGATTCGGGGATGGCGACCGCATGGCTAGGGTCAGAAATCGGTATAGCTCCTTGAGGGGCTAAACGGTACCACGGCAGGGACGGGTGCCGGCGTCCGGCACCCGCCTCGCGGCGCCAAGTTGTTCAGATACAAGGATTTGAACCGATCTGCCCCGAACTTCTACTTGCCCTTGGCCATCGACTTCGCGCAGTCCTCGAGGCCGTTTTCGACGGCGTCCCGGAGGGTGGATCCCTTGGCCTTCTGCCGCAGTTCGCCGACGACCTTCCCGTTGGCCTTGCAGATCAGCTCGAGGCCCACCCCGGGGTTGGCCGCCCAGCCGCCCCAGGCCCGCGCCGCGCCGCTCGGTTCCCAGGCGCTGAACACGTTGCCCTCGACCTGCAGCTCGCCGCCGGACTTGACGATCTTGAAGCCCTGCTTCTCGAGCCACTGCTCCATGTAGTCCTTGCCCTCCCGGGCGGCGTCCCGGCACTCGGAACCGCGCCCGGTGTGGTCGAACTCGGCGACGGAAGCGGTCTTGTACTTGGTCAGGGCGCCGTCCGGGAAATAGACCCAGTCGGCGTCATGGCCCTTGACGAGCTTGTCGTAGTCCGGCAGGAACTTCTGCGGCTCGTCCTTTTCCTTGGCGTCGTCGGAGTCGATGAACTTCTTGTCGGAGGCGAGCGCCGTCGTGACGGCCAGCAGGAAGAGAGCGACCGAGGCGAGCGGAAAGAGTCTGCGCGCAACGTTACCCATCGGCGATGTTCTCCTTGGCCGCCGATTGTAGCAGGACGGCGGCCGGCCGGAGGCGCCGGGGCGGCGGCCGCTAGAGCCGCAGGCGCTCGCAGACCGCGTCGCCCGCGGCCGAGGTCGAGAGGGCTCCGCCGACGTCGGCCGTCGCCGCCCCGTCCCGGACGCAGGCGGCCACCGCGGCCTCCACCGCCAGGGCCTCCTCGGAGTGCCCCAGGTGGTCGAGCAGGAGGCCCGCGGTCAGGATCGCGCCGAACGGGTTCGCCTTGCCGGTGCCGGCGTACTTGGGCGCCGAGCCGTGGACCGGTTCGAACATCGAGACCCGGCCCGGGTGGATGTTGCCGGAGGCGGCCATCCCGAGGCCGCCCTGCAGCGCGGCGCCGAGGTCCGTCGCGATGTCTCCGAACATGTTGTTCGTCACGATCACTTCGAACTGCCGCGGGTCCTTGACCATCTGCATGCAGAGGGCGTCGATGTACAGGTGCGACGCCTCGATCCCGGGAAACTCGCGCGCGGTCTCGAAGAACGCGCGCTGCCACAGGTCGCCGACGAAGCGCATGGCGTTGGACTTGTCGGACATCACGACGCGCCGGCGGCCCCGGGCCTTCGCGAACTCGAAGGCGTAGCGGACGATCCGCTCGACGCCCTTGCGCGTCGAGATGTCCTCCTGGACGGCGACCTCGTCGGCGCTGCCCTTCTTCAGGTGCCCGCCCGCGCCGACGTACGAGCCCTCGGTGTTCTCGCGGAACACCACGAAATCCACGTCGCGGGCCGCGTAGCCCTTCAACGGACACAGCCGGTCGTCGAGGCAGCGGACCGGGCGGTAGTTCACGTAGAGGTCGAGCTGGAACCGCGCGCCGAGCAGGATGTCGGCGGCGTGCTTCATGTCCGGGACGCGGGGGTCGCCGAAGGCGCCCATGAACACCGCGTCGTAGTTCCGAGACAGGTCCTCGAAGCCGCCCGCCGGCACGGTCTCGCCGGTGGCGAGGTAGTGATCGGCGCTCCAGGGGAAGAAGACGGGCTCGAACCGGAGCCCCCGCCGCGACGCCACCTTCTCGAGCACCTTGACCGCCTCGGCCGTGACGTCGACGCCGATGCCGTCGCCCGGAATGACCGCGATTTTCATGCGAGGCTGGACGATAGCACGTCGCATCCGCTGCGTTAAGGGATATTCGCTGAGCGGCGCC
>JAYRMU010000081.1:0-5191 GCA_041912555.1 Thermoanaerobaculia bacterium
GAGAAGAAGATCTCCAACATGAAGGACCTTCTTCCGATCCTCGAGCAGATCGCCAAGCAGGGCAAGCCGTTCCTGATCATCGCCGAGGAGATCGAGGGCGAGGCCCTGGCCACGCTCGTCGTCAACAAGCTGCGCGGCACGCTGCAGGTCTGCGCCGTCAAGGCGCCGGGCTTCGGCGACCGCCGCAAGGCCATGCTCGAGGACATCGCGATCCTGACGGGCGGCAAGCTCATCTCCGAGGACCTCGGCATCAAGCTCGAGAACGTCAAGTGGGAGGACCTCGGCGACGCGAAGAAGGTCACGGTCGACAAGGACAACACCACGGTCGTCGTGGATGACCGCTCGAAGAAGAAGCAGGAGGCCATCCAGGGCCGCGTGAAGCAGATCCGGGCGCAGATCGAGGAGACCTCCTCGGACTACGACCGCGAGAAGCTCCAGGAGCGGCTGGCCAAGCTCGTCGGCGGAGTGGCCGTCATCAAGGTCGGCGCCGCCACCGAGACCGAGATGAAGGAGAAGAAGGCCCGCGTCGAGGACGCGATGCATGCCACCAAGGCGGCCGTCGAGGAGGGCATCGTCCCGGGCGGCGGCGTCGCGCTGCTGCGCTCGATCGAGGCCGTGACCAAGAAGGCGAACGAGCTCACAGGCGACGAGAAGATCGGGGCGCGGATCGTGATCCGCGCGCTCGAGGAGCCGACCCGCCAGATCGTGGCCAACGCCGGAGGCGAGGGCTCGGTGATCATCAACGAGCTCAAGGGCAAGGGCGGCAACTTCGGCTACAACGCCAACGCCGAGAAGATCGAGGACATGCTCAAGGCGGGCATCATCGATCCCACCAAGGTCACCAAGAACGCGCTGCAGAACGCGGCGTCGGTGGCCGGCCTCATGCTGACGACCGAGGCGCTCGTCTCCGAGATCAAGGAGAAGGAGAAGGCCCCGGCCGGAGGCGCCGGCATGCCGGGCGGCATGGGCGGCATGTACTGATCCCCGGTTCCCGTCTCGATTCCAGAGCCCCGGCGCGAGCCGGGGCTCTTTTTCTTGCCCGCCCGGGACGGTGATCGGGCTGGCTCAGAACGTCTTGCAGACGCCGGGATCGCCCGACTCGAGGCCCCGGCGCAGCCACTCGACGCGCTGCTGCGAGGAGCCGTGGGTCCAGGATTCCGGCTGCACGCGGCCGCTCGACATCTTCTGCAGCCGGTCGTCGCCGATTGCCGCGGCCGCGCGCAGGCCGGCCTCGGCGTCGCCCGGCTCCAGGAGCCCCTTGCGGGCCCCGCGGTTGCCCCACACGCCGGCGAAGCAGTCGGCCTGGAGCTCGAGCCGGACCGAGAGCTGGTTGGCCTCCTCCGGCGAGGCGCGGCCGCGCAGCTCGTCGAAGTGATCCATGATCCCGAGCTCTTTCTGGACGTGGTGCCCGACCTCGTGGGCGATCACGTAGGCCCGCGCGAAGTCCCCGGGCGCTCCGAACCGCCGGGACAGCTCGTCGAAGAAGCCGAGGTCCAGGTAGACCTTCTGGTCGAGCGGGCAGTAGAAGGGGCCGACGGCGGCGGAACCGTGGCCGCAGGCCGTGGGGGTCTCCTCGGTGAACAGGACGAGCGTGGGCAGCTCGTAGGTCTTTCCGGAAGCCGCGAAGATCGACGACCACGTCTCCTCGGTGTCGCCGAGGACGACGCGGACGAACTTCTTTTCCGAGTCCTCCTGGCCCGCTCCCGGGGACGGACCCGACGGCGGGGCGGAGGTCCCCGCCGACGGCGACGAGCCGCCGAGCAGCTGGAGGATCTTCTCGGGACTGTTACCCGTCAGCAGGGAGATGACGACCACGACCAGGAGGGTTCCCAGGCCGCCGACCACCATCCTCCCGCCCCCGGAGCCGCGCCGGTCCTCGACCTGGTCGCTCTCCCGGCCATCCTCCCAGCGCATGCCTCTCCTTATACATCGGGTCCGGGCCGCCCGCTCGATGCACAAAGAATGTGGCAACAAGACGAGGCGGTGGTTTCGATTATCATGATATCCTGAGGCGTATGTTTCGGCGGCTGGTCCGTCTTCCCGAGCGTCCCAGGGAGTCCTTCTTCCTCTGGGGCCCCCGGCACACCGGGAAGAGCACCCTGCTCAAGGAGCTCTATCCCCAGGCCCGGCGCATCGACCTCGCCCGCACGGAGGAGTTCGTGCGGTACGGCGAGCGCCCGACGCTGCTGCGCGAGGAGCTCGAGGAGGGGCCGCGCGACCCCGTCGTCGTCATCGACGAGATCCAGAAGGTGCCTCCCCTCTACGAGGAGGTGCAGTGGCTGGTGGAGAACCGGGGCCGTGTCTTCGCGATGTCGGGCTCGAGCTCGCGCGCCCTGCGGGCGCTGCCGGCCGGGCGGGTCGCGCGGTTCGACCTCTACGGCCTGACGTCGGCCGAGATCGGCCGGCCGTTCGATCTCGTCCGGATGCTCAACCACGGGTACCTCCCGCGCCACTACCTCTCGGATTCGCCCGGGCGGCTCCTGCGCGCCTACATCCAGAGCTACATCAAGGAAGAGGTCCTCCAGCCCGGCCTGACCCGGAGCCTGCCGGCCTTCTCCGCGTTCCTGACGAGCGCGGCGCTGGCGGACACGGAGCTCGTCAACTACGCCACGATCGCCCGCGAGTGCGGCGTGTCGGCCCCGACGGCGCGCGAGTACTACCAGGTCCTCGTGGACACGCGCCTGGGCCGCTTCCTGCCGGCCTTCACGAAGCGCCCCAGGCGCCGGGTGATCGGCGCGCCCAAGTTCTTCTTCGCCGACGTGGGGATCGTCAACGTGCTCGCCGGCCGCGGCGCGCTCGCCCCGGGCTCGGAGCTCTTCGGCAAGGCGTTCGAAAACTGGGTCTTCCACGAGCTGACGGCGGCCTCGCACTACCGCGAGCGGTACCTCGACCTCGCCTACTGGCGCCTGGCGAGCGGCATCGAAGTGGACTTCGTGATCGGCGAGCTGCGGTGCGCCGTCGAGGCCAAGGCCACGTTCCGCGTGACGTCCGACCACCTCAAGGGGCTGCGCCAGCTCGCCGTGGACCAGCCCTCGGTGCGGCGCCGCGTGGTGGCGTCGCTCGAGCCGGGGCCGCGCGTCACGGAAGACGGCATCGAGATCCTGCCCTGGCGCGTCTTCCTCGACCGGCTCTGGAGCGGGGAGCTCTGGGGGGAATGACCGGCGCGGCGGGCCAGCGCGTTTCGGCCGTCATCGTCCACTACCGGACGCCGGCCGAGACGGTGCGCGCGGCGGCCGCCGTCGCGGCCACCGCCCCGGCGGCGGAGATCGTCGTCGTGGACAACGCCTCCGGCGATCACGTCGAGAGGGCCCTCGCGGACACGGTGCCCGGCGCGCGGGTCGTCGTCGAGGGCGCGAACCGCGGCTACGGCGCGGGCTGCAACCGCGGCGCGCGCGAGACCTCCCGGCCCTACCTGCTCTTTCTCAATTCGGACGCCGTCGTCCGGCCCGGCGCCATCGCGGCCCTCGAGGCGGCGCTCGACCGGTGCCGCGGGGCCGCCGCGGCGGGGCCGCGCCTGTCCAACGCCGACGGCTCGCCGCAGCCCTCGATCCGCCGCCTCCCGACGCCGTGGCGGATCTTCTGCGAGAGCGCGGGGCTCGCCTTCGTTTCGGGAGGCCGGCCGCCGTTCGAGGGGCATACGGCCACGCGCCAGGACCACGCCCGCCCGCGCGAGGTCGAGGCGCTCATGGGCGCGGCCCTCCTCGTCCGGCGCGAGGCGTTCGACGAAGCGGGAGGGTTCGACGAGGCCTTCTTTCTCTACGCCGAGGAGACCGACCTGATGGCCCGCTGGGCCAGGCGCAAGTGGAAGCTCCTCTACGAGCCCGGCGCCGAGGTCGTCCACGAGGGCGGCCGCTCCGGCGGCGATCGCCTCTTCGGCCTGCTCCATGCCTCGCTCGTGCGTTACGCGGGCAAGCACCACGGCCGGGGCGCGGCCCTGTTCGCCGCCGCGGCGCTCGACGGCGGGGCCGCGCTGCGTTACGCCGCGGCCCTCCTGACGCCCGGAGAGCGCGGCCGCGTCCGGCGCGCGCGGTACCATGCGGCGCTGCGCCGCCGGGGGAATCCCCCCGCGGCGCCGGCACGATGAAGCCGTTTCTCTACAGCGTCCTTCCGCGCCCGCCCCACCCGTCGCGGGACGGCCTGGCCATCCGCAACTACCACCTGCTCGAGGCGCTCACGGAGCGGTTCGAGGTCCGCGCGTTCTCCCTGCTCGACCCCGAGAGGGCGTACGGCCGCGGGCGAATCCCTCCGGGCGTCGAGGTCGAGTGGCTGCCGCAGCGCCCTCGAGGAGCCCGGCGCCTGTCGGCGGTGGCGGCGAGCCTGACGTCCGGCCGTTCCTACTCGGAGCTGCTCTACCGCTCCGGCCGGCTGGCGCGCCGCCTGGCCGAGGCCGCCGCGGCGAGGCCGCCGCAGTGGATCGTCGCGCACTCGTACCACGTCGCGCCCCTCGTGATGGATGCGGGCGCCCCCGTCTGGATCGACTTCCACAACCTCGACTCGGAGATCTGGGAGCGCATGGGCCAGGCCACGGCCTCGGTGTCGCGGCGGCTCTTCGCCCGCATGCAGGCGCCGCGGGTCCGCGCCCTCGAGGCCGCGCTCGTCGCGCGCGCCTCCGGGATCTCGTGCGTGTCCCGGCGCGACGCCGCGTCGTTTTCGGCCCTCGGGGCGCCGCGGGAGCCGCTCGTCGTCCCGAACGGCGTGGACCTGTCGCGGTACGCGTTCCGCGCGGGGCCCGCCCCGGAGGAGATGATCCTCTTCGTCGGCGACCTCGGCTGGCCGCCCAACGCGGAGGGGATGCGCTGGTTCGCGAAGAAGGTCTGGCCGCTCGTGGCGCGGCGGCGGCCGATCGCCTGGGTCGAGGTCCTCGGACGCGGCGCGCCGGCGGACCTGGTGCGCCTGGGAGAGCCCAACTTCGTCTTCGCGGGCGAGGGAGACGACACGCGGCCGCACTGGGAGCGGGCGGCGGTCGCGATCGTCCCGCTGCGGGCGGGAGGGGGCACGCGGCTCAAGATCCTGGAGGCGGCGGCCTGCGGGGTTCCCGTCGTCTCGACCTCGGTGGGGGCGGAGGGCCTCGGGCGCGAGGCCCGGACCGCCCACCCGCTGCAGGACGAGCCCCAGCCGGTCGCGGGCGCGGTCGTCGCCCTCCTGGCCGACCGCGAGGCCGCGCGGCGCCCGGCCGCCGCGGCGCGCGCCC
>JAYRMU010000082.1:0-13451 GCA_041912555.1 Thermoanaerobaculia bacterium
CGCTGTGCGGCGCTACGCGCCGCTCAGCGCAGATCCCGTAACGCAGCGCAGGCGACGTTCAGGGGCACGTCGAAAACGCCGCCGTGTCCTGGATCGGCGCGAACGCGGTCCCCTGCTGGTTGGTGTACTGCTTCGAAGTCCCGGTGTGCGTGTCGAGGACCGTCAGCGTGGCCTGGACGTTGGTCAGGCCGGCCGCGAACACCCAGTAGTTTCCGCCGAGGGCGCACCCGTTGAGGACCTTGACCACGGACTCGATGTTCGAGGAATCGAAGAACCAGAAGTACCCGGAGTCGCCGGTCAGCCCGACCCCCGTTCCGTGGCCCGACGTTCCGTCGGTCTTCTGCCAGTCGATCGAGACGCGGAACCGGTTGTCGTTCAGGCAGAGCGCGTTCGCACTCGTCACGCAGGTCGTCGGTCCGGCGGCGACGGTGACCTGGCGGACGATCGAGCTCGACCCGTTGAGGCTCCCCGCCGTCAGCTTCACCGCGTACGTGCGCGCCTGTGAAAACACGTGGCTGGCAGTCTGCGTCGTGGCCGTGTTGCTCGACGAGCCCGAGTCCCCGAAGTCCCAGTTCCATCCCGTCGCCCCGCCCGTGGAGGTGTCGGTGAAGGTGACCGGCACGCCCGTGGTCGGAGGCGTCGAGTACGAGAAGTTCGCGACGGGCGGGGCGCCGACCGACCCGGTGCCGTAGTAGTACTGCACGGCCTGCAGGTCGTCCGCCTGCGGCACGTCGGGCTTGGCCTGGCTGATCACCGAGTGCATCACGGCCGTGCTCCAGTCGCTCGCGGACGTCGTGCTGTGAATGCTCACGGCCTGGTCGGGATGCGCCAGCCCGATCACGTGGCCGACCTCGTGCAGGACGGCGGAGCGGAAGGTCGCCGCCGAGTACCCGAAGTTGCAGGTCACCTTGCGCATCGACACGGTGCCGCTCGTGGGCACGTAGAAGTTGGGATCCCCGCGGTAGGTCCGCGGTCCGGCTCCCGAGCCGGGGCCGCCGAGGCCGATGACGCCGCCCGAACAGTCGAGCGGCGTGGTCCAGGTCGTGCCGTCCTGGCTCGTCGTCGCGTCGAGATTGACGGTGACGTTGCCCGGCGTCGTCGGGCCGCTCACGCGAATGTCCGTCGAGGCCACGGCGTGCCAGGCCGAGGCGGCGTTCTGCACGTCGCACACGGAGTCGGTATGACACTTGGGCTCGTCGTCGGTCAGGTTCGACTGCGTGCCGGAGACGCTGAGGACCGCGTTGGGCGTGCCGGCATCCCAGTACCAGCGGAAGAGGCAGGGCGTGCCGTCGCAGTCGCCCGGCTCGCGGCCCCCGATGTTGGCCCACTTCTCCTGAATCGACGGGCCTCCGGCGTCCGCGGCGACGGCCGGCTCGGCGAGGGCCGCTTCCGGCGCGGGCTCGCCGCGGCCCGCCGCGCGCAGGAAGGCGAGGAACGACTCGGCGTCGCGCACGGCGGGGGCCCCGCCGGAGACGGACGCTCGCTTCGAGACGGCCAGGTCCTGGCCGCTCGAGAAAGCCGGGCGCACGGCGAACCTGCGGCCGGCGTCGTCCGGAACGAGGTCGAACCGAGACAGGCCGAGCTCCGTGAGGCGGAATTCGCCGGGATGAGACAGATGCGGGGCGAGCATGAGGACGACGTCCTGCCCGGCCTGGAAGACGGGCGTCCCGGGCACCCACCAGACTGCGCTGCCAACGCGGCCGCCGGGGAGCCGGACCACGAACGTCTCCCCCGGGGATCCCTTGATCGCCTCGACAAGGTGGAGCGTGACGAGGGTCACGGGCCGTTCCTCCCCGCCGATCGTCTCGAGGCGCGCGCTCGTCCCGATCACGCTGGCATGGACGATGACGGGAGCTCGCAGGGCGAGGTCCGTGTCGGACATGGGCAGGTACGTGGCCGCGCCCGCGAAACGGCCCGGAAGGGCCGCCACCAGGGCCAAGACGAGCGCTCGCGCGAGACGATTGTTCAACGACATGGCATTTCCCGCTCCCTTTCCGAGGATACTCCCGATCCCGTTTGCCGAAACTGGAACCCGCCCCGGGGCGTCCCCATTCCGCGCCCACCGGGGCCGGGGGCGCGAGAGCACGTCCCCGCGAGATCGTCGCCGCATCCCCTGTGGGAAACTCCGCATCCTCATGAATGCGTCCGCCGCGCGCCCGAGGCTCACGCCGGGTTTTCTCGGGATCATCGTCTTCAAGTTCGCGAAGGCGGCGGCGTTCCTGCTGCTCGGCGCCGCGGCGCTGCGCATCGCGCGCCTGCCGCACCACTCCGAGCCGATGGAGATCGCCCGGCTGCTCGGCGTCAACGGACGCAACGTGCTCGTTCAGCACCTCTCGTACGTGCTCGCCGCCCTGACGAGCCGCCAGGTCGAGGCCATCGGCGCGGCGGCGATCCTGATCGGCCTCGTCTTCGCCGCGGAGGGCACGCTGCTCTCGCTGCGGATCTCCTGGGCGCCTTACTTCACGATCGTCCTGACGGCCCTCGGCCTTCCGCCGGAGCTGATCGAGATCGCGCGCCGTCCCGACAGCGTGCGGCGCTACCTGCTGCTCGCCGTCAACGTCGCGACCCTCGTGTACCTCTGGAAGAGGCGCAACGAGTTCAGGAGCCCGAAGGGGGGCTGACGTCCGGAAAGCGCCTGGCGAGCCAGGCCTCGACCTCCTCGGGGTGGTAGCCGAACGGTCCGGGCTTGCCCTTGTAGACGATCGTGCCCTTCTCGTCCACGATGTAGAAGCGCTCCGGCCAGCCGGCGTACGCCTTGTTCGCCGGGTTCTCGATCGGATCCACGACGAGGGGAATGTCGTAGTGGAAGCGCTTCACGAAATCGTTGGCGATGCGGACCCGGTCCGCGAGCGTCGTGGGCTGCGGGTAGCAGACGCCCTCTTTGACGTTCGAGTCCATCTGCCACTCGTCGAGGGGGTGCGCTTCCTTGATGTAGAGGGTCAGGAACTGCGCGCGGTCGCCGTATTTCTTCCGGATCGCATCGACGCGCTCGACCGAGCGTCGGAACGGAGGTCAGGTGAAGCTGCCGAAGATGAGGACCGTGGGCTTGCCGCCCAGGCGCTCCGAGAGCTTGACGGGCGTCGTCCCGTCGAGGGCGAGCAGCGCGACCTCGGGCGCCGGGTCTCCGACCTTGAGGCTTCCCTCCTGCCGCTGGTCGTAGCGCAGCATCCCGATCAGGTTGCGCGGGCCGCCGATCATGTACGTCATCG
This sequence comes from Thermoanaerobaculia bacterium, assembly GCA_041912555.1. Lineage (GTDB taxonomy): Bacteria > Acidobacteriota > Thermoanaerobaculia > UBA5066 > Gp7-AA6 > DAHUXD01. Next base: position 3,210 of record JAYRMU010000082.1, read on the forward strand.
CGCCGACCGCCAGGACGGCGAGGGCTCCGAGACCGATGAGCACCTTCTTCCAGAGACGCATGGGCTGAAGTCTACCGCGGGGTCGTCTACCGCGGGGTCAGGTCTCTAAAGGAGCGACTTTCTCAGCGCCGAACGGATCCTCCCGATTCGCCTCCGAACGCGTGGGACGGGGACGGGGTCAGGTCTCTAAAGGAGCGACTTTCGGAGCGCCGATCGGATCCTCCCGATTCGTCTCCGAAAGACGGAGCTTCGCGAGACCAGGTCTTCGGCTCGGTTTGCCAGGCGCGAAGCCGCCCACCGTCTTACGCCGAGCAGCGGAGCGAGATCCGTGGATCGCAGCCCGGCGTCGTGACGCGCAAGAAACGCCACGGCAAGTCGCACCGGGCTGGCCCGCTTGACCCGAACCAGCGACGGGTCGACCTCGAATTCTCGGGCGGAGACTCGGGCGATCGCTTCGAAGTCGGGTCGGATGCTGTGACTTTCCTCCCACGGGACCTCTCGACTGGGCGACGCGTCGTCGATCCTCCCTTGCACCCGCGCCCGAAAGCGATCGCTTCCCAGAAAGATCTGTTTTCTCAGATGGACCCATGGGGAGCCGGGCAATCGCCGCCCGGCCTCCACGAACTGCCGGTATCGGTCGCACGCCAGCGCCCCTCCGCCAAACTGCGAAAGCGTCCAGGCGACCTCGAGCCAGCGGGGCCGGGGCGCCAGCCCCGCCGTCGCCCGAAAGTTGCTCCACTCCCAGTGGTCCGGCGCTTCGACGAGACCGGCGCGAACCGGATTGAGGACCACGTAACGAAGGAGCTCCAGCAGATGTGGGTCCCTTTCCACGAGGATGGACTTGAACCTGCCCTGAAAGAGGTGGCCCACCCGCTCGTGTCGCTGGTTGAAGCGCTGGCAATAGGTCCCATTCAGCTGACGCATGCCCCACGAGAGGTTGGGTTCGGGGGTCTCCAGAAGAAGGTGGTAGTGATTGCCCATGAGCACGTAGGCGTGAACGCACCAGCGGCTCAACTCCACGACACGGTCGAGCGCCCGCAGGAAGGCGCGCCGATCGTCGGCGTCGCGAAAGATTTCCCGCTTCTCGTTGCCGCGGCTCGTGACGTGCCAGACGGCGCCCGCGTGGTCGAGCCTCAGGGGGCGGCTCATCTCACTGATTAGTTGTCGCGAGCGGGCGGCCGCCCCGGGGCAAACCCGGAAAACGCTCTTTGAGAGACCTGACCCCGCTAATGGGGGAGGCGGGACTTGGGGATCTTGACGAGGACGGTGTAGAGGGGGTCCACCATCTCGGTGACCGGGGCCACGGCGTTCTGGGACACGAACTCGTAGGCGTCGAGCAGGCCGAGCCCCGTCTTCTCCATGACCCACTGGACCATGTCCTTGAACGCGATGCGCGCGGCGTCCTCGAGCGGCCGCGCCGCGCCGAGCGACATCATCCAGTCCGCGTTCTCGATGCGGGGCCACGGCGTGTCGCGCCGCTTGAGGAGCTCGACCGTGACCTCCACGTTCATCGCGCCCTCGACGGCGGTGCCGATGATCTCGCCGTCGCCCATCGCGTAGTGGCCGTCCCCGAACGACACGAGGCCTCCCGGCACCCGCACGCCGAGGTACACCGTGTTGCCCGCCCTCACCTCCGGGCAGTCCATGTTCCCGCCGAAGCTGTCGGGCACGATCGTCGAGCGCGCCTCGCCGTTGCCGGGCGCGACGCCGAGGCACCCGAGAAACGGCGCGAGCGGGACTTCCCAGGAGCGCCGGCCGTCGGTCGAGCGGGTCCGGACGACCCCCTTCGCCCTGTCCACGTCGTAGAACCACACGGTCTCCGGCAGGTCCGCCTGCAGCATCGCCGTCCGGTCGGTGCCGTTCAGGGCGCCGAAGCCCGGGAAGAGCGAGGAGATCCCGTGGTCGCGCGCGGGCTCGAGCTTCACGATGTGGATGGCGAGCGTGTCGCCCGGCTCCGCGCCGTCCACGTAGAAGGGACCGGTTTGAGGGTTGTCGTGGCCGATCGGCGCGACCTTCGACGGCAGCTGGTCCGGCCGCGTCACCGCCCCGTCGTAGCAGTCCTCGGTCCAGGTCACGATGCGGGTGCCCGGCGCGATGTGCCGCGCCGGGGCCGCGCCGCCGAAGGTGTAGACGAGCTCCTCGTGCTTCGGCACGTACCTCAGGACCGGGGGGTCGGCGGCCCGAAGCGCCGGCGCGGCGGCGCAGAACACGGCGGCCACAAACACTTTTCGCATCCGTTCCTCCCTGGCGTTTGCGCCCATTATGACCGCGGCGCGCGCCCGCGTTGCCCCGCGGCTCGGGCCTGTTAATCTAGCGCGGCCGCAGAAATGGGAGAACGCATGACCTCGAAGATCCGTGCCGTCCGGCTCGCCCTCGCAATGGTTCTATCGGCCGGGATCCCGGCCTTCGCCGACACCGCCGCACCGTACCAGGAGACGGGCGCCTCGATCCTGGCGCGGCAGAAGGCGGCCGAGCGGGTGCAGGGCCCGCGGCAGGCCGGGCCCCGCTTTCCCTCGCCGCGGCGCGGTTTCGCGCCCTCGGCCCACTCGCCTGCGTCGGCCGCGTTTCCGCCGGGGTCGTCTCCCCTTGCTCCCCCCTCCCCGCGCGCGCCCCAGACGCTCGGCGTCAACTTCCTCGGCGCCGACCTCGCGGACTCGAACGCGCTGCCGCCGGACACGATGGGCGCGGTCGGGCCGAGCCAGTTCCTCGTCGCCGTCAACGGGCGGCTGCGCAGCTTCGACAAGGCGACCGGGGCGTCCGACGGGGGCCTCAACGCGGACACCGACGTCTTCTTCACCTCGGTCCGCAACGGCGGCGGCACCTACTCCCCGCGCGTGCGCTACGACCGGACTTCCGGCCGCTGGTTCGTCACCGCCCTGACGCTGGGGCCCACGCCGACCAACAACCGCGTCCTCATCGCGGTCTCGAGCAGCGGCACCATCTCCGTCGGCACCATCTGGAAGTTCTTCTACTTCGAGCACGACCTCGACAGCCCGGCCGGCGACACGAACTTCTTCTTCGACGTCGGAACGCTCGGCGTGGACGCGAACGCGCTGGTCTTCGGCGGGAACCTCTACGACGCGACGGGCGCCTACCAGGGGACGAGCGCCCACGTCGTCCGCAAGAGCACCGTCGTCTCGGGCGCCGGAGGAGATCTCGTGCCCGGCGGCAACGCCGTCGCGTATCGCAACCTCACCGGCACGCCCACGGGCATCGGCCCGTACACGCCGCAGGGCGTCGACAACCTCTCCGCGAGCGCCCCGACGGCGTCGTGGGTCATCGGCGTGAACAACGTGCTGCCCGTGTCGAGCGAGCTCGTGCTGCGCAAGATCACGTTCAGCGCGCCGGGAGCGTGGCCGCCGTCCTCGATCTCGGCGAACCTCGTTCTCTCCGTCCCGACGACGGCGCTGCCCCTGTCCGTGCCGCACCTCGGCAACACCGGGGGCGCCGACGGGCACCTCGACGCGATCGACGACCGCCTCTATGACGCGAAGCTGCGCGACGGGCACGTCTGGACCGCGCACAACATCGCGGTGGACGCGGCGGGCGTAGGGACCGACGCGGGCGACCGCGACGGCTCGCGCTGGTACGAGATCGACGTCTCCGGCGCCAGCCCCTCGCTCGTCCAGTCGGGAACGCTCTTCGACCCGGCCGCGACCAACCCGCGCTTCTACTGGATCCCGTCCATCATGGTCTCGGGCCAGGGCCACGCCGCCATCGGCGCGAGCGCGGCCGGGGCGGCCGACCACGTCAACGCCGTCACCGCCGGGCGCCTGGCCGACGACCCCGCGGGGACGCTCGAGACGCCCTCGCTCTACACCGCGAGCGCGACCGCCTACAACCCGCCGGCCGATCCCGGTCCGGCGCGGCGCTGGGGCGACTACTCGTACACGAGCCTCGACCCCAACGACGACATGACGATGTGGACGATCCAGGAGTACTGCGACAGCGCCGATTCCTGGGGCGTGCGCGCCGTCCAGCTCCTCGCGCCGCCGCCGGCGACGCCGGCGAGCGCGGATCCTCCCGCGATCGCGTCGGGCCAGGCCTCGGTGTCCGTCGTGCTCACGGGGACCTCGGCCGCGGGCTCGGGCTTCTTCGATCCGGGCGCGGGCTATCCGAACCGGCTCCTGGCCATCGTGCCGGGCGGCGTCACGGTCAACAGCGCCACGGTCACCAGCCCGACCTCGGTCACTCTCGACCTGAACACGATCGGGGCTCCCTTCGGAGCCCGGACCATCACCATCACGAACCCGGACGGCCAGACGCGGACGAGCGCGGCTCCCATCCTCACACTCGGGGCGGGCGGCCCGGGGCCGACGGTCCTGTCGATCTCCCCCGCGTCGGGTGAAGCCGCGACGGCCAACCCGATCCAGCTGACGGGCACGGCCTTCGTGTCGGGCGCCACGGTCTCGATCGGCGGCGTCGCGGCGACCGGCGTGAGCGTCACGGGTTCGACCACCGCGGACGCCACGACGCCCGCGCTGCCGCCCGGCACCCTCAACGACGTCACCCTCGTCAACCCCGACACCCAGAGCGCCACGCTCTACGCGGCCTGGTTCGCCGACTTCCTCGACGTCCCCGAGGCCGACATCTTCCACTCCTACGTCGAGACCATCTTCCGCGACGGCATCACCGCCGGCTGCACCGGCGGGAACTACTGCCGCGACGCTTCGGTCACGCGCGCGCAGATGGCCGTCTTCCTGCTCAAGTCGAAGCTCGGCTCCGCCCACGTTCCCCCCGGCTGCACGGGGATCTTCGGGGACGTCCCCTGCCCCTCCCTCTTCGCCGACTGGATCGAGGAGCTCTACGCCCTCGGCGTGACGGGAGGCTGCCAGGCGAGCCCGCTCCTCTACTGTCCCGCCAACGCGGTGACGCGGGCCCAGATGGCGGTCTTCCTGCTCAAGGCCTCGCTCGGCTCGAGCTACACGCCCCCGAACTGCACCGGGACCGTCTTCACCGACGTTCCCTGCACCGGCGGGCCGTTCGATCCGTGGATCGAGGACCTCGCGGATCGGGGCATCACGGGCGGCTGCGGCGGCGGGGCGTATTGCCCGGGCGCTTCGAACACGCGCGGGCAGATGGCGGTCTTTCTCACGAAGACCTTTCAGCTTCCCTGACGGCGGCGGGCCGCTGCGCGCGCATGGCGCGGCGGCCGCTTCGGCTTCCGGGAGCGGGAGCCGGGCTCAGTAGCCCTTGAGGAGCGTCGTCTCGGGACGCTTGTACTGCTTCTCGGCGCCGTTGCGGCTCTTGATGATGAGAAGGCCGTTCTCGACGCGGAAGGGATAGTCGCCCGGCGGCTGGCCGTCCATCGTCACCGTCAGGATGTCGCCGGCGACCGCGTAGCGGCCCCGCAACGTGACGACGGGCAGCCGGTTGTACATGCGGTCCTTCGTGAACTCGCGGTACGAGGTCAGCGTCTCGAGAAACAGGAAGCACCACCGCCCGACCAGCGGCGATCCCGTGCGCGGCGCCTCGCCGATCCGGTCCGACCAGGTGTCGCCGCTGTTGTCGTCGGACTTCTCGAGGAACTTCGCGTTGCCCTCGAACTCGACCTGGGTCTCCACTTCGGAGACTTTTCCCGTGGCCAGGTCCTTCCACGTCGTGATCAGCCGATCCCCCACCACGCGGTAATCCGCCTCGGCCATCGACGCCGAGATCTGCGTCACGCGGCCGTCGGGACGGAACTCGATGATGTTCCCGACGCCCTCGGGGGTGCGCGAGACGGACTCCCACTGCCCGAGCAGCGCGGCCGGAGGCGCGCCCGGCTTCGGCGCCGGGGTCGGCGTCGGCTTCACGTCGAGCAGGAGGGCGAGGGTCACGGCGAGGAGCATCGAGCGCGTTCCTTTCCTGAAAGGGCGTGCGGGAGGCGAGAAGATACCCGACCCGCCTCCGAATGTCACACGCGGCGGACGCGCCGTGACACGGCGCGTCCGGTGACCGGGGTCACCGAGGGCAACCCCCTGTCCGACCTAACCTTGCGAGCGGCCTCCCTCTGGCCCCTTCCTTGCGTCGAGCCCGGGGTAGACGGGAGAGCTGTCGATCACAGGAGGCACGATCATGACGACACACCGAAATCCGATGCTCCTGCTCGGGTTCATGGCCCTGGCCGCCGCCTTCCCGGCGGCCGCGGCGACGATCCCGAGCCCCGTCCGGCCCGCTTCTTCGCCGGCCCTCGCCGCCCGGCTCGCCGCGCCCGGCCAGGAGGGGCTGGAGCTCGACGCCGCCGCGCTTTCCGCTTTTCGCGGCGCCGGACCGGACGGATTCGCCGTGGACGGCTTTCCGACCGCGCCGGGCTCGACGAGCCGGCTGGTCCTCAAACGCTTCGAGGTCGCGTCCCCCGACGCCCGGATCTCGCTGACCGGAAGGGACGGCGAGTCGTCCCTGCCCCTGCCGACCGTCCTTCACTTCAAGGGGATGGTCGAGGGCGAGCCCGACTCCAGCGTCTACGTGGGCGTCCTGGAAAGCGGCGTCGTGGCCTACGTTCACTCGAGCGCCGGCCACTCGTACGTCGGGCCCGACGAATCGAACCGCAACTACGTCGTGCGGTCCTCCGACTCTCCGTTGAACGCCGCCGCCGGATCCGCGTCCTGGACGTGCGGCGCCGAAGACCTGCCCGCGGCCCTGACCGCCATGGCGGGCCCGAGCCACCCCGCGCCCGACCTTCCGGAGGTCGCCGGCTTCAAGCAGGCGGCCGTCCGCGTCGAGACGGACAACCAGCTCTACGTGCACTTCGGCAGCGACCCCCACGCCCTGGCCACTTACGTGCTGACCCTCTTCGGCGCCGTCAACGTCATCTACGCGCGCGATCTCGCGATGCTTCTGACGGTCACCGAGGTGCACGTCTGGACCGTCGCCGACCCCTACACGGGCGGGGACACCCTGACGCAGCTCTATCAGCTGGGAGACTGGTGGCACGCGAACAGGTCCACCTCGAGCTACCCCAGGACGCTCGTCCACTACCTCAGCGGCCACCCCGTCGCCGGCGGCATCGCCTGGCTCGGGGTCCTGTGCAACGGCGACTTCCCGGCGACGGCCACCGACTTCGGCGGCGCCTACGGGCTCACCCAGGTGTACGGGACGTATCCGCTCGCGCTCTGGGACCAGGACGCGTCGGCCCACGAGATGGGGCACAACGCGGGATCCGCCCACACGCACTGCTACTCCCCCGCCATCGACCACTGCTGGAACAGCGAATCCGGCTGCTACAACGGCGTCAAGGAGAACCCGGGGCTCGGCAACGGCACGATCATGAGCTACTGCCATCTCCTCGGCTGGCAGTACATGTCGCTCGTGTTCCATCCCCGCTGCATCTCCGAGCAGATGATGCCCGAGATCAACGGGGCTTCGTGCCTCGTGGCCGGGACGATGTTCGCCGACGTGCCGGTCACGGACCCGTTCTTCTACTACATCGAGACCGTGTACGCGGACGGCATCACGGGCGGCTGCAACGCGAACCCGCTGCTCTACTGCCCGACGAACCCCGTCACGCGCCAGCAGATGGCGGTCTTCCTCCTGAAGTCCATGCACGGCCAGGCATACACGCCTCCCGCCTGCTCCGGCGCCTTCGCCGACGTTCCGTGTCCGAGCCAGTACGCCAACTGGATCGAGGAGCTCGCGGCCGAGGGCATCACGGGCGGCTGCGGCGGCGGAAACTACTGCCCGCTCGACCCGGTGACGCGCCAGCAGATGGCGGTCTTTCTTCTGAAGGCCGAACACGGATCGGCGTACGCGCCTCCTGCCTGCTCCGCCAATCCCTTCCCCGACGTCGCGTGCCCGAGCCAGTACGCCAACTGGATCAAGCAGCTCGTCGGAGAGAGCATCACCGGAGGCTGCACGGGCGGCAACTACTGTCCTGCCAATCCGGTCACGCGGGCGCAGATGGCCGTCTTCCTGACGAAGACGTTCCAGCTGATCTGGTAGGCAAGCCGCACGGCCGGCGCGGCCCCGCCCCGGCCCGCGCGTTGTAGGCTAGCGCCACGCATGAGGGCGCTCGTTCTGGAGGACGACGAGCGGCTGAGGTCGCTCGTCGTGCGCACGCTCGGCCGCGGCGGGCTCGCCTGCGACGAGGCGTCCCGCATCGCGGAGGCCGAGGAGCTGCTCGACCTGCACGAGTACGACCTCCTCGTCCTCGACCGCAGGCTCCCCGACGGCGAAGGCCTCGACGTGTGCCGCCGCGCCCGGGCGCGGGGGTTCCGCCACTCGATCCTGATGCTCACGGCGATGGACCAGCCCGAGGACGAGATCGCGGGCCTCTCGGAAGGCGCCGACGACTACCTCGGCAAGCCTTTCGATCTCGAGGTCCTCGGCGCGCGGGCCCGGGCGCTCCTGCGGCGCAACGAGACGCGGGCCCCGAAGGAGCTCGTCGCCGGCGATCTCCGGCTCGACCCGGGGCGCCGCAACGCCTGGCGCGGAGCGGAGATGCTCGAGCTGACCTCCCGGGAGTTCACCATCCTCGAGCTCCTGATGCGCTCGCCGGGCGCGGTGGTCTCCCGCGAAGAGATCCTCGAGCAGGCCTGGGGCGAGCGCGAGGAGCCCATGTCCAACACGATCGACGTGCTGGTCGGCCGCCTGCGCCGCAAGCTCGACCGCCCGAAGCAGCCCTCGCGCATCGAGACCGTGCGCGGAATGGGCTACCGCCTCCGATGAGGTGGCTCTCCCTCGACCGCGCCCGCACGCGCATCGCCCTGTCGGGGGCCCTCGTCACCGCCCTCTTTCTCTCGGCGCTGGCCCTCGGGGCCCGCGCGCTCATCCACGAGCTCGCCTTCGAGGAGATCGACAGCGAGCTCGACACGCTCGCCATCGCGATCGGCTCGGACTACGAGCTCGTCGGCCTCTCGGAGGAGGAGCGCCAGGCCCTGAAGGCCGGGCTCGAGGCCAACATGTTCGAGTTCCGCCTGGCCAACCACTCGGCGATCCTCTTCAACGGGGACGTGCCCGTGGCGCTGACGGGGGACCTCCTCCGGTCCCACGAAAGGGTCGCGCTGGCTCCTTACCTCGACCGCCCGGAGGTCCCGTACACGGCAATCGAGCCCTACAGCGGACAGCACCGCAACTGCCGCTTCCTCGTGACGCACCTCCAGGGGAAGGCAAAGGGCGCGACGCTCGTCGTCTTCCGCTGGATCGGCCCGACGCTGCGCTCGCTCGCGCGCGTGGACAAGGCCCTCGCGGGGATGGTCGTGCTGGGATTCCTCGGCACGGGCGTCATCCTCGCGGTCGCCGTCGGTCGCGCGCTGCGGCCGGTCGAAGAAGTCACGCGGCTGGCCGAGGAGGCCGAGGCCACGGATCTCTCGCGGCGGGTCCGCGCCTCGGTCGGGGGCGAGGAGTTCCGGCGCCTGGCCGCCGTCATCAACTCGCTCTTCGACCGCCTCGAGCGCGCCTTCCAGGCCCAGCGCCGCCTGATCGCCGACGCGGCGCACGAGCTCAAGACGCCGACCGCGGTCCTCGTCGGCGAAGCCCAGGACGCGCTGCGCCCGGAGGCGACCGACGAAGAACGGCGCCGGTCCCTCCAGACGATCGCGGACGCGTCCAAGGGCCTCGCCCGCGAGGTGGACGGACTTCTCCTGCTCGCGCGCGGCGACGCGGCGCCCCCCCGGCGCACCGAGGAGCTGGATCTCTTCGAGATCGCGGAGGACGCCGTCGCCTCCGCCGCGGCGCTCGGCGCGAGACGCCGGGTGGTGTGCGCCCTCTCGCGCAGCGGCGACACGCGGCTGACGGGAGAGCGATCGGGCCTCCTGCGCCTCGTGTCGAACCTGGTCTCCAACGCCGTTCTCTACACGAGCCCGAACACGATGGTCGAGGTGCGGGTCGAGGGCGCGGACGGAAAGGTCTTCGTGGACGTCGCCGACCGCGGCCCCGGCGTCGCGCGCGAAGACCGGGAGCGCATCTTCGAGCGGTTCGTGCGCCTCGACGAGACCCGCGCGCGCAATCCCCAAGGGTCGGGCCTCGGCCTGGCGATCGTCGAACAGGTGGTCGCGGCGCACGGCGGCCAGGTCGAAGTCCGCGAGCACGAAGGCGGCGGCGCCGTCTTCCGCGTCACCCTGCCGAAGTCGACCTGACCTCTCCCCCTCCGGGGGCGAGGGAGAACACCGCTGGGTGGCAAAGTCAGCGCCCCCCACCCCGGCCCGAACGCGCCGTGCTCCGCACGGCGCACCCTACTGCCGAGGGTCTGCCTCTGGTGGTCGGGGTCCCGGAGGGAGAGGGGGTAAGACAGTGGCGAATCACCGCCCCTCACCCCGACCCGAA
>JAYRMU010000083.1:0-22226 GCA_041912555.1 Thermoanaerobaculia bacterium
CTCAGTCCAGCGAACCGAACGCCTCCCTCGATTCCTCAACCACTACAATCTCAGGAGACCCCATGCAGCCCTCAACAAACGCTCCCCAGCTCAACGCCTCCGGGAACAACCTCTTGAGAACTGACACCTAGGGCAGCACCGCCACCGCCAGCGCCCCGGGTCCGGCGTGCGCCCCGAGGGCCGGGCCGCATTCGACGATCATCACGTCGGACTCGGGATAGCGGGACCGGATCTCGCGGGCGAGCTCCTCGGCCGCGTCCTCGGCGTCGCAGTGCGCGACCCCGAAGCGCCGCGAGGCGCTGACGCGTTCGCCGGACTCGGCGAAGAGCAGCCGCATCATCTTCCGGCGCGCGGCCGCGTAGCCGCGGGCCTTGGCGGCCGCCTCGACCTTTCCCTCGCGGGTGATCGTCAGGATCGGCAGGAGGCCGAGGAGCCGGGCGACGAAGCCGCGGGTCGCGGACACGCGCCCCCCGCGCACGAGGTGCCGGAGGGTGGGCACGGCCACGAAGATCCGGACCCGGGCGGCGGTTTCGCGCGCGACGGCGGCGACCTCCTCGGCGCTCTTTCCGGCGCGGGCCGCCTCGGCCGCGGCGCGGACGACGAGGCCGAGCCCCGCCGACGCGCTGCCGCTGTCGACGTGCACGATGGCGGTCTTCCGGACGGGGCGGGCGCCCACGACCGCCGCCTGGTGGGTCCCCGAGAGGCTGGCTCCCAGGTGTACCGAGACGATCGAGCCCGCGTGCGCCGCCACGTTCTCGTAGACCTGCGTGAAGTCGGCGGGCGGAGGCTGCGAGGTCTTCGGCGCCACGTCGGTCACGGCGAAGCGGCCGTAGAACTCGGACGGCGTGATGGTGACCTTGTCGAGGTAGTTCTCGGAGCCGAAATAGACGCGGACCGGCACGACCCCCACCCCCAGGTCCTCGAGCATCGAGGCCGGCAGGTCGCAGGTGGAGTCGGTCACGATCCCGACCCGCGATGCGCGGTTCTTGTCGAACCGGGACTCGTGCTGCGCGCGCATGTCCTCGACCTTCGTCTGCGCCACGTCCGCGAACCGCGCCGCCGCCTCGAAGAGGCGCTCGGGCTCGTTGGTGTGGATGTGGAGGCGCAGGCGCGAGGAGCCCCCCGCCAGCACGATCGAGTCGCCGAGCAGCGCGACCTCCCGCCGCAGGGCGTCGCGGTCGATGGCGTCGCCCTCGAGCAGGACCTCCGTGCAGTACCGGAAGAGGATGGCCTCCGGCGTCTTGTCGAAGATCGCGGCGCGGATGTCCTCGGGCGCCGTCATCTCGGGGGCCGAGCGCGCGGACTCGCGGAAGTACGTCACGATCCCCTCGAGGAGGTAGACGAAGCCCTGCGCCCCCGCGTCCACGACCCCCGCCTTCTCGAGCGCCTTCATCTGCTTGGGCGTGTTCTCGAGGGACACCCGCGCGGCCTTGAGCGACTCGGGCAGGAGGACCCCGAAATCCGCGATCTCCCCGGCGCGCCCGGAGACGAAGCGCGCCCAGTCGCGGATGACCGTGAGGATCGTGCCCTCGACGGGGCGCGCGATCGCCGAGTACGCGGATTCGGCCGCCCGGACGACCGCCGCGCCGAAGCCGCTCGTGGTCACGCGCGGCGCGTCGGGCAGGCCCTCCGAGAACCCGCAGAAGAACTGGGCGAGGATCGCTCCGGAGTTTCCGCGCGCGCCGCCCACGGCCTCGTCCGCCAGCGCCTTCGACATCTCGCGCACGTCCCGCTGCCGCATCCGGGAGATCCCCGACGCGATCTTCTGGAGCGTCGACGCCACGTTGGTGCCCGTGTCGCCGTCCGGGACCGGGAACACGTTGATCTTGTTGAGGGCCTCGGCGCGCTCCGCGACGAAGTGGGCGCCCGCGATGACCGCCCGCGAGAGGCGGTTGCCGTCGAGGTACGCGATCGCGATCAAGGCTTGATCGTCGCGGGATACCCCTCGGGCGCGCGGCCGGCGCTGCGGGCCGTACGGTACTCCTCGGCGACCGAAGGCAGGCGGTCGAGATAGAAGAGGACGACCCCGCACCCCATGCAGGCCCAGGGATAGACCTTTTCCGCGCCCCACGCGAAGAGGCCCGTCTTCCAGGGCTTCTTCCAGAAGTAGGTCGTGTACCCGGACGTGTTGCTGCGCGAACGGAGCAGGTCTCCGCCGCAAAGCGGGCATTTCCGGTGGAACGCTTCGCTCATACTCCAGCCGGAAAGAGGATATCAGGAGGCGGGAGCCGGGACCGGGCAGACGGTGCGCGGCCGGCGAGAGCAGGCACGAGGCGCTCCTCCCGTCCTGCCTCCTGCCTCCTGCCTCCTGCCTCCTGCCCTACGGCCTCCAGCGCAGGACGAGGTTGCGCGCCGCGCCGACCTCGTCGACCCGCCGCACGGGCGTCGTGTGCGGCGCCGCGCGCACGAGGTCCGGGCTCTCCTCGCACTCGCGCGCGATGTCGCGCATGGCCTTGACGAAGGCGTCGAGGACGGGCTTGCCCTCGGTTTCCGTCGGCTCGATCATCAGCGCGCCGTGCACGATGAGCGGGAACGACATCGTCGGCGGGTGGAATCCGTAGTCCATCAGCCGCTTGGCGATGTCCACGTTCGACACGCCGAGCTCCGCCTGCTTCTTGTCGGAGAAGACGACCTCGTGCATGGACGGCCCGTCGTACTTGAGGTGGTAGACGCCCGTCAGGCCCGCGCGGATGTAGTTCGCGTTGAGGACCGCGACCTTCGCCACCTCGCCGATCCGGTTTCCGTACGCGGCGATGTACGAGAGCGCGCGCACGAACATGCCGAAGTTGCCGAGGAAGGTGCGCAGGCGGCCGATCGAATCCGGCCGGTCGAAGTCGAGGAAGAAGGTCCCGTCGGCCCGGCGCTCCACGGTCGGACGCGGCAGGTACGGCACGAGGGCCTCGCACACCGCGACCGGGCCCGAGCCCGGGCCGCCTCCGCCGTGCGGCGTCGAGAAGGTCTTGTGCAGGTTCATGTGCATGACGTCGACGCCCATGAGGCCGGGCTTGGCGACGCCCACGAACGCGTTGAAGTTGGCGCCGTCGCAGTAGAGGTACCCGCCCTTGGCGTGCACGATCTTCGCGATGTCGAGGATCCGGTCCTCGAAGATCCCGAGGGTGTTCGGCACGGTCAGCATGAGCGCCGCGACGTCTTCGGTCATGGCGCGCTCGAGCACGTCGAGGTCGATCGTGCCGTGGGTGTTCGACTTCAGCTCCCTGACCGTGTAGCCGGCGAAGTGCGCCGAGGCGGGGTTCGTGCCGTGGGCGGAGTCGGGGATGAGCACCGTCTTGCGCGCCGTTCCGGTCTTCTCGAAGGCCTTGCGGACCATCAGGATGCCGGCGAGCTCGCCCTGCGCCCCGGCCGAGGGCTGGAGGGTGACCCGCGGCAGCCCCGTCAGCTCCGAGAGCAGCCGCTCGAGGCGCCACGCGAGCTCGAGCGAGCCCTGCGAGAGGGAGTCGGGGGTCAGGGGGTGCGCCGCCGCGAAGCCCGGCAGCCTCGCCATTTCCTCGTTGGTGCGCGGGTTGTGCTTCATCGTGCAGGAGCCGAGGGCGTAGAGGCCCTGGTCGATCGAGAAGTTGAGGCGCGAGAGGCGGGTGAAGTGCCTCGCGACGTCCACCTCGGAGATCTGGGTCCCGCCGGCGATCTCCGCGCGGCGGAGGGCGGCCGGGATCGCGACCTTCTCGGGCACGTCGAGCGGCGGCAGCGAGTACCCGACCTTGCCTTCGCCAGAGCGCTCGAACACGAGAGGCAGCGGCCGCGGCTCGGGGTAGCGGGGATCGCGGGCCGGGACCGCCTTCTCTTCGATCTCGACGCTCATGCGGCCCTCCCCGCCAGGGCCGCGGCCAGGCGGTCCATTTCGGCGCGCTCGTTCATCTCGGTCACCGCGACGAGGAAGCGGCGGCGGTCCTTCGCGTCGTAGCGCGAGAGGGCGACTCCGCCGAGGATCTTCTCCCCCGCGAGGCGCGCCAGCAGGGGCTCCGCGTCCCCCGGCGCCTCGACCACGAACTCGTTGAAGGTCGGCCCGGAGTACGGGAGGCTGTACCCCCGGATCTTTGCGATCTCGCCCTTCAGGTACTCGGCCTTCGCGTGCGACTGGAGCGCGATCTCGCGCAGGCCTTCCTTCCCGAGCAGCGACATGTGGATGTTCGAGGCGAGCGCCATCAGGCCCTGGTTCGTGCAGATGTTGGAGGTCGCCTTCTCCCGGCGGATGTGCTGCTCGCGCGTCGAGAGCGTCAGGCAGAAGGCCCGCCGGCCCTCGGCGTCCTTCGTCTGGCCGACCAGGCGCCCGGGGATCTGGCGCTGGTGCTCCATGCGGCACGCGAGGAAGCCGAGCAGCGGGCCGCCGTTGTGCATCGGGACGCCCAGCGACTGCGCCTCGCCGCAGGCGATGTCCGCGCCGCCCGCGCCCGGAGGAGACAGGAGCGCGAGCGAGGCCGCCTCGGCGACGACCGCGACCGAGAGCGCGCCCTTCGCCTTCGCGGCCGCCGAGCCCGCGTTCCAGTCCTCGACGACCCCGTAGAAGTTGGGCGACTGCACGGCCACGGCGAACGTGCGGTCGTCCACGGCGGCGGCGAGCGCCTTCGCGTCCGTCGCGCCGTCGGGGCCGACCGGCACCTCGGCGATCTCGAGCCCGAGGTTGGCGAAGTAGGTGCGCACCGTCTCGCGGTACTCGGGGTGGATCCCCGCCGACAGGACGGCGCGCGTCCGGCCGCGGGAAAGCCGCTCGGCCATGAGCAGGGCTTCGACGAGGGCCGAGGCGCCCTCGTAGAGCGAGGCGTTGGCGACCTCGAGGCCCGTCAGGAGGCAGATGTGCGTCTGGAATTCGAAGATGGACTGCAGGGTGCCCTGGGACACCTCCGGCTGGTACGGCGTGTAGGACGTCAGCCACTCGGCCCGGTAGAGCATCTGGTCGGCGATGGCCGAGACGTAGTGGTTGTAGACGCCGGCGCCCAGGAAGAAGGCCGTGTCCCGCGCGTTCGCGTTCCGAGCGGCCATCCCGCCGAGAAAGCGCCGGATCTCGATCTCGGACATCGGCGGAGGCAGGTCCGGGCTGCGGCGCACCGAGGCCGGCACCGCGGCGAAGAGGTCGTCGATCGCGCGGACGCCAATCGCGGAAAGCATGGCCGCCCGCTCCGCGTCGGAGGTCGGGAGGAATTTCACTTTTCTTTCTCTTCCTCGCGCACGTACTCGGCGTAGGCGTCCGCGGACATGAGCTTGCCGATCTCGACGTCGGTCGAGAGCTTGAGCTTGATCAGCCAGCCGTCGCCGAAGGGATCGTCGTTGATGATGCCGGGCTCGGAGACGGCCGACTTGTTGACCGCGACGACCTCGCCCGAGACCGGCGTGAAGAGCTCCGAGACGGCCTTGACCGACTCGACCGTGCCGAACTCGTCGCCGGCGTCGTACATGTGGCCGACCTCGGGCAGCTCGAGGTACACGATCTCGCCCAGCTGCTTCTGCGCGTGGTCGGTGATGCCGATGGTCCCGACGTCGCCGTCGACGCGGACCCACTCGTGGCTGTCGGCATAACGAAGCTCTTCGGGATTCACGGCTTGTCACTCCTTTTGTAGAACGGGGTGGCCACGACGCGCGCGGCGGCGTCGCGGCCCCGGATGTCGACGTGGAAGCCGGTGCCGACGGCCGTGGCGGCCGAGGGAAGCAGCGCGAGGCCGATCGGCTTGCCGAGGGTGGGCGAATGCGTCCCGGAGGTGACGAGGCCCGGACCCGCCGCGGTCTTCGCGGCGTAGCCGTGGCGCCCGATGCCGCGGTCCACCATCTCGAAGCCCACCAGCCGGCGCGGCACGCCCGCCTGCTTCTGCGCCGCGAGGGCGTCGCGGCCGATGAAGTCGCCCTTGCCGAGCTTGACGATCCAGCCGAGGTCGGCCTCGAGGGCGGTCACGGTGTCGTCGATGTCGTTGCCGTAGAGCGCCATCTTCGCCTCGAGGCGCAGCGTGTCGCGGGCGCCGAGGCCGCACGGGACGGCGCCCTCGGCCCGCCCCTCGTCGAGGAGGGCCCGGAAGAGGCGGGGCGCGTCGGAGGGGCGGCAGTAGATCTCGAACCCGTCCTCCCCCGTGTAGCCGGTGCGCGAGACGAGCGCGGGCGCGCCGGAGACTGCGGTGTCGCGGAAGCCGTAGTACGGCAGGTCCGAGGGATCGGGCGCGCAGACGCGCGACAGCAGGGCCGCGGATTTCGGTCCCTGGACGGCGATGAGCGCGTAGTCGGGGCTGCGGTCCACGATCTGGACGTCGCCCCGCGCGTGCGCGGTGGCCCACGCGAAGTCCTTCGGCGTGTTGCCCGCGTTGACGACGAGGAGATAGCGGTCGGCGCTGCGCCGGTAGACGAGCAGGTCGTCGACGAACGTCCCCTTCTCCGTCAGGAAGGCCGAGTAGTGGATGCGCCCGTCGGCGAGCTTCGCGACGTCGTTGGGCGTCAGGGCCTGCAGGCAGGCGAGGGCGTCAGGGCCGGTGACGTCGAACTCCCCCATGTGGGAGACGTCGAAGAGCCCCACGCGCTCCCGGACGGCGCGGTGCTCTTCGAGGATCCCCGCGTACTGCACGGGCATCTCCCAGCCCCCGAAGTCGATCAGCTTCGCACCGAGCTCGCGGTGCAGGTCGTAGAGCGGCGTGCGTTTGAGCGCGGCCGGGGAGGCGGCGGGGACGACCATCGGGACAGGGAAGTTAGCACAACGGACGAACCGCGGCGGCAAGGGGACGGCCGGCGCCGGGGAAACTCCCATCCCGTAGAATCTGTCGAGATTTCCGGAGGCCCGATGGTCCCGACGCGGTCGATCCAGCCGTGACCGACTCTCCCGCGCAGCGGGCCCGCGCGGCCGCCCGCCGCTGCGAGGACTCCGGCCTGACCGCCGAGGCGGACATGCTGTACCGCCTGTCCGAGACCCTCGGGGCGCAGGACCGGGCGGCCGCGGCCGCCTCGCTCGCCCGGGTGCTGATCGCCGCCGGGCGAACCGACCAGGCGAGGCCCTACGCCCTCGACGGCGACGATCCGGTTCTCGTCGCCCGGCTGCGGCTCGAGGCCAACGACTTCCCGGAGGCGCGGCGCCTCCTCGACGAGGCGCGGGACCGCGACCCCTTCGACCCGCGCATCGCCTCGGCCCGCGGGCGCCTCGGGTTTCTCGAGAAGCGCTTCGGCGAGGCCGTCGGGGACCTGCTCGAAGCCGCGCTCCTGAAGCCCGACGGCCTGCCCGACGCGACCGACCGGAGGTTCCTGCGCGCGGCCCGCGCGCTCGCGGCCGGCCAGGTCCCGGCCTGGAAGGACGCCGTCGCCGCCGCCCGCGACCGGCTCGCCGCGGCCTGCGCCCGGCGCGCCCCCGAGATCGCGTGGCCCGATCGGTCTGCGCCGCTGCTGCGCTCGCTCATCCGCCGCGGCGCGCGGACGTCCGAGGGCGTCCTCGAGCGCGCGCGCCGGCTGGCCGAGCTGCCCGCCCTCCAGGGCCTCGACGAGAGCGCCCTCTTCTCCGCCGCCTCCGCGGGCGAGCTGCGCCGGCTGGCGCGCGGCAGCGTCCTCTTCCGGGCGGGCGAGCCGGCCTCGGAGATCTCGCTCGTCGTCCAGGGAGCCCTCGAGCTCGTCCGGCCGACGCCGGTCGGCGATCAGCCCATGGGGCGCGCTCAGGCCGGCGACCTCGTCGGCGAGGAGGCTCTCGTCGGGGCCCCGCGCACCGCCGACGCCCGCGCGCCGGAGGCGGCCACGCTGCTCGGCTTCTCGCCCGACTACTTCTCGGCCGAGCCCGACCGCGCCGCCTGGCTGCGCACCCTGCGCCTGCGCCTGGCCCGGCGGCTCAAGGGGCTCGACGACCTCTTCCGCCAGTTCTTCCCGGAAGACGGGGCGCCGCCCGGCGCCGCGCCCGCCCATCGTCCGGCCGAGTCCGCGGGGGAGCTGTCGCTCGCGGATCGATCCCTGTCGCTCACCACGGTCGGGCTCGGCGAGTCCGACCGCTTTCTGTTCGCGGTCTTCGCCGAGGAGAGGCACTACCCCGCCGAAGCCGTGCTCTTCCGCGAGGGAGACGCGGGCGGCGCCCTGCTCGTGATCGCGCGCGGCCGTGTGCGGATCTCGCGGCGCATCTCGGGCGGCGAAGAGGCCTTCGCCATCCTCGGCCCCGGCGAGATCTTCGGAGAGATGGCGCTGCTCGATCCGGGCTCCGGGCGCTCGGCCGACGCCGTCGCGCACGAGGACACCGTCGTGCTCGAGCTGTCCCGCGAGCGCTTCGAGGCGCTCGAGTCCGCGGACCCGGAGGGCTGCGCGGAGCTCTCGCTGCTGTTGTGCCGCCTCGCGGCAAAGCGGCCGGTCGAGACCGCCGAGCGCCTGGCGAACTGGAGGGTGCTGGCCGGCCCGGGCTAGGCGTTCAGCCGGGGGGCGCCGCGCCGCGCCCGGCGACGCGCGCGCGGCTCTCCTCGATCCATCCGCGCAGGACTTCGGCCACGCGGTCCGCGTGCTCGCGGATGTAGGAGTGGTGGTCTCCCGCGCACTCCGCCACCGTCAGGCGCTCCGCGAGAGGCGCCCAGCCGGACGCGGTGCCCTGCCCGCGCCGCTCCTCGCTCAGGATGAGGTGCACCGCGCCGGCGTACCGACGCGGCTGCGCGGCGAGCAGGGACCCGACGTAGGCCGCCCGCAGCCGCGCGCGGCGGCGCTGGGCCCCGCGGCGCAGGGACGTGAGCGCCCGCGCCGCCGAGCGCGCCTTTCCGGCGATGTAGCGCAGGCGGCCCGACTCCAGGCGGCCGACGGCCTTGCCGTGGTGCCGCACGCGCCGGATCAGGTTGTCGCCCCAGGGCTCGCGCAGCCAGTGAAGGCGGTGGAGGAAGCGGCGCCGGACGCTCGGAAGCGGCGTGTCGAGGAGCGCGAGCAGGGCGACTCCCTCTCCCCCGGCCGAGAGCTCGACCGCCATGGCGTGGGCCAGGATGCCGCCCACGCACTCCCCGACCAGGAAGTACGGCCCGCGGGGCGCGATCTCCCGCATGCGCGCCACGTACTCGGCCGCCTTGGCGGCGAGCTCCTCGTGCGGAGGCGGGCCGGACCGGAACCCGTAGACCGCATGCTCCGGCCCGAGGAACCGCGCCAGGCGCGCGATCACGAGGAGGTCCTCGCCGTCGCCGGTGCCCCCCGGGACCAGGAACACGGGAGGATGGGAGGATCCCTTCTGGAGCGTCACGAGACCCGGGGCGGTGCGGTCTCCGCTCTCCAGCCGCGCGGCGAGCGCCGCGGCCGTGCTGGCCTCGATGAAGTCCGTCACGCCGAGGTCCTCGCCGAACGCCTCGTTCAGGCGCAGGAGGACCTCGACGACCGAGAGCGAGTCCCCGCCGAGGTCGAAGAAGTCGTCGTCGCGCCCGACGGGATCGACGGCGAGGACCTCCGAGAAGAGGGCGGCCACCCGCCGTTCCGTCTCGCCGACCGGCTCCGCGAAGGGCGTCTCGAGCGGCGGGCGGGCGGGCCCGGGCTCCGGGAGCGCCCCGCGGTCGATCTTTCCGCCGGCGTTCTTCGCGAGCGCGTCCACGAGCACGAACGCGGCCGGGATCATGGGATCGGGCAGGCGGGCCGCGAGGTCCCGCCGCAGCGCGTCGACGCCCGGCGGGGGGCTGCCGCCCGCGACGACGTACGCGACGAGGCGGGTCCCGGCCGGGCCGTCGCGTGCCACGACCGCGGCCTCGCGCACCCCCGGCAGCGCGGACAGCGCCGCTTCGACCTCGGCGAGCTCGACGCGGTGCCCGCGCACCTTGACCCGCGAGTCCTTGCGCCCGACGTAGAGGAGGCAGCCGTCGGGCAGGAGCCGGCCGAGGTCCCCGGTGCGGAACATCCGGACGCCGTCGCGCCCGCGGACCGGCACGAAGGCCTCGGCCGTGAGGTCCGGGCGCCTCCAGTAGCCGAGCGCGAGCGTGCGCGAAACGATCGCGATCTCTCCAGTGTCCTCGCCGCTCGGCCGGCCGTGCTCGTCGAGGAGCACGACCTCGGTCCCGTCCACCGGGTACCCGAGCGGCGCGATCGGGCCGGGACACTTCGAGTCGTGGCCCGCGAACCACTGGCGGATCACGTTCATCTCGGTCGACCCGAGGCCGACGTGGAAGACGCAGCCCTTCGGAAAGCGCTCCCGGTAGAGCTCGAAGTCCGAGGCGAGGACGGGCTCTCCGCCGAGCTTGACCATCCGCAGGCCGGAGAGGTCCTCCGTGCCGTCGAGCGTCGCGGAGAGCCGGCGGAAGAGGCTCGGGACGCAGTGGAGGATCGTGATGCCCTCGTCCGCGAGGAAGAACCGGAGGCGCAGCAGCCCGTCGCCGCGCAGCGGAAACGGGCACACGGACGCCCCGTTCAGGAGCGCCCCGTACACGTCGGAGACCGAGGCGCCCAGGCTCGGCGACGACAGGAGCGTCAGCCGGTCGGAGGGCACGATGCCGAGCCCGCGCGTCAGCTTGAGCACGTTGTGCAGGACGTTGCGGTGACTCTGGACGACGCCCTTCGGCGCGCCCGTCGAGCCGGACGTGAAGAGGACGTACGCGGGGTCGTCGGGCGAGACCGGGACCGCGACGTCCCCGGCGGACCCGCCTTCCAGAGCGTCCTCGACGAGCTCCACGCGGGCGCCGGCCGGGGCGACGCGCGCGAGGACGCCGGTCCGGCCCCGGTCGGTCAGGATGCGGTCGGCGTCCGCTTCGGCGAGGATCGCCCGCACCCGGGCCTCGGGCAGAGCCGGATCGAGCGGCACGTAAAACCCGCCCGCCTTCAGCACGCCGAGCATCGCGGAAAAGAGCGCCGGGCCGGCCTCGAGGAAGAGGACGACGGGGCGGGACCGGTCGCCGCGGCGCTCGAGCAGCCGCGCCGCGATCCCGTTCGCCGCGGCGTCGATCTCGCGGTACGTGCGGCGTCCCCCCGGCATGCGCACCGCGAGGCGGTCGCCGTGCTCCCGCGCGACGGCCTCGAAGCGGCGGAAGATCGGCTGCTCGATCTCGGCGGCCGGAAAGGCGGCCGTCTCGGCGGCGAAGGCGGGCTCGGACGCCATGCTCAGGCGCTCCCGTAGACCGCCTGGGAGCGCGTAAAGAACTCGCGCGCTCCGGGACCGTGCTCCGGCGGGCCGATCCCCGACGCCTTCCAGCCCGAGAACGGCGCGAACGCGTCGGCGTCGGCCGTCGAGGCGTCGAGCTTGACGATCCCCGCGCGGGCCTCGGCGAGGAAGCGCGCGCGCTCGCCGCCGGCGCCGCCGAAGAGCGCGGCCACGAGACCGTGGCGCACGCCGTCCACGAGCGCGAGCGCCTGGTCGAAGCCGCGGGCGCGCTGGACGACGAGCACGGGCCCGAACGTCTCCTCCGCGACGACCTCGCTCGACGGATCCGCGTCGAAGACCAGCGCGGGCGGCTGGTACGCCCCGACCTCCCGCAGGGCCCCGAAGGCCGGAGTCCCGGCGTGGGGCGTCCGGACCTCCGCGCCGCCGGCGCGGGCCCGCTCGAGAATTCCCTCGACGCGGCGGCGCGCCGCGTCGGAGAGCATCGGTCCCGCTTCCGTCGCGTCCTCGGCGGGGTCGCCGCATCGGATGCCCGCGGCGCACGCCTCGATCTCCTCGCGGAACCGGTCGTAGAGGCGGTCGTCGACGACGGCCCGGCGGTTGGCGGTGCAGCGCTGGCCGGCGAAGGAGAACGCGCCCCGGGCGATCAGCGCCGCCGCGCGCGGCAGGTCCGCGCCCTCCCAGACGATCGCCGCGTTGTTGCCGCCGAGCTCGGCCTGGAGCGGGATGCGCCGGCGGGCGCAGATCTCCTGCGCCGCCCATCCCGCGCGCGAGGAGCCCGACAGCGACACGCCCCCGATGCCCGCGGCCCCCATGACGGCCGAGGCCGTCGAGCGGTCCCCGGCGACGAGGCCCACGAGCCCGTCGGGCAGCTCCGCGTCGCGCAGCAGCTCGAGCAGGCGGAGCGCGACGCGGGTGGCGGCCGGCGCCGGCTTCCACACGACCGCGTTTCCGTGCGCGAGCGCCGGGGCGAGCTTGCCGATCGGGATCGCCACCGGGTTGTTCCAGGGCGTCACGATGGCGACGACGCCGAGCGGCGCGCGGCGCGCCGGCGAGCCCGGCCCGCAGCGCGCGGGCGCCGGGTCTTCCGCTCGCGAGGCGGCCGCGAGGACGAGCTGGGCGGCGCGCCGGACCTCGGCGCGGCCCTGCGACACGGGCTTGCCGACGTCCTCGGCCATCTGCCGGGCGAGCGGCTCGGCCGCGGCCTCCAGGCGCTCGGAGAGCCGCGCGAGCGAGCGCCGGAGCGCCTCGGGCCCCGCCGCGCCCCGGGCCTTCAACGCGGCGCTCGCGGCCTCCACGGCCGCGACGGCTTCCGCGGCGCCGGCCGCGGGCACCGCGAAGAGGCTCCGGCCCCTGCGCCCCGGAGAGTCGTGGATCGTCTCCTCCAGCCCCCCGGGACGGATCGCGCGCCCGGCGACGACCGCGGCCGGGAGTCTCTCCTCCGGCTCGGACCGGGAAGCGGGCGCGCCTCCGGCCAGGCGGCCGAGGATCGCGTCGGCCGGACGGAAGCGAATGGCGCGGGCCTCGAGGTAGCGCAGGGTGAGCGCGGCCTGCAGCGGGTCGTCGCTGCCGACCGCGTCCTCCGCGACGACGACGGCGATCCGGCGCGCGAGGGCGTCGAGCACGGTCGCGCGGACGCAGCCGTGCAGGTGCACGCCCGCCACGACGAGCGTGTCGGCAGCCGCGGCCGCGAGCACCGGGTCGAGCGCGCCCGACGAGAAGGCCGAGAAGTCGGTCTTGTGCACGACCGGTTCGCCCTCGCGGGGCGCGACGGGGCCGGGCGGCTCGTGCCCGGCGGTCCCTCGCACGCAGATCCACCGGCCGAGCGCCTTCCAGTGCGGCATCCGCTCGTCGCGCGCGGGGTCCACGGTGGTCAGCGCGTGCACGACGGGAACGCCGCGGGCCCGGGCGCCGGCGAGCAGGCGCGCGGCGACGTCGACGACTTCTCCTGCAGCGGGCTCGAGCCCCGGAGAGGCGAGGAAATCGCGCTGCAGGTCGACGAGGAGGAGAAGCGGCCTCATTCCCGGGCGGAGCGGGCGACCCGTTCCACCATCCCCGCGATCCGATCGCCCATCTCCCGGGTCCCCACGAGCGTCCGGCCCTCGGCGGCCATGTCGCAGGTGCGCAGGCCGAGACGCAGGGCCTCCTGCACCCCCCGCTCGATCCAGTCGGCTTCGCGCCGCAGGCCGAAGCTCTCGCGCAGGAGCATCGCCAGGGAGAGGATCTGGCCGATCGGGTTGGCGCGGCCCGTGCCCGCGATGTCGGCGGCCGCGCCGTGGTTCGTCTGGTAGACGGAGGCGCCCGACCCCGAGAAGTTGCCCGAGTAGGCCATGCCGCGCGAGCCGAGCAGGACCGCGCCCACGTCCGCGAGCACGTCGCCGAAGAGGTTGTCCGCGACGACGACGTCGAAGCGCAGCGGGTCCTGCACCAGCTGGTACGCCGCCAGGTCGACGTTGAGATAGGCGATCTCGATGCCCGCGGCCTCGGCCACCTCCCCGCCCACGTCGCGCCAGAGCTCGGTCAGCGCGGGCAGTCCGCCGTCCTTGACGATGACGGCGAGGCCGCCGCGGCGGCGGCCCGCGAGCGCCGCCCCGACCTCGAGGATCCTTCGCACCTCGCGCTCGCTGTATTCGAAGGCGTGCTCGCAGACGCGGCCGTCGCCGGGCCGCTCCGTGCGGCGCTCCCGGCCGAAGTACATGCCGCCGGAGTTCTCGCGCACGATGAGAAGGTCCGTGCCCCGCACCGACTCGGGCCTCATCCGGCCGGCCTGCGCGAACGCCTCGGGCACCGCGACGGGGCTGATCTTGCAGAAGAGGTCGAACCGGCGCCGCAGGTCGTAGACGAAGCGCCCGCCGCCGGGTCCCGCGAGAACGGCGGCGCCGCCCGCGAACGCGGCGCCGCAGAACTGGGCGACCTGGTCGCTCAGCGCCCGCCCGGTCAACAGCTCCGCGTCGCGGCCGATCGCGCCGCCGACGAGGACTTCGAATCGCGCCCCCGTCTCCGCGGTCAGGATCGGGAGCAGGCGAAGCGCGGCGTCGAGCACTTCCGGCCCGACTCCCTCGCCGGGCAGTACCGCGATCGTGCAGACCCCGTCGCGAGCGTCACCGGAAAGCCCCGGAACGATCGCATCCAACCAACGCGCTTGCTCGCGCACCAGGCCGCCGGGCCGCTCCACGTCGATTTGCCCCTTTTGGCGGCGTAGTCTATCCCTGTTCGAAGGGACAGGGACCGGCCCGCGACGGCGCGTCGCCCGGCGCGTGCAACCTACTCTTTTTTCAGGGTTTCCTTGACCTTCGCGCGGTCCTTGCCGGCGTTCGGTGCCACCAGGATGCGGACGAGCCTGGCCTTGTATCCCGGGGCCGCGAGCACGAGGTCGTGCACGGCGGGCCCCTGCAGCTGGAGGGGCGAGCCGGGGCCGAACGTGGCCGCGGCGCCGAGGGTCTTCGCGCCCTCGCTCACCGTTGCGTCGGCCGGATCCACCGCGAACTCGACGGCGCCGGTGGTGCGGTCGGCGGGCGCGGGGAGTCTCTCGAAGGCCACGCGGTCGCGCCGGTCCATCTCCTCGTCGATCGACGGCGAATCGCGCCCCGCATCGGGCTCGACGTCGATCTCGACGACGAGGCTCCGGTAGCCGGGCAGCTCCATCCGGACGTAGTGCGTGCCGGGCTTCGCGAACTCGAGCTCGCGGCCGCCTCCCCGGTTGTCCCAATCGTCGGCGATCCCGATGTAGCGCCCGTCGAGGTAGAGCCGCGCCTGGTCGGGGCTGGACGTGAAGCGCACCGCGCGGCGCGTGTGGACCTCCGCGTCCACGCGCTCGGGCCTGGAGGACGCCGCGGAGGCCGGTGAGGCCGCCGTCGGCGCGGGCGCCGGCTGCCCCTCCCCGGCCGCGGCCGTGGCCCTGCGCCGCGGGGTCGGACGCGGCCGCGCGGTGGGAGCCGCGGTCGGCGCGGCGGCCTCGGCGATCTCGGTCGGAACGGGCGAAGGCGCGGGCGCCGCCGTCGGCTCCGGAGCGGAGGTCGGCGCGGCAGCCGGGCCGCCCGAACGCGCCGGGGGCGCGACCCGGGCCGGCTCCGGCGCGAGCGGCGCGACGCCCCTCTGCCGCTCCCGCAGCAGGAGGAACGAGGCGGCGACGAGGACGGCCAGGGCGGCGAGGATCACGGGCATTCCGCTGCGCGACTTCGGCGGCGGCGCGGGCGGGATCGTCGGCACGGGCGCGGGCGGCGCCGCGGCGGCCGGCCGCGTCGCGGCGGGGACGGGGCGCGGGGCCCCGGCCACGGCCCGCCGCGTCATCTCCGACTCGCGCTGGATCTTCTCGATGCGCGCGAGCTCGCGCACGAACTCGGCCGCGTCGCGCGGCCGGCTGTCGGGCGCCTTGGCGAGCAGCCGCGCGATGACCTCGCGCGTCGCCACGGGGAGGTCCGCCTTCCACTCCAGGGGATCGCGCGGCTCGGTGTGCAGGATCTGGTACACGAGCGTCGTGATCGAGTCGCCCGGAAACGGGCGGGCCCCGGTCAGCAGCTCGTAGAGGACGATGCCGAGCGAGAAGAGGTCCGAGCGGCCGTCGAGCTTCTCGCCCTTGACCTGCTCCGGGGACATGTACGCCGGGCTTCCGACCATGTGCCCCGTGCGCGTGAGCTCCGAGGTCGTCGCCTCGGTGAACTTGCCGATCCCGAAGTCGGTGACCTTGACGCGGCCGTCCCCGGCCACGAGGATGTTCCCGGGCTTGACGTCGCGGTGGAGCACGCCCCGCTCGTGGGCGTGGCCGAGGGCCTCGGCGACCTGGCGGACGATCCCCACCTTCGCCGACAGCGAGAGCGCGTCCCCGGATCCCAGGTACCGCGTCAGGGGCCGGCCGTCCACGTATTCCATCGCGATGAAGCAGACGTCGCCCTCGCGGCCGACGTCGTACACGGTGACGATGTTGGGGTGCTGCAGGCGCCCGCCGAGGCGGGCTTCCTTCAGGAAGCGCGCTTCCATCTCCTGCGCGCTCTCGCCGCCCGCGGCCTCGGGCCGCACCGTCTTGATCGCGACGGGGCGGCCGATCTCCGGGTCGTGGGCGAGGTACACGACGCCCATCGCCCCCTGGCCGAGCACCGACGCGATCTGGAACCGCCCGAGCCGGGAGCCCGCGGGCAGCAGGCTCATTCGTCGGCGTTTTCCGAGAGGTTGCGCTCCGCGTCCTTTTCCCGCTCGGCGATCAGGGCCTTGGCCTCGGCGGCGCGCTCCGGCGGCACCATGACGCGCGACAGGCCGAACGCGCCGAGGTTCTCCGGCCACGGCGTCGTCGTCGGCCCCTCGATCTCGCACGGGATCTCTTCGGAGTCGAGCAGGCCCGCGATGATCTCCGCCTCCTCGTCGTCGCCGACGGCGGCCACCTCGACCCAGTCCCCGCCGTTCTCGTTCCCGTCCTCGTTGTCGACCACGGCTCCCCCTTTTCTCGAAACGGCTACCGGCTCAAACGCAACAGCGAAGGTCCCCGCTCGAGCACCCGGCCGACGACGGCCGCCGCCGGCGCCCCCTTCTCGCGGCAGGCGGCGGCGTACCGCTCGGCATCGCTCTCGGGCAGCGCGACGAGAAGCCCGCCGGAGGTCTGGGCGTCCGAGACGAGAAGGAAGTCCTCGTCGGTGACGCCCTCGCCCACCTCGGTGCGCGGGCGGAGATTGCGCGCGTTCGAGCGCGATCCGCCGGGGGCGACGCCCTCGGCGACGAGGCGCCGCGCCTGCGACAGGAGGGGGACGCGCGACATCGAGAACTCCGCGGTCGTGCCCGAGGCCGCCATCATCTCGTGCGTGTGCCCGAGCAGCCCGAACCCGGTGACGTCGGTGGCGGCGTGGACGTCGAACCCGTCCATGGCCTCGACGGGAGCGCGGTTCAGGGTGCACATGACGGCGACCGCCTCCTCGAGCGCGGCGTCGGAGAGCTTGCGGGGCTGCCCTGCCGGCGCCGCCGAGTCCGATCGCCCGGCGCGGATCGTCACGCCCATGCCGAGCGGCTTGGTCAGCACGAGCGCGTCGCCCGGGCGCGCGCCGGCGTTGCGCGTGACCCTGGCCTCGTCCACCACCCCGGTGACGGAGAGGCCGTACAGCGGGATGTCGTGGTCGATCGAGTGGCCCCCGGCGATCACGGCGCCCGCCTCGGCCACCTTTTCCGCGCCGCCCCGCAGGATCTCCTCGAGGACCTCGCCCGGCAGCACCTTCATCGGGAACGCGACGACGGCGAGCGCGAGCACCGGGCGCCCGCGCATCGCGTAGACGTCCGAGAGGGCGTTGGTCGCGGCGATGCGCCCGAAGAGGCGGGGGTCGTCCACGACCGGCGTGAAAAAGTCGATCGTCTGAACGATCGTGTGGCCGCCTCCGAGGCGATAGACGGCGGCATCGTCGGATTCCGCGTTCCCGACGAGCAGGTTCGGGTCCTGCGGCGCGGGAAGCCGGGACAGCAGCGCGGAGAGGTCGAACTGGCCGATCTTGCACGCGCAACCGGCGCTCGAGGCGAACGAGGAGAGAGCCGGGTACCCCGCCGTGTTGGTGGCCACGCCCGGATTATATGGAGCGTTTCGGGTCGCCGGATCCCGGTTTCCGGCGCGCGGCGGTCCGGCCGCGCGAGACCGGGACCCCGGCGCCCCGGAGTCCGGATCTAGTCGTCGTCGCCGCGGAGCAGGAAGCCGAGGACGAACCCGGCGGCCGCCGAAAGAGCCAGGGCGGTGCCCGGGTTCTCCTTCACGTAGCCCCGCACGTCGTCCCAGATGTACCCGTAGTCCTTGTCGATCTTCTGCGCGGCGGTCTTCACCGACTTGCGCACATCCTCGCTGACGTCGTCGAACTGCTCGCGCGCCTTCCCGTAGGACTCGCCGAGCACTTCCTTGGTGCGGTCGATCTTCTCTTCCACGAAGTCCCGCGCCCGATCGAACGGTGTCTCTTTCGCCATGTTCACCTCCGGCTTAGAAGACCCGGGATCATATACCCTTGGGGCCGGAATTCGGGTCTCGGGTTCGAATTTCGGATCTCAGCTTTGAACAAAACGACAGGAATTCGTCGCCGGGAATGGGCGGGCTGGTCGATCATCGAGATCGCCAAGGACACCTTCCGCGGCTTTCGCGCGGACCGGGGCTTCGACCTGGCCGGATCCCTCGCCTTCACCACGCTGCTGACCGCGGTCCCCCTGCTCGCGACCTTCTCGGTCTTCCTCGTCACGTTCTTCCGCGAGAACGACGACCAGATCCTCACGATCGTCAACGCGCTCCTGCCCTACCAGACCGCCCACCTGACCCAGAGCATGCGGGACTTCATCGCCGAGTCCGGCGCCATCTCCGGCGTCGGCCTCGCCGTCGTCGTGGTCGCCTCCGTGCGTCTCGTCTTCGTGGTCGAGGGGGTGTTCAACGCGGTCTGGGGCGCTCCCCGCCGCCGGATGAGCGTCGCGCGGGTCGTTCTCTACACCTTCGCCCTCTTCGCGTTCGCCCTCGTGCTCGGCGGGATCGGGTGGGGCCTGCGGGCCGTGCGCCACTCGGTGAACGTGGACTCCGGCGTCAAGTCCGCGCTCCTGACGGCCGCACCCTTCCTCATGAAGGCCGCCCTGCTGACCCTGCTGTTCCGGTACCTCCCCAACACGCGCGTGCGCCTGTCGGCGGCGGCGGCGGGGGGAGCGTTCGTGGCCCTCGCCCTCGAGCTGCTGCGCGTCGGGTTCGGCGTGTACGTCGACGCGATGATGCGGGTCAACCTGATCACCGGCTCCCTCGGCTTCGTGTTCCTGGCCATCCTCTCCCTCTACCTCGCCTGGGCCCTGATCCTCGTCGGGGTCGAGCTGACCCACGTGCTCCAGACCCACGCCGCCCTCGCCGCGGGAGGGCTGGCCGGTCAGGGCCGGGCGGAGCGGGCGATCCGGATGCTGCTGCGCATGTCCTCCGGCCAGCCGGTGCCGCTCGCCGAGATCCAGCCCGACCCCGACACGCCCCCGGCCGAGACGATCGCGATCCTCGACGACCTCCAGAGGGCCAGCCTCATCGAGGGAGACGCCGCCGCCGGTTATCGCCTCGCGATTCCCAGCCGCAAGATCACCGTCGCTCACGTCGTGGACGCGCTGACCCCGGAGCTCTACCGCATCAGCCCGCACCGGGAGGACCGCATCGCGCTCGTCCTCGAACCGCTCTTCTTTCGCCTCGAGTCCGAGCGGCGGGCCCTTCTCAACGCGACCCTCGCCGAGCTGCGGCGGCGGTCCTAGGCCGAGCGCGGCCCCGCGGGCCGCAGGACCTTCAAGAGCGGCGGCGCGACGAAGGTCGTCAGGAACACCGCCACGAGCACGGAGACGAAGACCGGCTCGGGCAGCGCGCCGGTCGACAGCCCCACGGACGCGAAGATGAGCCCGACCTCGCCGCGCGGCACCATGCCCGCGCCGATGAACGAGCGGCGGACCTTGCCCCACGCGCAGAAGCCCGCGGCGAACTTGCCGGCGAAGCCCACGAGCGAGAGCAGGAGCCCGAGGAGCAGGGCCGGCCGGTTCCCGGGGACGGCGGGGTTGAGCAGGCGCACGTCCACCTCCGCGCCCACGTAGACGAAGAAGACCGGGGTGAACACGTCCACGACGGGCTTGACGGCCTCCTCGATGTCGTGGCGCCGGTTGGTCCGCGCGAGGGCCATGCCGGCGGCGAAGGCTCCGACGATCGGCGCCGAGTCCGCCTTCTTCGCCGCCCACGCCACCAGGAGAGCGAACGCGACGGCCATCGCGCCGAGCACGCCCCGCACGCGCGCGCTCCCGACGACGTGGATGAGGCGGTGGCCGAGCGGGATTCCCACGGCGATCGCCAGGACGAGGAATCCGATCGCGAGCCCCGTGGACTTCAGGACGATCGAGGCCTCGAGCTGTCCGCCGCCCGCGATCTTCGAGACGACCGCCAGGATCACGAGGCCGAGGACGTCGTCCGCCACCGCGGCCCCGAGGATGATCTGCCCCTCCCGCGTCTTCAGCACCCCGAGCTCGGACAGCACCCGCGCCGTGATCCCGATCGACGTCGCCGTCAGCGCCGCTCCCACGAAGATCGCCGTGAGGCTCGCGTGCCCGAGCGCGAGCGTGACCGCGTACCCGCCCGCGAATGGAAGGACCATGCCCGCCAGCGCCACCGCCAGCGCTGGCGCGCCGACGCGGGCGAGGTCCGCGAGGTTCGTCTCGAGGCCGACCTCGAAGAGCAGCAGGGCGACGCCGACCTCGGCGAGCAGGAGGATCGCGTCCGAGAGCGGCACGAGGCCGAGGACCGACGGGCCGAGGAGCACTCCCGCCAGGAGCTCGCCGAGAACCGCCGGCTGCCCGATGCGCTCGGCGAGCTCGCCGAAGAGCTTCGCGCCGACGAGGGCGGCCGCGAAGGCGAGAAAGACCGTTCCGATGTCGAGCGCGTGCTCCATGCGGCAGATGGTAGCCGATCCGATTTAAGCTCCCTAACGATGCCGACCCCGCCGGGGACCGTTCACCGCCGGATCGTGGCCGCCGCGGTGCTCGCGGTCCTCGCGGTGCTGTCGCTCCAGCTTCTCGTGCCGCCCGTGACGGGCCTGGCCGACAACGGCGACTACCAGCGCGTCATGGGCTACGCGGGGTTCGACCACTCGACCGATTCCTACGCCGACCGGTACTTCTCCTTCCTCCGCACGCAGTACCGGGTCCTCCCGATCGGGTGGGTCCGCAACGGGTACCTGACCTCGGAGACCGCTCTCGCGCTGGCGGCGCGCCTGGCGGCGCGGGCGGTCGCGCCCGGCCGGCTCCTCTTCGATCTCCGGGTGCTCGCCGCCCTGCACGCCGCGCTCCTGGCCCTCGCCATCGGGCTCCTGCTGCGCGCGGGCCGCGAGCTCCCGGCGGCCTCCCAGGCGACGGCCGCGCTGCTGCTCGTCTTCTTCTTCACGGACGTGGGCTACGCGGCGCCCTTCAACTCCTTCTACAGCCAGACGGCGTCTCTGCTCTTTCTTCTCCTGCTGGCGGCGGCGGCCGCGAACGCGGTGCGGCGCGGGCGTCTGGACGGAGCGCTTCTCGCCGCCTACTTCGTCTGCGGCGCGCTCTTCGTCGCGTCGAAGCCGCAGGAGGCGATCCAGGGGCCGCTGATCGCGGTCCTCGGGCTGCGGCTCTCCGGCGTGGGACCGCGCGGCGCCTGGAGGCGGCCGGCCGTGTGGCTCGCCCTGGGCCTGTGCGTCTTCTCGGTCTGGTACGGGCGCCGTACGCCGATGGCGCTGCGGGAAGCCGCGCTCTACCAGGTCGTGTTCTACGAGGTCCTCCCCCGTTCCCCGTCGCCGGCGCAGGACGCCGCCGAGCTCGGCCTGGATCCCGAGTGGCTGAAATACTCCGGTACCGACGCGTTCCGTCCGGATACGCCGCTGCTCGACCCCGCCTTCCGGACGCGCTTTCTCGCGAGCGTCGGCTACCGGAAGATCGCGATCTTCTACGCGCGGCACCCGCGGAGGTTCGCGGAGAGGCTGGACCGCGCCTCGGCGAAAATGTGGTCCCTGCGCCCGAGCTACGGCAACCTCGAGAAATCCGACGCGCATCCGGCGCGCACGCTGACCGACCGCTTCGCCGCGTGGAGCCGGCTGCGCCTGCGGGTCTTCGGCCCGCACGCCCTCGCCTCCCTCGCCCTGCTCTTCGGCGCGAACGCCGCGCTGGCGCTCGGCACCTGGCGCCGGGCGTCGGCGAGGGGACGGCTCTTTCGCGAGGCGCTCGTGGCGGCCGTGCTGATGTCGGCGACGGCCTTCGGCGTCTGCGTCCTGACCAACGCTCCGCCCGACTTCTCGCGGGTCTTCTACGTCGCCGAGGCCCTCTGCGACCTCCTGCTCGTCGCCGACGCGGCCTGGCTCGCCCGGTTCCTGGCCCTGCGGGCGGCCGCCTGACCCCGTTTGCCGGCCTCGGACCGCCCGTGCTATTCTCCGCGCCCTCTTCCCGCGTGGGGCTGTAGCTCAGTTTGGGAGAGCGCCTGAATCGCACTCAGGAGGTCGGCAGTTCGATCCTGCTCAGCTCCACCATTCACGTCGCCTCCGCTCCGTTACGGGATCTGCGCTGCGCGGCGCCCGGGGCGCCGCACAGCGCACCGGCGTCCGGCTCGCCCGGATGCGGGCTCGACCGGACGCCTGATCCCTCCACTTCGCTCCGGCTCCCGCGGCACGGGCCTCCTCCCTCCCTTCGGTCGGGAGACTTCCCGCGCCGCGAGCGATTGGAAGAGACGGGCGTGACGAGCCACGCTCTACCCCCTCTCCCTCCGGGAGAG
>JAYRMU010000084.1:0-66748 GCA_041912555.1 Thermoanaerobaculia bacterium
CGAAGGCCGCGTCGAAGCGGCGGAAGCTCTCCTCGATCGAGGCCCAGCTGTAGACGTAGAGGGGCGTCCCGAACCGGCGCGCGAGCTCTTCGAGCGACACCCCGTCGCACGTCAACTCGCCGTCGCGTCGCTGGAACCCCGGCCCCACGTTGGGCGGGACGATAGCAGACACTCTTCTCCCCCTCTCCCCACGGGAGAGGGCAGGGGTGAGGGGCGGGACTCCGACGGCACCCTGGCGCGGCGATCTAAGGAGCGGTGCCGAGCAGCACGCGCCGCTCGCCGGTCGCGGGGTCGAGGCGAACGAGGGTCTCGTTGCGGGGGCCGTAGAACAGCTTCGTCGCCTCGCTGCCCACGCCGCCGATCGCCCGGGGAATGGCGGCGGGCCGCAGGTCGTCGGCAATCTTGCGGACCGAGCCGGAATTCAGGTCGGCGAGCCATGTCGAGGGGCGAAACGCCGCGTCGCTCAAACCGAGGCAGAGAACGCCAGGCGCCACTTCGCCGCCGAGAGAGACCGACGAGGCGGAGGGAAGCGCCACCGCGGCGCCTTCGCGACCGTCGGCGCCGAAAACGCGCAGTCGCCAGCCGCCGGAGGAGCGCTCCGAGAGGACGATAGTTCCGTCCGGAAGAAACGCGGGCCAGCGCGATTCGGCCGGCCCGTCGGCCAGCGTGGCCATCGAGGCTCCGGTCGCGGTGAAGAGGCGGACGTCGGGGCTGCGGCTCCCGAGCGTGAGGAGGCGTTCGCCCCTGGCATCCGTCACGAAGAAGCGAAGCCCGCCGGCGAGCTCGATGCGGCCGAGCGACGCGAGGGAGCGCGCACGCACATCCAGCTGGAGAAGATCGATCGAATGATCGTCCGCGCGATAGAGGCGAAAGACGTCGAGGCTGGAAAACGTGCCGCTCAGGCTCTGGCGTTCTCCCGAGGGGATGCGGGCCGACGCCAGCGCGCGCTGTTGCTCCAGATCGTAGACGGTCAGCGTCCCGTCTTCCCACAGCGCCAGCCGCGCGCCGTCTTCCGAGAGAACGAAGAGAAAAGGATAGCCGTCGAGAAGGATGCGCGTCCGGACGGCCGGTCCGCCGGGAGCGCCGAGATGCCAGGTCCAGAGCGGGTACGGGCCGTGGCTCCTCGCCTCGACCCAGGCGGCGCGCCGGCCGTCCCGGGAGAGAACCGGGCCGCGCCAGTCGGGAGTGAATGCGCGCTCGAAGCGTCCGCCCGCCGTGTCGAAGAGAAACGTCGCTTCGGCGCCGCGCGCGGGACCCGACACGGTCACCCACGGTCCGCTCGCGGCCGGATTCACCCAGAACCCGTCGCGCAGGTCCCGGGGCTTGGCGCCGTGGACCCACGCCGCATAGGCGTTGGCGCCGAGGACGGCGGCGCCGATCACGGTCCACAGCACGCCGGAGAGCGCGCGGTGCCCGGCGCGTGCATCGGTGCGGCCGCGAGCCACCGAGGCGTACCCGGCGGCGAGAAAGGCGGTGCCGGCCGCCAGGGCGACGCCGATGCCGAGCCGCAGCCACGGCGCCTCCGCGTGGTAGAGCGGAAGCCGGGAAAACGCAGTCCACACGAGAAAGGCGCAGAGCACGGTCAGGACCGCATCCAGCGCGAGCAGACCCGATCGCGACCGAAATGCCAGCGCTGCGCAGTGGGCGATGGCGAAGAGGACCCCGAAGCCGGCCAGCGCCCAGAGGGGCCAGGCCGCGGGCGGTTCGGGCGCCGTCCAGAGATCGTTCCAGGGGGGCCGCGCGCCGGCAATCGCGGCGGGGACCCAGAGGATGAGGGCGGCCCCCGCGCCGAGGAGCATCGCTCCCGCCAGGCGGCCGCCCCAGATGGCGGAAGCGGACAGCGGACGCACGAAGTCGAACCCGATGCGACGGGTGGCCATCCCAGGGGCCAGGGTCGTGGCTCCCAGGCCGATCGCAATCCCGGCCGCGAGGACGAGCGCTCCGAGAAAGGCGGTCACTCCGCGTACCTCTGCGGCGGACGTCCCGACGTGCAGCAGCGGCACGGCCAGGGCGCCGAGGCTCGCGACCGCCGCGGCGACGAGAACGACCCGGTGCTCCCGGACCTCACGGCGCGCGATCGCTAGAAATCCGGTCATGCCGCTCCTCCCTTGTCCGCGCCCGCCAGCGCGACGAAGATCTCCTCGAGCGGCAGCGCCTCGGCCGAGACGTTCTCGACGCCGTCGATCGCGCGAAAGCGCCCGAACGCCGCCTCGTCGAAGTTCGAGACGACGGCGTCGATGCCCCAGCCCCGCACCTGGACGCGCACGGCGTCGAAGGCATCGAGCTCGGTGCCAAAAGCGGTGCGGCTTTCGGTCAGGCGATTGGCGTAGCGGATGCGCCGGAACCGCGCCTTCAACGCCTCCATCTCCTCGTCGAGGAGAAGTCTTCCGTCCTTGAGAATGCCCACGCGCGTCGCGATTCCTTCGAAGCCGGCCAGGTCGTGCGTCGTCAGGAAGATCGTCGTGCCGCGGTCGGCGAGCTCGCCGACGATCTCGTCGTAGAGGGAGCGCCGCGCGACGGGGTCGAGCCCCAGCGTCGGATCGTCGAGGACGAGCAGCTCGGGAGCGTGGCCGAGCGCGAGCGCGAGGTGCACCTGGGTCTTCTGGCCGCGCGAGAGGCGGCCGAACGGCGTCGCGGGAGGGACGCCGAAGCGCTCGAGGCGGGAGGCCACGGCCGCCGCGTCCCAGCGCGGGTAGATGCGCCGGCAGAAGTCCGAGAGATCCCGGGCCGCCATCGCGGGCGGGGCGTCGGGCTCTTCGGGCACCACGCCGGTGCGGGCCATCGCGGCACGCCGCGTCGCCCAGGAGTCGGCGCCGAAGAGAAGGCTCCGGCCGGAGGTCGCCTTCTGCTCGCCGAGCAGGCACCGCACGAGGGAGGATTTGCCGGCTCCATTTCGGCCGAGCAGCGCGTAGACGGCCCCCGGCTCGACCGAGAGCGTCACCTCGCGGCAGGCGGTCGAACGGCCGTACCGGACGGTCAGTCCTTCGATGCGGATTGGTTCGGTCACGCCTTTGCCCCCTTCTTCCAGGCGGCCAGGAGAGCTTCGGCCGCCTCGTCCCGCGACGCGCCGAGCGTGGCCGCCAGGCCCGCGTAGCGCGAGGCCGCGTCGCGGAGGATCCGCGAGCGCTCGGACCGGCTCATCGCCGGCGGAGCGTCGGCGACGTAGGTGCCGTCGCCGCGGCGCACGGTGAGGACGCCCGCTTCCGCCAGGCGCTGGTAGGCGCGGGCCACGGTCGCGGGGTTGACGGTGAGCTCGCGGGCCAGGTCCCGGACCGACGGGACGGCCGCGCCCGGGGCGAGCGCCCCCGAGGCCACGAGCCGCCGGATCCCTTCCTCGATCTGGCTCCAGATCGGGGTGGCGTCGGAGGGGTCGATCTGCAACACGGTATTAGTGTACTAGTACACTAATACACTTGTCAAGGGGCCCGGGGCGTGGGCTCCTCGGGCCGTCCCGTCTTCCAGAAGTCGTAGCGCCGGACGGCGGGCGCGGCGGCCGCGACGGCGGCGGTGATCACGATCGTGGCGATGCCGCCCGAGACGACCGACACCGTGACCCCGAGCACGGCCGAGGCGAAAAGGGAGGCGACGAAGCCGGCCTCGAGCTCGCCGAGCTGCGGGCCGCCCATGAAGAAGATCATGTTGACAGACGTCATCCGGCCGCGCAGGCGGTCCGGCGTGATGAACTGCCGCAGCGTCTGGCGGATGACCGTCGAGATCGCGTCGGACAGGCCGACGGCGGCCAGGGCGGCGAGGGTCAGCCAGAAGCTGCGGGAGAAGCCGAAGACGATCGTCGCCGCGCCGTAGGCCGCCACGGACCACAGGAAGATCCGTCCCTGCCGCGCGGGCAGGGGGCGGATCGAGAGGAAGAGCGAGCCCGCGAGCGCGCCGACGGCCGGCGCGGCTGCGAGGATGCCGTAGCCGCGCGCGCCGACCTTGAGAACCTGGTCGGCGAAGATCGGCAGCAGCGACGTCGCCCCCGAGAAAAACGTGGCGAGAAAGTCGAGGCCCATCGTCCACACCATCAGCGGCGTCGTGAAGACGAAGCGCAGCCCCTCGTGGAGCGCGGACCAGCCCTCGGTCTGCCCGCTCTCGGAGGTCGGAGCGCCGGACGTATGCATCGTCGCGAGCGCGTAGATCACGGCGAGGAAGGACGCGGCGTTGAGAAGATAGATCACGGCGAGGCCCCGCGTGCCCTCCCCGGCGTGCGCGATGAGCAGGCCCGCCAGCGCGGGACCGCCGATGAGCGAGGCCTGGAAGACCGAAAGGTTCAGCGAGAGCGCGCCGGGCAGGTCGGCCGCAGGGACCAGGCGCGGAATCAGCGCCTGGCGCGACGGGCCGTCGAAGGCGACCGCAGAGGCCGAGAGCGCGTTCAAGGCGTAGATGAGCCACAGGGTCTCGTGCCCGGCGAACGTCGTTCCGAAGAGCGCGAGCGCCACGGCCGTCATCGCGATCTGCGTCGCGATCATGACGCGCCGGCGGTCGTGGCGGTCCGCCACGACCCCGCCCCAGAGGGAAAACGCGACGATCGGCACCACGCGCGTCAGGCCGACGAAGCCGAGGGCGAGCGGCGACCTCGTCAGGAGATAGACGTGCCAGTTGATCGCCACGACCTGCATCTGCGATCCCGTGAGGGACAGCAGCTGCGAGACGATCAGTCGCCGGTAGTCGCGGTGGGCGAGCGCGAGGTAGGGAGCCCGGGGGCCGGAAGACGCCACGCGTCAGGGAAGACCGCGCCCCGCGGCGGCCAGATCCTGGCGGACCGCCCGGACGATGTAGCGCTCGGGCGCGTGGCCCACGAAGTAGAAGGGGTAGCACGCCACCAGGGTGATCGCGGGCTCGGGCGTCGGATCGAGGACCTGCACGTCCTCCGGTTTCACGATCCAGATGTCCGCGACCCGGTACGCTTCGCGGCCCGCGGGCGTCTCGAGCTCCATCGCGTCGCCCTTGACCACGTCCTTCAGGCCGCGGAAGAACCCGTCCCGGTGTCCCGCGATGCCGACGTTGCCCTTCTCGCCGGGCCGGGCGGTGTCCTCGATGTGGCCGACGGCGCGGTTGAGGGTGAGGTCGTCGGTGCCCTCGAGGACGGCCACCTCGAGCCCGATCTTCGGAATGCGGAGGACGGCCAGGGGGCCGCCCGTCCTCTCTTTCAGGGAATCCTCGTACGCCTTGATCCGCTCCTTCGACCACAGGCTGTAGTCGGGAGGCGTCTCTCCGGGCAGCACGCGCGACTCGGGCGAAGCCAGCCCCGGCTGCCCGGGCGCGCCGGCCTGCGCGATCGCCGTGGGCGCGCGCCGCGACTCGGCGAATCGGCCGAGATCGCGCCGCGACAGGATGGACCGGTGGAGGTACGCGGCGGCCCACACGGCGACGAGAAGGATCCCGACCGTCCAGGCGAGGCGCTCGAAGCGGCGGAGCCAGGCCACGGCGCGATGCTAACAGCGACCCGCGGGCCGGCGTTTCAGGCCGTCTTGGCCGCGATCTTCGCCTGGGCGCGCGCGCGCCACCAGCCCTGCGCGGTCGCTTCGTCCCACGCCGGCACGCCCTCGCAGGCCGCGAGCGCCCGCGCCAGGGCCTTCGCGCTCTCGGGCCGCTTCTCGGCGTCCTTGGAGAGGCACCGCAGGATGAGCGCCTCGAGGTCGGCGGGCAGCGGGCGGCCGAGCCGCCGCGACAGCGGCTCGGGCTCCGTCTGCAGGTGATGGTGGATGGTCTCGAGGGGGCTCTTGCCGGCGAAGACGGGCGTGCCCGTCAGGAGGTAGTAGCCCACGGCCCCGAGCGCGTAGAGGT
Organism: Thermoanaerobaculia bacterium; assembly: GCA_041912555.1. GTDB lineage: Bacteria > Acidobacteriota > Thermoanaerobaculia > UBA5066 > Gp7-AA6 > DAHUXD01. Next base: position 5,785 of record JAYRMU010000084.1, read on the forward strand.
CGCTGCGCGGATCGGCGCTCTTGCTGTCGCGGATCGTCTCGGGAGCCATGTACTGCGGCGTCCCGTGCAGGACGTCCTCGCTCGTCAGGGCCGCCGCGGACGGGTCCGAGAGGTCCTTGACCAGCCCGAAGTCGAGGACCTTCGCGATGTCGGGAATGCCGCCGCGCTCGCAGAGCAGGATGTTCGCGGGCTTGATGTCGCGGTGGATGAGCCCGATTCCGTGCGCCTCGGCCAGCGCCGCGCAGACCTGGCGGAGGATGCGGACCGCGCGGCCCGGGGCTACGGGGCCGGAATCGCGGACGAGCTCTTCGAGGTCCACGCCGTCGAGGTATTCCATGACGTAGTAGAAGAGGCCGTCGGGCGTGCGGCCGAAGTCGTAGATCGAGACCGTGTGCGGGTTGGTGAGCCGGGCGGTCAGCTGGACCTCCCGCTCGAACCGCTTGAGGCCGTCCTCGCCGGCGCGGCCCGGCGGAAGCAGCTTGATCGCCGTCGGCCGCCGGAGCATCTCGTGCTCGGCGCGGTAGACGACCCCCATCCCGCCCTCGCCGATCTTCTCGGTCAGCGTGTACTGGCCGAGCCGGCGGTTGCGGGCGACGGTCGTGCGCAGGCGGAAGGTCACGAACGACACGAGGGTGGAGAGGACGATGCCGAGCGCGGCCCAGAGCAGCGCCCAGGCGACGGCGGCGCCCCGCGACGTCTCCCGCGGCCCGCCCGAGGCGTACATCACGAACGCGAGCACCGGGATCGGCAGCGAGGCCAGAGCGGAAATGATCGCGGTGCGCCGGGGGGCGCTGGGGACGATCGCCGCGCGGTAGAGCAGGACGGAGTTGGCGACGAGCAGCGCGATCTCCTCGGGCCGCCACGCGAGCGGCATGCTGCCGCCCATGCAGGCGAAGAGGGCGAGCGCGGCGATCGTGCCGAAGGCGTCGACGCGTCGCAGGCCGGCTTCCTTCAGGGTTGGCTGCCGCGCGGCGAGCCACATCACCAGCAGGACCGCCATCGCGGCGAGGTGGAACAGCAGCTCCGGGCGCCCGAGCGAGGGAGCCCGTTCCTCGAGCGCCGGCCAGAGCGCGTGGATCAGGAAGCCCGCTGCGAAGAAGCCGGCGGAAGCGAACAGCGTCGCCCGGGCGAAGAGCGCCAGGCGCTCGCCGAAGAAGTCCCGCTCGCCCGACGAATCCGAGGGCGCGACCTGGCCGCCGCAGTCGGAGCCTCGGCACTGGAGCTTCTTCTTGACCTTCTCGGGACTCATCGTTGGCCTCCCGTCAGGGCTCCCCTCCGGAGCCTGGCGCCCGGCCGGGACGCCCGGGCCCGGGTCTTGGCGCGGCGGCTCCGTTCGACGCCGGGGCGCGCCCGGGTCCGGATCCGCCCTCGGCGCGCTCCGTCCCTGTGTTTCACTGTGAAGATTACGACCGGGCCGGCCAGACCGGTTCCGGCGAAGAGGCCGGCCGCGCGGCCGTCGTGGCGCGGTCTCCCCGGCGAACGAGGCCGCGCCGCACGGCCTGGATGAGCGCCCCCCCCAGCACCCCGAGCCGCGCCCGCCCTGGTTTCCGAAACCAGGAAGCCGTTTTTCGGGCCCGTCGAAACTTGCGTGAGTTGAACCCGTATTTGTAGTAGAACTGACCGGTCAGTATCGGAATAGGGAACGATGCGTGTAAAGACTGCAGTCAAAGAGCTTGCGATCCTCGACGCCGCGGCGAGGGTTTTCGCGCAGCGCCCTTTCCACGAAGTCCTCATCGACTCGATCGCCTCGGACGCCGGAATCGGCAAGGGGACGATCTACCGTTATTTCGAGAACAAGGAAGTTCTCTACTTCGCGACCGTCGTGCACGTGGTGGAGAGTCTCGCCGCCGACCTCGAGCGCCGCACCCGGGGCGAGCAAACCGCGCGAGGCCAGCTCGAGGCGATCGCGACCGGGATCCTCGACCACTTCTGGGACCGGCGTTACCTGCTTCCGTTCTTCCAGCGCGACGAGCGTTTCCCGGCCCTCGAGGACGAGCTCGTCAAGCGGCGCGAGCCGATCCTGCGGGTCGTCCAGGAGGCGATCCTCGGCGGAATCGAACGGCGCGAGTTCCGGGGCATCGACGCGCGCATCGGCGCGGACCTCTTTCTCGGCATGGTCCGCTCGATGAACCTCTTCCACCGCAGCGACGACCGCCTCGAGGACCTCGTTCGCCAGCTGATGGACGTGTTCCTGAACGGCGTGGCCCTGAGGGAGGCCTGATGCGGCGCGCGGTCGCGGCCCTCCTGCTCGTCTGCGCCGGCTGCACGGCGATTCCGGAAAAGACCGTTCGGGAAGCCGTCTCTCCCCAGCCGGCGCAGCCGTGGACGCCGCCCGCGAAGGCGGCGATGCCGCCCGCGCCGGCCGAGAAGGTCGCGCCCCGGATTCCCGAGGAGTACCTCAAGCCCGGCACCACGCTCTCGCTCGTCCAGCTGGTGGACGTGGGCCTGCGCACGAACCCCGCGACGCGGGAAGCCTGGGCGTTCGCCCGCGCGGCGGCGGCCGAGGTCGGCTCGAAACGGTCCCTGTACTTCCCGGTCTTCGAGGTCGACGGCGAGCTGTTTCGGCAGAAGCAGGCGAGCCTGCCCGACGGGCAGTTCACGTATCTGCAGACGACGTACGGCCCGTCCGTCGCGGCGTCCTGGCTGCTCTTCGATTTCGGCGGCCGCGAGGCGGACGTGCAGCAGGCCACGCGCGCCCTGTACGCGGCCGACTGGGCGCACAACGCGGCCATCCAGGACGTGGTGCTGCGGATCGCCCAGGCGTACTACGGCTACCTGAACTCCAAGGCGCTCGTCCTCGCCCGCCAGGCGAGCCTCGACGAGGCCAAGCGCAGCCTCGATTCCGCCGAGGAGCGGCACCGCGCCGGCGTCGCGACGATCGCCGACGTGCTTCAGGCGCGGACGTCCGTGTCGCAGGCGGAGCTCGAGCTGCAGGACACGCAGGGGCAGGTCCAGATCATCCGCGGCGCCCTCGCCACGGCCGTCGGCGTCTCGGCCAACGTGCCGGTGGACGTCGGGGAGCTGCCCGAGGTGCTGCCGCTCGACATGGTGAAGAAGAACGTGGACGAGCTGATCGCGAAGGCCGTCGCCGAGCGGCCGGATCTCGCGGCCAGCCGCTTCGCGGCTCTGGCGGCCGAGAGCAAGATCCGCTCGGTCCAGGCCGAGGGCCTCCCGAAGCTCTCGGTGGCCGCGACGGGCGCCCGCACCTTCTATTCGCTGCCGGGCGCCGATCCCTTCGCGACGACCTACTCCGGGCTGCTCCTGCTGCGCATTCCCGTCTTCACCGGCTTCGACGTCGCCTACCGGACCCAGAAGGCGAAGGAGGAGGCCGAGGCCGCAAAGGCCAGCGCGGAAACCGTCGCGGACCGCGTGATCCTCGACGTCTGGTCGAGCTACTACGCCGTCCAGACGGCGACGCAGCGGATCAAGACGACGCGCGACCTGCTCGCCAGCGCGCGCCAGTCGGCCGAGGTCGCCGACGGCCGGTACAAGGCGGGCGTCGGCTCGATCCTGGACCTGCTCACGACGCAGGCCTCGCTCGCGCAGGCCCGCGCGGAGGAAGTGCAGGCGCGCTCGCTGTGGTTCCTGGCCATGGCCGAGCTCGCGCACGCGACCGGCGCCCTCGTTCCGAAGGCGGCGGAGATCACCGGGACGTCGGCGACGAAGCAGGAGATTCCATGAGGACACCCCGCGGCCGGCTCGCCTTGGTCTCGATTGCCCTGTGCTCGGCGCTCGCCTGCGCGCGGGCGCAGAAGGCCCCGCCCCCGGAGCTCGTGCCCGTGCGGGTCGGCACGGTCGTGGCGAAGCCGGTGGACGTCCAGGTCCGCAACGTCGGAACCGTCCAGCCGTACAACACGGTCGCGGTCCGCGCGCTCGTCAACGGCGAGATCCTCGAGGTCCATTTCCGCGAGGGCCAGGACGTCAGGAAGGGCGAGCTGCTCTTTTCGATCGACCCGCGCCCTTACGAGGCCGCGCTCGCCCAGGCCGAGGGGGCCCTGGCGCGCGACCGCGCGCAGCTCGAGAACGCCGAGGCCGACGTCAAGCGCTACGCCGACCTCGTCAAGAAGGACTACGTCACCCAGCAGCAGTACGACAGCGTCCGGGCGAACTCGGCGGCCTACGCCGCGACCGTGCGCGCCGACCAGGCCGCCGTCGACCGGGCGAGGCTCGACCTCGGCTACTGCGCCATCCGCTCGCCCCTCGACGGCCGGACGGGCATCGTCATGGTGCAGGCGGGCAACGTCGTCAAGGCCAACGACGCGACGCTCGTCACGATCAACCAGGTGGCGCCCGTCTACGTCGCCGTCGCCGTGCCCGAGCGCGACCTGCCCGAGATCCGGCGGCGACAGGCCGAGGGGCGGCTGGCGGTGGACGCCGAGGACCCGACCAGCGGCAAGCGGCTCGCAAGGGGCGAGCTGACCTTCATCGACAACACGGTGGACCGGACGACCGGCACGATCACGCTGAAGGCCACCTTCCAGAACGCCGATCGCGTGCTCTGGCCGGGCGAGTTCGTCAACGCGCTGATTACCCTGTCGACCCTTTCCGACGCGATCGTCGCTCCGCAGGGGGCCGTGCAGACCGGCCAGCAGGGAACCTACGCCTACGTCGTCAAGGCCGACGACACGGTCGAGCCGCGGCCCGTCACCGTCGGCCGGGTTCTCGCCGACGGCGCGGTGATCGACAAGGGCCTCGCCGCCGGCGAACGGGTCGTGACCGACGGCCAGCTGCGGCTGCGGCCCGGCAGCAAGGTCGAGATCCTGGGCGAGAAGACGGCGGAAGGGAAGCGGCCGTGAACATCTCCGAGCTCTTCATCCGCCGTCCGGTCACGACCACCCTGGTCATGGCCGCGATCCTCATCTTCGGCATGATGGGCTACCGCCTGCTGCCCGTCTCCGACCTTCCGAACGTCGACTTCCCGACGATCCAGGTGGCGGCCGCTCTGCCCGGAGCCTCGCCCGAGACGATGGCGTCCTCGGTCGCGACGCCGCTCGAGCGGCAGTTCTCGACGATCGCGGGCCTGGACAACATGAGCTCCTCGAGCACCCAGGGCTCGACCCAGATCACGCTGCAGTTCAACCTCTCGCGCAACCTCGACGGGGCCGCCCTCGACGTGCAGTCGGCCATCTCCGCGGCGGCGCGCCAGCTGCCGCCGAACATGCCCGCGCCGCCGTCCTTCCAGAAGGTGAACCCGGCCGACCAGCCCGTTCTCTACCTGACCCTGACCTCCGCGACGCTGCCCCTCTCGCAGCTCGACGAGTACGGCGAGACCATGATGGCGCAGCGCATCTCGACCGTCTCCGGCGTCGCGCAGGTGCAGGTGTACGGGCCGCAGAAGTTCGCCGTCCGCGTCCAGCTCGACCCGCGCCAGCTCGCCAGCCGAGGCATCGGCATCGACGAGGCCCTGTCCGCCGTCCAGAACGCCAACGTCAATCTTCCGACGGGCATCCTCTACGGCAGCCTGACGCACTTCACCGTCCAGGCCAACGGACAGCTGCTCGACGCCGCCGGCTACCGTCCGGTCATCGTCGCCTACAAGAACGGCTCGGCGGTGCGCATCTCGGACCTGGGCGAGGTCAAGGACGGCGTCGAGAACGACAAGACCGCGGCCTGGTACAACGACGAGCGGTCGATCTCGCTCGCGATCTTCAAGCAGCCCGGCGAGAACACGGTCGAGGTCGCCGAGGCCGTCCGCCGGCTGCTGCCGACCTTCCAGAAGCAGCTGCCGGCCTCCGCGACCCTGCACGTGCTCTACGACCGCTCCACGCCGATCCGCGACTCGGTCAACGACGTCAAGTTCACGCTCCTGCTGACCCTCGGCCTGGTCATCCTGGTCATCTTCCTGTTCCTGCGGAACCTCTCGGCGACCGTCATCCCGAGCCTCGCGCTGCCGTTCTCGATCGTCGGCACGTTCGCCGTCATGTACGTGCTCGGCTACAGCCTCGACAACCTGTCGCTGATGGCGCTGACGCTGTCGGTCGGGTTCGTCGTGGACGACGCCATCGTCATGCTCGAGAACATCCACCGCCACATCGAGCGGGGGGAGAACGCCTTCGAGGCGGCCCTCAGCGGGTCGAAAGAGATCGGGTTCACGATCCTGTCCATGACGATCTCGCTCGCGGCCGTCTTCATCCCCATCCTCTTCATGGGCGGCGTCATCGGCCGGCTCTTCCGCGAGTTCGCGGTCACGATCGGCGTCTCGATCCTCGTGTCGGGCTTCGTGTCGCTCTCGCTGACGCCCATGCTCTGCAGCCGGTTCCTGAAGCCCGAACGGGAGGAGCGGCACGGCAAGCTCTACCGGTGGAGCGAGCGCGCCTTCGACATGATGCTCGGTCTCTATGCGCGCACGCTCGGGCCCGCGCTGCGTCACCCGAAGCGGGTGCTGGCGCTCTCGGCGCTCGTTCTCGCGGCGACGGGATGGCTCTTCGTCGTGATCCCGAAGGGGTTCCTGCCGACCGAGGACCAGGGTCTCGTGTTCGGGTTCACCGAGGGGGCGCAGGGGATCGGGTTTCCCGCGATGAAGGAGAAGCAGCAGCAGGTCGCCGCCGTCGTCCGGGCCGATCCGGACGTCGCGAACCTCCTGTCGAGCTGCGGGCCCCGCGGCAGCGTGAGCGTCGGCAACTCGGGCATCGTGCTCGCGCAACTGAAGCCGCTCTCGCAGCGCAAGCGCTCCGCCGACCAGATCATCCAGGACCTGCGTCCGAAGCTCGCCCGGATCCCGGGCATCCGCGCGTACCTGCAGATTCCGCCCCCGATCCGGCTCGGCGGAAGCCTCTCGAAGAGCCAGTACCAGTACACGCTGCAGGACTCGGACACGGCCGAGCTCTACAAGTACGCGCCGCTGCTCGAGCAGAAGATGCGCGCGCTGCCCGGCCTCCAGGACGTCACGAGCGACCTGCTGCTCCAGAATCCCCAGATCTCCATCGACATCAACCGCGACCGCGCCGCGGCGCTCGGGATCTCCAGCCAGCGGATCGAGGACGCGCTCTACACGGCGTACGGAACGCGCCAGATCTCGACGATCTACGCGCCCACCAACCAGTACCAGGTCATCATGGAGCTCGCGCCCGAGTTCCAGGGCAACGCGGCGGCGGTCTCGCTGCTCTACGTCCGGTCGCGCGACGGGCAGCTCGTGCCGCTGTCTTCGCTCGCGACGATCACGCAGAACACCGGGCCGCTCTCGGTCACCCACCAGGGCCAGCTTCCCGCCGTGTCGATCTCCTTCAACCTGAAGCCCGGCGTGGCGCTCGGCGAGGCGGTGGCGGCGGTCGACCGGCTGGCCCGCCAGGAGCTGCCGGCGACGATCCAGACGAGCTTCCAGGGAACCGCGCAGGCCTTCCAGAGCTCCGTGCAGGGCCTCGGGTGGCTGCTCGTCGTGGCGATCATCGTGATCTACATGGTGCTCGGGATCCTGTACGAGAGCTTCATCCACCCGATCACGATCCTCACCGCGCTGCCGTTCGCCGGGTTCGGGGCGCTCGTGACCCTGATGGCGTTCCGGCTGGAGCTGTCCATCTACGCCTTCGTCGGCATCATCATGCTCGTCGGCCTTGTGAAGAAGAACGGCATCATGATGGTCGACTTCGCGATCGAGGCCCAGCGCGAGGAGGGCATGACGCCCCAGAAGGCGATCTACGAGGCGTGCCTCGTGCGGTTCCGCCCGATCATGATGACGACGATGGCGGCCCTGATGGGAACGATCCCGATCGCGATGGGCGCCGGCGCGGGCGCCGAGTCCCGCCGGCCCCTCGGCCTGGCGGTAGTCGGAGGCCTGCTCTTCTCGCAGACCCTGACCCTCTACGTGACGCCCGTCTTCTACGTCGTCCTGGACGACCTCCGGCGCCGGTTCGAGCGCCGGAAGGGCCGGGGCGAGAAGCCCTCGATCCGCGACGGCTCGACGGCCCCGGCGGCCGGCGAGGTCCCCGCCGCCGCCTCGCTGCGCCTCGGCGTGTAGCGTCTGTTGCGGGGGTCAGCCCTGAACTCCTGAACTCTCGATCTCCGGGCTTGTCCCCTCCTCTGGCCGTTGCGATCCCGCCTTCAGGTGAGCGGCGATCGCCGCAATCCGCTCGCGAAGGCCGTCGTCGGCGCAAAGACGTTGCTCCAGGCGCCGGACACCCTTGATCAGAGTGGATTCGTCGCGTCCGAGGTAGCTGGCAACACGTCCGATGGGAATCCGTGCGTGGTTCCTGGCGACATAGGCCGCGATCGAACGAGTGAGCGCAGCGCCTCGTCGCTGCCCTGGTTGCCGAAGCACCCGGATCGCAGTGCGCTCCGCGGAAGCCACGGCGGCGACGACCTCTTCGACGGTGTGAAGACGCCACGGCCCGGGCATGCGGGTAGAAGCGCCGAGCATGGTGCGCGCGAAGGCTTTTTCTCCCTTCACGGTAGCTTCGAGCGGATCGATGTCCTCGTAATTCGGAACCGTCGGGTCCCGCATCAAGCGGCGATAGGGCTCGGCTGTATCGGGCTGCCGCCCGAGGAGCCGAAGCCCACGGCCGACGTCGACCCAGGCGGGCCCGGTTCCTGCCCGGTAGAAGCGGTCGCTGCTCCACCGATAGGCAGCGGCGCGCCGGACGATTCCAGCCCGGACCGGGTTGAGGTGGATGTATCGAAGAAGAGCCGCGAGATAGAGATCCGTTTGGACGAGAAAGGCGCGATAGCGGCCCTGAAAGAGGTGCCCGACTCGCGCGTGGCGGCGATTGAAACTCTGACTGTAGGAGGACTGCAGCGCATGCATGATCGTCGACAGGGGTGTCTCACCCCGCTCGACGGCCAGGTGGACGTGATTGTCCATCAGGCAGAAAGCCAGAAGGGCGAAGCCAAAGCGCTCGCGATACGTGGCGAGCCGCGCAAGGTAATCTTCGCGGTCACGAGTCTCCCGGAAAATGGGCCGACGCTCGTTTCCACGCGCGGTCACGTGGTAGACGCACCCCGGCACGTCCAGTCTCGGCGCTCGAGCCAACGGCAAACTCCAGATCGGGGCAGATGACCGCCCCAATATGAATTGTCGCGAGCGCCGGCGTCGCGGGGCTGCTTTCGAGGCGAGAGTTCAGGAGTTCAGGGCTGACCCCCGGACTCCGATGACCGCCCCAATATGAATTGTCGCGAGTGCCGGCGACGCGGGGCGGCTTTCGAGGCGAGAGTTCAGGAGTTCAGGGCTGACCCCTGACTCTTAGGGCTGACCCCGGACTCTAGAATCCGCGACGGCTCGACGGCCCCGGCGGCCGGCGAGGTCCCCGCCGCCGCCTCGCTGCGCCTCGGCGTGTAGCGTTCCGGCGGCGTCAGGCGCGCGCGGCGCGGCCGCTGACCTGGAACGCCGGCCGGCCGAGCAGGTATCCCTGGCCGAACTCGATGCCGAGGTCGACCAGCGTGCGACGCTCGGGCTCGACCTCGATGCCCTCGGCGACGAGCGTCGCGCCGATGCGCTTGCCGATCGCGTCGAGGCTCGCGATGATCTCGCGCTTGATCGGGTCGGAGTGGATGTTGCGCACGAGCGTGTCGGCGACCTTGATGTAGTCCGGCTTCAGGTGCAGGATCGCCTCGAGGCCCGAGTAGCCCGAGCCGGCGTCGTCGATCGCGATCTTCATGTTCGCCTTCCGCACCAGCGTCAGGACCTCCTGGAAGGAGTCGTAGTCCCGCACCATCTCCTTTTCGGAGATTTCGACGACCACGTCCGCGTGGCTGCGGTTGATGGCGGCGAGGTTGCGCTCGTCAAGGAAGATCGGGTGGCGCAGCAGCATGGCCGAGGCGTTGACGAAGAGGCGGCGGTCGCCGACCGCGCGGGGCAGGTTCGCGAAGATCGTCTCGAGGCAGAGCGTCTCGAGTTCGACGTCCATCTCGTTCTCGTGGGCCACGGCGAAGAGGACCGTCGGTGGCTCGAGCGTCGTGCCCTGCGGGCCGCGGATGAGCGCCTCGTAGCCCATGATGGCGCCGTCGGGGAGGTGGCGCACGGGCTGGAACGCGGGCCGCAGCTGCTTCTGGCCGATGACCGTCTTCAGGCCGGCGAAGAGCTCGAGCTTCTCGCTCGTCTGCCGCTGGGCCACGATCTTGACGGCCTCCTGCAGCGTGCGGATGACGTGGCGGCCGGGGCGGACGCGCGGGTTGTCCACGGCGGTCAGGCTCGACGCGAGGATGTTCAGCAGGTCGGCGGTCGCGCCCTCGAGCGTCTGGCGCAGGCGGCGCACGACGCTCGCGCGCAGGCGCGCCGCCTCTTCGTCGAGGTTCGTCGGGCGGCCCCGGCCGGCGGGCGGCAGGTCGTAGAGCACGAAGAACCCGTCGGCCCCGGAAAAGCGGATCGAGTGGACGAGCGGCGCCAGGCGCGAGGCGCGGACGTCGTCCTGGAGGCTTTCGGAGACGGCCGCCAGGACGCGGTCGTATTGCTCCCACCCGAAGAGCTCCTCGAACCCGAAAAACTTGCCGACCTGCAGGTAGATCACGCCGAGGTGCTCGACCCGCTCGTCGGCCTTCGACGGGTGGTCGAAGGGGTGGATGGGAAGCCGGGTGACGGCGTCGTAGACGATGCGGTCGCGGCGCAGGTCGTCGAGGCCGTCGGGCGCGGCGTCGGCCGGCGGCGCGAAGGCATCCACGGTCGCGTCCGGCACGGGGGTCAGGCGTCTCGCCTTCATCCTTCCTCCATCGCGTGAGATTCGTGAACGAGCGAGCGCACCTTTCGGCGCAGGTCCGCCGCGCCGAAGGGTTTCGCCAGGAAATCGGAGCCGCCGAGCTGCATGGCGGTGATGCGGTCCTTGACCTCGGAGCGCCCGGTCAGGAACAGCACCGGAACGTCGCGCGTCGCGGACTGGCGGCGGAGGATCGCGCAGAACTCCCATCCCGTCATGCCCGGCATGTTGACGTCGAGGATGACGAGGTCCGGCACGTCGCGGATCGCCTGGACCAGGGCCGCCCTCGGGTCGGGAGGGCAGTCCACCAGGAAGCCCTCGGGGACGAGGATCTCGCGCACCGCGCCCGCGATGACGCGGTCGTCGTCGACGACGACGATGCGCTTCACCGGCCGCCCCGCTGGTACGGCAGCATGATCGTGACCTCGGAGCCGTAGCCGGCCTCGCTCGAGAGCGAGATCTTCCCGCCGTTGGACTCGAGGATCTCCTTCGTCACGGCCAGGCCGAGCCCCTTGCCGCGCGTGCCGGACGCGACGGCGCCGGCGCCGCGGAAGGCGTAGTCGAACGCACGGGCTCTTTCCTCGGGGCTCATTCCCATTCCGGTGTCCTTGACGACGACGAAGGCCTGGGGTCCGGCCGAGCCCGCGCGGATGCGGACTTCACCCCCGTCCGGAGTGTACTTGATGGCGTTGTCGAGGACGTTGCGGAACGCGCGCTGCAGCGCGACCGGATCGGCGGCGACCGGAAGCTGCGGGCGCTCGGCGATGAACTCGATGCGGATGCGCCCGCCGTGCGCGAGGCGGTACGCCGTGGCGAGCGAGCCCAGGATCTCGACGAGGTCGGCGTTCTGCGGGGCGGGCGCGACCGGCTCCTCCACGGGCGCCGGCGTTCCGACGAGCCGCTCCGCGAGCTCGATCTCGCGCGCGAGGTTGCCGAGGTAGTCGGGATTCGGCAGCTCGCCGCGCCGGGCCGCCTCCTGGATGAGGTCCGTGTAGACGCGGATGACGGAGAGGGGGGAGCGCAGGTCGTGGAGGATCTCGGCCTCGCGGTCGCGTTCGGGCTCCTCCCGAATCGGCGCGGGGCGCGCCGCGTGGACGGCGGGGCGCGAGGGCGCGGGCTCGACGCGGGGCTCGGCCGTGACCCCGCCGGCCGACGCTGCCGGCGCTGCGGCGGGGGCCGCCCCGGCGATCTCGAGCGCGACGAGGAGAGCGGGCGCCGCCAGCGCCACGCCCACGATGGGGAAGAGGTGCGCCGCCCCCGAGGTCGGGAGGTGCCCGAGCGTCACCAGCGCCGCGCAGCCCAAGAGCGAGGCGGCGGCGAAGAAGCGCGCCGCGGCCTTGCCGTCGCAATGCCAGGACAGCGCGACGCCCGTGGGAAGGAGCAGGGCGTAAGGGGAGAACACGCCCCCGGTCAGCGACATCGCGCAGAAGAGCAGCGCGAGGTCGGCCACGACCGCCAGCGGCGCCGCGAACGGGCCGAGGGCCTCGACGACGTTCGGCCGGGTCAGGAGCAGGAGCGAAGCCAGCGCGCCGCCCATCGCGAGCGCGAGCAGCCGCGGATCGCCGAGCCCCAGGGCGATCGCGATCAGGGTGAAGAGGGTGAAGAGACCGGACGCGGCGGCGCGGTGAGCGGCGAAGGCCGCGTTCTTCACCCGCGCGCCCCGCGGCGTGCAGACCGGAAACCGGAAACCGGAAACCGGAAGCTACGCATACGCGCAGCCGACACGCACGCTCCCGCCCGGCAGAGGCGCGAAGTGCATCGGCTTCAGGCGGATCGGGTGCCGCTCGGGGTCGTGCTTCTGGATGATCTCGGCCTTCCACCGGGGAGGCCACCGCTCGCGCCGCTTCGCGCGGAAGGCGAGCCCGCCGTACGAGAGGTCCACGACGGGAGCGATCCAGGTTTCGCCGCGGGACTTCTCTTCGACGCGGACGCTCATGTCCTCCGGGGCGAATCGCGGGTGGTGGCGGTGCTCGGAGGACCCGTAGGTGGACTGCGAGCGGCACTGGTAGAGGCGCAGGTCCGCGATCTTCAGGAGGAAGTCCGTGCTCTTGCCGTCGTGGGGATACGAGGCCACGCCGTAGTGGAGATCGAGGGAGAGCCCGCCCCGGGCGGGAAGGGCCATGGCGCCGATCTTCTCGCGAACGCGCTCGGCGACGGCCAGCGCCGAGAACATGTCGGTGTTGGGCAGGGCCAGGACGAACTCGTCGCCGCCCCAGCGGCAGCCGGCGTCGACCGCGCGCAGCGACTCGCGGATGACGCGAGCCGTGCGGACGAGGACGCTGTCCCCGACGGGGTGGCCGAGGCGGTCGTTGATGGACTTGAAGCCCTTCAGGTCCATCATGACGACCGACAGGATGCTCTCCGCGCGCTCGGCGCGCGAGATCTCCCGCGAGAGATGGTCGACGAGGAACCGGCGGTTGTACAGGCCGGTCAGCGGGTCCGTGATCGCGTTGACGCGCAGGACCGCGAGGTCCGCTTCGGAGACGAGGCGCGGCTCCTTCAGCATCCCCTCGTGGCTGTGCAGGTGGTGGAGGAGCACCGTCTGCAGCCCGAGCGGCGCGCCCAGCTTGTCGCGCAGGCCCGAGACGAGCCGCTCGATCTCCCCCCAGCGCTGGAGGGCCTCCTCCGCGTCGAAGGGAATGCCCGTCCAGTCGGTCAGCAGCTGCCGCAGGACCTCGCCGCGCTCGCCGTTGTGGGCGATGGCGTCGAGAGACCTCTGGAAGCGGGCGAGCGGAAAGTCGCGCTGGCGCCCGAGCCGCGCGAGGCGGCCGATCCGTGCTCCCAGGTCTTCGGTTGCCCGCATGTTCCTCCCGTCCCCGCCCGGCTTGCGCCGGGCCCGCTCAGCGGCCCGAGGTGCTCTTCTTGTTGCGGGGCCGCGTCCCCGGGAGTTCGGCCCGCCCGGCCTCGCGCGAGAGCCGGGCGACGGCGCCGGCCGCCTCGGCCACGGCGTCTCCGAGCGAGCAGACCAGGACGAGCTGTCCGTCCTGCAACAGATCCACGACCTCGCGATCCGACCGAGCCCAGAGAACCGCCGATCCCGCGACCATCAGGCGCGCGCGCCCGAGGTCGGCCGACGGGTCGAGGCGCGCCAGAGCTTCCGCGCACCGCCGGATCCGCGAAAGCCCGATGCCGTTCGACCTCAGGCGCGCGGCCACGCGCAGGCGGACGACGTCCGCGAACGAGTAGCGCCGCGTCGAGCCGTAGCCGCTCGCCCGTTCGAGCGAGGGGCGCAGGAATCCGAGGCGGTCCCAGTGGTCGAGCTGCCTGGCCGAGAGGCCAGTCAGCCGGGCGACCTCGGCCGTCGAGAAGCTCCGGGTAACGACACTGCTGAATTTCATGCCTGTAATTCAAAAATGTTAGCACAGACGGCCGAAAAACGCCTTTCGGGCGCGGCCCCGCGAGGGTGAGAATGAGGGTCCGAGAAGGGGAGGCACCGCCATGACGCTCGCCGGCCTGACGCTTCTGCTCCACCTGTTCGCCGGGCCGGCTCCGGGAGGCGCCACTCTCTACCGGGCGACCCTCCTCCAGGCCGCCCCCGGCAAGCTCCTTCAGATCGTGGACCTCTGCAAGGCGGGCTGGCCCGCCACGCGCGAGGCCGGCGACGAACCCCCGATCGCGATGCGCCACAGCCAGGGCGACCGCTGGGACCTGCTCCTGCTCTTTCCGATGGGCAGCTACGGCGAGTTCTACGCCGCCGACCGCATCGCGAAACGGGAGAAGGCCCGGGCAGCCGCGGCCGCCGCCCTGGCGGGCCTCCAGGACGCGATTGCCTGGCAGGAGGACCTGTTCGTGTTCGGGCCCCCGCTCGCGGAGGTCCGCAGGGAGCTCGGCGGGGCCGGGTTCTTCCACGTCGAGATGTTCGAGGCGCTGCCGGGCCGGGAGGGCGCCCTGCTCCAGCAGCGCGAGATGGAGAACGCGTACTCGAAGCGCCTGGGGCTCCCGCAGAACCTGATCTTCGTCCGCGACGCGGGCGCCCCCTGGAGCCTCTTCACGGTGGGCGGATACCGCGACCTCAGGCACTACGCCGAGGGCTCGGACGTGCCGCCGGAGAAGGCCGAGGAGGCGGCGCGCGCGGCAGGCTTCGACGGGGCGAAGGCGATCGGGCCGTATCTTCGGACCCTGATCGCCCTGCATCACGACACGCTGGCCGTCGCCCTGCGCTGAGGCACGGAGCGCCACCGGTCCGTGAGAAGAGCGGTCCTACGCCCCGGTCTTGCTGCCCGGGGGCGGCCCGGCGCCGCCCGCTTCGTCCCGCTCGGTCCGCAGGGCGGTCTGCTCCTCGGCGGCATGCCGCTTCTCGGGCTCGAGCAACCCCTGGATCGCGAGAAACGCGGGGCCGACCTGGCCCGCATTCATCCGGCCCGGATAGGTCCGGCGATAGTCGATCCACCCCTTCCCCTCCATCCAGAGGAGCAGGCGGTCGACGAGGAGGACGGCGGCGGCGAGGCCCGCTGCGGCGAGAAGGAGCTTCATTTCCGGACGGCCGCGAGCACGCGCCCCAGCGCGAAGCCGGGGTCGAGCGAGGGCTTGTCGTAGATGTTCCAGCCGGTGAAGACGCTGATGAGGTCGAGCTCGGGCACGACGATCAGGAGCTGTCCGCCGTAGCCCCACGCGGCGTAGGCGCCGTAGGTTCCCAGGCCCTTCCGGGGCATCACCCACCACTGATACCCGTAACTGTACGAGCCGTCGGGCGTGCGCGTGTGCTCCGCCGTCGAGGCCGCGACCCAGCCTTCCGGAAGGATGCGCCTGCCGTCCCACAGGCCGTCCTTCAGGTAGAGGTACCCGATCTTCGCGAGGTCCCGCGGCGCGAGGTAGAGCCCGCCCTCCGTGTCCGCGAGTCCCTTCGGCGTGCGCTTCCAGAAGTACTCGATGCCGAGCGGGCCGAAGAGGTGCTCCTTCGCGTAGTCGTCGGCTTCTTGGCCGGTCCTCCTGTGGATGAGTTCGGAGAGCAGCATCGTCGCGCCGCTGTTGTAGACGAACGTCCTGCCGGGGTCCTCGGCCATCGGCTGCTCGAGGACGTAGCGGAGCCAGTCCTCCTTGCCCTCCATCACGGCGCAGTTGTTCGCGGGGTCGGTGTACTCGGTCGACTCCTCGTCCCAGCGGATCCCGGCCGTCATCGTGAGCACGTCGCGAAGGGTCATGCGGTCGCGCCGCGGGTCCGGCGGGATGTGGAACGCCGAAAAGTACGGCATCATCTTCGCGTCCACGCCCGGGATCTCCTTGCGCCCCATCGCGATCCCGATCAAGGCGGACGTCACGCTCTTCGACACCGACTGCATCGTGTGCAGCCTGGTGCGCCTGTAGTAGGGGTGCCAGCCCGGGTCGTAGTAGTTGTAGAGGCCGGGCGCACCCTTTCCGGCGAAGAGGCGGGTGTAGTCGGTGGCGTGGTCGTAGGTCTTCTCGTAGACCACCGTGCCGTGTCGGATCACGAGCATCGCGTCGACGTAGCCGTTCTGTCCGGAGGCAAGCTCGCGGTCGAACGCATCGAGCGGCGCGACGTCCATCCCTTCGGCCGCAGGGGACGACTCCGGCCAGCCTTTCGTCGGCCACGAGGCCGAAGAAGGCGAAACGGCCGCGGCGAGAGCGAGGATCATGGCGAGCGTCACGGAGGCGTCGCCATCCAGATGTCGGCGTTTTCGTGCACACGTCCGAGGTAGAGCGTCCTCCCGTCGGTCGTCGGAGAGGCGTAGGCGTAGCTGCCTCCCGCCGGGCTGGCGATCAGGAGCCGTGGCTCGCCGCCGTCGGGATCGAGCAGCCAGATCCCGGCGGCGCTGATCGCCATGGCCGAGCGCGGCCCGAGGCGAAAGGGACCTGCAAACGCACCCGCGGGCCCCTTCATGCGTGCGTAGGAACCGGTCTTCGGGTCGAACGTCGCGAGCACGGAAACGCCGTTGAACTCCCGGGTGTTGAGCGAGACGAGCATGCGGCCGTCGGCGAGCCAGTCGAACACGGCCGGGACGAGCTTGTCGGGCGGATCCGGGAGCCGGGTCGTCTTGACGACGCCGCCGTTCGAGTCGATCTCGAGGATGGCGGCCACGCCCTCGGTGTCCAGGGTCGCGAGCCGGCGCCCGTCCGGGGACCAGACCGGGATCGTCAGGCCCTGGCCGTCGTGGCTGAGCTGGGTCATCCCGCTGCCGTCGGGAAGGATGGTCCAGATCTGCCAGGTGCCGCTCCGGTCGGACTGGAAGACGATCCGCTTCCCGTCGGGAGACCACGACGCGATGCGATCCCGCGGGGCGTCGTCGAGAAGCTTGCGCATCCCGCTGCCGTCGACGCGCATCACGGAAATGTCTTCCTGGCCCGAGCCCTGCGAGTCGAACGTGAGGAGCGTTCCGTCCGGGGAGACGTTCGACGAGACGATCGGGTCGGAGGTCTGCACGATCTCGACGGGCGCTCCGAGCGCCTTTCCGCCCACGGGATCGACGGCCAAGCGCTCGACCGAATAGGAATATTCGGAGGCTCCGAAGGCGAGGTGCTTGCCATCTCGGCTGAGCGAGAAGCCGTAGGCGAGCCGCGTGGGGAGCGTCCGGGGCTCCGGCGGGCCCAGGGTTTTTCCGGAGCTCTCGTCGATCGGCACGCGCCACAGGTTCATCGAACCGTCCCGGTTCGAAAGGAAGTAGAGATATCGGCCATCGGCGGACCAGACCGGATTCCAGTCGAGCGCCGGATCCTGCGTGACAGCCACCGGTTTCTCGTTCGGACCGAGGCCCTTGTAGGGGATCGTCCAGATGTCGCGCTGGCTGCCGTTTGCGGGAAGACCCCAGTAGGCGACGCGGAGGCCGTGCGGCGAGACGCTCGCCTGCACGGCATCGCCGCCGAAGAGCTTTCGCGTCTTTCCCGTCGAGACCTCGACGATCCAGAGCGCGCTCGTCGTGGCGCGGGCCCAGGGCGCCCAGTTGGTTTCCGTGTTGTAGACGATCTCTGTTCCGTCGGGCGACCACGCGGGGTTGCCACCGACGGGGGTCAGCCGGCGCGTGTTCTCTCCGGTCGCGCCCATCACGAAGAGACCGGCGCCGCCGCACTGCGAGTTGTAGGCGATGAGTGCGCCGTCGGGCGAGAACGCGGGGGAGTCGCTGTCGCGGTCGCAGCTGGCGGTGAGCTCCGTCGGGTTGTGGCCGCCGGTGCGTTGCACCCAGACGCCGTTCTTGCTTCCCACCTTCCGGGTGAATGCCAGGAGCTGGCCGTCCGGCGACAGCGCCGGCGAGCCCTCGGGTCCGGCATAGTTCGTCAGCTGCGTGTAGGTTCGCGGCCCGGCGGCGGCGGAGCGCGCGGCCGTCCCCTGCCGCCCGACGAGAAACGCGGCGATCAGGGCGGCGGCGACCCAGGCGCCGAGCAGCGCGCGGCGTCGGCCGACTGCGACGCCTCGCGGAGCGACGGCCGCCGTGCCCGACGTCTGCGTCAACGATTCGAGCTCGAAGGCGAGGTCGTGTGCCGAGTGCAGGCGCCGCTCGGGCGTCTTTTCGAGGCAGTGGCGGACGATGCGCTCGAGAGCGGGCGAGACGCTCCGGTTCGTGACCGAGAGGTCCGGGGGGTCTTCCTTGAGGATCGCGGACATGGTGTCCGCCGCCGAGTCGCCGCGGAAGGCGCGCGCGCCCGACAGCATCTCGTAGAGAATCGCGCCGAACGCGAAGATGTCGGACCGGTGGTCGGCGGGCTTTCCGCGGACCTGCTCGGGCGACATGTACCCGAGCGTTCCGAGGACGACGCCCGGCTCGGTGGCCGGCGCGGCCGTCGGCAGGTTCGTCTGGACTCCGACGCCCGCCGTCTCGGTCAGTTTCGCCAGGCCGAAGTCGAGGATCTTGACGTTGCCGTCGGCCGTGACGAAGAGGTTCTCGGGCTTCAGGTCCCGATGCACGATGCCCTTCTCGTGGGCCGCCGAGAGCCCCCGCGCGATGCCGATCGCGTAATCCACGGCGCGCCGCGGCGGGAGCTTGCCGCCGGCGAGGGCGGCACGTAGCGTCTCGCCCTCGAGCAGTTCCTGCACGACGTACGGTGCGCCGTCGGCGCCGGTCCCGATGTCGTAGACGGCGGTGACGTTCGGGTGGTTCAGAACGCCCGCGGCCTTGGCCTCGTGCTCGAAGCGCCGCAGGCGGTCGGCGTCCTCGGCGAACGAGGCAGGCAGGACCTTGATCGCGACGTCGCGGGAGAGCCGCGGATCTCGCGCCCGATACACCTCGCCCATCCCCCCCGCGCCGATCGCGGACAGGATCTCGTAGGGGCCGAGGCGCGTGCCGGCGGACAGGGTCATGCGGCTCCGAGCTCTCTCACCGCGCCCCCTTCGCCTTCGGCAGGTACGTCACGCCGGGAAGGCCGCGGAGATCCTTGTCCCCCGTCACGAGTCGGGCGCCCTCGGCCTGCGCGGTCGCATAGACGATCGCATCCGCCATGGCGAGGCGGTGCTCCAGGCCGAGGTCCGCCGCGGCGAGGGCGAGCGATTCCGAGAGAGGAACCATTCGGGTCTTCTGAATCTGGGCCGCGGCCAGGAGGGCCTCCTCCTCCGTGCGCTCGCGCTTGATGAGCTTGTAGACTTCGTAGAGAACGATCGTCGGAGTCACGAGGTCCGACGAATCCTCCAGGTAGCGGCCGTACCGCCGCGCGTTCGGGCCCTCCGTGAAGAACTCGATCCAGCCGGACGAGTCGACGACGATCACGAGCGGTCCTTCTTCTCTCTCAGGGCCGACGTCCGCATGCCCTTGAGGTATCCCCGCATCCGGCCGACCGGCCGATCCGGGACCAGCGTGATGACGCCCCCTTTCGCGATGATCTGAACCACCTGGCCGGACTGGAGCCCGGCGTCGCGCCGGACGGCTTTTGGAATCACGACCTGAAATTTAGGAGAGATGACGGCGTGTGCCACGGGAGCCTCCGCCCGAATTCTATCCTACGATCTGTCTATCGATCACAGATTCGTAGGACAAGCGGAGAGAGGTCGGCGCCAGGACTTCGTAGGGGCCGAGGCGGGTTCCCGGGGGGAGGCTCATGGCCCTCCGAATCTGATCGGGATTCTATCGCCGGGTCAGGCGGCGGCCTCGGCGCGCCGGCGGCGCCGTTCGGCCAGGGCGTAGAGGACGAAGCCGGCGGCGAGAAATCCGAACGACCCGACGAACACCTGCACGAAAAAGCTCGTCTTGTCCGTCGTGTCCGCGGGTGGGATCAGGGCGAGGATGATCGCGATGGCGGTCGTCAGGAAGCCGAGGCCGTTCCAGAAGACGCTCCCGGCCGCCCCGCCCGGGACCGGGACGGCGCCGGGCTGCTTCGCGATCTCGGCGCGCAGCTTGATGGCGGAGGCGAACATGTACATGTAGGGCATGAAATAGACGATGAGCGTCGCGTTGACGAGCTTCAGGTACGCCTCCTTCACCGTCGCGCCCTGCGTCGCCGCGATGATGAAGATCGCCGAGAAGGCGGCCTGGAACACCATCGCGAACCAGGGCGTCTTCCACTTCGGGTGCGTGGCCGCGAAGATCGGCGGCAGGTACCGGTCGAGGCCGCCGCAGAAGAGCAGCCGCGCCGTCGCGATGAGCCAGGCCCCGATGCCGCCGAGGCCCGCCAGCGTCATCAGCAGCGCCATCGGCGCGCCGAGCCACGGCAACCCGTGCGCGGCGCCCGCCTTCGTGATGGCCTGGTTGACGCCGGAGAGGATCGAGACCTCGCTCTTCGGCAGCGCCCACAGGATCGACACCGTTCCGAGCAGGTAGCAGCCCGCGATCGAGAGCCCGGAGATCGAGATGGCGCGCGGAAACGTCTTGCGCGGCTCGACGACCTCACCCGCCATCGTGGGCGCGAGCTCCAGCCCCGCGTATCCGAAACAGAGGTTCGCGAAGAAGAGCACGGTCGGCAGCGCCGCGAAGTCCGGGATGAGCGACGAGACCGGCATCGGCGTCGCCGAGCCGGAAGTGAAGAGCGCGATCAGGCCGATCGCGAGCAGCGCGAGCGAGGGCAGCCACTGGGCGAGGCCCCCGATGTTCTGGACCCACTTGCCCGTCTTCAGCCCGACGATGTTGAGGCCGAGCGCGATCACCAGCAGGGCGAGCGAGGCGCCGGCGGTGTACGCCGCGCTCTGCTCGAGCGCGGCGAAGCGGGTCCCGAAGATGTAGAGGGCGAAGACGACGGTCGAGAGCGTCAGGGTCGGGAAGTAGGTGATGTTCGAGGCCCAGTAGAGCCAACCCGCGAGAAAGCCCTGGCGGTCGCCGAACGCCCTCGAAGTCCAGACGTACAGGCCGCCCTCCTCCGGGAGCGCGGAGGACAGCGCCGTGACGGCGAAGCCCTGCGGGATGAAGAAGACGACCGCGGCGAGAGCCCACAGGAAGAGGGAGGAGGGGCCGTTCGCCGCCGCAAGCGCGATCCAGCGCATGCCGACGATCGCCGCGACGTTGAAGAGGACGATGTCCTTCGTCTTGAGCGCGCGTTCTAGCGCCATGCGTGTGCGTCCTTTCGGTCGGTCGCGGTCAGTGGGCCGGCGCCGCGTCGGTGCGCTGCCAGATGTCGGCGTTGTCGCTGAAGCGGACGGCGTAGCAGGTCGTGGCGGTGCGGCACATGACGTAGTTGTACCGCCCGGCATCGGTGTACGGCACGACGACGCGATCGGTCCCGGTGGCGGGGTCCACGACGTGGATGGCGTCGATGTCGAGGTGAATCACGCGATTACCGAGGAAGCTGCCCCGCCGGGCGTTGCCGGCGGTCGTGACGCCGCGGATGGGCGCGGAAAGGGTGTTCGTCTCCGGGGAGTAGAAGGCGAGGCCGAACGTCAGCCGGTCGGGCAGCCGGGAGAATGCCCCGAGCAGGCGCTGGCCGTCGGCAGACCAGGCGAGCGGCGTGAAGAACGAGCCCGGCTCCGGCTCCGGGAGCTTCTGCGTCTTCGTGACCGCGCCCTTCTCGTCGAGGGTGGCGACGAAGGACGCGTTCCCGCTGTTGGTCGCCACGTGCCTGCCGTCCGAGGACCAGAGGGGCTCGATGATGGTGTCGCCGGTCGATTTCGTCATCTGCGTCAGGCCGCTGCCGTCGGTCGCGATCGTCCAGATGTCGTACCGGCCGCTGCGGTCGGAATGGAACGCGAGCCGCTTGCCGTCGGGAGAGAAGGCCGGATGCCGGTCGCGGAAGACGTCGTCGGTCAACTGCCGCAGTCCGGTGCCATCGGATCCGAGGACGTAGATGTCGTCCTGCGCGCCGCCGCGCGAATCGAATGCGAACAGCTTCCCGTCGAAGGAGACGTCGAAATCGCTCATCTCGAGCGAGCTCTCGTAGATCTCCTCGGGCTTGCCGACCAGGCGCGCCTCGGCGTCGAAGGTCAGCCGGTCGATCGCATAGGTCGTCTCGCGGTCGACGTAGACGACGGCCCGGCCATTCCGCGAGAGAGTGAATCCGCCGACCTCGCGCGCGGGCAGCCTCTCGGGCCGCGCGGGCCCGAGCACCTCTCCGGTCGCCTCGTCGATCGGCACCTTCCAGAGGTTCATCGCGCCGTCGCGGTTGCTCAGGAAGTAGAGCTCCCTGCCGTCCGACGACCAGACAGGGTTCCAGTCCACCGCCGGATCCTGCGTCACCGGCACGGGCTTTTCGCCGGCCGCGAGGCCCTTGTAGGGAATCGTCCAGATGTCGCGCTGGCTGCCGCCGGTCGGCAGGGCCCAGAAAGCGATGCGCAGACCGTGCGGCGAGACGGCCGGCTGGATGGCGTCCTCGGCGTAGATTTTCTGCGGCTGCGCTCCGCCGATCGCGACCCGCCAGAGCTCGCTCGTGCCCGCGCGGCCATACGGGTTGCCGACGGCTTCCGTCGAGAACACGAGCTCGCGCCCGTCCGGGGACCAGGCGGGATCGGAGCCGAAGGGCGCCACGCGGCGCACGTTCTCGCCGCTCGCCCCCATGATGAAGAGGCCGCCGTCGCCGCACCGCGAGCCGTAGGCGATGAGGCTGCCGTCGGGCGAGAAGGCCGGGGAGTAGCTCGAGCGGTCGCAGTCAGGCGTCAGGTCGATCGGCTTGTGGCCGGTGACGCGCTGGGCCCAGATGTGCACGGGGCCTCCCGAGCGGTGAACGAAGGCGATGGTCTGGCCGTCGGGCGAGAGAGTCGGCGAGTTCTCGGCGCCCGAGAGGTTCGTGAGGCGGCGAAAGGTCGGGCCGGCCCCGGCCGCGTCGCCGGCGCCCCGCCCGCCGCGCAGCGCGAGGTACGCGGCGGCTGCCCCGGCGAGGACTCCGGCCCCGATCAGGAGGACCGGCGCCAGGCGCAGCTTCGCGCGCGCCGGTGTCGCGATGGCCTGGCCGGAGGTTCCCGAGAGCGCCTCGATGTCGAACGCGAGGTCGTGGGCGGAGTGGAACCGCTGCTCGGGGTTCTTCTCGAGGCAGTGCCGCACGACGCGCTCGAGGCCGGGCGAGACGGCCGCGTTGGTGACGGAGAGGTCCGGCGGGTCCTCCTTGAGGATCGCGGCCATCGTCTCGCCGGCGGAGTCGGCGTGGAACGCCCGCTTGCCCGAGAGCATCTCGTAGAAGATCGCGCCGAAAGAGAAGATGTCCGAGCGCGGGTCGGCGGGCTTTCCCTTGATCTGCTCGGGCGACATGTAGCCGAGGGTGCCCATGACGACGCCGGGCTCGGTCCCCGCGGCGGTCGGCAGGTTCGTCTGCGGCCCCGAGCCCTCGTTGACCTGCGTGAGCTTGGCCAGGCCGAAGTCGAGGATCTTGACGCGGCCCGTGTTGGTCACGAACAGGTTCTCGGGCTTCAGGTCCCGGTGGACGATCCCCTTGTCGTGCGCGGCGGAGAGGCCGTGCGCGATCTGCAGCGCGTAATCGATCACTCGGCGCTGCGGGAGTTTTCCGCTCGCGAGCGCGAGGCGCAGCGTTTCGCCCTCGAGCAGCTCCTGGACGACGTACGGCGCGCCGTTGTGCGATCCGATGTCGTACACGGCCGTGATGTTCGGGTGGTTCAGGACGCCCGCGGCCTTCGCTTCCTGTTCGAACCGCCGCAGCCGGTCCGCGTCCTGGGAAAAGGACGGCGGCAGCACCTTGATCGCGACCTCGCGGCCCAGGCGCGGATCCTTCGCGCGGTACACCTCGCCCATTCCCCCGGCGCCGATCTGGCCGAGAATTTCATACGGACCCAGCCTGGCGCCGCTCGCGAGCGTCACCGCAACACCCGTTTTCCGGGAGAGGGTGCCGGAGCGAAATTCCCCTCTCTCGTCGGTCGGCCCGCGAAGCGGGCCGCCAGGAGTCCGAGTCCGAGCTTCGAGCCGGCGGCCAGCGTCATTTCAATCCTTCGATGATGTAGAGGTCGGAGATCGCCGCGCTTGCATAGCCATAGACGTACGCCTTGCCGTCTGGCGTCATCATCACGGGAGCGATGTCGATGAGGCCGGCGAGCTCCGGCGGGGCGAGGGTCTTCCAGGGCTCGCGACGGCCGGTCGCCACGTCGATGCGCACGACGCGCGCGGGAATGCTGCCCGTTTCGACGGCGAAGAGCGACTTGCCGTCCGCGCTCCAGCGGACCAGGTCGATGTCCTTCGTGCCCGGCACCGTACGCGGCTCCCCGCCGGAAGTGGGCAGCAGGAAGAGGTCCTCCGTCCACTCCCCGTATGCGGCGATCCAGAGTCCATCGGGAGAGATGGAGTTCGGCGCGAAGCCGTAGGATTTCGGTGCGACCACACGTGGCTTTCCGGCGGGAATGTCCAGGACGTACAGCATGCGTTTCCTGCCCCGCTCGGTCGCGGAGACGAGCAGGCGTTTGCCGTCCGGGAAGAAGGACGTGTTTCCGACCGACTCGAAGAGGCTGAGATCGATGGAGATCGGCGCGCCGGTTCCGGTGGGCTGCAGGACGATGGCGTTCGGAGAGTCGGCCGGCCGCACGAGCGCCCACTTGCCGTCGGCAGACAGGTCCGAGGCGGCGCCCGGTCCGAGATTGACGGCGGGCGAGCCGTCGGTCTTGCGGAGATAGTGGGCGCCGATCGCCCCTGCGGCGTCCCCCAGCTCGTTGAAGAGAATCAGCTTGCCGTCATCGGACAGGCTGACGAGCCTCGAGCCGTCGAACCAGGAGAAGTCGCGTTCGCGCGTATCGCCCGCAACGAGTCCGAGCATGCCGGGCCGGCTGCCGTAGCGCTCGAGGAGGCACCGTCCGTCGCGGGCGACGTCGTGGATGATCAATCCGACGGGAGTGCTCGCGAGCGTGCGCACCCGTCCCGAGAGATCGACGGCCTTGAGGAAGAACTGACCGTGGTCGCCGCGGTCGTCGAACCAGACCTCTTCCCCGGAAGGAGACCACGCCAGCCCCTGTCCCTGGATTCCCCCGGGAACCAGTTTGGTGGCCTTGCCGGCCAGGTCGATGACGGTGAGGGAACGGCCCACGGAGGCTCTCTCGAAGACGGCGAGCCGGTCTCCCTTTGGCGATGCCCGCAAGGCGCGGAGTCCGTGGTCGGACGTGAAGAGGACCTTGCCGAGCGGAAGCTCCACGCGGTTGCGCCCCTCGAGGAAACGGACGAGGGCCAGCTTGCCGTCGGGCATCCAGTCCGCGTACTCCACGAACTCGGCGATCGAGCGCGGGGCACCGCCGCCCAGGGGCACGGTCGCGAGCGTGCCGATGCCCGCCGGTCCCGCCAGGAATCGCTCGCGCACCGAGACCGCGAGATCGCCCGAGGCGGAGACCGACATCAGGTTGGCGTTCTTGACGCCCGTGGGCGTGGATTCCGGTCCCTCGGGGCGGGTCGTGTAGATCTCGAGCGGCTGCCCCTCGAAAGAAGCGCCATAGACCACGCTGCGGCCGTCCGGCGCAAAGCGGGCGGTTCCGAGGTTGCCCCGGCGAAACGTGAGCCGACGGTAGGTCGGCGTCGAAGGCGTCGCGGGGCGCCAGAGGAAGTGCCCCGCGACGACTCCCGCGGCGAGCGCGGCGGCCGCGAGGGCGGCGAGCCGGAGTCTGCCGACGCGCGGGGCTGGACGTCCCGTCTGGGCGGCCAGGGCTCCCGCGCTCGTGGCCGAGGTTCCGGACAGAGCCTCGAGGTCGAATGCGAGGTCGTGGGCCGAGTGGAAGCGCTGCTCGGGGTTCTTCTCGAGGCAGTGGCGAACGACGCGCTCGAGCCCCGGCGAGATGTTCTGGTTCGTGACGGACAGGTCCGGCGGGTCCTCCCGGAGAATCGCCGACATCGTGTCGGCCGCGGAATCTCCGTGGAACGCCCTCTTGCCGGAGAGCATCTCGTAGAGGATCGCCCCGAACGAGAAGATGTCCGAGCGCGCGTCGGCCGGTCGGCCGCGCACCTGCTCGGGGGACATGTAGCCGAGCGTGCCCAGGACGACGCCGGGCTCGGTTCCGGCCGTGGCCGTCGGGAGGTTGGTGGCCTGCGAGCCCTCCTCCTGGTGCGTGAGCTTGGCGAGACCGAAGTCCAGGATCTTGACGCGGCCGTCCCTGGTGACGAAGAGGTTCTCGGGCTTCAGGTCCCGGTGGACGATTCCCTTTTCGTGCGCCGCCGCCAGGCCGTGGGCGACCTGCATCGCGCGTTCGATCGCCTTGCGCGGCGAGAGCCGCCCCCCCGCGAGCTCCGAGCGCAGCGTCTCGCCCTCGAGGAGCTCCTGGACGACGTACGGGGCGCCGTCGTGCGAGCCGATGTCGTAGACGGCGGTGATGTTGGGGTGGTTGAGGACGCCCGCCGCCCTGGCTTCCTGCTCGAAGCGGCGGAGGCGGTCGGGGTCGGCGGAGAACGAGGCGGGCAGCACCTTGATCGCGACCTCGCGCCCGAGGCGCGGGTCCTTCGCGCGATACACCTCGCCCATCCCCCCGGCGCCGATCTGGCCGAGGATCTCGTAGGGGCCGAGCCGGGATCCCGCCGCGAGGGTCACGTGAGGCGGATTCTAGTCGGTTATTTCGCCGGGGGCCGAACCGCGCGCTCGATCTCCTCGGCCGAGTAAGGAAGGCCCGCCGTCAGGATCTCGTGGCCGGTCGGCGTGACGAGGATCATGTCTTCGAGGTAGAAGCCCTGGCCCTCGACCGAGAAGATGGGCTCGAAGTCCACGGTCATCCCCGCGCGCAGGACCTCGGGCATCCCCTCGGCGGAGTCGAGGCCGACGCCGTGGATCTCCCACCACTGGAGGCCGTCCTCGCCGAGGAGGACTTCGGCCGCCTTCCGGCCGAGCGGGGTCGCGAGCGCCGGCTGCCGGCGGCGGACCTCGGCGAGGCAGGCGGCGAAGACGTCGTCGCGGCGGGCGCCGTCGCGAAAGGCCGCGAGCCCGGCGCGATAGGCCGCGACGAGCAGCTCCCAGGTCTCGCGCTGGCCGGCGTCGAAACGGCCGGAGACGGGAGCGGTGCGGCCCACGTCGCCCTTGTAGTGATCGAGGTCGCAGCCGACGTCCACGCGGGCGACCTCGCCCGCCTGCATGCGCCGATTGAGATGGCGATAGTCCGCGAGCGATTCGAACGGCGCCGGGAAGGCGCTCGCCTCGCCGGTCATGACCCAGGGCCAGAAGGACGGTCCCTCGGCGCCCGCGGCGAGGCAGCCCGCGACGACGTCGCCTTCGGCCTCGCGCTGGGGGCGGCCGGGGCGGATCGCGGCGAGGCCCGCGCGGAGGGCCGCCGCGCTCGCGGCGCCGACGCGGCGCAGGACCTCGATCTCGGCCGGGCTCTTGACGAGGCGCATCTCGGCCAGCAGCGCATCCGCGCTGCGGACGCGCGAGGGCGGCCAGATCTCGCCGAGCGCGTGGCTCCACGCCATGCCGGGATCGTCCAGCGCGGCTTCGAGCGGCGCCGTGTGCGGTCCGCCGGCCCCCGGCGCGTACAGGAGGAGCGCGGGCTTCGCGTCCTCGCGCCGGACGAGGAACGCGGCGAGCTCCTTGCGGGAGACGACATGATCGATCCCGAGCGTCCGAGCCGTCGCCTCGCCGGGCGCGACGCGCAGGGTCTTCAGCAGCCCGCCGATCCCGGGCAGCTGGTCCGGGACGAACAGCCAGGTCTCCTTCGCGGCGCCGTCGAGCGCGAGGACGGCGCCGGCGGCGCTCGGAAGGCCCGTGAAGTAGAAGAAGCCCGGGTCCTGCTGGAAGCCGGCGAGGTAGTCCTGGTCGGAGTGGAAGACGAACGAGCGGGAGCGCAGGAGGAGGATGCCGTCGGGCACGCGGCGCATCGCCTCGGCGCGCCGCGCCTTGAACTCGGCGACCGGCAGCTCGGAGGCGGGAGAAGGTTTGGAGGCGACGGGCTCGGGTCCTCCCGCCAGAAGACGGGCGGCCACGATGAAGAGCAGGGCGGCGAGCGCCCCCCTCACCCTCGCCCTCTCCCCCCTCCGGGGGGCGAGGGAATGCTTCTTGGAAGAGCGTTCCGGTGAACTCTCCCTCCCGGCGGGAGAGGGAACAGTGTGTTTTCGGGAAGCGCGTTCCCATGCACCCCCTCTCCCTGCGGGAGAGGGACGGGGTGAGGGGCGCCCCATCGGCATCCCTATTTCTCGATCCCCACTTCCCGGAAGATGAACGCGTAGTCGAAGGCGGTTTCCTTCAACCGGTCGTAGCGTCCCGAGGAGCCGCCGTGGCCGCCCGCCATGTTGATCTTGAAGATCAGGGGGTTCTGGTCGGTCTTCAGGGTCCGCAGCTTGGCGACGTACTTGGCCGGCTCCCAGTACATGACCTGGCTGTCGTCGAACGACGTCTTGACGAGCATCGCCGGGTAGGCCTTCGCCTCGAGGTTGTCGTACGGGCTGTACGACCGCATGTACGCGTACTGTTCCGGGATCTTCGGGTTGCCCCACTCCTCGAACTCGCCGACCGTCAGCGGCAGGGACTCGTCGAGCATCGTGTTGATGACGTCGACGAAGGGCACGCGCGCGACGACCGCCTTGAAGAGGTCCGGCCGCATGTTCGTGACCGCGCCCATGAGCAGGCCGCCCGCGCTGCCGCCCTCGATGACGAGCCGGTCCTTCGACGTGTACTTGTCGGCGATGAGGGCTTCGGCCACGGCGATGAAGTCGGTGAAGGTGTTCTTCTTCGACATCATCCGCCCCTGGTCGTGCCAGGTCTTCCCGAGGTCGCCCCCGCCGCGGATGTGCCCGACCGCGTAGACGAAGCCCCGGTCGAGAAGGCTGACGCGGTTGGAGTTGAACTCCGCGTCCGACGGCGCTCCGTAGGACCCGTACGCCGAAAGCAGGAGGGGCGCCTTCCCGTCGGCGGCGAACCCCTTCCTGTACACGAGGGAGATCGGCACGCGGGTCCCGTCGGCGGCCGTGGCGTAGCGCCGCTCCGACGTGTAGCGGGACGGATCGTAGCCGCCGAGGACCTCGAACTGCTTGAGGAGCTTGCGCGTCTTCGTCGTCACGTCGAAGTCGTAGATCGAGGGCGGAGTCGTGAAGGACTCGAACTCGTAGCGCAGCTCGTGCGTCCTGAACTCGTGGTTGTTCGTCACGAAGACGGAGTAGATGGCCTCGGGGAAGTCCACCCGATAGGAGCTTCCGCTCTGGAAGTCGAGGATGCGCAGGCGCGGGAGCCCGTCCTCGCGCTCGGAGAACACGGCGTGGTCGGCGAACACGTTGATGTCCTCGAGCATGAGGGCGCCTCCGCACGGCGTGAGCTCCTTCCAGCTCTCCTGGCCGGGGCTCGCCATCGGCGCGGTGACGGCGCGGAAGTTGCGGCAGCCCTTGTTCGTGCGGATGTAGAAGGTGTCGCCGCGGTGGTCCACGTCGTACTCGTGGTCCTTCTCGCGCGGCGAGATCATCCGCGGCGCCGTCGCCGGCTGGTCGGCGGGGAGGAACTTCCACTCGCTCGACGTGTGCGACGCGGAGCCGACGAAGAGGACCGCGAGGCTCCGCGAGCGGCCGACGAAGACGCGGAACATCTCGTCCTTCTCCTCGAAGACGAGCGCGTCGCCGGCGGGGTCGGAGCCGAGGAGGTGGCGGTAGAGCCGGTAGGGCCGCTTGGCGGGATCGGTCGTCGTGTAGAAGAGCGTCCTGTTGTCGGCCGCCCAGGCCACGGACGCGACGCGGGGGACCGCTTCGGGAAAGAGCTTGCCCGTGACGAGGTCCTTGACGTGGAGCGTGTAGTCGCGGAACCCGGTGTTGTCCGTCGTGTAGGCGAGCAGGTTGCCGTCGTCGCTGACGTCGCGGCGGGCGACGGACATGAACTTCTCGCCGGCCGCGAGCGCGTTGACGTCGAGGATCACTTCCTCGGGCGCCTCGAGGCTGCCCTTCCTGCGGCAGTAGATCGGGTATTGCTTGCCCTTCTCGGTCCGCGAGAAGTAGTACCAGCCGCCCTCGCGGTAGGGGACGGACAGGTCGGTCTCCTTGATCCGTCCGAGCATCTCGTCGTAGAGCGCCTTCTGGAACGCCTCGGTCGGCTTCATGAAGGCCGCGGTGTAGGCGTTCTCGGCCTCGAGGAACGCCCGGACCTTCGGGTTCTCCCGTTCGCGCATCCAGAAGTAGTCGTCCTTCAGGGTGTCGCCGTTCACGGTCTGCATGTGAGGCACCTTTTGCGGGGCGGGGGGCGCCGGCAGGGCCGCGTCGCCGGCGGGCAGCTCGCCCGCCGCCAGGCCCGCCAGCAGGATGGTTGCGGCCACGACCCGGAGCCTCATGGCTTGGGCGCCGGCGCCGGGGCGCCGGCCGTCTTGGCGAAGTCGCCGGCCTTGATGATCGTCATCTTCGACAGGTCCAGGTTCTTGCGCATGGCGGCGAGGATCTGCTCGGGCGTCAGCGCCTCGACCTTCTTCTCCAGCGCGGCGTCCCACGCGAGCGTGCGCTGGATGTAGAGGTCCGTCGCCAGCGTTCGGGCGAGCGCGGCGTCCTGGGCGCGGCCGACCTGGCGCGACTGCAGCCAGCCCGACTTCGCCTCGGCGACCTCCTTCGCCTCGAATCCGTCCTTGAGGACGCGCGCGACTTCTTCCTTGAAGGCGGCCTCGAGCTTGGCCTCGTTCTGCGGGGCGTAGATGGCGTAGGTCGTGAACGAGCCGGCCTTGTCGAGCGGAGAGGCCTGGATCTGGGACCCGACGCCGTAGGACAGGCCGTCCTTCTGGCGGATCCGCACCGCCAGGCGCGAGTTCAGGAACCCGCCGCCGAGCATGTAGTTGCCGAGGACGAGCGCCGGGTAGTCCGGGTCCTCGTCGCCGATCGGCAGGTTCTGGCCGGCGATGAAGAACGCGTTGGCCTTGTCGGGCGTCTCGAGCGCCCGGTTCTCGGCCGCCACGTCCTTGTAGAGCTGGGGCACGCGCTCGAAGCGCGCCGGGCTCTTCCAGCTTCCGAAGAGGTCGGCGGCGAGCTTCGCCACCGCGGCGTCGTCGAAGTCGCCGACGACGGCGAGCTCTCCGTTGGAGGCGCCGTAGAAGTCGGCGTAGAACTTCTTCGCCTCGTCGAGCGTGGCCGCCTTGTAGGCCGCGAGCGACTCGTCGAACGTCTCGACGTAGCGCGGATCGCCGGCCGGATACGGGCTCAGGTGGCGCTGGAAGACGTTGGGCGCGAGCGCGTTGGGCTCGCTCTTCTGCTGCTCGATGGCCGCGAGGTTCTCCTGCTGCAGCTCCGCGAACTCCTTGGCGGGGAACGCGGGCTCGCGCAGGATCTCGGCCACGAGCTTGAGGACCTCGGGGAAGTTCTCGCGGATCGTCTCGATCGAGACGTTGGCCTGGGTCGGCCGGCCGGAGACCGCCACGCGCGCCTTCAACCGGTCGAGCTCGTCCTGGATCTGCTGCCGGGTGTGCTTCGTGGTGCCGCGCATGAGCATGTCCGCGGCGAGGTCCGCGGAGGTCGCCTTGCCCATGAGCGTCTTCTCGTCGCCGAAGCGCAGCGTCACGGTCGCGACGACCGTCCCGCCGCGGGTCTTCTTGGAGAGCAGGGCGATGCGGAGGCCGTTCGGAAGCTGCGAGCGTTTCGTCCGCGACTCGATGTTGGCCGGGGAGGGGTCGAACGCCTCGCCCGCGGCGATGGCGGCGTCGCCCTTGTAGTCCTTGACGACGGCGGCGGCGGCCACCGGGGGCGGCACCTCGGCTCGGTCGGGCCTGGCCGTGGGCAGGAAGACGCCGAGCGTGCGGTTGGAGGGCTTGAGGTACGCGGTCGCGACCTTCTGCACGTCCTCGACGGTCGCGGCGCGGATGCGGTCGCGGTTGAGGAAGAAGAGGCGCCAGTCGCCCTGGCCGATGTACTCGGAGAGGTTCAGACCCACGCGGTCGGCGCTGTTGAGCATCAGGTCGACGTTCTTGAGGATCGCGGCGCGGGCGCGCTCGACTTCCTCCTTCGTGATCGGCGCGGAGCCGGCGGCGGCGTCGAGAGTCTGGACGAAGGCCGCCTTCGCCTCCTCGACGCTCTGGTCCTGGCGGATCTCGGCGTTGAAGATGACGAAGCCGGGATCGTGGAGCTCCATGAAGTACCCGCCGACCGACGTCGCCTTCTTCGTCTCGACGAGCGCCTTGTAGAGGCGGCCCGAGGGCGTGTCGGTCAGGATCTGCTCGAGCAGGTTGACGGCGCCCGACGACGGGTCGGTGCCCGACGGGACGTGGTACGCGGCCGCGAGGGCCTGCACGTCGCCGACGCGCTGGAGCGTCACGGTCCGCTCGCCGTCCTGCGTCGGGTCGAGCGTGTAGAAGACCGGCAGCGGCCGGGTCGGCTTCGGGATCTTCCCGAAAATCTGGTTGACGAGGTCGAGCGTCTTCGCCTCGTCGAACTTCCCGGCGACCAGCAGGACCGCGTTGTCCGGCTGGTAGAACGTCCGGTAGAAGTTCTGGAGGCGCTCGATCGGCACGTTCTCGAGGTCGGCCTTCGCGCCGATCGTCGAGTGGCCGTAGTTGTGCCAGAGGAACGCCGTCGAGAGGACGCGCTCCTCGAGGATCGAGGCCGGGTCGTTCTCGCCGAGCTCGAACTCGTTGCGCACGACCGTCATCTCGGTGTCGAGGTCCTTCTTCGCGACGTAGGAATTGATCATCCGGTCCGCTTCGAGATCGAGGGCCCACTTGAGGTTCTCGTCGGTGGCCTGGAAGGTCTCGAAGTAGTTCGTCCGGTCGAACCAGGTCGAGCCGTTCGGCCGCGCGCCGTGCGCCGTCAGCTCCTGGGGGATGTTCGGGTGGTTCGGCGTGCCCTTGAAGACCATGTGCTCGAGCAGGTGCGCCATGCCGGTCTCGCCGTAGCTCTCGTTGCGCGAACCGACCTGGTAGGTGATGTTGACCGTGATCGTGGCCTTGGTGGGGTCGGGGAAGAGAAGGACCCGCAGGCCGTTCGAGAGACGGTACTCGGTGATGCCCTCGACCGACGTGACCTTCTCGGGCTTGCCGGGAGCCGCGGCCGGCGCCGCCGCCTTTGCGGCCGGTTTCTGGGGGGCCGGCTTCGCCGCCGGCGGGGTCTGGGTCGCCGCGAGGCCGGTGCTCGCCGTCAGGACCGCCACGAGCAGGCCGAGCCCGCCCTTCTGGATCAAACGCATCGGGGGACCTCCAACGAAAGCGCCGGCCGCGTCTTCCGGGCCGGGCGAGGGGGGAACGAATACCACACCGCCGCGATTCCGGGAACGCGGGCCGGCGCCGGCCGGGGCCGGGACCGGCCGGCAGGCCGGGAAGGCGTGGATTGGAACCCCCTCAGAGAGAAGGCGTTATCGCCGCGGGCGGGGCGAGCCTAGAATCTGGCCGACACTCAAGGAGGCTCCCATGCGTCGGATCCTTCTCGCCCTCGCGGCCGGTTGCCTCTGCGCGATCGCCGGCGCCCAGGCGCCGGCCCCGGCCCCGAAGCCTCCCGAGCTCTTCGCGGGCCTCGGGTCGCACCGGCACCCGATCCGGACTTCGAGCCCCGATGCGCAGAAGTACTTCGACCAGGGCGTCACGCTGCTCTTCGGCTTCAACCACGAGGAGGCGTACCGCTCGTTCGCGCGCGCGGCCGAGCTCGACCCGAAATCCCCGATGCCGTGGTGGGGCATGGCGCTCGCGCTCGGCGCCAACTACAACGACCCGGAGCCGGAGGCCGACCGGCTCGCGAAGGCGCGCGTCCAGCTCGAGAAGGCGATGGCGCTCGCGGCCGGGGCGCCCGACGAGGAACGCGCGTACGTGGAGGCCCTTTCGGCGCGCTACGTCGCCGACCCGGCCTCGGCCGACAAGGCGAAGCTCGCGCGCGACTACGCCGCGGCGATGAAGGCGCTCTCCGCGCGGTACCCCGACGACCTCGACGCGGCCACGCTCTACGCCGAAAGCCTGATGAACCTGACGCCGTGGAAGCTCTGGACGCCCGACGGCAAGCCCGGGGAGAACACGGTCGAGATCGTCGCGGTGCTCGAGTCGGTCCTGAAGCGCGACCCGGAGCACCCCGGCGCCAACCACTACTACATCCACGCCGTCGAGGCGTCGCCCGAGCCGGAGAAGGCGCTCCCCTCGGCCAGGCGCCTCGAGACGCTCGTGCCCTCGGCGGGTCACCTCGTTCACATGCCCGCGCACATCTACATGCGCACCGGCAGCTACCTCGCGGCGGAGAAGGCGAACGCGATCGCCGCCGACGTGGACCGCGCCTACATCCGGGCGACGGGCGTCCAGGGCATGTACCCGATGATGTACTACAACCACAACGTCCACTTCGAGTCGGCCGCGGCCTGCATGGCGGGCCGCTACGCCGCGGCGAAGACGGCGGCCGACGTGCTCTTCGCCGACGTCCTGCCCGGAGTCCCCGACATGGCGATGCTGGAGGGCTTTCTCCTCCAGCCGACGGCCGTCGCGCTGCGGTTCCATCGGTGGGACGAGATCCGGAAGATGCCGGACCCCGGGCCGAAGCTGCCCCTGCTGCGCACCGCGTGGCTCTACGCGGGGGCGATGGCGGCCGCTTCCGCGGGGGACGTGAAGAAGGCGGAGGCGCTCGAGCGCCAGTTCGCGGCCGCGCGCGACGCGCTCGGCTCGGGGATCATGGTCGGCACGCTGAACACGGCCTCCGCCTACTTCGCCGTCGCTTCCAGCGTGCTCGACGCGCGCATCGCGCAGGCCCGGGGCGACCGCAAGGCCGCGATCGCGGACTGGACGAAGGCCGTCGCCGCCGAGGACGCCCTCTCCTACGACGAGCCGGCGACCTGGTACTACCCGACGCGCGAGTCCCTGGCCGCGGCCCTGCTCGCCGACGGCCAGGCGGCGGAGGCGGAAAAAGTCTTTCGCGCCGACCTCGACCTCCACCCGCGCAGCGGCCGCTCGCTGTACGGCCTCGCGCTGGCCCTCGAGGCCCAGAAGAAGACGGCCGACGCCGCGTGGACGCGCGCCCAGTTCGAGACGGCGTGGAAGGACGCCGACACGAAGCTTCGGATCGAGGACTTCTAGGGCCGGCGAGGCTCCCGGCCAGCCCCTCCGACGCTAGACCCCGAGCTCCTTCGACGCCATCGCGTTGCCTTCGACGCGGGCGCGGATCTTGGCGAACGCCGTGTCGCGCGACGTGGACGTATCGTCGCCGAACGGCGAGAAGCCGCAGTCGTCCGTCGATCCGAGGCGCGCGGGGTCGATGAACTTCGCGGCCTCGAGGATCCGGTCGCGGACCTCGGCGGGCGTTTCGACGCGGGGGTGGATCGGATCGGTGACGCCGACGAAGACGCGGCGGTCGCCCGTCGCGTGGGAGCCCAGGATCTTCAGGACGCGCGGCCGGTCGGCCTCGCTCGCGAGCTGGACGAAGAAGTTGCCCGCGTCGAGCCGGAAGAGCGCCGGCAGAAGCTCGGCGTAGTCCACGTCGGCGCTGTGCGTCGAGTCGCGGTCGCCGCCGGGGCAGGTGTGGACGCCGATGCGCCGGCGCTCCTCCGCGGTGAACCGCTGGAGGACGCGGTTGTTCAGGTCCACGAACGCCGCGAGCAGGCCCTTCGTCGGGTCGAGCTTGATGCAGAGCCGGCCCTCGGTGAAGTCGATCTGGACGGTCGCGCCGCCCGCGAGGCATCGGCGGATGTCGGTCTCGGCCTCGGTCACGAGGTCGTCGAGGAAGGCCTCGCGCGGGTAGCCCGGGATGCCGCCCTGCGGATACAGGAGCGACAGGGCCGAGGCCGAGATCACGGCCTGCTTCATCGGCACGCGTGCGTACTTCTTCGCGCCCTCGAGGTACGTCGCCGCGAACGCGGCGTACCGGAAGGGACCCGACGTCAGGACGGGCAGCTGGCGCGTGTGGCCGTCCCGGAAGGGGATCGTGACGCCGCCCGGCGCGAGGTTCTTCGCGCCGTGGACCGGATACGTGGCGAAGCTCGGCTTGCGCTGCTCGCCGTCGGTGATGACGGGGGAGCCCGTCTCCTCGAATCGCCGGACGGTGTCGCGCACCGCCGCGTCGAAGAGCGCCTCGAGGGCGTCGGCCGTGATCCGGCCTTCGCCGAACGCCTTCATCCCTTCGATCAGCTCGGCGGGCCGGGGAATGCTGCCAATCGGCTCGGTGGGTAGCGTCATGAACGAGATCTATACGACAATCCGGCCCCGGGAAGGAAGGTGTCGATGACTCGACCGCGCACGGTGCTTCTGGCAGGTGTGTCGCTCCTGTGGTTGGCGGCCGCGGCCGCGCTCGGCCAGCCGGCCGACGTCTCGCTCTACGGCGACCTGCGCTGGCGCCTCGTCGGGCCCTTCCGCGGCGGGTGGGCGACCTGCGCGGTGGGCGTTCCGGGAGAGCCCGCCGTCTACTACTTCGGCGCGGCGGCCGGAGGCGTGTGGAAGACGGAGGACGCCGGGCAGACCTGGTCGCCGATCTTCGACCGCGCGGGCTCCGCGTCGGTCGGAGCGATCGCGGTCGCGCCGTCGGACCCGAAGGTCCTCTACGTCGGCACCGGACAGATCCAGACACGGTACGACATCGCCTCGGGCGACGGCGTCTACCGGTCGGACGACGCGGGTCGGACCTGGAAACACCTCGGCCTCTCCGCGACGCGCGCGGTCGGACGCATCCTCGTCGATCCCCGCGACGCCAACGTCGCGATCGTGGCCGCGCTCGGCCACATCTTCGGCCCCAACCCCGAGCGCGGGATCTACCGGACCGAGGACGGCGGAACGACCTGGAAGCAGGTCCTCTTCGTGGACGACAACACCGGGGGCGCGGACCTCGCCGCCGATCCGGACGACCCGTCGGTGATCTACGCGTCGATGTGGCAGGCGCGCAACTATCCGTGGCTGTCCTACTTCCTGCCGGACGTCGGCCCGGGAAGCGGCGTCTACAAGTCGCTCGACGGCGGGCGCACGTGGAAGAAGCTCGCGGGCGCCGGCTGGCCGGCCGAGCCCCTCGGCCGCATCGGCCTCGCGGCCGGTCCGCGGGGACGCGTCTACGCGCTCGCGGACGCCGGGCCGGCGCGCGGGGGAGCGTCCGCGGTGGACGGTCTCTACCGGTCCGACGACGGAGGCGCGTCCTGGAAGCGCGTCAACGCGACACCGGGCCTGGCGTCGAGCTACATGAACCGGGTCACGGTGGACCCGCGCAACGCCGACGTCGTCTACGTCACGGGTCAGTCGCTCCGCCGATCCGAGGACGGGGGCAGGACCCTCTCCTTTTTCAAGGGGGCGCCGGGCGGCGACGACTACCACGCCCTGTGGATCAACCCGAAGAACCCGGAGCTCATGGTGACCGCCGCCGACCAGGGGACGGTCGTGTCGTTGAACGGCGGCCGGAGCTGGAGCAACTGGTACAACCAGCCGACCGGGCAGTTCTACCACGTCGAAACCGACGACCGGTTCCCGTACTGGATCTACTCCGGGCAGCAGGACAGCGGCACCGCCGGCGCCGCCACGCGGAGCGACTACGGCAGCCTCACGGACCGCGACTGGCACCCGGTGGGCGGCGAGGAGCGCGGCTGGGACGTCCCGGATCCGGAGGACCCGCTCCTCGTCTATGGCTCGGGCCTCGGGGGCACGATCACGCGCTACGACGCGCGCACCGGCCAGGTGCGCCACGTCTCTCCCGCCGTCGAGAGCACGTACGGACGGCGGCCGGTTCCGGGCGCCTACCGATGGGCCTGGTGCTTTCCGATCGCCGCCTCCCGGAAGGCGCCGCACGTGCTTTACGCGGGCTCGCAGTTCCTCCTCCGTTCGCCCGACCGGGGCCAGACGTGGGAGAAGGCGAGCCCGGACCTGACCGGCGCCGAGCCCGGCGCGGCGGGCTGCGACGGCGAGGTCACGGTCGCCAACGCGCGCGCCTGCGGGTTCGGCGTGATCTTCACGATCGAGATCTCGCCGCTCGATCCCCTGGAGATCTGGGTGGGGACCGACAGCGGCAAGGTGCAGCGCACGCGCGACGGCGGGAAGACCTGGGCCGACGTCACGCCGAAGGGGCTGCCCGCCTGGTGGAAGGTGGCCGCGATCGACGCGTCGCCCCTCGAGCCGGGCACGGCGTACGTGGCCGCCGACGGCCACCGTCTCGACGACTTCTCGCCCCGCTTGTACCGGACGCGGGACTGGGGCGCGACCTGGCAGGACATCTCGGCCGGCCTCCCCGCCGGCCGGTTCACGACCGTCGTCCGGGCCGACACGGTGCGCAAGGGCCTCCTCTACGCGGGCACCGACGCCGGCGTCTGGGTCTCCTTCGACGACGGCAGCCGCTGGCAGCCCCTGCAGCTCAATCTCCCGACGGCCTGGGTGGGCGACCTCTCGGTGCACGGCAACGACCTCGTCGCCGCGACGCAGGGCCGCGCGCTCTGGGTCCTCGACGACGTGACGCCCCTGCGCCAGCTGACCGCGGAGGCCGTGGCGGCTCCGGCGCACCTCTTCGCCCCCGCGGCGGCGGTCCGCGTGCGCGCCAACGAGAACCGCGACACGCCGCTGCCTCCCGAGACGCCCATCGCGCGCAACCCGCCGGCGGGCGCCGTCATCGACTACCTGCTCGAGGCCCCGGCCGGGTCCGTGTCGCTCGAGATCCTGGACGCGAAGGGTCAGGTCGTCCGCGCGTTCTCGACGGCCGAGCCACCCGAGGATCCGGGCGCGCGCCGCTACTTCACGGAGCGGTGGGTGTCTCCGCCCGCGCCGCCCTCGGCCGCGGCCGGGCAGCATCGGTTCGTCTGGGACCTGCGCTACGCGCGCCCGAAGGCGGCCGAGTACGAGTACATGATCGCGGCCGTCGACGGGGAGGACACGCCGATCGAGCCCCGCGGACCCCTCGCCCCTCCGGGCCGCTACACCGTGCGGCTGACGGCCGGCGGAACGCGTCTCGAGCAGCCGCTCGTCGTGATGCAGGACCCGCGGACGTCGGTTGCGGCCGACGTGTTCGCGGACAAGCTCGCGTTCGAGACGAGGGTCGTCGCGGCGATGGGCTCGTCGTTCGAAGCGCTCGAGGGGGTGCGCGCGCTGCGCAAGGCCCGCGCGCCGAAGGGCGCGCCCCCGCCGGCCTCCGGCAAGGCCGGCGACGCGGCCGCCGCTCTCGAGACCGATCTCGCGAGGACCAACCGCACCTTCGCGACGATCCTGAACCAGGTGGACCAGGCCGACGCGCGGCCGACGGCGGCCCAGGCCTCCGCCTTCCAGGAGGCGAGGGCGAAGCTCGACGCGGAGCTCGCGCGCTGGAAGACGGTGAAGCAGGGCAAGTGAGGTTGTTCACCGATCGTGGGGACCCCGTTCGCCCCCCCAACGGGGGAAAGGTCGGGGGCGGGTCTGGAGCCCGCGCCGCCGGCTCTCTTTCGTGACGGCGGCGGGCGACCCGCCGCTCGCCGCCTCGGCGGACAGGCTCGGAGCGCCTTTCGGACCGGACTCTGGCGGATAATCGGGTCCAGCTGCCCGTAGCTCAGTTGGATAGAGCATCAGCCTTCTAAGCTGAGGGTCCCCGGTTCGAATCCGGGCGGGCAGACCAGTCCTTCGCTCGCCGCTTCCCCTTGACCCCCGGTCACCGCGAGCGTAAAACCGGTTCGTAGGCGAAGCGACCCGGCCCTCTTTCAAAGGAGGCGAGCCATGTGGACCTTCCCGCGGCGGTCCCCGTTTTCGGCCCTCGTCGTGTTCCTTCTGTTCGCCCGCGCCGCCGCCGCCCAGATCTCTCCGAAACCCTCCGACGAAAGGGACGTTCGCGCCCTCGGCACGCAGTTCCAGGACGCCTGGAACAAGGCCGACGCGAAGATGGTCGCGGACCTCTTCCTGACCGACGGCGACTACGTCAGCTCGACGGGCCGGACGGCGCGCGGCCGCGCGGAAGTCGAGAAGGCGTTCGCCGAACAGTGGACCGGACTCTACAAGGGGACGAAGATCGCGCACACGTTCACCAGCGTCCACTTCCTGCGGCCCGACGTCGCGGTCGCCGACGGCGCGTTCGAGATCAGCGGGATGAAGGACGCGTCCGGCAAGCTCCTCGCGACGCGCAGCGGGCTCTCGACGATCGTGGCGGTCCGCAAGGGCGACCGCTGGTACGTCGCCGCCCTGCGGGGAATGGTGCCCTCGGTCCCCGAAGGCGCGGCCGGCAGGTAGGCGTCCGAGACGCCGCCATGCTTCGTTACAAGGGAATCGCGGCCGAGGAGCCCGACCGCTGCCTGTTCCGGATCGTCGACGGAGAGGGCCCCGCCTCGGCCGAGAGCCTCGACCGCGTCGCGCGGATCGCCGCGATCCTCGTGGCCGAGAACGAGCTCGGCGGCGCTTTCCGGGTGGAGGCGCCCGGACTTCTGTCGCTCGAGCTCCCGAAGGCCGAGCGAGGGTTCTTTCACAACGGCATCGTGTTCGCGGCGCTCGACGCCGTGAACGATCCCGTGAAGAACCCGACCCTGACCCTGCGCGCCGACGCCGGCAAGCCCTGATAGCGCGGCGTCCGATCCCGTCCGGACGGGCGTCGCAACGTATCATCGGGGCATGACGGGAGCGCGCGGTCCGGCGGGGGTCGTCCTCGTCGGCAATCCCAACGTCGGCAAGAGCGTCCTCTTCGGCGCGCTGACCGGGACCTACGTCACCGTCTCCAACTACCCGGGGACGACCGTCGAGGTTTCCGAGGGATCGACGGTGGTCGGCGGGCGCCGCGTGACGGTGCGCGACACGCCCGGGGCGGCGTCCCTCATCCCGTACTCCGAAGACGAGCGTGTGACGCGCGACATCCTCCTCTCGGTCGACGGCGCCGCGGTCGTGCTCGTCGCCGACGCGAAGAACCTCGAGCGCGGCCTCGCGCTCGCCCTCGAGGTCGCGGAGACCGGTCTGCCCTTCGTCTTCTGCATCAACATGACGGACGAGGCGAAGGCCCGGGGCATCACGATCGACGCGGAGCTGCTCGCGGCGCGGCTCGGCGTCGAGGTCGTCGAGACGGTCGCGGTGCGCCACGAAGGCCTGGCGAAGCTCTCGTCGGCCATCGAGAGCCCCCGCCGCGCCGAGGCGCGCGTCGCCTACCCCGACGTCGTGGAGAGGGCCCTCGACTCCGCCGTCCCCCTCATGCCCGCCGCCTCCTTTTCGCCCCGGGCCCTCGCGCTCGCTTCGCTCGCCGGAGACCAGACCCTCACGCCCTGGCTGCGCGCGCACATGGCCGACGACGCGCTGGCGAGCGTCGAGGGGATTCGCGCGCGCCTGTCCCGGTTGTACCGCGAAGACCTCGGCTACGTCATCCAGGAGGCGCGCCTGCGCGCGGCCGCGCAGATCGTGCGGGAAGCCGTCACGCGGCGGGCGCCGGCCGCCGTCTCGCGCCGGGCGCTGGCAGCGCGATTCGACCGCGCCACGACCCACCCGGTGTGGGGCGTGCCGGTGCTCCTGCTTTCCCTCTACCTGTCGTATCTCTTCGTCGGGGTGCTCGGTGCGAAGACCCTCGTGGACCTGTTCGAGAACGGGTTCTTCGGGAAGATCGTGAGCCCGGCGGCCACGCGGCTGGCCGACGCCGTCATCCCGTGGGCGATCGTGCGCGACTTCTTCGTCGGGCCGTACGGGTTCGTCACGATGGCCCTCGCCTACGCCCTGGCCCTCGTGCTGCCGATCGTGGGCACGTTCTTCATCGCGTTCGGCATCCTCGAGGACTCGGGCTACCTGCCGCGGCTGGCCGTCATGGTCAACCGCGTCTTCAAGTCCATGGGCCTGAACGGCAAGGCCGTGCTGCCCATGGTGCTCGGCCTCGGATGCGACACGATGGCGACGCTGACGACCCGGATCCTGGAGACGCCGAAGGAGCGCCTCATCGTGATCCTGCTGCTCGCGCTCGGGGTTCCGTGCTCGGCGCAGCTGACCGTGATCCTCGCCATGCTCGGCGGCCTCTCTCCGCTCGCCCTCGCGATCTGGGCGCTCATCGTGCTCGCGGTGCTCTTCTCGGTCGGGAAGCTCGCCGCGAAGATCCTTCCCGGGCGCACGGGCGACTTCGTCCTGGAGCTTCCGCCACTGCGGCTGCCGCGACCCGGAAACCTGCTCGTGAAGACGCTCGCGCGCATCGAGTGGTACTTGCGCGAGGCGGTGCCCCTGTTCGTGCTCGGCACTGCGATCCTGTTCGTCGCCGACCGGCTGCGGATGCTCGGTCTCGTCGAACGCGCGGCGAAGCCGCTGGTGACGGGCGTCCTGGGCCTTCCCCCGGAGACCGCGACGTCCTTCGTGGTCGGATTTCTGCGGCGCGACTTCGGCGCCGCGGGGCTCTTCGACATGGCGCGCCATGGCCGCATCGACCCCGTCCAGTCTCTCGTCGCGATGGTCACGATCACGCTCTTCATCCCGTGCATCGCCAACTTCTTCATGATCGTCAAGGAGCGCGGCTGGAAGACGGCGACGGCGATCGCGGCCTTCGTGTTCCCCTTCGCCGTGGCCGTGGGCGCCGCCCTCAACCTGTTCCTGCGCGCCGTGCCGCTGCCCCTCAAATGAACCCCGAGCAGCTCCCGTTCACGCCGCTTCCCGCGCACCCCGCGGCGGCGAGCACGTTCACCTGCGGGCTGTGCGGCAACCGCTTCACGCACGGCGGGCTCGTGTGCGGCACCTGCCCCATGCAGACGGGCTGCGAGCTCGTGCGGTGCCCGCACTGCGGCTTTCAATTTCCGCGGTCCTCGAAGATCGCGGACGCGTTCGCGCGTCTCGTCCGGCGCCTGAGGAGGAAATCCTGATGCTCCACCCCGACCTGGCCGACCAGGACATCGAGGAAGTCGCCGAGGAGCTGTGGACCCTGGGCGAGCAGGGCCTCGACCGGATCGAGGACCTGCGCGCCGCGAGCGAGGTCGCGGTGCTCGACGCGGTGCTCTCGGAGCTCGAGCGGCGCGGGCTCGTTCGGCTGGCGGCGGGCCGCGTCTCCCTCACGCCCGAAGGCCGCGAGCTCGCAAAACGGCAGGTGCGGCGCCACCGGCTGGCGGAGGTCCTGTTCACGACGGTCCTCGAGGTGCGCGACGAGAGCGCGGTGAACCGCACCGCCTGCGTCATGGAGCACGTGCTCGGCGCCGGCCTCGCCGATGCGATCTGCTCGTTTCTCGGCCACCCGCGAGCCTGCCCGCACGGCAAGCCGATCCCCGCCGGGGCCTGCTGCCGCGAGCTGTCGCAGACGATCGAGCCGCTCGTCCAGCCCCTCGACCGGCTCCCGGCCGGCACGGAGGGGCGCATCGTGTACATCGTCCCGCGCGAGCGCGAGCGGCTGGCGCGCCTGACGAACATGGGCATCGTGCCCGGGGCCCGGATCCGGGTTCAGCAGAAGGTCCCGGCGTTCGTCCTCGTGGTGGGGGAGACGACGCTCGCGGTCGACCCGGCGATCGCCGGCGAAATCTACGTGAAGAGGGTCTGAGTCTCCGTCATGAGCCTCGCCTGCGTCGTCGACGGGCAGAACGGAGCCCTGGAGCTCTTCGGCGAGTCGGCGCTTCCGCGCC
This sequence comes from Thermoanaerobaculia bacterium, assembly GCA_041912555.1. GTDB lineage: Bacteria > Acidobacteriota > Thermoanaerobaculia > UBA5066 > Gp7-AA6 > DAHUXD01. Next base: position 48,981 of record JAYRMU010000084.1, read on the forward strand.
TGAGCCACGGGATCTGCGGCCCCTGCGGCGAGTCCCTCCGCCGCTCCGCTTCGCGCCCCGCCTAGCGCGAGGAGAGAACCTCGGTCGGCGAGGGCAGCTGCGACGCGTTCCATCCGCCGCCGAGCGCCCGGATGAGCCCGACGCTCGCGGTCATCCGCCGCGTGTCCAGGTCCACGGCCGTTCGCTCGTTGGTGAGCTCCGCGGCCTGCGCGGTGACGACCTCGAGGTAAGTCGTCACGCCGCCCTCGTAGCGGCTGCGCGCCATCGCGACCGTGCGCTGCGCGGCGGCGACGGCCCTGGCCTGCTGGGCCGATTCCTCGGCGAGGATGCGCAGCGACGCGAGGTTGTCCTCGACCTCCTGGAAGGACGACAGGACGCTCTGCCGATAGGCGGCGACGGCGGCGTCGTAGCCGGCGACGGCCTGCTGCTTCGTGGCGAGCCGCTTGCCCCCGTCGAAGATCGTCTGGGCGAGGGCGGCGCCGAGCGACCAGAAGAGGTTCGGGGCCGAGAAGAACTTGGAGAGCGAGCTGCCCGACCAGCCGCCGGTCGCGTTGAGGATGAGGTTCGGGAAGAATCCCGCCTGCGCGACGCCGATCCGGGCGTTGGCCGCGGCGACCTGGCGCTCGGCGGAAGCGATGTCGGGGCGGCGCTCGAGAAGCGTCGAGGGCAGCTCGGCCGGGATCTCGGGCGGCGTCGTGGGAAGGACGGCGGCGGCGATCGCCAGGTCGGCGGGGGGCCTGCCCGTGAGAACGGCGATGGCGTGCTCGAGCTCGGCGCGCTGGATGCCGAGCTCGGTCATCTGGGCGCGCGTCGTCTCGAGCTGGGTCTCGGCCTGCGCCACGTCCACCCCGGACACGACCCCGGCGTCGTGGCGCCGGATCGTCAGGTCGAGGGCCTTCGCATAGGCGTCGACGTTCGACGCGAGAAGGCTCACCTCGCGGTCCACGCCGCGCAGCAGGAGGTAGTCCACGGCGAGCTCCGCGTGGAGCGAGAGCCGGACGCTCTGGAGGTCCGCGGCGCTCGCCTGGGCTGCGCCGACGTTGGACTCCAGGTTGCGGCGGATGCGGCCCCAGAGGTCCACCTCGTACCCGACGACGCCCGACAGCTGGTAGGTGTTGGCGATGACGGGCTTCGTCCCGGGGGTCGTGACTCTCCCGGTCACCGACTGCGCGCGGGACGCCGACGGGGCGACCCCGAGGGTCGGGAAGAGGTCGGAGCGGGCCCCCCGGGCCACGGCGCTGGCGAGCCGGTAGTTGGCCTCGGCCTGGGCGAGCGTCTGGTTGGCCGTGTCGACCTGCGCCTCGAGGGCGTCGAGTTCCCGGTCGCCGAAGACCGTCCACCAGTCGCCGCGCGGCGCCGTGTCCGCCGGCTGCGCCGTCTTCCACTCCTCGGCTCCGGGAGCGGGCGGAGGCGCCGTTTCCCGGTACGCCGGCGGCACGGGCGCCTCGGGCCTCTTGTAGTCGGGCCCCACCATGCACGCCGCGCTCGTCGCGAGGATCGCGGCCAACGGGAGAGCCAGGAGTCCGTGTCTGCGTGTCGTCATCGTCATGCCCCCGAGCGCGCCGGAATCGGCCGGCGCGCGCCTTTGCGCCGCAGCCTCGCCCAGCGCAGTCGCATCCGGTCGAGGTAGAGGTAGACCACGGGCGTGGTGTACAGCGTAAGCATCTGGCTGAAGAGAAGCCCTCCGACGATCGCGATGCCGAGCGGGCGGCGCAGCTCCGCGCCGGTGCCGACGCCGAGCGCGAGCGGCAGGCCCCCGAGCATCGCGGCCATGGACGTCATCGTGATCGGCCGGAAGCGCAGGACGCAGGCCTGGAAGATCGCCGCCTCCGGCGTCCGGTTGCCGGTGCGCTCGGCCTCGAGGGCGAAGTCGATCATGAGGATCGCGTTCTTCTTGACGATGCCGATGAGCAGGATGATCCCGATGAGCGCGATCACCGACAGGTCGTTGCCCGTCAGCATCAGCGCGAGCAGGGCGCCCACCCCGGCCGAGGGCAGGGTCGAGAGGATCGTCAGCGGGTGGATCAGGCTCTCGTACAGGATCCCGAGCACGATGTAGACGGCGAGCAGCGCCGCCGCGATCAGCACGGGCTCGTTGGCGAGCGAGGCCTGGAAGGCCTGCGCGGTGCCCTGGAAGCTCCCGCGGATGGTCGCGGGCACGCGCAGCTCGCGCTCGGCCGCGTTGATCGCGTCGACCGCGGTTCCGAGGGCGACGCCGGGCGCGAGGTTGAAGGAGATCGTGACGGACGGGAACTGGCCCTGGTGGTTGACGGCCAGGGGAGCCGTGGACGGCTCGTACTTCGCGAAGGCGGACAGGGGGACGAGCTCCCCGGCGGCGCTGCGGACGTAGACCTGCTGGAGGCCTTCGGGGCCCTGCGAGAGGCCCGCCTCGGCTTCGAGAACCACGTGGTACTGGTTGAGCGGCGTGTACATCGTCGACACCTGGCGCTGGCCGAAGGCGTCGTAGAGCGCGTCGTCGATCATCTGCGGCGTCACGCCGAGGCGCGACGCCGTCGCCCGGTCGATCACGAGGGCGGTCTGGAGGCCCTTGTTCTGCTGGTCGCTGTTGACGTCGGCGAGCTGGCGCAGGCCCTTCAGCCGCTCGGTGACGCGGGGCGCCCAGTCGAGCAGCTCCGCGGCGTTGTCGCCCTGCAGCGTGTACTGGTACTGCGCGGCGCTCGCCCGGCCGCCGGTGCGCACGTCCTGCACGGGCTGGAGGACGAGCGTCGCCCCGGGGACGCTCGCGAGCTTCCCGCGCAGCCGCGCGATGATCTGGTCGGCCGTCGCGCGGCGCTGGTCGTTCGGCTTGAGCGAGATGAACATGCGCCCGTTGTTCGTCAGCCCGCCGCCGAGGAACCCGTTGGCGCTCTCGACGTCGGGATCGCGGCTGACCACGTCGACGAACCGGGCGAGCTTGCGGTTCATCGCCTGGAACGACGTGTCCTGGTCGGCCTGGATCGTCCCGGTCAGGCGCCCCGAGTCCTGCTGCGGGAAGAACCCCTTCGGGATCTTCGTGTAGAGGGAGATCGTCGCGACCATCGTCGCCAGCGTCACGGCGAGCGTCAGGGGCTGGTGCCGGAGGACCCGGCGCAGCGACTTCTCGTAGGCGCCGCTGACGGCGTCGAAGATCCGCTCGCTCGCGCGCGCGAGGCGGCCGCGGGGCCTGTCGTCCGGGGGCCGCAGCAGCTTCGCGCACATCATCGGGGTCGTCGTGAGCGAGACCGCCAGCGACACGCCGATCGCGACCGAGAGGGTGACGGCGAACTCCCGGAAGAGCCGGCCGACGATGCCGCCCATCAGCAGGATCGGGATGAACACCGCGACGAGCGAGACGCTGATCGAGATGACGGTGAAGCCGATTTCCCGGGCGCCCCGCAGGGCCGCGGCGAGGGGCGGCATGCCCTCCTCGAGGTGGCGGGTGATGTTCTCGACCACGACGATGGCGTCGTCCACGACGAAGCCGGTGGCGATGGTCAGCGCCATGAGCGAGAGGTTGTCGATGCTGTAGCCGAGCAGGTACATGACGCCGAAGGTGCCCACTAGCGACACCGGGACGGCGACGCTCGGGATGAGGGTCGAGCGGACGCTGCGCAGGAAGACGAAGACCACGAGGATCACGAGCACGATCGAAATCACCAGGGTGATCTCGACGTCGCGCACGGAGGCGCGGATCGTGCGCGTGGCGTCGATGGCGACCGCGACCCGGATCGTCGGCGGCGTCTCGGCCTGGAGCTGGGGCAGCAGGGCCCGCACGCGGTCGACGGTCTCGATGATGTTGGCCCCCGGCTGCCGGAAGACGACGAGCAGGACGGCGGGCTTCCCGTTCGAGAGCCCGGCCGTGCGCGTGTCCTCGACCGAGTCGGTGACCGTCGCGATGTCGGACAGGCGCACGGCGGCGCCGTTGGAGTAGTGCACGACGAGGGACTGGTACTCGGCCGCGTGGAGGAGCTGGTCGGTCGTCGCGAGGCTCCAGCTGCGCTCGCCGTCCGCGACCGCTCCCTTGGGCCGGTTGGCGTTGGCCGCCGCGAGGGCCGCCCGGACGTCCTCGAACGCGAGGCCGTTGCGGTACAGGGCGTTCGGGTTGACGTCCACGCGCACGGCGGGCAGCGCCCCGCCGCCGACGAAGACCTGGCCGACGCCCGGCACCTGGGCGAGCTTCTGCTGCAGGATCGAAGAGGCGATGTCGTACATCCGGGCGCGGCCCACGACGTCGGAGGTCAGCGACAGGATCAGGATGGGGGCGTCGGCCGGGTTCACCTTCCGGTACCGCGGGTTGCTCGGCAGGCTCGCCGGCAGCTGCCCCCGCGCGGCGTTGATGGCGGCCTGCACGTCGCGCGCGGCGGCGTCGATGTTGCGGCCGAGGTCGAACTGGAGCGTGATGTTCGTCGAGCCGAGCGAGCTCGTCGAGGTCATCTCGGTGACGCCGGCGATGCGGCCGAACTGGCGCTCGAGCGGGGTCGCGACCGACGAGGCCATCGTGGCCGGGTCCGCTCCGGGCAGCCCGGCGGAGACGCTGATCGTCGGAAACTCGACCTGCGGCAGCGGCGAGACGGGAAGGAACCTGTAGGCGATCGCGCCGGCCAGGGCGACGGCGACCGTGAGGAGCGTCGTCGCGACCGGGCGGCGGATGAAGGGCTCGGAGACGTTCATGCGCCGCTTGCCGGGGCGAGCGCCGGGGCCGGGTCGGGCTCCTCCGGGCGCGCCTTGCGCGCGAACCGGCGGGCCAGGCGGTCGAACCAGAGGTAGATGACCGGCGTGGTGTAGAGGGTCAGGAGCTGGCTGAAGAGGAGGCCGCCGATGATCGAGATCCCCAGCGGCCGCCGCAGCTCCGAGCCGATGCCGGTGCCGAGGGCGAGCGGGATTCCGGCCAGCAGCGCCGCCATCGTCGTCATCAGGATCGGGCGCAGGCGCAGGAGGGCGGCCTGGTAGATCGCGCGCTCCGGCGCCATGCGCTCCTTGCGCTCGGCGTCGAGCGCGAAGTCGATCATCATGATCGCGTTCTTCTTGACGATGCCGATGAGCAGGATGATTCCGATCAGCGCGATCACGGAGAAGTCCTCCCGGCAGAGCATCAGCGACAGCAGCGCTCCCACGCCGGCCGAGGGCAGGGTCGAGAGGATCGTGAGCGGGTGGATGTAGCTCTCGTAGAGGACGCCGAGAACGATGTAGACGGTGATGATGGCCGCGAGGATGAGCAGGGGCGCGTTGACGAGCGAGGCCCGGAAGGCCTGCGCGGTTCCCTGGAAGGCGGTCTGGACGCTGGCCGGCAAGCCGATCTCGCGCCGGACCTTCTCGATCGCGCGGACGGCGTCGCCGAGCGACGCGCCGGGCGCGAGGTTGAAGGACACCGTGACGACGGGGAACTGGCCCTGGTGGTTGACCACGAGGGGGGTGTTCCCGGTCTGGAGCTCCGTGAAGGCGCCCAGGGGCACGGGACTGCCGCCCGCCGACTGCAGGTACACGTCCTTCAGGTCGTCGGGCTTGTCCTGGAAGGACGGCTGGCTCTCGAGCACCACGCGGTACTGGTTCAACTGCGTGAACATGGTCGAGACCTGGCGCTGACCGAAGGCGTCGTAGAGCGCGTCGTCCAGCATCTGCGGAGTGATGCCCAGGCGCGAGGCCGTCGTGCGGTCGAGCAGGAGCCGCGCCTCGAGGCCCGCGTTCTGCTGGTCGCTCGCGACGTCGCGCAGCTCGGGCAGCGCCTGCAGGCGCTCGACGAACTTCGGCGTCCACGTCGCGAGCTCCCGCGCGTCGGGGTCCTCGAGCGTGTACTGGTACTGCGTCCGGCTGACCCGGTCCTCGACCGTCAGGTCCTGGACCGGCTGCAGGAAGAGCGTGATGCCCTCGACCTTCGCGAGCTCCGGCTGCAGGCGCCGGATCACGTCCCCCGCGCGCGTCCTGCGCTCGGACAGCGGCTTCAGGTTGATCTGGATGCGGCCGCTGTTGAGCGTGGTGTTCGTGCCGTCGATGCCGATGAAGGACGACAGGCTCTCGACGGCCGGGTCCTTCAGGATCGTGCGCGCCAGCGCCTGCTGCCGCTCCGACATCGCCGCGAACGAGATGGTCTGGGGCGCCTCGGAGATGCCGAGGAGCACGCCGGTGTCCTGGACCGGGAAAAAGCCCTTGGGGATCACGACGTAGAGGAGGACCGTCGTCGCCAGGGTCGCCGCCGCGACGACGAGGGTCGCGGTCTGGTGGCGCAGCACCCAGACCAGGGTTCGCGCGTACACGCCCACGACCCGGTCGAAGAGCCGCTCCGACATCCGGAAGAGGCGGCCCTGCTCCGACGCCTTGCGGTGGCGCAGCAGCTTCGCGCACATCATCGGAGTCAGCGTGAGGGACACGACGGCCGAGATGAGGATCGTGACGGCCAGCGTCACCGCGAACTCGCGGAAGAGCCGGCCGACGACGTCGCCCATGAAGAGGAGGGGGATGAGCACCGCGATGAGGGACACCGTCAGCGACACGATCGTGAAGCCGATCTGCTCGGCGCCCTTCAGCGCCGCCTGCAGGGGCGCCATGCCCTCCTCGATGTACCGCGAGATGTTCTCGATCATGACGATCGCGTCGTCCACGACGAAGCCGGTCGAGATCGTCAGGGCCATGAGCGTCAGGTTGTTGAGGCTGTAGCCGAGCAGGGACATCACGGCGAACGTGCCCACGAGCGACAGGGGCACGGCGATGCTCGGGATGATCGTCGCGGCGAGCGTCCGGAGGAAGAGGAACATGACCATCACGACCAGGGCGATGGTCAGCATCAGCTCGAACTCGACGTCCTCGACCGAGGCCCGGATGGTCGTCGTACGGTCGGTCAGGATCCGGACCTGGATCGCCGACGGGAGCGAGGCCTGCAGCTGCGGCAGCAGCTGCTTGACGCGGTCCACGACCGAGATGATGTTGGCCCCGGGCTGGCGCTGGATGTTGACGATGACCGCCGGGGTCGAGTCCATCCAGGCCGCCTGGCGCACGTTCTCGGCGTCGTCGATGACGTTGGCGATGTCGGACAGGCGCACGGGCGCGCCGTTCCTGTACGCGACGACGAGCGGCTTGTACTGGTCGCTCGTCAGGAGCTGGTCGTTGGCGCCGATCGAGTACGACTGGTGCGGGCCGTCGAAGGTGCCCTTGGCCTGGTTGACGTTGGACTGCGCGATCGCGGTCCGGACGGCCTCCATCGTCAGGCCGTAGGAGGAGAGGGCGGTGGGGTTGACCTGGACGCGCACCGCGGGCTTCTGGCCGCCGCTGATGCTGACGAGTCCGACGCCCGGCAGCTGCGAGATCTTCTGGGCGAAGCGCGTGTCGGCGAAGTCCTCGACCTTCGAGAGCGGCAGCGTCGAGGACGTCAGCGCGAGCGTGATGATCGGCGCGTCGGCCGGGTTGGTCTTGCTGTAGATGGGCGGGTTCGGCAGGTCGCGCGGCAGGTACGTCCCCGCGGCGTTGATCGCGGCCTGGACCTCCTGCTCCGCGACGTCGATGTTCAGGTCGAGCGCGAACTGGAGCGTGATGACCGAGCTGCCCGACGAGCTGTTGGAGGTCATCTGGTTCAGGCCGGGCAGCTGGCCGAACTGGCGCTCGAGGGGCGCCGTGATGGCCGAGGCCATGACGTCCGGGCTCGCGCCCGGGTAGAACGTGACGATCTGGATCGTCGGGTAGTCCACCTGGGGCAGCGCGGAGACGGGCAGCTGCTTGAACCCGATCGCTCCCGCGATCAGCAGGCCCGCCATGAAGAGGGACGTCGCGACCGGCCGGAGGATGAAGGGGCGGGACGGGTTCACGGCGTGTGCTTGCGTCCCGCCGCGTCCGGCGCCGCTCCGGCCGGGCCCCGCCCGGCGCCGCCGGTTCCCCCGACCGCGACCTTCGAGCCCTGCTGGAGCTTGTCCACGCCGTCCACGACGACGGCCTCTCCGGCCGAGATCCCCGAGACGGCGACCGTGTCGCCCTCGGTCAGCTTCACCTCGACGTCGCGCATCGCGACCGTCGCGTCGGGCTTCACGACCCACACGAACGCGGACTGGGGGCTGCGCTGGATCGCCGCGGCAGGGACGAGGATCGCTCCCGTGAGGGTGTTCACGAGCAGGCGCGCGTTGACGAACTGGTTCGGGAAGAGCGCCCCGTCGGTGTTGGGAAAGAGGCCCTTCATGCGGACGGTGCCGGTCGTCGCGTCCACCTGGTTGTCCACGGACGCGAGCGTTCCGGTGGCGAGCTTCTTCTTCAGGTCCCGGTCGTACGCGTCGACCGTGAGCGTCCTGCCGGCCCGGAACGGAGCGAGGACCTGGGGGAGGCGGTCGGCCGGGATCGTGAACAGGACGTTGATGGGCTCGAGCTGCGTGATGACGATGAGGCCGTTCGGATCGTTGGCGTGCACGACGTTGCCGACGTCCACGAGGCGCAGTCCGATCCGCCCGCTGATCGGGGCGGTGACGCGGCTGTACGTCAGGTTCAGCTTCGCGGAGGCGATCTGACCCTCGTCGGTCTTGATGGCCGCGGCGTCCTGGTCGACCATCGCCGCCTGCGTGTCGAGCTGCTGGCGGGGGATCGCGTCCTGGGCGATGAGCGTCTTGTACCGTTCGAGGTCGAGTTTCGCGTTGGCGAGCGCCGCCTGGTCCTTGGCGAGCTGGCCCTCGGCCTGGGTCAGCTGGACCTCGAAGGGCCTCGGGTCGATCTCCGCCAGCAGGTCGCCCTGCCGGACGAGCTGGCCTTCCTTGAAGTTGACGCTCATGAGCTGGCCGTCCACCCGGCCGCGCACCGTCACGGTGGCGAGCGGGGTCACGGTTCCGAGGCCGGTGAGGTATTCGCCGAGGTCCCCCTGGCGGGCCACGGCCGTGAGGACGGGCACCGGGCGGGAGGCCGCCTGCCCGCGCCCCGGCCCGGTCGTTCCGCGTCCTGCGTCCGCCGGCTTGCGGGAGCCGCGCGCGACCAGCAGGAGCGCCACCAGGAGGGCCGCCGCCCCCGCAGCCCAGACCCACCGGCGCCGCGGCGGCCGGACCGCGGAATCGGCCGGCTCCGGCTCGGGAAGCCCGTTCGGCCGCGGTTCAGAGAGGTTCGGGTTCATCGCTTCCGCCTTTGCAATGGGCGCGCCTGCCGGTCGGGGCGCATGCCGGGGGGCCCCCAGGACCGCCATCCCGGCCTTTCCGACAGGTCTTCCGGTCGGACGCATGGCGGACCTACAGTCCATACTACGGGTCCCCGGGCCGCCCGATTACCGGCGGGTTTTCCCGGCGGCGGCCGGAAGAGACTGAGTCAATTGCATTAGCGGGGAATCCCCGGCCGAAGCTACCCTTGCGACTGTCCAGACACGAGGCGAACACTCGCCCGGGCGATGACGTCAGTAAAGGTCTCGAGCAAGTCCTCCGACCCGCGGCGCGCGCGGGTGGCCGCCGGCGTGGCCGCCGTCCTGGTCCTGGCCGGGCTCGTCTATCTCTCTGTCGTGCACGTGTCCGGCGAACGGACATCTTCGCTGGAGCTCTGGCGCGGGCGCCTGATGAGCATGGCGGACGACCGGACCATCGCGATTTCGCGCTGGGTCACGGCGAGCCTGGCCGACGCGGAGTCGGCGGCCTCGTTCCCGACCACGCGCGCCATCGCGGCCAGCGTCGCGAGGGGCGATGGGGCCACGGACCGCGAGCACCTGATCCCGGTCCTTTCCGGCATCGTGACCTCGGAGCGCTTCAGCGGCGGGTGGCTCCTCGATGTGGACGGCCACGTCCTCGTGTCGGGCGGCGCGGACCCGGTGCCGGACGCGGACGACCTCCAGAGGCTCGCAACGCGGATTCGAATGGGACGCCCCGTGGCGGAGATCGAACGCTCGCGGGAAGGGCTGATCCGGACGTACTTCGGCGCCCCGGTCCGGGCGAGCGGCTCAAAAGAAGGGCCCGTCATCGGTTCCATCGTGTTCTCCTCGGACCCCGAGTCGTTTCTCTTTCCCCTCCTTCGCTCCGAGCCGCTGAGGACCGAATCGGGCGAGACGCTGATCGCGCGCGCCGAGGGCGGCGACATTGTCTTCATCGGACCCCTCCGCCACTGGTCCTCGGAGCTCCTGAGCTTCCGCCTCCCACGTTCGACGCCCGGCCTGGCCGCCGTCCCCGCGGTCGAAGGGCGCGAGCTCTTCGGCGAGTTCAACGACTATCGCGGGAAGCCCGTCTTCGCCGCGACGAGACACGTGCCGCAGACCGCGTGGGGCCTGGTCGTGAAGGTGGATCGCGAGGAAGCGCTCGAGCCGTTTCGCCACGCCGTCCGGGACCAGCTCGTCATCCTGGCGGCGGTCGTCCTGGGGCTGGGAGGCGTCGTTTGGGGCCTCTGGCGGGGCAGCCGGGCTTCCTTCGAAACCCGGATCGCCGGGAGCCAGGCCCGCTTCGCCATGCTTCTCGACCGCGCGAGCGACCCGATCTTTTTCATCGGATCGGACTTGCGCATTCGCAGCGCGAATCGCCGGGCCGAGGAATTTTACGGGTACGGGCCCGGAGAGCTCGTCGGTCTCCACGCCATCGACGACCTCCGGCCGGTCGAGGAGCGAGCCGTCGCCTCGGAGCAGATCGAGGAGTTCGAGCGCACGGGGAGAGGCATCTTCACGACGAAGCACCTGCGGCGCGACGGGACGAAGGTGCCCGTGGAGGTCAGCGTCAGCCGTTTCGAGCACGAGATCGACGACAGCCGGGTCGTCATCGTGCGCGACCTGACCGGGCGGCATGCCGCCGAGCAGAGGATCGAGGCGCTCGTCCGGATTCTCAAGATGTCCAACCAGATCCACGAGCTCATGACGAGGGCGCGGGACCGTGCGGACCTTCTCGAGAAGGCGTGCACGATCGCGGTGTCCACCGGAGGCTTACGGATGGCGTGGGTCGGCCTGGCGGACCGGGAGTCGGGCACCATCGTCCCCGCCGCCTCGGCGGGCGCCGTGGACGGCTACTTCGACGAGCTGGAGGTGCGCGCCGACCTGACGCCCCTCGGGCAGGGCCCAGCGGCCGCGGCCATGCGCGAGGGCCGCACGGTGTTCGTGAACGACACGGCGGCCGACGCGACCTTCTCGGCACGGGGGCCGGCGCTCGACCGCGGCTACGCGGCGCGGGCCGTCAGCCCGATCCGGGGCGATGGCGAGGTGATCGGAGTCCTGGGCCTGTATTCCGGCGTCGCGGGACACTTCGACAGCGAGATGATCGGCGTCGTCGAAGAGCTCGCGAACGATCTCGGGTTCGCGCTTCGAAGCATCGCCGACCGCAAGAGCCTGATCGAGAGCGAGCTGCGCTTCCGCCGGCTGGCCGAAAACCTCCCCGACGTGATCTATCGCCGCCGGCTGCTGCCCTCGCCCGCTTACGAGTACGTGAGCCCGGCGGTCTCCAAACTGATCGGCTATACGCCATCCGACTTCTATTCCAATCCCTTCCTCATGCAGGAGCTCATGGAGCCTGGCGGTTTCGAGCGGCTCAACGACCCGCTCCTCATGCCCTGGGGGGAGCCGGCCGTGATGCCTGTGAAGCACCGCGAGGGGCGCACGATCCAGGCGGAATATCGGCGCCAGCCGATCTTCGGCGAAAAGGGAGAGCTCGTGGCCATCGAGGGCATCGCCCGCGACGTCACGGAGAGGCACGCGGCCCTCGAGGAGCTGCGCCGTACGTCGGCCACGCTCGCTGCCCTCATCGAGGCGTCGCCGCTGGCCATCTTCACCGTCGACGAGGAGGGGGTGGTCGGGCTCTGGAACGCCGCGACGGAACGCCTGTTCGGGTGGACGGCGTCGGAGGTCCGGGGCAAGGTCCTTCCCGCTTCTTCCAACGAAAGGCGCGCGCAGCTCGTCGACCTGAAGGACCGCGTCCTGGGCGGAGAGGAGTTCGCGGGCCTCGAGCTGACCGGGCGCCACTGCAAGGACGGATCTCTCGTGGACATCAGCCTTTCCGCCGCCCGGATCGAGCTGGCGGGCGGGCGAAGGGCCGTCCTGTGCATCGCCGAGAACATCACGGCGCGGCGCGCCCGGGACGGCGAGCTGAGGAAGCTCTCGCGCGCCGTCGAGCAAAGCCCGGTTTCGATCGTCATCACGAACCTCCAGGGAGACATCGACTACGTCAACCCGAAGTTCACGGAGATCACCGGGTACGCGCGCGAAGAGGTCCTCGGGAAGAATCCCCGCGTCCTCAAGTCGGGCGAGTCGCCCCCGGAGCTCTACCGCGCGCTCTGGGAGACGATCACGGCCGGGCGCGAGTGGCGCGGCGAGCTCCACAACCGGAAGAAGAACGGAGAGCTCTTCTGGGAGGACGCCTCGATCTCGCCGATCATGGACGAGCGCGGCAAGATCACCCACTTCCTGGCCGTCAAGGAGGACATCACGGCCCGCAAGTCGCTCGAGGCGCAGTTCCAGCAGTCGCAGAAGATGGAGGCGATCGGGCGCCTCGCGGGTGGCGTTGCGCACGACTTCAACTTCCTCCTGACGGTCATCTCCGGCTATACCTCGCTGCTGCTGCGCGACGCGGCGCGGGACTCGCGGCCCGGCATGGCGCTGACGGAGATCGAAGCGGCGTCCAAGCGGGCGGCCGCGCTGACCCAGCAGCTCCTCGCGTTCGGCCGCCGACAGGTCCTGCAACCCCGGCCTCTGAGCCTCGCGACCGTCGTCGCGGACCTCGAGAAGATGCTGCGCCGCGTGATCGGCGAGGACGTCGTTCTCTCGACGTCGTCGGCCGCGGATCTCGGAACGGTCGTCGCCGATCCCGGCCAGATCGAGCAGATCCTGCTCAACCTCGCCGTCAACGCGCGCGACGCGATGCCGGGCGGCGGCCGGATCGAAATCGAGACGGCCAACGCGACCGTCGACGAGAAGGCCGTGCGCTCGATGCCGGGCATGACGCCGGGGGAGTACGTCCTGCTCTCGGTCAGCGACACCGGAACGGGGATCCCGCCGGAGGTCATCGCCCACATCTTCGAGCCCTTCTTCACGACGAAGGAGAAGGGCAAGGGAACCGGGCTCGGCCTCGCGACGGTGTACGGCATCGTGAAGCAGAGCGGGGGAGGCATCTACGCCGACACGGAGCTCGGGCGGGGGACGACGTTTCGCATCTACCTGCCCCGCGTGCGCGAGACGGCGACGTCGCCGGACGCCGCGCCGGCGGAGCCGACGGTGCCGAGAGGAACGGAGACGATTCTTCTCGTCGAGGACGAGGACGGGGTTCGCAACGTCGTCGGAAGGCTGCTCGAAGACTTCGGCTACCACGTGATCCCGCTGTCCGACCCCCGGGAGGCCATCGCCCGCATGGGCGACGCGGAAGCCGACCGCGTCGCGCTCGTGCTGACGGACGTCGTGATGCCCCACATGGACGGCCGCACCCTTGCCGGCCGGCTTCGCGAGTCCCGGCCGAACCTGAAGGTCCTGTTCATGACCGGCTATACGCCCGACGAGTCGTTGAGGTCGGGCGCCGCGGAGGGCACGGCCGTGCTCCAGAAGCCCTTCCGACCCGAGCAGCTCGCGCGGAAGGTCCGAGAGGTCCTCGACTCCAGGCCGGCCGCCTGATCGGACCGGCGACGTTCGTCGCCGCGTCAAAGAATCCCCACAAAGCTGGTTCCAGATTTTTGACGACGGCCGCGGCTCGGCGCCCCAGGCCGAGGTCGCGGGCGGCTAACAGGCTTCCTGTCAACAGTTGAGCCGAGGTGCCCCGTGGCACGGCGGTTGCCCTTGAGAGGAGACGACCGCTCGCGCATGTCGCCGGGCAAAACGAAGGAGTCTCGTATGGCACGCGTCCTCAGGGCTCTTCTCCCGTGGCTTCTGCTCGCGCCCTGGCCCGGCGTGGCGCTCGCGGAAAAGCCCGAGCGCGAGTCGAAGATCGACAACTGGGTCGCTCCCGCGACGTGGACCGTGCAGCGCGCGGCCACCGTCGCCACGAAAGAGGGCGACGGCGCCACCTTCGCGCGGACGGCGCCCTTCGTGGCGCTGGCGCCGTGCCGGCTCGCCGACACCCGCGGCAACGGCTTCGGCGGGGCCTTCGGGCCGCCGTCCATGTCGCCCGGTGTCGCGCGGGACTTTCCCGTCGGGGGCCAGTGCGGCGTTCCGCCGGATGCCGCCGCGGTGTCGTTCAACTTCACCGTCGTCCGCACGCAGGGCCTCGGCTACCTCGTCCCGTATCCGAAGGGCGGCGGCCGCCCCGGGACTTCGACCTTGAACTACGTCGCCGGCCAGATCGTCGCCAACAACGCGGTCGTCGGCCTGGGCACGGGCGGCGAGATCACGACGGAGGTTTCGGGAGCGGTGACCGACCTGATCATCGACATCAACGGCTACTACGGCGGGCCGCTGGTCACCACGATCAACGGGCTGTCGGGCGACCTGTTCGTCGTGCCTGGCGACAACGTGACGATCGACTCGTCGGGCGGCGTCCTGACCGTGAACGCGACCTCCGCGATTGCCGGCCCCCCGGGGCCGCAGGGTGTTCCGGGAGTCGCCGGTCCGCAGGGGCCGATCGGATTGACGGGAGCCAAGGGCGACCCGGGTTCGCCGGGCGCGGCCGGTGAGCCGGGCGCGACGGGCCCTGCCGGACCGAAGGGAGACACGGGTCCCGCGGGCGAGGCGGGGATGACCTACCGCAATTCCTGGGACGGCGAAACCCCGTACGCGATCGGCGACGTCATCACTTACAACGGATCGAGCTACATCTCTCTGATCGCCGACAACGTGGACAGCGATCCGGCGACGAGCCCGTCGCAGTGGGCGATGCTCGCCCAGAAGGGCGCGCCGGGCGAGGTCGGTCCGCAGGGGCCGATCGGGCTGACGGGCGATCAGGGTCCGATGGGACTTCGGGGCCCGGAGGGCGCGGTGGGTCCAACGGGTCCCAAGGGCGACACAGGTTCTCCGGGCGAGGCAGGCACTGTCGGACCGAAGGGCGACACGGGGCCCGCGGGCCCGGCGGGGATGACGTACCGCAACTCGTGGGACGTCGAAACCCCGTACGCGATCGGGGACGTCATCACTTACAACGGATCGAGCTACATCTCTCTGATCGCCGACAACGTGGACGCCGATCCGGCGACGAGCCCGTCGCAGTGGGCGATGCTCGCCCAGAAGGGCGCGCCGGGCGAGGTCGGTCCGCAGGGGCCGATCGGTCCTCAGGGTCCGCAGGGCGCACCGGGTGCGACGGGAGAACAGGGTCCCGCCGGACCGAAGGGCGATCAGGGTGAGCGCGGCCGCTCGGGCGTGATCTTCATCGGAATCTGGGTTCACGACCATCCCTTCTCGACGGGGGACGCGGTCTCTTTCAACGGGTCGACGTATCTCTCGCTCGTCGATGACAACGCGGAGAACTCTCCCGACGTCAGCCCCTCGCAGTGGGCTTTGCTTGCGCAGAAGGGCGCCGACGGCGCGGCTGGTGTCCAGGGTCCGGAAGGTCTTCCCGGCGCAACGGGTCTGCAGGGCCCCGCGGGGCTTCCGGGACCGGCCGGCTCCCAGGGCGAACCGGGAGCCCAGGGTCTCCAGGGACCTCCCATCGCTTTCAAGGGCTCGTGGCTGAGCGAGACCTCTTACGGGGCGGGCGACGCGGTGTCCTTCGGGGGATCGAGCTACATCTCTCTCATCGACGCGAACGCGGGGCACCAGCCCGACTCCAGCCCGACGGAGTGGGGGATCCTCGCGCTCGCGGGCGAGCCGGGAACCCCGGGCGCCGACGGCGCTCCGGGCGAGCCCGGCACGCCGGGATCCGACGGTCAGCCTGGCCCGCAGGGGCCTGCCGGGCCCGCTCTGTTCCAGTACCAGTCCTTCCACCACCTCGACGGCGTCTCGTCAACCCGGTACATGAGCCCCATCTCGACCTCGACACAGTCGAGCGAGCAGGGGGAGGCCGTGGCGCTGAGCCCGAGGGCCTGCACCATGACGTCGATGATGGTCTACGTCAACTCCAACTTCGGCGGTACGGAGACGTACACCCTGCGCAAGGGAACCACGTTCACCGAAACAGGGGAGTCGACCTCGACGTCGGATTTCACCGATCAGCCCCTGAGCTGCACGATCTTCGCGGCCTCCCGGTCCTGCACGGCCACCGCGTCGGTCGCGGTCTCCGCCGGCAACCTCTTCGACTTCAAGGTCGCCATCGCCGGGGGCAGCACCCCGGACGCCCACGACGCCATCATTTCCGTCATTTGCGAGTAACTCCCAAGCGGCTCCTCTTCTCCAAGCGGTTCCCCTCCTCCATCCCGTCGCCCCAGTGGCGACGGGATCTTTTTTTATTGGTGGCGCAGCCGCCTTCCTCGAAGGCCGACGCCGCAGAGGACGAGGCCGGCCAGGAGCACCGCCGAGGAGAGGACGTTCAACCCGGTGTCGTGTCCCCGGAGCATCGCGTCGCTGGCGAAGCCGAACGCCTGCAGCGCTCCGGAGGTTCCCGCGAGCACCCAGAACGCCGCGCGGCGCCCCGCCGCCACTCCCGACCAGACGAGGAAGAGCATCAGCACGCAGAACGCCGCGGCGCAGGCGTTGCCGAACACGGCGAGCGCGTTGACCGTCGCGATCGCGTTCGGGTCGAGGCGGCGCACGGAGGCTTCGTCCATCAGGATCGTCAGGGCCGGGGCATTGCGGTGAAAGCCGACGAGAGCGACGAGGATGGCGGCGGCCAGACACAGGTTCACGCCGCTCCAGAGCGTGAGGAGGCAGGCTCCGGCTCTCAACACGCCGGCAAGCTCACCGGACTCCGGGGATCTGTCCGAGATGGTGCCGGAGATGGCCGACGTAGTCGCGGAGGAAGTACTCGAGCGTCGCCGGCTGGTCCGCGGGGACCGGCTTCCAGGCGAGCTCGTGGAGGTTGTGGCGGAGCCGCGGCGCCTGGCGAACGGACGGCGGGATCGCCTCGATCGCCCGAGAAAGGTGCAGGTTGAAGAGGCGCCAGAGCCCGACGAGCTCCGCCCACGGCGCCGACCGGTACCGCTGCGCCGCGACCCACGACTCCTGCTCGTATCCCGGGAACACCAGGTCGTCCGTGAACCGCGCGCGCACGAAACGCTGGTGGTTGTTCGAGGCCGAGTCGATGAGGTGGCCGACGACCTCCTTCGGGCACCACTTTCCCGGCGACGGCGCCGCGGCAGCCGCCTCGTCCGACAGGGCGAGCAGACGCGGCGTCGCGGCCTCGACGGCTTCGCGCAGCTCGACCTCGACCGGCGTCATGGTCCTTCTCCTATCCGCGCCGCCAGTAGCCGTTGGCCGCGGCGATCGTCTGGAACTCGATGGCGACGACCTGCGTCGCGGCGATCAGGCTCTCGGGGTTCGCCGCGTAGTTGGGCCGGCCGCCCTTGAGCACGTCGAGGTCGGGCTGGATGTTGTGGACCGTGTGGCGAACCATGGTGAGCGCGAGCGCGCGCCCCTCCTCCGGCGTGGCGGTGATCAGCGAACCTCCGGGAACGAGGACCAGTTCGGAATCGGGGACTCGGTTCATGGCATTGGCTCCTTTGTCGGGTTTTCGATCGTGATGCGACACGGACCTTCGCGAGGGGCCATTATGCAGCTCCGATCCGAAGTCTCGCGATTTTGATACGCCCGGCCGGGGGAGTCATCGCGTCGCCCGCGACCGGGCGAGTGACGGAAGCGGGCCTCAGCCTCGACCGCTCAGAGCGAGAGGACGAGGCGGACGAAGCGACCTCGTCGACCTGCGGGGACCCCCCCTCTCCCTGACCCTCTCCCCCTTCGGGGGGCGAGGGTTTGAAGAGGGGCGCGACCGGTTGAACGGCGACTCATCGCCACACTCTCTTACCCCCTCTCCCTCCGAGACCCCGACCACCGAAGGCAGACCCTCAGCAGTAGGGTGCGCCGTGCGAAGCACGGC